>CAVUJC010000009.1:0-188130 GCA_963741725.1 uncultured Alphaproteobacteria bacterium | reverse complement strand
GATTTCGAGTATGTGAGCAGCCAGCACACCGAACATGACGATCAGAAGATTCCGCCGTGGAATGGCCCTTTGCTGTCTTATGACGCTGGAGATCACACGAAGTGATTCGTAGTGCGTAAAAATTGTGGCGGCAAAGAGAAGGCTCGCCAATATGGCTAGCGAGAACAAGTGTTTCATCTAGTACCCAGTTCGTTGTCCCGCGATGGTTGGATCGGTCTCGCGGTGTTGAACCACCGGTATAATTGGGATTCCGCAGTCATTCGGCAGCCGTTTAGCGTCCGTATCCAACTTTGTTGTGAGTCAGGCGTTTGCGTCAATCGAGCGGACAGGTGGTTTTCCAATTTCGGATTGTTCGACTTTAGGCGGGCATCTAAGGCGTTATTTCCAGATAACCGGACTTTTCGAAATCGATGATGGCGCCTATGCCCGTGACAACGACCTGACTGAAGGACATCAGGTCAGAAGGGGCGTAACCTCTCATCTGCATTGCAAAGCCGCACTCATACAGCATGAAACCGTCACGGTTCAGTTCGTCGAGGATTTCTTTATTCGGGTTGCCTCCAGGGTGTGGCTCTTTGACCTTCGAAATCGTAGGCAGCATCGTTCAACAGAAATTGAGACCCTTCTGCCCTGAAGACGACCGCCACTTCATAGTCGAACTCCGGATTTCATGCCCAGTGCAGCATACTGGTCATGAAGATTTTTGAGCGCAAATAGCTGCTTGGAAATGCCGTTCGGCATGGTGGCGGGATTGTTTATCTGAACTACAATTTTAAGGTCCTTGCGATTTGTGATTTGCAACGGCATCGCGCCAGCTGGTGTTGTCAATCCATTGGTCGCTGGCGCGGCGGCCAAGCACTGAGGCATGAAAGAAAAAAAGCAAACACAACCAAAAGTTGCTATCGTGAAAATCAGCTTCCTCATGTCAACTGCGTCTCGATGGTGTCCAAGCCGCGTCACCCAAATGTCCGGATTGCGATTTTTGGGTCTCTTCCTCGGCGCGACGAGAGGCTATGGGTTTGACCGGCGACCCGCCAGTGGTTGGGATTTCTTCTTCAATTTATTCTGTCCGGCACGCCATTCATCGGCAAAGTCCAGCGTGTCAGCCGGAGAGCAGTGTCACCGGTGCTAACCCAACTGAACGTTCGAAGAGGAATGTTTGGCGAACAGAAGATAAATTTCTCGCCATCTATTGACCCAGATCAATCCAGCGGCGCCTTTTATTTTAGTTGGCTTGGACTGATTGTTCCGTCATGGCGTGACCTCAGCCGCCAGCTGAAGTCCGCTTTAGGTGGAATGGGACATGCGTTTTCGGCAACAAATCGTGCTCGGCACCAACGAGAACCGCGGCACGATGGTTATAGTTCCTATCGCAAGTGAACTCACTCCATGCCTGTTTCGAGCGGCTTGTCGACAACGCGGCCCGAATCCGCCCAGTCCTTGTACGCGCCCAAATTGAAGACGTGGTTGTAGCCCATGTCCTTGAGAACTTTGCCACTCAGTGCTGAACGACCGCCCGACGCGCAATAGAGAATGATGGTTTTGTTCTTGTCGAAGTTTTTGTCGTGGTAGTGGAGTTTCCGCATCGGCGCGAAACTCCAACATGCCGCGCGAGACGTGCACGGCACCGGGTATTTTTCCATGCTGTTCCACTTCGGGTCCATCACGCACGTCAACGATAAGTGCGCCGACCCTTTGCGATCATTTCTTCAGCCTGCGCCGGCGTGATCCTGGGTACGGCGGCATTGGCCGCCTCCAACATCTGTTTAACAGTTACGGCCATGTGAACCTCTCATCTCTCACCGCAAAGTCCATCCTTGGCTGAAGCGGAATCATGGAATACTACGGAGAAACAGTGTTCGACCAATAGTTGAGGGGTTCCTTGGTTCCCGCGCCACTTCCTCCGCTCGCTAAGCTCGTGACTGCGTTGGGTGGAAGGTCGACTGGCGGTCGATGGCCCACCAGTGTCGATCACATGACTTAGTTAGGAGCCAACAACGCGAGCCATGTCTTCACCTAGCGTGCGGCTGGCCTGCCAGTAGCAGAATGCTGCGATCGTCGATGTGATCATTGTCGACAGCAGCGCCCAGCGAAGCGAATCTGAGCCCAAGCTGGAGCGCAACAGGTCGCTGAGGACACCGACGGTCTGGGGTCCCAGGCCAATACCGATAATATTGAGTGTGAAGATGAGTATTGCTGCAGCAGTGGCGCGCATGCGGAGTGGAACCAGACCCTGCGTCGCCGAATAGGCCGGACCCAAATATGAGACACCCATCAGTGCGGGAATCGCGTTCGCCGCGATTGCCCAGGTGAGATTTGGCGACAGATAAAACACCGGCGCGAATGGCAACGCCATGAAAGTTGCAAAGACCGGCACCAGCATTGTTCTACCAATTTCGACCTTTCCAACCCGGTCAGCAATAACGCCTGCCAACGCTGTTCCGATAAAACCAAACACCCCGGTCGTAATGGCAAGTAGGATGCCAATCTGGGACGGCGTCATGCCATGCGAACGCGCGAGAAAGGATGGAATGAAGGCGATACCGGCGTAGCCGCCGAATGAGCTCATCGACGTACCGAGTGCGAGAAAGCGGAAAGAGCGTTGTGACCACAAAAACTTCGCGGTCACCAATAATCCCGGCGCAGCAGTATGATCTGCAAGGCCGTCGCTATGTCCACGTCTTGGCTCCTCAACGGTGAGAAGAAAGAGAACTACAAGAATCAAGCCGGGGATTCCCGAAGCCAAAAATGCAGCGCGCCAGCCATAGTGCTGCGCAATCCAGCCACCGCCAAAAAATGCCAGCAGAAGCCCTACGTTCAAGCCCGCGGAATAAATCGACAGCGCAGTGGCTCGTTCCTTCGGCGGATAGAGATCAGCGATCATCGAATTGATGGCTGGACCATCCCTGCTTCACCGATGCCCGTACCGATCCGAGCGAACAGGAGCAGTGTGAAGCTCGAAGCAAAATTACTAAACACGGTCATGAGGCTGAAAATCGCCAACGAAGCCGCGATGATATTCCGCCGATTTATGCGGTCGGCAATGAGCGCAAGCGGCACACCCAGTACAGAGTAGACGACAGCAAACGCGGGACCCGCGAGGAGTCCAAGTGCGGAATCCGTGAGATGGAATTCTACTTTGATGAGAGGAAGTAGAATTGACAGGACCTGGCGGTCCAAGAAATTGACCACAAAAACCAATGTAACCATGAAGAGGATGTAGTGGCGATGCCGGTTTTGTCGCGCGATGGTTTAGACCATTGTTCATGCTGAACTCGCACAGTCGCCAGACGATTGCTTAGACGGGCTTACCCTGCTGACTATAAAGTTTAGAAAAACCTAGCCGTCAACACTGTCCCGAGCGATCTCGGTCACAGAAGGCGGCACATGCGCGACTAGGTTTAACACGCCGTTGTTGGCCCGCCACCGGCGCACGACGCGCGAGCGCGTCCGCAGCGGACCCGTCGCCTACAACAACCGAATCGGGGTATGAGCGTCGCATCCTCAATAGAAAGCAATTCGCAGCAGGAACTCACTGGTGATAGATTGAGCGGCAAACTGAAACCTCTGGCCTCCTCGGACGGACACGCAATATTCGACGCCACAATAGTGGAAGCCGTCGCCGAGTACGCTGCCGCGGCCGCTACAAACGACGAAGAGGCATGTAGCGCCGCCTTCAACAAGATGTTAGAGGCTGGTCGGGCGCGCCGCCGAGCGCAACGTCCGCTGTAAACTTCTGACTCCAGTAGAGGCCGTCACGCGAGTACATCCCCGCTACCGCTGCAGTGGTTTTCGGAGCATTGGATATTCGGCCTGGACGCTGCCGTGACAATCTGAGGAGCCACAGTGACCACTTTTCCGCCCGCTGCGTTTGGGACGCGCCATTTGATCATTGCGACTTTCACGGCGTCGTTCAGAACCAGACAGGAGACTGCGGCATAGACAAAAGTCGCGAGCGCCTGCCACCAAGGTAGAGGCATAAGTCCGGGAAGACCGACAAAAGTCAGAACTGTGCCAATCACTGCATCAGCGACGAGCGCCGACATAAAGGTCTTGCTTGGCAAGCTCGCCCAGAACCAGCCACGCTCCCGCGCGGACACGACAGAGAAAACGGCAAAGTAAAGCAGCATTAGAAAGCTAAACGTGTAGAGGGCATTGTTGTTGGTTGCCAAACCAAATTTTGTCCAACCGATCCACAGGAGCAGCAGCGTTTCGGCCACCATCGCAACACCGAGTACGACCGACACGGTGATGAATCCTCCAATGTTCCAGGTCTCCGGATTCTTGGATGGCCGAACATTGTCCGTCGAAAGAGACACCTTGGCGAAGTCGGTCATGAAGACCAGCAGCAGCATGGCAAAAGCAGAGACGACGAACTTTCCGGTCACCACAAAAGCGATAGCCACGAACGCTGCCTTCAGGATCGTTCTGCTGATCTTGTTGATGATCCACGTCAGAACGCGCTGATAAATTGTCCGTCCCTGCTCGACCAGCGTGACGATGTTCGTCAGACCCGCCTCGGTCAGAACTACGCTCGCGGCACCCTTGGCAACGTCAGTCGCCGTGCTGACGGCAATTCCAACTTCGGCCTGGCGGAGAGCGGGCGCATCATTGACGCCATCGCCGGTCATGCCTGTCACGTGTCCCGCTGCCTGCAGTTGCTTCACAACGGTGTACTTGTCCTCAGGATACACTTCCGCGAAGCCATCGGCGCCAGCGAATAGGTCCGCCGACTTGTTCCCGGCCTTGCGCGCTCGCACTCTTCAAGTCCGCCATGCGTTTGATGTTGGCCAGCCCGACTCCCTGACCGATCTCAAGCGCCACGGGCAACGCGTCACCGGTCAGCATTTTTACCGGAACGCCGAGGTCGTGGAGCGTGGCGATAAGCTGCTTGGCGTCGGGCCGCGGCGGGTCGTACAGCGACACCAGCCCGACCAGGGCTGGGGCGCCTTTTTCTGGTCCGCGCGCCACGGCCAGCGTTCGATAGCCTTTCGCCGCCGCCGCGCTGACGCGCGCATCCAATGCTTCGATTTCGGGGGGCTTGAGTCCGCAGGCCTCTGCGATGGTCCGAACGGCTCCTTTCATCACCCGCAGCCGTTGCCCGTTCTGTTCGACGACCGCTTCCGTCCGTCGGCTTTTCGCGTCAAATGGTGCGAACGAAATGGGCTTGGCCGGCGCAACTCCTTCAAATACATGATGCGCTTTGGCCGCAGCCAGGAATGCCAAGTCGATCGGGTCCTGGTTGGATTCCTGCGATGCAAGGGCGCCTGCGAGCAGAACATCGGCTTCCTTGGCCTGCCCGAGCGGAATCACACCGGTGACGGTCAGCTGGTTCATCGTAATTGTGCCGGTCTTGTCGACGCAAAGCATGTCCATCGTCGCGGCGTCTTCGGCAGCGCTCAGCCGGGTGACGAGTACTCCTCGCTTTGCCAGCTCCTTCGACCCGACCGCCATGCTGACCGTGAACATGACGGGAAGCGCAACCGGCACCGCGCTCATGAGCAGAACGAGCATGAGCGGGATCATTTCGATGAGTGGAGCGCCACGGATCACGGACAACACGACGACCGCACCCAGCAGCACACCGACAATGACGAAAAGCCAGCGCACGATCTTGGCGACAACTGCTTCGATGTGAAGTTTTGGACGCGCCTCCTGTACAAGCTCCGTGGTGCGGCCAAAATAGGTCTTTGCCCCCGTCAACATGACTACCCCGTTGCCTTCACCCCGCCGAACAACGGACCCGGACGACAGAACTCCACCCGGCGCTTTGTCTGCGTCTTTCGATTCCCCGGTGAGTGCGGACTCGTCCACGCTCAACCCTCCCGTGAGTAGTTTCACGTCGGCCGGGACGATGTCCCCCGGACGAACGCGCACGATGTCACCAGGAACTAGTTCTCGCGCTGGTATGACTTGCCAATTCGAATCGCGGCGCACGCGCGCGCTGACTTGCAAGCGTCGCCGAAGTGTTTCGACGACACCGGCGGCACGCTGCTCCTGCACAAAACCCAACACGGCGTTGATGACCAGGAGCGCACCGACAATCGCAAGATCGGAATAATTCCTGAGCACAGCCGACAAGACCATGATCAGTTCGAGCATCCACGCCGAAATTCCCCAGAATTTCCCTAGAAATTTGAGGACGGGGTGGTGCTTCGTTTCGGCCACCTCGTTGTAGCCGCTCTCCTTGCGACGAGTGTCCACCTCCGCTTGCGACAGACCGTTGTCAGCGTTCACATGGAGCGCGACGAGCGTTTCAGAAACCGAGGCAGCGGCTAAGTCAGGAGCTTTAATGCTCGATCGCTTCGATTGGGTCGCTTTCGTCTCAGGCTTACTTGGGGCGGTTCCCATAATGAACATCCTGTCTGGTACTGGCCAAGTTAGACGAGCTTCCTTGAGATGATTGCAGCGTCCTCTGGTAGATGGACTTGGGAGAAATTGGCTCTGCTTAACCGAACTATTGGCCAATCGGGTCTGTCCCATCTATTGCACAATCTGCTCTTTGCGCCCGCAGTTCTCAACGCGCCAGTCGGCAAAAAGCTGCTTCGCTCCAGCCTGTTAAGTGAGCCCTCGCAGGTTCGCGCACATCTTTTGGCTAAGCCGGGCCAACCCGAAACTCTCTACGCGGGTATTACCAAGACCGCACAATAACACGTGCCATCAACGCGCAGCAGAAATGAGCGAAGTAGTAAGTGTCCACAGCTGATGCGCTGCACAGGCCTTTTTCGCATCATTGAATTTGTCGCTCATGTCCTCGGGGACGTCTGTGACCAATGACTACACTGGACTGTTTGGAAAATGAGGCGCGCAGCAAGACGAGGCCAAGATGGCACGCCAATGTTTCAAGGGCCCGCTTTGGAAAGCAGACATTGGCCTACAGCCGCGGCGAATTCAGCTGTTCAGGATTTGTGGTCACGTCGTTAAAATCAAAGTGTTTCCGCTAAATGAGCGTTTTTACCGATACCAAAACGAGCCCTGCAATCCAAGCCGTTTCGGCAAGCATCAGAGCTACCGGCCGCCAGCCGGCCGTAAAAAGTTCCTTGAACGACGTCTTCATACCCAAAGCTGCAATCGCCGTAGCGAGACACCAACGCGAAACATCACTTGCTGCGCCAGTCACTGCTGTTGGCAAAGCAAAAAGAGAATTCAGAGCGACGAGAGCCACAAAGCCGACAAGAAACAGCGGCATGGTCCTCGCTAGTTGTCGGGAAGTGCCGGGCTGCGATGCGCCATTAGAACAGATATTGAAACAACAACAGGTAATAGCATCGCGACCCGTAGCAGTTTCACAATGGTGGCGGTGTCACCGGTCTTGGCTGAGATCATATAACCGGCGCCGACCACTTGAGCGACGTCATGTATGGTTCCGCCAAGAAATATACCCGCGTGAACATGGTCCAACGCGAGCGCCGACGTCAGGACGGGGTACAAGATCATCGCAATAGTGGATAGCGCCGTCACCAATACGACAGTCAGAATAGTGTCGCGTTCGCTTTGGTCGTTGCGAGGCAATACGGAAGCGATGGCAAGTGCAGCGGATGCGCCACAAATGGCCACTGAACCGCCAGAGAGGACGCCGAACGTTGTTGTTAGTCGAAGGCGTCGAGCGAGAAGTGCGCCCAATGCGATTGTCGTCGCAACGCCGGCGATTACCGTGAGAACCGGCACGACACCGAGGCTGACCATTTGGGAAGCCGTGATGCGCGCCCCGAGAAGTGCAACACCGACACGCAATACGGCGCGTGACGCGAACTCGATGCCCGCGATGCATCGGCTTTCTTCGTGCAAAAAGTGAAATGCCATGCCGAATAGCAGCGCGAAGAGCATCACGGGCGCACCGTAATTTTGCGACAACCAGGTCGATGCCAGAGCCACCGTCAGTGCAACGAGCAGCCCTGGATAGATCGCGTGCAGCCCGGCGCGGGAGAACATCGCAGGTGGGCCTTCGCGTGGCGCGTGTTCGGCCTGACGCACGCCTTCCATGCTATCCAGCGAATGAAATAGCTGGTGTGCCGCTTCTTCGTCCGTTTCTATGTCGATGGTCATACGGGACCTACTGTGACGCTCTGCGCGATTTACTGATAATGGAGACACCGCGGCTCAAACGCGACCGTTAATAATCGGGCGACAGTGCATGATGCTCTGCGCAGCGATTGTCGCGGAAGAAGAGAACCCGGTTCGCTGCGGGGCAAGGTGGATCTTCTCAAATTGCGGGTTCGAGGGCTCCCGAGCGGCCAATTCCCTTGAACTCAGCCGCTAGCACCGCCAGTGGGATTTATGACAACTGACGTGAAAGTCTGGTTTCGACCGCGGCGCAAAACATCGCCACGGCTTTATCGCCGCAACTACACAAAAGAATGAACACCACGCCCGAAAGGGCTGGTTTCACCGACTGAAATTTTTCTCCCTGGCGTCCGTTTTGAGTTGAAAAACGGACATTCGTGCGCCATCAGGTCAGCGTCGGCATTGAACGGCAAGCGGCCACTTTGCGGACAGCAGAAGATCTCTTATCCTGAGCCTAAGGAGTGCGACATGGCTGAATGGGACGGCAGAGGCCTCGTATCGACGGAGTGGCTTGCGCAGCATCTGGGCGATCCCGACCTGCGGATCTTTGACGTCACGGTGCACCTGAGGCCGGCCAATCCCGGGCCCTATGTAATTGAGAGCGGGCGCGCCGATTATGAAGCCGCGCACGTTCCCGGAGCGGCGTTCATAGACCTCGCGCGCGATCTCTCCGACAGCAAGGCCCCGCTACCCTTCACGATGCCGCCGCTTGACCGGCTCGCCCACGCCCTTGGGGCGGCTGGTATCAAACCCGGCACACGCGTGATCGCCTACACCACGACGACGCCCATGTGGGCCACGCGCTTGTGGTGGATGCTGCGCGCGTCAGGCTTTAACGACGTCGCGGTTCTGGACGGTGGCTTCGCAAAATGGACGAAGGAAGGCCGGGCGGTTGAATTGGGCACGCGCCACTATCCGCCGGCAGAAATCTCGCTTTTTTCACGGCCAGGCGCATGGGCGGACAAGAAGGAAGTGTTGTCGGCGATTGGCAATGGTTCGGTGTGCACCATCAACGCTCTCTCGCCCAGTGTGCATAGCGGCCAGTCGCCGATGAGTTACGGCCGCAAGGGTCACATCAAGGGAAGTCGCAATGTGCCTTATGCAGCGCTGCTAAAAGACGATGGCACATATCGCCAAGATTTGGACTTGCGCGAGCTGTTCGACATGGTCGGTGCGCTCGAGCGGCCGCGCGTCATCTGCTATTGCGGCGGAGGCATCTCCGCGACGATGGATGCGCTTGCCCTGACAAGGCTCGGACATCCTTCAGTTGCGGTGTATGACGGCTCAATGTCGGAGTGGAGCCGCGACCCAAATCTTCCGATGGAAACCGGCGTCTAATCGGCGTCTGCTCCGCACCCCGATAGGGAGTTGCGCGTTGTAGAATGCGAGCTTTGAGACACGCGACATTTCTAATCGCAGGCCTGCTCAGGCATGACACGTACTGCCGTCTCGACCAAAAGCCTCGCATGTCCTCTCTTCCCGTACCGTTTCTTGTTGCTCCAAATGTTTTTCGCCAAGTACAAAGAAGTTGATGAGCTTCCGTCGAGATGAAGTGAACAGCCGCTTCACTTGTTGCGTGCTCGCAGAAGCGATTGCTGTTCGAGAATGCCGTCTCCAACCGGCCGGTTCATTCCGGATGCTTAGGTCGGTGGTTCCGCTATCGAAAACAGGTCGCGCTCTCCTAATTCCGCGCTTCGCCGGCGTTCCAGTTCCTGGTTGTAACGGCGTAGAGCGTAGGCCTCGGTGACGTAGCCGATAACTTGGCGGCCTATGGTCGACGCCAAACCGGGAGGGATCAACTTGTCGCTCTTCGAACCGCAGAAGGGCGGTTCGCACGTTTTCGCCGGGCAGAAGAAAGATGTCGGCTCCGGTTGCCAAGTCGCGGGCGGTGAGCGAGTTCGAGCACCTGATCCTGCTTTGTATCGTGGACCTCAATGAGGTCTAGCGCGCCGACAAACTCGCTTTCGCGTTGAACCACAATACGCGCTTTGCGCTGCCAGAGGATACATTTCGCGCACAGTCTTGAGTGATGCGCTGGCGGGAATGAGCTTGGGATCAGAACGCATCAGTTTTGACATCGTCAGGTCAGCAAGCCAGCCAATATCGTGCGGACTGCGGATACCCAGACCGCGCTGATGGAATTGCCATGTCGAAAACGAGTAGCCGAACGTGAGGCGAACAATTGTCGAAGCAATAACGACTTCGACCATGACGCCGACGGTCATGGGAAAGTCGCCCGTGCCTTCGAGAACCAGGAACACCATTGTCAGAGGAGCGCCGATAACCGCGGCCGCAACCGAACCCATGCCTACCATCATCAGGGCATCGTGTTGTGCGCCTAACCGCGAAATCCAGATTGCTGCCACATCGGCAAAGGCCGCACCAAAGAGGCATCCAAGGAAAAGAGACGAACTGAACAATCCTCCACGATAACCAGAACCGATTGACACGGCCGATGCGACGAGCTTAGCGATCAGAATTATGAGCAGCGGAACGAGTACCCAATTGTGATCAAACTGGAATTGTATGGCTCCGTGACCGCTGCCAAGCACCTGTGGCACGTAAAGAGCGATAGAACTCAGCAGCACACCGCCGATGGCTGGCCGCAGCCATTGCGGTAAAGGTAGATTTCTCAAGGCACGTTCGGCCCACGTCACGGACTGCATGGCAAGAACGCTAAATCCGGCGGCGAGAATGCCTAGCAAGGCAAAAAGCAGATAGAGCGACTGCTTAAAATGAAAGACTTGCCCGACCACAAAGAGTGGTTCGGGATTTATCAACACGCGTTCGGTCAAGACGCTGGCTAATGCCGCGACCGCGACGGGTGCTAGCGCTCGGGCGGAATAGTTCCCCAAGATCAACTCAAAGCCGTAAAAGGCGCCCGCCAGTGGCGCGTTGAACGCAGCGGCGATGGCGGCTGAAGCTCCAGCCGTCACAAACACACGCTGATCAGCGCGGCGGAGTTTGAAGTACTGGCCCAAGGTTGAAAAAACGCTCGATCCGAATTGACTATAACCGGCTTCCATTCCGACGGATGCGCCAGAAGCGTTCGAAACAATCGTTGCAAATACCAGTCTGAGGCTATCGAACATGGACATGCGGCCGCCATGAAGGGCGTTGGCTTCAATCGGATCGACTATTTCCGACGGGCGAAATTTGCGAACGATGAGCGCGGCAATTCCCAGTGCAAGTCCTCCTAGGACCGGCACCAGCAGAATGCGACCGCGGTCGATCCCAATGCCGGTACTAAGGCTATGTCCCGAAGGCAGACTAAAATTTATCCTGTGGAGCAGATCGATTCCGCGTCGAAGTCCAGCGACCATCGCGCCGACAGCCGACCCCAACGCGCCACAGAGGAAAATCTGAAACGGCTCGCTAGAGCGAAGGTCACGTTGAAACGCAGCAATCAAGATTCGCAACGTCCTGAGAACCCCGGCCGCCCGAATGAGACGTTGTTTCGACAGGTCAATGCCGGACTGAATTATGGACAAATGCCACCCGTCCCGAATCGCGCGTTCCGAACATATGCCGGATTTTGTTGCGATTTCACTCACGCTTCGACCAATTCGCACAAATCCGTGCCCATGGCATAGGTGCTGGATGTCACAGGCGAGTGGTCAGGTCGAAGGCGATCGAAAAACGCCCGGAGCCGTTTTTGCGGGGGCGGTTCAGCACCGGGCGCGAAGACAGCACTAGAGGCTGTGCGATCGAACAATAGAGCGCCCGCATGAATTCCGCGTGGGCGCCAGATTAAGACATCGCAATTTCCGCAAACGCATGATCCTGACCCAAGTTGGTATGCACTTTTTTTAGAGGAAGCATCAGAGTCCACGTTTGAACAGCGGCAACACATACGCTCAAGGGACGCCCGCGGCAGCCAACAGCTTAGAGCATCCAAATTTAGCCAAACTTCTGAGCAAAATTCGATCGTCAGCACCAAGGCTCAGAAGAAGAGCGGAGGGACAGCGCGGCGACAGCGCCGGGCTATCTCTCCCCACTCACGAATACGCCTTGCGCCTCGACAGTCTCATGCGTGCCTGGATCGGTAAGCCTGAACTGAACTTGCTGCTCGCCGGGCGTAAAGTCTCTCTGCGCCTCAGTCAAAAGAACGCGAATGGCGCGCACGCGATCGGGTTCAACGGGAATGGCGATCGGCAGGGCGGAGGATGGCACGCCGACCACCTTCACGGACGCGAATTTCCCGCCTGTAACCGTAAGATAGAATGTCCTCGCCCGATCCCCGTGATTTAGCAGCTTTACCGAATACCCGTTTAGGACGGAACCGTCGGAATGGCGAACAAATTCGGGATTGCGATCCTTGAGCACATCGATTCCGATCGAGAAGCGGGCCCAGAGACCGTAAAGCATGACCACGCCGACGATGCAGAGAACGACGGCGTATAGGACTGTTCGCGGCCGCACGAAGTGGAATTTTGACTGCTCGCCTTTCATGCGGCGCTCGACGTTGGCGTCCGTGTCGTAGGCGATTAGCCCGCGCGGAAGCCCCACCTTGTCCATGATGTCATCACAGGCATCGATGCAGAGTGCACAATTGATGCATTCAAGCTGGGTGCCATCGCGAATGTCGATACCCATCGGACAGGCAGCAACGCATTGATGACAGTCGATGCAATTGCTGGTGGTTGTCCAGGGTTGGCCCTTTTTGTGTGGCTTGCGGGGCTCTCCGCGGTCGCGCCGGTAGGTGACACCGAGCGCTTCACTATCCGTCATCGCGGCCTGAATGCGTGGCCAAGGGCACATATAGGTGCAGACCTGCTCGCGCATGAGCCCGCCAAGAGAGTAGGTCGTGAAGCTGAGTACGCCGACGGTGACGTAGGCTACCAGAGGCGCCTCACCGTGAACGAATTGTTGCGCCAGAGCCGGTGCATCGGCAAAGTAGAAGATCCACGCGCCGCCCGTCGCCATGGCGATGAGAAGCCAGGTCGAATGTTTGGCAATGCGCTTTAGGATCTTTTCTCCTGTCCAGGGTTGTACCGCCAGCCTGATCCGGGCGCTGCGATCACCTTCGATAGCGTTTTCTACCCAGATGAAGAGATCGGTCCAAACCGTCTGTGGACAAGCGTAACCGCACCACAGGCGTCCAAATAGTGCGGTCACCAAGAAGAGCGAGACAGCGGCCAGGATCAGAAGACCGGTGACGTAGTAGACTTCCTGTGGCCAGATTTCGAGAAAGAAAAAGTAGAACCGCTCATGAGCCAAGTCGACGAGAACAGCCTGGTTCGGCGCTCCCGGACCACGATCCCAGCGGATCCATGGCGTCACATAGTAGATTGCCAGCAACGCCGCCATCACGAACCACTTCACACGGCGAAAGGTGCCGTGAACAAGCTTTGGATAGATCGGAACGCGAGCCATGTAGAGGCCCCGTAGGACCGCGCTATTGGTCGCCTGGACGTCGATATGGTGTTCGCGGTCCTCGACCATTTCAGTGCGATTCAAGAGTGTGGTGCCATCCGTAGCCATGGCTCTATTTCCTCGTATCGACGGACTTGGTCACAGCCCCGCCGCACCGCGACTTATCTGCAACTATATTCGAATTTTCTAATACATTGTCCGCCTTCGATTCTTGATCGAGCTCAATGCCTGCGGGCATCTGAACGGTCACTTTTGGCTTGATTTTTAGGGACAATCGAAAATGGCCAAGCAATATGGCGAAATCATCAAGGACGTAGATGCCTATGCGCTTGAGTTGAGGGCGTTGATACCAGACACACTCAAGGCCTTCGGTGAGATGAGCCGCGCAGCTCAGAAGCCGGGCGCACTGGACCGAAAAACCAAGGAGTTGATCGCGCTCGCGATTGCGGTGAGCGGACGGTGCGATGCTTGCATTGGCTATCACTCCCGTGGCGCCGGCCGCGCGGGAGCTAGTCGCCAGGAATTCGCCGAGACTCTCGCGGTCGCGATCCAGATGGGAGGCGGCCCTTCGGTAAATTATGCGGCCGATGCGCTGCGGGCATACGACGAGCTTACGCCATCGCACGTGTCCGCTTAATCTGAGCCCTTTACGCCTCTACCTTTGTCAGAGAAACGAGTTCAGGCCTCTCGCCAGAACGTAAACTCCGACGGCGGCGACAACGCCGCTGAATGTCCAAGTCAGGGCATTGCGGCTTGACGCCAGGGTACGCACGAGTCGGATGCCAAAAAATCCCCCGATCGTGCTCCCAGCGATAAACAAAAATGCTAGGGGCCAGTCGACCAGTCCGGACATCGAATAGCTCACGGCCGTTGTGGCGCCGAACGCCGCAACCGACACCAGTGACGAGCCGATGGCGTTCAATAGCGGCATCGAAGTCGCCGTGACGAGCCCTGGAACGATTAAGAAGCCGCCGCCGATCCCAAAAAAGCCTGAAAGAGCTCCCACGCCGAAACCGGTGCCAGCCAGAGGGGGGAGAAGCCTAGGGGCAGAAACCTGATCAAGGTGCACGTCGGGATCTTCTCCGCCGCGCTTGGGTCGCAGCATCAGGGCGGCAATCGCGATCATCAGAACGCCGAAGGCAGCGAGCAACTTCTTACCGTCGACAGCCTTGCCCAACTCAGCCCCGAGTGCGGCACCGGCAATGCCCGCGATGGCAAACACGGCGGCACAGGGCCACTTCACATTGCGATCACGAGCATGGCCGATCAGATTGATGAGAGCGCTTGTTGCGACGGCAACAGCGCTGGTACCGATCGCGACGTGCGGCGAAGAAACGCCCACGACGTAAACCATTAGCGGCACGGCAAGGATAGACCCGCCTCCGCCGACCAGTCCTAGGGAAAGGCCGACGATACCTCCGGATAGGAGCGAGAGGATGATTTGAGCCGTAGTCACTTGCAGAACAATTCTTTGAGAAGCGTCAACGTCCGCAAAACGCGCTCATCCCACGACAGCCTATAGTAGATGTTCTGCGATTCTCTGCGCGTTTCAACCAGCCCGTCGGCACGAAGCTTAGCCAGATGCTGCGACAGAGCCGACTGGCTGATGCCGACCGCTTTGACGAGTTCGCCCACGGACATTTCGCGAGCAGCCAGCAATTCGCAGAGGATTTCGAGGCGCTTGTCATTGGCCAGTAGCGAGAGGAACGCGGCTGCTTCTCCCGCATTGCGCTTCAGTTTCGCGGTTTCCTGATTGCGGCGCATGCGCACACCAAAAGAGATCATTGATACTTTAAATTTCTCTAATATATAGTCAAGCAAAGAACTGAGGACGTCCCGCATGGCACAGGCACCGCAGATTACGGCCTACTTCGATGAGGCTACAAACACGGCCAGCTACCTTGTTTCGGACAAGACGTCCGGCGAAACGGTCATCATCGATCCGGTGCTCGACTTCGACCAGCGCAGCGGTAGGCTCTCGGCCACGTCGGCGCAAAAAATCCTGGACGACGCGCAGTCACAGGGACTGAAGGTCGTCTGGGTCCTCGAAACCCACGCCCATGCGGACCATTTGACCGCTGCCGCCTACATCAGGGCAAAGACCGGCGCACGCACTGCGATCGGCGAACATGTTGGCAAGGTCCAATCCGTATTTCGCAAGGTATTCAATATCGAGGACGTTTCTACGTCTGGTGCAGAATTCGACCGCCTGCTCAAGGAAGGGGAGACGATCAAACTCGGCGGGCTAGAAATCGAGGTGTGGCACACGCCCGGCCACACACCGGCTTGCGTCAGCTACAAGATCGGGAATGCCGTGTTCGTGGGCGACACCTTGTTCATGCCCGACTACGGAACGGCACGGACGGACTTTCCCGGCGGTGACGCGGCTGCGCTGTACCGTTCCATCAAGCGCATCCTGGCACTTCCTCCAGAGACGCATCTTTTTCTGTGCCATGACTATAAGGCACCCGGCCGCGACCAGTACGTCTGGCAAACGACTGTCGCCGACGAACGCGCGCGAAACATTCACATCCACGACGGCGTCACCGAAGACGGCTTTGTTGCGATGCGCAGGGCTCGTGACGCGACTCTCGCTGCGCCCGTTCTGCTTCTACCGTCGATCCAGGTCAATATCCGTGCCGGGCGGCTTCCGAAGCCGGAGAACAACGGGACTTCCTATCTGAAAATTCCGCTGCGGCTGTCCGACGAGCTGAGCGAACTGGCTGTGCGCGAAGTCTAGCTGGCGTTCGTGGCCGGCCCGGTGCCGCAATCACCTTGTCTGCGTCGCGCAACCAGACATAGATCGCCGGAATCACGAGCACCGTCAGCAGCGTCGACGAGGCCAGCCCGAACAGAAGCGAAATCGCCAGCCCCTGAAAGATGGGATCGCTCAGGATTGTGGCGGCACCGATCATGGCAGCCAGTGCCGTGAGCAGGATCGGACGAAAGCGCGTTGCACCCGCGTCGAGAAGAACCTCGCGCAACGTCTTGCCGGGCGCGGCACCATGGCGAATGAAGTCAACGAGCAAGATAGAGTTGCGCACAATGATACCGGCGAGCGCAATAAAGCCAATCATCGACGTCGCGGTGAATGGCGCTCCAAACAGCCAGTGACCGAAGACAATGCCGATCAGGGTGAGCGGAATCGGCGTAAGTATGACCAGCGGCAGCTTGAAGCTGCCGAACTGCGCGACGACCAGAACGTAGATGGCCAGGATTGCGACCATGAAAGCGGCGCCCATGTCGCGGAACGTGACGTAGGTCACCTCCCATTCGCCGTCCCAAAGGAGCGAGGGCTTTGTCTCGTCCTGCGGCTGACCGTGTAGCAGAATCGCCGGTTGCGGCAGCTTTCCCCAATCGTGCGATTTGATGAGATCGTCGACCGCGAGCATGCCGTAGATCGGTGCCTCGTATTGTCCCGCAAGTTCCGCAGTGACCAGATCTGCATAGTGCCCATCGCGTCGGAAGATGACCGGAGAGCCCACCTCCTTTGTCACACGTACAATATCGCCAAGCTCGACGACGGCCTTGTTGCCCGGCTGCGCATTGGCCGGAACCGGCGTCGATGCGAGTTTCTCCGTCCATGCCAGATCGCTCTTCGGAAGACGGACGACAATCTCGATTGGATCGCGGTCTTCGCCACGGTGGGAATATCCGACCGGCACGCCGCCCAGCAAAGCGCTCAGCGTGTCATAGACGTCGCTCTGCTCGACGCCGAAATATTCCAGCTTGTCCTGATCAATGGTAATCCGGAGCCGAGGACGCGGTTGGCCATAGGAATCGTCCACATCGACAATGTAAGGAACCGACTTGAAGAGCGCCTTGGTCTGGTTGGCAACCGACCGACGTGTCTTTGTGTCCGGCCCGTAAATCTCTGCGAGCAGCGTTGCCAGCACGGGCGGGCCCGGCGGCACTTCTACGACCTTGATGACTGTTCCTTTCGGGATGCTCAAATCCGAAAGCTTTGTGCGCAGATCGAGAGCAATGGCGTGACTTGCGCGGTCGCGATCTGCCTTGTCCGCAAGATTGACCTGAAGTTCACCCAGTTCAGGTTTCTCCCGCAAATAGTAGTGGCGAACAAGTCCGTTGAAATTGAACGGCGCCGGAGTGCCTGCATAGACCTGGATTGAGCGCACCTCAGGCAGTGTTTCGGTAATCCGCGCAGCCTGAAGCAGTACGCGCGTCGTGTCCTCGACGGTTGTTCCTTCGGGCGTGTCGACCATCACCTCAAGCTCGGACTTGTTGTCGAACGGAAGCAGCTTGACGGTGACGTCCTTGGTCGCGAACAGGACACAGGAGAGTACTGTCGCGCCTGCGACAATGGCGAGAAACCGTTTCGCGTTTCTGGGCGACTTCACGATTGGCCCCGCGATCCGGCGATAGATCGAGCCCAGCCGACCTTCCCCGTGATGCGCGGTTGCATCGCGCTTTCGCGGTTTGCGCGCAAGCTTCATCAGCGCCCAGGGCGTAATGATCATCGCCACGAAGAATGAGAACAGCATGGCTGCGGACGCATTGGCGGGGATCGGCGCCATGTAAGGGCCCATCATCCCCGAGACGAACAGCATGGGCAGCAGCGCCGCCACAACCGTGAGCGTGGCTACGACCGTTGGGTTGCCGACTTCCGCGACAGCCTCGATTGCAGCAGTTCTGCGGTCGCGGCCATCATTCATGGCCCAGTGACGCGAAATGTTCTCGATCACCACGATGGCGTCATCGACCAGAATGCCGATCGAGAAGATCAGCGCGAACAGGCTGACGCGGTTGATCGTGTAGCCCATCAGGTTCGCGGCGAAGAGCGTGAGGAGGATCGTGGTTGGAATGACGATCAGCGTGACGGCCGCCTCGCGCCATCCAATCACGAAACCGATCAAGACGACGATAGAAACGTGTGGCTAGGGCGAGATGGAACAGCAGCTCATTGGCCTTGTCGTTCGCCGTCTTTCCATAGTCACGCGTAACCTCTACATTGACATCCGCAGGAATGAGCGAACCCTTCAGAGCGTCAACACGTTTTACGAGCGCATCCGACACGACAACGGCGTTCGCTCCGGCGCGTTTTGCGAATGCCACGCTGACCGCGGGCACAGTCACCCAGTTCTTTCCGTCCGGACGAACGACTGACCAGACATGGTGCTCGGCGGGGCTGGATCCGATGACCACCTTGGCCAGGTCTCGCACATAGACGGGCCGCCCATCACGTGTGGTGACGAGCAACAGTCCGACGTCGGGTATTCCGGCTAGCGTGCGCCCGGCGACCGCTTCGAACATGGAGCCGTCTTCACGCAGATTTCCGGCCAGGAATGACCGGTTTGCGCCCTGAATCTTGGCTTCGAGCTGCTGAAGCGTGACGCCGTACAGAGCGAGCTTCTCGGGATCAGGCTGGATGCTGATCTCATCCGGAGAACCACCGGCGATGTAGGTCAGTCCGACATCATCGACCTTGGTGAGGTCGGTTTGGACCTTTTCCGCCAGTGTATGAAGATCCTTTTCGTTCCAACGCGACGCTGCCCCTGGCTTGGGGGAAAGAGTCAGGACAGCAATGGCCACATCGTTGATGCCGCGTCCGACGATCAAGGGCTCGGGAATGCCGAGCGGGATCCGGTCCATATTGGCGCGGATCTTGGCGTGAACACGCAGGATGGCGTCGTCCTCGCTCGTGCCGGTGAAGAACCGCGCCGTGACCAGCACGCGATCATCTTGCGTCTGGCTGTAAACATGTTCGACGCCGTTGATGCCCTTTATGATCTCTTCGAGCGGTTTGGTGACGAGTTCGGCGGCGTCGGGGCCCTTCAGCCCGTTGGCCTGCACGAATATGTCCACCATTGGCACGCTGATCTGAGGCTCTTCCTCGCGCGGGATTGCCATTAGCGCAATGAGCCCGAACACGATCGCTGCCAGCAGAATCAGCGGCGTGAGCGGCGAGTTGATCGTTGCCTGCGTAAGGCGCCCGGAAAGGCCGAGATTCATGGCTTGAGCAGCCGGTCGCCAGGGTGAAGGCCCGAAAGAATTTCAACGCCGTCACGCAGTTTGGGCGTTGGGTAATCTTCGCCGCGCTGCACCGGAACGTCGATGGCTTGGCCGCCGGATTGCCAAAGTCGTGCGTAGTCGATGCCGAAGCGAGTCGTCAGAAGACGGCCAGGGACGACAATGGCTTGCCGCGCACCCGCCGCGACCCACACGCGGATACGCTGTCCGACGAAATAGTCGCTCAGGCCAGAAACCGTCGCGTCGGCCACGACATGGCCATTGTCGATCTGCGGATAGACGAGCTTGATGGTGCCAAAGCGCGGACCGTCCAGACCGAGTTCGTCGCCGTCCAGACGAATGGTATCGCCAGCCTTCATATAACGGGCATGGCGTTCGGGGACTTCAAGCCGGAGAACGAAGTTCTGTTCGGCAACTGTCGCTACCGTATCACCGCCCATGACAACGGTACCGGCAGTAACAGGGACGGTGATCACCCGTCCGGCCGTTGGAGCCAGAATTTTTCCTTCCGTGACCTGCTGCTGGACAACAGAGCGCTGCGCACTGATTGAGGCGAGATTGCTGAGCGCAACGTTGTAGGTGGTGTGCGCCTGGTCGAACATGTTCCTCGCGATCGCGCCCTCCGCGACGAGACGCTTGGAGCGATCGAATTCCAGCTTGGCCTGGGCGACTTGTGCCTGCGCGGCCTGAACCTGCGCCGCGTAGGAATTTATCTGCAGGGCAAGCTTTCTGGTCGCCGACGGTCGCGATCACCTGTCCCTGATCGACATGGTCACCTTGGCGAACTTCCAGACTCGAGTATAGTTCCACCGATGCGCGCCCGCGCAGGCACTACGTTTGCGGACTGTATAGTTGCGAATACCGCCTTTCTGGTCCGAGATCGTCGACTGGACAACCACATAAGCCTTCGGTGGCGGGGACACGCTGCGGCGGCACAGGCGTCGCGGCCAGACCAAAAAAAACGAGAATGCCGGCGAGCCAGTGCATCATGGCACGGCGTTCAGCGCGTTTCGCGCGGTTGACCGGTTGCGGGATCGACGCTGATGGTTGGCAGTCCGGCTGCTTTCCACGCCTGAATGCCGCCCTTCATGTGGCTTTCAACGCGAAGGCCCGCGGCCTGGCACGCGGCGACCGCCTTTGCAGAGCGCATTCCAGAACCGCAGTGGAAAACCAGTCTCCTGTCACCCAGATCGCGAAGCACCAGCGGGTCAAAGGTTGAAAGCGGATAGAGCAGCGCGCCGTGAATTCGTTCGGCCGCAAATTCGGCAGGTTCGCGTACGTCGATCAGAACGATCGAACGTTCTGCGAGCCAGCGAGCCACATCGCGGGCCTCAAGGTTCTCGATGGTCATCGGCCTGTCCTTCTGGTGGTGCGTTTAGCTCCTGGGAGCTGGTTTCGGCCTGCATATTGCTTGCGGGCCGCAATAAATGTCGTAGAGCGTCTCAACCAGGCGGCGTACCGCGACGCTTGCGAGCGCGTACCAGATCGTCTGTCCATCTCGCCGCGTTTCGACAAGTCCGTCTTTTCGCAAGAGCGCGAGGTGCTGCGACACCGTCGAGTCGCGCAAGTCGAGAAATTCTGTCAGCTCGCCGACCGAATGCTCCTTGTTGATGAGCTGGCACAAAATCATCAGCCGATGCCGGTTGGCGAGGGCCTTCAGCATCGTTTCCGCCGCACCTGCGGCATCGCGCATCTGTTCAGGTTTTATTTTCATAGTTGTGTATCTACGAAATCACGCATATATTGTCAATGCCGCAGATACAGGAAACACCAGGTTTCAGCTCGCCGAAATTGAGGTCGATCAACCGATTTCGAACATCAGCGGGCGTAAAAAGGCGGTCATTCAAGGGAGAGTGTCATGGCTGACATCGTCGTTCTGGGCGCCGGACTGGGTGGAACGCTCGATGGCCTACGAGCTCCTGGGGGTTGTCGGTCCGAGCGATCGGCTGACAGTGATCGGACAAGGCCCTCGTTACCACTTCGTGCCTTCCAACCCCTGGGTCGCCATCGGCTGGCGCGAGCGCGACGAAGTCGAAATTGATCTCACCGAGGTCATGGCGAGAAAGCGCATCAACTATCTTCAGCAAGGCGCCAGTCGCGTCCACCCAGCAGAAAACCGCATTGAACTGAATGATGGTACAAGCGTGTCATACGACTATCTCGTGGTCGCGACAGGGCCAGAACTTGCCTTCGATGAAATCGCCGGCCTGGGACCCGAAGCGCACACCCAATCCATTTGCCACATTGATCATGCGGAAAAAGCCCATGAAGCTTTCGAGAGCGTTCGTAAAGAACCCCGGTCCCATCGTTGTCGGCGCCGTACAGGGAGCTTCCTGCTTCGGTCCGGCCTACGAGTACGCTTTCATCCTCGATACCGAGCTGCGCAAGCGCCGCATTCGAGACAAGGTGCCGATGACGTTCGTGACCTCCGAACCCTACATTGGCCATCTGGGACTGGATGGTGTGGGCGACACCAAGAGCCTGCTCGAGAGCCGCCTTCGCGACCGGCATATCAAATGGATCACGAGTGCGCGAGTTCATCACGTCGACGATGGAAAAATGACCGTCGAGGAAGTGGGTGACGACGGCAACGTCAAAAAGACAACTGAGTTGCCATTCGCCTTCTCCATGATGCTGCCGGCCTTTCGTGGCGTCGGCGCTGTGCGCGGGCTGGAGGGACTGACCAACCCGCGCGGATTCATCGTGGTCGACAAGCAGCAGCGCAATCCGAAGTTCAACAATGTTTTTGGCATTGGCGTGTGCGTCGCTATCCCGCCCATTGGCCCAACACCGGTTCCCGTCGGCGTTCCAAAGACCGGCTTCATGATCGAATCCATGGTCACTGCAACGGCGCAGAACATTGGCTCACTCCTAAAGGGAAAAGAAGCCACAGCGATCGCATCCTGGAACGCGATTTGTCTTGCCGATTTCGGCGACAGCGGCGTTGCCTTCGTCGCAGAACCCCAAATTCCTCCGCGCAATATGAACTGGTCGGCGGAAGGCAAGTGGGTGCACTACGCAAAGGTCGCTTTCGAAAAATACTTCCTTCACAAGATCCGCCGCGGCGAGAGTGAACCATTCTACGAGCGTTGGGTCATGGAAGGCCTCGGAATTCGCAGGCTGACACGCGCCCGCTGAACAACAAGGAGTAAATGTCATGAATATCGACCGTGCCGTTCTTGCCTTTGCAGGCTTCGTCGTTCTGACCGGATTGGGGCTTGCCTATCTGTACAGCCCGTGGTGGCTGCTTCTGAGCGCCTTTGCAGGCCTGAACATGTTGCAGGCCGCGTTCACAGGCTTTTGTCCCGCGGCGATTGTCTTTCGCAAGTTGGGGCTTAAAGCGGGCAACGCGTTTTCGTGATATGTTGGACGGATGGAGGTTGACGTTATGTTTCCAAAGTCCTTGCGGCGCGAGATTATGATTTTGCTTTGCGCAAAGGCCCTGGTTCTGACCGTCATCTATGTCGTTCTTTTCTCTGTCGGCACAAGATCGCTCGCTGACGGACTCGCGGTACAGTCACATCTTCTGAGCGAAAAGGCTCCATAGAGGACCTGCGATGGACATCGTAGAACTGTCACGACTGCAATTCGCGGTCACCGCGCTCTACCACTTCATTTTTGTTCCGCTCACGCTAGGTCTCTCGGTGCTGCTGGGCATCATGGAGACGGTTTATGTCATGACGAATAAGCCCGTCTGGCGGGACCTCACCAAATTCTGGGGTATCCTGTTCGGCATCAATTTTGCGATGGGTGTGGCGACGGGCATCACGATGGAGTTCCAGTTCGGCACAAACTGGGCTTACTACTCGCACTATGTCGGCGACATCTTCGGCGCACCGCTCGCGATCGAAGGACTTATGGCTTTTTTCCTCGAAGCGACGTTCGTTGGCCTGTTCTTTTTTGCCTGGGATAAGCTATCCAGAATTCAACATTTGATGGCGACCTGGTTGCTGGCCATCGGCACCAACTTTTCAGCACTCTGGATTTTGATCGCAAACGGCTGGATGCAGTATCCCGTCGGCGCGCATTTCAACGTCGACACGATGCGCATGGAAGTCACCGATTTCATGGCCGTCCTGTTCAATCCCGTCGCGGAGGCCAAGTTCGTTCACACGGTCAGTGCGGGATATGTGACCGGATCTGTCTTCGTGCTTGCAGTCAGCGCCTGGTATCTGCTGCGCAACCGTCACGTTGAATTCGCTAAGCGCTCGATGACGGTCGCAGCAAGCTTCGGGCTAGCATCAGCGCTATCGGTCGTCGTTCTGGGCGACGAGTCCGGTTACACAGCCGGTGAAAACCAAAAGATGAAAATTGCAGCCATCGAGGCCATGTGGGACACCGAGCCTGCACCCGCCTCGTTCACGCTTTTTGGCCTTCCCGACGTCGGAGCCCATGCGACCCATTACGAGATTAGGGTTCCGTGGGTGCTCGGACTTATCGCGACACGGTCTGTCGACACGCCTGTACTCGGCATCAACGATCTCGTCGATGGCGCCAGAGACTCGCATCAAGGACGGCTTGGTTGCCTACGATGCCCTACGAGCAATAAAGAGCGACCCGCGCAACTTGAAGCTACGCGCAACACTCGATGCGCATGTCGACAATTTGGGTTACGCTCTGCTTTTGAAACGCTTTCGCCCGGACATCGAGAATGCGTCTGCTATTGATATCCAGCGAGCGGCGGATAGTACCATTCCGAACGTACCCGTCCTTTTTTGGGCGTTTCGGTTCATGGTGGCAATTGGTTTCTGGTTCATCGCCCTGTTTACGGTTGGGTTCTGGCTCTCGGCCAAGCGACTGCTCGATCGTCATCGTGTGTTCTTGTGGGCTGCCTTGCTGACGCTACCGCTGCCATGGCTCGCTGCCGAACTTGGCTGGATTGTCGCTGAGTATGGACGCCAGCCTTGGGTCATCGAAGGCGTATTGCCGACGGCGCTAGGCGTCTCGTCGACCGATGTGGGTAATGTGGTGTTCAGCCTCATCGGCTTTGCGCTCTTTTATTCGGCGTTGCTCGTCGTCGATCTCTTCCTTCTCGTGAAATACATCCGCCTCGGGCCTGACGATGCGTTGGTTCAAAACCCCCGGCTCATCCATGTAGCAATGGAGTAGGCCAATGAATGAATACGAAACACTTCGCTTTGTCTGGTGGGCGCTGCTCGGGGTCCTGCTGATCGGATTCGCGGTCATGGACGGCTTCGACCTCGGCACGGCGGCGTTACTGCCGTTTGTTGCCCGCAGCGACATGGAGCGACGGGTCGTGATCAACACGGTCGGACCGGTATGGGAGGGCAACCAGGTTTGGTTCATCCTCGGGGGGGAGCGATTTTTGCTGCCTGGCCGGCCCTCTATGCCGCGAGCTTTTCGGGTTTTTACCTCGCGATGTTTCTGGTGTTGGCGACGCTGATCCTGCGTCCGGTTGGATTCAAATATCGCAGCAAAATGCCAAGCATGGTCTGGCGAAGCTTCTGGGATTGGGCGCTGTTCGCCGGAGGTGTAGTTCCGTCGCTGGTTTTCGGTGTGGCTTTCGGAAATTTGTTTCTGGGCGTGCCGTTCACATTCGACGACGATCTGCGCATGCATTCGACCATTACGCTCGTCTCACTGCTGAATCCGTTTGCGCTGCTTTCCGGGCTCATCAGCCTCAGCATGATGGTTCTGCACGGAGCAGCATGGCTGAACCTGAAGACGGAAGGTGCGATCAAGGCCCGCGCACAGACGATAATCCCCATTGCCGCGCTCGCGTTTGCCGGCCTCTTCGCAATCGCTGGATTCTGGGTATGGCACATCGCCGGATTCCAGATTGTCGGCCAGTTGGCTCATGATGGCCCTTCCAATCCGTTGATCAAGACGGTCACACGCGTTGCGCATGGATGGTTTGCCAACGAGGCAGCCCATCCCTGGCTCTGGCTCACCGTCGTGCTCGCGTACATCGGTGCCTTGGTTGCGGTTCTACTGCGCGGACGGCCCGGACTTTCGTTCGTGGCCTCCGGGGCTGTCGCACTGGGTACGATTGCAACCGCCGGAGTGGCACTTATTCCCATTTCTGTTGCCGTCTTCGAGCAATCCCAGCGCGAGCCTTACGGTTTGGGATGCATCCTCAAGCAAGCTTACGCTTGCGGTTATGCTTGGAGCCGTCGCGATATTTTTACCGATAATCATCGCGTACACCGCCTGGGTGTACCGGGTTCTGCGCGGACCGGTTCGGGAAGCCGATATTACTCGCAATTCAAAGTCCGCATATTAGGAGCAGGTTGAGATGTGGTATTTCGCTTGGGTCCTCGGTCTTGGTTTTGCAGTCACGTTCGCTGTACTCAACGCGATGTGGCTTGAGTCACGAAGCGATGACGAATCGAGAGGAAATTCCTGATACGATGGAATATTGAGAGTTTGCCGACGCGAGTGGTCGAAACGCTCAAATGAGAAGGTCAGGGGCCCCTGCACGCCGTGGACCTAAATTGATTTCCTCGCTACCAAGTCCCTCAAGGCTGACATTTTCGGTCGGAACAAATTCGACCCGTGTGCCGCGCTCGGCCGCAGATTTTCAGTTAGCTTCATCAGCTCAGCCTAGGTAACGGGCAGATCGATACAAGAACGATTGCGGTCGCGGCAAGATCCCTCGGTGGCTGTCTACGACGGCTCGATGTCTGAGTGGACCAAGGACGCAAACCTGCCGATGGAGACCGGCGCCTAGCGGTTCAATCGACAGAGCAGCTGATTATGGTATGAATGGCGGATAGCCCTATTTTTCTAAGTCAACGACGGCGCCGATCCCGGTTACGACGATTTGGCTAGGCGTGATCGCGACCCTTATCGTAGCGATTGGCGTAATGGCAGAAGGCAGGACTGGCATGGTGGTGAAAACCACTAATACCTATGCCTCGTTAGTCGCGAAGAAGCCTCGGGAGCCAACATCGTCACCGGGGCTTTTTTGCCTCCTTGGAGGATTTCACAGTCGTCGCCAGCTTGGCCTCAATGCGGGCTTTGTCCCGGTCAGCACCTACGCGCTTGACACAGAGGTGTGAGGCGCGGAACGACTAGCTTACAGAAGATCTGGAACCCGGGCGAACACCATCCATGACTTCCTTCTACGAACGCCACATCATGCCACGCCTGATTGGGTGCGCCTGTGCCTCGCCGGCGATCGCAAAGCAACGGGCCAAAATCGTCCCGTTGGCCGAGGGCCGCGTGCTGGAACTCGGCATAGGTGGTGGGATGAACCTTGCCTTCTACAATCCGTCCAAAGTTACAGCGGTTCTAGGTGTCGATCCTTCCGCGGCGTTGAGAGCGCGTGCGCATCTGGCGCCGAGGCCTCAAGGGCTTGCGGTTGAAGTGACGGAAGGAACAGCCGAGGCATTGCCTTTCGAAGGTTCCTCGTTCGACACGGTCGTCTGCACTTTTACTCTATGCTCGGTTCATACGCCTGCGGCGGCGTTAGCGGAGGCCCGACGCGTACTTAAGCCGGGCGGACGCCTTCTCTTCTGCGAGCACGGACTGGCGCCGGATGCCAACGTGGCGCTATGGCAGCGGCGAATTGAACCGATCTGGAAACCCATTGCGGGCGGTTGCCATCTCACACGACCGATTGCTTCGGCTATCGCGCAAGCCGGATTCACCGTTCGCTCACTCGAGACTATGTATTTGCCCAAGGCACCGAAAATTCTTGGCTGGAATGAGTGGGGAGCGGCGACGCCGGATTGAGCCCCGGCGCACCTTGCCGACCCCGGTGCATTCTTACAGCAGCAACGCGCTGTTCAATTCAGGCCGGTCCTCAATGTGCGCCTCTATGGTTGAGCGTCATAAGCAGCACCGCTAGAGCGGCCGTCTCGCTACGAGATCTATCAGGGCAGACATACCTTTATGACCTGTTCCTTCCTCGATCGCTGCGTCGTAGGCGGTGAGTTCAAGGATGTCGAAGTCGCTGGCCAAATTGCGCAGTATGTCTTCGGTGTAGAGGTTCTCAGCAATGGGCGGCCCGCCAGTCCGGTAGGCCAATTGTTCAGGCCTGTATCCCTCGACCAGAAGCAAACCACCAGGCTTTAGCGCGCGCTTCATCTCTTTGAATAGATGCGCGCGAAGTTCAGGGCCAGCAAACTGAATAAAAATTGCCACGACCAAGTCAAAGGCTGATTCGGGAAAGACCCAGCTGCTCAGGTCCGCCAGCTCAAACTTTAGATGCGCGCCGCGCGCCTCCGCCAACCGACGTGCCTTGCCTTGCCCAACGGGCGAGCCGTCAAGCGAGATCACCTTCAGTCCCTGTTCGGCAAGCCAAACACCGTTCCTACCTTCCCCGTCTGCTACAGCAAGCACTCTCTGACCGGCAAGCAGTCGCGGCTTTTGTCGTTTCAGGAATGCGTTCGGTTTGTCGCCGAAGAGATAATCCTCTGCAGCATAACGCTGATCCCACAGATTGCTTGGCCGCGTCTCGGTCATCTACTGTCCCGGTTCTCTCTGGTTGGGCTGTGTTGCCCAATTCCTAATATAGTGCATCCACTCTCACAGTGTCCCGACAAGACTCGATCGGGTGCAATGCTCTGTTCGGAGCGATCTGCGCATGTTTTGGCTTGCCATTGGAGATGGCTGAAATGACCAAGCAATATGGCGAGATCATCAAGGATGTGGATGCCTATGCTTTCGAACTCAGAAGCCTGATTCCCGAAAACCCTGGAGGTATTTAGCAAAATGAGCCGAGCCACCCAAAGGCCCGGGACACTCGATCGCAAAACCAAAAAACTCATGGCCATTGCAATAGCTGTCAGCGCTCGGTGCGACACATGCATCGGATAGTTTTCGCATTGGAGTCTCCTAATTGATTTTTAGACGTGTGAACAACATGTACGAGGTGGGACTGGAGCCATATGCAGGCACAATCGCCGAAGGCACTGCATCGATTGTGCCCATCGCGCCAAGACCGAGCGCGAGGTGATCCACGATCGGAATGTCGTAGACATAGCCCAGCGAAAAGGCCGAGACGCGAAAAATATCGCCCGTCAGCGGGCTTGGCGCCTGGAAAAGCTCATCCTTAGCCACGTTCTCGACGCGTGCGAAGATGGTGTGATTGTACCAAGATGCGGCGGACTCCAGCAGGAAAGCATCTAGCGTATTGCCCGGCGAGTTGGCGTTGCGCCCCCAGGCAAAAGTCGTTTGCCAGTTGCCGTTCTCGAACGGCATGTTGTAGCTCGCCGATGCGGTCGTGCGATGTTGATCGACGGTCGGCTCCAATTTCTCGGGACTCTTGATGAAACCGTAGCTGACTTGCAGCGCCCAATTGGACGTCGGATTCCAGCTCAGGCGGGCCGACGCAGAGTCGAGCGAGATTGGATCGAAGTTCCAGCGGAATTGATCCGGCTCGCGGCCACGGAAGACGGAGCCCTCAATCTTCCAATTGTCGAAGACAAATCCGGTCGTGAGAACGCCGTAGGTGATGTGCGTCGAGTCCAGCCAATGATGCGTGATCGGCGCTGCGGGATCGTCCATGCCGGAGAAACGATGCATGAAAGCGGGCGGCCCTAAGGCAGGTTCGCCAGGATAACCGACATAGCCGAAGACTGACATCTTATCGCCCACCGGCACGCTGTAGATGGCGGCCAGTTCCATGAACAGATCGTGCGGATGCTGCCGGTCTACCAAGGGCGTCACCCCGTTCGCCGTTTCGCCGGTTTGCAGAAGAAGCGGATAACCACTCTTCCCCATGAACGGATCAAGCGAGAGCATAGTCCGAAGGGTCAGCGTTCCAATACCGGCCTGCTTCTGCGCCATTCCCATCAGCATGCTTTCGCTGAATGTCTTGTCGCCGCCGCGCGGGCCGCCCTGATTGTCGTATACGCCGGTGACATAGCCGTGGAGCATGGTGGACCAGCCCCAAAGCTCGCTGTTCCAACCTTCCATCGGCGTGGAGTCCGGCTGCCATGCCGTGCCCGAGGCATCGCGCATCATCAAATAGTTGCCGGTGGCACCCGTCATCATGTGACTGCCCATATCCATACCGGGCATGTTGTCCATCGAGTCCACGGTCATGCCGTCCATGCCGCCATTGTCCGGGGTCGACGACGGCGGCGGAGCGGTTGACGACGGCGGCGTTGCGTTCGATTGCGGTGCCGGCATACCTGGCATCCCGCCATTCGTGTTCTGTGCGAGCGCGCTGTTCGCGGCACCAAGAGCGATCAACGTGGCGACTACGCGAACAAACGGGCGCATGGTGATCCGGATATCAAGAGAGCGAACTTGTATTCGCAGGCGTAGGCACTATATTATACCCCATAGGGGTATACAATATGAAAAAGCCGCACGACCACCAGCCTAACAAACAATTGATGACACGCCTGACGCGCATCGAGGGTCAGGTGCGCGGCGTCGCGCGCATGGTCGAGCAAGACCGCTATTGCATCGACATCCTCACGCAGATTCGGGCGGTGAAGGCCGCGCTCAAGAAAGTCGAGGAACAAGTGCTCAAGGACCATGCGGCGCATTGCGTCGCCAACGCTATTAAGAGCGGCGACGCCAAGGACCAGACTCAGAAGTTCAACGAGCTCGTCGAGCTATTCAGCCGCTATGGAAACTGAATCATCAACACGCGATCCCGTTTGCGGGATGACGGTCAATCCGGCAACAGCCGAGCATCATCAGGCGCATGACGGTCACGACTATTACTTCTGCTCGGCGAAGTGCCACGCCAAGTTCATAGAAAATCCTGCGCAGTATGCGGGCAAGCAGCTCGCGCCGCATGAACCTCATCACGAGCATCAGGCCGCGCCTGCGCCGAAACCTGCGCTGGGCACCATCTATACCTGTCCGATGCATCCCCAGATACGTCAGGATCATCCAGGCAACTGCCCCATTTGCGGCATGACGCTGGAACCGCTCATTGCCAGCGGCGAGCATGTCCACAATCTCGAACTCGCCGACATGACCCGTCGGTTCTGGGTTGCGCTAGTTCTTACATTGCCGGTCTTCGTGCTCGAAATGGGAAGCCACATTCCCGGGCTTGCCATGCACGATCTTGTCTCGCCGCACATTTCGACCTGGATTCAGTTTGCTTTGTCCACGCCAGTCGTCTTGTGGGCGGGCTGGCCATTCTTCGAACGCGCCTGGGCGTCTGTCGTGCACCGTAGCCTGAATATGTTCAGCCTGATCGCACTCGGGACGGGGGCAGCTTACATTTACAGTCTCGTTGCAACCTTTGCGCCGGCAATGTTCCCTGCCGGGTTTCACGGGATGGGCGGCACGGTCGCCGTATACTTCGAAGCCGCTGCCGTCATCACCGTCCTCGTATTGTTGGGCCAAGTTCTGGAACTGCGCGCCCGCGAGCAGACGGGCGGCGCGATCCGCGCGTTGCTCAAACTGGCGCCCAAAACAGCGCATCGTTTGAAGGCTAGCGGCGAGGATGAGGAAGTGGCGCTGGAATTGGTTCAAGTCGGCGATCGTCTCCGGGTGAGGCCCGGCGACGGTGTACCTGTCGATGGCGAATTGCTTGAGGGCAAAGGTGCCGTAGACGAGTCCATGGTCACGGGCGAGTCGATGCCCGCCGCCAAAAAGCCCGGCGACAAGCTCATCGGAGGGACAGTAAACGGCACTGGCTCGCTGGTGATGCGCGCCGATAAAGTAGGCGCAGACACCATGCTCGCGCGCATCGTGACTATGGTTGCCGACGCGCATCGGAGCCGTGCACCAATTCAGCGCATGGCGGACACCGTATCCGGGTACTTCGTCCCAGCCGTACTTGGCGTGGCCGTCATCGCATTCATCGCGTGGGCTGTCTGGGGTCCTGCTCCCGCGTTGTCTTACGGTCTGATTGCGGCGGTTTCCGTGCTCATCATCGCTTGCCCGTGCGCCCTTGGGCTGGCCACTCCCATGTCGATCGGCGTGGGCGTCGGCAAAGGCGCGGGTGCCGGCGTCCTGATCAAATCGGCCGAAGCCCTGGAGCGCATGGAGAAGGTAAACACACTGGTCGTCGATAAAACCGGCACGCTGACGGAGGGCCTCCCAAAGGTGACCGCCATCGTTCCGGCGGCGGGACTGACCGAGTCCGAGATTCTGCCGCTGGCGGCCAGTCTTGAGCAATCCAGCGAACACCCGCTCGCCGCAGCTATCGTCACCGCCGCCAAGGATCGCAAGGTTGCAATACAACAGGCGGCAGACTTCACCTCTGTCACGGGCAAGGGTGTTACGGGCAGAATCGGCGGCAAGTTGGTCGCGCTGGGCAATGCGAAACTGATGGCGGACCTCGGCATCAAGCTCGATGATCTCGAACACAAGGCCGACGAACTTCGCGGCGATGGCGCGACTGCTCTGTTTCTGGCCGTTGACGGCAAGCCCGGGGGCGTCATCGCCATTGCCGACCCAATCAAGGCAACGACGCCAGCGGCACTAGATAGTCTGCGCAATGACGGCATACGGATCGTAATGCTGACCGGCGACAACAAAACGACGGCAGAAGCTGTCGCGCGCAAGCTCGGTATCAAGGAAGTCGAAGCCGACGTTCTTCCGCAGGACAAGAACCGGATTGTAAAAAAACTCTCCACCGAAGGGCGCATTGTCGCCATGGCTGGCGACGGGGTGAACGATGCCCCAGCATTGGCCGAGGCCGCAGTTGGTATCGCGATGGGAACGGGAACCGAAGTCGCGATCCAGAGCGCCGGGATCACTTTGGTGAAAGGCGATCTCGCAGGTATTGCAAGAGCCATGGTCCTGAGCCGCGCGACGATGCGTAACATTCGACAGAACCTTGTATTCGCGTTTGCCTACAACGCCATCGGCATTCCAATTGCGGCAGGTGTCCTCTACCCGGCCTTTGGCGTCCTTCTCAGCCCCATCGTTGCCGCGCTTGCGATGTCGCTTAGTTCAGTGTCGGTGATCGTGAACGCGCTGCGCCTGCGCGCGCTAAAGCTCTAGCAGAGCCCCTTTACGCCGAATGGACGGTGCGAAATGGACTACGTACAATTTGTATATCGCCCTCTGGCGGCACGCGCAGCAAGTCAGGTGCTGGGCGGTCGCAATCGTTCCCGGAAGTCGCCAGAGCTGGCCGCGCCTGGATGGGAGCCAATGAAAAGGGTTCACCGAGAAACACTGCCACCATAGCTCATATCGACTTTCTAAAGGTCACGATCGAACAATTGACCAAAGACATTTGTCGATGCGAAATGCCGATTGCCAAATGGCCGCTCGGGCAGGTGACATCGGTTGAGGTGATCGGAGGCGATCATTCACCGCATCGTAGTTGCTTTTCAGGCTGCGCTGCCTTTGGACTACTGAGGGAAGAGTGGTCAGACTATGGCCGTCTCTGCGCGGCCACGAACATGAACACCCTTCCATGACTAGATCCCGCATCGAAACCGACACGTTCGGACCCATTGAAGTCGCCGCAGACCGCTATTGGGGCGCGCAGGCGCAGCGCTCGCTCGGCAATTTCAAGATCGGCTGGGAGAAGCAGCCGCTGCCGATCGTGCGGGCGCTGGGCATCGTCAAGCGCGCCGCAGCCGAGACCAACATGGAACTGGGGATTCTCGACAAGAAGATCGGCGAGACGATCGTCAAGGCCGCGCAGGAAGTGATCGACGGCAAGCTCAACGATCACTTTCCGCTGGTCGTCTGGCAGACGGGTTCCGGTACGCAATCGAACATGAATGCCAACGAGGTGATCTCCAACCGCGCCATCGAGATGCTTGGCGGCGAGATGGGCTCCAAGAAGCCGGTCCATCCCAACGACGACGTCAACATGAGCCAGTCGTCCAACGACACCTATCCGACGGCGATGCACATCGCCTGCGCGGAGCAGATCGTCCACGACCTCTTGCCGGCCCTGAAGAAATTGCAATCGGCTCTCGAAAAGAAGCAGGACGAGTTCAAGGACATCATCAAGATCGGGCGCACGCACACCCAGGATGCAACGCCGCTCACGCTCGGCCAGGAATTTTCCGGCTACGCCACCCAGGTGAAGAACGGCGTCGAGCGGATCGAGATGACATTGCCCAAGCTGATGCAACTGGCGCAGGGCGGAACCGCGGTCGGCACGGGCCTCAATGCGCCGGTCGGCTTTGCCGAAAAAGTCGCGGCAAGGATCGCCAAGATCACGAACATGGCGTTCACGTCCGCGCCCAACAAGTTCGAGGCGCTCGCCGCGCACGATGCGATGGTCTTCTCGCACGGCGCGATCAACACTGTCGCGGCGTCGCTGTTCAAGATCGCCAACGACATTCGGTTCCTTGGCAGCGGCCCGCGAAGTGGCCTGGGCGAGCTGTCCCTTCCCGAAAACGAGCCCGGCTCGTCGATCATGCCGGGCAAGGTGAATCCGACCCAGCCCGAAGCGTTGACCCAGGTGTGCGTCCAGATCTTCGGCAACCAGACGACGTTGACCTTCGCCGGCAGCCAGGGCCATTTCGAACTCAACGTCTACAATCCCGTGATGGCCTACAATTTCCTTCAGTCGGTGCGGCTGATGGCCGACGCCGCCGTGAGCTTCACCGATAATTGCGTCGGCGGCATCGAGGCGCGCCGCGACAACATCAAGGCGGGGCTCGAGCGTTCGCTGATGCTCGTCACCGCGCTTGCGCCCAAGATCGGCTACGACGCCGCCGCCAAGATCGCCAAGTCGGCGCATAAGAACGGCACGACGCTGAAGGAAGAAGCGCTCAAGACCGGCATCGTCACGGCGGCCGAGTTCGACGCTATCGTGCGGCCCGAAGACATGATCGGACCGAAGTACTCTGCGGCACCCGATATCCGTTCTCCACTCAAAGGGGGCCAATGAAAGGGGCGGAGTATCAGGTTTCACCAACTAGATCTGAGATGTGTCTGTCGCGATATCGACGCTTAGAGCATGCGGTTTAGAGGATGGACGGCGCTTGTGGTCGGTGGTGGGCCAATTCCTGGAGAGCGGGCAGACCAATGGGTGGGGTCGCCTGCCACGGCACGAAGAACACCCTCTTTGCCATCGACCCGCGTACACGATCGATTTGCTTTTGCTCACCCAGCAATCGCTGCTGAAGTAACGAGTCGCGAGTGCCGGCCGCAATCAGGCTCTTGTTGATGACCCATGCGTAAGGCTCGATCTGTGCGCGTCTCAAGTCCTCCTGCAGTGCGTTGGCCTGTGACACTGGAGTGGTTTCCGCCAGAGTGACCAAAAGAACGTGGGTGTATTTCGGATCCTGGAGGCGCATCAGTGGCGTAATGATTCGGCCCTTTAGTTCGCCTGAACCCATCTGATGCATCATCTGCCGATGATATGCGCCGGTTGCGTCCAGCAGCAGCAAGGTATGACCCGTTGGCGCCGTGTCGAGAACGACGAAGGCGCTGCGCGCCTCCGCGACAATGCGTGAGAAGGCGTGAAAGACAGCGACTTCTTCGGTGCAGGGCGAACGCAAATCCTCGCGCAGGAGGGCCAGACCCTGCGCGTCGAGAGCGCTACCCCGATCCTTCATAATTTTCTCGACATAGCGGTCGGTCTCCGCCTTGGGATCAATTCGGTCGATGCGCAAACCGGGAACCTCACCCACGAGCGTCATCGCAAGATGAGCCGCAGGATCGGTGGTGCTGAGGTGTACAGTATGGCCCCGCTGCACCAAGCCGAGAGCGACAGCAGAAGCGATGGTGGTCTTGCCCACTCCGCCCTTGCCCATGACCATTATCAAGCCCCTTCCATCAGCCGCCAGAAGGTCGATCAGCCGATCCAGAGCAGGAAGGTCGTTGGCGAATGGCAGGACAATGGAGGGCCGGTTCGACGCGCCAGTTGCAGAGCCTGGACCAAGCAGGGAACGCAATGCGCCGAGCCCCATCATTTCGAAAGGCCGTAACAAAATGTCATCGCGTGGAAGAGCCTGAAGTGCGGCTGGCAGATTGGAGAGTGCCTGTTTGCCCTGGTCTTCCAGCGAAGCAGCTGTCGCGTCGGACCGGTCGCTGGCCCGGAAGATACCGTTCACGACCAGGCGCTGGTTCGAGAGGCCTAGCGCGCTAAGCTCCGTCGAAGTTCGAGCCGCCTCGGCGATCGCCCCGACTTCAGGTCGCGTCACGAGAATGATGGTCGTCGATGCCGGATCGCAGAGCGCCGTCATCGCTGTTTTAAAGCGAGCCTCTTGCATCTTGAGACCGGAATGAGGCCCTAAGCACGACGCGCCCTCATCGTTGCCTTCGAGAAAGCCGCTCCACGCCTTCGGCAGGCTTAGAAGCCGAAGTGTATGTCCCGTTGGGGCGGTGTCGAAGATGATGTGATCGTACATCCGATCATTGTCTGCTAAGCGACCGACGAATTCGTCAAACGAAGCGATCTCGGTCGTGCAGGCGCCTGATAGCTGTTCCCGAACCGTGTTCCGATCCTGTTCGCTTGCGTCTTGTCCCATTTGGGCCAGCACCCTTACTGCGATAGGCCTCGCCGGCGGCGGTCGGATCGATATTGAGCACCTGCAGACGCTTGGCACTAGAGACTGCAACCGGCACATTGCCCAAAGGCACGTCCAATATCTCGTCGAGATTGGATGCCGGATCGGTGCTGACCAAGAGCACCGATTTGCCGCCATCAGCGAGCGATAAGGCAGCAGCGCAAGCGATCGAGGTTTTGCCTACACCGCCCTTGCCGGTAAAGAACAGAAAACGAGTCAAATTGACGAGAAATCCGGGCAAATTGGCTGCCGCACCATTGTTCATCGTGTCACCCAATTCGTCGTCACCCGTTACACTATGCTCTCAAGGGCCAAGGCAATTCCCTGACCTCCGCCAATACAGAGTGTGACGACACCTCGCTTAACGCCGTCGCGCCGCATCGAATGCAGGAGTCGCGTGGTTAGGACCGCACCTGTCGCGCCGATCGGGTGACCATGCGCGATCGCGCCGCCCTCTACGTTCACGATATCCTCGGCAAACCCCAGCTCTCTATGGACCGCGATCGCGATCGCCGCGAATGCTTCGTTAATCTCAACGCGCTCGACATCGCTGACCTTCCAACCCGCGCGAGCGAGTGCCTGCTTCACAGCGGGTACTGGTCCAAGCCCGAACATGCCGGGCTCGACCGCTCCGATGCCGTAAGAGACCAGTCGAGCCATCGGGGTTAGGCCGTTCTTCTCAGCCCATCCGGCCTCGGAGACGATAACAGCTGCAGCTCCACTGTTTAGCCCAGGCGCGTTGCCAGCCGTGATCGTCCCGTCTTTGCGGAAGGCGGGGCGCAACTTGGCGAGGCTCTCGAGCGTTGTTTCCGGGCGGTTGTGCTCATCCTTTTCAAAGAAACTGGGTTTGTTCCGCTCGCACAACTCGACCGGTACGATCTCATCAGTAGAACTTGCCTGCCGCTTGCGCAGCCGCGAAACGCTTCTGCGAGCGCTCTGCCCAGCGATCCTGGTCCTCGCGCGTGATCTGCAGCGATTTGACCAGATCTTCCGTGTGCCAACCCGAATGCTGGTCGGAAAAGGCATCGTTCAGTCCATCTCGCAGCATGCTGTCGTAGATCTGGGAATTTCCGAGGCGGTATCCCCAACGCCCGCTGCCCATGAGGTACGGTGCTCGGTCCATGTTTTCCATACCGCCGGCGATGGCACAGTCGACCATACCAAGCATGATCTCCTGGGCAACAGAGGCGATCGCTTGAGCGCCAGAGCCACAGACGCGATTGACCGTCATGGCGGGTACTGTGACGGGCAAGCCGCCAAATATTGCAGCTTGTCGCGCCGGGTTCATCTTGTTGCCGGCTTGAACGACGTTACCCATCACAACGGTCTCGATCTTGATGGGATCGAGCTTGGTCTGCGCCAAGACATCTCGGATCACGGTTGCCCCAAGTTCCGTGGCTGGCGTCTCCTTCAGGGCACCGCCGAATGTGCCAATGGCTGTACGAACAGGAGTAGAGAGGACGACGGCGCGCTGTGCCATGATCAGCGTCCCTTAGTTTCAAGCTAGACTAGGATTTGGGGCCTCTGGTTGGCATTGATTTCGATCATCTAGGGCGCCTGCGGCGTCGTCGACCCTCAATTTGATCTCAATCGCGTTCGACTTCTCTAAGACACCAAGAATACCGGGCTTTCATCGGCGGGCTTGGCAGCCAGTTCGGTTTCAGTGAGCCGAGCATAGATTTCGACGAGATTGCCGTCCGGATCCTTGAGCCAAAGCTCATGCAGCGGAGTGCCCTTCCAGGTCGTGCGCGGCGGCTTTTCGATTTCGGCACCAAACACACGCGCACGCAGATCGGCGTCAATGACCGCCACTCGATCTGCTACCTCAATTCCCAAATGATACAGCGTGTCGTGGTGCAATTTGTTGCCGTCGGAAACCAGAAGTACGAAATTCAAGTTCAAGTCCGGACAGACGAACGTCGCGTAGCGGTGCGTCCATTCCTTCGGCCACGTACGCAACAACCACGCATAGAACTGGACGCTCTTGGCCAGACTATTGACGCGAATGCTGGCGTGGAACTCCTTCGCAGCGGGCCCTTCTGTTAGTTCGAGAAGCCCTTTCAGGATTTCGATCCTGACCTTTATCTGGTCACGCGCGGTTCGGAATCTCAATCGCATGTCTTCTGCGCTCAACGAGGGATCGGTAGATGCCGGGTCGGCGATAGGCCAGTGAAGACGGCGCACCTTTCCCAGAAATACCGGACAGACTTCTTCCGCACAAAGCGTGATCACCATATCCACTGCAGAGGAGTCTATTTCATCGACCGATTTCGAGCGCTGGCCGCCTATGTCGATGTTCAATCTCCGCCAGAGCTTCAACAGCATATGGATTTATTTGCGAAGGTTGCGACCCAGCACTCGTGACTTCTGCGACACCGCCGAACACAGATCGTGCAAGTCCTTCGGCCATTTGGCTTCTGGCAGAGTTGGTCGACACAAAGGAATAAAATGCGCATAGGTATGTGACCTCTCAGTCGGCACGACCGATGGCTTTACCGGTACGTTGGACGGCATAGCCACGCTCATACCAACCCTTGCTGGCATTCACGATTTTGACGACCGACAGCATCACGGGCACCTCGATCAAGACGCCGACGACGGTGGCGAGCGCCGCGCCTGAGGAAAATCCAAATAGGCTGATGGCCGCCGCGACCGCAAGTTCAAAAAATTGCTCGCTCCGATGAGGGCTGAGGGAGCCGCCACGCAATGCGCTTCTCCAACCGTCCGGTTCAAGAGATAAGCGAAGCCCCGAATTGAAATAGACCTGAATCAGGATCGGCACGGCAAGAAGCGCGATGATCAAGGGCTGCGCGATGATCTGGTCGCCCTGGAAAGCCAAACAGCATGATAAGGGTCGACAACAATGCGATCAGCGATAACTGGCTGTATCCAGGCAAGCACCTGCTGGAGTCTCGTCGTCGCCGCCATTCGATAGGGTTACTCTGCGGGCAATCTGGGCAAGGATAACAGGAACAACGATATAGAGGCCGACAGACAGCAGAAGTGTTTCCCAAGGGACAATGATCGCCGAAAGGCCAAGCAGAAGGCCGACGATGGGCGCAAACGCAAACACCATGATGGTGTCGTTCAGTGCGACCTGACTAAGCGTGAAATGCGGCTCGCCGTTGGACAAATTGCTCCACACGAAGACCATGGCCGTGCATGGCGCCGCTGCCAGAAGTATTAGACCAGCGATGTAGCTATTGATCTGGTCTGCAGGCAGGTACGGCCTGAACAAATAGCCGATAAAAAGCCAGCCAAGGGCGGCCATTGAGAACGGCTTCACTGCCCAATTGATGAAGAGTGTGACGCCAATGCCGCGCCAGTGCTCGCGCACTTGCGCCAGCGCGCCAAAATCGACCTTCATCAACATCGGGATGATCATGAGCCAGATCAGAGCCGCCACCGGCAAGTTGACGTGAGCGATTTCGGCCGAGCCGATGGCGTGAAAGACGCGTGGCAGGAAGTGCCCCAGCGCAATGCCTGTGACGATACAAAGTGCGACCCACAGAGTTAGGTAGCGTTCAAAACGGGACATCGAACCGACCGCCTTGTCCTAGGAAAGAGTGTTGAGCAACCGCGCCAGAGGCGCGAGGCTGTCCTTGTTGAGCGAATAGCAGACGCGTGGACGTTCGATCTCGCCGGTAATAATGCCGGCTGCCTTCAGAATGCGCAGATGCTCGGAAACAGTGGACTGGGCGAGCCCGACCTCTTCGACGAAGTCGCAGCCGATACAGGACTGCTTCGCGAGCAGAAGCCGAACGATGTCGATTCGCGCCGGATGACCGAGCGCCTTGGCGATCGACGCCAGTTCGTCCGCTGACGCCATACTCTTGATCTTGGGTTCCGCGGTTGGCGGACGCTTTTTGGCAGTGACAGCCACCGGTGCCTCATATATCGATATTCGACGATGGACGATGTATGACTCCGCGATGAGTGAAAATCAATCAAAACAATCAGGTGACGGGCCAATAACGCTTTTAGCGGTGTGGCGCGCCTCTGTGCCGGTGATTGCTGCGGGACTTAGTGCACACGTCGCAGTCGTTGGACTGACCCAATTTGTTCGGAAAGAGCCGCTGCTGATCGCACTCGTCGCGACGCTCGTTTTCGCAGGTGTGAGTTTTGCCCTCGGCACACGAAAAGACAGCGCAGCTCTGACTTTAGCCCGGTCTCCGATTTTGTTGCTCTTGGTTGCTGGGTTCACGTTAGTGGCGGTGGGCGCCGGTGTCTGGCTGGTGAACAGCGTGATTGATTCTGGAGTGAATTTTTACTGCGAGCCTCTCGTCCCATGGCGCATCGAGATTGCTCTCTTTGGCAGCTTCTTCGTTGGCTTTGTCACGTTCATGGCCGCGCCACGCCGGCGGGCTCGGCTGCTTTACCCACTCACGATGGTCGGGCTGCTTTGGATTTTACCATTCTATGGGTTTTTCTCAGCACCATTATTTCTCGGAATAAGCCTGAGCAACATGTGTCCTGATCGGTCATTGATCACGACGTTACTAGCGGCGCTCGGCATGATCGCGGGAGAGCAGGCCGGGCTGCGTCTAGCGGGCTGGATCTCCAGCTATTATTCTATCAAAGGCGTTCGGTGATCTGGGGATATGCAGGCGCTAGCGCTTCGTTGGATGAGTGATGCGAACACGACCAGGCGTTCGTCATTGCGGTTCTGCTGATTGCTCTCGTCGTGGCGACTAAGCTCGGTGAAGAGTATTCCAGACCAGGCCAGCAACGGTTCCGACCATCAAGCCAATACCGAAGGTGACGCCGACAAGAATACCGGCGCGCGCAATATCGAATGGTTCGACGTGGTAGGGCGGCACGATGAAGTGCATCCAGAAAATGAAATTGATCACTTTCTGCGCAACGCCTGTCGCGACGAGCGTCGACCAACACGCATGCCATATCGCCAGAAGGATGCCGAAAACAAACCCAACACGGATCGGGTTGACCATTTTGGCTACTCCAAACATTCAACGTTGGAGTGTGCGCCGTGTGACGGGGTCCCGATTGCGGAAGATCAACGGTCACACCGGCGTGGTTGGCGACCGACCAAACCCCGACTGCCTCAAAGGTCCGATACCCACCTCAACGCAGAGGCGCGCATTATTTCGCTTCCTCTTGCTTCCACAGTGCTTCCAGAACGCCCCAAGCGAAAAAGGCGCCCGAGAGGGCGCCCTTTAAGCATTTGATTTTACGGCATTTATTGGTTGCGGGGACAGGATTTGAACCTGTGACCTTCAGGTTATGAGCCTGACGAGCTACCGGGCTGCTCCACCCCGCGTCATGCGCCCGCGCCAGTTGGCGAAGGGTGCGCGGATATAGGCCATAGGTAATACCCTGTCCACCCCCGCAATCGACACGCGCAGACGGCGCAAGAGGCGGAAATTTCCGCTCCAATCACGGTTCGCCCGATCGCGCAAATGACGAAATTCCAAGTTCGATGTCGACCTTCGCGGACCTGGCATGGTGGGGAAATCGTGCGACCGGATCATCAGCCGAACTGTCGGGACGGAACGCGCCCCTGACGCCCGCTTTGTCCCCGCGCCTCCGGATTAACAGCTATGTTGCTGCAGCGCGGCATTTCGCACTTGGAGATACGGCAATTTATGGTCTACTTAGGCTCATAAAGAGCACATTGATTGCTCAAAATCTGGGTCTAGGTGTGACTGACGATGTCTGGATTACCGCCGAAACAGGGTCTCTACGACCCCCGCAACGAGCATGACTCGTGCGGTGTCGGCTTCGTGGCCAACATCAAGGGCGAGAAGTCGCACGGGATAATTTCCCAGGGACTGCAATTACTTATCAATCTTGACCATCGAGGTGCGGTCGGCGCCGATCCGCTGGTCGGCGACGGCGCAGGCTGCCTGATCCAGATTCCCGACGCGCTCCTGCGCGACTGGGCCGAGGGTGCAGGCGTGACCCTGCCGCAGCCCGGCCACTATGCCGTCGCGATGTGTTTCCTGCCGCCCGAGCCCAAGGCGCGCGACGTTGTCGTCAAGCAGTTCGAGCGATTCATCAAGAATGAAGGCCAGATCCTGATCGGATGGCGCGATGTGCCGACCGACCCCACCGGCCTCGGCAAGACTGTGATCGAACAGATGCCGCTCATCCGCCAGGCGATCATCGCCCATGGTCCGGAGGTGAAGGACCAGGACACGTTCGAGCGCAAGCTTCTCACGATCCGCAAGCAGACGCAGAACCCGCTCGCCGAACTCGCAAGGAAGCAGAAGCTTCCCGGCATCGCGAAGTTCTACATTCCGTCGATCTCGACGCGCACCGTCGTCTACAAGGGCCTGCTGCTCGCACCCGATGTCGGCCGCTTCTATCTCGACCTGAAAAATCCGCTGACCAAGTCCGCGATCGCCCTGGTGCATCAGCGCTTCTCGACCAACACGTTTCCGTCCTGGCGGCTCGCGCACCCCTATCGCTACATCGCGCACAATGGCGAGATCAACACGCATCGCGGCAACGTCAACTGGATGAACGCGCGGCGGCGCACGATGGAGTCCGATCTTCTCGGACCCGATCTCGACAAGATGTGGCCGCTCATTCCGCACGGCCAGTCCGATACGGCGAGCCTCGATAACGCGCTTGAGCTTCTGATCGCCGGCGGTTATCCGATCGCGCATGCCATGATGATGCTGATCCCGGAGGCCTGGGCCGGCAACAAGCAGATGGATACGGCGCGCCGCGCCTTCTACGAATATCACGCCGCGCTGATCGAGCCCTGGGATGGCCCCGCTTCGATCGCATTCACCGACGGCCGCCAGATCGGCGCCACGCTCGACCGCAACGGACTTCGTCCGGCGCGCTTCATCGTGACCGACGATGATCTCGTCATCATGGCGTCAGAAGCCGGCGTCCTGCCGATTCCCGATGAAAAGATCGTGCGCAAGTGGCGCCTGCAGCCGGGCAAGATGCTGCTCATCGATCTCGAAGAAGGCCGCATCATCGAGGATGAAGAGATCAAGCGCACGCTTGCCGATGCCAAGCCGTACGAGGACTGGCTGAAGAAGACCCAATTCAAGCTTGAAGAGCTGGATCTCCCGGACGAGCAGCCCGCGCCGTCGAACGATCCCGCCGCGCTTCTCGATCGCCAGCAGGCCTTCGGCTACACGCAGGAAGACATCCAGTTCTTCCTGGAGCCGATGGCGCAGGCGGGAGAGGACCCTGTCGGCTCGATGGGCACCGACACGCCGCTCGCGGTTCTCTCCAAGAAGTCGCGACTGCTCTACAACTATTTCAAGCAGAACTTCGCCCAGGTGACGAACCCGCCGATCGATCCGATCCGCGAGGAACTGGTGATGTCGCTGGTCTCCATGATCGGTCCGCGCCCGAACCTGTACGGCCGCCAGGCCGGCGTGCACAAACGGCTGGAGGTTTCGCAACCCGTCCTGACGAATGCCGATCTCGAAAAGATCCGCGGTATCGAGAACATGCTCGACGGCGCGTTCCGCACCACGACGATCGACATAACCTGGGACGCGTCCGAAGGCGCAGCCGGTCTTGAGCGCGCGGTCGAGCGGATCTGCAACGAGGCGACGAATGCGGTCCTGCTCGATGCGAACATCCTGATCCTTTCGGATCGCGCCGTGTCGACGGATCGCATCGCGACGCCGGCGCTTCTGGCGACCGCGGCCGTGCACTTCCATCTCATCCGGCTTGGCCTGCGCATGCAGACGGGCCTGGTGATCGAAACCGGCGAGGCGCGCGAGGTGCATCACTTCTGTGCGCTGGCGGGCTACGGCGCCGAGGCCATCAATCCCTATCTCGCTTTCGAGACGCTCGAGCAGATCCGCGTGCAGCGCGGACTGAACATGAAGCCGTACGAAGTCCAGAAGAACTACATCAAGGCGATCGGCAAGGGCATCCTGAAGGTGATGTCCAAGATGGGCATCTCGACCTACCAGTCCTATTGCGGCGCGCAGATTTTCGATGCGGTCGGCCTGTCGTCATCCTTTGTCGAGAAATATTTCACCGGCACGGCAACGACCATCGAAGGTATCGGTATCAAGGAAATCGCCGAGGAGTGCGTCCGCCGCCATCGCGACGCCTATGGCGACAATCCGATCTACCGCAACATGCTCGATGTCGGCGGCGACTATGCCTATCGCCTGCGCGGCGAGGATCATGCCTGGACGCCGGAATCGGTTTCGCGGCTTCAGCACGCCGTGCGCGGCAATCTTCCCGAGGAATATCGCGCCTTTGCGAACGCGATAAACGAGCAGAGCGAGCGGCTGCTGTCCCTCCGCGGCCTGATGCAGTTCAAGTTCGCCGACAAGCCGATTCCCCTTTCGGAAGTCGAGCCGGCGTTCGAGATCGTCAAGCGTTTCGCCACGGGTGCCATGAGCTTCGGCTCCATCAGCCGCGAGGCGCACACCAACCTCGCCATCGCGATGAACCGCATCGGCGGCCGGTCCAACACCGGCGAGGGCGGTGAAGAGTCGGATCGCTACGTGCCGCTGCCCAATGGCGACTCGATGCGCTCGCGCATCAAGCAGGTGGCATCGGGCCGCTTCGGCGTGACGACCGAATACCTCGTCAACGCCGACGACATCCAGATCAAGATGGCGCAGGGCGCCAAGCCCGGCGAGGGCGGACAGCTTCCCGGCCACAAGGTCGACAAGAACATCGCGCGCGTGCGCCATGCGACGGCCGGTGTCGGCCTGATCTCGCCGCCGCCGCATCACGACATCTATTCGATCGAGGATCTGGCGCAGCTCATCCGCGACCTGAAGAGCGTCAACTCAAAGGCTCGCATCTCGGTCAAGCTCGTGTCGGAAGTCGGTGTTGGAACGGTCGCGGCGGGCGTCGCCAAGTGCCGCGCGGATCACGTCACGATCTCCGGTTTTGACGGCGGCACGGGCGCCTCCCCGCTCACCTCGCTCACGCATGCGGGAAGTCCCTGGGAAATCGGACTTGCCGAGACGCAGCAGACTTTGGTGCTGAACGGATTGCGCGGCCGCATCGCCGTTCAGGTCGACGGCGGCATCCGCACGGGCCGCGATGTCGCCATCGGCGCGCTGCTCGGTGCGGACGAATTCGGCTTTGCCACGGCCCCGCTGATCGCGTCGGGCTGCATCATGATGCGCAAGTGCCATCTCAACACCTGCCCGGTCGGCGTCGCGACGCAGGACCCGGTGCTGCGCAAGCGCTTCACGGGCCAGCCCGAGCACGTCATCAACTATTTCTTCTTCGTCGCCGAAGAGCTGCGCGAGATCATGGCCAGGCTCGGCTTCCGCAAACTGACGGAGATGACGGGCCGCGTCGACAGGCTCGACATGGTGCACGCCATCCATCACTGGAAGGCCAAGGGTGTCGATCTCACGCGTCTCCTGCACGCGGCGCAGCCCAAGTCCGGCGTCGCGATCTACAATTGCGAGACGCAGAACCACAATCTCCAGACGGCTCTCGATCACGACCTGATCAGGGCGGCTGCGCCCGCCATCGAAAGCGGCCAGCCGGTGCGGCTGGAGCGCAAGGTGCGCAATGTCGACCGCACGGTCGGCGCCATGCTCTCCGGCGAAGTCGCGCGCCGTCACGGCCATGCGGGATTGCCGGAGGACACGATCGTGGTGCGTTTCGAAGGCACCGCCGGACAAAGCTTCGGCGCGTTCCTGTCGCGCGGGGTCAGCCTCGAACTCACCGGTGACAGCAACGACTATGTCGGCAAGGGCTTGTCGGGCGGACGCGTCGTCGTGCGCCAGCCCAAGCCGACGCGCCGCGAACCGACGGAGAACATCATCGTCGGCAATACGGTGCTCTACGGCGCCATAGCCGGTGAAGCTTACTTCGAGGGCGTTGCGGGCGAGCGGTTTGCCGTGCGCAATTCCGGCGCGGTCGCGGTGGTCGAGGGAACTGGCGACCATGGCTGCGAATACATGACGGGCGGCGTCGTTGCCGTGCTCGGCCTGACGGGACGCAACTTCGCTGCCGGCATGTCGGGCGGCATCGCCTATGTCTATGACGTCGACGGCAAGTTCGAGTCGCGCTGCAACCTGGCGATGGTCCGGCTCGAAAAGATCGACCTCAACCCGCCGGCGGATGAAACGAACGCGCCGCGCCAGCGTTCGATCAGCGTGTCCGACAGCGGCATGGGCGATCCGCTGGGCTTCGATGCGCAGCGCCTGCGCATTCTGATCGAGCGGCACCTGCTCCACACCGGCAGCGCCCGCGCCCGCTACCTGCTCGAGAATTGGGACACGACCTTGCAGCGTTTCGTGAAGGTGATGCCGACCGATTACGCCAAGGCGCTGACCGACCTGAAGCGCGAGGCTGATGCCGGCCGCGCCGTGGCCGCGGAATAGCCATGGCCAACCCTTCCGGTTTTCTTCAGGTAGAGCGTCACGACCGCGGCTATGAAAAGCCCGAGCAGCGGCTTCACAACTATCGTGAATTCGTCAAGCCGCTGCCCTATCCGGAAGTGACGCTGCAGGCGTCGCGCTGCATGGATTGCGGCATTCCCTATTGTCACAACGGTTGCCCGGTCAACAATCTGATTCCGGACTGGAATAATCTGGTCTATCGCGACCAGTGGCGCGCGGCTGTCGAGATGCTGCATTCGACGAACAATTTTCCGGAGTTCACCGGCCGCGTCTGCCCCGCGCCGTGCGAAGCGTCCTGCACGCTGAACATCGACGACAATCCGGTCACGATCAAAACCATCGAATGCCAGATCGTCGACCGCGGCTGGGAGGAAGGCTGGATCCAGCCGGTTCTGCCGGCGCACAGGACGGGCAAGAACATCGCGGTCGTCGGTTCGGGTCCCGCCGGCCTTGCCGCCGCGCAACAACTTGCGCGCGCCGGACACGGCGTCACCGTGTTCGAGAAGAACGACCGCATCGGCGGCCTGCTTCGCTACGGCATTCCCGACTTCAAGATGGAAAAGCATCTCATCGACCGCCGCATGCGCCAGATGGAAGCCGAAGGCGTCGCCTTCCGAACCGGCGTCGAAGTGGGCGCGGGCATGTCGGTCGCGATGCTGCTGCAGGACTATGATGCGCTCGTCATGTCCGGCGGCGCCGAGATGCCGCGCGACCTCGAAGTCGAGAACCGCGATCTCGACGGCATCCATTTCGCGATGGATTTCCTCACCCAGCAGAACAAGCGCGTGGCCGGCGATCCGGAAGAGCGCGCCGCGCCGAACGGAACGCTCAGCGCCAAAGGCAAGCATGTCGTCGTCATCGGCGGCGGCGATACCGGCTCGGACTGCATCGGCACGTCGAACAGGCACGGCGCACTCTCCGTCACGCAGCTTGAGATCATGCCCAAGCCGCCGGTGCACGAGAACAAGTCGCTCACCTGGCCCGACTGGCCGCTCAAGCTTCGCACCTCGTCGAGCCATGAAGAAGGCTCGGACCGCGACTGGTCCGTGCTCACCAAGCGCGCCATCGGCGCGGACGGCAAGATCGCCGCGCTCGAATGCGTGCGCGTCGAATGGGTGAAGGGCGCGGACGGCCGCCAGCAGATGCGCGAAATTCCCGGCAGCGCGTTTGAACTCAAGGCCGATCTGGTGCTGCTTGCCATGGGCTTTGTCGCCCCGCGCAAGGCCGGGCTCGTGGAACAATCGGCCGTCGCGCTCGATCCGCGCGGCAACGTCAAGGCGAACGTCATCGACTACAAGACGAGTGTGCAGAAGGTATTCTCCTGCGGCGACATGCGGCGCGGCCAGTCGCTCGTGGTGTGGGCGATCCGCGAAGGCCGCCAATGCGCGCGCGCGGTCGACGAATTCCTCATGGGCGCCTCCGAACTGCCGCGCTGAGACACGTCCGGACCGATTGTAACGCGTAATTTAGGACCGCTCGGGCTTGACCCCGTCCGGTCATGAACGACAATCCCCGCCGCGATGGCGCGCAGCAGTTCGCGGCCTATTCACCAAGAGCGCGCAGGAAACCGACATGACAGTCATCAGCCGCTGGGCAACTCTCGCCTTTGTTTTTCTGCTTCTCACGGTTCCGGTCGCCGCCAAAGACATCCCTCCGGTCAAGCCGTGGCCGCAGCTGTCGAGCGATCTGCCCGTCGACCGCGATGTGCGTTTCGGCACGCTCGCCAACGGCATGCGCTATGCGATCCGGAGAAATACCTCGCCCAAGGGCGCACTGTCGGTTCGCCTGCGCATGGATGTCGGCTCGCTGATGGAGCGCGACAACGAACAGGGCATCGCGCACATGCTCGAGCATATGGCGTTCCGCGGTTCCAAGAACGTCGCGGACGGCGATGTGGTGCGCAAGCTGCAGAGCCTGGGTCTGACGTTCGGCGCCGACACCAATGCCTTCACGCAGGCGACGCAGACGGTCTTCATGTTCGACATGCCCAAGAACGACGCGGCGTCGATCGACACCAGCATTCTTCTGATGCGCGAGATTGCCGGCAACCTGAACATCGACCAGTCGGCTCTCGACACGGAACGCAACGTCGTCCTCGCCGAAGCGCGCCTGCGCGACGTTCCGGGACAGCATCTGGAAAAATCCAATCTCAGTTTTCTCTATGGCGACCGCGCCGCTTCCGCCCTGATGCCGATCGGCCTGCAAGACATCATCGCCCATGCCAACGCAAAGCTGGTGCGCGATTTCTACGACGCCTGGTATCGTCCCGAACGCGCCACGCTCGTCATCGTCGGCGACATCGATCCGGATCAGATCGAGGCCAAGATCAAGGCAAGCTTCTCCGGCTGGACGGCGCGCGCGCCCGCGCGAACGGCCCCTCACTACACGCCGCCCGCGCGGCACCCGGCGACCGTGAAGCTATTTGCCGAGCCAGGCGCACAGACATTTGTGCTGTTCGATTGGCTGACGCCGTTCGATGCCGCGCCCGACAACAAGGCCAAGGAGACGCAGGAAATGCAGCGCTATGCGGCGCTGGCCGTGATCAACCAGCGCTTCGCCGCGCTGGAGCACGGCGCCAATCCGCCCTTCATTTCCGCCGTCGCCAGCCACGACCAGGTGGGGAACATCGCCGATGCGACCGAGATCGCGGTCAACTACAGAACGGGCGAAGGAATCATCGGAATGCAAACGGCAGAGCGCAGCTGGCGCGAGGCGGTTGCCAACGGCGTCAGGCCCGAAGAACTCGAACAGGTCATCGCCCAGTTGCGCACATTCTTCCAAAGCCGCGCCGTCGCGGCCGAAACGACGACGACGCCCTTCATCGCGAACGATATTGCGCGGTCGCTGGATGAGGATTCGGTCTACACGTCTCCGAGCACAGACCTTGCCTTGTTCGACGATGTCGCCAAGGGCATGACGGTGCAGAATGTATCGGCCGCGCTGCGCGAGGCTTTTTCGGGCGCCGGGCCGCTTGTGTTCGCGAGCAGCACCAGTCCGATGCCGGGCGGCGAGGCGGCGGTCACCTCAGCGTTGACAGAAGCCGACAACACGCCTCTTGCCGCGACGCAGTCCACGCCGATTCCTGTTTGGCCCTATGAGGCGTTCGGCGTCACCGGCAAGGTCGTATCACGCACCACGGTCGATGATCTCGGATTGACGTTCGTGCGCTTCGCCAACGGCACAACGCTGACCGTGAAGCCAACGCAGTTCCGTGCGGGACAGATTCTGATCGATGTCCGCTTCGGTGATGGCCGCCTCGGCCTGCCGCAGGATCGGATCATGCCGGCCTGGGCGCTCGGCGGCGCCTTCGTTCAGGGCGGTCTCAAGCGCTACAGCGTCGAGGACCTGCAGCGGCGCATGGCCGACAAGGTGTGGGGCGCATCGCTTAGCATTGGCGATGATGCCTTCACGCTGTCGGGCCAGTCGCGCGCCGCCGATCTGAATTCGGAAATGCAGATCCTTGCCGCCTATTTCACCGATGCCGCGTGGAAGCCTGCGGCCTTCGACCAGGTGCGCGTCGCCGATGCGGGCGTACAGGCGGAGACCGAAGCGGATCCGAGCGCGCTGCTCGGGCGCGAGTTCTATGGTCTCGTGCACGACCGTGACGCGCGTTGGCGTGCACCGTCTCTGGAGGAGATCAACGCATCGACCGTGGATCAGGCGAGGGAGATTGTGGCGCCGGCGATGGCGTCGGGGCCGCTCGATATCTCGATTGTCGGCGACGTGACTGTGGATCAGGCGATCGCGTCGGTGGCGCCGACCTTTGGCGCGCTGGCGCATCGCGAATCCGCGGGCGCGCCGCCCAATGGCGGCGAACACTTTCCAAAGCCGACGCCAGAACCGGTGCAGCTCACGGACAAGGGTGCGGCGAACCAGGCGGTTGCGGTCATCGCCTGGCCGACCAACGGCTTCTTTCCCGACATGCAGCAGCCGCGCACCCTGCGCGTGCTGGCGGAAATCCTGAGCCAGCGCCTGCTCGATGAGCTGCGCACGCGCGAGGGCATCACCTATACGCCCGGCGCCTCGACCTACACGTCGCTGATCACGCCGGACTATGGCTTTGTGTATGCGCTCGCCCAGATACCGCCGGACAAGATCGGGACGTTCTATGACGTCGTTGGCCATGTCGCCGACGATCTGAAAAACAAGCCGATACCGGCCGACGAGCTGGAGCGTGCGCGCGGCCCCAGGATCGAGGACATTCAAAGGCAGCAGCAGACAAATGAATATTGGCTGCAACTTGATTGCCGGGGCGCAGTCCGATCCGCGCCGGCTCGACGTCATCCGCACGACCATCCCGGACCTGAAGGCCATCACGGCGGACGACCTGCAGAAGGCCGCCCGCACCTGGCTGGTCCCGGACAAGGCATTCAAGGTCGTCGTCGTGCCGGCGGCCGCTCCATCTCCCTGATATATAACACTAACTTATTTGTATAATTTGAACTTGCCCGAAACACTGCGGCATCATGGTCTTGCGGTTTGGCGCCCCAAGGGTGGCAAACCTTCGAAGCAGCGGTATGCAGGGCGTTGCTCTCTGTGGATACGCCGCTACAGTTGAAACTGTACCGGGCCAATCAGTGCCCGGATGGTGAGGAAGATGAGCGATCTCGAGACTTTCCGGACTGAAACGCGCGCCTGGCTCGAAGCCAATTGCCCGCCCTCGATGCGCGGCAACGCCGTGGTCGATGACGACGACAATTCGGTCTGGGGCGGCCGCAAGGCGACGTTCAAGAATCCGGAACAAAAGCTCTGGCTGGACCGCATGGCTGCCAAGGGTTGGACCGCGCCGACCTGGCCCAGGGACTATGGCGGCGGCGGACTTTCGAGCGCCGAAGCACGCGTGCTCGGCAATGAACTCGGCCGCATCCAGGCGCGACCCGCTTTGATGTCGTTCGGCATCTGGATGCTGGGTCCGGTGCTGCTCGAATACGCGACCGAAGAACAAAAGAAAGAATATCTGCCCAAGATCGTGCGCGGTGAAATCCGCTGGTGCCAGGGCTATTCGGAGCCCGGCGCCGGTTCCGACCTTGCTGGCCTGCGCACCCAGGCGATCGACAAGGGCGATCACTACCTTCTCAACGGCTCCAAGATCTGGACGTCCTATGCCGACAAGGCGGACTGGATCTTCTGCCTTGTGCGCACCGACAACACCAAGAAGCATGAGGGCATCTCCTTCATGCTGTTCGACATGGCTTCGCCCGGCGTCGAGCCGCGTCCGATCAAGCTGATCTCCGGACAGTCGCCGTTCTGCGAAACCTTCTTCACCGATGTGAAGGTGCCCAAGAACCAGCTTGTCGGAAAACTCAATGGCGGCTGGGAAATCGCCAAGCGCCTTCTGCAGTACGAACGGCAGAACATCTCCTCCGGCGGCTTCGGCGGCGGTGGTGGCGGCGCCTATGACATCGAACATGCCGCGCTCGACTATGTCGGCAAGGACAATGGCAGGGTCGCGGACCGCGATCTGCGCTCGCGCATCACCACGCACAAGATGGAAGCGCGCGCCTTCGCGATGACGGTGCGCCGCGCCGAGGAAGAGTCCAAGCAGGGCCGCGGTCCGTCGGCGGCAACCTCGATCATCAAATATGCCGCCGCGAAAATTAATCAGGAACGCACCGAGCTCATGGTCGAAACGCTCGGCACGCAGGCGCTGGGCTGGGAAGGCGATGCCTACAAGCCCGGCGAAATCGCCGCGATGCGCGGCATGCTGCGCGCCAAGGGCAATTCGATCGAGGGCGGCACGAGCGAGGTCAACCTCAACGTCGTCTCAAAGCGCGTGCTCGGCCTGAAAGACCATCAATAAACGGGAGAGACTCATGTCCGCGGCTCTGGATACCCAACTGGAAAGCTTTCGCGCCGATGCGCGCAAATGGCTCGAGGCCAATTTTCCCAAGTCGCTGAAGGACGCGAACGCGCTCAGCTTTTTCGAAGGCTACGGCTCCAAGGACCCGGACTTCCTGAAATGGAAGAAAGCCATGGGCGAAAAGGGCTGGGGCGTTCCGACCTGGCCGGCGCAGTATGGCGGCGGCGGACTTTCGCGTGCGCAGGCGCGCGTGCTGCAGCAGGAGATGAGCCGCATCGGCGCGTTCAATCCGATCGGCGGCATGGGCACGGCCATGTTCGGCCCGACGCTGCTGGAGTACGGCAGTGAAGAGCAGAAGCGCCGCCACATGCCGGGCATCGTGCACGGCACGATCCGCTGGTGCCAGGGCTATTCCGAGCCCGGCGCCGGTTCCGACCTCGCATCGCTGCGCACGCAAGCCGTCGACAAGGGCGATCATTTCCTCGTCAACGGCCAGAAGATCTGGACCAGCGGCGCGCAATATGCCGACTGGTGCTTCTGCCTCGTGCGCACCGACAATACCAAGAAGCACGAAGGCATCTCGTTCCTCCTGATCGACATGAGGACGCCGGGCATCGAGACGCGGCCGATCAAGCTGATCAGCGGCAATTCGCCTTTCTGCGAAACATTCTTCACGGATGTGAAGGTGCCCAAGGAAAACCTGATGGGCCCGCTCAATGGCGGATGGACCGTCGGCAAGCGGCTCCTGCAGTTCGAGCGCGACGGCCAGGGCGGCAATGCGCGCGGCGCCAGCTTCCGCGGCGGCGACACGCGCTCGCTCGAGGAGATCGCCAAGCAGTATATCGGCACCGACGAGAAGGGACGCATCGCCGATCCCGATCTTCGCGCCCGCATCGCCAACAACATGATGGACGCCACCGCGATGCGCCTAACGGTTCAGCGCATGAACGATGACGCCAGAGCCAATCAGGGCCCGAGCGCCGTCACGTCGATCATGAAGAATGCCAATGTGCGCATGGTGCAGGAACGCGCCGAACTCCTGATCGAGATCATGGGCAGCCAGGGCCTTGGCTGGGAAGGCGAAACCTACTCGGCGCATGAGATCGACCACACGCGCAACTGGCTCTCGGGCAAGGCGATGTCGATCTATGGCGGCTCGAACGAAGTCCAGAGCAACATCATCGCCAAGCGCATCCTTGGCCTGCTCGATCACCAATAGGAAATAGTGGAGTGAACGAATGAGTGCGGCTGAAAAAATCGATACCGAACTGGAGGCCTTCCGCGCGGAAGCGCGCGATTGGCTGGAAAAGAACTTTCCGCCGTCGCTGAAGGGCAAGGGCGGCATGATGATGGGCGAAGGCGGCCCGGAATCGAGCGCCGATTTCGCCAAGTGGAAAAAGGCGATGGCCGACAAGGGTTGGGGCGTGCCCACCTGGCCCAAGGAATATGGCGCGGGCGGTCTTTCGCAGGCCCAGGCGCGCGTGCTGCAGCAGGAGATGAACCGCATCGGCGCGTTCAATCCGATCGGCGGCATGGGCGTGATGATGTTCGGCCCGACGCTGCTGGAGTATGGCAGCGAGGAGCAGAAGAGAAAGCACGTCCCAGGCATCGTGAGGGGTGAAGTATGGTGGTGCCAGGGCTATTCGGAGCCCGGCGCCGGATCGGACCTTGCGTCGCTGCGCACGCAGTGCATCGACAAGGGTGACCACTTCCTCGTCAACGGCCAGAAGATCTGGACCAGCGGCGCGCAATATGCCGACATGTGCTTCTGCCTCGTGCGCACCGACAACACCAAGAAGCATGAAGGCATCTCGTTCCTCCTGATCGACATGAAGTCGCCGGGCGTCGAAGTGCGCCCGATCAAGCTGATCAGCGGCAATTCGCCTTTCTGCGAAACGTTCTTCACGGATGTGAAGGTGCCCAAGGAAAACCTGATGGGTCCGCTCAATGGCGGCTGGACCATCGGCAAGCGCCTGCTCCAGTTCGAACGCGCGGGCCTTGGCGGCGCACCGGGCGGCGGCGGTCTCAGCCGCGGCGGCGAAACCCGCTCGCTCGACCAGGTGGCCAAGCATTATATCGGCACCGACGAGAAGGGCCGCCTTGCGGATTCCGATCTGCGCGGGCGCGTCACCAACCATCTGATGGACATGCGCGCCTTCATGCTGACGGCGCAGCGCGCCCAGGCCGAGGCGAAGGGCAATGCCAGCCCCGGCTTCACGACGTCGATCTTCAAGAACGCCGGCTCGCGCATCGGCCAGGAACGCGCGGAACTCCTGCTCGAGATCATGGGCAACCAGGGTCTGGGCTGGGAAGGCACCGGTTTCACCGCCAATGAGCTGGAAACGGTTCGCGGCTGGCTCGGCGGCAAGGCGACGACGATCTACGGCGGCTCCGCCGAGATCCAGAACAACATCATTTCGAAACGCGTGCTCGGTCTTTTGGACCACCAATAGAACGCATCAGACACACGCCTCGTCCCGGGATTTTCGACGGACGAGGATCACAGAATGAAGAAACGAGGATAAAATGGCAGTACTCAGCGAAGAACAGACAATGATCCGCGACGGCGCAAAGTCGTGGGTGCAGGAAAAGTCTCCGGTCACCGCGTTCCGCAAGATGCGCGACAGCGGCAATGAAGACGGATTCGACCGCGCGGCCTGGAAGGAAATGGCCGAGATGGGTTGGGCCGGCATCCTCATCCCGGAGGAGTTCGGCGGCACGGGCCTCGGCTATCTGACGCTCGGCCTCGTCCTCGAAGAGACCGGCCGCACGCTCACCGCATCGCCGCTGATCTCGACGGCACTGACGGCAACGACGGCGCTGCTGCTCGGCGGCAGCGATGCGCAGAAGAAGAAATACCTGCCGCAGATCGCCGAAGGCAACCTGATCGCAACCCTTGCGGTCGATGAAGGTCCGCATCACGCGCCGGAAAAGATCGCGCTGAAGGCCGAAAAGTCGGGCAGCGGCTTCAAGCTCAACGGCAAGAAGAACTTCGTGCTCGACGGCGGTACGGCCGGCCTCGTGATCGTTGCGGCCCGCACCTCTGGCAAGCCGGGCGACAAGAGCGGCATCACGCTCTTCCTGGTCGACGGCAAGGCGAGCGGTGTCTCGCGCGAAAGGCTGAAGACCGTCGACAGCCGCGGCGTCGCCAACCTGACGTTCAGCAATGTCGAGGTCGGCGCGGACGCGGTGCTCGGCCCGGTTGACGGCGGCGGCGACATTCTCGAAGCGACACTGGATCGTGCCCGCGCCGGCCTCACGGCGGAGATGCTGGGTCAGGCGATGCAGTCCTTCGACATCACGCTGGAATATCTCAAGACGCGCGTACAGTTCGGCCAGGTCATCGGCTCGTTCCAGGCGCTGCAGCATCGCGCCGCCAAGATGTTCACCGATCTTGAGCTCGCGCGTTCCTGCGTGGAAGGCGCGCTTCAGGCCATCGACAAGGACGCGAACGACGTCGCGCAGCTTGCCTCGCTCGCCAAGGCCAAGGTCGGCGATCTCGTCCATCTCGTGTCCAACGAAATGGTCCAGATGCATGGCGGCATCGGCATGACCGATGCGCACGATGCGGGCCTCTACCTCAAGCGCGCCCGCGCCCAGGAGGCGACCTTCGGCGGATCGTCCTATCACCGCGACCGCTACGCGACGCTGCTGGGGTACTAGAGTTCGGAACTGCCCTGGTCCTCGCCCTTCGACAAGCTCAGGGTGAGGACCAGGGCTCAGTCCTCATCCTGAGCCAGCCGAAGGATGGCAGCCGCGTTCAAACCGGCTCGAGTCTTGCGTGCGGCCCTGGGGGCAGCTCCACAATTATCGCATCTCCGGGCCTGACTTCGCCGCCGGCGACGACGATGCCCATGACTCCCGCCTTGCGGATGAGTTTGCCGTCGACATCCTTGTCGAGCGTCGCTTCCATCAGCCCGTCCTGAAGTCCGTTGAGCTGGCCGCAGGGATTGCGCAGGCCCTTCACCTCGACGATCGCCGCGGCCCCGATGTGAAGGCGCGCATTCACCGGCAGCGCGAGAAGATCGACACCGCGTGTCGTGATGTTCTCGCCCATGGCTCCGGGTTCGACGCGAAAGCCCCTGCCGCGCAACTCGTCATGCAGTTCTGCGTGGATGAGATGCACCTGACGCAAGTTGGGCGACTCAGGATCGCGCCGCACGCGTGACAAATGCTGCACCTTTTCGCCCAGGTGCGCGTCGCCCTCGACGCCAAGGCCGGCGATCAGGCGAAGGACCGCGCGCGCCGGCTTGCTGAAATTATGGCCGGGGTCGCTGGAGACGCCGACGACCTTCATGGCTTGCGCGGAACCATGTTGTTCGGCGCGCCGTGCGGAACCTGATCGATCACCAGCAGCCTGACCGGCACGGTGCCGTTGTTGATGCCGTAGTGCCAGGTGTCCATCATCTCGACGACGAAGTCTCCGGCCTTCACGTCGAACGTCTTGTGCGCGTCGGTATTCACGACCGTCAGCACGCCTTCGAGCACATAGACATAATGCGGATGCGGGTGCTGATGCTCCGGTATGCGCGCGCCGGGCGGAAAGGTCGCGATGGAAACGACGACGTCGGGATGTTCCGGCACGGTGATCGGCTGACCGGTGATGGTGGTGTTCGTGCGCGCGATGGGCGTGACCTGCACGGCGGGTGCGTCCGCGGCGCATGCCGAGGCGCACGCAAACACCATCGCTGCGAGCGCGGCAATCGCTTTCATCTCACACCCGCTCGATGGCGAGCGCGACGCCCTGGCCGACGCCGACGCAAAGCGTGGCGAGCGCAAGCCTGCCGCCCGTCTTTTCGAGCTGATGCAGCGCGGTCAGCGCGAGGCGCGCGCCGCTCATGCCGAGCGGATGGCCCAGCGCGATCGCGCCGCCATTGGGATTCACATGGTCGGCATCGTCCGGCAGGCCAAGGCCGCGCAGCACCGCGAGAGACTGGCTTGCGAACGCTTCGTTGAGCTCGATGACGTCGAAGTCCGCGATTTTGAGGCCGAGCCGGGCCATCAGCTTCTGCGTCGCCGGAACGGGTCCGACACCCATCACGCGCGGCGCGACGCCGGCGGTCGCCATGCCGAGGATGCGGCCGCGGATCTTCAGGTCATGTTTTTTTGCCGTCTGTTCCGAGGCGATGATCATCGCCGCCGCGCCATCGTTGACGCCCGACGCATTGCCGGCCGTCACGGTTCCCGGGTTGCGGAAGGGAGTCTTGAGCTTGGCAAGATCCTCCGCCGTCGTCTGCGGCCGCGGATGCTCGTCGGCGATGAATGCGGCGGGCTTTCCTTTCGCGTCCTTGGCTTCGACCGCAACGATCTCTTCCGCGAAATATCCGCGCTCGGCCGCGCGTCCGGCCTTCTGCTGGCTGCGCAGGGCGAACGCGTCCTGGTCGGCGCGCGAGATCTGATAGGCCTCGGCGACATTTTCGCCGGTCTCGGGCATGGAGTCGGTTCCGTAGACGGACTTCATCCTGGGATTGATGAAGCGCCAGCCGATGGTGGTGTCGTGATTTTCCGCGGCCCGCGGAAAAGCGCTTTCGGCCTTGCCCATGACGAAGGGCGCGCGCGTCATCGATTCGACGCCACCGGCGATCGCCAATCCCATCTCGCCGGTCTTGACCGCGCGCGCGGCCGTGCCGACGGCATCCAGACCGGAAGCGCAGAGCCGATTGATCGTGGTGCCGGGAACATTTTCCGGCAGTCCCGAGAGAAGCGCGGCCATGCGCGCGACATTGCGATTGTCCTCGCCTGCCTGGTTGGCGCAGCCCAGGAACACTTCTTCGAGCGCCGACCAGTCTACGCCGGGATTGCGCGCCATCAGCGCCTTGATCGGCAGCGCCGCCAGATCGTCTGTCCGCACATAGGCGAGTCCCCCGGCATAACGCCCGATGGGGGTGCGCACGGCATCGCAAATATAGGCTTCGTTTGACATCTCATCCTCGGGAAATGAATTGGCGGCAGATTAGCCAGCCCTGCGCGACTGTCCACGCCCGACCCCCAGACCCGAAGGGGCATCCGCAAACTTATCCAACAGAGGCAGGACTGTGGGATAATTGCTCCGAGAAACGCAGCAAAATCAGTGCGCGCAGGGGGAGGGGGACCAGAAAGTCAAAAACGAATAGGGGCTGTGGACTTCGCGCTGCTTTTCGCGGCCCCGTGCAAGGTCTAGCCTTGCGCCAACGCCATCAGGAGATACGCCCATGAAAGCCGCCGTCTATTACGAGAATGGTCCGCCGAGCGTCTTGAAGTATGAGGACGTGCCCGATCCGCAATGCGCGCCGAACGGCATCATCATCCGCGTCGAAGCCGTCAGCATCGAAGGCGGCGATACGCTCAATCGCATGGGCGGCCCGCTGATCACCAAGCCGCATATCGTCGGTTATCAGGCCGCCGGCGAAGTGGTGGAGGTCGGCGCCGAAGTGAAAGAGTTCAAGGTCGGCGACAAGGCTGTCACCACTGGTTTCAACGGCTCGCATGCCGAATTGCGTGCCGTTGCCGCGCGCACGGCGTGGAAGATTCCCAAGGGCTGCGATGTCCGGTTGGCCGCCGCGGTGCCGGTGCCGTTCGGAACGGCGCATGACTGCCTCTTTGAATTCGGCCGGCTGAAAGCCGGCGAAACGGTGCTGGTTCAGGCCGGTGCCAGCGGCGTCGGCGTCGCCGCGATCCAGCTTGCCAAGCGCGCAGGCGCACGCGTGCTGGCAACGGCATCGAGCGATGATCGACTGGAGCGTCTGAAGCCGCTCGGTCTCGACAACGGCATCAACTACAAGACCGACGATGTGGTGAAATCGGTGATGAAGCTGACCGACAACAAGGGCGTCAACCTCGTCGTCGATTCGGTCGGCGGCTCTACGTTGCAGGGCAGCATCCTGTCGCTCGCCTATCGCGGCCGAGTCTCGATGGTCGGGGCCGCCGGACGCGAACCGATGCGCGTCGATGTAGGCTCGCTCATGGGCGGCAATCGCAGCCTGTCGGGCGTGTTCCTGGGCGCCGAGATCGCCACAGACCGCGTCCACAACATGATCCAGATGCTGGTCGACGAGGTCGCCGCCGGAAAATTGAAAGTCCTGATCGACAAGACGTTTCCATTGTCCGACGCAGCTGGCGCACACGCTTACATCGAAAGTCGAAAAGCCGTGGGCCGCGTGCTGCTTATTCCCTGATAGGGGTCGACAGCCGTAACGATCTACAATTACTATGTAACCCGTGCCGAACTCAGACTACCCAAAGTGTGCAGAAGGAAAGACAAAGACTAGTCTCTAGTATAGGTTAATCTTTGTAACACGCCGGAGTGGGCTATGGGTGCGGCGAAGGCTCGAGTCATGACGCGCCGCGAACGCGCATCGCGGTCGGACATGTGGGCTGCGTGGGAGGCGTACATGAGTAGATTTGGCGATGTGCAGACCTTCGTCCGTGAGGCGAACCGCGTGGCCGATCTGAACAGCTTGCGAACCCTGCTCGAAGACACGGTAAAATCGCTGGGCTTCGACTACTTCGCCTTGCTGCACCATGTCGATCTTGCCCGCACGACAGCGGACTTTGTTCGCCTCGTGCACTATCCGCAGTCCTGGAAGGAAAAGAGCGCCAAGCTCGACTACTATTCGGACGATCCAATTCTTGCCGTGTCGCAGAAAACAGCGACGCCATTCTTGTGGACCGAGGTGCCGCGCATGCTGACCCTGTCTGCGCGTCAGGAAGAGATCCTCAACGGTGCGCAGCTTGCCGGCATCGGGAATGGCGTGACCGTCCCGATCAACATTCCTGGCGAATATTCAGGCTCCTGCTCGTTCAGCATGCGAACTGGACGGGAGATTCCGATCCCGGCACTGCCGACCGCGCAGTATCTGGGCTGCTTTGCGTTCCAGGCGGCGCGTCGCGTGGTGATGATGACCACGTCGGCCAAGCCGTCCTTCGAAGAGATGCAGCAGCGGCTGTCTCCGCGACAACTCGATTGCGTCATCCTTGTCGGCCGCGGAAAAAGCGACCGCGATGTTGGCCAGCTCCTGGGGATCAGCGGGCAAACAGTCCATCAGCATATCGAAGAGGCGAAGCGGCGGTACAATGTGGCCACGCGTCAGCAGTTGATCGTACGCGCGCTTTTCGACGCCCAGATTACATTTGCCGATCTGATCAACTAGGTCGCACTCCCCCAATCAGGGGAATTTCGAAATCCAAGGACGCCTGCGACCCTTCCGGCCGAAAACGCCGGAGGCTGCACAATGGTCAATCTCGTAACATCCTACAACCGCTCGAAGTTCCGCACGCCGCTCGAAGCGATGCACCGCGACCGCAAGAAGGTGTTTGTGGATGCGCTCAAGTGGGACATCCCGGTCGTCGACGGCCAATACGAAATTGATCAGTTCGACACGGACGCGGCGATCTATCTCGTCGCGCTCGACCAGTTGACTCAACGACATCTCGGGTCGGTGCGGCTGCTGCCGACCACAGGGCCGCATCTCATGAGCGAGATATTCCCGTTTCTCTGTGAGAAAGGCGTGCCCGTCGGGGACGATATCTGGGAAATCACGCGGCTTTGCACGGCCCCGAGCAGGGACATCGAACCGCGGATGATCCGCAGGCGCATCGCCACGGCCATGTGTGAATTCGGCCTTCTTTACGGGATCAGCAAATACACCTGCGTGACCCACATCCAGTATCTCTCGCATCTGCTCGCATTGGGCTGGGAGTGCGAACCGCTTGGCGAGCCCAGGGAAGTGAACGGCGAGGTCATCGGCGCCATGTCGATCAGCATCACACCTGCGACATTGCAGTTGTTCCGGGAGAAGATGGGTTCACGGACACCGGTGTTGCAGCTCGACGCCTTCGCGCAGGCCGCCTGAGTTCAAGGACACATTTTCCCATGCAAGCCACCTCTGTTCGCCGATCTCTCAATGCGCCCGATGCGTTCGACTGGACCGCGGAACTTCTTGCCCACGGCTATTGCATCATCCCCGACCTCGTGCCGCGCGCGAAAGTTGCCGCATTGCACGACGATCTGCGTCCACGGTTCGAGCGGACACCGTTCTGCGAAGGCGACTTTTATGGCCGGCACACCAAGCGCTTTGGCGGCTTGCTGAAACGTTCGGCGCGCGCCGCGGCATTCGTGCAGCATCCGGTCATTCTGGAGATCACGCAGGCGATCCTCGGGCCGTATTGCGATCGGTTTCAGCTCAATCTCACCCAGGCGCTCGAGATCTGGCCGGGAGAGAATGAACAGATTCCACACCGCGACCAGGACATGTGGCGCGGCACTCAGGGGGAAATCGAATATCTCATCAATGTGATGTGGCCGTTCACGCCCTATCGCGCGGAGAACGGCGCCACCGTTGTCTGGCCCGACAGTCATCGCCGGCAGTCGGAACGCAGCATGGACCGCTCGCAAGCCATAGAAGCGGAGATGGATCCGGGTTCCGCGCTGTTGTTCCTTGGCTCGACGCTGCACGGGGCGGGCGCCAATCGCACCTCCGCGCCGCGCGCCGGCATGATCATCAGCTACAGCCTTGGCTGGTTGAAACCGTACGAGAACCAGTTTCTCGTCTATCCTCCTGACGTCGCGCGCCACTTCGCGCCGGACCTGGCTGCGCTGGTCGGGTACCAGATGCATCGCCCCAATCTCGGAAACTATGAAGGCCGCTGTCCCTCGGTTCTTCTCGGCGACGATGTGCCGGACTATCTGGGCGCAGTCGATGAACTCAGGGACGATCAGGTGCAGCCGCTCGCCAACTACAAGGCGCATCAGCGTGCCGCCGGACGATAGCGCCCCGAATTGATTGTCCGCATCGCGCCCGGCTTCGTCATGTTCGATCGTCCCCAGAGTCCCACGCCATGTTGTTGACCAACGCGACGTTCGACTTCATTGAACAGCTTGATCACGAGACCGACATTTCGGCGCTCATCGCCGCATTTCAGGGATTAATCGAGAAATTCGGGCTCAACTGCTTCATGGTTGGCGATCCGACCCAGCCCAAAGTACCCCGCGACGGCCGCATGTGGGCATCGACCTGGCCACAGGACTGGCTGGCGCATTGGATGACCCAGAACTACATCGCCGTCGATCCGATCATCAACCAGCTCCTGATGCGCAATGAGCCGATACGTTGGCAGGAGGCGCGCGGCGCGACCGACGAAATCGGCGTCCGCATTTTTGACGAGGCGGCGCAGTTCGGCCTTGTGGGTGGATTTACAGTTCCGGTCTACACGCGCGAAGGCGTCATTGTCGGCATCTCGATGGGCGCCGAAAAGTACGAACTTGGACGCCACGACGAGACCTGCTTGCACATGGCCGCGATATATTTTCATGCCAAACTCGAACGGCTGCGCGCCCGCCTGATGCCGCCAGCTTCAACGCAAAAGCTGACCCCGCGCGAACGCGAATGCCTCTCCTGGGTGGCGGCCGGCAAGACGGACTGGGAGATCTCGCAGATCCTCACCATCTCCGAGCAGACGGCGCATGAATACGTGCAGAACGCGTTGATGAAATTGAAGGCAACGACCCGCGCGCAGGCGGTTGCGACGGCGATCTTCACCAAGCAGATGTTCGGTTGAAAATGACCCGATCGGGTGATCGCTTTGGCGCCCGGTCTCGTAAAAGTGACCGGATGGCTGGCTTCATCGCTCTAAAGTCGGTGAATACGTCGTAAAAATCGATTGCATGGCGTTTGCGCGCCCACTGTCTATACTCGCCCGAGTGGATGGGCACCCACGTGATTCCAGGAGCGTGAATGATACCGCGTCTGTTGGCGCTAAAGAGCGCCGTGCCTCCCTATACGCTTGACCAATCCGATGTCTCCGTGCGCGCGGCGCAACTTTTTCAAGGACGAAAGGACATCACGCGTCTGCTTCCCGTGTTCGAAAACACCGGTATCGAGCGGCGCTATTCCTGCGTGCCGATCGACTGGTACGCCGAAAAGCATGGATGGACCGACCGCACCAATCTCTATGTCGAAAACGCCGTCGCATTGTTCGAGAAGATCACTCTCGATCTGCTCGAACAGGCCAAACTGAAGCGCGAAGATATCGATGCGATCGTTGTTTCCTCGACGACCGGCATCGCCACGCCAAGTCTTGACGCACTGGTCGTCGAAAAGATGGGCCTTCGGCGTGACATTCGCCGCCTGCCGATCTTCGGCCTCGGCTGCGCCGGCGGCGTCGTCGGACTGTCGCGCGCGGCGGACATGGCAAAGGCCAATCCGGGAAGCCGCGTCCTGTTTCTCACCGTCGAGCTCTGCGCACTTACGTTCCGCAAGGACGACATATCCAAGAGCAACATTGTCGCGACCGCCCTGTTCGGCGACGGTGCGGCTGGCGCGATTCTGTCGACGGACGGCGAGGGTCCTACGCTCGGCCCGGGTGGAGAGCACACCTGGCCAAACTCGCTCGACATCATGGGCTGGGAAGTCGAGGAAGATGGTTTGAAGGCCCGCTTCGCCCAGAGCATTCCGGGCCTTGTCGCCAGCGACTTTCGCAAGATCCTGCACACATATCTGCAGCAGAATGATCTGAAGCTGAACGACATCGACGGATTCGCTTGCCACCCGGGCGGCGCAAAGGTTTTGGATGCGCTTGAGGACGCATTCGGAATTGAACGCGGCGCGCTCAAGGACAGCCGCAGCGTGCTGCGGGACTATGGCAACATGTCTGCCGTGACGGCGCTTTTTGTGCTTGAGCGCATGAACTGGCGCGACCCGTCGCGGCGTACCCTGATGACGGCGCTGGGGCCGGGGTTCTCGGCAGTGTTCCTGATGGTTGGTGGCGCGTGAAGCTGACGATCGACATCATCCTGGCGCTGGTTGTCGCGCAGCGCCTGATCGAGATCGCCTATGCCGAACGCAACACGCGCGCGCTGCGGGCCCGTGGGGCAATCGAGGTCGGACGGGCGCATTATCCGCTGATCGTGTTGCTGCACGCGGCATGGCTGGCCGCCATCGTATTTCTGATGCCCGGCGACGCGGTCATCCACTGGCCGGCGATGCTGGCCTTTGTCCTGCTTCAGCTTGGGCGGGTCTGGGTCATCGCGACGCTTGGTCCCTACTGGACAACGCGGATCATCACACTGCCGGGCGCGCCGCTCGTCCGTTCAGGTCCCTATCGCTTCGTGCGCCATCCCAACTATCTCGTCGTTGCAGGCGAGATTGCGACATTGCCGCTGGCGTTTGGCGAGGTGAACGTTGCGATCGTTTTCACGCTGCTGAACGCCGCCATGCTGGCTTGGCGCATCCGCCAGGAAGACGCCGCGCTGGCCGCGCGCCGCACCGGGGAACCTTCCGGTCCCGGTTAGTGTTATGACGTTCGGACCCCTTCGCTATTTCGGCCCGTTCTTCGTCGCACTTTCGATTCCGGCTCTCTACTATGGCATCGGGCCATTTTGTCCGCTTCTGACGATCGCGGCCCTGATCCTGTTTCTTGCCGGAGCAGAATGGATTTCGGTGCGCGGCGCGCCGGCGGAGCGCGACGACGACACATTCGGGTTCCGGCTGCTGCCGTTTGCCTACATCCCGCTTCATCTCGCGATCATCGCATGGGCGATTGCACAGGCCGGTCATGCGACGTCCGCCGGCTTCGCGGTCCTTGCGTTCACCGTGGGTACAACGACCGGAATTTTCGGCGTTTTGGCCGCGCATGACCTGATCCACGGCACGAACAAACTCGGACATCTGTTCGGCGCAGCGATGCTCAGCGCCATGCTCTATCGTCATTTCCGGATCGCGCATCTTCTTGGGCATCATCGCTGGGCGGCAAGCGAGCGCGACCCGGCCACAGCGCGGCTTGGAGAAGGCTTCTATCGATTCCTGGCGAGAACGGTCCCGGGCCAATATCTAGATGCGTGGCGGATCGAGCAGAGGCGGATCGCACGGAGGAACCTGTCATTCTGGAAAAATCGCCTTGTCCGGGATGCGTTGATTCTCGCCGGTCTGCTGCTCTTGATCCTTGCCCTGTCTGGCTGGCGCGGATTGGCGCTATTCGTTGCACAAAGCGCCATGGCGATCATCGTGCTCGAGCTCTTCAACTACGTCGCCCATTACGGACTGGTGCGGCGCATCGATGGCGGAAGACTTGAACCATTTGCGGACCGCCATAGCTGGAACTCCAGCAACGTCCTCGCCAACAATATGATCTTCAATATGGGCCGCCACGCCGACCATCATGCGCGGCCGGTCGCTCCGTACCAGACCTTGGAGCCGGCCTACAAAGCGGCCGAACTGCCCCTCGGCTACGCGGGGAGTATCTTGTTGGCACTGTTGCCACCCTTGTGGCATCGGGTGATGGACCCGGAAGTACAAAGACTGCACACTCGTTCAAGCAACTCACCCGCCTAGGTTCTCCTTCCGCATGTCCAGCACCGTCCGCATCTGGATCGGCTTTACAGCCATGTGCGTCGGCATGGGCATGGCGGTACTCGATATCCAGATCGTCGCGAGTTCGTTTACGACCATACAAGACTATTTTCACGTTACGGCCGACCAGTTGAGCTGGATCCAGACGGCCTACCTGATGGCCGAGGTGATCGCCATACCGCTGACCGGCTGGCTGACCCGCGCGATCTCGCTGCGCTGGATGTTTGCTGCGGCGACACTCGGGTTCACGGTCGCCAGCCTGGGCTGCGCGCTGTGCGAGACGCTGCCTCTGCTGATCGCGGTGCGGGTGGTTCAAGGCTTCTGCGGCGGCATGCTTATCCCGGGCGTGTTCACGTCGGTGTTCTCGATGATGCCCGAAAAACATCGCGTACCCGCCACCGCGCTGGCCGGCACGCTGGCCGTGATTGCGCCGACCATCGGGCCAGCCATCGGCGGCTTTCTCACCGAGCATTACACATGGCACTGGATCTTCCTGATCAATCTGGTTCCGGGCGTGCTGGTGTCGATACTCGTGGCGACCTTCGTGCGCATGGGCTCGGCGGACATGGCGGAGTTTCGCCGTATCGACTATCGCGCCATCGGGCTGGCGGCTGTTTTTCTCGCAACCCTCGAACTCGTGCTGAAGGAAGGTCCCAAGTACAGTTGGCAGGGACTGTTCGTCTATTCCTGCATGGGACTCTGCGCCGTAACGGGGACGGCCGCGATTTGGCGCAGCCTCTACAAGCCGCATCCTTTCGTCGATCTCAGCCGCTTTCGCGAGCGCACATTCACACTCGGCTGCATGCTCAGCTTCGTGCTGGGCCTTGGCCTATACGGCTCCGTCTATCTGCTGGCGATCTTTCTGGGCCTGATCCGCGATCACTCCCCGCTCGAGATCGGCAAGATCATGATCGTCTCCGGCGCGGCGCAACTGATGACCGCCCCGATCGCAGCATGGCTCGAAACACGAACCAATCCGCGCCTGCTCACGGCGGTCGGCTATGGCCTGTTTGCCGCGGGGATGCTGACGAACGGGTTCGAGTCCGTGACGACCGATTTCGACGGCCTGTTCTGGCCGCAGGTCCTGCGCGGTGCGAGCGTCATGCTCTGCATTCTGCCGGCCACGCGTCTCGCGCTGGACACGCTCGTACCCGGTTCGGTCGCGGATGGCAGTGCGCTCTTCAACCTGATGCGCAATCTCGGCGGCGCGATAGGCATTGCGCTCGTCGACACGATCCTGGTTCAACGCACGCCAGTGCACGCCGACGCTCTGGCCAAGCGCCTGCAGGCGGGAGATGCAACTACCGCGCAGTTTGTCGGCCTGCCGACGGAATTCTTTCATGGCCACGACATGGGGCCGGTGAATGAAACGATGCGCGCCATCGCCGAACCTTTGGTGCGCAAGGCGGCGCTGGTTCAATCTTTCAACGAGGCATGGCTCGCAATCGGCGCTCTCTTTGCGCTGTCGCTGCTGGTGCTTCCGTTCATGCACCGCATCCCGCAGTCGCCGATGGGTCCGGCGTCGGAGAACTAGGCGCCGGAATGCGCCAGTTCGACCTGCACCACGTCGGTGCGGTCGACGTTGAACGCCGCCGCACAGATGCCGAGATAGAATTGCCAGTTGCGGAAGAACCTCTGGTCGTGGCCGAGCGCCAGGATCTCGTCCTTGCGTGCACGCATTGCCGCGGACCATTCGCGCAGGGTCTGGGCATAGTCATGACCGAAGGAGAAATTGCTCGCGACCTTTAGACCGGCCCTCTCGGCTTCTTCGGTGAAGCGGGCAAGCGACGGCAGCATGCCGCCCGGGAACACATAGTGGCGGATGAAGTCGCTGCGCAACCGATAGCCAGCAAAGAGTTCGTCGCGGATCGTGATCGTCTGGACCACTGCGCGGCCGCCGCGCTTCAGCCTGTCTGCGATGGTCTGGAAATAGGCGGGCCAGTAGTGCTCGCCGACCGCCTCGAACATCTCGATGGAGACGATGTTGTCGAACACGCCGCTGGTCTTGCGGTAATCCTGCAGCCGCACCTCGACATCCTTGCCGGCAAGGCGATCCGTGGCGTAGCGGTGCTGCGACGGCGAGATCGTAAGGCCGGTGACGCGATGCGCATCGGCCGCGGCGCGTTCGGCGAATCCACCCCAGCCGCAGCCGATCTCCAGGATCGAAGATTTGTCGCCCGGCAGCTTGGACAGAATGCGTTCGTACTTCGTCTGCTGCGCCTGTTCCAGGTTGGCGTCCTTGCTGGCGTAGAGGGCCGACGAATAGGTCATGCTGCGGTCGAGCCACAGCGAGTAGAAATTGTTCCCGACGTCGTAGTGATCCTGGATGTTGCGCGCCGAACCGCTGATCGTGTTTCGCCGGACAAAGGCGTTGTGAATCACAAAGCCTATGCGCTGCAACAAGCCGCCGTTCGCAAAACCGTCGAACGCGTCCATGTTCATCAGGAACAGCGAAACCAGCGTCTCGATGTCGTCGGTCTCCCAGCTCCCGTCGATATAGGCCTCTCCCAGGCCGATATCGCCGCGCGCCAGGGTCAGGCGCAGCACGTCCCAGTCGTTGATCTTGAAGTTGGCGTGCGGACCCGGCTGGCGGCCCTTCACGGACATGACCTCACCTGTCGGCGTGGTGAAATCCAGCGTGCCGAATTCCAGGCTGGAAGCAGCCTCGCGCCAGCGCTTCTCGATAAACGACGCGGGTATCAAACTCATCGCGGTGTCCTCACAAAGGCGGGGTGCCGCAACGCCCCCCGTCACAGACCAGTTCATTATAGCGCGCTACGCGGAAACGCCGAGAGGGTTTAGGCAGCTTTTGTGGCGCCCAGCGCGGGTCCCAGCGCCGGCGTCGTGGCTGTCGGATAGCGTACAACTGTCGGTTCCCCAAAGGCAGGAGCGGGCGCCCGCCATGGCGCGTCGCAGCCCAACAACCGGGCCACATGGACCGCGCTCGCCAGCCCGTCCTCATGGAAGCCGTTGCGCAAATGCGCCCCGCAAAACCAGGTGTTGCGGGCGCCCTGCATCGCCTGCACGCGCGGTTGCGCTGCCACGGCGGCATGATCGAAGACAGGGTGATCGAATTCGTGCGAGTTGAATATAAGGTCCGGTTCGATGGGCGTCTTGGGGTTCAGTGTTACGAACAGCGGCATCGAATTCGCGATCCCCTGCAGGGAATTCATCCAGTACGTCACGGACAAGGCCGGCTCGTCGAGATTGCCGTCCGAGGTATAGTTCCAGCTTGCCCAGCAGTTCTTGCTCTTTGGCATCACGCTCGGGTCGCGATGAAGGACGGCAATATTCTTCTGATAGCGGAAAGCGCCAAGAACCTCACGCTCATGCTCGCTCGCATCGGACAGCAGGCGCAGCGTCTCGTCGCCATGGCTGGCGAAGACGACGTGGTCATAGGTCTCGCGAACGCCTTGCGTATCCTGCACTGTGGCGCCGCCGCCGGTCCGCGTCACTTGTGCAGCGCCGCAGCCGAGCCGAATGCGTCCTGCGAAAGACCGTGTGAGCCGTTCGACATATTCCTGCGCGCCGCCGCTGACCGTGTACCATTGCGGCTGACCGGTGGCGCTCAGCAGATGATGGTTCGCCATGAAATGGATCAGGGTGCGAGCCGGAAACCGCATCATCTCGCAGGGCGGGCAGCTCCATATCGCGCTGCTCATGGGCAAGATATAGTAGCGGCGAAACCATTCGCCGAGCCCAAGGCGCGCGATCAATCCGTCGAGCGTCAATTCGGGGTGACGCTCGACCACCGTCTCGGCATGCGCATTGAAGTGAAGCACATCGCGGATCAGCATCCCGAACTTTGGCCGCAGAAGATTGCGGCGCTGGGCGAAAACCGCGTTCGCGTTCTTTGCGCCCCATTCCAGCCAGCCATTGCGGATCGATGCTGCAAACGTCATGTCGCTTTTCTGCACCGGCACATTCAGATGCCGGAACATGGCTGTGAGCTGCGGATAATTCTTCTCGTTGAAGACGATGAATCCCGTGTCGACGGGAACCTTCGTTCCGTCATAGTCGACCGTCAGCGTTCGGGTGTGTCCGCCGATGCGCCCGGCCTTTTCGTAGACGGTGATGTCATGCTGCCGGTTCAGGATGTAGGCGGCACCGAGGCCAGAAATGCCCGTGCCGATGATCGCGATCTTTGCCATGTGCGGTTCCGCTGGTTCGCAAATGGTACGGTTGCCGCCGGGCGGCGGATCAGTAGCCTTTTGAGGTGATCCGGTAGAGGGAACGCCGCGTAGAAGCCGCCATGGAATACACACCATGATGCGCTATCTGATTGCCTATCTGGCGGCCGCCGCCGCAATGGCGGCGCTGGATGTGGTCTGGTTGCGCCTGGCCGTGAAGGCGATTTATGAACCGGCCATCGGATCGCTGCTCTCAGAGCACACGAACATGCCGGCAGCTATCTTGTTCTACCTTCTCTACATCGGCGGAATCATGGTGTTTGCGACCGGGCCGGCGCTGCGTGGCGGTGGTTTGGCAACGGCTCTGAGCATGGGCGCGGCGTTCGGCTTTTTTGCCTACATGACCTACGACTTGACGAATATGGCGACGCTCAAGGTCTGGCCGGCGCATCTTGCTGCGATCGACATGCTGTGGGGCACGTTCCTCACCGCGGTGGCTGCTGGCGCCGGCTTTCTCGCGGCGGCACGCTTCGCCTAGGCGATCATGGTTGCGGTGCCGGCGACGACATACCAGGTGACGAACAAGGTCGAGATCACGGCACCCGGTACGTAGGAATTTGTCCGGCGATAGGTATAGGTGCTGATTACTCCCACGATGGCCAGGATCGGCACGAACTGGAACGCCATGATCGGATGCAGAGGATCGGCGCGCAGCAGCAGGTGATCGCCCGTCGCCATCGGCAGATATTCCGCGACGAGCAACAGGGCGACGCCGCCGCACATTGCCAGCTTCGTCGCCGCATAATGTGCGAACCAACCCTGGTGTCTGACTGCAAGGTCAGACTGCAGGCCGCGCAATGTGAAGAAGAAAAAGATGCCGAACGGTATGAGATAGAGCAGGAAGCTCTTGAACTGCCACGGGCTCATCAGCTTGAGCGCAAGAACCCAGAAGCGGAAATCGACGTGGAATACGGCATCCACGATGACGAGCGAAAGATAGCCAATGCCGACGGTCGCGACGCCGATCGCGATGGAGGGCAGCCACGCGGTCGTGAACGCAGCCTGCTTCTTGCGAAAGAAATAGAGCGCGCCATAGGAGATCAGAAGCGTGCCCAGAGCCCACACCATCACCTGGTTTGTGAAGGTCTGCGGGAAAATCGCTGAGGCCGGCACTAGCATGCCGCCGACGATCATCAGCGGCAAAAAGGAGAGACCGGGAATGAGACCGCCGACAATCAGTCCGACCCACCATTGGCGGTCATGCATCGTGCGGGCAGGCTCCGGCGCGCGCGCCATGCTGTAGAAGAACGGGAATGACAGGAGCACGTCGAACGCGCCAAGCAGGAGCAGCACAAAACCGGCAAATCCGGTCAGCGTGCCCAATTCCTTCCAGTACCAGATCTGATCCGGCTTCCGCATGCCGCCTTTCAGAGTTCTGCCGAACCAGTCGATGGCATCGCCGATCGCCTCGGTCGAGATGTGCTCTCCAGGATGCGTCACGGCGGGCATGTAAAGCCGGCGTGCCGTGCCATCGGCGATGGAGCCGTAAAGCACGCCGGCATCGACATCCTTCGTCGTTCCGAAATTCCGCTTCAGCTTCGGCGTCGTCGTCACGTCCTTTGCCAGCAGGGTTTCGGCCGCCGGCGAAGGCTTGGCGAAATCCATCGAGCCCCACATCATCGGCGTGAACTCGTCATAGCGGCCGAGCACATAGCCTGCATTGCGCGGGAACGTCGCGCTGCCGGCAGCCGGCGCACCCGTCGTCGAGCCGACCAGAATCAGAGACTTGTATCCGTCAGGGTAGGCAAGCGCCGCGGACAGAACGGCCGCACCGCCAAGGCTGTGGCCCTCGAGGCCGATATTGTCCTTGTCGACGAAGGGAAGTCCGCGCAGGTATTTAAGGCCGTCCGGTCCGCCCCACTTGTTCGCGAAAGCCGGTGGCGCGCTGTAGCCGTGGCCAGTCATGTCGAGTGCCAGCACGACATAGCCGCGCCGCGCAAACTCGATCGCAAAGCCGTCCTGCATCTCGCGCGAATTGATCAGGCCATGCACGGCGAGGATGCCGGGCGCGGGCGTTTTGTCCGTCGCATTCGGCGGAATGTAGAGCAGGGCGCTCATCTGGGTGCCGCCGGAGCCCGAAAAGCGGATGTCTTCGACGCGCACGCCGTCAGAGGTCTGAATGCGGGCGGCGAGGTAGGAACCGGCCAGTATGAGAACCGCGCCGAGGGCGCCGAGCAGCCACTTCATGATGTTCCCCCTGGCGATTTTCACCGCTTATCGGGCGACTATACACGGGGCCGCGCTTTGTACATCTCGACGCCTGCGACCGGCGCGACTAGCGTGCGCCGCAACAACCGGGGAAATCATGCGCCTTCTGAAATATGCCGCCATCCTCGTCGCCGTCATCATCCTGGGACTGGCGGGCGTCATCGTCTCCGACCGCCTCGCGCAGCCTTCGCCGCCCGATCCCGCGGCGCTGATCGCCAAGGCTTCGCGCTATGACGTCCGCATCCGTCGCGACACCTGGGGCGTGCCGCACATTCTCGGCAAAACCGACGCCGACGTCGCGTTCGGGCTTGGCTTCGCGCATTCGGAAGATGATTTCGCAACAATCCAGGAAGTCGCGCTGGCGACGCGCGGCGAGCTTGCAGCGAGTGAGGGGCTGAAAGGCGCGACGACGGATTATCTGGTCCGTCTCTTTCGCGTCTGGGAAACGGTCGATGCGCGGTATGAAAAAGACCTTCCCGTCGACGTGCGCAAGGTTGCGGAGGCTTACGCCGACGGCGTGAATTATTACGCGGCGTTGCATCCCGGCCAGGTGTCGACCGGGCTGTTACCCCTGACAGGAAAGGACATCGTCGCCGGGTTCGTCTTCAAGACGCCGTTCTTCTACGGCCTGGATTCCATGCTCCGAAAGCTGAACACCGATACGGGCGGCAAGCCGTTGCCGGAAATCGGTTCCAACGGTTTGGCCGTCGGTCCGCATCGCAGCGCCGACGGCGCAACGCGCCTTCTCGTCAATTCGCATCAGCCCTATGCGGGCCCGGTGTCCTGGTACGAAGTCGTTCTGCAGTCGGGCGAAGGCTGGCATGTCGCCGGCGGCGTATTTCCCGGCGCGCCTGTCATGCTGCATGGCCACAACGAACATCTCGGCTGGGCCAACACGGTCAATGCGCCGGATCTTGCCGATATCTACAAGCTCACCATCAATCCGGCGAACGACAATCAATACATGCTCGACGGAAAATGGCGCGACTTCCAAAAGACCGACGCAGCGATCCGCGTGAAACTCTTTGGCCCGCTGATCTGGACCTTTCATCGCGACGTGCTCTATGCGGCGCAGGGTCCGGTGTTCAGGACCGACCACGGCGTCTTCGCGATCCGCTACGCCGGCATGAACGAGGTCCGGCAGATAATGCAGTACTTCCGGCTCAACAAGGCGCGCGACCTGGATGAATGGAAAGATGCGATGCGGCTGCAGGCTCTGCCAAGCATCAACTACATCTACGCCGACGAGAAAGGGAACATCGGCTATGTCTATAACGGCCAATTTCCCGTGCGTCGCGAAGGCATCAACTGGAAAGGCTTCATTCCCGGCGACCGATCCGATCTGATCTGGCATACCTATGTTCCGTTCGACAAGATTCCACAGCTTTGGAATCCGAAATCGGACTTGGTGTTCAATTCCAACAACACCCCGTTCCAGGCGACGGCACCTGAGGACGACCTGAAACCATCCGATTTTTCGCCAACGCTTGGCATCCAGACCGACATGACCAATCGCGCCATGCGCGCGCTGGAAACCTATGGCGCCGATCCCTCGATCACGGCGGAGAAATTTCGCGAGTACAAATTCGATCTCACCTACAGTGTTCATTCCAACATCGTGCGGATGATCAACGAGATTCTCGCAACCGACCCGGGCGGCGACGCCGACCTGAGACAGGCGCAGCAGATTCTCAAAAACTGGAACCGAAAAACCGATATCCACAATCACGGCGCGGCGCTCGCCGTTCTGATGGGCGTGCGCGCCGCGCCGGAGGATCCTGGTGGGCCGTGGAAGGAAAAACCGATCGCCGCGCTGAGAGAAGCGATGACGATCCTCAAGACGCATTTCGGCCGGCTCGATCCGGAATGGGGCCAGGTCAATCGCTTCCGGCGCGGCAAGGTCGATGTTCCGATCGACGGCGGACCGGACATTTATCGCGCGGTCTACGGCACCCAGCAGGATGACGGCACCCTGACGGCCGTCGACGGCGACACGTTCATCATGTTTGTGGCCTGGGACAAAAGCGGAAAGCTCTCCTCCGAAAGCATCCACCAGTTCGGCTCGGCGACGCTCGATGAGACCTCGCCGCATTACGCCGATCAGTCGCGGCTCTTTGTTGCGATGAAGATGAAGCCGGTCTGGTTCACCGAGGACGAGCTAAAGGGACATATCGAAGCCGACTACCGTCCTGGGCAACGCTAGGACGGCAGGGAAATCGGCTTTCCGCCGTTACGATCGTGTGCCGGCCGGGGCACATCTTGACGCCGCGCGTCGCTAAGGCCACCAAGGCGGCGCAGGGAGTATTTTGTGTCCACAGCCGCCCAGATCCCCCTTCCAGAGCCTGTCCCCCGGGTCGAACTGTCCGTCGTCCTTCCGACCTTCAAGGAGCGCGGAAACGTCGCCGAGCTGATCCGCCGCCTGGACGCGACGTTGAAAGGCATTGGCTGGGAAGCGATCTTCGTCGACGACAATTCGCCCGACGGCACCGCGGAAGCGGCCAAGGCGATTGCGGAAACGGATCCCCGCGTCCGCTGCATCAAACGTGTCGGCCGGCGCGGCCTCGCCGGCGCCTGCATCGAGGGCATGCTGTCATCGGCTGCGCCCTATGTAGCGGTCATGGATGCGGACCTGCAGCATGACGAACGCGTTCTGACCGCGATGCTCGAAACCTTGCGCGCCGGAAAAGCGGACCTCGTCGCTGCCAGCCGTCACATCGAAGGCGGCAGCGCGGCGTCATTTGACAAGTCGCGCGGAGCTATCAGCGGATTTGCGACAACGCTGACGCGAAACATCCTGTCGGTGCCGCTCAGTGACCCGATGAGCGGATTCTTCATGATGCGCCGCGACAAGTTCGACGAGGTGGCGCCGAAACTTTCACCCGTCGGATTCAAGATCCTGCTCGACATCGTTGCGACCGCCGGACCATCGCTGCGCGTCGCCGAACAATCCTATGTTTTCGGAAAGCGCGAGCAGGGCGAGAGCAAGTTCAATGTTCAGGTCGGGCTCGAGTTTCTCGGCCTTTTGCTCGCCAAGCTCACGGGCGATCTCGTGGATCCGCGCTTCATCTTCTTTGCGCTTGTCGGCACGACCGGCCTTGCCGTCCATCTGATCGTGCTGAAGCTGGCACTGGCGGGGGGCGGCGAGAGTTTCTCGATCGCGCAAAGCATCGCAACCTTTGTTGCCATGACCAGCAACTTTTTCCTCAACAATGAGCTGACCTATCGCGACCGGCGCCTCAAGGGCCTTGCGATGTTCGGCGGCTTTGTCGGCTTTTGCGCCATCGGCTCCGTAGGCGCGCTGACCAATGTCGGTCTCGCCAACTGGCTCTATTCGGAACGATCCGTGTGGTGGGTTGCAGGCGCGGCAGGCGCCATCATGGGCGCGCTGTGGAACTACGCGCTGTCGAGCCTCTTTGTGTGGCGCACGCGATGAATCTTCCGACGCTGGCCCAGCGCTATCTGCTGGCCATCGCCGCGCTCACCATTCTGCGTTTCGCGGCGGCGGCGATGCTGCCGCTGTCGGCGGACGAGGCCTATTACTGGCTCTGGTCCAGGCATCTGGCGGCCGGCTATTTCGATCACCCGCCCGCGATTGCGTTCGTCATCCGCGCGGGAACGATCATTTTCGGCAACACGGCGTTCGGTGTGCGCTTCGGCGGGATCATTCTCTCGCTTCTCGCCAGCTGGTTCGTCTGGCGCAGCGCAGAAATCCTGCTGCACGATACGGTATCCGCCGCCCGTGCCTGCCTGTTCTTCAATCTCACGCTGATGATCTCGGTCGAGACTCTGGCGGCGACGCCGGACGCGCCAGCGGTTGTGACAGCGGCGGCATTTCTCTTCGCGCTTGCGAAAGTGCTGCAAACCGGAAGAGGCACATGGTGGCTCGGCGTCGGCGTCTCGGCCGGTCTGGCGCTGATGTCCAAGTACACGGCATTTTTCCTTGGCGCAGGCGTTCTGGCCTGGATGATCTTTTCACCGCAGGCGCGCCGCTGGTTCGTGACGATCTGGCCTTATCTGGGCGGCTTGATCGCGCTGCACATTTTCGCGCCGAACCTGTTCTGGAACTATGCGCATGACTGGATGACGTTCGTCTTCCAGTTCAGCCGAATTGGTGCGGGCGCTTTCACCTTGCGTTATCCTGTTCGAGTTTCTCGGCGCGCAGATCCTTCTCGCGACGCCCTTCATCTTCGCACTTGCCGCGCTCGGCATGGCGTTCTCGAGCCGAGACCGCAACGGCGGGACGTTCCTGCTCGCGGCTTTGGTGTGGCCGTCTGCAGTCTATTTTCTTGTTCACTCGCTGCACGACCGCATTCAGGGCAACTGGCCGTGCTTTCTCTATCCCGCGCTTGCCGTCGCGGCGGCCGAGGCGTTCGCGCGCACCGACTGGAGCGGCTGGACCGCACCCATCTGGCGCGTCTCGCGCAGGCTCGCCGCGCCGGTCGCCGCCGTTCTCCTGCTCGCGGTTTATGCGCAGGCTTTGCTCGGGATCGTGCCGCTCGGCCGTAGCGATCCGCTGGCGCGGTTGCTTGCGGTGGGCTTTGATCAGGTCGCCCAAAATGTCGAGAGACTGCAGGCGACCAATCATGCTGCGGCAATCGTCACGACGGATTATGCCTCGACCGCCTGGTTGTCATTTTACCTGCCGTCGCATCCGGCGATTGCGCAATTGAACGAGGAATACCGCTATCCGGATGCGCGGCGGGCCGATGCGACCCTTCTCTCGCAACCCCTGCTCTATGTCGTGGAGACGCGCCTTGACCGCCATGATCTGCTCGCGCCGCATTTCCAGAGCGTGACTTAAATCGCGCATTTCGACCGCCTGCGCCGAGGCGTGCCGATCGCGCACTACGTCGTCTACCGCATAGCCGGCTTGCGCGGCGCACCGCTTGGGCGGATGCCCTGAGCGCTACTTCTTCTTCGTACGATGCGAGAAAAAGATTTCCGCCGCAGCGACGAGCCCCGCGCCCACGATGGCGACCCAGGGCGTCTCCTTGGCGATAGCGGCGAACAGCGTCATCCACAAACCCGAAGGCGAAATCGCCGGCTTCGGCGGTGGCGGCGGCGGGCGCAGGGACAGCATGATCACCGCCCAGATGAAGGGCGGCCCGACAAAGACGCCGCCTGTCAACGCGGCGCCGCCAGCAACACCCAGTGACGGCGTCAACGCCGTCGCGAGCGCATAGGCCAGGAAGCCGACGCCGAAAAACAGAAGCAGGATGCCGATCAAGGCCAGCACCGCCGCCGCGGCGGCCTTCATCCCGAACTGAGCCATTATCAGCGACGCAGAAGCAGCATCAAAAAGGCGCCCACGCCGACCGCAACAGCAAGCGCGGTCAAGGGCTGTTCGCGCACTGTTTCGCGCAGCGTCTCGGCATTTTCATTGGTCCAGGCTTCGATGTCCTCGGCGGCCTTGGTGCCGTAGGTCGTCGCCTGATCGGCCGTCTCTTCGGCCAGTTCATATGCGCGCTGGGCGAGCTTCTCGGCCGCTTTCAGGGCCTCGTTCGCCCGGTTCGAGGCAACGCCGCCGACTTCGCCGGCCAGGCCCCTTATGTCCTTCTGCAGGGTCTCCAGATCGTCTCTGAGCGTGGCGAGCCTGGCTTCAACATTCGAATTCGCGGCGGCTTTGGCAGTCGCGGCCATGGGTAATCCTCCGGGTCGTCAGACATGACGGGACAGCTGAGAATGTCCCAGAATGCCCCAAATAATCACTTAAGGAAACGCCCAGAACCGGACATTGGCTCCGCGCCAAACGGGCCGATTGTGTCGCACCGTTTGGCGGCGCATAACGCGTTTTCGCGCAATTCGGGAACTGATTCATGGCGGACGCATTTGACGCAGTCGTAATCGGCGGTGGCCCGGGCGGGTACAATGCGGCGATCCGGCTGGGACAACTCGGCCTCAAAACCGCCTGCGTCGACCGGCGCGGAACCTTCGGCGGCACCTGCCTGAACGTCGGCTGTATCCCCTCCAAGGCGCTCCTCCATACCAGCGAGCTGTTCGAGGAAGCATCCAGGGATTTCGCCAGGCTCGGCATCAAGGCCGAGGTCAGTCTCGATCTCGCTGCGATGATGGCGCACAAGGACAAGGTCGTCGGCGAGCTTACCAAGGGCGTCGAGTTTCTCCTCAAGAAGAACAAGTCCGAGGCCATCGTCGGCGAGGCGCGCATCACTGCGCCCGGCAAGGTGGAGGTGAAGGGCAAGGACGGCTCCGTCCGTACGCTTGAAACCAAGAACATCGTGATCGCCACCGGCTCCGAAGTGGCGATGGTTCCGGGCGTCACCATCGATGAACAACAGATCGTATCTTCGACAGGCGCACTCGCGCTCAAATCCGTACCCAGGCGTCTGCTCGTCGTCGGCGGCGGCTATATCGGTCTCGAACTCGGCTCTGTGTGGCGGCGTCTGGGAAGCGAAGTCACTGTCGTCGAATTTCTCGACCGCATCACGCCGGGACTCGACGGCGAAGTCGGCAAGCAGTTCCAGCGCATCCTGACCAAGCAGGGCATGAAGTTCCAGCTCTCGACCAAGGTGGTTGGCGTGGACAAGAAAGGCGGCGCGCTGGTCGTCACGGTCGAACCGTCAGCCGGTGGCGAGAAAAAGACAATCGAGACGGACATCATGCTGGTGTCCATCGGACGACGTCCTTTTGTCGACAATCTTGGTCTCGACAAGGTCGGCGTCGCCCTCGATGCGCGTGGCCGCGTCGTCACCGACGCGCATTTTGCGACGAATGTTGCGGGAATCTGGGCGGTCGGCGATTGCCGCGAAGGACCCATGCTGGCGCACAAGGCCGAGGACGAAGCGACGGCCTGCGCCGAACGCATCGCTGGCAAGGCGGGCCATGTGAACTATGACGCGATTCCGGCGGTCGTCTACACCGCACCCGAAGTCGCCAGCGTCGGCAAGACCGAGGAGGAATTGAAAGCCGCAGGTATCGCCTACAAGATCGGCAAGTTCCCGTTCACGGCGAATGCGCGCGCCAAGACGATCGCCGCAACCGACGGATTCGTAAAAGTCATCGCCGACGGCAAGACCGACCGCGTTCTCGGCGTCCACATCCTCGGCGCCGAAGCCGGCAACTTGATCGCCGAAGCCGCTCTGGCCATCGAATTCGGAGCGTCTTCCGAAGATATTGCGCGCACCAGCCATGCGCACCCCACGCTGAGCGAAGCCGTGCGGCAGGCCGCGATGGGTGTCGAAGGCTGGACCATGCAGATGTAGATGACGATGGCGCGGCCATTCTGCAGCACGCTGACGCTTACGATCCGCAAGGCCGAAAATGCCGCGGAACTCGCAGATGCTGGCGCACTGTACGAACGCGCCGGCTCGGCGGCCTTCACCTGGCGGCCCAAGGGTTATTTCAAGGCGGAAGATTTCATTCGATTTGCCGAGGAAGAAGAAGTCTGGCTGGCGCTGACAAGCGGCGCGCTGCTCGGGATCCTGTCTCTGTTCCGGCCTGAAAACTTCATCCATTGCCTCTATGTCGATCCGGATGCGCAGCGGCTGGGCGTCGGGCGCGCGCTGGTCGAATATTTGCGCAAGGAAACCGGCCAGCCTTTGACGCTCAAACTCGATACGCCGAACAAAAAAGCAATCGCATTCTATGAAGCGACCGGCTGGCAGCGGATGACCGGACCGGACGATCTCGGCATCGACGTATACGGCATCGAATGGGCGCGATACCGGCACGCCTGAGAGCTTGCCTGGATCGAGCCCGGTGGCCATAGTCGGCCGTCTTTCCTGCGAGGCGATCCATGAGCGCGAGCCCCAAACCGATCCCGACCGCTCTGCATCGCGGCGAAAAGGAACTGCCCTTCATCACCTATCAGGAAGGCGTGTCGATCCAGCTACTGCAGGCAGATGTCGAGTCCGGACTATGGGTCGTGCGGTTGCGCGCGCAGCCTGGCGTGACGATCCAGCGGCACAAGCATACCGGAGAGGTGTTTGCGTTCACGATCGCAGGATCCTGGAAATATCTCGAATATCCCGAGGTGAACACCGCCGGATCTTACCTCCATGAGCCCGCGGGTTCGGTGCACACCTTGCATGTGCTCAAGAGCAATCCTGGCGTCACTGATGTTTGGTTCGCGATCCGCGGCGCCAATCTCAATCTCGATGAGCAGGGAAATGTGGAATTGGTGACCGATGCCGGCGCGGTGCTCGAACTTTATCTCGCCGCCTGCCATCAGGCCGGTTTTGCGCGTCCTGACGTGATCGGCGCCTGATCGCCGGCGCAAAACTCTATCTGCCGCCGTGCTTGAATATTTTGCGGTCCACGCGCTCCGGCCGCACGCCGATGCCGACAAAGCGCGCCGGCCACTGGCGAAGCCACTTCCAGCGATTGAGAAGGTGCAGGATCAACGGCGCCTTCGGCGTGACCTGCGAGCGGATCGTGCGCGACAGAACGCGGCGCTGCACCTGGACCTGGAACCATTGGGTCACCTTAGTGGGAAACTCCCGCCGCTTCTGAACATTTTGCAACTCCTTGAGCGAGGCGCGCCTGCGCCGCAGAATCGGACCCAGGATGTTGGCGGTTGCGACCGCATCCTGGATGGCGAGATTGATGCCGACGCCGCCGACCGGTGACATGGCGTGCGCCGCATCGCCGATGCACAGCAGCCCGGGACGCGACCACCGCTTCAATCGGTCAATGGCAACCGTGAGAAGGCTGACCTGGTCGAAACTTTCGATGGACTCGACGCGGTCGCGCGCAAAGCCCGCACAGGTTCGCAAACGCGCGCGAAAGCCGGAAAGTCCTTCGGCCTTCAGCGCAGCGAAACCGCCCTTGGGAATGATCATGGCGCACTGCCAATAGCTGCGCCGGTTGAGCATGATGAAGAAATTCCCGGCCACGGCGCGCGCCACGGGTTCCTTCGGATCAGCGTCCTCGACCGGCAGGCGCATCCACAAAACGTCGAACGGAGCGCCGATCTTCCTCACGGCAAGACCAGCCTTGGCGCGCACCGTGGAATGGCGCCCATCTGCGCCGATGACGAGATGGGCGGTGATGTCGCCTTCGCCTTCCGGCGCGCGCACACGCACGCCGATGATTTGATTTCCGCGGGCCAGAAGTTGTGTCACTTCGGCCTCCAGGAAGAGATGGAAGTTCGGCAGCCTCTGCGCTTCCTGGGCAAGGAAATTCAGAAATTCCCATTGCGGCATCAGGACCATGTACTTGCTGCGCGTCGGCAGCTGTGTGAAGTCGCCGACGACGAAGCGGTCCTTGCCGATTTCGGCGGTGACTGTTTCGACCTCGTCATGCGGACGCGAAAGCAGGCCGTGCAGCAGGCCGAGCCCGTTGAACATGTCCAGCGTCGAAGGATGGATGGTGTCGCCGCGAAAATCGCGCAGGAAATCCTTGTGCTTTTCGAGAACGATGACGTCGACGCCGGCACGCGCCAGAAGATAGCCGCAGACAAGCCCTGCCGGGCCGCCGCCTGCGATGATGCACTGGGTCGAGAGCTTTTCCACGAATTGACTTTAGCGGGCACCGGCGACGTCGCAAACGTCTCCTTGCTGGTATAGAGTCGCGCCGGCGTCACAAACATCACACACTGAGATCGGACGATGCGGGCAAATCGATTGCAGGAAATCTGGGCTGGCGGAAAGCCGGCGACGAATTGCTGGCTTGGATTGCCCTGCATCCTGTCCGCGGAGATCGTCGCGCATCACGGCTGGGATAGCGTCACGGTCGACATGCAGCACGGTCACATCGACTTCGCGTCGATGGTGGCGATGTTGACGGCGATTTCCACGACACCGACCGTGCCCTTGGTGCGTGTGCCCTGGAATGAGCCGGGCGACGTCATGCGCGCCTACGATGCCGGCGCCTATGGCGTGATCTGCCCCAACGTTGATACGCGCGACCAGTGCGAGCGTTTTGTCGGCGCCGCGCGATATGCCCCGCTCGGCTATCGCAGCGTGGGACCGAAACGCGCGGTGCTGTATGGCGGGTCGGACTATATCGCCAAGGCGAACGAAACCCTGCTCGCCATCGTGCAGGTGGAGTTGGCGCTCGGTCTGAAGAACGTCGCGGAGATCGCAGCGGTGAAGAGTCTCGACATGATCTATGTCGGTCCGACCGATCTTGCGCTGTCGCTGGGACGCGACATTCGCAAGGGCCTGTCGGATGAGGTCCTGTTGCAGGCGATCGACCAGATCGTAGCCGCCGCCAAGAAGGCCGGCGTCCGCACCGGCATCTATTGCCGCAATGCCGAGGACGCAAAGGCGATGTTCGCGCGCGGCTTCGACCTTGCGACCGTGACGTCGGACGATGCCATGCTGGCCGCCGGCGCGAGCGTCGCGGCCAGATTCCGCTGAAATCCTCGCATTCGAATCCGGCGATTGTTGCGCCGCCGCCACTTACGCGCCCGGGCGAATTCGGCTATAGCTGATTTGCAACCCATTTTTGAAAGGAGGTGATCCAGTGTCTCATTGTCATTACCTGCGGACGTCGAAAGCCGCGACCTGGATCCTCACCCTTCGTGAGGACAACGCCGCTTAAGTGCGACGCCTGAGCGGCCCTTCACGGACCGCAGTAAGACAATGGAAGGGTCGTCCTCAAAAGGGCGGCCCTTCTTTGTTTTCGAAGCATCAGCTCTTCGTACGGTAGTCCTTGAACGCAGCGTCGCGCGCATCGAGCCCCTTGGTCACGCCGTCGCGGAATTTCGCGAAGGTCTCGCGCGAGCTTTCCGTCGTGAGCGCCAGGGCCTGGATCTCCGTACCGGCGCGGATTGCGGCGCGCAGGCCCATGATCTCCATCGCGCGGTGAACCGAACGCTTGTTCATCTGCTGCACATCGCTCGGGATCTTCGCGACGCGCTCCGCCATCGCGAGCGTTCCTTCTTCCAGCTTGTCCGGCGCAAAGGCGCGGTTGGCGAAGCCGACGCGCACCGCCTCGATGCCGCTGATCGCATCGCCCGTAAGCATCATCTCCATCGCGGGACGAAGGCCGCAGAGCCAGGCGTGGAACTGGTTGTCGGGCGGGCTCATCATGCGCACCGGCGGATAACCGATCTGCGCATCCTCCGCGACATAGACAAGATCGCACGCCGTCGCGAGTTCCGATCCGCCGGCGAGGCACCAGCCGTGCACCTGCGCGATTACGGGCTTGGCCAGATCCCAGATCTTGAAACATCCTTCGACGACATGACGCGCCCATTGTCCGGCGCCGGCGGCGGTTTGGTACGGAAGCGATTGCCGCCCGCCCTCGCGCGACAGATCGTATCCGGCGGAAAAGCACGATCCAGCGCCGCGCAGGACCGTCACGCGCACGTCCGCATCGCGGTCGCCGGTTTCGAGCGCGGCGAAGAGTTCGGCGCGCAATTCATTGGACAGCGCGTTGCGCTTGTCGGGGCGGTTCAGGGTCAGCCTGCGGACATGCGGCAGCGGATTGTCGATCAGGATCAGCGGTTCGGCCATGACGGCACCTCAATTTGAGCCCCCGCATCGTAGGGCTGCGTCCAGTTTGTGCCAAACGCTCTTGCACCGGGACGGGGCGGTGCGCCACGCTGTGGTCAGCCGCTTTGGGGGAATGACGCCATGCCGCTGCAACATCTGCCCGCCTCCGCCACGCCCGAGGAAGTCACCGCGGTCGTGAAAAAAGACGGCGCAGTGATCATCGACTCGGTCCTGTCGCCGCAAGAAATGGATTCGGTGGCGGCGGAACTGAAGCCATGGATCGATGCCACGGCGTTCGGCCCGGATGCGTTTTCGGGCCGCCGTACCAAGCGCACAGGCGGTCTGGTCGCCCGTTCGCCCAAGTGCCGCGAGCTTGTCATGCACCCGCTCATTCTGGGTACGGCCGGAAAGCTGCTCGAACACGCGACCAGCTTTCAGCTTCACCTGACGCAGGTGATCGCCATCGGCCCGGGAGAACCCGCGCAACAGATCCATCGCGATCAATGGGCGTTCGATTTCTTTTCGTTTCCGAAAGACTATGAAGTCCAGTGCAACACGATCTGGGCGATGACGGACTTTACCGAAGAGAACGGCGCAACGCGCGTCATTCCCGGCAGCAACCATTTCGAAGACAAGATGCGGTTCGAGGAGAAGGACACAATCCCCGCGGAAATGACCAAGGGATCGGTACTGGTCTACAATGGCAGTGTCTACCACGCCGGCGGAGCGAACAAGTCGAACGCGACGCGCATGGGAATCAACATCACCTACAATCTTTCCTGGCTGCGGCAGGAAGAGAATCAGTATCTCTCCGTGCCGCCGCAGATCGCACGCACCTTGCCGAACGATCTGCTCAAGCTGATCGGCTACCGCCGCGGCGCCTATTCGCTCGGCTATGTCGACGACCTGCGCGATCCGCTGGACGTGATCAAGCCGCGCGAATCGAAAGACGCGGAGAGCGGCCTCGGCGATCTGGCTGCGACGCAGGAAAAACTGCGCGCCGAGACCGCGGCGCAATAGCCGGCAGCGCTGGCTGAAGCGGAGTTTGTGCGCTAGCGTCTTGCGAACAAAAGCACCGGGGGGCGCTCGCCATGGCCAACAGTTTCACGACGACGTCGACTCAGGGATTCTTCTCGCGCATCTTCAATTCCTTCCTCGGCATCCTGCTGGGGCCGGTGTTCGTCATCGGCGCGATCTTTCTTCTGTCGTGGAATGAGGGACGTGCGGTGCAGGCGATCGTCGGTCTCGCCGATGCGGCCAAGATGGTGGTCGAGGTCTCCGCCGACACGGTGTTGCCGCTGAACGAGGGCAAGCTCGTCCATGTCATCGGACCGGCGACAGCCGCAACGCCGATCGCGGATACCGATCTCAATCTGAATTTTTCCGACCAGGTGGCGGTCGCGCGCACCGTCGAGATGTACCAGTGGAAGGAAAAGAAAGAGGAGAAGACAGAGAACAACACCGGCGGAAGCCAGACGACGACCACGACCTACACCTACACGAAGGATTGGACCGATGGCCCGGTCGATTCATCGTCCTTCGCGCACCCAGAGGGTCACCAGAACCCGGCAATGCCCTTCACGTCCAGCCGCTACACGGCGACGGATGCCAAGCTCGGCGGCTTCACGCTCGACAGCGAGACGCTCGGTCTCATCGATCTTCCATCGCCCTTGAAACCTGCGCCGCCGCAGGGCTGGAGCGAGAGCGGCGCCAATCTCTACAAGGGCGCAAATCCCGCAACGCCGGCGATTGGCGACGTCCGCGTGCATTACACCAGCCTGCCGGCCGGCACGACGATCTCGGTCCTGGCGCAGCAGTCGCGCGACGGTTTTGCCCCCTTCACGACCGGCAACGGCTACCAGGTTCAGCTCGCGCGCATCGGCAACGCGCCGGCCGGGCTGATGATCGCCGAAAAGAAAAAGGCGGAGTCGACGCTGACCTGGATCCTGCGCGGCGTCGGCGCGCTCGTCATGTTCATCGGGTTCTCGATGTTCTTCGCGCCGCTGTCCACGCTCGCGTCGATCATTCCGTTCCTGGGTTCGCTTGTGCGCGGCGCAACGATGGCGTTCGCCTTTGTCCTGACGATACCTGTAACGCTGATCACGATCGCGCTCGCCTGGCTCGCCTTCCGGCCGATCATCGGCGGAGGACTGCTGGTTCTTGCGGCGATCACGCTCTACGGCCTGTGGCGGTGGCATCACGGCCGCACGGCAGCCCATGTCGCAGCGCAGGCCGCGGCAACTCCACCTCCGGCGCCCGCCGCTCACTGAGCATTGAAGGCGACGTCCGGTCTGCGGGGGAGGTCTTGTGCACCGATTGCCGCTGCTTTGCAGCGAAGTCTGGTGGCCCCGGACCGAGTTCGAACGGTCACGTCCCTTTCGGAACTACGGATTTTAAGTCCGGTGCGTCTACCAGTTCCGCCACGGGGCCTTGAGGCGCGCAAACTGTGAGGTCGACCGCGCCGCGTCAAGGCTGGGGGATTGGAGCGTCCGGACCGGCGCGCTAGCCTGAGCTTGGCCGACTGTCGGGGAGTAGACCGCCATGGATCTTGGATGGTTTGAAACCAGCCTCGACGTTCAGGACATCGTGAAATCGGTCGCGTTCTACGAGACGCTCGGCTTTCGGCATGTCGAAGGCGACATCGCGGTGCGCACCGTCACGCTCAATCGCGGCGATTGCCGCCTCACGCTCTTTCAGGGCCATCTCGACCCGGCGCGCACACAACTGATCTTCTGGCAAGGCGACGTCGAGGCGATTGCGCGCGAGGCGACGGCCAAGGGATTCGTCTTTCAACGCGGCCCGAACGTCAGCAAGGACGGCGCGAGCGCAATGCTGTTCGATCCGGACGGCCATCCGCTTTTCTTCATCAACATGCCGGTTCATTTCATCAATGATCCGGCCTATGCGCGTCCGGCGCCGCCGTCGCGGCCGCGCGCCGACAATGAAGACGATATGGTACTGGGACGGTTTGTGCTCAGCCTCCCGGTCTCCGACATTCAACGCTCGCTTTCATTCTATGAGAGACTCGGCTTTGCGCGTTATGACAAGGGAGACGACGCGCGCACGGCTACACTTTACAACCGCGACTGCCGCATCGGCCTCTTTCAGGGCTATCTCGATCCGCCAGAACCGCAACTGATCTTCTGGCAGGGCGACGTCGAAGCGATCGGCCGCGATCTGATCGCCAGGGGAATACAATTCGAACGCGAACCGGTCCGCGATGAAAACGGCGTCGGCTGGATGCTGTTCGATCCCGATCGGCATCCGATCTATTTCGTGAACATCAGAAGCTCGGCGCGAACCGCCTGATCCGGACGAGATCGACGACCAGACCGGCGGGCTGTCTTAGCCTGGTTAGGGTCTTAGGCATCAGGGTCTCTATGGCTGGAAAACGCTGCCCAGAGCGACATCGCAATGGCTGTGAAGACGCCGGTCCCAATCGCGACCCACACGCCAAGATGATGCGCGAAATGATGAGTCATCGTCGCCTCCGAGCCGGGCCTCGAAACTAGCCACGAGCTGTGGCGCCATCAATGCCGCGCTCAACTCGGACTGTGAGAGTGCCATTGAAACAATCGGCGGACCTCGTAAGCCTTTTGATCCATTGCTTCTTTTTCCAGGCACTCAACCCTTGCGTGCACATTTGACTTCGAAAAGTCGCTGACTATAGTGCGCGACCTTCGCGGGGGGTGCCCCCGCAAAACCTGCGGAAATTCCGCCAAGTCTGGACGAAGCATGACCAAGCGCGCAAACGCAAAGTACAAGATCGACCGCCGCATGGGCGAGAGCATCTGGGGCCGCCCCAAGAGCCCGGTCAACAAGCGTTCCTATGGTCCCGGCCAGCATGGCCAGCGCCGCGCCAAGAAACTCTCCGACTATGGCACGCAGCTTCAGGCCAAGCAGAAGCTGAAGGGTTATTACGGCAACATCACCGAACGCCAGTTCCGCAAATATTACCAGGAAGCCTCGCGCCGTCCCGGCGACACGGGCGAGAACATGATCGGCCTGCTCGAGCGCCGCCTCGATGCCGTCGTCTATCGGGCCAAGTTCGTGCCGACTCCGTTCGCCGCGCGCCAGCTTGTCAGCCACGGCCATGTGAAGATCAACGGCCGCCGCATGACGGTCGCCTCCTACCAGGTCAAGGAAAACGACGCGATCGAACTGTCGGCCAAGGCCAGGGAAATGGCGCTTGTCCTCGAAGCGACCAAGAGCGCCGAGCGGGACACGCCGGACTATGTCTCGGTCGACCATGACAAGATGACGGCGAAACTGCTGCGCACGCCCAAGCTGGCCGATGTGCCCTATGCCTCGCAGATGCAGCCCCATCTCATCGTCGAGTTCTATTCGCGTTGAGTTTGGCGACTGGCAACCATGCAAAAGCCGCGAGCATGCTCGCGGCTTTTTCGTTTAAGATGGGCTCATGAGCTACACGATTTTCGGCGACACGGGTTCGGGCGCGTTCTCCGCAGAAGCCGTGCTGGCCGAAGCCGGCGCTCCCTATGAGTTTCGTCACATCTCGCTCGAGAAGAACGAGCAGAAGCGGCCGGAATTTCTTGCGATCAATCCGAGCGGAAAAATGCCGGCGCTGCGCCTGCCTGAAGGCGAGGTGATCACCGAATTCGGCGGCCATCCTTCTGACCATCGCCGATCATTTTCCCAACGCGCGGTTATTGCCGCCGCAGGCGGGCGCCGCCCGTGCCCAGGCCTATCGCTGGCTCGCCTTCATGGCGGCGGAAATCTACCCGATGGTCGAAGTGTCGGATTATCCGGAACGCTTTGCTCCCGCGGGCACCGAGGCAGAAGCTTTACGGCAGAAAGCGCGCGAGAGGATCCGGGAGCGCTTGATGATCGTCGAGCGCTTCGTCGCCGGTCCCTGGTTCCTGGCCAGCGGCTTTTCGATCCTCGACATCTATGCCTCGATGTTCACGCGCTGGCGCGGCAGCATCGGCAAGGAGTGGCTGGCCGAGGGTCACATCCCCAAGCTCGACGCCATACGTGAGAATGTCTCGCAGCGCGCTGCCATCGCGCCTGTCTGGTCCCGGCACTTCACGCGCTGACCGCTCGTTGATTCTCGTATAATCGCCGAACAATTATGTTGTCGAAGAAAGTCTTCGGCCGACACTTTTGCGCACTATATTGCGTACAGGCGTGCGGAGACATCCCATGGTTTCGCGACGGACGATTCTTGTTGGTGGCGCCGGCGCAGCACTGGTTGCCGGGGTCGGCTATCGCATCTGGGATCGCGGCGTTTTTGCCGGCCCGCAGGGAAACGCTTACGTGCCTTGGAGCGAGTGGCGGGGCAGCGTCATCGACGGTCTGAAGCAGCCGTTGCATGCCGCGATCCTCGCGGCCAATCCGCATGACACGCAGCCCTGGCTGTTCGAACTGCGCGACGAAGCGATCACGGTGTACGCCGACCGCGCGCGCAATCTTGGCGCCTTCGATCCGTTCCGGCGCGAGATGCATCTGGGCCTTGGCGCGGCGATTGAAAATCTGGTGCGTGCCGCGGGCGTCGACGGCTACACGGCCTATGTCCGCCCTGTTTCAGGACGTTTGAAGATTTCGCCCGGACCTGAACCGGTCGCCGTCGCACACATCACGATGGATCCGGGCGCACCGGCGCGTGATCCCCTGTTCGAAGCCATTCCCGATCGACACACCAACCGTGGCGTCTATCTGGGAAAACCGGTGGCGGCGAATGTGCTGCGCGGGCTTGCCGATCTCGCGTCAAGCAGCGATGTGCGCATCGCCTTCATCGTCGATCCAAAAGCGCGCGCCGAGATGGGCGTTCTGATCGTCGAAGCGACGCAGCGGATCATCGATGATCCGGACATGTCGCTCGCCAGCGCGCACTGGATGCGCACCGGACGGCGCGAGGTGGAAGCGCATCCCGACGGCATCACGATCGATGCGGCCGGCGTCTCTCCGCTTCTGACCGTATTCGGCAAGATGATGCCCGATCAGTCGCCACGGTCGACGGATCAATACTGGATCGCGAACACGCGCGATACGCAGGTGCATGCGCCGGTGCTAGGCGTGTTGCTGGTGAAGGATCGGCTGGACATGGTGCAATCCATCAATGCCGGACGCGCGTGGCAAAGGCTGCACCTCGCAGCGACCGCGCTGGGCATCGTCGGCGCAGCCGCTGAACCAGCCCGTCGAGTGCGTCGACCGCAACGAGATGCTGGGCCGGCCGGACATATTTCAGAATGCGCTGGTGAAGTTCGCCGAGGCGCCGGGCTGGCAGCCGACATTCACGTTCCGCCTCGGTTACGCAGAAAAGCCGGCGCTGCCATCGCCGCGCCGGCCATTGGCTGACGTGATCAAGGGGTCGGGACTGGCCTAGGCGTTCTCGAGCGCGATGCCGTGCTCGGCGAAATAGGCGCCGAGTTCTTCGTTCTCGAACATCTCGCGGATGATGTCCGCGCCGCCCACGAACTCGCCCTTCACATAAAGCTGGGGAATTGTCGGCCAGTTCGAGAATTCCTTGATGCCCTGGCGGATCTCCGGATCCTTGAGAACGTCGATCGCTTTGAACTTCACGCCCAGATGCGAAAGAATCTGCACGACGGCCGCCGAGAATCCGCATTGCGGAAACACGGGCGTGCCCTTCATGAAAAGAACGACGGGGTTGCTGTTCACTTCCTCGCCGATGCGGGTCTGGACGTCTGTCATTTTGTGTCGCGCCGTGAGGCGCCCTCGTAATGTTCGGTCGGCCTTGATCTAAGCTCGATGCTGCAATGCGTCAAGGTTTGGCCTTGCGCGGATCAGCCATGCCGCCGACAAAGGCCCATGAATCCGGCGCTTACACCCGCTTTAAAGGCCGCAATCGACGCGCTTCTCGAGGGCGTATCGCGTAAGGAGCTGGCGGAAAGGGCAGCCGTGATCTCGCAAGTCTACCGCTCCGGCGGCGGTTCGGCGGGGACGATCACAGACGAAACATCGGTCGTCGCTTATGTCCTGTCGCGCCTTCCCGCGACTTATGCCGTGGCATCGGCGGTCTTTGATGCCGTGCGGGAAGCTGCGCCGGATTTCGCGCCAAAGTCTCTGAGCGACGTTGGCGCCGGACCGGGCACCGCGAGCTGGGCAGCGGTCGGAAACTGGAGCAGCATCGCAAAGATCACGATGACGGATTCCAATCCGGCTTTTCTGCGCGTAGCCAGGACATTGGCGGCAGGATCGCCCGCTCTGGGCAATGCGATCTATCAGACGCAGAATCTCGTCAACTCCGCAGTGCCGCGCGCAGACCTGGTCGCGGCAGGTTATGTTCTGGCCGAAATTGCGGAAGCGAAGCTGCCGCAGGTCATCGAGCAACTCTGGTCGATGACGAACGAAATTCTCGTCGTGATCGAGCCCGGCACGCCGGCCGGGTTCGCCCGCATCCGTTCTGCCCGCAAACTGCTGATCGGCGAAGGCGCGCATGTGCTCGCCCCCTGCACACATGATCATGAATGTCCCATCGCGGGTACGGACTGGTGCCACTTCTCCCAACGCCTGCCGCGCAGCCGCGACCATCTGAAAGTCAAAGGCGCGTCCGTCCCGTTCGAGGATGAACGCTATTCCTACGTTGCGCTGACGCGTCGTCCGATCGAGCGCCGGAACCAGGCCCGAATTATCGCGCCGCCCGAGGAAACCAAAGCCGGACTCACGCTGTCGCTCTGCGCGGAGCGCGGCTTGCAGCGCGCGTTTGTCTCGAGTTGCCAGCGCGATATCTATTCCGTCTTGCGCAGGGCCAAGTGGGGCGACACGATCTTGTCGGAGGATTGAAGCATTACTTCTGCGCCGCCGAGCTAGTCACGGACCGCAAAAGCGGGCCATGAGACGGGGAGGCTGACGTTACTTGGCCTGCGTCTGCAACTGCAGCGCATGCAGAACGCCGCCCATGTTGCCCTTGAGCGCGGCATAGACCATCTGGTGCTGCTGCACGCGCGTCTTGCCCTTGAATGCGGAGGAGACGACGACGGCGGACCAGTGATTATCGTCGCCCGCAAGATCGGTCATCGTCACGTCCGCGTCGGGAAACGCGTCCTTGATGAATTTCTCGATCTCTTCGGCTTTCATGCCCATGACGGAACCTCAATTGGTCGGCGGGATCTCTTCGCCCGACATGTAGTTCGGGAACCAGCCCTCATACGCTGTCCTGAGCGTCGACAGCGCGAGCTCGCCTTCGCGTTCCACCCGCAGGACCTTCGCAGAGATCGTCTTGCCGATGATCGCATGCACGATGCCCGCATGCTGCAGTTCACCTTCGATCCTGTCGGCTTCTTCGGGTGGTGCGGTGAGCAGGTAGCGGCCCTGGTCCTCGCCGAAGAAGAAAGGAATGGCCTCGGGCGTTCCGGCGACGCCGATGTCGGCGCCGATATTTCCCGCCAACGCCATTTCTGCCACGGCGACGAGCAACCCGCCGTCGGAGATGTCATGCACCGTGTCGACGCGTCCGGTTTCAATCAGCCTGCGTACAAAATCGCCGTCGCGGCGTTCTGCTGCGAGGTCGACGCGCGGGCATGGACCTTCCTCGCGCCCCTCAATCTCGCGCAGATAGATCGATTGGCCAAGATGCCCCTTGGTGTCGCCGACCAGGATGATCGCATCGCCTTCGCGCTTGAAGGCGATTGTCGCCATGCGATGCACATCGGCCATCAATCCAACGCCGCCGATCGCAGGCGTCGGCAAAATGCCTTCGCCGTTGGTTTCATTGTACAGCGAGCAGTTGCCGCCGATCACCGGGAAATCGAGAGCGCGGCAGGCGTCGCCTATGCCGTCAACCGCCGAAACGATTTCGCCCATGATCTCGGGCTTTTGCGGGTTGCCGAAATTGAGATTGTCCGTGACGGCAAGCGGTTTTGCGCCGACCGCCGTGATGTTGCGCCAGGCTTCGGCGACCGCCTGCTTGGCGCCTTCATAAGGATCAGCCTTGCAGTAGCGCGGCGTCACGTCGGTCGTGATGGCGAGCCCCTTGTTGCTGTTGTGCACGCGCACGACGGCAGCGTCGCCGCCGGGCATCTGCACCGTGTCGGCCATCACCGTGTAGTCATACTGCTCCCAGACCCAGCGGCGCGAGCACATGTCGGGTGCGGCAAGAATCTTCCTGAGAGACTCCATGACGGGACGCGAGGCGTCGAATGAGGGCGTTCCGCTCGCCGGCGCACGCCTGGAATGCGGACGGTCGTAGAGCGGCGCCTCGTCGGACAGCGCGGTGACCGGCATGTCGGCGACGATCTCACCTTTGTGCTTGACGACAAGGCGGTGCGTATCGGTCGTGATGCCGATCACGGCGAAGTCGAGTTCCCATTTCCTGAAGATTTTCTCGGCCTGCGCCTCGCGGCCGGGCTTCAGCACGGCGAGCATGCGCTCCTGGCTTTCCGACAGCATCATGTCGTAGGCGGTCATGTTGGCTTCGCGCTGCGGCACCTTGTCGAGATCAAGCTCGATTCCGCTGCCGCCCTTGTCCGCCATCTCGGCGGAGGATGAGGTGAGGCCGGCCGCGCCCATGTCCTGAATGGCGATGATCGCATCCGTCGCCATCAGTTCGAGACAGGCTTCGAGGAGAAGTTTCTCGGTGAACGGATCGCCGACCTGCACCGTCGGGCGTTTCTCCTCGGAGTCCTCGCTGAACTCGGCCGACGCCATGGTCGCGCCGTGAATGCCATCGCGTCCGGTCTTGGAACCGACATAGACGACCGGGTTTCCAGCGCCCTTGGCGGCAGAGAGGAAGATCTTGTCCTGGCGCGCGAGGCCGACACACATCGCGTTGACGAGGATGTTGCCGTTGTAGCTCTTGTGGAAGTTCACTTCGCCGCCGACGGTGGGCACGCCCATGCAGTTGCCGTATCCGCCGATGCCGGAGACAACGCCGCTGACGAGGTGGCGCGTCTTGGGATGCGATGGCTCGCCGAACCGCAGCGCGTTCATCATCGCGATCGGCCGCGCGCCCATGGTGAAGACGTCGCGCATGATGCCGCCGACGCCGGTCGCCGCGCCCTGATAGGGCTCGATGAAGCTCGGATGGTTGTGCGATTCCATCTTGAAGATGCAGGCATCGCCGTCGCCGATGTCGATCACGCCGGCGTTTTCACCTGGCCCCTGAAGCACCCAGGGCGCCTTGGTCGGCAGCTTGCGCAGATGGATGCGTGTCGATTTGTAGGAGCAGTGTTCGCTCCACATCACGCTGAAGATGCCGAGTTCGACGAAGCTCGGTTCACGGTTGAGCAGCCGCTTGATGCGGCCATACTCCTCCTCGGTCAGTCCGTGTTCGGCGACCAGTTCCGGCGTGATCTTGGTCATGACAGGGTTTCGATCAGGCTCTCGAACATGCCGCGCCCGTCAGTGCCGCCGAGCAGCGGATCGACCACGCGCTCGGGATGCGGCATCAGGCCAAGGACGTTGCGCTTCTCGGACAGGATGCCGGCGATGTTGCGCGACGAGCCGTTGGGATTTTGTCCCGCCGCATAGCGGAAAACGACGCGTCCTTCGCCTTCGAGGCGGTTCAACGTCTCTTCGTCCGCATAGTAATTGCCTTCGCCATGCGCCACCGGAAACGTCACGGCCTGGCCGTTGGCATATCTCCGCGTGAAGACGTTCTGGGTTTCCTCCACATTCATCGTGACGGGGCGGCAGACGAATTTGAGGTCGGCGTTGCGCATCAGCGCGCCGGGCAACAGATGCGTCTCGGTGAGCACCTGGAATCCGTTACAGATGCCGAGCACCGCGCCGCCCTTGTCCGCATGCGCCTTCACGGCGCGCATGACGGCAGACTGGCTCGCCATCGCGCCGCAACGCAGATAGTCGCCATAGGAAAACCCGCCGGGCAGCACGACAAGATCCACCTCGGGCAACTCAGTGTCCTGATGCCAGATCATGTGAGGCTTCTTGCCGGTCATCTGTTCCAGCGCGACGGCGGCATCGCGGTCGCAGTTCGAAGCGGGAAAAACGATGACGGCGGACTTCATGCCTTCAGCTCGATCTCGTATTTTTCGATCACGGTGTTGGCGAGCAGCTTCTCGCACATGTCCTTCAGCGCGGCACGGGCCTTTGTCTCGTTCGTCTCGGAGAGTTCGAGATCGATCACCTTGCCCTGGCGCACTTCACCGACTGCGCCGAAGCCCAGTCCGTTGAGCGCATGACCGATTGCCTTGCCTTGGGGATCCAGAACGCCGTTCTTCAACGTCACGAATACGCGTGCTTTCATAACGGTCTCAATACCTTCATTCTTCGGTCTCATCCTTCGCCAAGCTCAGGATGAGGTGTTGGAGACAGGTCTCATGCTGAGCCTGTCGAAGCATCATCGGACGAGCTGTGGTCCCTTGCTTTCACCCTGGATCGATTCCGGCATGATGCCGAGGCGGCGCGCGACTTCGGAATAGGCTTCGACGACGCCGCCTAGATCGCGGCGGAAACGGTCCTTGTCCATCTTGTCGTTCGTCGTCGTGTCCCACAGACGGCAGGAATCCGGACTGATCTCGTCCGCCAGAACGATCCGCATATACTCGTTTTCCCAGAGCCGTCCGAACTCGATCTTGAAATCGACCAGCTTGATGCCGACGCCGAGGAACAGGCCGGAGAGAAAGTCGTTGATGCGGATGGTGAGGTTGACGATGTCGTCCAGGTCCTGCGGGCTCGCCCAGCCGAACGCCGTGATGTGCTCCTCGCTCACCAGAGGATCGTGCAGCGCGTCGTTCTTGTAGCAGTACTCGATGATCGAGCGGGGAAGGATCGTGCCTTCCTCGATACCGAGCCGCTTGGACATCGAGCCGGCCGCGATGTTGCGTACGATGACCTCGAGCGGAATGATCTCGACTTCCTTGACCAGCTGCTCGCGCATGTTGATGCGCTTCATGAAATGGGTAGGCACCCCGATGGCGCCAAGCTGGGTCATCAGATATTCGCTGATGCGGTTGTTGAGAACACCCTTTCCGTCCAGCACGGCTTTCTTGGTCGCATCGAACGCCGTGGTGTCGTCCTTGAAGTACTGGATGAGCGTGCCGGGCTCCGGCCCCTCGTAGAGGATCTTGGCCTTGCCTTCGTAAATCATGCGCCGGCGCTTCATTGTGCTTTCCTCTGCCGCCAAAAACGCGAAAACGGGGACTCGACTTGCGGCCCCCGTCGAAGCGGCAAAATAGCCATGCGGGCCGCCTGCGGCAACGTTGCGAAAGCGCACAGCGCCGCCTATCTGTGTGCTGTCCACAAGCTTGCGCTACAATGCAGCCAGACAAAGCCGTTCCGGCTATTTAATATAGTTAATTCAAGAGGTTATACATGAGTGGGTCGTTCGAGGATCGCCGCAAGGGTTTTGAGTCCAAATGGGCTCACGATGCCGAGATGCAGTTCAAGTTCATGGCCCGCCGCAACAAGCTGCTGGGCCAGTGGGCGGCAGGCGAACTGGGCCTTTCCGGCGACAAGGCCGCCGCCTACGCCAAGGCCATAATCACGACGGAATTCGAGGCCGCGGGCGATGAGGGCGTGTTCGCCAAGCTGCGCGCCGATCTCGACAAGGCCAAGTTTTCCGACCATGCGATTCGCCACCACATGATGGATTTCCTGGAACTTGCCGCCGAGCAGGTTCAGGCAGAGTCGGCCAAGTAACATGCGACGGGCGGCCGTCCTCCTTGCCGCCCTCTGTGTTGCGACGCCTGCCTTGGCCGCGGATCCGGGCTGGACGGACTATGGCGGCGACCCCGGCGGCCAGCGATATTCGCCCGCCCGCCAGATCACACCGGCCAACGTCTCCACCCTCGCTGTTGCCTGGAGCTTTTCGACCGGCGATATGACGACCCATGCCGACGTCATGAAGCGCGCCTCGTTCGAGAATACCCCGATCCTCGCCGAGGGAAGGCTCTACGTCTGCTCGCCGTTCAACGAGGTGAGTGCCCTCGATCCGGGAACAGGACGGCAGTTGTGGCGGTTTGATCCCAAGCTCGACACGCGCATTCACTATCCCAACGACTATGTCTGCAGAGGCGTCGCGTTTGCGCGGCGCGCTGCCGGCGGCGCGTGCGCCGCGCGCATCTATCTCAACACGGCCGACCGGCGCCTGATCGCGCTCGACGCGGCGACCGGAAAACCTTGCACGGATTTTGGCGTGGCCGGAACGGTCAAACTTCTGCCGGACGGAATCCCGAAGCGCCGCGGCGAGATCCATACGACGTCTGCACCGGTCGTGACGCATGGCATCGTGATCGTCGGTTCGTCGATCGACGACAACCAGAGGGTCGATGAGTTGCGCGGCACCGTGCACGCCTTCGATGCAGTGACCGGCGCGCCGCGTTGGAGCTTTGACCCGCTCGCAAATCAGAAAGCGCCGTTCCGCGGCGGCGCTGCAAATGTCTGGGCGCCGATGAGCGTGGACGAAGCGCGCGGCCTCGTCATCCTGCCGGTATCGAGCACAAGCCCGGACTTCTGGGGCGGCTATCGCGTCGGCAACGGCGACTATGCCAATTCGATCGTCGCACTGCATGTCTCCGATGGCTCGGTCGACTGGTCGTTCCAGACGACGCATCACGACGTCTGGGACTATGACCTTCCCGCGCAACCAACGCTCGGCACCGTGACCTATAACGGCAAGACGGTTGAAGCCGTGCTGCAACCGACAAAGCAGGGCCTGCTGTTCACGGTCAATCGCGACAATGGGCAGCCGGTCATTCCCGTCGTCGAACGAAAAGTTCCACAGGGCGGTGCGCCGGGCGAGAAACTCTCGCCGACGCAACCGATTCCGATCGCACCGCCGCCGCTCGCGCCAAGCCGCATCTCTCCGGATGACGCCTTTGGACTGACGTTCTGGGATCGCGGCAAGTGCCGGGACGCGATTAACGCGGCCCGGCATGACGGCCTCTACACACCGCCAAGCGTGCAAGGCACACTCATCTATCCCTTCACCGGCGGCGGCACGAACTGGGGCGGTCTTGCGTTCGATGCGACGCATGACATCGCCTATGTGAACACATCGAACGCAATCCATCTCGTCACGCTGATCCCGGCCAAGGATTTTGCCACGGTCGAAGAACGGTTCTTCGACAAAGAGGTTTCGCCCAATGAAGGCGCGCCCTTCGGCATGAAGCGTGAAGTCCTGCTCTCGCCGCTCGGCTTGCCCTGCAACCCGCCGCCGTGGGGAAAGTTGCACGCCATCGACATGCATACGGGCAGGATTCTCTGGTCCGTACCGCTCGGGACGACCGAAGAACTGCTGCCCATGAGCGAATATCTGCTCGGCAATATCGGCGTGCCGAATGTCGGCGGTCCGATTGTCACGGCTGGCGGTCTCGTCTTTATCGGCGCCGCGATGGACGATTATCTGCGCGCCTTTGATGCCAGGACAGGCGCCGAATTGTGGAAAGGCCGACTTCCCGCCGGCGGTCAGGCGACGCCGATGACGTATGTCTGGAAAGGCAAGCAATACGTCGTGATCGCCGCCGGCGGCCATTCCAAACTCGGCACCAAGCGCGGCGATACGGTGATGGCGTTCGCGCTTCCGAATTGACTTCCCTCGCGGCAGGCGGGGGATATGATCCGGTCTGCATTCAGGGGCAAGCTGATGGCAACCGAACTCGACAATGCGCTCGTATCGAACGTCACCTACGGCGACGAAAAGGAGATTCATCGTCTCCTCACCGATCTGCGCAAGAACGATCCGGTGCACTGGACCGCGCCGGAAGGATATCGTCCGTTCTGGTCGATCACCAAGTACGCCGACATTCTCGAGATCGAAAAGCTCAACGACCAGTTCCTGAACGAGCCGCGGTCCGTGCTGATGAGCAAGGAAGCCGAGCACAATCTCGCAGCCATGTGGGGCGGACCCGATCCCAAGACGGGCCGCGTCTCGCCGCTGCGCACGCTGATCGATATGGACGGCGCCGATCACCGCGCCTATCGCGGCCTGACCCAGCCCTGGTTCATGCCTGCCAATCTGAAAAAGCTCGAGCCGCGCATGGCCGAACTCGCAAAGCGCTATGTCGACAAGATGCAGGCGATGGGACCGGAATGCGACTTCACCAGGGATATCGCGGTCTACTATCCGCTGCATGTCATCATGTCGATCATGGGCGTGCCGGAGAGCGATGAGCCGCGCATGCTGCAGCTGACTCAGGAGCTGTTCGGCGGCGGCGATCCCGACATGCAGAGGAAGGAACGCGATCCGAACACCAACGTCATTGCCGACTTCTTCATGTACTTCAACAAGGTCACGGAAGAGCGCCGCGCGCATCCGGGTGAAGATCTTGCGACCGTCATCGCCAACGGCCAGGTCAACGGATGTCCATTGGGCCCGGTCGAAACCGCGTCCTACTACATCATCGTTGCCACCGCGGGACACGACACGACGAGTTCCTCGATCGCCGGCGGCATGAAGGCCCTGATCGAGAATCCGGATCAGCTCAGGAAGCTGAAGGAAAACCCCGAACTGCTGAACAACGCCGTCGACGAAATCATCCGCTGGGTCACGCCGGTGCAGCATTTCATGCGCACCGCGACCGAGGATTACACGCTGCGCGGCCGCCGAATCGAGAAGGGGCAGTCGGTTCAGCTACTCTACATTTCCGGCAACCGTGATGAGGACATCTGGCCCGACCCGTTCAAGTTCGATATTTCGCGCGAGAACAACCGTCACGTCGCATTCGGCTATGGCGCGCATGTCTGCCTCGGTCAGCATCTGGCCAAAATGGAGATCCGCGCCTTCTTCAAGGAATTGCTCGCTCGGTTGGACTCCATCGAGATGACGGGCCCGGCGAAGCGCGTGCAGGCGACATTCGTCAGTGGCCTGAAGACGCTTCCGGTGCGGTACAAATTTCGGGCTAGCGCCTGAAGTGACGGCTCATCGTTCGACAAGCTCGCCCTGAGGCGCTAAGCACGGCCCACATCCTGAGCCCGTCGAAGGACGAGCATGCCGGAACATCTCATGCCCATCACGCTCATCGGACTTGCCGCGGCGTTCTGCACAACCGTCGCGTTCCTGCCGCAGGTGATCCAGACCTGGCGTACGCGCTCGACCAAGGACATCTCGCTCGCGATGTTTCTCGTCTTCACGACGGGCATCTTTCTCTGGCTGGTCTATGGCGTGGTCATCCATGACGCGCCGCTTATCGCAGCCAACGGGATCACGTTCGTCCTTTCGGGCACGATCCTCTATTTCAAGCTGCGGCACGGCTAGCGCGGACGCTTCATCTCGAACATCGCGTCGGCACGCAGTTCGGCGTAGTCGCCCATGCGGCCAAGCCGCGTGATGGGGTGGGCCGCGGCAGACTGATAGACTCCGTCCATAATCAGGTTTTTCTCGATGTGCACCGCAACGACCTCGCCAAACACCACCCAACTGTCGATCTTCGCGCCATCGGCGGCCTGAAGCTGCAAAATCTGCGAGACGCGGCATTCGAAATTGACTGGGCTTTCCAGAACGCGCGGCGGCCTTACCTTGCGGCTTGGCGCGGGCGTCAGCTTGGCGAGCTCGAACTCATCGACGTCGTGCGCAACGGTCGCGGACGTCGCATTCATCTGCTCGGCAAGCTGGCGCGTCGCGAGATTCCAGACAAACTCGCCTGTCGCTTCGGCATTGGCGAGGCTGTCTTTCCTTCCGATGCTCGAAAAACCGATGATCGGCGGCACATAATTGAAGCCATTGAAGAAGCTGTAGGGCGCAAGGTTGCGCCGGCCCTGCGCGTCGATCGTGGAGACCCAGCCGATCGGACGCGGCGCGATGATGGCGTTGAACGGGTCATGGCGCAGACCGTGTCCGTTCGATGGTTCGAAGTAGTGCGCCGCGTCGCTCGCCATTTCAGCCGAAAACGCGCTTGAAGATCGTGTCCACTTCCCTGGTGTGATAGTCGAGGTCGAACATCTCTTCGAGCGACTTTGCCGGCACGGCGCGCGAGACATCCGGGTCTGCTTTCAGCAGCTCCAGCAAAGTGCCTTCGCCGTTCCAGGCGCGCATCGCGTTCTTCTGGACGAGCTTGTAGGCCGCCTCGCGTTCGATCCCCGCCTGAGTCAGCGCCAGAAGGGCGCGCTGGCTGTGGATGATGCCGTGCGTGCTGTCGAGATTTGCCTTCATGCGGTCGGCGCGAATGAGAAGCTTGTCGATCACGCCGGCGGCGCGCACCAGCGCGAAATCGAGCGTGATGGTCGCATCGGGACCGATGAAGCGCTCGACGGATGAGTGCGAAATGTCGCGCTCGTGCCACAACGCCACATTCTCCATTGCCGGAATGACATAGGCGCGCACCATGCGGGCAAGGCCGGTGAGATTTTCCGTCAGCACCGGGTTGCGCTTGTGCGGCATGGCGGACGAACCTTTCTGGCCCTCCGCAAAGAATTCCTGCGCCTCGAGAACTTCGGTGCGCTGCAGATGACGCACTTCGATCGCGAGCCGTTCGATGGAACTCGCAACGACGCCAAGCGCCGCGAAATAGGCGGCATGCCGGTCGCGCGGAATGACCTGAGTCGAGACCGGCTCGACCTTGAGTCCAAGCTTGGCGGCGACATGGGCTTCCACGCGCGGATCGATGTTGGCAAATGTTCCCATCGCGCCGGAGATGGCGCAGGTCGCGATCTCTTCGCGCGCCGCCAGCAGACGCGCCCGCGCCCGCTGGAACTCCGCATAGAAGCCCGCAAGCTTGAGGCCGAATGTCGTCGGCTCGCCATGGATGCCGTGGCTGCGGCCGATGGTGACCGAGTACTTGTGCTCGAACGCGCGCTTTTTGAGCGCGGCGAGCAGCAGATCCACGTCCGCCACCAGGATGTCGGTGGCGCGTGCGAGCTGAATGGAGAGCGTCGTGTCGAGCACGTCGGACGAGGTCATGCCCTGGTGCACGAACCGCGCCTCGGGGCCCACGATTTCGGCAAGATGCGTCAGGAACGCGATCGTCTCGTGCCGCGTTTCCTTTTCGATCTCCTCGATGCGCGCGACGTCGAATTTGGCGTTGCGGCCCTTTTCCCACACCCTGGCGGCAGCTTCCTTCGGGATGACGCCGATCTCTGCCAGTGCATCTGCGGCGTGCGCCTCGATCTCGAAATGGATTCGGTACTTGGTTTCGTCTGACCAGAGCGAAACCATCTGTTCACGGGCATAGCGCGGGATCATGAAAAGCAACCGGATTGTTACCCCGTCTTATAGGTCGCCGGGGCGGCAAAAGCCATTATCCGGTAGCTTCGGCCACAGCAATTTCGGCAGGCGGAATCCCAAGAATTTCCGGTTCAAACGGTGTAGGCGCTCTCGCCAACTGCAAGATTAACTCTCCGGGCTCGGCACAGGCGGGCGGCAGAGGTCTTGCTGGTTCGGCAGCACCAAGAAGGCGTTTGGTTTCGGCCTCTTTGGGCGCGCGCAGGATGTCCGCAACCGGCGCGCGTTCAATCACCTTTCCGTCCTTGAAGATCATGACGTCGTCGGCCAGCGCCTGGGCGATGCGCAAGTCGGCGGTGATGACGAGAAACGCCGGCCCTTCCTGTTTTCGCAGATCCACAAGCAATTCGAGCATGATTGTCTGGGCAAAGGCATCGAGACCGCGCAACGGCTCGTCGATCACGGCGAGAAATGGCGCGCTCACGATGGCGCGCGCGACCTGGAGGCGGCGCTTGTCGAACGCCGAAAGCGCAGCGACGCTCATTCGACCGTCATGAGACGCCAGCCCGACGCGCTTGAGCGCTGCCTCGCGGTGGCCTGCGATCATGTCTGCGGGCAGGCGCAGATGCGCACGCAATGGCTCGTCCACAGTGTCCCACAGCGTCATGCGCGGATCGAGCACCTCGTCCACGCCGGCAATGAAGGCAATCCTGCGGCGCAGGCGCGACGTCATTTCCGAAGACAGCAGGCTCATATCGACCTGGTCGAGCACGACGCGCCCGTTCGTGAAGCGGTCAAGCCCCAGCAGCGCGCGCACATGTGCGTGCCTGCCCGAACCTTCCTCGCCGACAAAGGCGAGCGCCGCCCCGCGTCGCAGCTCGAACGTGATGCCGTCGCGCGGCCTGGAGTTGCGACGCTTGCGCGGCGAGAGATCCAGACCCTGCACCTGAAGCAGCGGTTCGCCGCGTTGCGCGCCGCGTGCCTGGGGTGTCGCTGCGAAACGCGGCAGCGCCTTGAACAAGATCTTCGTGTAGGCATGGCATTGACCGGCGGCCAGTTTGTCGAAATCGCCCTCCTCGATCACCTTGCCCCGACGCAGCACCATGGTGCGGCCCCGCAGGTGAGCGGCGGTTTGCAGTCCCTGCGCGGCGTAGATCAACGCAAAGCCCTGTCGCTCCTGCTCGTCCATCAGGGCGCGACCCAGAGTCTCGATTTCGGTTGGCGTCAGCCCTGCGAACGCATGATCGGCGACGAGCAGCTCAGGGGTTTGCGCCATGGCCGCTGCTAGAAGCGACCATGCGAGTTCGACCGGTTTCAGCTCCGACGGCTTGCGGTTGAGCGATGCGAAGGAAGGCGCGGCTGAGAAGCGTTCCAGCGCGATCCGCAACTCCTCTCGCCCGCTGCTGCCGGCGGTCGCCTGCTTGCACGCGACAATGCGGGCCAATTGCGAAACCGTGCTCGCGAAGGGGCTGAGCGGCGCGAAACGCGGGCTGCAAAGATAGGAAATGCGGATCGAACCCTTGCCGCGCCGGCTCGCGGGTCTCGCATCCCCATCGCCGAACTTGAGCGTGCCAGACACACTGTCGCCGCGTTCGAGGAAGTTCCCTAGTACGCGCACCAGCGCGTCCTTGCCGCTGCTTGTTTCCCCAAGCACGGTCAAAGATTCACCCGCATCCAGCGCAAACGATATGCCGTCAAGCTCAAGCACGTCGCCCCTGCGAACGGTGAGTTCGTGGACGTCCAGAATCCGCCGCGCATTGCTCATGGACGCTCGCCTTCGTCGAGGCCGGCCGCGAGGCGCGCGAACAGAATGAGGATCGTCAACGCGAGCGCCGGAAACGCCGCCGTCCACCAGGCGTGAAGGTAGTAGGCTTTGGCCGCTGCGATCATCAGGCCCAGGTCGCGGCGCGGCGGTTCGGCGCCGAAACCGAGAAAGCTGAGCGTCGAAAGAATGATTGTGACTGCGGCCAGGGCGCGTGCGGCGCTGGCTGCAAACACATCGCGGAATTCGTAAACCAGATCGCGGCGCAGAAGAGCGGACCGTGAGAGACCGGTGGCGTGGGCATAGTTCCAATGCGCTGTCGTCATCTGCACCCTCGCGCGGTCGAAGGCGCGCACGAAGCCAAGCGGGGCGGCCGATACCCCGGCGGCGAGACCGGCCCAGCCGCGCGCCGTGAGGCCTATGACCAGCACCGCCAGAAGCAGCGCGGGCATCGCCGCCAGTATCCCTGCGAGCCAGCGAAAGCTCAGGGCGAGCGGCACGGACAGACGCGCCGCGGAAAATCCGGACAGCGCCCCGACGAATAATGCAACGAGCGCCGCTGGTATGGCCGCACGAACCGTCATGCTCAATCCGTGAAGCGTTTCGCTCAGCATGTCGCGACCAAGAACATCGGTGCCGAACTGAAACGCGGCCGACGGCGGCGCAAGGATCGGTCCGATTCCGCTGGCGCCGGCGGGCGCAGTGGCGAGAAAGTCGGACAGGCTGACCGCAACGACGGTCAACCCAAGACCGATCCAGCCAGCGGTGCGGAGCAAGCCGCGTAGCGACTGTCCCATAGGGCTGATCGTGACCGTGTCCGTCATCTGACGGTACCCCGGCTGATCAAGGGGTGTGCGGCGCACCGGCCCATAAAATCCGCGATCAGAGTCAAGCTCGCAAAGACCAGCATGATGGCGCCCGCCGCGTTCCAATCGCGCAGCGCCACGGATTTGACGAACAGGTCCGCGGCGCCAGGGCGGGAGAACACCCACTCTGCCACAGCCGTCGCTGACAGCAGGGAGAGCATCACTTCGCCGAGATGCGCGAAGAGAGCGGCAAAGATCTGCGGCACGACATAGATCCATTCGACGTCCCAGCGCGAAAGTCCCATGCGGTACAATTGCGTCCGCCAGGGTTCCCGAACGATCGCGGCGGCCGCGCGGCTCATGACGACCTGCACCGCCGACGCGCCGGCCAGTCCAACGGTCAAAGCGGGCAAGAGGGCCGCCTGCGCCTCGGCTAGGCTGCGGGGAAAGACCGCCGATCCGAACCATGCCGGACCATCTAACTGCACCGGCCACTGCAGAAAATTGACGGCCAGATACGCAAGCGCCAGCCCGGCACAGAAAATCGGCACGGCTGCCGCGATCTGAATGAGCGGCGCGGCCGCCCGTCGCGCCGCGCCCATGCCGAACAGGAATCCGACCGGAATCCCGATCAGCGACGCAACAACGATCCCTTCGAGCAACAATCCCAATGTGAGCGGCAAGCTCGTCGCTAGTTCAGTTACGATCGGCAAACCCGAGATCGCGCTATCGCCGAAACGCAGACGCGCGAATGAAAACAATTGTTCGCCCCAAACCGAAAAAAATTGCAATACACCGTCACCTGCGTGCGCCACACTTGCGATGGCAGCGCCCATCAGCGCCGCACCGAGCAGGCCCAGCAACAGCCGGCCCGCTTCGATCAAAACGAAACGCAGCATGAAAAATCTCGAGTTCGCCGAACTATATCAGCGACGATCGAGGCGCGGAGGAATTGACGTCGTAAGACTATAACAAGCCTAACGACTTGAAGCTCGCATGGCCGCTGCGTCCGATCACAAGGTGATCGTGGACGGCGATGCTCAGAGCCTTGGCCGCAGCAGCGACGTCGCGCGTCATCTCGATGTCGGCACGGCTGGGCGTCGGATCGCCGCTTGGATGATTGTGGACAAGGATGATCGCGGAGGCGCCCAGTTCCAGCGCCCGCTTGACGATCTCTCGCGGATAGACCGGTGTGTGATCGATGGTGCCGCGCGTCTGCACCTCGTCGGCGATGAGGACGTTCTTGCGGTCAAGGAACAGGATGCGGAATTCCTCCTGCTGGCTGCGCGCCATTGCGGCCGTGCAATAGTCGATCAGCGCGGCCCACGAACTTAGCGCCGGCTTGTTCAAAAGCTGGGTTCGGGCAAGCCGCAGCGCGGCGGCTTCGACAATTTTCAACTGCGTCGCGACCGATTCGCCGATGCCGGGAATTTCGCGCAAGCGCGACAGCGGGGCTGCGATCACCTCGGCGAAGCTGCCGAATTGGGCGATCAGCTGCTTGGCGAGAGGTTTCACGTCCCGGCGCGGGATGGCGGCGAAGAGCACGAGCTCCATCAGCTCATAGTCTGGTATTGCGCTCGCGCCGCCGTCCAGAAAGCGCTCGCGCAGGCGTTCGCGATGTCCCGCGTGATGCGATTGTGGAGCGAAGTCGCGGCCCATATCGGCCAGCGCAGAAGAGTCAGATGTAAGGCGGCTTGTGCCAGCCCTTGGGCGAGAGCGTGAAGATTTCGACGCCATTCTCGGTCACACCGACAGAGTGTTCGAATTGCGCGGAAAGCGAACGGTCGCGTGTCACAGCCGTCCAGCCGTCGTTCAAAACCTTTACGCCATAGCCGCCGAGATTGATCATCGGTTCGACGGTAAAGAACATGCCCGGCTTGAGGCCGATGCCGTGTCCCGGTTTTCCATAATGCACGACATTGGGCAGCGCATGGAAGATGCGGCCCAATCCGTGACCACAGAAATCACGCACCACGGCGCAGCGTTCGTCGCCTTCGGCAAAGGACTGGATCGCGTGACCGATGTCGCCGGTCGTGGCGCCGGGCTTCACGACCGCGATTCCGCGCATCATGGCGTCGTATGTAATGTCGACGAGGCGCTTGGCCTTCAGCTTCACGTCGCCGACCAGATACATGCGACTGGTATCGCCGTGCCAGCCGTCCACGATGACCGTCACATCGATATTGACGATGTCGCCATCGCGCAGCGGCTTGTCGCTCGGGATGCCGTGGCAGACGACATGGTTGATCGAGGTGCATACCGTGTGGCGATAGCCGCGATAGCCGAGGCACGCGGGAATGCCGCCATGCGCCGTCGTATAGTCAAAGGCGAGCTTGTCGAGATATTCGGTCGTGACGCCGGGCTTCACTTCCGGGACCATCAGGTCCAGAACTTCGGCAGCCAGGCGGCCGGCGCGGCGCATACCCTCGAAATCCTCAGGCTTATGGAGGGTGACCGCAAAATGAGACCGGCGGGTCGCTTCGAACATTTCGGCGTCGGGCATTACGGTCATGCGAGGCTACTCATGTAGGGGGCCGCTTGATGTAATCGTAAACCCCGTGTTTTCTAGGCCCATCGACCTTGCCAGTTCCTTACACCCGGACCGGCAGGAGGTGAAGGGTTTCGGCGCCCAAGCTCCGAAACCGGCCTCTCAGCCGATCAAAAGAGATGATTGCCATGAGCCAGACCGAACGCGTCACAGCCGCCGTCCTCGTCATCGGGGACGAGATCCTGTCTGGCCGGACGCAGGATACCAACACCGCCTACATCGCCAAGTTCCTGGGCGCGCTCGGCATCGATCTGTGCGAGGTGCGGGTGGTGCCGGACGTGCAGGACGAGATTGTCGCCGCGCTCAATGCCCTGCGCGCCCGTTACACCTACGTTTTCACGACCGGCGGCATTGGTCCGACGCATGACGACATCACGTTCGACGCTGTCGCTGTCGCCTTCGGCGTCGGCATCGACTATCACCCCGAAGCAATGGCGATGATGGCCGCGCGCTACAAGCCAGGAGAATTCAACGAGGCGCGCAAGCGCATGGCGCGCATTCCACTGACGGCCGAACTTGTCAGAAATTCGGTTTCGACTGCCCCCGGCGTGCATATCGGAAATGTCTTCGTCATGGCCGGCGTGCCGATGATCATGCGCGCGATGATGGATGCGATCGAACCCAGGTTAAAGCGCGGTGCAGTCGTCCACGCGGCAACGGTGCAGGCCAAGGTCCCGGAAGGCCGCATCGCCGAAGGCCTCGAAAAGATCCAGCGCCTGCACAAGGACGTCGCGATCGGCAGCTATCCGTTTTATCGGGAGGACGGTGCGGGCGTGCAGCTCGTTGCGCGCGGCCGTGACAGCGCCGAGGTCGAGACTGCAGCGACGGAAATCGAATCGCTCCTGCGCGAACTTGGCGTCGAACCGGCGCGGATCGTCGCCTGAAGACGGCCGGTTTGTCCCCCGTTTGTTCCGGGGCTGACAATGCCTGCGTCCTTGTGTAGGTTTTTGTCCTGAATTGAGACAGCCGCCGCAATGTACGGCGCGCTGCGGTAGGGGACGGAACTCATTGGAACGTGGGCCTTGCGGCCCTTCGAGAGGAATTGGACCCGCGCGAGGGTTCGCAGTGGTCGGTATTACTGTCAGCTGGGAGTAGCAAAGACGTGACAATCAAACGGGTTCTCGCAGCGGCGGTTGGCGGCGTGGCAGTAGCGGTGGCAGGGGTTGCCCTCGCCGCAAACATCACCTCATCCAAGCAGGCGGATTTCTTCGCGCCCGGCCGGCATCAGTTCTACGTCTGGTGCGCCGGCGGCAGCGACTATGTGGCCGCGCAGAGCGGCGCCTCCGCCGAAGACGCGCAAATGCGCCTCTACAACGAAGCCAAGCGCGCCGGAAAGATGAATTGCTGGCCGGTTTGGCAGGGCAGGATTTCAGGCTGAGGTTCTGGCCCCGGTCTTGGCAGTACGGCGGTCTTCGGGCCGCCGTTTTGTTTTAGGCCCCGCGGCGCTTGACTTGGCCCGCGTCGCGGTAAGTATGCGTTTATGATGGAAATGGAGACTGCGCCGTGAAGTTCAAATACGGAATCGACTATCGCTACCTGCCCAAGGGCGGAGCCACGCCGGTCGACAACACCAACCCGGTGGACGTTGAAGTCGACCACGAGCAGTTCGCACTCATCCCCAATGTCGGCGACTTCGTCGATATTCCCGGAGACGACCCGGGCATGCGCAATGTGCCGCTCAAGGGCCGCGTACGCTCGCGCTTGTTCAAATACGTGATGAACTATTGCTACATCACGATCATCGTCGAGGATTCCGACGATGACTGGACCAAGCTGCGCGCCAAGACCGCCGACAACTAGAGGCCGAGCTGTTTCTGCTCAGCGTCGAGCGCAGCAATCTGATCCGATTGCGCGGCCATGGCTTTGCGCGCGTCGCTGAGCGCGGCGCGCGCCTTGTCCTTGTCGCCGAGCACCGCATAGGCGCGGATCAGTCGTTGCCAGCCGGCGGCGTCATCGGGATTGGCCTTCAGACGCGCCGCAAGACCCGCAACCATCGCCGAAATATCCGGTGCGCCGCCGCCGCTGCGGGCGGTCACGCCGGCGATGCGGTCGATCAGGTCCTGATGCACGGCGGAATCGGGCGGAACGTCAGCCAGAAGACTCTTCCATAAGGTCAGCGCCTTGTTGCCGTCGCCGCGCGCCGCGGCGGCCAGACCGAGATAGTAGCGCGCTGCCATGTCCTTGGGATTGCCGGCCAGAGCTTGCGTGAACGCTGCCTCGGCTTCGGGCGTGACAGCGCCCGAGGAATCCTGGGTCAGCGCTTCGCCATAGGCCGAGTAGAGAAAGGGCTGGACCGGTCCGAACGCCTGCGATGCGCTGATGGCGCGTGAAAAGGCCTTGGCTGCATCGCCGGGGTCTCCGGCGGTGAGATACGCCCGGCCCAGAACGGCCCAGCCGCGCGGATCCTGCGGACGGCTGCGCACCACGGTTACGAGGCGGCCGATCAGCGCGTTGAGATCGCGCGCCTTGTTGCCATCCAGCGTGCGTGTCGCCAAAAATGGATGGCCGAGTTCCAAATAGGCTGCGCCGCCGGCGCCCGCGACGAAAAGAGCAACGGCGCCGGCCAGAAGGTAGCGGCGGCGATCGCCACCCATGAAAACAATCGGCCAGACGACGAAGATGCAGGCGGCGAGCGCGATGGCCGACAAAATGACATAGGTCAGAACGATCATGCGCCCTCCGGCGGCTTGCGGCGGAATTTGCCCTTGGCAAGCGCCACGATCATGCCGCGGATGGTACGCACTTCCTGGTCGGTAAGATCGGCGCGATTCAGCAGCGCGCGCATATGGCGGATCATCGGCGTCTCCTTGCTCGGCGGATAGAGAAAGCCGGATGTGAGAAGCTCGCCCTCCAAATGCTCGAAGAGCTGGAACATTTCCTCGCGCGTCGCCTTCCTTGCGATGGGCCCGTGATCGATGCGCACAGAGGGCGTTGTGTCCGCTGCACAAAACCACTCATAGCAAAGGAGCATCACCGACTGGGCCAGGTTGAGCGAGGAGAACGCAGCCGTCGGGATCGTCACGACAGCGGTCGCAAGCGAAACCTCATCATTGTCGAGGCCCGAGCGCTCATTGCCGAACAGCAGGCCGCAGCAAATGCCCTTGGCGCTGGCTGCCCGCAACTGGCGCGCTGCTTCCGGCGGGGTCACGACCGGCTTGGCGACGCCGCGCTCGCGGGCGGTCGCGGCGAACACCAGTTGGAGATCGCCCAGCGCCTTGGGCACATCGTCGTAAAGCCGAACAGTGTCGAGCAGGTCGGCAGCGCCAGCCGCCATATGGACGGCTTTCTCGCTCGGCCAGCCGTCGCGGGGCGCGACGAGACGCAGGTCTTTCAGGCCGAAATTCTTCATCGCCCGCGCCGCCGCGCCGATATTCTCGCCCAACTGGGGCCTGGACAGGATGATGGCGGGGGCGGTCATTTGTGGCTTTGACGGGTTTGCGCCACCTCGCTATAGCCTGCGGCGGCGCAATTCCAGAGGTTTTCCATGGACAAGATCAAGGTTGCCAATCCGGTCGTCGAACTCGACGGCGACGAGATGACCCGCATCATCTGGGAACTCATCCGCAACAAGCTGATCCTGCCCTATCTGGACATCAAGCTGGAATATTACGACCTGGGGATCGAGCATCGTGACGCGACGGCCGACCAGGTGACGATCGATGCCGCCGAGGCCATCAAGCGCCACGGCGTGGGCGTGAAATGCGCGACCATCACGCCGGACGAAGCCCGGGTGGAGGAATTCAAGCTCAAGAAGATGTGGAAGTCGCCCAACGGCACGATCCGCAACATCCTGGGCGGCGTCATCTTCCGCGAGCCGATCATCTGCAAGAACGTGCCGCGCCTGGTGCCCGGCTGGACGCAACCGATCGTCGTCGGCCGCCATGCCTATGGCGACCAGTATCGCGCGACCGACTTCCGCTTCCCCGGCAAGGGCAAGCTGACCATCAAGTTCGTCGGCGAAGACGGAAAAGTGATCGAGCATGACGTCTTCGACGCGCCGGGTTCGGGCGTTGCGATGGCAATGTACAATCTCGATGAATCGATCCGCGATTTCGCGCGCGCCTCGCTCAACTACGGCATCCTGCGCAAATATCCGGTGTACCTGTCGACCAAGAACACGATCCTGAAGGCCTATGATGGCCGCTTCAAGGATATCTTCCAGGACGTGTACGAGAAGGAATTCGAGGCCAAGTTCAAGGAACTCGGTATCACCTACGAACATCGCCTGATCGACGACATGGTCGCGAGCGCCCTGAAGTGGAGCGGCGGCTATGTCTGGGCGTGCAAGAACTATGACGGCGATGTGCAGTCCGATACCGTGGCGCAAGGATTTGGTTCGCTCGGTTTGATGACGTCCGTGCTGCTTTCACCCGACGGCAAGACGGTCGAGGCCGAAGCCGCGCACGGAACCGTGACGCGTCACTATCGCGAACACCAGAAGGGCAAGGCGACCTCGACAAACTCCATCGCCTCTATCTTCGCCTGGACGCGTGGTCTTGCGCATCGCGCCAAGCTCGACGGCAATGCCAAGCTCGACAAGTTCGCGCACACGCTCGAGAAGGTCTGTGTCGACACCGTCGAAGCCGGTTTCATGACCAAGGATCTGGCGCTCCTCGTCGGACCGGAACAGAAATGGCTGACGACCGAGGGGTTCCTCGACAAGGTCGACGAAAACCTGAAGAAAGCGATGGCGTAGTCGACCTCGATACGTAGTTGTGCGTATCGAATCGAAGGCTGCTGTGGTTGTATCACCCGCTTGAAGCATTCGGGTTCAGCCATGCCGGATTCGCCCTCGGCGACAGTCGACTACCGCGTTCTCTTTGAGCAGTCGGCAGGTTTTTACTGCGTGCTCGATCCGCAGTTCCGCATTGTTGCGGCGACGCAAGCCTATTGCGGGCTCGCGCGCATGCGCCAGGAGCGACATGCTTGGTCATGTCATTTATGAGCTTTTTCCAGATAACGCCGAGCGGCCCGATGTCGACGGACCGCGCAACCTGCGCGCATCGCTTCTGCGCGTTCTTCAATATCGCCGGCCGGACGCGATGGCGACGCAGCGCTACGACGTCGAGCGGCCGGCGTCCGAAGGCGGCGGCTTTGAGGAGAAATACTGGAGTCCGCTGAACGTGCCGGTGCTGAACGATGACGGCTCGGTCCGCTGGATCATTCACCGCGTCCACGACGTCACCGACGCCATGAAGGAGCCTTCATCGGCCAAGTCCATGGCACAGCTCGCGCGCGATCAGGAACTTATCATTCGAAGACTGCGCGACGCCAATGAGGAACTGGCCAGTCTCGACAAGCTTCGCGCGGCGATGGTCCAGATGTCGCGCCTCAACACGATGGCGATGATGGCGGCCGCGCTCGCGCATGACATTTCCCAGCCCTTGAGCGCGGCGCGGAACTATCTGGGCGCGTTGAAACTCGCCCAGTCCGTGGCAAGCGATTCTTCCGCCACGGAGCTGATTGCAAAGAGCACCGAGCAGATCAGCCGCGCATCGGAAATTGTACGTGGTCTTCGCAGCTACGTGATGTCGGGGGCAACCGAGCATCGGTCCGAATCTCTCGCGCCGATCCTGCGCGAAGCGATGCGACTGGCGGAGACGGTCGCTCGCACTGCGGGGGCGAAAGTCATCGACGATATCGCCGCGGATCTTCCTGCCGTCTTCATCGACCGGGTCCAGATTCAACAAGTGATGGTCAACCTGATCGCCAATGCGGCGGAGGCGACGCGCGGCTGCGCACGGCGCGAGATCCGGATTTCGGCCCGACCTGAAGACAAGGTCGTGCAGGTGGAAATCGCGGATACCGGGAGCGGGATCTCCGAAGATGTTCGCAAGCGATTGTTCGAACCCTTCACCACGACGAAAATGACGGGAATGGGATTGGGTCTTCCCATCTGTATGCAGATCATCAAAGAGCATGAGGGTAGGCTCTGGTCTGCGCCCAATACACCCACGGGAACGGTGTTTGCGTTCACTCTGCCGACGATGACCGCGGCGCTTCAGTCGGCAGATGACGACGCGCCACGTCAAAGCAGGACTTGAGCCGGGGTCATTGCGACAGGCGGAAGCGCGCTGGAGGGCGCGACCGAGTACGTCTCAAAACCCTTCGCTGACGGCCAAAGATTTACTGTCCACGCACTCGTTTTGTTCTTGATTTGTTCCTTACTTGCCGATAGCCTGTCTGGCCAAACTGGGGAGAACACAATGATCGGGTATGTGACCATCGGCGCCAAGGACAGCGAGGCGTCAGGCAGGTTCTACGACGCGGTATTCGCGGCCTTCGGAAATGAGCGCAAATTCGCCGATGGCGGCTGGATCGGTTATGGGCCCAAGGGCAAGGACGAACATAGCGTCTATGTCTGTCCGCCATTCAACAAGGAACCGGCGACGTTCGGCAACGGCATGATGATCGCGTTCAAGGCAACGACTGCCGAAGAAGTGAAAGCGGCGCACGCTGCAGGTCTCAAGCATGGCGGCACCGACGAAGGCGCGCCGGGTTATCGCCCGCCGGAAAAACAGAGCTGGTACGGTGCCTATTTGCGCGATCCGACCGGCAACAAGATCTGCGTCTACTTCACCGCCTGACGGCACGGCAATTCTGATCGCCCGGGCGTTCCTGCGCCCGCGCATTGATCCATCGCAACGCCGCGAGGGTCGGTGATGTTGCATACTGATCCTGCGGAACGGCCTTGGTCTTGCCGGGCGCGTGTCTTCTGGATTCGGGTGCGCGAACGGCCCGGCTTCTCGCGGACAGGGAAGCCGAAATTGGTCGTCAGGGTCTGGTAGAAGTGGATATGAGCAAACCTGAATCCCGGCACGCGGCAATCGCCAATGCCGGGCGTTCCGAAAATTCGCCTGTTGCACCCTCGAAGAAGCCGCTTCTCGCGCTGGTCATCGGATCGCTGGGCGTCGTGTACGGCGACATCGGCACGTCGCCGCTCTACGCGATGAAGATTCTCTTCTTCGGACAAACGCACATCGCGCTTGCGGCCGAGAACGTCCAGGGCGGCATATCGCTCGTGATCTGGGCGCTGACTCTCGTCATCGCGATCAAATATGCGACGTTTGTGCTGCGCGCGGACAATGACGGAGAAGGCGGCGTCTTTGCGCTCTATGGCCTTCTGGACAGGTTCACCCGGCGCGGCATGCCGCTGCTCATGTGGACCCTCCTGCTTGGCGCGGGACTGTTGCTCGGCGACGGCATGATCACGCCGGCGATCAGTGTTCTGTCGGCGGTCGAAGGCGTCGCCGTCGCCGCACCTCTGTTCGCGCACACGGTGATTCCGATAACGCTTGCGGTTCTTACGCTCTTGTTTGCGTTCCAGTCCTGGGGCACCGGCGGTATCGGCAAGGTGTTCGGCCCGATCATGGTCGTCTGGTTCCTGGTGATCGCGGGTCTTGGAATAGTTCAGATTGTGCACGCGCCCGGAATCTTGTCGGCATTCGATCCTCGGCTTGGACTCTCGTTTCTGTTCAGTGCCGGCTGGCGCCGCACATTCCTCATCCTGGGTGCTGTCGTCCTTGTCCTGACGGGCGGCGAAGCGATGTACGCCGACATGGGACACTTCGGAGCGCGCCCGATCCGGATTAGCTGGTTCTTCATCGCCTACCCATGTCTCATCCTGAACTATCTCGGGCAGGGCGCTTATCTGCTGAGTGGCGCCGCGGTCACCGGCGGCAACCTCTTCTACAGCATGGTGCCGCTCGCCTGGCTCTATCCGATGATCGTGCTGGCGACGATTGCCACGATCATTGCCTCGCAGGCCCTGATTTCCGGAGCGTTCTCGCTCACATCCCAGGCGATTGCACTCGGTCTCTTTCCGCGCCTGCAGGTGAAACACACCCATCATGCCCAGGCCGGCGAAGTCTATGTGCCGTTCGTCAACTGGGCTTTGTTCATCGGCTGCACGCTGCTTGTCGTCAGTTTCGGTTCGAGCGCCGCGCTGGGCGCTGCCTACGGTCTGGCCGAGTCGGGCGTCATGCTCATCACCTCGACAGCCATGTTCTCTGTTGCCCGCCGCTACTGGCACTGGAGCATCGCGCGCAGCGCCGCGCTGTTCGGCGCCGTCGCGGTGGTCGATGCGGCGTTCCTATCCGCAAATTCGCTGAAGGTCATGGAAGGCGGCTGGGTGCCCCTGACGATCGGGATCACGGTTTTTCTCGTCATGTCGACCTGGCGCTGGGGACGCAAGATCACCTACGCCGGATACTCGGCCAAACACACGATGAGCATGCCAGAGCTGATCGCGCTGCATCGCGGATCGGCGAATTTCATCGAGCGGACGGCGATCCTGATGGTGCCGGCTCCCGTCCACGAAGGAAGCGAAAGGACGCCGGCGCTGCTGCAGCTCTTGTGGGATCGACTTGGTGTCCTGCCGCGCCACCTGATCTTCGTGCAGGTCGTGCATCCCAAGCTGCCCTACATCCATGAACATCGTTACACGGTTTCGGTGCTTGAGCGCAGCGAGAAAGGCAGCATCACGCGCGTCGAGTTGAAGTTCGGCTTCATGGAAGAACCCAATGTCGAGGCGGTGCTGGAACAGATCGTCTCGCACCGCGAAATCGACCTGTCGCCCGACCGCGGCAATTGGATCGTGCATGTCACCAACGAGAATCTCGTGCCGGAACATGCCATGCGCCCGATACGCAGGCTGCGCCTCAGGCTGTTCAAGATTCTGCGCCACGTCTCGCGGCCAACCTATTATCACTATGGCCTGGGCGACGAGGTTCAACTCTCGGCCGAGATTCTGCCGGTGCATGTCAGGTAAAGGGCGTAGTTACGTCCATTACAGCAACCGCAGCTCTACGCCGGCGCCAATGCGGCAAGCCTCGCTTCAATGGCGGAGATCGCATCGGCAGCCTTTGAGCCATCCGGCCCGCCGGCCTGCGCCATATCCGGCCGCCCGCCGCCGCCCTTGCCGCCGAGCGCATCGGAGCCGAGCCGCACCAGGTCGACCGCGCTGATGCGCTTGGTCAGGTCGTCCGTCACGCCGACGACGATCGATGCCTTGCCGTCCGCAACGGCGACGAAAGCAACGACACCCGAGCCGACCTTCGACTTCGCATCGTCCGCAAGGCTCTTCAGGTCCTTGGCGCTGACACCTTCAACCACGCGAAGGATCGCCTTGATCCCGGCAATCTCCTTGGCGCCATCCGCCTCGCCCGATTTCGCCGGACCAGCCAGCGCGAGCGCCTTCTTCGCATCCGCGAGTTCGCGCTCAAGACGGCGGCGGTCGTCGGAAAGCTGTGCGACGCGGGCCGGCAGCTCGGCCGGACTCGCTTTCAGGGTCGCCGCGGCTTCGCGCGCGAGTTCCGCCTGGCCCGCGAGATATTTCCGCGCGCCTTCGCTGGTCAGCGCCTCGATGCGCCGCACGCCCGCTGCAACCGCGCTCTCCGACAGGATCGTGAAGAGGCCGATGTCGCCGAGGCGATGCACATGCGTGCCGCCGCACAGTTCGACGGAATAGGGCTTTGGCTCAGTCAAATCATGACCCATGCTGAGCACGCGTACTTCGTCGCCGTATTTCTCCCCGAACAGCGCTTCGGCACCCGCAGCAACCGCCTGGTCGGTGGGCAGGATGCGGGTGGTCGTGTCGCTATTCTGGCGAATGACGGCGTTGACCATCTGCTCGATGCGCTCGAGTTCCTCGGGCGTCACCGGCTTGGGATGGCTGAAATCGAAACGCAACCGCTCGGGCGAGACGAGCGAACCCTTTTGCGATACATGCGATCCGAGCACGCGCTTCAGCGCGGCGTGGAGAAGATGCGTCGCCGAGTGGTTTGCGCGGGTGGCGCGGCGCTTTTCGGAATCGACCGTGAGATCAGCGGCGTCGCCAGCCTTGAACTCTCCCTTGGTCACCTTCACGACATGCACATGAAGTGCGCCAAGCTTTTTCTCGGTGTCTTCGACGATTCCTTCACCCTTCGACGACACGATCGTGCCCTGGTCGCCGACCTGTCCGCCCGACTCGGCGTAGAACGGCGTCTGGTTGGCGAGCAGCAGAACCGTCTCGCCGGCCTTCGCGCTTTGAACGCGCTCGCCGTTTCTGAATAGCGCCAGGATGTTGCCTTCCGCTTTTTCGGTGTCGTAGCCGAGAAACTCGGTCGAGCCGAACTCGTCACGCACGGCGAACCATTGCGCATCGGTCGCCGCTTCGCCCGAACCGGCCCAGGCCTTGCGCGCATCGGCGCGCTGCTTGGCCATCGCGGCATCGAACCCGTCGGTATCGACTTCGACACCCTTCGCCTTGAGCGCATCCTGCGTGAGGTCGAGCGGGAATCCATAGGTGTCGTAGAGCTTGAACGCCACGTCGCCGGCGAGCTTGTCGCCCTTGCGCAGCGTCCCGCTGGCGTCGTCGAGCAGCTTGATGCCGCGCGCGAGCGTGTCGCGGAATCGCACTTCCTCGAGCTTCAATGTTTCGCCGATCAACCCTTCGGCGCGCTTAAGCTCCGGATAGGCCTGGCCCATCTCGGCAACCAGAGCCGGGACGAGGCGGTGCATCAGCGGATCCTTCGATCCGATCAGATGCGCGTGGCGCATGGCGCGGCGCATGATGCGGCGAAGGACATAACCGCGGCCTTCGTTCGAGGGCAGCACGCCGTCCGCGATCAGGAACGACGTCGCACGCAGATGGTCCGCGATGATGCGATGGCTGAACACCGCTTCGCCGACGGCCTTGGCGCCGGAGATGTCGACGGATGCCGCGATCAGGTGACGAAACAGGTCGATGTCGTAATTGTTCGTGACGCCCTGCAGGATCGCGGTAATGCGCTCAAGGCCCATGCCGGTGTCGATCGACGGCCGCGGCAGGTCAATGCGGGTCTCCTCGTCCACCTGCTCGAACTGCATGAAGACGAGATTCCAGAATTCCAGGAACCGGTCGCCGTCTTCGTGGTCGGAGCCTGGTGGTCCGCCGGCAACGCTCTCGCCCTGGTCGTAGAAGATTTCCGAGCAATAGCCGCAAGGGCCAAGCGGCCCCATCGCCCACAGATTGTCCTCATGGCCTACGATGCGCTCGTCCGGCATACCGGCAATCTTCTTCCACAGATCGCGCGCCACCTGGTCGGTCGGATAGACCGTCACCCAGAGCTTGTCCCTGGAGAGGCCGATCGTGCGCGAGACATAGTCCCAGGCATATTCGATCGCGGCTTCCTTGAAATAGTCGCCGAACGAGAAGTTGCCGAGCATCTCGAAGAACGTGTGATGCCGCGCGGTGTAACCGACATTGTCGAGATCATTGTGCTTGCCGCCGGCGCGTACGCATTTCTGCACGCTGGTTGCCCGCGTATAGGGACGCTTCTCCGCGCCGGTGAAGGCGTTCTTGAACTGCACCATCCCGGCGTTCGTGAAGAGCAGGGTCGGGTCGTTGCGCGGCACGAGCGGCGAGGACGGGACGACCGCGTGCTGGCGGTCCCGGAAGAAATCTATGAATGAGCTGCGGACGTCGGAAAGGCTTGTCATGGCCCGGTTTTAGCCTTCGTAAGCCGCAATTGTCATCCCGCAACGCCGCATGCCGGTCTGGCAGGGGAACCGGAGCGCTCCCTTTCAGATAAACGAAGGGGCGCCCCGTGGCGGGAGCGCCCCTTCGCCGGAGTCGTTCCCTCATGCCAATAAAGGAACGAACGCTATGTCAGACCGCCTATTCCTCGCCGTCTGAGTCCTTGTCTTCGCCGCCGATGACCAGATTCTGGCCGATCAGGCCGGCATTGGCCCGGATGGCCGCTTCGATCTTGTTGGCGATGTCGGGGTTGGCCGACAGGAACGCCTTGGCGGCCTCGCGGCCCTGGCCGATTCGTTCACCGTCGCACGAAAACCAGGAGCCCGACTTCTCGACGACATTGGCCTTGACGCCCAGATCGAGCAGCTCGCCCGTCTTGGAGATTCCGGCGCCGTACATAATGTCGAATTCCACCTGCTTGAAGGGCGGGGCGACCTTGTTCTTGACCACTTTGACGCGCGTCTGGTTGCCGACCACTTCGTCGCGGTCCTTGATCGCGCCGATGCGGCGGATATCGAGCCGCACCGAGGCGTAGAATTTCAGCGCATTGCCGCCGGTCGTCGTTTCGGGATTGCCGAACATGATGCCGATCTTCATGCGGATCTGGTTGATGAAGAGCACGATCGTGTTGGACTTGGAGATCGAGGCGGTCAGCTTGCGCAGTGCCTGGCTCATCAGACGGGCCTGAAGGCCGGGAAGGGAATCGCCCATCTCGCCTTCCAGTTCGGCCTTGGGCGTCAACGCCGCGACCGAGTCGATCACGACGATGTCGACGCCGCCGGAACGCACCAGCGTGTCGGTGATCTCAAGCGCCTGCTCGCCCGTGTCCGGCTGCGAAATGAGCATCTCATCGATGTCGACGCCGAGTTTCTTGGCGTAGCCCGGATCCATCGCATGTTCGGCGTCGATATAGGCTGCGATGCCGCCCTTTTTCTGGATCTCGGCGACCACATGCAGGGCCAGCGTCGTCTTGCCGGACGATTCCGGTCCATAGACCTCGATCACGCGGCCGCGCGGCAGCCCGCCGATGCCCAGTGCGATGTCGAGGCCGAGCGAGCCGGTCGAAACCGCATCGGTCGCAACGCCCAGATCGCGCGCGCCCATCTTCATGACCGAACCCTTGCCGAAGGCTCGGTCGATCTGGGTCAGGGCCGCCTCAAGCGCCCGCTTCTTCTCGTTATTTTCTTCCTTGGCCACTACCCGCAATGCCGCCTGTGACATGAGAACCGTCTCCTTATTTCAGAGCCGCCCGGAAAACCCAAGCGGCCGCCACGTGAGCCTTAAAGTACACGCTTTGTTCTCATTGGCAAGACGCTGGTTAATGCGTTGAAATAGCTGAAATATACCAAATCTTGTTCCACACCCGTTCTAACTATGTCCATGACGGACATGTGACACCGAATCCGGCCCCGTCTTGGCAGGTGATTCCCCCCACAATCACGCGGGGAAACGGGCGCGAAATGCTGACGGCAGGCGGAGGAATAAGTGCCGCGTAAGCCCCGTCATGGGGGAAACGATCCCGAGGGTAACGATGCGAATCTCGCAAGCCGTTGTCTTGCGCGACGGCCGGACCGTGCGCGGACGGTTCGATGCGCTCACCGTTGCGATCCATTGGCTGAGCGCGGCGCTCGTTCTCCTTCTTCTCGCGAGCGGTTGGGTAATGACCAGGCTCGACGCACTGCCGCTTATGCCGGACCTGCTGCTCTATCACCGCTCCGCAGGCGTGCTGGTATGGGGCCTGACGGTCCTGCGATTTGCGTGGCGCAGAAGCTTCGCGACCTTTCCGCCGTTCCCGGCGAACATGTGGCGGATCACCAGATGGGCCGCGCAATCGAACGAGTACGCGTTCTATGCGCTGCTGATTCTGCAACCCTTCACCGGGCTGATTCAGATGCTGCTGAGGGGCCATCCGTTTGAAATGTTCATCTGGACGGTACCCGCGCTCATGGCACGGAACATGGCGCTCGCCGACCGGGTCTATGCGCTGCACCAGATGGGAGCCTTGGCGCTCGCCGGACTGGTGGGCGTTCATGCCGCGGCCGCGCTCAGCCATCACTACTTATTCCGGGACGATGTGCTCGAACTGATGGTGCCGATCCTGCGCCGGCGTGTGCCGCTTCCCGATTTGCGGTCGCAGATTTTCGCGCCGCGGACTTAGCCCACGCGCTTGGGCGCAGGAGCACCGGCAAGGACTTCCTTCACCTTGGCGGCCAGTTGCTTGAGACCGAAAGGCTTGGGCAGGAAGTGCAGGTCCTCGGCCTTCTCGTCATTGCGGCGGAAAGCTTCCTCCGCATAGCCGGACATGAAGATCACGGCCATCTCCGGACGGATGCGCTTGACCGCACGTACCAGCGTCGGGCCGTCCATGTTCGGCATGACGACGTCGGTGATCAGAAGATGGATCGGGGCCTTGGCGTTCTGCACGATCTCCAGCGCTTCCTCGCCGCCGGCGGCTTCCAGCACGCTGTAGCCGCGCAGCTTGAGCGCGCGCGCGGCAAAGCTGCGCACCGCCTCTTCGTCTTCCACGAGAAGGATCGTGTCCTGGCCGGTGACATCGCGCGGTCCGGCGCGTTCCGGCTCGGTGACGACCGGAGCGTTCTCATCGACGCGGTGGCGCGGCAGGAAGATGCGGAAGGTCGTGCCCTTGCCGACCTCGCTGTCGACCGTGATGAACCCGCCCGTCTGCTTGACGATGCCATAGACCGTCGCAAGGCCAAGGCCCGTGCCTTGTCCGACGGGTTTGGTCGTGAAGAACGGATCGAAGATCTTGCCCAGATGCTCCTTGGGAATGCCGATGCCGCTGTCCGACACCTCGATGCGGACATATTCGCCGGCCGGCATGATCGCGGTACCGAGCGCCGACGGCGTCAGCACATTCTCGTTCGCGGTGCGGATCGTCACCGTTCCGCCCTTTGGCATGGCGTCGCGCGCATTGACGACAAGGTTGATGATCGCGTTGGAAAGCTGCGCCTCATCGGCATGCACCGGCCAGACATCGGCGCCATGCTCGAGCTTCAGGTCGACGCCTTCGCGCAACAGGCGGCGCAGCATCAGTGCAAGTTCGCCGACGACGTCGCGGACGGCCAGAACGCGCGGCTGCATCGTCTGCTTGCGCGAGAAAGCGAGAAGCTGGCCGACCAGCGTCGCTGCACGCAGGGCGTTCTGGTGGATTTCGTTGATCTCCTTGAATGACGGATCGCCGGCCTGGTGCCGCATCAGGAGGAATTCGGAATTGCCGATGATGACGGTCAGCAGATTGTTGAAGTCGTGCGCCACGCCGCCGGCGAGCTGGCCGACGGCCTGCATCTTCTGCGACTGCGCGAACTTGGTCTCGAGCGCCTTCTGTTCCGAAACGTCGACGAGATAGAGAATGACGCGTCCGCCGCTGATCGGGCTTGCGAACAATTCGGCCGTGCGTTCTTCCTGTCCTGCGGCGCGCAGTTCGGCCGAGGCGACATTGTTTGTCCCATGGGCCGCCTGCGTGATGAGTTCAATGATGCGCGCACGGTCAGCGACATCGACCATCTCGCCGAACGCCCGGCCCTGCAGTGCACCTTGCGCGCCGAAGAATTTCGCGAAAGCCGGATTGGCGTCGATGAGCTTGCCCTCGCCGTCGGCAAAGGCGACGCCGACCGGCGCGTCGCGGAAAATGTCTCCGAGGTTGGGAGGCGCGTTGACAGCCTGCGCGGCTTTCGATGCGGGCGCCATAGACGCTTGCGACGCCGCCAGACGCGGCGTGAACCACCATGCGGTCTGGCTGTTCGACATGGGACGCACGGCCGCGACGATTTCGATTCCAGGCGCGATCGCAAACGACTCTTCTTTGGGAACGCCTTCGGCCGCACCGCGCGTCAGGCGATAGAGCACGGCGGCGGACGGTTCGCCGGCAAGCGCCAGTTCCGGCGGCGGTGCGGTCTCGCCCTCGGCTGCGCCGCTCATCTTGCGGTAGACCTCGTTGCAGTCGATGACGGCGCCATCGCTGCCGGTGATGGCCCAGGCGACGTTGGCGCGCGCCGCGGCTTCGGCGACGCGCTTGGCATCGGCCGTATTCATCTTTTCTTTGGGCCAGACAGCGAACAGAAACAGGCTGGCGACGCCGCCGATGGCGGCAAGCAGCATGACGCCGGCCCAGCCCGCCTTGTCCGCCGACATGATCGTGAGCCCGGCCGACGCCAGCGCCAGGCACAGAAAGCCGATCGCGGCCCAGCGCCATGCGCCGGCCGGAACGCCCAAGTTTGTGCTGGAGAGCCCGCGAACCAGAGTCATGATTCGAGTCTAGCGGAACTCAGAAAGAAACACTCGTGCCGAAGTTTTCCTCCCCCCGTTTGCGGGGGTGGTCGGTCCAGAGGACGGGGAGGGGGCGATGCATGCGACGGCCCGCTTCGACGCGCGTTGCTCGACACCTCCCCCGCAGCGGGGAGGAAACGCTTCAGTTCGGCTTCATCTTGCCGGTCAGGCGCATGACATAGCCAATGACCTGGGCGACGGCCTTGAAGTGCTCCTGCGGGATGACCTCATCGACCTCGACGGCGGCGTGCAGGGCACGGGCGAGGGGCGGGTTTTCGACGATCGGAACATCGTGCTCCTTGGCCACTTCGCGGATCTTGAGGGCCAGCGCATCGATGCCCTTGGCCACGCAGATCGGGGCCGCCATTTTGCCGGCCTCGTATTTGAGGGCGACGGCATAGTGAGTCGGGTTGGTGATGATCACAGTCGCTTCGGGCACCGCGGCCATCATGCGCTTCTTGGCGCGCTCCAGCCGGATCTGGCGGATCTTGGCCTTGATCTGCGGGTCGCCTTCGTTCTGGCGATACTCTTCCTTGATCTCCTGCTTGGACATGCGGTTGCGCTGCAGGAAGCGCTGGCGCTGCAGCAGATAGTCGGCGGCTGCGATGACGGCCAGGGCGGCCAGGGCCGCGATCAGAACCTTGAACAGCAGATGGTCCATGTCGCCGACGACGCCCATCGGCGTCTGGTTCAGGACCGACTCCAGCATGTTCCGCTCGGGCCAGATCTGGGTCCATACCGCAAAGCCGACGATCAGCATCTTGGCGAGGCCCTTGACCAGATTTGACAGCCCGTCAATTCCGAAGATGCGCTTGAAGCCGGAAACCAGCGACAGCTTGGAGAGATTTGGCTTGATTTTTTCGAGCGAAAAAGTCGGCGTGCCCTGGATGAGGTGGCCGCCGACCGCCGCCGCCATCATGACCGCGAAAACCGGGGCGAGTATCGTTCCGATGGACATCACCGTGTGACGCGCGAGCGCCATGATGTCTCCCGGATCCAGGCTCATCTGGTCCGGCTGTTCGAGGAACAGGCGCATCGCAACGGCCAACCCCTTCATCGCCGAGCCTCCGAACATGGCGATCGCAAGCGCGCCGCCTGCCAGAAGCACAAGCGCATTCACCTCGGTGCTCTTGATGACGTCGCCGTGTTCGCGCGCCTCTTGCAGCCGTTTTTGTGTCGGCTCTTCTGTCTGTTGTGATGGATCGCGATCGTCAGCCATGGCGGGTTAACTTCTTGTCGCACTCGCTGACCGAAAACCGCCGCACACTTTTCCTGCGCGCGCTCACAGGAAATTCGCCATTTCGCTGGCGTAGTAGTTCAGGAACAGCGTCATCATCGAGCCGAGCAGGAGCGAGATCAGCACGAAGCCGAACATGATGTTGATCGGCATCGCCACGAAGAAGACCTGAAGTTGCGGCATGAGACGCGCAAGGATGCCGAGCGCTGCATAGAGCGCAAAGCCGAACACCAGGAACGGCGCCGCAAGCTGAAAGCCGAGCACGAAGGCGCTGCTGACGAGACGGATCGTGAGTTCGGCCATGTCGCCGGTGGGAAGCGCCGCGCCCGGCGGCAGCATCCGGTAGCTGCCGGCGATCGCGCCGATGGCGACATGATGCAGATCGGTCGAAAAAATCAGCACCGCGCCGAGCAGCGAGAAGAAGTTGCCGATGACGGCACCCTGTTCGTGCTGCGTCGGATCGACGGTCTGAGCGTAGGCAAGGCCCGTTTGCGTGGCGATGAGGTACCCCGCCGTCTGCAGCGAACTCATGATGATGCGCGACATCGTGCCGATCAGAACGCCGGCCGTGACCTCCTGCGCGATCAGAAGCCCGAGTTGGAGCATTGTCGCAGGCGCCGCCTGCGGATAGGCGCTTTGCACGGTGGGCGCGAGCGCGACGGAAATTGCCAGCGCGAGGACCAGCCGGACCTGCGCCGGAATGCCGCCTTCGCCGAGCGCCGGCATCAGCATCACCATCGAACCCGTTCGCGAGAAGACGAGCAGGTAGGTGAGGATGATCCCCGAAAGCTCTGGAAGGTGGATGTGCACTGCGCCCCGCCCGTGCCGTTAGTAGGCGGAAATTCTTTGCGCGATATCGACCATCAGTCCGTTCATCGCCGCTCCGGCAAAGGGCAGGGTGACAAGCAGAACGACAAAGATCGCCACAATCTTGGGAACGAAGACGAGCGTCATTTCCTGGATCTGGGTCAGCGCCTGCAGCAGGCCGATGCCAAGTCCGACCACCAGTGCGGTGGCCATGGCAGGCGCGATGATTTCCAGGAGCACCAGGATCGAGGAGCGCGCAAAGTCGATGGAGTCTGCGGGTGTCATGATGATCCTTAAATCGGCATGTTCATGATGGACTGATAGGCCTGAACGACCTTGTCGCGGACGGCGACGACCGTATCGAGGGTGATCTCGGCCTGGTTCACCGCGCCGACGACGTCGACGATGTTGGCCTGGCCGGCGACCTGGCGCGCCGCCATGGTCTCGCCCTGTTTCATCGTGCCGATGCTGTCCTGCACGGCCTTGGTGAGAAAATCGGAAAATCCGCCTGCGGCGTTGGCGCCGCTCGTCGCGGCATTCGCGGCACCGGCGGTGCCAGCATTTCCGATCTGCGCGATTGCCTGATAGGCGGCTGCTGCGGCGGCTGGAAGAACGGCCATGATCTACTCCTTCGAATGGATCCCCGCTTGCTCGGGGATGTCGCTTCGCGTCATTTCTTCAACAGGTCGACCGTGCGGGACAGCATCGACTTTGTGGCGTCCATCACGGTCAGGTCGGCTTCGTAGGAACGTTGTGCCTCGCGCATGTCCATCATCTCGATCAGCGAGTTGACGTTGGGCATCTTGATGTAGCCCTTCGCGTCGGCGTTCGGATTTCCCGGATCGTATTTGACCGTGAAATCGCTGCCGTCCGCGACGGGCTTGCCCGAAGTGACCAGCGTCGCGTTCAGCTCGCGGTCGAACTCGCTGTGCATCGTCGGGATCTTGCGGCGGTAGGGATCGCCGCCCGGCGTCGTCGCCCCGGAATTCGCGTTCGCGATGTTCTCCGCGATCGTGCGCATACGGTCCGACTGGGCGCGCATGCCCGACGCGGCGACGATGAGAGACGTTGAGAAATCCATGGTCTGTCTCCTTCAGTGACCGATGGCCAGCTTCATCATGTCGATCGCCTTGGCGTAGAGATTGCTGGCGGCCTGGTATTCGGCCTGCGTATCGGCGACGCGGATCATTTCCTGCTCCAGCGAGACGGTGTTGCCTCCCGGCGGCGCGGCGGAGTCCGGCGCTTCGATATCTGTGAAATCGCTCGAGCTCGTCGACTTCAGCGCGATGTGATGCGGATCGGTCGTCGTCAGGGCGCTCGCGGTGTTCGACTTGGTCGCGGTGCGCAACACGTCCTCGAAATTGACGGGCTTGAGATCGCGCGCATTGAAGCCGGGCGTATCGGCGTTTGCGACGTTCTGGGCCAGCACGTTCTGGCGCGCGCTGAGCCACGACATGCGCTGGCGCAGCATCGTGAACAACGGCATGTCATCGACATTCATGGCCATATGCGGTTCTCCGTATACGGAAAATTAGCCTTAAGAACCGCCAGATTGCTCCGCAACGATTAAGCCCGGCTTAACGCTGTGGAAATTGCTGCCGGGCAAATTCTTCCCGCGCTTAACTCCCGATTAAGGTTGACGGGTTTGTATGGGCGCATGGATGTGATGGAATTTGCGCGCTATATCGGCGCTCTGCTTCTGGTGCTCGGCCTGGTCGGCGCGGCGGGTCTTGCCGCGCGCCGTTTCGGCCTCGGCAGCCTCGTAAAGCCGGTTGCGTCGCGCCGCCTTGCGGTGGTCGAGACGCTGATGATCGGACCGCGTCAGCGTCTTCTCATCGTGCGCCGCGACGGCGTCGAACATCTCGTACTGAGCGGCCCCGAAGGCACCAGCGTCATCGAATCCGGAATTCCCGCATCAGCCGTTGCGGGTGTGCTCACGGCTCCCGAGGCGCAGTCATGAAGAGATTGTGGCCCGTCTTTATCGGCCTGGCGCTGGCGCTCCTCGTTCCGGCCGTGGCCTATGCCGCCTCTCCTGCAGCCAATGCGATCGTAACCGCGACGACCGGCGCAGCGCCTGCGGCCGGCGGACTGTCGGTGGATCTCACGGGCGGCGGACTCTTTACCGATCGTCTGATGCAGATCGTGGCGCTGATCACGATCCTGTCCATCGCGCCGTCCATTCTCATCATGATGACCAGCTTCGTGCGCATGGTCGTCGTCCTGTCGCTGCTGCGCACGGCGATGGGCCTGCAGCAAAGCCCGCCCAACAGCGTGATTGTGTCGTTGGCGCTGTTCCTGACGCTGTTTGTGATGACGCCGACCTTCAAGGACGCCTACAACCAGGGCATTCTTCCGCTCGTCAACAACCAGATCACGACCGAGCAGGCGTTCGATCGAACCGCTGTGCCCATGAAGAAGTTCATGATGGCGCATGTGCGCGATGCCGATCTGAAACTGTTCATGGACATGTCCGGCGTCAAGACTCCGAAGTCAGCCGATCAGGTCGCGATCACCACGCTCGCTCCGGCCTTCATGCTCAGCGAGCTCAAACGCTCGTTCGAAATCGGCTTTCTGATCTTCGTGCCGTTCCTCATCATCGACATGGCCGTCGCCTCGATCCTGATGTCGATGGGTATGATGATGCTGCCGCCGGTGATCATCTCCTTGCCGTTCAAGTTGATCTTCTTCGTGCTCGTCGATGGCTGGCGCCTGGTCGCCGGCTCGCTCGTCGAGAGCTATCTCCATTCACCTCCGCCCACCTGACGCGCCGGATCGTTCCGGTCTTCAAAGCGGCAAATATTGGCGAAGAATACAATCTGCAGTTGTATTGAAACTCAACTTCTGGTTAAGTGCTGCATCGGTCTTTCCTGACCGATTTCAAAGATTGGCAAAGACTAGGAGAAACTGATGTCCGGTCACGAAACCGCAACCGTGCACGAAGTCAAAAGCGTCGATCTGAAGTCCAATACGTTCGATGGTCAGACGCCTGACCTCTACATCAATACGAACAAGCTTGGCGGAAAGCATTTCCTCGTGAAGGTGAACACGGCGGCTGGCAAGCCGACACTGATCGCCATTCATCTCTGAAAACCCCCGTATGTCCGTGTAACTGGGGGCCATAGCGCCCCCGTTTTTTCCAGGCGGACCTGATGCCCCATCACGATTCCGCGCCGGTTCTGCGGCCGCTGCTCAACCAGCATGTACGCGTCGATGGCCAGTCGGTGTTCATCGGCGCCGATGCGGTCGAGATTCGCGCGCATGATTTGTCTCCCGCAGATCTCGGTCGAATCTTGCAGCGCTTCGACGGCACGCTGGACTTTGCCGCGATCGTCGAAAACGAGCGGCTGCTTACCCCGGCTTCGGCGGAGGAGCTGATACGCGCGCTCGATCAGGCCGGCCTGATCGACGATATGGCGCCGGTGGCGTGCCGCTCGGGCCTCGACGTCATTCTGGAGATCGAGGAGCTGGTCGAGCAATATTGTGCGACGACCATCTACGAGAACATCTTCTGGCGCACCTGCCTCGCCGCGCAAAAGCCGGGAGATGTGCCGCAGAAGCTCGCCTCCGGCATGGTGATCGAGAACTGGCATTTCCTCTTTCGCGAAAGCTATTTCGACGCGCCGGTGCTGTCCTATGTCTCCAACACGCAGGTACGGCTGCTGCTCAACCAGTTCTTCTCCGAAGAATATGGCCATGACGAGATCTTGCTGCGTTCGCTGAACCATATCGGCCTCACGCGGGAGGACATGGCCGATGCCATCCCGCTGCCCGAGACGATGGCGCTGTGCAACGCGCTCGCCCATTGGGCACACACCGACCCGCTCTTCTTCTTCACCACGCTTGGTCTGCTGGAGGGCCAGGGCATGAAGCATGACAGCTTCATAGAGGCCTGCGAGCGGTCCGGACTTGCCGACGACTTTGTCTCGCCGCTGCGCACGCACGCCAACATCAACATCAAGGCGGCGCATGGAAACCTGACACGGGCGATCTTCCAGCAGATCCCGGTGATCGACACGCCGACGGTTGCGCGGCTGAAACGACAGGCGCGGCTGTTCGTCGAGCTCTACGATGCCTTCTACAGCGGCGTCTGGCGCTACTACACATCCGGCGCGCCGCTGCTGCGCCGCGTATCCGAACTTTGAGCGCCGGGCGATGGAACAAGAACTCGACATTCCCCGCAAACCGAAATTCCGCGATGCCGTCAGCGCCGTGGTGCGCGATGGCGAGGCCGAAATCTCGCGCGGATCGAGCCAGTGCTCCTTCGAATTCGAACACGGCGAGCGCGACGCGATCATCCGGCTTTTTGACCAGCTCGGCAGAGGCGGCCGGACGCCGCAGGAACTGGCGTCGGTCTCGCCCGAAATCGCCGGGAGCATTCCGCGGCTTCTGCTCGATTTCGACAGGTTGAGGCTGCTCGTCGAATCCGATCCGCAATCCCGCGAAGGCGCGCGCAGCGGCGCGCAGCTTTATCGCGAAGTGCGGCGGATCGCAGACCGGGTCGCATCGCGCACCGCGCGGTCGGCGTTCCTGCAGTCGCTGAAGCGGGGCGAGGCGACACGGCGCCAGTTGGTCGGCTACGCGTTGGAATATTACTGGATCGTCAAATCAGCGCCGGGGCTGATAGGTCCTGCGCTCGCCACCGCGCACACTCTGCGCGAACGCGACCTGGTTCAGGACTTTCTGAAGTCGGAACTGGGCCATGACCGGTTTCTGAGTGCGGCGCTCGGCGCTGTCGGCGTGACGGCGGAGGAGCTCGAATTGCACCAGCCTCTGCCAGCGACCTTTGCGCTCGGCGCCTCGCTCGGCGTCTATGCCCGCCAGCATCCCTTGTCCTTCAAGGCCTGTCTTTTCCTCTTCGAACGGGCGCAACCGGAATTCATCGATGCGTTCGACGAACGCTGCGTGCGACTTGGCTTGCCGGACGCCTTTTATCTGCCGCTGCGCAAACACGCCGACATCAACAACGACTATGACCACGAAGATATCTCGCGAGCCTTCCTGTCTCTGGAGGGCGCCGTCGACCGCGAAAGCTGCACGGTGGTCAAACGCCATGTTGCGCTGATGGTCGAAACTTTGGTTTTGCAGGAGGAACAGATTCTCTCCTTTTACGGCGATGAGACGTGCGCCCTGCCACGAGTCTTTGCGTAGGCGCGATGCAGCTCTGGACCTTTCACCGCTATCACCGGCCCCAGCTTTGCGTCGATGCGATCGAACATGCGCATGGCAGCAGGACGGTGATGCTGCACTCCGGTAGCCAGTGCTATCGGTTCGAACTGGACGATGCGCAAGGCGCCGGCCAGTTGGTCACCGAACTCGCCAAGCTGCGCGACGCCGGCTCGCCGCTGTGGGAAACACTGAAGGCGAGCGAACCGGATTCTGCCTGGCACGCCATCGCGACCTTTCTCGACACCCGGAGCCTCCTGCGCGAGACGCGCGACGAATCCGGCGACGCACTGGCGCGACAGGCTCGCCATGTCCGCGATCTCGTCAGCGGCACGCATGCCGCGCTCTTGGACCGTCTTGGTCCGGGTGGCCGCGCGATAGCTTCGGCGCATGCTGCGCTGCTGCACGGCCAGATCGCACGCACACTGGCGGCAGGCACATCGTTTTTTGCCGACGGCGATCCCTTCGATGCCGCGGTACAGCCGAACTTCTTCCTCGGACTTGCGGTGATCGAGTTCGAATATCTTCGCCGTGCGTCTCCACCGACGCTGGCGGCCGCGAGCGCGCTGCTGGCGCGATTGGCCGGGCTCGAAGCGTCGCCGGGCGAGATCGCCCCGCTGCTCGTGGCGGGCGGTCTGTACGATGAACATGATCTGGCCAGTCACCTGTGGCTGATCGCCCACTGCATCGCGCAAGGCTCGACGGAAGCGGCGGCGCGCTTTGCGGCCGCGCCGCTTGCGGACCTGAGCTTGTCGTCGGGCCTGGAATTCATGCGCCAGACCGAACTGCTGACGCGCGAGACGCTGTCGCTCTGGGGCCCGAATCGTTACGTCACCGCGCTGGAAGCGCTCAAGGATGCATCATCGCCGCTGATCGCGGGTCCCTATGTCGAGCAATATCATGTGACGCGCCGCTTCGTGGAGATCGTCTCGCCGCTTCTGAGCAAGCGTCTCGCGCGTCCGCTGCGGCGTCTGATATTCCAATATTTTGCCGAAGAAGTCGGCCACGAAGCGCTCGAGAGCACGACCTGCGAAGCGCTGGGCGTCACGCCGCGCGCGCTGGACGCGATGCTGCCCCTGCCGCTGCACTTCGCCTTCGTCGATGCTCTCACCATGGCGGCCGAACTGGATCCCATCACATCGTTCGCCGCGATCATGGTGATCGAGGGCGTGTTCGGCGAACCGCCGCGCCTTTCGCTTCGGCTTGCGTCGGTGGGCGAGGCCAATCCGGCCTTTCGCAGCGTGTCGCAGGATCATGATGATCTCAACGAAACGCTCAATCACAACAGCATCGCGCGCGATTGCTTCGAGCATGTTCCCGCGATCTGTCCGGCACGCCAGCGCGTCACGATGCAGCGGATCCTGTTCCTGCTGGAGCTCAATCACCGCGCGTGGGACGGCATCGCCGACTTCTATGGCAGCCAGAAGGAGCTGACGCTTCAGGGGCCGTTCGGCCGGCCCATGACGCCGCAGCTCTGAACGGCGACGTAGCGTCACCCTCGCCAGTCCGGCGTTTCGGGCCTAATCTTCGCGCACAAAATTCTGGGGAGTGCGCCATGAACAAGCCCGAACGCATCGTCACGAGCGAAGTTCTCTACGACGTCAAAGACCATATCGCGACCATCACGCTGAATGCGCCGGAGCGCATGAACACCATCTCCGGTCCTATGCTGGGCGCGCTTGCCCAGGCGCTTGTCGACGCTGATGCCGACCGCGACGTGCGTTGCGTGATCCTGACCGGCGCCGGGCGCGCCTTCTGCGCCGGACTGGACCTGCGCGCCCAGACGCAGGGCAAGGGTTTGGAGATCGGCGGCGGCGCCGGCGCCGTCTCGACCGACATCGATCTGCGCAACACCCCGCCGACGGTGCTGCATGCCATGAACAAGCCTGTCGTCTGTGCCATCAACGGCGGCGTCGCCGGCTATGGTGCGGACACTGCGCTCGGCTGCGACATCCGCATCATGGCCAAGTCGGCGAAGTTTGCTCTGTCCTTCGTCAAGCGCGGCATTCTCCCGGAGTCCGGCGGCACATGGTTGTTGCCGCGCATGCTGGGTTGGTCGAAGGCAGCGGAGATCTTCTTCACCGGCCGCACGCTCACCGCCGACCAATGCCTTGAGCAGGGTCTTGTCTCGGACGTTGTTCCCGATGCCGAACTGATGCCGCGCGTGCAGGCGCTCGCTGCCGAGATCGCAGCAAATGCGCCCCTCGCCGTGCAGGCGGCCAAGCGCATGATGCGCATGGGACTGAACGAGCCGTTCAACGAGCATGTGCATCACGTTTATCTGCAGCTTCTGCCGATGATGCGCACCGAGGACGCCAGGGAAGGCATGCTTGCATTTGTCGAAAAGCGCACGCCGGTGTTCAAGGGCAGATAGGCCGCGTCATGCGCTGGCTGGCCCTGACGTTGATGTTTTTGCCGACGGCGGCCGTGGCACAGAGCGTCGATTCGCCGGCCGTCTATCACAATGCCCGCTATGGCTACTCGATCTCCTATCCGGCCGATCTCTTCGAAGCGGAGCCGGAATTGAGTGATGGCGACGGCCGGCGGTTCCATGCCTTGCGCGGCGGCGCCTATTTCGTCGTGTGGGCGTCGTACAATTCGCTGCAACAAACGCCGGCGGATATCGCGGCCGAAGCGAGCCAGGATTGCCTGCCGAATTCGGCTCCCTATCGGGTCATGAAAGTCACCCTCGTTGCAGTGTCCTGCGAGGCCAAGAACGGGATCTACTACCGCAAGACGCTGATTCGCGGCGATGTGTTGACGTCGTTCGAAATGACCTATCCGTCCATCGAGCGCGAGGTCTGGGATCCCGTCGTGGCCAGGATCTCCAATTCTCTCAGCGCGGCGCACTAGGCCGGTTCACTCCGCCGCTAGTCTTGAGCCTACCGGCTTGCGCGAGTGGTGGAACGGCCGGTCGCCGAGAATTGTCGCGCGGTTCATGATCCGGCGGTTCGGCAGATAGTCGTTCACGGCGTAGTGCTGCGTGATGCGATTGTCCCAGAAGGCCAGCGAATTCGGCTTCCACTTCCAGCGCACCTGATATTCCGGCTTCTGCACATGCACGAACAGCATGCGCAACAGCGCATCGCTCTCATCCCGGCGAAGGCCCTTGATGCGATCGGTGAAGCCGTAGTTCACGAACAGCGCATCGGCGCCGGTTTCCGGATGCGTGCGCACGACGGGATGCAAGACGGGCGGATGTTCTTCCAGCGCGCGGGCATGCTTGTCGGCGCCGGCCTCTTTCGCGACTTGTCCGCGGGCGGGAAACCCGCGCGCAAAATCGTGCACGGCATCGAGTTCGCTGAGGAATTTCTGCAGCGGCTTCGAAAGGCCTTCAAATGCGGCCTGCATATTGGCAAAGCAGGTGTCGCCGCCTTCCGGGGGAAGCAGCTTGGCATAGAGGATCGCGCCGAGCGGCGGCGTCTCGATGAAGGTGACATCGGTATGCCAGGCGTCATTGTCCGTCGGATTGCTGGCGTGATTGTCGAGGATGAACATCTCCGGCGCTTCCGGAACGCCGGGATAGAGCGGATGGGTGTGCAGCTCGCCGAAGCGCGCGGCGAAATCGCGATGTTGCACCGGCGTGATGTGCTGATCTTCGAAGAAGATTACCTTGTGCTTCAGAAGCGCTGCACGGATTTGCGCGATCTCCTCGTCAGCGAGCCGCTGGGAAAGGTCCGCGCCCTCAACGACCGCGCCGATTGTCGGGGTCAGAGTGCGGGTGGTGATCTTCGGCATAGGCTAACCTTTACAAGGGAAAAAGATGCGGGCCGGATCATATGATCGCTTTGGGAAGCGGCGCAAAGCTGCCCCGAATTCGTCCTCCGGCCCGCCAAGTTCAGGGAGGAAACGCCACGCGCAAGCGCGCGGTCACGGCATTTAACTCTAGTAATTCGATAGAGTCAAAGCAGTTTTAGGATGACGCGTTTGCAGGAAATTCGTCCCGTTTGCTTGACAAAACTATCATTTTCATTATTCTGGAAATATGGAACATCAGGTAGCCCTCACCAGCCTGGCAGCTCTCGCCCAGGAAACGCGTCTCGCGATCTTCCGCCGTCTCGTGCGCGCCGGCCCGCAAGGCGAAAGCGCGGGCGCCATCTCGGATGCGCTCAAGACGCCGGCCCCGACGCTGTCTTTTCATCTCAAGGAACTGGAGCGCGCCGGACTGATCACCCAGCGGCGTGAGAGCCGAAGTCTCTTCTACGCCGCGCGCTATGATGGCATGCGCGAGCTTCTTGCCTATCTGGTGGAGGATTGCTGCGCCGGCCGTCCCGAATTCTGCAATTTCAATGCGATGGAGAACTGCGATGAACCGTCTTCATGTTCACCTGCATGTGAATGATCTTTCCCAGTCCGTGCGCTTCTACAGCGCTCTGTTCGGTACCAAGCCGAGCAAACTGGAAGCGGACTACGCCAAATGGATGCTGGATGATCCGCGCGTGAATTTTGCGATTTCAACTGGTGGCGATGCCGGGCTCAGCCATCTCGGCATCCAGGTCGAAGACGATGGCGCTCTGGCTGAAGCCACGAAGCGCGCGCTCTCGGCGGCCGGAAGCATTGTCGAAGAAAAATCCGCCAATTGCTGCTACGCGATCAGCGACAAGGCATGGGCGACGGATCCGCAAGGTGTGCGCTGGGAAACCTTTCGCACGACGGGCGACCTCACGGTCTATGGCGTCGGCACCGACGAAACGAAAATGAGCATGGCCTCGACGGCCGCGTGCTGCCCGAGCCCGGCGAAAAAGCAGGAGCCCGCGAAAGTAAGCGTCTGCTGTGGAGGTGCAGCATGAGCGAAAAGGTCTACAACGTTCTCTTCCTTTGCACGGGCAATTCGGCGCGCTCGATTCTGGCCGAAGGGCTGTTGAACTTCGAAGGCAAGGGACGATTTCGCGCATACTCCGCAGGCAGTTTTCCGAGGGGCGAAGTCAATCCGCTCGCGCTGAAAACGCTGGAACGGGCCGGCATTTCGACACAGGGCTTTCGTTCCAAAAGCTGGGATGAATTCGCCAAGCCGGATGCGCCGGTGATGGACTTCGTTTTCACCGTCTGCGACGACGCGGCCGGCGAAGTGTGTCCGGTGTGGCCGGGCCATCCTGTGACCGCACACTGGGGCGTTGCTGATCCGGCCGCGGTCGGCGGTAGTGACGTCAACCGGGCGCATGCATTTCGTGAAACGTTGCGCCAGCTTTCCAACAGAATTCGCGTATTTACGGCGCTGCCGATCGAAAAACTCGACCACCTCACCCTGAAGAAACATGTCGATGACATCGGCAGAGCCTGATCTCGCACGCCAGGCGGCGTCGGAGGGGCTCGGGACTCTGTTTCTTGTTACTGGGGTGGTTGGCTCCGGCATCATGGCGCAAACATTGACGCACGACGTCGCGCTTGCGCTTCTGTGCAATACGATCGCAACCGGTGCGCTGCTCAGCGTCTTGATCCTGATCTTCGCGCCGATCTCGGGCGCGCAATTCAATCCTGCGGTGACACTGGCACTGTTTTCATTGGGCGAGATCACGGCGTCGCGCGCGTTCATATTTGTCGCTGCGCAGATCGCCGGTGGTGTCTGCGGCACGTTCCTGGCGCATGCGATGTTCTCGCTGCCGATTCTCGAGATCGGCGAAAAGGCCAGAACCGGAACCGGACAATGGATCGGCGAAGGCGTTGCCACATTCGGACTGCTGCTGACGATCCTGGGTTGCCGTCAAAGCGGAGCGCGCGTCGTCGCCGCGGCGGTGGGGCTCTACATAGCGTCCGCCTATTGGTTCACATCCTCGACGTCGTTCGCCAATCCGGCCGTCACGATCGCACGAGCCCTGACCCCGACCTTCGCCGGCATCCGTCCGCAGGATGTACCCATGTTCATCGCGGTGCAGTGCGCCGCCGCATTGGCCGCGGCTTACATGGCGCGGGCCCTGCTCACGAATCAGACCATAACCCAAGGGAAGCCTTAGCGATTTTTCGCGTTTCGGCGGCCTAGCCGCCGCGGAAAGTTTTGCTGCGCCGCACCTTTTGCGGCTGCGCATTGGGCCTATGCGCGCTCGGCATGCAGAATTATTTTCCGGTAACAGATTGAATATAAAAACAATAATTCGCTGCGACATCATTGAATTGGAGAATTATTGCAAGTGCGAACAAATTGTCCTTGAAATGTGGTGACCTGATACTAATCTTCTGAATGTTGAACCCTGAAGGAATTATTCACATGAACAAGTCCCGCTTCCTCGCCCTTTCCTTCGTTCTGGCTTTCACCGGCTTTGGCACTGCTTATGCTCAGGCACCCGCGCTCGCCGCCGGAACGTACAAGCTTGCCGTCGGTTCCAAGGCACCCTGCGACGTGACGATCACAGCAGAGGGAAGCCTCACCCAGGCTGCCGATTGCTCGACCGGCACGAACATCACCAAGTGGACGACCACCGGCTCGGGCTATGAGCTGCTGACCGCGTCCGGAGAAACCTTCGCCCTGCTGAAGCCGCATGGCGAAACACTGGAAGGCGCGACGATTGCCGACCAGCATAAAGTTGTCCTCAGTCACTAATTTTTGACCATCTCGTAGACGAAGGGCCGCGTTTCACCGACGCGGCCCTTTTTCTTTTTGCGGTGCAAGGCGGTATTCTGCGTCATGGCAATCGATGAACAGTCTGCGCATGCGCACGGCGTCTGGACGCACGACCACATCTTCTTGAGCGCCGGGCACGAGAGTGCCGAGCGCCGCGCCCGCCTCGCGACCGTGATCACGGCCATCTTCATGGTGGTGGAGATCACCGCCGGATGGCTCTTCGGCTCGATGGCGCTGCTTGCCGACGGCTTTCACATGGCAACGCATGTCGGCGCTCTCGGACTGGCTGCCGGCGCATACTGGCTCGCGCGGCGTCACGCCGCCGACACGCGCTTTACATTCGGGTCCGGAAAATTCGGCGACCTGGCCGCCTTCACCAGCGCCATCGTGCTGGGCATGATATCGCTCGGCATCGCGTACGAATCGGCGCAGCGGCTGATCTGGCCCGTCACCGTCGATTATCGCAGTGCTCTCTTCATTGCGGCGATCGGCCTTTGCGTGAATGTCGCGAGCGCCTTCGTCCTCAGCGGCTCCCACCATCATGATCATGATCACGATCACGGCGACGCGCATGACCATGACGATCACAATATGCGCGCCGCTTATGTCCATGTTCTGGCAGACGCGGCGACATCGGTTCTGGCGCTTCTCGCGCTGGCGGCAGGACTTTTCCTGGGAGTGCGCTACCTCGATCCGCTGGTTGGCGTGATCGGCGCGGGAGTCATCGCGTCATGGGCCTACGGGCTGGTTCGCGACAGCGCTCTGGTCCTGCTCGATGCCGAGGACAATCCGGCGCTAGCCAAGGATATCCGCGGCCACCTGGAAACGGGAACGGGCGTTCGGGTGAGCGACCTGCATCTGTGGCGCCTCGGGCCCGGCCATCGCGGTCTCATCGTTTCGCTCGTCAGCCCGACGGAAACCAATTCGGAAGCCATCAAGGCCAGCCTGCGCCAGCATTATCCCGAACTCAGCCATGTTACGGTCGAAGTGGCCGTGTGCGCCGATTGCGGAACGCCCTAGGCGGCAAGAATCTCAAGACCGGCACCGACAAAGCCCGCGCCGAACGCGACGCCTGCGCCCGGCATCAGCGTCGCAGGTGCGATGCCGGCGGCGCCGAGAATTCCGAGCGCGAACGACAGCAGCCAGAGAAGGGCGGACATCGTACCGCCGTGCCTGCGCAGCAGCGTTTCGCCGGAAAGAATCGCCAGGCCCAGCAGCGCAACCGCGGCACCGAGCTGATAGCCGCTCGAGCCCAGTACGCCGAAGGCCGACACGCGCACCAGCACGATGCCTAGCGTGAAGATCGCAGCGCCGATCGTCCCGGCCATGCCTGTCGTGGACCGGCGGCTGAGATAGATCCCGGCGATACCGAGAAGAAGGAAAATGTCGGTCGTGAAATAGAGCGCCGCGAGCAGTCCTGCCGGGAGGGCTTGCGTGGTGAAACTGTCGGCCACGCGCAGCAACCCGCCGACTATCGCTGCGATGCCGAGCGCATGAATAGGGCTGGGCATTCAACCCTCCCGTGCAATGAAGTCCTGCGCCTGGGTCGCAAGCCGGAGGCCGTGGTGCCGCTTTTGCGGCGTGTGCAGATAGCGGTTCAGTGCCGCGCACATCGTGTCGGCCCAGGGAGCCTGGGGCGCCGCCGACAATTCATCCTCCATCGCAAAGAGCATCTTGATGCGATGGCAGGAGATGATCGGCTCGACGATGCCGTGATCGTAAAGGTCGGCCATCTCGTCGGCTAGGAACCGCGCGCGATCCGCTGGCGAATATGCGCCGACATCCTGCTGCGCATTCACATAGCCCTTGTTGCGCCCGACAAAGAGCGCAAGCTGAAGCAGCGCCCTCGGCCACAAATCGGGCTGTTCTTCGCAAATGTGCCGCGCGGCGTTCGCGAAGGTGAGAGCGTGCGTGAAGTCCAACCAGCTCACATTGTCGGCAATCTGGTTGTCCGTGGCGCGATCGAACGCGGTGTCGAAGTGCAGGAGATTCCAACCCGCTGCGCCGAGCAGTGCATCATAAAGTTCGCGCCAGTCACGGCCAGAGGATTGCAGCGTCCGCGCAAGCGCCGCATCGATCGGAAGGCCGATGAAATCTTGTGCGCGCGCAGCAAGATGGCCACGGCCATCCCACGAAGCGAGCGCTGTGTCGTAGCCGCGAAATTCGGGCAGCCTTTCCTCGCGCGTTGCGTTTACCAGGGAGCGCACCAGGGCGAGCAAGACCGGCTCGTGCCGATGCTGCGCCCAATCGCGCGATGAGTTGGCCGGTCTTGACCGTATAGATCGCGCTGTGGCCGAAATCGGCATAGTGCGAAAGGGCCGCGCGGCCGAAAGCTCTGTGAATTTCCTGTGCGGGAACACCGTCGCGCAATGCCCCGCGCACATGGGCGGCGGCAACTTTTTCATCTTCAGACTCGATCGCGGCGACGAAAGCATCTCCGTTCCATTCGCGGATGCCGTCGGGATAGGGATAGCGGGGCGCGCCGCGCGTGTCCCAGGCGAGGTGCGCAATCGGCTCGATCATCGCGGCCAGCCGCTTTGCGTCCGTCGGTGCGCGTTCGGCGAGCGCGAGCCAGTCTGCGGCCGCGGCGTAGGCGTGCGTCGCGCCATATTCGAGGCCGTCGTTGAACGTTGAAATCGCATGAATGAGCGCGACTCGGGCATCAAATCCTGCACGCTCCAGCCGCGCCACCTCGCGCGCCATGCGCGGCATGTCAGTGTCGCGCATGGCGGCGGTCAGGCCGTCCAGCGCACGCTTCTTCTGCTCCTCGGCCGGCGGATCGCGCAGGTCGACGAAGATCTCGCCGTCCCTGACCTCAACCGCATAGGTCCGCACCGGATCGCGCCCGACCAGGGCCGCGCCGCTGGCGAGATCGAATTTCCAATTGTGCCAGTTGCAGGTAAGGACGCAGCCCGGACCCTGCGTGCCCTCGCTCAGCGGATATCCTTCGTGCGGGCAGCGATTGGCGATCGCGAAGATTTTTCCGGCGTCCGCGATGAGAAGCACCTGCTTGCCGCCGTGCCGAACGACCTTGCGGCCCAATTCCTTCAACACGCTCTCGCTGACACCGGACGCAGTGAACATGGCTGCCTCTTTTTCCAAAGTACAAACTTTAGAATATACCGGAGCTTGATTTTCGCAAGACCGAGCTTTAGAAAATAACGCATGACAGCCCCGCGCCAGACAGAGCCTATGACCGGCCGCGCCGCCGTGCGCGACCTTTTGAAACGCGAGGGCCCGATTTCGGCCGATTCCGCCGCAGAAAAGCTCGGCATCACGGCCATGGCCGTGCGCCAGCATCTCTATGCGCTCGAAGCCGACGGCGAGGCCGGGCATTTGGAGGAAGCGCGGCCGCGCGGCCGGCCGGTGAAACTGTGGCGCGCCACCACTGCGGCGGACACCCACTTTGCCGACTCGCATTCCGCGCTCGCCGGCGATCTGATCGTCCAGGTGCGCAAGGCCTTCGGAGAGGAGGGTCTCGACAGGCTGCTCAAGCTGCGCAATGCCGATCTCGAAAAAACCTATCGCACCAGGACCGACAGGGCGCAGACTCTCAAGGCCAAGCTCGACGCGCTGGCCAAGATCCGAAGCGCCGAAGGATATATGGCCGAGGTCAGGCGCGATCCCGAAACGGGACAGTGGCTCTTTGTCGAGAACCACTGTCCGATCTGTGCGGCCGCGCGCCTGTGCACCGGCTTGTGCCGGGAGGAGCTCGCGCTCTTTCACCGCGTGCTCGGCAAAAACATCCGCGTCGAAAGGCTCTCGCATATTTTGGCCGGCGCCGGACGCTGCGCCTATCGCGTGAGCGAGTCCTGATCTAGAATCGCTTCGCCATCATGCCGGACCCTTCGTGACCGATACCGTTCTGGAACTGTCGAACGTCACGAAGCGCTTTGGCGAATTCACCGCAGTGAATCAGCTCAGCTTCACGCTGACGCGCGGGCGCATCCTGGGTTTTCTGGGCCCGAATGGCGCGGGCAAGACGACGACGCTGCGCATGATGCTCGGGATTCTGCCGCCGGACGAGGGCACGATCTCGATTCTCGGACAGGGCATCGCCGATGTGCGGGCGCGCATCGGCTATCTGCCGGAGGAGCGCGGTCTCTACAAGCGCATGCGCGCCGACGCCGCGATCGCCTATATCGCGACACTGAAAGGCATGAAGCGCCCGGCTGCGCTCGCCCGCGCGCGGCAGCTTCTGGAAGGCTTTGGCCTTGGAACGTTCGCGCGGGTGCGCATCGAAGGCTTGTCCAAAGGCATGGCGCAGAAGGTTCAACTGCTAGCCGCCGTCGCGCATGATCCTGAATTCGTCATCCTCGATGAGCCTTTTTCCGGCCTTGATCCGGTGAACCAGGCCGATCTCGAGGTCTTCATCCGCAAGCTGGCAGCCGAAGGAAAAACCATCCTGTTCTCGACCCACACGATGCAGCACGCCGAGAGGCTCTGCGACGGCATCGTCGTCATGGCCAAGGGCCGCAAGCTGTTCGACGGCACACTCGATGCCGCGCGCGCCCTGTTTCCCCGCCGTGCCCGCGTCGGCGCCGAGACCGATCTCGGCTTTCTGCGTTCGGTGCCCGGCGTGCTGCACGCGACACCGCCGGAGTCTGCTCAAGGAAACTGGACGCTCGACATGGCAGAGGGCGCCGACGGCCGCGCAGTGCTCGCCGCCTGCTTCGAGAAGGGCGTTCCGCTCACCCATTTCGACGTCGCGCCTCCCACCCTGCACGACATCTTCGTCTCGCTGGTGGAGAAGGCGGCATGAGATCGACGTTCCTCATCGCGCGCCAGGAATTCATCAAATATGTCACGCGGCGCGGCTTCTTCATCTCGATCCTGATGTTTCCCGTCTGGATCATGATCGTCATCCTGGTGCCGCAATGGACCGGCGGCGCGCCGCAGCGCACGTTCACCATCGTCGATCATGCCGGCGGCTATCGCGACGCGATTCTCGATGCGCTTGCACGCGAGAACGCGGAACGCGACCTGAAATCGGTTTCCCAATATGCCGAGGCGAACGCCGACGAGGATGCGCTGCAAACAAAGTCACCGCGCCTCGCGGCCATGCTGGCGGCGCAGCAGACGGCGCAATCGGTTGCCGCGTTTCGCATGTTCGGCGGCTGGCGGCCCGTCATCGCCGCACTGTCCCCCTTCCTGAAGACGGGCAGCAAGCCGTTCCGGGTTCCCGAGCCGCGCTTTGTCTTTGTCGAGCCGCCCACGAGGCTGGCAAGCGTCACGAATGACGCGTTCGGCGCAGCGTCGCGGAGCTATCTGGAGAGCGATCGATTCTTTGCTGCCATCCTCATTCCGAAAGACTTCGGCACGGGCGGCCGTGCGACGGCGCAATATTTCGCCCGCGACCTTTCGGATGGCGACCTGCGCGAGTTTGCGTCCGAAGCGCTGAGTGACGCGATGCACCGCAATGTCCTGAAGCGCCTGGCGCCGTCTCTGGTGGACAGCGACGCGCTGACCGCAACGGCCAGCCTGGAAACCCACAATCCCACGAAGAGCGCGACGCAGTCGGGCCGTGACGATTCCTTCGACAAGCTCGTGCCCATTGTGCTGGCGGTCATCCTGTTCATCGTTTCGGTGATGAATGCGAGCGTCCTGCTGCAGGGCGTGGTGGAGGAAAAATCCACGCGCATGATCGAGGTGCTTCTGTCGTGTGCGACGGCGCGCGAGATCACCAGCGGCAAGCTGATCGGCGTCATTGCTGTCGCTCTTGTCACCATCGGCATCTGGGCCCTGGCGCTGTTCGGATTGATGGCGCTCGCGGACGCCGGCACGATCAAGCTTGTCTTCGGTGCGATGCGATCCGTCTCGACGATCGACACGCTGCCGCTCCTGCTGCTGTACTTCTTCTGCGGACTCTTGATCTACGGCTCGATCTTCCTTGCTATCGGCAGCATGGCGAGCTCGCTCGCCGATGCGCAGGCGCTCCTTGGCCCGGCCATGCTGATCCTGATGCTGCCCAACCTGATGATCTCGGGCATCATGCGCGATCCCAATGGCGAGTTTGCGACGCTGATCTCCTGGGTGCCGTTCTACACGCCGTTCTTCATGATGCTGCGCATCGCATCGCATCCGCCGGCGCTGCAGATCTGGGGAACCACGTTGCTCGCGCTGGCGACGACGGGATTTCTCATCTGGTGGATGGGCCGCGTCTTCGCGCGACATGTCCTCACGACCGAAAGGCCGCCGTCACTCGGCGGGCTGGTGCGGAGCGGTGTGCAAGTGCTGACAGGCCGGCGGAACTAGGCGCCGCCGCACATGTGTTCAGAATCGGGGGCTTCCCAACTCTTGTTGGTGCGCAGGTTCGTGGCGCGATAGGTCTTGCCGCGATCATCGCCCGGCGGGCAATTCGAAGGCAGGGCCGTCAGGCAAAGCTTGATCCTGTCGCCAGCGCGCGAGGCGGTGATCCCGGCGATCGTGTCGTACGACACCTGATAAACGCCGTTCGCATATTCGATGGCAGAGCCGCTGTCGGGGACGCCCTCGAGGCGCGAGCTGACGTCCTTTACGCTGGTCGCCACGCACTCTCCGACTTTTTTCGGAACAGGTTCCTGGCCCCAAGCGGTCGCGGTGATGCTCGTCAGACAGGCGGCGACCGTAAATACACAAATCGTGGCGCGCATGGCGCTCTCCATCGGATGACGGTGGAAGCTTGGCACCACGGCGGACAAACAAAAAGACCGCCCGGATCGGACGGCCTTTTCAGAATTCATGCCTGGTCGGCCTAGCGCGGCAGGAGGCCTTCGCGCTGCAGGCGCTTGCGCTGCAGCTTGCGATAGCGGCGGATCGCCTCCGCCCGTTCGCGGGCGCGCTTCTCGCTCGGCTTTTCGTAGTGGCCCCTCAGCTTCATCTCGCGGAAGATGCCTTCACGCTGCATCTTCTTTTTCAGCGCCTTCAGCGCCTGGTCGATATTGTTGTCGCGAACGATGATCTGCAAAATGCGCTCCTTCAGGCCCAAATTTGGGAGGCGCGGGTGATAACAGAAGGGTTTTGGCCTGTCCACCGCACTTGACCTTCCGGAAAAAAATCCTACATACCGCCCGACCCTCCAGGCGACCCGGTGCGAATTGATCCGGAAAAAAATGTCCACCGGGGGAGGGGGTAGAAAAACCCGAATACGAATAACCGCTGTAGAATAGACAGTGGGCCGAGCGAGACTACGATGGATCTAAACGGTTGAATTCATGGCAATATTGAAGATCGCCCGGATGGGCCACCCGGTTCTGGCACAAGTCGCGCAACCGGTCGCGAACCCTGGATCGCCGGAAATACGCCGTCTCGTCTCTGACATGATCGAGACGATGATCGACGCCAACGGCGCCGGCCTTGCCGCGCCGCAGGTCCATGTGCCGCTGCGTGTCGTCGTTTTCCAGGCGCCGGAAGGGCGCAGCGATCCCGGGCTTTCCGACGAAGAACGCTTCGACCACATGGCGCCGCTGACCGTTCTCATCAATCCGCAGATCGAAGTTGTGGGCCCGGAAATCGAGGGCGGCTGGGAAGGCTGTCTGTCGGTGCCGGGACTGCGCGGCTTTGTCGAGCGCGCCTTCCACATCCGTTATCGCGGCTTTGATCTGGAGGGACGCGAAGTCGCACGCACGGCGAAGGGATTCCATGCCCGCGTCGTGCAGCATGAGTGCGATCATCTGGACGGCACGCTCTATCCCAGCCGCATGACCGACATGAGCAAGCTGATCTTCGAAACCGAAGCGCGCCATTGGGCGAAGGAAGAATGACGCCAAGGAAGAAAAAGACCGACGACGCCAAGCTGAAGGCAGCGATGCTCGAGGCCGCGCTCAAGCACGTGGTGTTCGACGGATTCAGCGACAAGGTTCTGGTCGGCGCGGCGAAAGAAGCCGGCGCGGACAAGGACGCGATTGCACGCCTCTTTCCGCAGGGCCCGCTCAGTCTTGTCGAGGCATTTTCACACAGCGCCGATGCCGAGATGGAAAAGACGCTGGCCTCGATGGATCTGAAGACGATGAAGATCCGCTCTCGAATCGCCGCCGCCGTCATGGCGCGCATCGAGGCGGTGCGTCCGCACAAGGAAGCTGCGCGCCGCGCGGCTGCGTTCCTCACGCTGCCGCCGCATGCGGCGCTTGGCGCAAAGCTCGTCTACCGCACGGTCGATGCGATGTGGCGCGCGGCCGGCGATACGTCGACCGACTTCAACTTCTACACCAAGCGCGGAATTCTCGCCGGCGTCTACTCCGCCACGATGATGCGCTGGTTCACCGATACCAGCCCGGACGAAAGCGCAACGACCCAGTTCCTTGCCGACCGCATCGAGAATGTGATGCAGTTCGAGAAGTTCAAGGCGCAGGTAAAGGAAGGCTTCGATCGCCTGCCGCCGCTTTCGGAGATTCTCGGCTCGTTCGGCGCGCGCAAGACCTAGATCAGATATTCTGCGATCTGCACGGCGTTCAGCGCCGCACCCTTGAGAAGCTGATCGGCCGCGACGAACATCGCGATCGAATGGCCCGACGGATCGCTCAGGTCCTTGCGGATGCGGCCGACCAGAACATCGCCCTGGCCGGACGCGTCGATCGGCATCGGGAAATAGTTCTTCTCGCGGTCGTCGACGATTCTGACGCCCGGCGCATCGGCCAGAATCGCGCGCACCTCCGCCTCCGTGATCGGCTTCTCGCATTCGAACGTGATCGATTCGCTGTGCGCACGCAGCACCGGTACGCGGATGCAGGTCACGCCGATGGCGATCTTGTCGTCCGCGAAGATCTTGCGCGTCTCCCTGATGACCTTGGTCTCTTCGTCGTTGTAGCCGGTCTTTGGATCGATATCCGTGTTGTGGCTGAAGACGTTGAAGGCATAAGGATGCGGCAGGACGCGCGGCTGGAACTGCTTGCCGTCAAGAAACGCCCGCGTCGATTGCTCGAGCTCCTCCATGGCCGCCGCGCCGGCGCCCGATGCCGCCTGATAGGTCGACAGGATCACGCGCCGGATGCGGTTCTTCCTGTGAATCGGCCAGAGCGGAACCAGCGCAGTGATCGTCGAGCAATTGGGATTGGCGATGATCCCCTTGTGGTCCCTGATTCTGTCCGCGTTGATCTCCGGGATCACCAGCGGCACGTCCGGATCCATGCGGAAGGCCGACGAATTGTCGACCACCACCGCGCCCGCTTTCACCGCGATAGGCGCGAATTTCCGCGAGATGCCGCCGCCTGCGGAAAACAGCGCGATATCGACGCCGTCGAAGGACCTGTCGGTCAATTCCTCGACGACGATCTTCTCGCCGCGGAAATCGAGCGTCTTGCCGGCCGAGCGCGCGCTCGCCAGTGCCTTCAGCTTGCCGACCGGAAAATTGCGCGCCGTCAGGCAGCCGATGAACTCGGCGCCGACGGCACCGGTTGCGCCGACAATGGCGATCACGGGGTTCTTCATGCTCGTCTCCTCAAGGCAACAAAAAAGCCCCGGACCTTTCGGCGGGGCTTCGGATCAGGCGATGCGTTGACTGTTACGCGCGCGCAAGTTCCGAAGCCCGACAGGGCTTCGTCGTCTTGGTCGTGCGCTTCGTCATCTTGGTCATGGGCGCGGACCCTATTGTCGCGGCGGGGTCTTCGTCAACGGGGAAAGCGTGGTGAAATGTCCCATCTTGCGGCCCGCGCGTATCTCCGATTTTCCATAAAGATGCAAAGCACCGGGCCTTTCTGCGTAGCTGCGCCAGTCTGCCGCCTCTTCGCCCAGGATGTTCTCCATCACCGCGTCGGCATGACGCGAAGGATCGCCGAGCGGCCAGCCAGCGATGGCGCGGATATGCTGCTCGAACTGGCTGACGGCGCAGGCCTCCAGAGTCCAATGTCCCGAATTGTGCACGCGGGGCGCGATCTCGTTCACGAGCAATGCGCCGTCCTTGCGCACAAAGAGTTCGACCGCGAACACGCCGACATAGTCGAGCGCTTCGCCGATCTTGCGTGCAATGACTTTGGCCTCATCGCTCTGTGCGTGCGTCAGGCGTCCGGGAACGATGGAGCGGCGAAGAATGTGATGCTCGTGGATGTTCTCCGGCGGATCGTAGGCCGCAAAGCTGCCGTCCATGCCGCGCGCTGCCACGACCGATGCTTCGAACGAAAAGTCGACGAAGGCTTCAAGGATCGACGGCGCGAATTTGAAGGATTTGACCGCCGCCGCCGCTTCATCGGCGTTCGACACCTTGGCCTGGCCCTTTCCGTCATAACCCAGACGCCGCGTCTTGAGCACGCCACCGCCCTTGAGCGCAGTGAAGGCTGCCCGCGCGGTCTCTTCGGAATCGACAGCGTGGAACGCCGCGGTTGCGAGGCCAAGCGACTTGACGAAGGACTTTTCTTCGAAGCGGTCCTGCGTGATGCGTAGTGCCTTTGCGCCAGGATTCACGGGCCTCAGCGAGGAAATCTGTTCCACTGCGGTCGCCGGGACATTCTCGAATTCGAACGTGACCGCGGCGCACGTTTCGGCGAACTTCGCGATAGCGGAAGCATCATCAAACTCGCCGACCGTATGGCGATCGCTGACCTGGAATGCCGGCGCGTGCTTGTCGTGGCAGTAGACATGCGTCTTCAGGCCGAGGCGGGCAGCGGCAAGCGACAGCATGCGGCCGAGCTGTCCGCCGCCGAGAATGCCGATCGTGCCGCCCGGCGCGACGGGCGCTGTCAGATGCTTTGTGTCGCTCATTTGTCGGACGGGGTTTCCGCGACCGCGCTGGTTTGCTTGTCGCGCCATTTCGCCAGCCGCTTGGCGAGTGGTTTGTCGGAAAGAGCGAGAATGGCTGCCGCATGCAGCGCCGCATTCTTGGCGCCGCTCTCGCCGATGGCAAACGTCGCGACGGGAACACCGCCAGGCATCTGAACGATCGACAACAGACTATCCATGCCCTTGAGTGCCTTGGATTCGACCGGCACGCCGAGCACCGGAAGCGTCGTCATCGACGCCGTCATTCCCGGCAGATGCGCCGCGCCGCCCGCGCCAGCGATGATGACCTTGAGGCCGCGGCCCGCGGCTGCCTTGGCGTAGGCGGACATGCGGTCGGGCGTCCTGTGCGCAGAGACGATCTTGCTCTCATGGGGCACGCCGAGCGCGCTCAATGTTTCGGATGCGGCCTTGAGGGTCGGCCAGTCCGACTGGCTTCCCATGATGAGGCCGACAAGCGGCTTTTGGCTGGACATGCTTCCCTGATGGTTGGCGGGCAAATCACCTGCGAGGAAGCGATGCATTATAGGGCCAGAAAACCAAGGGAAAAGCCCCTGTTGGCGTGGCGTTAACCTTTTGTCCTTATTCGTAAACGAATTGTTAAAACCGGCTTAGTATTGTTTTTGCAGCCAGAAAGGCTGTTTCAGAGGCTGAAGGAAGCGATCATGAAGATCGAACGGCCAGGTTCGACGCGCGGCACGCGCGCTGTGGGGACCGCCGCGTATGCTCGCCAGGCGAAGGCCGAGGCGGCGGGTGATGCGGCGCCCGAAGCCGCCGTGACCGCCAGCGTCCTTGGGATCCCCGAAAGCGAATTCACGCCGCGGGTGCGCGACGCGATCGTCACGCTGATGGCGGAAGTCGAGAGTCTGCGCCAGGAACTGCATTCGACGCGCGAACGTCTCGAGGAAGCCGAAAAGAGCGCCGACCAGGATCATCTCCTGCCGCTGCTCAATCGACGCGCGTTCGTCCGCGAGCTGATGCGCTACATCTCTTTCGCCGACCGCTATCGCACGCCGTCGAGCCTGATCTATTTCGACCTCAACAATTTCAAGTCGGTCAACGACGCGCACGGCCATGCCGCGGGCGACGCCGTGCTGCGCCAATTCGCGAGCGTGCTGCTCGCCAATGTTCGCGAGACGGACGCTGTCGGCCGCGTCGGCGGCGACGAATTCGGCATTCTTCTCAGCCATGCCGATCAGGCGCAGGCTCACAAGAAGGCAGATCTGCTGGCCGAACAGGTGCGCAACTCACCCACGCTGTGGAACGGCGAGCCCATCCCGCTGAGCTTCGCCTACGGCGCGTTCGAGCTGAAGGCCGGCGACAATCCTGAACAGGCGATGGCGCGCGCGGACGAAGCCATGTACGCGCACAAGCGCGGCTCTCGCTGACTACGCAATGATATCGGGCAGCAGACGGTCGTTGATCTTGGTGATCTCGTCCTTGAGCTGCAGCTTGCGTTTCTTGAGGCGCGTGACCTGAAGCTGGTCGCGCGAACCGGTTTCCAGCAGTGCAGCGATCGCGTTGTCGAGATCGCGATGTTCCTGCATCAACTCGGCAAGCTTTGCTCTCAGTACGACTTCGTCCGGCTTTGTGACTTCGCTCGACATGACGTGCTCAGGACCGCCGCTTGCGTGCGCCGTTGGCGGGCGTCTCGCCCCAGCGCTTTTGCGACGGCCAGTCATAGCCGATGAGATCGAGTGCGCGGCCGACGATCTGGTCGACAAAATCGGAAATCTTGTGCGGCTCGGAATAGAACGCCGGCAATGGCGGCAGGATGATCGCGCCCATCTCTGCAAGCTGCGCAAGCGTGCGCAAATGTCCGGCGTGCAGCGGAGTCTCGCGCACCATCAGCACCAGCGGGCGGCGTTCCTTCAGCGTCACGTCGGCGGCGCGGGTCAAAAGGCTCGTCGTCACGCCGGTTGCGATCTCGGACCAGCTGCGCACGGAACAGGGCGCAACGATCATTCCCCTGGTCCGGAATGTTCCCGACGCGATGGCGGCGCCGATGTCGCCGATGGCGTAGGAAAAGTCGGCCTTCGCAGCGACGGCTTTGGGCTTGAGCGCGGTCTCCAGCCCGATGGTCATCTCGGCGGCCTTGCTCATGACCAGATGCGACTCAATCCCAAGTTCCCGAAGGGCGTCGAGCAGCCTGATTCCATACGCGACGCCCGACGCGCCGCTGATTCCAACGACAAGTCGTTCATTCGACGGGGTTTTGGCAGGCCTAGGAGTCATGTGTCCGTTTACAAGCTGTAAGGCAGTCGCGAAAGAGGGGCGTGACAGACTCCCCACACAGTGATCTACTTCCACTGCCTAAGAGCAAGAGGTGCAAGCATGGCACTGCAAGGGCATATCCAGGAACTGTCCGAAAAACACAAGAGACTGGAAGAACGCATTCACGACGAGATGGCCCGACCCGACTGGGATGAAGTCCGGGTTGCCGCGCTGAAAAAAGAAAAGCTTCGAATAAAAGACGAACTCGAGCGACTGCGAAGCAGCGTTCACTGACATAGCCTCCACGTCTGAGCCTACTGCGCAGGTGCAAGTGCCGCGCGCGGATTCGTGCGCGCGAAGATTCCAAGTGCGGCGAGTTCGAACAGGGCTGCCGCAAGGAACGAAGCACCGGCGAAATAGATCGGGGCATGCGCGCCGGTGAAGTAGCCGAACAGGCTGGTCATCACGAGCGGCGCGCCGATGGAGGTGATGCTGTCCATGCTGGCCCGCGCGCCCATCAGTTCGCCCTGTTCATCGGCTGGAACGTGCTTGGACATGATTGCGTTCAGCGCCGGTCCGCCGACGCCGCCGAACGACCACACCACCATCCATCCATAGAGCATCCACGGCGCGGCCGAGAATGCGTAACCCGCATAGCCGAGGGTGGAAAAGAACAGTCCCACATAAACCGCTTTGGTCTCTCCGATGCGAGGCACCACCAGCCGCGGCAGAACGCCGAACGAAACTGCGGTCAGCGCGCCTACCACCATGAGCGAGATGGCGACATCGCCGGGACCCCAGCCGAACTTCAGCATGGTGTAGTAGGTCCAGGTCGCCGGAAGCGCGTCGTGTGCGAGTTGCAGCAGAATGCCCACGCCGATCAGTCCGAACATCATCGGAAAGCGGCCGAGCGCCTTCAGCGAGCCGGCGGGATTGGCACGCCACAGTTCGAATTTGCGCCGGCGCTCCGGCGGCAGGGATTCCTTCAGCACCACCAGTCCGAAGAGCGCGTTGAGAATCGCGAGCGCCGCGGCGGCGAAGAACGGCGCGCGTGCGCCCCAATGTTCGCCGATGAATCCTCCCAGCCCGGGACCGAGGATGAAGCCGACGCCGAAGGCTGCGCCGGTCAGGCCGAAGTTTGCGGCGCGCTTTTCCGGCGGCGAGACGTCTGCGATATAGGCATTGACGGTGGGATAGGCGCCGCCGGCGGCGCCTGAAAGAAAGCGCCCGATGAACAGCCAGACGATGGTCGGCGCAAGGCCCGTGATCATGTAGTCGATGCTGAGTGCGACGAGCGAAAGGATCAGAACCGGCCGCCGCCCGAAGCGGTCCGACAGATTGCCGATCACCGGCGCGCCGAAAAACTGCATCAGCGCGAAGACGAACATCAGCCAGCCGCCCCAGCGTGCGGCATCCGATAGTCCCTGGCCGGTCAATTGCGCGATGATCGCGGGCGTCACCGGGATGATGATGCCAAGTCCGATCGTGTCGACCAGCATCGTGACAAAGATGAAAGTCAGCGCATAGTTGCTGGCGGGTTTGAATGCCGGCTCGCTCATGTCTGCCCCATTTGCGATCGATCCAAGGGTACTTCGCGGTTCTGCACGCGTCTTGATAAAAATCTTGGTTGTCCCGACTCTCGCGCGATCCGTGCGAGAAGCAGGCGTGTTTCGCCCAGCAATCTCCGTGTTTTTCGGCGCCGTTTGCGAAATCCTCCGGCGCGCAAACCGTGCGTGAGACGGTTGCGGTTGCACTTTTGCGCGCCGCGGCGCCGGCGCGGAAGGCCGAGTGCCTTGCGCAGGTGAGCCAGTGCGCGTCGCGAAATCGGCGGCGGACAAGTCATTGATTGTGCTTGAGACGCGAGCATTCGAATGTCGTTTTTTGCGCTATTGCGGATCTGCGGCGCGCGGCGCCGCCTCGACGATGGTGTCGTCCGGCGCGCAATGCTCGCGCGGCGCGAACAGCGTATGCGTGATCGTCGTCACCCGTTTTGGCTTCTGCTTTCCCGCCGGATCAGGGGCGACGGTGTGACGTGTCGTGAAACGCTGTCCCTGCTGGCTGCTGAATTGGCTGAGCGCACCGACGAGGCTCGCAGTCGCGATCGACAGGCGCGCCGCATCCTGCAACTGCCGGGAACGCGCTTCAAATCGCAACGCGCTGAAGTTGGGCTGCTTCAGTGGGCGGTGCCAATATTGTTGCTGCGGTATCTCTTCCTCAATCTCCGGCTCCGGAATCGCACCCGACGCGTAGATCATCGATTCCGTCACCGCTTGCGTGAGCAGGCTGATCTGGAGCGTGACCTGCTCGTCAACGGAGCCGTGATGAAAAAGGTCTTCGGCGCTCCGCAACGCACGCACCCGCTTGGGAGTCTTTGCTTCGTCTTCGTTCGGCTCGTTCAAGGTCGGTCCTCCAGCAGGTTCAATCGTTCATGTTATGTTCTATTAGGAATAAAGTCAAGCTGGTCGATTTCGTTTGCTTACATCGTCCGCCGGGGTGCGGGTTATTGTCGTTGAGAATTAGTCAGCGGCAGTAACAGGCATGATCCGCAAGCTTCCATCCGGCGACTATCGGCTCTATTCGCGCAAGAAGAATCCGAAGACGGGAAAGCGCCGCAACCTTGGCACCTTCAAGACGCGCGAGGAGGCGGTGAAGCACGAACGGGCGGTGCAGTTCTTCAAGAGGCGCTGAAAGCTAACCCACCTCTTTCGTCATCTCGCGGAGCTTGAATTTCTGGATCTTGCCGGTTGACGTCTTGGGCAGTTCGATGAAGACGACATGGCGCGGGCATTTGTAGTGCGCCAGATGCTCGCGGCAATAGGCGATCAGATCGTCCGCCGTCACGTTCTCAAATCCGCGCTTGCGTTCGACAAAGGCGCAGGGCGTTTCGCCCCACTTTTCGTCTTCCTTGGCGACGACGGCGACGAACATCACGGCGGGATGCTTGTTGAGCGTGTCTTCGACTTCGATGGACGAAATGTTCTCGCCGCCCGAGATGATGATGTCCTTGGAACGGTCCTTGAGCTGGATGTAGCCGTCCGGATAGGTCACGCCGAGATCGCCGGAATGGAACCAGCCGCCTTCGAACGCTTCTCTGGTCGCCCTGGGATTCTTGAGATAGCCCTTCATCACGACGTTGCCGCGGAACATCACTTCGCCCATCGTCGCGCCGTCCGCCGGAACCGGCTCCATCGTTTCGGGATCCATGACCGACAGGGCCTCGAGCGCGTGATAGCGCACGCCCTGGCGCGCTTTCCTGGCCGCACGGGCTCCCTTGTCGAGCTCGTCCCAGTCGCTCGCCCATTCGTTGACGACGGCCGGGCCGTAGGTTTCGGTGAGGCCATAGACGTGCGTGACGTTGAATCCCGCATCGCTCATCGCGGCGAGGACCGATTCCGGCGGCGGCGCGGCGGCGGTGATGAACTCCACTGTGTGCGCAAGCGTGCGGCGTTCTTCTGGTGCAGCATTGATGAAGGCGGACATGACGATCGGGGCGCCGCAAAGGTGTGTGACCTTATGCTCGGCGATCGCGTCATACATCGCCTTGGCGCGGACCCAGCGCAGGCAGACATGGGTTCCGGCCACCACCGAGAGCGACCAGGGAAAGCACCAGCCATTGCAGTGGAACATCGGCAGGGTCCACAAATAAATCGGATGGCGCGGCATCTGTGCCGACAGCACATTGCCGTATCCCATCAGTGCCGCACCGCGATGATGGAACACCACGCCCTTGGGATTGCCGGTTGTTCCCGAGGTGTAGTTCAGCGAAATCGCATCCCACTCGTCCGCCGGCGGCATCCAGGCGAATTCTGGATCGCCGGCCGCGAGAAACGCTTCATAGTCGATGGAGCCTAGCCGTTCGCCCGTCTGCGGAAATTCCGGATCGTCATAGTCGATGACGACCGGCCTGGCCTTGGCAAGCTTCAGCGTCTCCTTCATCACACCGGCAAATTCGCGGTCGGTGATGAGGAACTTCGCTTCCCCATGGTCGAGGATAAAGGCGAGGGCGGCAGCATCGAGACGCGTGTTCAGCGCGTTGAGCACGCCGCCCGCCATCGGCACGCCGTAATGCGCATCGAGCATCGGCGGCGTGTTGGCAAGCATGACCGCGACCGTGTCGCCTTTCTTCAAACCCTTCCTGGCAAGCGCCGAGGCGAGACGGCGCGAGCGAGCGTAGTAATCGGCGTAGGAAAAACGCTGCGTGCCGTGGATGATGGCGGTGCGCGCCGGAAAGACGCTCGCCGCGCGCTCAAGAAAGCTGAGCGGGGTGAGGGGCTGGTAGTTCGCCGCGTTGCGCTCCAGATCCTGATCATATTTGTCGCCGCCGAGGCGCGGCACAAGGCGCGGCATGGGCCGTCCCTCTCCGGCGCGCCGGACCATCGACTTGCCGGGTCTGCGGCGCACGTCCGGCTTGGCGTGCACCGGCATGGGCTTTGGCGCAGGCTTCTTTTTTGCCGCGGGCTTCTTGGCAGTCTTTTTGACGATTTTCCTGATCGGTTTGGCGCGCCGGGCCGTCTTCTTGCTCTTCTTCGACTTTGCCATGGCTGAATTTCGACCAGCGTGTTTCAAGGGCCGCGGAACGCTAAAGAAACCCGCTTTAACCAGCAAGTTGCTCCATGGACGCGGCGGCGCGCCATTGCTAGGAAGGCCCGCGCCAAGGAAACACCCCATGTCAGAAATTGCGCCGCCCGCACCCAGGGGGCTCCGCCGCCTCTATGCCTGGATGATGGAAAATGCGCGGGGCCGCCACGCCTGGGCGGGACTTGCCGCGTTTGCGTTCGCCGAATCCTCGTTCTTTCCGATCCCCGCCGACGTGATGCTGGTGCCGATGGTGCTCGCGCATCGCGAGCGCGCCTATTACCTCGCGGCCTGGTGCACGCTGTTTTCCGTGATGGGCGGTGCGCTAGGGTACATGATCGGGTCGGTGTTCTTCGACACGGTCGGCGTCTGGCTGATCCACACCTATGGATTGCAGGCCGCGTTCGACGGTTTCCGGGCCGCCTATGCCAAGTATGGCTACTGGATCATGGTCCAGGGTCTCACCCCGATCCCCTACAAGCTGGTGACGATCGCCAGCGGCTTTGCCGGCTTCAACTTTCCGCTGTTCATGGTGCTGTCCACGGTGACGCGCGGCCTGCGCTACACGCTGGTCAGCTCTCTGCTGTATTTCTTCGGTGCGCCGGTGCAGGCGATCATCGAGAAGTATATGGAAATCGCGCTGATCGGATTCCTGGTGCTGGTGGTGCTCGGGTTCGTTGCGGTGCGCTACATATTTTGAACAAGAAGGCGTCGTAGGGCAGCCAGACGATGCGCAAGCAGATCTTCGCCGTTGCGGCGATCCTCTTTTCGACCGCGCTCTACATTGCGGGCAACGGCCTGGTCGGCGTGCTCATTCCGGTGCGCGCGCATCTGGCCGGCTTTTCCAACCTTTCGCTCGGCGTCATCGGTTCGTTCTACTTCGCAGGCTTTGTGATCGGCTGTTTCGCCGGACCGCGGCTGCTCGCGCGCGTCGGGCACAGCCGCACCTTCGCCGTCGGCGCAGGCATTTCGGCGGCGACGGTGCTGCTGCAGTCCATGTTCGTGTCGGTGGCGCTCTGGATCGTCCTGCGCGGCGCATTCGGCATCGCTGCGGCCTGCATCTACATGGTGATCGAGAGCTGGCTGAACGACCGCGCGACGAACGAGACGCGCGGACGCGTCTTCTCCGCCTATCTGCTGGTCAACTTCTCGGCGATCATCGCCGGGCAGATGCTGTTCGCCACCAGCAATCCGTCGAGTTTTGCGCTGTTCAGCCTTTCGGCGGTGTTCTATGCGCTCTGCCTCATTCCGATGGGACTGACGCAGTTGCCCCAGCCGCACGCCGCGCATGTCCCGGCATTGCGTCCGCTGCGCCTGTACTATGTGTCGCCCGTCGGCGTGATCGGCTGCATCGCCGTCGGTTTCGCCAACAGCGCGGTGTGGACGCTGGCGCCGGTCTATGCGCAGGCGCACGGCCTCAACAAGGGCTGGCTGGCGATCTTCATGAGCGTCTTCACGCTCGGCGGCGCGCTGATCCAGTTGCCGCTCGGCCGCTGGTCCGATCGCGTCGACCGTCGCGTCATCATTGCGGCGGTCTGCGTCCTGTCCTGTGCTTTGGGCCTGGCGCTCGCGACGTTTGGCGGAGCGCATCGCTGGACGATCCTGCCCCTGATCTTCTGCTTCGGAATGGTGGCGCTGCCGCTTTATGGCCTCTCGGTCGCGCACACCAATGACCGCATCGCGCGCCAGAATTTCGTCGAGACCTCGGCGACGCTGCTCCTGATCAATTCGACCGCTTCGGTGTTCGGACCGACGGTTGCCGCATTCATCATGGGCCGGTTGGGAACGCAGTCGCTGTTCTACTATTCGGCAAGCATCCACGCGGCGATGGCGATCTTCACGATCATCCGCATTTCGATGCGGGACGAGCCGGCGGATGCGCACCGCGATCCCTATGAACCGCAGCCGCAACAGGCGACGTTGGCGACGGCCGAATTCGATCCGCGCAGCGTGGAAGAGCAGCGGGCTTCTTAACCCGGGCTGTCGTCTTCGGCGGGAAACTCGAGCGGGTCGGGCGCCGGCGCCGGCGCGGTATCGGCGGACACTGTCTCCGCATGCGGGGCTTCGGCGGCAGCTTTTGTGCCGGTCGTCTCCGAGATCGACTTCAAAGTCGCGCCGACCTTCTCGGCGCGCTTGATCGCGCGGTCGCGCTTGGCGCCGGCGCGTGTGACGGCCAGGTCGAGCTCGAGCTGCGAGCACAGGCCCAGCGTGACCGGGTCAACGGCCTTGATGTTGGTCGCGTTCCAGTGCGAGCGCTCGCGGATCTTCTGGATCGTCGCTTTCGTCGTGCCGATCAGCTTGATGATGTCGGCGTCGGCGAATTCGGGATGGTTGCGCAGGATCCAGTAGACCGCATCGGGCTTGTCCTGCCGCTTGGAGACGGGCGTATAGCGCGGCGCCTTCTTCTGCTTGACGGCGGGCATCTTGTGCTTGGGCGGCGCCATCTTGAGCCGCGCCTTGGGATTCTTCTCGGCTTCCTCGATTTGCTCGCGCGTGAGCTGGCCGCTTGTCACCGGATCCTGGCCCTTGATCCCCTTTGCGACGTCCTCGTCGGCGATGCCCTTCACCTCGAGCGGGTGCAGGCCGCAGAAGTCGGCGATCTGCTCGAAGGTGAGCGAGGTGTTGTCGACCAGCCACACGGCGGTCGCCTTTGGCATCAGCGGCTTGTTCTCAACGGCCATGATAAATCTTCTCCCTTGCCGGGGGCCCGTTCACCGGACCCACCGACCTCTCAAGGCTAGCCTTTCGAGGAATGGCAGGGGTTTTAGCGGGTGGAACCGCCAAGGGGAAGCATTTTGCTCACATGGTCAGAAGAATCTTGCCGATATGGTCGGATTTGGCCATTCGGGCATGGGCTTGGCCGGCTTCGGCGAGGGGAAAGGTCCGGTCGACCACCGGCTTGATCCGGCCCGCGTCGATTAACGGCCAGACTTCGCGCAGCAGCGCATCCCGGATCGCGCCTTTTTCGTCGTTGGAGCGGGCGCGCAGCGTGGTGGCCAAAAGAGAGAGCCGCTTCATCAGCAGCGGCGCGAAGTTCACGTTCGCCTGCATGCCGGACTGGTAGGCGATGTTGACGATCCGGCCCCACAGCGCCGCCGCGCTCATGTTGCGCTGGATATAGTCGCCGCCGACCATGTCCAGGATGACGTCGACGCCCTTGCCGCCGGTCTCGGCCTTCACCACCTCGACGAAGTCCTCCTCGCGATAGTTGATCGCGCGGCTGGCGCCAAGCCTGGTGATCGCCGCGCATTTTTCGGCGCTTCCCGCAGTGGCGAACACCTTGTGCCCGCGCGCGGCGCAAAGCTGGATCGCCGCCGTGCCGATGCCGCTCGATCCGCCATGGATCAGCACGCTGTCGCCCGCTTTCAGCCGCGCCGTGTCGATAAGATTGGTCCAGACCGTGAAATGAACTTCCGGCAGCGCAGCCGCCTCGATGACGCTCACGCCCTTGGGCACCGGCAGCACCGACTTCTCCGACACGGAGGCGAACTCGGCATAGCCGCCGCCGCCCAGAAGCGCACAGACCTTGTCGCCGAGCTTCCAGGATGTGACGCCGGCGCCGAGTTCGACAATCTCGCCCGAGACTTCCAGACCCAGCGTCGCCGATGCGCCGGGCGGGGGCGGATACATGCCCATTGCCTGGGCCAGGTCGGCGCGGTTGAGGCCGGCGGCCGCGACCTTGATGAGAACTTCGCCCTGCGCCGCAACGGGTTTGGCGATCTCGGCCACGGCGAGCGCATAGCTCTGACCGGAATTGTTAACGGCGATGGCTTTCATGATGCGGTCTCTCCGGCTTGCGCGCCTGTGTCATTCGCGTTGACACTAGCAAAGCATCTGGCTGGCACGGAGATGAAAATGGCGGTCGACCCGGAAGAGTTGATGCCCAAGAAAAAACGTTCGGCGATCGTTCTGGGTGAGGATTTGTCAGAACTCTCCGCGCCCGAACTGGAAGCACGCATCGCCGAACTGGATACCGAGATCGCGCGTTGCCGTGAAGCGATCGCTGCACGCAATGCAACCAAGGCTGCTGCGGCGACGTTCTTCAAGCGTTAAGCGACGCATTCGGCATGTGCGCCACGTGCTTACGTGATTAACAAGATTAATATGCACAACCGCGTTGCGCGCCGCAGCAACCATTCATTTGGTTACCGCAAACGATGTTCGCGATTTCGTTTTGCACTGAGCGTTCGAGTTGCTAGCGTTCGGCGGCAATAGGACGAGCGCTGCACCGATGGGCCTGCAAACTGCCGAAGACGATGCGCTGCGCAACGTCACGCTTCGCAATTTCACCGCTTCGGCGCTGTTCGAGCGTACCTTCGACGAAGGCATGTCGCTGGTCGAGGAGACCGCAAAATATCTCGACGGCAAGGGCCGTACGGAATCGCGCGATCTGCCGCGCAAGATTGCGATGCTCTATGCCGGCGAAAGCATGCGCGTGACGACGCGTCTGATGCAGGCGGCAAGCTGGCTTCTGGTGCAGCGCGCCGTGCATGACGGCGACATGGAACCGGAGGATGCGACGAGCGAGCGTTACCGGCTTGGCTCCAAGGATCTGTGCCTCGGCCACGGCGCAGACGGCGTCGAACTTCTGCCGGCCAAACTTCGCGATCTGCTTGAGCGCAGCGACAATCTCTATCGCCGCATCGCGCGTCTGGATGATGTCCTGTTCACCGAAGGAACCGGACGGGCCGCCGGCGTCAAGGAACACCTCAACCGCCTCGAGCGCGCCTTCGGCAGCGACGGCGCGGCCTGACACAGAAAGACGACGCGCGCGTTTCTGCTGAAGCCGAACTACGCCTTGAAGTTGGCGGCGAACTTCTTGTTGAAGCGCGTGAGACGGCCGCCACGATCCATCAGCTGCTGCTGACCGCCGGTCCAGGCCGGGTGCGTGGTCGGGTCGATGTCGAGGGTAAGCTGCTGGCCGGCCTCGCCCCAGGTCGTACGGGTCTTGTACGTCGTACCGTCATTCAGACGGACTTCGACGAAGTGATAGTTGGGGTGAATGCCCTTTTTCATGGCCGTGGCCCTTTTTGACCCGAATTTGAAGGGCGGCTTATAGGCGAACCGGCTCTGCCTTGGCAAGGCAGCGGCGATGGGCCCCTTACCCCCGTCTTAACCCCTCCTATATAGGTAGGGGGCAGATCGACTCGAACGGACAGACGTGGCGCAAACCGGCGAAGAATTCGCAGAACAGCTGCAATATGTGGCCGCAGGCCGCGCCAAAGCCCGTTCTCTCAAGCCCCTGCGCCAGTTGGTGCCGTTCCTGAGCCCCTATCGCCTCGTCATCGCCATCGCCATCGTGGCGCTGATCTGTTCGTCGACCGCGAGCCTCTTGATCCCACCGGCCATGGGAAAGCTCGTCCAGAACGGCTTCAGCCAGCAGCTCGCCGCCAGGATCGACCAATATTTTCTCCCCCTGATCGGCCTCTCGTGCGCCCTCGCTCTGGCAAGCGCAGTCCGCTTCTACTTCGTGACATGGCTCGGCGAGCGCGTGATCGCGGACATCCGCAAAGCAGTGTTCGACCATGTGCTTGGCCTGACGCCGGCGTTCTTCGAGGTCACGCGTACCGGCGAGGTACTCTCGCGCCTGACGGCCGACACGACGTTGATCCAGACCGTGGTCGGATCTTCAGCATCGGTCGCGGCGCGCAACTTCGTCATGCTGACAGGCTCTCTGATCCTGCTCATGTTCACGAGCATCAAGCTGACCCTGCTTGTCATCGGCATCGTCGTCGTCGTCCTCTTGCCGCTCGTACTCTTCGGCCGCTGGGTGCGCACGCTCAGCCGCCGCAGCCAGGACAAGATCGCCGACACCAGCGCGCGCGCCAGCGAAACGCTCAACGCCGTGCAGACGGTACAGGCCTTCACGCGCGAAGACATGGAACGCCAGCGCTTCGGGGCTGCGGTCGAAGTCTCGTTCGTCGTCGCCATCCTGCGCACGCGGGCCCGCGCCATCATGACGGCCGTGGCGATGGCATCGGTCATGGCGTGCATCGTCGGCGTCTTCTGGGTCGGTGCGCATGACGTGTTCGAGCACCGCATGACGATCGGGACCCTCATCCAGTTTGTCGGCTATGCGCTGATCTTCGTCACCGGCATGGGCGCGATGAGCGAGACCTGGGGCGATCTTCAGCGCGCGGCCGGCGCATCGGAACGCCTGATGGAACTGCTGCATGTGCAGCCGGAGATCTCCGCGCCAGCAAATCCAATCGCCATTGCGCGCCCGGCGAAGGGCGCCGTGTCGTTCCGGAACGTGACGTTCCGCTATCCCTCGCGGCCCGATTTCGCTGCGCTCAACGGCTTCTCGCTCGACGTCGCGCCGGGCGAGGCGGTCGCGCTGGTTGGCCCGTCCGGAGCAGGAAAATCAACGGTTTTTCAGCTTCTCCTGCGATTCTTCGCGCCGCAGGCGGGCGGGATCACGTTCGACGGTTTGGATATTGCGAACCTGGATCCGCTCGATCTTCGCCGCAACATCGCGGTTGTGACCCAGGACAGCGTGATCTTCTCTGGCACGCTTGCGGACAATATCCGCTATGGCCGCCCCGATGCGAGCGATGCCGATGTGCGCCGCGCCGCGGAGGCCGCCGCCGCAGCGGAGTTCATCGAAGGACTGCCGCAAGGTTATGAGACCATCGTGGGCGAACGCGGCACCACGCTCTCGGGCGGACAGCGCCAGCGCGTCGCGATTGCGCGCGCGATCCTGCGCGATGCGCCTCTGCTGCTGCTCGACGAAGCGACCAGCGCGCTCGACGCGGAGAACGAAAGGCTCGTGCAGATCGGTCTAGAAAACCTCATGACCGGCCGCACGACGATCGTGATCGCCCACCGCCTTGCGACGATCCAGCGCCTCAAGCGCATCGTGGTGATGGAGAACGGCCGCGTGGTCGGCGAGGGCAGTCATGCCGAGCTCGTCGCCGATGGCGGTCTCTATGCCCGTCTCGCCGATCTGCAGTTCACCAGCGCCATGGCCCTGGCGAGCTGAGAATGCGCCCTGCCGTCCGCGCCGCAATCACCGCAGGCTCAATCATCCTGGTGACCGCCATCGCGCTCGCCTTTCGCACGCTCACTGCATTCGGCGTCTTTACCGATGTGACCCCGGGCTTTGCCGGCGTCTGCACCGCGATCAACGGCGTTGAAGGTCCCGAAGACATTGCGATCGACGACAAGCTGGGCGTTGCCTTCATTTCCGCTGCCGATCGGCGGGCCAAGGCGAACGGCAGGCCGTCGCCGCAGGACGGGCTCTACGTACTCGCGCTGAACGGCGCCGGAAATCTGGCGAAGCTTTCCGGCACGCCTGCGGACTTCCATCCCCACGGCATCAGTCTTTATCGCGCGCCCGACGGGAGCCTGACGCTGATGGCGATCAATCACCGCAGCGATGGAACATCCAGCGTCGACAGTTTCGAAGTTGTGGCCCAAGCGGGCTCGGTGAAATTGCGCGAGACCGGAAGCATAGAAGGCGGCCAGCTTGTCAGCCCGAATGCCATCGCCGCGCTCGATCAGGACCGTTTCTACGTCACCAACGATCATACGAGCCAAACCGCATTCGGCCGGATGCTCGATGATCTGCTCGTGTTGCCGCGCGCCAATGTCCTGTACTTCGACGGCACGGTGTTCCACGTGGCTGCCGAGCGGCTGAATTTCCCGAGCGGCGCGGCTCTGTCGCCGGACGGCAAATATCTCTATGTCAGCGAAGCCTTCAACCGCCGCCTCGATACCTATGCCCGCAGTCCGATGAGCGGCGCGCTCGATCCCGCCGGTTCGCTCGATATCCCGTCCAATCTCGACAATCTGCGCTTCGATGCGTCGGGGAATTTGTGGATCGGGAGTTATCCGAAAGCGCTGGCGATGGCCGCCTGGCGCTCCGATCTTGCCAAACCCGCACCATCGCAAATCTTCCGCGTCGAACTCGCCGATGGAATTCCGCAGTCGGCGACGCTCGTCTACGCAAATCCGGGCGCGGAAATCGGCGGATCCAGCGTCGCGGCCGTAAGCGGCAAGCGCATGCTGGTCGGCTCGCCCCTGGACAATCACATTCTTGACTGCCGGATGGACCACTGAAACAAAAAGGGCGCCGCAGCGGGCGCCCTTTTTCAATTCCTGACGGAAGACCGACTACGCGGCCTCGATTTCCTCGCCCGACGGATCGCGCAGAACATAGCCGCGGCCCCAGACGGTCTCGATATAGTTGTCGCCGTTCGTCGCGGCCGCGAGCTTCTTGCGCAGCTTGCAGATGAAGACGTCGATGATCTTGAGTTCCGGCTCGTCCATCCCGCCATAGAGATGGTTGAGGAACATTTCCTTGGTGAGCGTCGTGCCCTTGCGGAGCGAGAGCAGCTCCAGCATCTGATATTCCTTGCCGGTGAGGTGCACGCGGCTGCCGTCGACTTCGACCGTCTTGGCGTCGAGGTTGACGATGAGCTTGCCGGTGGTGATGACCGACTGCGAATGGCCCTTGGAACGGCGGACCACCGCCTGGATACGCGCGACCAGCTCGTCCTTGTGGAACGGCTTGGTCATATAGTCGTCGGCACCGAAGCCGAGAGCCTTGACCTTGGCTTCGACGATCGCGTTGCCGGAGAGAATGAGAACCGGTGTCTGCACCTTTGCGACCCGCAATGCTTTGAGAACTTCAAAGCCGCTCATGTCCGGCAACTGAAGATCGAGCACGATGATGTCGTAGTCATAGAGCTTGCCGAGGTCGATACCCTCTTCGCCAAGGTCTGTCGTGTAGACGTTCAAGCCTTCGCTGCGCAGCATCAACTCGATGCTGCGAGCCATGGCGCTGTCGTCTTCGATCAAGAGAACACGCATGTGACGAACCCCTCAGGAGCCGGCCCTAACCGGCTTTAGCCAATCGATGATGTGACCGTATGCTTAACTGGTTAACATCCCGTTGCATTGATAAATGCCAACTCAGGACCTGCGAACCCGGACTTAAAAAAGCGTTCGAACTCGAGGGGTCGCATCCCCTTGATTCGCTTTGTTAAGTTTACCGCCATTTAAATCCTTCCCTGCAAGATGTGCTCTCTCGGGGGCAGAAGGCCCTCTAAAGGGCCATGAATGCACGCTCTGCTCAAGGAAATAGATGGAGTCTCAACGCTTCGGCGCTTCGGCCGGGTGGCGCGGATCGAGGGACTTCTGGTTGAAGTGACGGGCGCAGCCGGGGTCATCAGCCTTGGCGGGCAGGTCCATCTAAGCCGCGGAAACAAATCAGCTATTTCGTGCGAGGTGGTCGGGTTTCGCGACGGCCGCGCGCTCGTCATGCCGCTTGGCAGCCTGGACGGTATCACCCTCGGAGCGAGGGCCGATTTCGATGACCAGCCGGCCGTTATTTTCCCGTCGACCGCCTGGCTCGGCCGCGTGGTCGATGGTTTCGGCAATCCGACAGACGGCAAGGGCCCGCTCCAGCAAGGCCCCGAACCGTATGCCCTGAAGGCGAGCCCGCCGCCCGCAGCGTCGCGGGCGCGCGTCGGCGGCAAGCTCGATCTCGGCGTGCGTGCGCTGAACGCGTTTGCGACATGCTGCAAAGGCCAGCGCATGGGCATTTTCTCGGGCTCCGGCGTCGGCAAATCGACACTGCTCGCAATGCTCGCGCGCAATACCGAAGCCGATGCGATCGTCATCGCGCTTGTCGGCGAACGCGGCCGCGAAGTGAAAGAGTTCGTAGAAGACGATCTGGGCGAAACAGGATTGAAGCGTTCGGTCATCGTCGCCGCAACGTCGGACGAGCCGCCGCTCGTGCGCCGCCAGGCCGCCTATGTCGCGATGGCCGTCGCCGAACAACTGCGCGACTCCGGCCTGCACGTACTTCTCCTCATGGACTCGGTGACGCGTTTCGCAATGGCACAGCGCGAAGTCGGCTTGTCGGCCGGCGAGCCGCCCGCGTCCAAGGGCTACACGCCCACGGTCTTCGCCGAGCTTCCGCGTCTTCTCGAACGCGCCGGACCCGGCTTTCAAAGCGGCCAGGGCTCGATTACAGGCCTCTTCACGGTGCTCGTCGAAGGCGATGATCATAATGAACCGATCGCAGACGCCGTGCGCGGCATCCTCGATGGCCACATTGTCCTAGAACGAAACATCGCCGAGCGCGGACGTTTTCCGGCGATCAACATTCTTAAATCGGTGTCGCGTACGATGCCCGGCTGCAATACGCCGGAGGAACAATCACTTGTGTCGCGCGCGAGGGCACCTCTGGCCGTTTATGAAGATATGGCGGAGCTGATCCGGCTTGGCGCGTACAAGGCTGGCACGAATGCTGAAGTAGACATGGCTGTTAAACTTTATCCGCACCTCGAAGCCTTCCTGTCACAGAAGAAGGAAGAGCGGGCGGCGTTTACGGAAACATATTCTGCCCTTGAGAAGATCATGGGCGGGGCACCGGGGAAAGGTGATGGGTCATGAAGCGTGGTGATACTCTGATCCGATTGAGACGCTTTCGCGTCGACGAGATGAAGCGCCGCATGGCGACACTCGACGGCATGAAGGCAGACGCCGAACGCAAGCTGTCCGATCTCGAGGACAGCGTGACGCGCGAGCGTCAGCGCGCCGGCGATTCCGATATCGGCCGCCTCGCATTTCCGTCCTTCCTGCGTTCCATCGAAACGCGCCGCGAAAACCTGCGCGCCACGCTGAAGGAAATCGAACGCGAGCGCGTGACCGCCCAGGCCGACCTCAACGCCGCCTTCCAGGATCTCAAGAGCCTGGAATTCGCCACCGAACAGCAGGCCAAGCGCGTCGCCGAAATCGAGACGCGCCGCTCGCAGTCGCGGCTGGACGAAATGGCGCTGGTCCGTCACCTGCGCAAGCACGCGATGCGCAGCGCCTGATCCGGGCTTGCGGAATCGGGGATTGCCTGGCCGTGCCGCACAAGCGGCTGCCACGCGCGTAATCGACGTTGTAACATTCTCCGGCTGATTTGCCCGCCGGGTCCTGGATGTCGTTCTCCGAATATATCTCGCCGCTGATCGGGCGCTTCGTGCTCGCCTGGTTCTATCTCAGCGAGGCCATGCGCTACGCCGGTCAGTGGGACGCGACGATCCAGCTCATGGCGCTTCGCAACATGCCGGTGCCGCCGCTGCTTCTTGCGCTGTCGCTGATCGTTCTGTTTCTGGGCGGTTTCGCGCTGGTTCTCGGGTTTCACACGCGCCATGGCGCGCTGCTCCTGTTCGGCTTCACCATCGCGGCATCGCTGGCGCTGCACAATTTCTGGGATATACGCAATCCGATCGAACGCGCCGCCGACTACGAGATCTTCGCGCGCAATATCGCGATCGCAGGCGCGCTGCTGGTGCTGGTCGGGATAGGGCCGGGACCGATCGCGATCGATACGGTCCCCAAAAAGAAGAAGTAGCTACCAGCCGCCGCCGCCGCCGCCACCGCCGCCGCCGCCGGAGAAGCCGCCTCCGCCGCTGCCAGAGCTCGAGCCCGGCGCAGTCGAGGCCGACGCGGCCGCGCCGCCAATGGCGGAGCCGATGGATGAGGCAAATCCCGCCATGCCGAGATTCGAGAAGGAATTGCCGGAGTACCAGAGCGGCGTGTAGCCGTAATTCTGGTCCGCACCCATGCCTGCGGCCGTGGCCTCGGTTTCGAACTTCTTGCTCCACTGGTTCTCGCAATCGAGCGCGATGGCGTAGGGCAGGAAGCTCTCGAACAGCGCAGGCGTGACGCTGGGCGGATTGAGAATCTCGAGGCGGTCTTTCTCCGCCGTCTCCAGAAAGAGCTTGAAGCCGTCGATCTGGTCCATCGTATGGGCGCCCAGAGCGGTCGGTGCCTTCAGCAGGTGATAGAAGGCGTAGGCAAGCACGCCGCCGATCGCCAGCGCGACGCCCGCCCAAAGCGGCATCGACGACTGGAACATATAGAAGCCGAAGAACCATCCGGCCGTGAACGGCAGGGCGAACATCGTCGTGATGACCGCGCTGAAAAAGCTGCTGATCTTGGATGGGCCGGTAAAGACGTCGAACCAGTTGTTATAGGCCTGGTGCAGAAGAAAGGATGTGCCGACGGACCAGCCGGACAGCCAGACCAGCATGAAGCCCGACGTTCCCGGATCCTCGCTGAGCAGCGCCGCCGCCACGCCGGTGAGCGCGAGGATCACGATGCCGCCGAGGAAATATCCACTGTTGGTGATGAAATAGTTCTTCTCGCACTCGCTCTTGAGCTTGGACTTGAGACCGGTAATCGCGTTCTGGACCGATGTGTGATTGGACTGCTTGAGCTCGATCGAGCTGGTCAAGCCCTGGAACAATGCGTCCGAGATTGCGATCTCCGCCGGCGAAAGACCGCAATCGCCGACCGTCTTGCCCGTGCGCGTCAGCGTGTAGGTCGAGCCTTCCTGCGAGATCGTCAGAAAGCCTTTCACCGCCATGTTGATGAGCGCCGCGGCAAAGGATTTGCGGTCGTACGACATGCGATGGATGTAGCGCACCGCTTCCGGAGACAGACCAGCCGGCGGCGCAAACAGCGGAATGATCGTGCCGCGCTTGGGATCGCGGCCGTGATGCCACCAGGTGACTAGATAGAAGGTCGCCAGAACAAACACGCCGAGCAGCGCGACGATGGCGCTGGCGTTGTCGATGATGAAGTCGCGGCGCAAATCGTCTGCGCTCGGCGGTACGACCGCGCCCTTGGCGAAGCCGACGGCGACGGTCAGGCCCTCGTTGGCGCCCAGCGGCTGGGTCGTCTCGAACCGGATCGTTCCGGGCGCGATCTCGCTCGCCTGCGCATTGGTGTCGGTCGATCCCTGCGGGCCGGTGTAGTAGGAATTTTGCAGGATGCGGGCGCCGGCGGGCAGGTGAATCGTCGCGCTCGCCTTGTGGATCGGGAAGATCCAGCCATTGCCGGTGACGTTCCAGTACAGCTCGTCATACTTGTCGAAGAAGCCGATCTGGCGCGCCGTCATATAGGTCAGCGTGTAGGTGTGCAGGCCCGGATCGATGATGACGTCCTTGTCGCCGATCCTGACGCGCACGCCGTTGCTGATGCCTTCGGTCGTATAGGGTTCGCTGTGACCGTCGCGCGTGACGTTCGTCACGTCGAAGCGCACATGCACCCGGACGCCGTTCTTGTCGACATAGCGCGTTGGGAAATCGCGATAGATGCCGTGGTTGATCTGGTCGTTGTTGGCGTAGACGGTGATCGTCTCGGTGACGGTCAGCGTGCCGTTGCGCGCCACGACGATGTCGCTGTCATAGCTTGTGATGCGCTCGGTCGTGTCGCTGGGGTCGACGGGATCGGCCGGCGCACTCTGTGCGGGAGCCGTTTGCGCCGGGGCGGGCGTTGCGTCAGCCGAACCGCTGCGCCGATGTTCGGTGGTCTGCGCGTCCTGTGCTGCGGCCGGCAGCGCGAGGAGCGCAAGCAGCAGCGCGAAAACGGCGCTCTTCATCCGCTGAAGGAAACTTTCGGCGCGTTGCGGTCCGCCGCGTTGTCGAGCTCGAAGAACTTCGCCGCCGTGAAGCCGCCCATGTTCGCGACCAGGTTCGAGGGGAACTGCTGCACGCTGACATTGAAGTTGCGCACCGCGCCATTGTAGTAGCGCCGCGCAAGCTGGATCTGGTCCTCGAGATCGGAGAGGTCTTTCTGCAGGGCCTGGAAATTCGCCGATGCCTTGAGGTCCGGATAGGCCTCGGCCACGGCCATCACCTTGCCGATCGCGGCGGTGATCGCGGTCTCTGCGGCCGCGCGCTGCGCCGGATCCTGGCTGCCGGCCTGCGACCGCATCTTGGTCAGTTCGTCGAACGTCTCGCGCTCATGCGTCGCATAGCCCTTTACGGTCTCGACCAGGTTGGGAATGAGATCGGCGCGGCGCTTGAGCTGCGCATCGATGCCGCTCCAGCCTTCCGCGACCATGGCGCGGCGGCTGACAAGGCCATTATAGGTGAGGATCGCCCACAGAACGATCAGAACGGCAACGCCGAGAAGGACATAGAGCATCATGTGGCGACGCTATCTGCTTCGCCCCCCTCGCGTCCATCGCAGGGATAAGGTCCTGAGCCGGTTTGATTATTCGCGCATCGCGAGGACGCGGACCAGATGCACGATCGCGATCACGGCGGCAAAGGTCAGCCCGTATGCGAGCAGGTTCAGCATGTGCAGGCTCTGGAACGCCTGCCAGTCCCTCGTCGCATAAGCCGCAGCGTTCTCGCCGCCGAGCAGAACCGCGCGCACATAAAGCGCCAACGCGAATGCGACCAGAGCGATCACGGTCGTCGTCACGATTGAGCTGAGATTGTGCATCATGAACCCGGCGCCCGCCGCGATTACGAGCATCAACGCCAGCGTGATCAGATCCGACGTCGTCGCGATCGCGTGGACCGCGTGCCAGATGTCCAGAAGAACTGCCATGTTACCCCCGCTGTTGAACAGATGTCGGTGCGCATCTGCCCCGGTGAGAAATTCACCGTCGAGCGAAGCTTGGATAAAATTTATATAGGATTTTTCAGTCGCGGAAAATTCACGCGAGTGAGAACGACGTAAATCTCATTTGTCGTTAACGCAGGCCGATTGCGCTTGCCGGCATGTTGATGACGCTGTGCAATTTACGCGCAAGTGCATCGATGGCGAGCGATGCGGGCGTCTGCGGGTAGGCGCTCAACAGCGGGCTCTGGCGGCGCACGGCATCTGGCACGCGCGCGTCGTAGGGGATGTATCCGACATAGTCGGGCACCGCGCGCAGGAACGATTGCGAGGCTGCCAGAAGCGTGTCGGCGATGCGGCGCCCTTCGGTCCCGTTCAGCGCCATGTTGACGAGCACCTGCGGCGCGCGCGCGCCCGTCTTGCGCAACATCAATTTGGTGAAGGCATAGGCGTCGGTGAGGGATGCGGGATCCGGCGTCAGAACCAGTAGCGTCTCGTCGGCGCGGGCGGCAAAGCTCATGACGGCGGCATCGACGCCTGCGCCCAGATCGATCAGCACGCGATCATAGTTGCGCACGCCTTCGATGGCGGCGATGAGCGTCATGGCGGCGGCTTCGCCGGCATTGGCGAATGTGCCGGCGCCAGGCGGCGCGGCCAGAAGATCAAAACTGTGATGCGGCCCGCAGGCAACGGTCACGACGGCGTTTTTCATCGCAGTCCTGCCGGCGATAAGACCGGCCAGGTCGCCGCCCTCCTTGATGCCGAGATGGACGCCGGCATTGGAAAGTCCGAGATCGGCGTCGCACAGAAGCACGCGTTCGTTCTGATGCGAAAGGGCGTGCGCGAGGCTGACGGCGATCAGCGTCTTGCCGGTGCCGCCTTTGCCAGATCCGATGGCTGTGATGCGCGGGTTCACTGCGTGCTCCTGTTTTCGTCGAGCAGAAGACGCGCGATCGACAAGGATGTGGGTGATTCGAGGCCGCTGGCGACGAAAGGCGAGCGGGTGACATGGGCCAGAGGCAAATCCTGCGTGGCCGCTGCGAGCAGGGCTCCGGCGCGGCGCGCCAGATCAAGGCCGGTGACGATCAGGCGGCGCGCGCCGAGAGTTTTCAGCGCGGCACCGATTTCCGCGGCCTCTTCGGCATCGTTGAGCGCCGACACAACCCCCAACGTTTCTACGTGCGCGATCTGGGAAAGCGCAGCGAACGCGCTGCGCGCCTTGCCGTCGCGCGGATCGAAACCGGCGGTGTCGATGACGACGAGCGTTTTCTTCGAGACGCAATCGATGACGAGTTTTTGCAAGTCCGGCGCGGTCTCGGCGATGGCCATGCCGGCATCGAGATGCTTGGCGAAGGTTTCCAGCCGCGCCACGGCGCCGGCGCCTGCCGAGTCGGCTGCAACCAGCGTGATGCGGCGATCGTTAAGCCTGGCATGCGCGGCAAGCTTGGCGGCGACAGCCGTCTTTCCTGCTCCATTTGGTCCTACCAGCAGAAGCGCGGAGGCGGTCGTCAGGTCGATCGGTCCGGGCGTCATGCGTTTGTCGATGGCGCAGGCCAAAGCCAGCGTCATGTCGGTCAGTTGGGCCTTGTTCGCGTCTTCGGCAAGCGCGTGCGCCAGAGAGTCGGGAGTGCGATGGCGATGCAACGCAGCCATGAGTTCGGTGCGGTCAAAGCGCGCGCGGGCCGGTGCGTCGGACGGCGCATTGCGCAGCCGGCGCATCAGGCCGTCGCGATAATGGGTTTCGAAATCGGCAACGGAGGAGGTTTCGATGGCCTCCGGCGGCGCTGCTTGGGGCTCGATGTCCGCTTCATCCAGAGCCGCACGCACCATGACGCCGCCGCTCTTGGATTTTTCGGAGGCGATGATGACCGCGTTCGGTCCCATGTCGGCGCGCACGTTGGAGAGCGCCTCCTTCATGTCCCTGGCAAGGAATGTGCGAAGCTGCATGGCGCGTCAGACCTGACCCATGGTGCGAAGCTTGACGCTCGCGTGAATTTCGCTTTGCGACATCACGACCGTCTGCGGACGGAAGCGCTCGATGATCGAACGCACAAAGGGGCGGATCTGCGGGCTGGTCAGAAGCACCGGCACTTCGTTCTTGCTGCTCGCTTCATCGAAGCGGTCGCGCACGCTCTGGATGAACTGCTGTAGCTGCGACGGCGCCATGGCGAGCTGACGGTCCTCGCCCTGTCCGATGATCGATTCCTGGAAGGCCTGCTCCCAGGCGGGCGACATCGCGACGAGCGGCAGATATCCGCCGGGCGCCAGATTGGCGTGGCAGAGCTGGCGCGCGAGGCGGGCGCGCACATGTTCGGTGATGTAGAGCGCGTTCTTGGTGTGACCGACGGCTTCGGCGATGCCTTCGAGAATGGCGGGAAGATCGCGGATCGAAACGCGTTCGCCAAGAAGAGTCTGCAGCACGCGCTGCACGCCGGTGACGGAAATCTGCGACGGGATAAGCTCGTCCACCAGCTTCTTGTTTTCCGGCGGCAGATCGTCGAGCAGCTTTTTCGTTTCGGCGTAGGACAGCAGTTCCGACATGTGCGACTTCAGCACTTCGGTCAGATGCGTGGTGAGAACGGTGCCCGGGTCGACGACGGTGTAGCCGCGGAAGCTCGCTTCCTCGCGTTGCGTCGCCGGCACCCAGGTCGCGGGCAGGCCGAAGGCAGGCTCTGTCGTGTGCGTACCGGACATGTCGATCGGCAGGCCGCGCGGATCCATGACCAGCAGGCTGCCCGGATAAAGTTCGCCGCGGCCCGAATCCACTTCCTTGACGCGGATGCGGTACTCGTTCGCCGGCAACTGCATGTTGTCGAGGATGCGCACCGCCGGCATCACAAAACCCATTTCGGTCGCCAACTGGCGGCGCAGCGCCTTGATCTGGTCGGTGATGCGGTGACCCTTCACATCGTTGATCAGCGGCAACAGGCCATAGCCGAGCTCGACGCGCAGCAGGTCGAGCGCCAGTGCGGTGGCGATCGGCTCTTCCTTGGGCGTCGCATCGGCCTTTGCTTTTTCTTCTTCGGCGCGCACCAGATATTCGGTCGCGTCCTTTTTCTTGAAGGCGTAGTAGGCAAGGCTGCCGGTGGCGGCCGAGAGTCCGGCGAATACCAATGTCGGCATGCCGGGCAAAATTGCGACGATACCCATCACGGCCGCGGCCATGCCGAGCGCCTGCGGGTAAAACGACAATTGCTTCATCAGCGCCTTGTCGGTCGCGCCTTCGACGCCGGCCTTGGAAACCATCAGGCCCGCTGCGGTGGAGACGATCAGCGCCGGCATCTGGCTGACGAGACCGTCGCCGACGCTCAGCAGCGTGAAGGTCTGCGTCGCGTCCTGGAAACTCATGCCCTTTTGGGCGACGGCGATGATGATGCCGCCGATAACGTTAATCGCAACGATCAAAAGTCCGGCGATGGCGTCGCCGCGCACGAACTTGCTCGCGCCGTCCATCGCGCCGAAGAAGTTGGATTCGCCTTCCAGTTCTTTGCGGCGGCGCTTGGCTTCCTTCTCGTCGATGAGTCCGGCGGAGAGATCGGCGTCGACCGCCATCTGCTTGCCGGGCATCGCGTCCAAGCTGAATCGCGCGGCGACTTCGGCGATGCGGCCCGAACCCTTGGTGATGACGATGAAGTTCACCAGCACCAGGATCGCGAAGACGATGAAGCCGATGACGAAATTGCCGCCCATGATGAGCTTGCCGAAGGCCTGAATGACATAGCCCGACGCGGCCGTGCCTTCATTGCCGTGGCCCAGGATCAGGCGCGTCGAGGCGAGGTTCAGCGCCAGGCGCAGCATCGTGGTGATGAGCAGAACGGTCGGGAACGAACTGAATTCCAGCGGCTTCTGGATGAAGACCGCGGTCATCAGGATCAGGATCGAAAAGGACAGGGACAGCGCGAGCGAGACGTCGAGCAGCCATGGCGGCAACGGCAGCAGCAGCACGACGAGAATCGCCATGATGCCGACCGCCAGCCCGAGGTCGCTGCGGCGCAGGACGTCCTTGAGCGTGGCCAGGTTCGGACCAAACCCGCTCGTCGCACTCGGTTGTGCTGCACTAATGTCGGCCATGGTGCTCTATATCTTTGAGATCTGTTGGCTCAACCGTTCGCCGCGCGCTGTTCGCCGTGATTGGGAATTGCGAGGCCCGACTGCGAATATTCGCGCAGCTTGTTGCGCAAGGTGCGGATCGAGATTCCCAGAATGTTGGCGGCGTGCGTGCGGTTGCCGAGGCAGTGATCGAGCGTATCCAGGATCAGGTCGCGTTCGACGTCCGCAACCGTGCGTCCGACAAGACCGCGCGTGACGGCAACGGCGTTGTTGACGGCCGCCTGAACCGGCGCGGGCAGATCGCCCGTGCGGCCCGGGCCGACCTGCGTGCCGTCGGGAAGGCGGATCGCTTCAGGCTGGATGTCGGGACCGGTCGCGAGAAGTACGGCGCGATGGATCGTGTTTTCCAGCTCGCGCACATTGCCGCGCCAGGGATGCGTCAGGAGCAGGCGCTCCGTGGCCGGCGCGATGGAGCGATAGGGCACGCCATTGGCCTGCGCATATTTGTGCGCAAAGTGCTTGGCGAGCGCCTGGATGTCCTTGGGACGTTCGCGCAGCGCCGGCAGGCGCAGGTTGACGACGTTGAGACGGTACAAAAGGTCTTCGCGGAAGAAGCCGTGCTTGACCGCATCCGCGAGGTCGCGGTTCGACGTCGCGATGATGCGGATGTCGACCTTGACCGGCTTGGTGCCGCCGACGCGGTCGATCTCGCGCTCCTGGATGGCGCGCAGGAGCTTGGCCTGCAGGCGCGCGTCCATCTCGCTGATTTCGTCGAGCAGCAGCGTGCCGCCATTGGCTTCTTCGAACTTGCCGATGCGCCGTGCGATGGCGCCGGTGAATGCGCCTTTCTCATGGCCGAACAATTCGGATTCGAGGAGGTTCTCGGGGATCGCCGCGCAATTGACCGAGATGAACGGCTTATCGGCGCGCTCGGACTTCTTGGCCACATAGCGGGCGAGCACTTCCTTACCCGTTCCGCTCTCGCCGGTGATGAGGATGGAGGCTTCGCTGCCGGCAACCTGGTCGGCCAGCGTGATCACCGCCTCCATCGCGGGATCTTCGTAGATCATCTGGTGGCTGTCGTCGGCGACGGCGGCCAGAACCGCTGCGATCAGCTCGGGATCGGGCGGCAGCGGCAGATATTCTTTCGCGCCGGCGCGGATGGCGTCGACCGCGCTGCGTGCGTCAGTGCCGATGCCGCAGGCCACGACCGGCGTGCAGATGCGCTCGGTGGACAGGCCGCGCACGAGCTGTCCGATGTCGCATTTGACGTCGCACAGCACGAGGTCAGCGCCGTGACCGCCGCGCAGGCTCGCGAGAGCCTGTTCGATGTCGATGGCGTGCGTGACCTTTGCGCCGCGATCCATCGCGATCTTGGTCGCTGCGCTGAGCTGACCCTGGAGCTGGCCGACAATGAGAAGACGCATATCCGTATTCCTTCTTAAGACTGACCGGCCTTGATGATTTCCGTCATGGTGACGCCGAGGCGATCCTCGACCAGCACCACTTCGCCGCGCGCGACCAGGCGGTCGTTCACATAGATGTCGATGGCTTCACCGACCTTGCGGTCGAGTTCCACGATCGTGCCCTTGCCGAGCTTGAGGAGCTGGCTGACTTCCATCGCCGACTTTCCGAGCACGGCGGACACCGTCACCGGCACGTCGTAGACGGCTTCCAGATCCTGCGCCGTGCGCTTGATCTCGGACTTGGTATTGGTATCGCCGTTCAACAGGGCGGTCGTCGGGCCCGGTTGCGCTTCGTGGCCCAGATCGGGCAGGTCGACATTGTCACTTGCGGCCATGACTTAGTCCTCCACGGACGGCAGATTTGAAAAACGGCGCGTGATGAGTTCGGCGATTGCTGCTTCGATCGCGCCTTCGGAACGTTCGGCGCCGCCGCTGCGCCAGTCGATGCGGCAGTCGGCAGTGGCCATCGAGGGGTCTGCGACGATCGCGACGCGGCCCTCGAAACCTTCTTCCAGCGCGATCTCTTCGAGCTGCGGCTTGAGCACATCGACGACGCGCTGGCTGGCATTGAGCACGATGCGCGGTTCGCCGATCGCCTGGTGCAGCGCCGTGCGCAGGGTCTCTTCGACGTCGGCGGCCGGAAGGTGATCGATCGCGGCCGCGGCCAATTTTCGCGCGGCGGCCAGTGCCAGCATGGATGCTTCCTGGCGTACCTCGTCCGTCGCCTTGTGCGAGCTTTTCAGCATGTCGCGCACCAGGACGACGAGCTTTGCGACTTCGGCGGCCTGCGCCTCGGCGGCGCGGACCTGGCCGGACTTCATGCCCTGCTCGCGGGCGCGGGCCGACAAAGCGTCGATTTCCTCGGTCGTGTACGGCTTCTTCTGCCGCGCGCGCGCGGCATTGGAGACGAGGTCGCCTTCGGGGCGAAACTCCACGTCGAACGTGTATTTGCTTGCGCCGCCCATCAGTACACCAGCTCGTCTTCGCCCTGCTTGTTGGCGATCATGATCTCGCCCTTGTTCGCAAGGTCCTTGGCGACATTGACCATGCGCATCTGGGCTTCATCGACGTCCTTGAGACGGACAGGGCCCATGGCCTCCATGTCCTCGCGCAGGATCTTGCCGGCGCGCTCGCTCATGTTGGAGAAGAAGACGTCGCGCAGCGTATCGGTCGAACCCTTGAGCGCGAGGGCCAGCTTGTCCTTTTCGACATGACGCAGAAGCGTCTGGATCGAACCGGGATCGAGCTTGCCGAGATCCTCGAACGTGAACATCAGCGCCTTGATGCGTTCGGCGCTGTCGCGGCTGCGTTCTTCCAGGGCGGTGACGAAGCGGCTTTCGGTCTGGCGGTCGAAATTGTTGAAGATTTCCGCCATGTGCTCGTGCGCATCGCGCTTTGCGGTACGCGCGAGGTTGGACATGAACTCGACGCGCAGGGTCTGCTCGACCTTGTCGAGAATATCCTTGGGCACCGATTCCATGCGCAGCATGCGCTGCACGACCTCGAGCGCGAACTCTTCCGGCAAAGAGCCCAGCACGCGCGCGGCGTGCTCCGGCTTGATCTTGGAGAGCACGACCGAAACGGTCTGCGGATATTCGTTCTTGAGATAGTTGGCGAGGACCGTCTCGTTCACATTGGCGAGCTTGTCCCACATGGTGCGGCCGGCCGGGCCGCGGATTTCTTCCATGATCTGGCCGACTTTGTCTTCCGGCATCATGCGCGCCAGTAGGCGCTCGGTGGATTCGTACGAACCCATCAGCGAGCCGGTGCCGGACATCTGCGAAACAAAGTCGACGAGAAGCTTTTCGATCAGCGTCGAGCTGACCGTTCCCAGCGTCGACATGACCTGGCTGACTTCCTTGATCTCGTCCTCGTCCATCATCTTCCAGATCTTGGCCGAGTGTTCCTCGCCCAAGGACAGCATGATGATGGCCGAGCGCTCTGCGCCGGTGAGCTGGCGGATATCTTCTTTGGCGGCGGTTTTTGCGCGTGACATGGTTCTTAAGCCGGTTCGTGGAGCCAGGTGCGGATGATCGCGAGCGCTTCTTCAGGATGCGCGTTGACGACTTCGCCGACCTTTTTGATGGATGATTCGCGCACCTGACCTTCGATCTGCGAGATGTCGATCGAGGAGCGGTGCGGAGCGGGAATCTGAACGGGCTGACCGTCGGCGCCGATCTGTTGCTGTCCGTCGGACGGCGCAGTGCCGGGCGGCGGCAACTGTCCCATGGCCGGCGTGCCCGATTGCACCTGCATGCCGGACAGGCTGATCGGCGCGAACATGCGTGAGATCAGCGGACGGGCGACGAAGAAGCCGATGAGCAGCGCCGTGACGGACAGGATCGCGACCTCGATGATCTTCATCCACTCCGAGCTGTCGAGGCCGAGCAGCGGCGCCGCTGCAGGCGGCGCATCGCCCATGTCGACGCGGGCGAACGCCATATTGTCGACCTGCACAATGTCGCCGCGCTTGGTGTCGTAGCCGATGGCCGATTTCACGAGGCCTTCGATCTGTTTCATTTCCGCCGGCGTGCGCGGCTTGTAGGCGCCGCCAGGACCTTCGGTGCCGTCGACGACGACAGCGACCGACAGGCGCTTGACCGTGCCGCCATCGACGGTGCTGGTCTTGATGGCCTTGTTGATTTCGTAGTTGATCGTCTCTTCGTCGCGCGAGGCGTTGGACTTGGAGCCGTCCGCGGCGGGCGCCGGCGCAGCCGCACCCGGCAGCGCGCTACCGACGGAAACCGGCGCGCCGCCCGCGCCGCCATTGGTATCGTTGTTCGTGGACTCGACCGTCTGCGTCGAACGGACAACCTTGCTGTCCGGATCGTAGGTCTCGGATGTTTCGCTCGTATGGGTGTAGCTGACGTCGGCCGTCACCTGGACATGGACGTGACCCGGTCCGACGACGCTGGCAACGATCGACTCGACGCGCTGGCGCAGCCGATCCTCGAAATCGGTGGTTTCGGATTCTTCGCCGATGGCGGTGGCGTTGGGGCCGTTCTTGTCGTCGCCGCCTGCGAGCAGGTTGCCCTTGTCGTCGACGATAGCGACGCGTTCCGGCGTCAGACCCGCGACGGCTGCCGCGACAAGATGTTGGATTGCCTGAACCTGGCCACGACCAAGCACGCCGCGCGTTTTCAGAACGACCGATGCGCTCGGCGCCTGGTCGTCGCGCGAGAAGATCTGGCGTTCGGGGATGACAAGATGGATTCGCGCACCATCGATGCCCTCGATCGTCTGCACCGAACGGGCGAGCTCGCCTTCGATGGCGCGCAGGCGGTTGATGTTCTGAACGAATGCGGTGGCGCCGAACGCATCGGATTTGTCGAAGATCTCGTAGCCGACGCCGGCAGCCGGAAGATTGTCGGAAGCAAGCTGCATGCGAAGCTTGGTGACATCGTCGGACGGCACCAGGATCGTTCCGCCGTCGCCCTTGGCTTCATACTTGACGCTCATCGAGTCGAGCTTGGCGGTAACGGCGGATGCGTCGCGCGGATCAAGACCAGAGAACAGGATCGCCTTGGGCGGCTCCGTCAGGGCGCCGGCGACATAGAGAAAGAAAGCGGTGAGAGCGGCTGCTACACCCGCCATGACGCCGAAACGCGCCGCACCGATCGCTTTGACAAATTCCGGCAATGCCTGCCCTCCGCATGAAGGCACGAAAACAAGTTTCGCGCCGTGCTAGGCAAACATTGCCGCGTATTGGGTAAAGGCGTGCTTAACGCGGCCGGTCGCGAATAAATTTCGGCCGCTGTTTTTACGTTAAGACATTCTTTTCTTTTGCCGGCGCAGCGCCGGGAAGTACGTAGACAAGGTCAGTTGCGATATTGCTGAACGCGCGTCGCGCGAAGCCCCGGCATTCCGAAGCGGTCGATCGCACGCTGCCAGGCAAGGAATTCCTCTACCGTCAGCGTATAGCGCTTGCACGCATCGTCCAGGCTCAACAAGCCGCCACGCACGGCAGCAACCACTTCCGCCTTGCGGCGAATGACCCAGCGCCGTGTGCCGGGCGGCGGCAGGTCAGCCAGCGTCAACGGACTCCCATCGGGTCCGATAACGTAGCTCACGCGTCCCTTTCGGTCTTCGGCCATCTTATGTGGACTCCCAACTCCATTACCCGGTGTGAAAATAGACGCTGTGCCTTTAAAATTTGGCCAAGAGCCTTGGTAAATGAAGTCGTACCTAGATCCCTAAAATCGTCGCTTATCGGAACATCGAACGCCGCGTTTCACGCGCTGCGCCCGATGTTCCTAGCTTGGCGTTACTGGATTTGTTCCAGCGTCTGCAGCATCTGATCGGCGGTCGTGATAATTCGGGCCGACGCCGAATAGGCACGCTGCGTGGTGATCAGATTGGTAAACTCGGTGGCCAGGTCGACGGTCGAGCCTTCCAGCGATTTGGAGTTGACCGAACCGGCTCCGCCCAAATTGGCTTCGCCGATTGCGGCCGTGCCCGAGTCGTTCGACGCCGTGTAGGCATTTCCCGACACCGCCGCCAACCCGTCCGGATTCGAGAACGTTGCAATCGGAAGCTTGAACACGTTCTGCGACAGGCCGTTGGAGAACTGCGCCGTGACGATGCCGTCGGTATTGATCGAGACGCCGGTGAGCTGACCGAACAGCGCGCCGTTGACGGCCGTCGATGGTCCGAGCGAGGACGGATTGTCGAACTGCGTGATGCCGTCCGAACCCCCGACCGTGCCCATGTTCATGGCAACAGTCTGTGGGGCGAGACCCGAGGTGCCCGGCGCCCATGGGATCGTGATGTTGGCCGTGCCGGTCGCCGGTGACCCGCCATTGACGTTGGCGAGCGTGCCGTCCGAGTTGAACGTCAGCGTGCCGCTGCCGATCAGGTTGTGGGCCGGCGGACCCGTGAGGTTGGACGCCGCGCCCTGGTAGGTGACTTCATAGGACCAGGTGTTGGCGCCGGTCTTGAGGTATGCGACCTGCAACGGCTGCGCGCCGCCCTGGCTGTCGAACACGTTGATCGTGCGCTCGAAGGTCGGCGTGGTCGTGCCAGCCGCCATGTCGCCCACCGCATAGCCCGCAGTCGCCGCCGTGCTGGCTTGCAGGTTTGCCGAGATCGTCATGGTCGAGGTGGCCTGGGCCTTGCCCGACAGGTTGTTGATGCTGATCGGCGACATGGAATTGCGGTTCGTCGGAACGTTGCCGTTCGCATCGAGCGGCCAGCCCATGACATAGAAGCCCGCCGCGTTGCGCAGGTTGCCGTTCGCGTCCGGCGTGAAGTTTCCGGCGCGCGTGTAGAGGATATTCGTCGAGGCTCCGGTCGTTGCCGTCGGCGTCGTGTTGACGACGAAGAAGCCGTTGCCGGAGATCGAAAGATCGGTCGGCGATTGGGTCGTGTTGATCTGACCCTGGCTGGTGACGAGCTGGCTCGCCTTGGCCATCACGCCGGCTTCCGTCGGATCGCTGCTGCCGGAGGACGATGCGAGGATTGTGGAGAACGAGCTGACACTGTCCTTGTAGCCGACCGTGTTCACGTTCGCGATATTCGACGCCGAGATGCTCATCGCGGTGCTGTCCGCGCTAAGTCCGGCGACGCCGATCTGAAGTGCGCCATACAAACTCATTTTAGTCTTCCTTCCGGCGGTCGGGACTTCGTCCTTTGGCTCGGGTTCAAGGCGCCCTGTTCTGGGCGCCGGTTTCTCTTCAAAGCGTTGAAACTCCGGCGATGTCCGAAACAGCGAGGGACATCGAGCCCACGATCAGTTTCGGCGTACCGCTTGTCATGTCGACTTCGCTGACGACGCCCTTGCTCGAGACCGAGCTCGTCACGGTCGAGCCGTCGGCCGCCGTCGCGGCGACCTGCAGCGTGTAGACGCCGTCGGGAACCTGCGTGCCGTTGGTGGAGCGGCCGTCCCAGGTGAACGTGTTGTTGCCGGCGGCCGTCAGGCCAGGTCCGCTATAGACCGCATTGCCGTTCGCGTCGGTCACCGTCAGCGTGGTCTGTGCGGCCTGCGTGCCGAGATTGTAGTTCCAGTTGGCGGCGCCGTTGGTGAGCGAGGCGTTGCCGTTCGTCACCGTCACGGTCTTGCCGAGATAGTTGACGGCGAACGCGCCGGACTGGCTCGTGCCCTGGTTGATCAGCGTGGTCAGGTTGGTATTGGTGTTGATCTGCTGCTCGACCTGGCTGAACTCGACCAGCTGCTGCGTGAACTGGTTGGAGTCCATCGGGCTCAGCGGATCCTGGTTCTGCAACTGCGTCGTCAGCAGCTTCAGGAACGTGTCGAAGTTTCCGGCGAGCTGCGTCTGGTCGGTGGCGGTCGTCGCGGCTGCCGCGCTGGCGGCTGGATTGGTCGTGACGGGAGCGACGGTTGTCATGGCTTACCTCAGACTCTGATGTCGAGCCGCGTGTCGCTTGCGCTGACGCCGCTCATGGATGTGGTGGACGGGGTTGCGTCGACGGCCGCGACGGCCGTGACATTCAGGGTGCGGCCGCGCGGGGACGGCGCATTGCCGTTGCCGCCTTGCTGCTGCTGGCCCTTGAGAGAGAAGTTCAGGCCGTTCTGCGAAAGATCGAGGCCGGCATCTTTGAGCGCGGTTTCGAGATGCGAAGAGTCTTTCTGCAGGAGCTCGAGCGTCTGGGGCTTTTCAACCGACAGAGCCGCCTGCGCCTTTCCGGATTCATCGACCGTGATCCGAACGTCGACGCGGCCAAGCTCGGCCGGATCGAGCCGGATGTCGAATTGCCTGGAACCGTCCTTGCTCTTGGTGGCGATGCTGACCGCAAGCGCGTTCGTGTCGAGAACCGCATTCGGGCTGGCCGGAGCAACCTGGAGAGTGACCGGAATCTGGTTTGCCGAGACAGGCGGGCCGTTCTGTGCCGCGCCGTTCGTGGCCGCGATCGACGCGCCATCGGCCGGTGCCGCGGCGGTGACCGGGGTCGACTGCTGCGGCGCAACGGCAGCCGGTGGCGGCGCTGCGTTTGCCGTGGCCGTGCGCGCATCGCTCGCCGCGATCACCGTTGCGTTCTGCGGGTGCCCGTTGTTCTGCTGATTGCTTGAACCGGAATTTGCCGAACCATTGCCGTCCTTCTGGCCGCTGGGGCCGTGCGCGGGCAGCGCATGGGCAATGCTGGTCTGCGGATCGGTGAAGTTGCGCGTAGACGCGTTCGACAGCGCTGCGAGTGCGCCGGCGGTCGAAGCCTGGCTCTGAGTCTTGATGCTGTCTGGCGCTGCGGCGCTGGCGTTGGCCTTCGTGTCGCGCGCCGGCTTGGTCGTTGTGCCGTTGGGAACGATCCCGGATGCAGCCTGATCCGTCATCTGCGCGGCGGCGAGCGCGTCGGCCGGTGTCTGGCCGGTGGCCGGCGTGCTTGTGTTCGCAGCGTCCGAACTCAGGGCGTCGAGTGCGTCCTGCTGCGGTTTTGGCGCGGGCGTTGCTGCTTTCGGCAGCGTGTTGTTCGGGACGATGATCGAGTTGCGCCGCCAGGTTGTTCGGATCTGTAGCTGCTGAAGCGTCTTTGCCGGTCGGTGCGGTCGTTGCAGTCGTCGCGGTATCGCCGGACGCCTGGCCCGGCGCGGAGTCCGTAAGAAGTGCCGATGACTGTTTGGCGCCTTTGGGCAATGTCGCGTCCAACGCGGCAAGCCTGGCAGAGCCGCCCGGCGAGGAATGAGCCTGGGCATCGGCCGTACCGGAAGAAAGCAATGCCTTGAAATTGTTTACCGCGTTGGTCGACGCGCCGGACGGTGCGGCTTGCGGCGTTGCCGTTGCGTCTGGCGTTCCTGCGGACAGCGCGGCGAGAAGTTGTGCGAAGCCATCGCCTGCGCCGCTGGCCGGCAGCGCGCCGTGCGCCGCACCGCCCTTGGCGTGCGTCGTGTTCGGCAAGACGTTCGCTGCAATCGCCGCCACAAGAATGACCCGCATGGTTCCGCTGCCCCTCGTAGCAAGGCTCGGACCAGAATTTTTCCGTGGTGTTTTCGCGCTTTACATAGGGCGAGGCGAAGTTTCGCGCTCCGGTAGCAGGGCACGAACTGCCCCTACCGGCAAAGTCTGCCGCATCACTGCGCGCGAATTGCCTGTCGACGCAGGGAAATACCAGTCAAAGCGCCGTATGAAACTGGCACAGAGCTTGCGATCCCGTCTTCGGCGGCAAAGCATTTGTGGATTGATCGCGTGGGCCTCAACGGAATTACATCGGCGGCACTCAGTACGCTGCAGACCAACAGCTCGGCGCTGCGCGTCGTCAGCGACAACATCGCCAATCTCAACACGCCGGGCTATGCGCGGCGGGTCGTGAACCTGGAAACGCAGGGCGTCGGCGGCACCTTGTCCGGTGTCGACATTGCCAGCGTCCAGCGCGTCATCGACAAGTTCCTCAATACAGAGACACTGACATCCACGGCGACATCCTCGCGATTCGATACGCAGAGCACGGTGTACAGCCAGCTCAGCGGCATTCTTGGCAAGCCGGGCGACCCAAACAGCCTGACGTCGGTTCTGGCCAACATCAACACGGTGCTCGGGCAGGCCGCTCTCTCGCCGACGGCGAGCGCCAGCCAGCAAAGCGCACTCACCGCATTTCAGGGCCTCGCCTCGACGATCTCAAACCTGTCGACGTCCATTTCGGGACTGCGCGACCAGGTCGATCAGCAGGTCTCCTCGAACATCAGCAACGTCAACGCGCTGATAAAGCAGATCTACGACCTCAACACGCAGGTGAAGACGGCGCAGATCAACGGCGACACCGCTTCGGGCCTGCTCGATCAGCGAGACGTGGCTTTGCAAAGCCTGGCCAAGCTTGTCGGCATCCGTTCGGTCGAACTTCCCGACGGAAGGGTCAGCGTCTCGACCAATGACGGCGTCAGCCTGGTCGGCGACGCCTATGCGCAGTTGTCCTATTCGCCCGGTGCACAGAACGGCACCTATGGCGCGATCATGAGCCAGGACATCAATCCGGCATCCGGCCAGCCGATCGGTCCGTCGCAGAACATCCAGGCGCACATCGATTCAGGCCAGTTGAAGGGCCTGATCGACATGCGCGACGGCACGCTCGCCGATCTCAACCAGGAGCTGGGCAATCTCGCGCAGACGACGGCGAATGCCTACAACACGCAGAACAATGCCAATGCCGCCTTCCCGCCGCCGACCACGCTCACCGGGCGCAACACGGGCCTGCTGGCGACCGATGCGCTGAACTTCACCGGCAAGACCACGATCGCCGTCGCCGACGCGAACGGGAACCTCGTCTCGCGCATCGACGTCGACTTCGGCGCCGGAACGCTGTCGGTAGACGGCGGCGCCGCGACCAGCATCGGCACCACGGTCGGCAGTTTTGCGACCGCGTTGAACGGCGCGCTCGGCGCCAACGGCACGGCCAGTTTCTCGAACGGCGCGCTGACGGTCGCGGCGAACGGCACGAACGGCATCGTGATCAAGGACGATCCGGCGACGCCGGCCAATCGCGGCGCGTCCGGGTTCTCGCAATTCTTCGGCTTGAACGACATTTTCCGTTCCTCGGTTCCGTCGATTCCGGCGACCGGCCTCTCGGCCGCGGATGCCGGCGGTTTCGCCTCGGGCGGAACGATCAGCTTCTCGCTCGACGGCCCGAATGGCGAGGTCGCCAAGACGGCGTCGGTCACGGTGGCGCCGGGCGACTCGATCGGCACGATCGTGTCGTCGCTCAACACTGCGCTTGGCGGTCAGGCGATCTTCACGCTGAACAGCGACGGCTCGATCTCGGAGACGCAACCGACATCGTTGTCCAATTTCAAATTGAACGTCACTGCCGACACGACCCAGCGCGGTTCGACCGGCCTCAGCTTCACGCAGCTTTTCGGCATCGGCGTCAATCAGACGGCGCAGCAGGCCTCGAGCCTTGCGCTCAACCCGCAGCTTGTGTCCTCGCCGCAGAACCTGGCAATGGCGCAGCCCCAGATCACCGCAGCAACCGTCGCAGGCGACACGGTCGTCTCGCACGGCGACAATAGCGGTCTGCTGGCGCTGGAGCAGGTCGGTAACGCACAGCAGAGCTTCGCCGCGGCGGGCGACATCTCCGCCCAGGTGACGTCACTCAGCAACTATGGCGCGGCGTTCTATCAGGACGTGGCGACACGCACGACGGACGCAAAGGCCAACCAGACGTCGCAGGACGACCGGCTGCAGGAGGCGCAGACGCGGCAGTCCGCAACATCGGGCGTCAATCTCGATGAAGAGCTTTCGAACATGACGATGTATCAGCAATCCTATGCCGCGGGCGCGCGCATGCTGACGGTCGTTCAGCAGCTGTACACGACGCTGCTGCAGATTCAGTAAGGACACGATGACATGACGATCGATCGGATCTCGACGGCCGGCCAGGCGCAGTTCATGCTCTCGTTGGTCAACCAGGCTGGCAATGCCTACAACACCTCGCAGCAGCAGGTCGCGAGCGGCAAGGTGTCGACAGAATATTCCGGTTTCGGCAGCCAGACATCCCTGCTCGAGGCGACGCGCACCGCTGCCACCAAGTCCGCCGCCTACCAGGCCAATACGAATCTTGCGGTCAACCAGGCCGATTTGCAGGACACACAGCTCAGCTCTCTGTCCGATATCGCCAACCAGCTTCGCTCGACGCTGACCAATGCGGTTGCGAACAATGACGGCTCGACAATGTCGAGCGACATCCAGGGCATCTTCGACCAGGTCAAGCAGATCCTGAATGCGCAGGACGCGAACGGCAACTACATCTATGGCGGCGACAAGGACAACACGCCGCCGGTAAACGTCTCGACGCTGGCGCAACTCGTCGCCCTGCCGAGCGTGGCAAGCGCCTTCTCCAATGGCACGCTGAAAAAATCCGTGGCGGTCAGCGATTCCCAGACCGTGCAGGTCGGCGTGCTCGCGTCCGATGCCGGCACCGCGCTGCTCCAGACGCTCAAGGACGTCGCAACCTTCGATGCGGGCCCCAATGGCAATTTCGCGGCCAGTACGACGCTGACCAAGGCGCAGAGCGATTTTCTGACATCGGAGATTCCGGTCTCGGTAAACGCCGCATCGTCTGTGAATTCGGTGGCGGCCAGCAACGGCGTCGTGTTCAACCAGCTCAAGGACGCCGCCACGCAGCAGCAATCGCTCAACACGCTGTATCAGGGCTTTGTTTCGAATATCGAAAATGTCGATTTGCCGACCGCCCTTGCGCAGGAAAGCCAGAACCAGGTCGCTCTGCAGGCCGCCCTGCAGGTGACGTCCAGGCTCGGCCAGCTTTCGCTGCTCAACTACCTGCCGACCCCGACGACGACCGGCTAACTTGCGGCCGAAGACGTGGCGGAATATAGCCACGCCATGAACGCCGCAGCCGCCCTGCCGAAAGGATCCCGGATCGTCGCCGCCATGTCGGGCGGCGTGGATTCGTCGGTGACAGCCGCGCTTTTGCAGCGTCAGGGCTATGAGGTCATCGGCGTTACGCTGCAGCTCTACGATGCGGGCGCGGCCAGGAAAAAAGGCGCGTGCTGCGCCGGCCAGGACATCTACGACGCCCGGCGCGTCGCCGAGAGCCTCGGCATCGCACATTATGTTCTCGACTATGAGCAGCGCTTCAAGGAGCGCGTCATGGCGGATTTCGCCGACGCCTATGCGCGGGGGGAGACGCCGATCCCCTGCGTGCGCTGCAATGAGCGGGTCAAATTCGCCGATCTGATGGACACGGCGCGGGAGCTGGGCGCCTGCGCGCTTGCGACCGGACATTATGTTCGGCGCGTCGAAGGGGCGGACGGCGCCGAGCTGCATCGCGCCGTCGACGACAGCCGCGACCAAAGCTACTTCCTGTTCGCGACCAAGCAGTCGCAGCTCGACTATCTGCGCTTTCCGCTCGGCGGCATGGAGAAGCGCGAGGTGCGCGCTCTGGCGGGCGAACTCGGTCTTGGCGTCGCGGCAAAGCCGGACAGCCAGGACATTTGTTTCGTGCCCGACGGAAAATATTCGAACATCGTCGAGAAGCTGAAGCCCGAAGCTGCGCGGCCGGGCGACATCGTCGATCTCGCCGGCAAGGTTGTCGGCAGGCATGAAGGCGTGCTGCATTTCACAGTCGGCCAGCGCAAGGGGCTGGGTCTTTCCGGCAATGCCGATCCTGTCTTCGTCGTTGCGCTCGATGCCGCAAACGCGCGCGTTGTCGTCGGGCCGCGCGAAGCGTTGCGCACGCGAACCGTCGTGCTGCGGGATGTGAACTGGCTGGCGGCGGTATCGGGTCCGTTCGACGCTGCAGTGAAAGTACGCTCGATGCGGCCGCCGGTGCCGGCGCGCATCACGCCGATCGAAGCGGGCGGCGCCGCCGTGGAACTGCTCGCGCCGGAAGAGAGCGTTGCTCCGGGACAGGCCTGCGTGTTTTACGAGCGTGACGGCACGCGCGTGCTTGGCGGCGGCTGGATCGCCCGCGCGGAGGCAAGGCGGGAAGCCGCTGAATGAAGCGCTTCGAGAACGTGCTGATCGTGGGCGGCTCGGGAATGCTGGCTGGCCTCGCGCGCACGCTCTGCGATCACGCGGATCGCGTGTCGGTTCTCGGCCGCAACGAAAAACGAATTCGCGCAATCTCGGGCATGATCGAACCGATTGCGTGCGATTATAATGACGGCGTCGCGCTCAGCGAGGCGCTCAGCCAGATCGCCGCGCCGGACCTCGTCGTCGCCTGGATCCACGGCCGCGCGCCGCATGCCCGCCGGGCCTTTGCAGAATGCCTCGTGGCCGACGGACGATTCGTCCATGTGCTGGGCAGCGCGCATGCCGATCCCGCTCATCCCGAGCGCCTGGCGGAAATGCAGAAGCCCGTCGAAGGTCTGCCGATCGACTATCAGGCGGTGGTGCTCGGCTTTGTCGTCGAGACGCCGAAGTCGCGCTGGCTGACCAACGCCGAAATCTCGAACGGCGTTTTTGCCGCCATCGCGTCGGAAGCGCCGCATACCGTCATTGGCACGGTGGAACCCTGGAGTGCCAAGCCCTGATCCAGGTGTAGTCCTGCTTCAGCGATTGGAGAGTTGGATCGGATTGCCGTCCGGATCTTTCCCGTTGGAGAGATGAAACGCGCCCGTCGAAACGTCGCCGAATTTCGCACCGCGCGCATTGAGCGACGCACGCAGGCGGGCGACGCTCCGGGAGCGGAACACGATTTTCGGCCCCTTCTTTCCGGGCGACGGTGGTCCCGAATGCAGCGCGATATGCACGCCGCCGGCATCGAATTCGCGCCAGCCGGCCTCGTTGCTCAGCTGTTTCAGTCCGAGCACATCGCGATAGAACGCGGTCATCGCGTCCATCTTGTTGGTGAACAAAATCACGCGCGCCATCTGCATCTTCATCGCCGCACCCCTTTGCGAAGCTGACCCTTCGCGGCATGATACCGATACCACAGACTTTGCGGAGGCACCGATGGCGCAGGGTTCGGGACATCAGACCGTGTTTCTGGAGGCAGCACCGTTCCTTCTGGTCGACGACGTGGTCAGGGCCGCGGACTATTATCGCGACAAGCTCGGCTTCGAGGTGGGGCGGTTTTTCGGCGAACCGCCCGGCTTTGTCATCGTCCGGCGCAACACGGCGCGCGTGATGCTGCGCCAGACGCCGGCGAAACCCGCGCTGCTGTCCAACACTTCGAAACTGCCGCACGCGCTCGACCTTTATATCTGGGTGTCGGACGTCCAGTCATTGGCACAAGAGCTGAAGACGCGAGGCGCCAGGATCGTCAGTGAGCCCGAGCTGGAAGACGGCCGCCGCGAAATGCTGGTGAACGATCTGGACGGTTATCTTCTTTGCTTCGGCGAAGTGGAAAACTGGCCGCACTAGCGCGGGCGCGTTTCGTCCGGGAACAGTTCCCTGCTCACCTTTTTCGGCACGATGCAGCGCCAGGCAGCCGTCACATAGTCGCGAAGCTCGCCTGCGTTCAGCTTGGTCACGTCGACATAGGCCCAAAGCATCGTCCCGGTGCGCATGGGCGTAAAAATCTCGGGACGCGCCTCGATCAGCATCATCACCTGATGCTTGGGCAGCTTCAGGATCCACTTCTCTCCCTTGCTCCAATAAAGCGCGAAGGTCTTCTTGCCGACGTTGAACCATTGGCCATGCCGGTCTGCGATTTCGACCGCGCCGGGCAGGGACAGGCAGAGCCGCTTCATCGCGGCATATCTGGGCGGTTTTTTCAGCCGGGCTTTCGTCATCCTGGGCCACATTATGCCATGCCTCCGCCGTCAGGGCATGTCAGCAGCCCTGCGCCTTGACAGGGGTAAGACCCGCCCCTTACATCCCCCGCCTCGACGGGCTTGGCAGCGTAGCTCAGTGGTAGAGCAGGGGAATCATAATCCCTTGGTCGGCGGTTCAAATCCGTCCGCTGCTACCAGCCGTTTCAAATGGTTAGCCAAAATTCAGGGTACCACCGACCCCGTTTGATCCGGGGATTTTTCGAACGGACTCGGCTCCCGAAGTGTTGGTGCGCGGAACAGCGCAGCACGCGAACACTTTGACATTTGCGCCTCTTCGAAACGTCGCGCACTCAGCCTCTTAGTAGTGCTTAGAATTTTCCGAGAGAACAACTGGTTCTCCGTCGATGTCAGCTCGTCAGGTATCGCCACGCCCGTTCAAGGCGAGGAGTTGCCTGGCTCGGTGAGCAGTCGAACAGTCCCAACACTGAGAAATGTTAGCGTTTGGCTGACAGCTCCCCCTCAGCACTTCTAAGCGTTTCTCACAAAATCTCAGCTGTCACTCTGAGACATTGGCACGGAAATTTGTCACGCTTTCGGAGGTTTGTGATCTAGTGGTGATTTATGATCAATCCGAGGTCCGACTATTTTGACGGACGTGCTGACTACCGTCGAGGGCCCGGGTGTCGAGCCCAAGGCGAGCAACTTGTAGCGGAATGGTGCGGAATCGCTGACAGTCTCCAACAAGTATCGCGCGACCCGCGCGATAAGGCGTCGACCGAGCTGACGTCTGACAATCTGCGCGCCAAGCGTTCATGGGATTCTCTCCAGGCCCGTCAGAGCGGTGCGCGTGTGTGACTGCGGTAATGAGCGACGGCGGGGCCATGACCACCGTCCGCAAGCGAACGGAGCCC
>CAVUJC010000008.1:0-137681 GCA_963741725.1 uncultured Alphaproteobacteria bacterium | reverse complement strand
CGATCACGCTGCGACACGCTCGCAGCCACTGCAGTTAAGACGGAGAAATCCCACCGTCTTCGCCGTCATCATTAAACTTGTGTAGATCGACCTTGGGTGGCCATTGCCTGTTTCCGCTCAGGAATTCCTCGTTTTACGTTCATGGCCACGGTGCACATTCGGAGTGATGCTCCCGATTCGCGACCAAAGCGAGTAAACGTCTGACACCAGACATAACTATCGTTGTTACAAGGCCACTGTGGTAGTGTGCGCGCAGTCGAAACGCTGCGACAGTGCGGAAGTTCCGGCAGACCTTTAAAAATCGATCTGCCAGAACAGCACAGACTCTGTTGCCTAAGCCGTTTCGCGTTGTGCTTTCTCAGCGATGAGAGAAGCAATTTAGGCACATGGAAAGCGGCTGGACGAGATGGCGACCGGGACTTTGAAGCACACGACGTTCGAACCGAAAGACTTTCTCTCCAAAGTCGGAGGCGGACGTACAAATGAAACATATCGTGCAAAGGAGCCGATATTCGCTCAAGGCGATGTCGCTGACTCTGTCTTCTTCATTCAAAAGGGCAAAGTGAAAGTCACTGTCATTTCGGAACACGGCAAAGAGGCGATCGTGGCCGTCTTGGACCATAATGAGTTTCTCGGAGAAGGGTTCTTGCAGGTCAGAAATTCCGCTTGGCCACCGCAACTGCGATGACGGACTGTGAAATTATGCGCCTTGAGAAAGGCGCTATCGCTCTTGCTCTGCACAACGAGCCGGCATTTTCAGAGGTGTTTATGGCGCACCTCCTGACACGCACGCTCCGTGTCGAGTCGGACTTAGTTGATCAGCTGTTCAATTCGAGCGAAAAGCGTTTGGCGAGAGCGTTGCTGTTGCTTGCAAACTTCGGCAGCGACGAGGCGTCAGACCACATCATCGCAAACGTCAATCAGGAGATGCTCGCCGAGATGATTGGCACGACACGTTCACGCGTGAGCTTCTTCATGAACAAATTTAGGAAGCTGGGCCTCATCAGCTACAACGGACACATCGAAGTCCACCGCTCTTTGTTGAATTTCGTTTTGCACGAACAGCCCCACATCAACCCCTAGGGTTGATGTGTTCCTGCGGCTACCCCGCTCTGAGGCTGAACTCATGCATACCGATCCACTTCCCGATCGTGCAGAACCAAATTCGAGCATCGCGTTCGCCGCGCGCAAAGTTCGAATGGCGCGCGAGTACTATGTGGAAGCGGTAGCGCCAGGCGGTGCGAAGTATCGCATAGGGTGCTTCAAGGTTCGCGCGGCCGCGATGGAGTGGATTGAAACTCACGCGGCGAATTGGATGCCCGAACAGGCGAACGCCTGCGGCGAATCTAAGGGGTTCTCGCTATGCTCAGATTTTTAGTCGGATTGATTCTTGGGGCGATCTTGGGGGTGTACCTTGCGTTAGCCTATCCCCAACAGGTGCATAATTTATTGGCGAAAATCGGCGTGAGTTCGTCGCTGTCAAGCACTAACAAGCGAAGGAATAAGTCACACACAAACTTTCCGTGAAGTGCGTTTGCGGAATTCCAAACTTCTAGCTCGAATTGGTGAGAGCGCCGCGTTTCGCGATCTTCACCTCTAGCCAATTGGTTATCGGCGCCACCAATGACCGCATCGACGGTAAAAGCCGGATCGCAGATACAAAGTTGGTTTGAGCAGGATCCAAGAAAAAATTTGAATACCGACCGTCGTCGAAGAGCAGTACGTATCTCAGCACAAGCTTTCGGACGTAGCTATTGGTTCGCCTGATAGTCTGCAAAGCGCAGGATGACCCGCTTTTGCGCGCCATTTCCCAGTGAGAAGGACGTGCTCGCCGGCTTTGTCGTCGAACCATCGATCGTCGCGCTCACGCGATAGTGTCCGGGCGTACCCTTCACAAGAACCCATGCGCCCGGGCAATCGAAATCAGCCACGGTCCTGCCATGTTCACTCAGCGTGACATGCGCGCCAGACAGATACTGCGCCCCGCCGTTGGCGAATTCGATGCGGATCGGGTAGCTCGCCCAGCGCGGATCGTCCTTGGCAGAACCGATACCCGTACAGACAGTCTCCACGCCGCTCATCGCGGTTGGGCTGTCCATCGCCATCGGCTCGGCAACGGCCGGGGTAACCATCGCAGCGGCCAATATCAGTGCCGCGGTCCTTTGAATTCTTCTCATCGGAGTATCCTCCCCAAAAGGTTCAATTGTTTGTCCCCATATCGGAAACGTTGGGGTGATGCGACCGTTCCATTGGCATGACAACGTGTCCTTGGCAGTTCCGCAATGGCTGCCTTCCTCCGCTTTGCTGCGGGCCGATGCCTGTTACGCCACCCCCGTCACATGGCTGAATACTGTGCGCATCGGAGCACACCAAACGGGCTGGCGAGACAGGTGTTCAAGGATCGTTTGATGCACCGCCTTGCTGGTGTCTCCCTCGCCTTTACGGGCGTCCAGCACTTCGTGGAAGATCAAAATCGCCCAGTGGCCCCTGTCGATGGCACTTCGGACGTAGCGAAATGCTGGCCTCGGATCATCAAGATCATAGGTCGGCTCATAAGCGTTCAGGAAATAGCGTTGCCGCAACACGTCGCGTGGGTCGTTGGGCGGACCATCGACAGTGCGGGCGGCCAAGAAGGTCGGGCGCAGGTCTTCCAGATATCGCCGTACTCGCAGCACGGTTGCTCCTGGGCCCAGGCCCTCGAACCCACAAGTGTAGGCGTAGCATCGTGGTTTTGGACCACCGAAGCTCGTGTCGAGGTAGCGTTCGGCAGGAATGATTTGCTCCTGCACAAACCGCTCAGCCGTGTAGTCTCTCAGCTTGCAGGGATGGGTCATCGTGTGGTCACCGATTTCGTGACCCTTACCGGACAGCGCGATCCAGTCTTTTAGGCGCGCATCCATATTTTCTACGGTAAGAAAAAACGTTGCCTTCAGTCCGAGGACATCAAGTAACGGAGCCACGTTTTCGAGTTGGCTGTCATAGCCATCGTCATAAGTCAGGCTGACCGCAGCCCTTGCAGCTCCGGGCCACGCAAAACGTGCGCAGGCGGGGCCAGCGAGAGCGCCAACTGTCATGGCACTCGCGCCCAGCGCAAACGTCCTGCGCGTCAGGCCAGGATATTCCGTCAATCGAGAACCCCCAGATGGCGACGCGATTTCGTCTACGAGAAGGCTACGCGAAACAGCACAAGCCGTCGCGGTCTGAATCAAGCATTAAAAATTTTCACAAAGCTAAACGCCCTGGCTGACCTGACATCGGATCAAAGACGGCCCATCAGAAGCAATACGACGACGACGATGAGGATAACGCCGATGACGCCGATACCTCCATGTCCATAACCGTAGCCATATCCGCCAAAGCGGCCGCTGAAGCCGCCAAGCAGAAAGATAACGAGGAGGATAACAAGTATGAGACCGATCGACATGGTGTCGTCTCCTTTTTAGCGGGGTACGCCAAATGAATTCATACCACTTAACAAAAAATATGGCTTTCTGCGGGGGCGCGTCCATTGATGGTGATCAATATCGGTCCGTGCGGCGATGGTTTGCTACATTTGTGTCACTGGGTCAGTCGCCAGCTGGCATCTATGTTTTGCGAGGTTGACACTCAAACACTTCAAAACATACGCCAAAAGGGTTTGCCGATGCTCCGATTTGTTTGCCTGCTGCTTGTTGGTTTGCTTGCCGCAGCGCCCGCCAGTGCGCAAAGCGCTCTCCCTGTCGGGGAGACCCCGTCTCCTGCCCTGGAAAGCCCAACTCCTGTTGGGGTTTGGCTTCACGCGAACGAGCGCATCAAAATCCAAATTGTGCAGTGCGGAGAACTACTTTGCGGCAGTATCATTTGGTTCAAGTGGCCAAATGACGCCCAGGGCTTGCCTCTCGTCGATCTGAAAAACGCAGATCCTGCATTGCGGGCGCGACCACTCTTGGGGCTCACTGTTCTTTATGGTCTTCGTCGCACGGGAAAGAACACGTGGGAGGATGGCTATGTCTACAATCCTGATGATGGCGAGAACTACCTGGCGGACATGACGATACAGAACGATGGCACCTTGCGCATTCGCGCCTATGTGATCATCTCCTGGCTTGGTCACACGCTGATCTGGACTCGCGTTCCCTGAAAATTGAGTTCAATCGGTTCACCGAGCGCCAAAAGCTCTGGGCGGACAATGCGACGCATTCCAGGAGAGCGGTTCCAGAAAATTCGTTATTGCCATTGCAGCAGATAAGCCCGGCCGGAGCCGGGCTTTCCGTGGTCTAGTTTGAACTAGTCTACTTGGTCGCTTTGTTCACGATGTCGCGAAGATCCTCTTTCGCCTTGCCGACGGCGCTTTCGAGCTTGCCTGTGAGCTTGTCCACAGTTCCCTCAGCTTGCAGTTTCGCGTCGCCAATGGTCTTGCCGACGGCTTCCTTGATGGCGCCCTTGGTCTGATCGACAGCACCTTTGAGTTTGTCATTGTCCATTGCGAACTCCTTGGTTGGGAGGACAGGTTACCTTGTTAAAACGTTCAACTCGGTCGGAGTGTTCCACGACTGCGACAAAGAAGAAGCTTGGTCAGTTCTCCCGGTCATCCCGGCTGCAAAAGCCGACAACAGCAAAGTCATGTTGTGGCTTTGTGGTCTCGAGACGATGGGTTGGTTCCCTTGAATTCCGAACGCCAGGACCGAGCTCACTTCGCTTAGGCAGCCGCGGCTGCTGGGCGCGAAGGTCTGACTTGGGTGGAAATCGGAAATTGGAGTGCAAAAAGCGTCTATGGCTGGTGAGAAGTCAAAACTATGGTTGTCCACCCAAGTCGTTTTAGTTCGACCTCGACTGATGGGGAGATCAGACCTGTCGACGCGAATAGTTGCGGCCTCGGCGCTCCCTGCACTGCGATATCGGAGCTTAAGCGCCCAAGGCTTCGTGACACTGGATCTGTCCAGGTGAGTGTATCGAATGGAAATGCCGCAACAAGACGTCCCGAACTGTCACGATTGAGCGCAATACCTGACACGAGCACAAACGATTTTAGTGTTCCGAGACGGGCGCTGTCGGTTGCGAGAAGCTCAGCCCGATATCGATTGAATTTTGCGACATCAAAGCTGGCAGCCGTCGCCGCAGTCTCAATGAAGGCTGTAGAGTTACTAGCGCTCAAGTTTACGAGCGCATCGGAAATGGCAAACTCATCAGCAGGTGAGTAGAAGGCGTTTTCCACGAATTTCTTAGTAGTGGCCTTATCGACGCCAAGCCCCCGCAGTGTATTTGTTACGATGTCGATGATTTCGCGGGAGGTATGAGTATACACTGCGCCCGACACCTGCGATGCTGTCGAAGCCGAGCTCACGGCAATACCAGCACCCCCAGGAATTAGAGCTATCGCGGCAGTTACTGGAAGAGTGCCGGCTGTTGCAACCTGCGCCACATCTTCGAGCCCTGACCGCAGAGGCGTAAAATCCGAATATGGATCGACCTTTAGTTCAAGAGCCAGCTCACGTTCGGCCTTAGTGATGCCGGTGACGCTATCAAAAAACGGATCGCGCCCCCCTCCTGGATTTCGTACGCTGGAAGCGACGGAGTCGAACATTTTAGCGACACCCGAAACAAAATTGCCGACAGTCTCAATAGGATCGAGAATGAGATCGCGTCCGAACCGGATTGGCGCCAAACCGGCACGAACAACTGCGTCGCCGAAAGTCTTCGTGCGGGACATTTTCTCGAGTAGCTGCAACGCCCTTAGTTCCTGCGCGCGCTCTTTCATCCGTCGTAAGCCGTTGACCTGAAAGTCCCCGTAGGGAGTTTTGACAGCAAATATCCACAAATACCCGTCGCTATGAACTATGGGCGCGACCGTCCAATTCTCGCCCTGTACATCTGTACCTAGGAGAGATTCTGCGCTGGCTTGGGGAGGCTGCTCAGTGGCATTGACGGGAGTGCCGGCAACCAGTGTTGCCGCTAGCACCGACGCAAATCCAAAATATGTTATGAAGGTCACTTAATCCCTATGTGCCAGAGCGTTGGGGTGAGCATTGCAATATCGTGGGCGAGATCGCCAACTTCTGATTTCTTATACAATGCCGTTAAATGGGAACGCGGCGCATACAAATTGGTTCCGCACCGAGCCAATTCAGTCGCTGAGCCACTGGGAAAATGCGAAGGTGATCTCTCCGCCAACATTGGCCCAGGCGGTGCGAGCAGATTTGGTCCAATCGGACTTGGCTCACCCGCAGCTGCCTAAGCTTCTGCCCGAGCGAAAATCGCGTTGTGTCCTCAACGCCCTACCCTGTCCTGTCCAAACATCGGCTCGTTTCTCGGATTGGTCAGAGCCAATTCCCATGCGGAGTTTCGGGCGGCTTGGTCGAGAAGATAGGGCCTCCTGAGATTGCTCGCGACCCCTGCTGAGATGACACATGCCTCGCCCACGCTGGTGGTTCTCCTCGACCGTTAGTTGCGGGGGGGGGGCAGGCAAACAGCGTCTTTGGAATCAAGCCAGTACTAGACCAACGCGATCATGTCTCAATGACCACCTTGAGTGCCTTCGTCTTTGCCGCATGACCGAAAGTCTCGTACGCCGATGTGATTTCGCTGAGCTTGAAACGATGGGTTATCAACCTTCCCGGGTCGACCTTGTGGGCAACCACTGTTTTGAGGAGCATCGGAGTCGTCGCTGTGTCCACGAGACGCGTGGTAATCGTGATGTTTCGGTCCCAAAGGCGTTCCAGGTGCAGATCCGCCTTCACGCCGTGCACACCAATATTAGCGATCGTGCCACCGGGTGCGACTATATCCTCGCAAGTCACAAAGCTCGCGGGCACGCCCACTGCCTCAATGGCAGTATCGACGCCGCGATTGCCGGTCACTTTCATTACCTTGTCAACAGCTCCACCGTCCTGGTTGTTGATCACCGTCGTGGCGCCGAAGAGCTTGGCGACCTCAAGTCGATTGTCATCCAGGTCGATCACGATGATTTCGGCCGGCGAGTAGAATTGAGCCGTCAAGAGAACCGCTAACCCGATCGGTCCTGCACCAACGATCGCGACAGTGGAACCTGGCTGCACCTTTCCGTTGAGGACGCCACACTCGAATCCGGTTGGAAGAATATCGCTAAGCATCACAAGGGACTCTTCGTCAGTCCCGGCAGGGATGTGGTGCAAACTCGTATCGGCAAACGGGATCCGCACATACTCGGCTTGGGTGCCGTCAATCGTGTTGCCGAGGATCCAGCCTCCGTTGGCGCAGTGCGAGTACATGCCCCGCCGACAGTATTCACACTTTCCGCAAGACGAGATGCATGAAACAATCACATGATCGCCCGGACGAAAGGACGTCACGGCCGCGCCAATCGAATCTACAATGCCGACCCCCTCGTGTCCCAGAATGCGGCCGGGAGCGCAGCTCGGCACATCGCCCTTGAGAATGTGAAGATCGGTGCCGCAGATCGTAGTCTTTGTGATCCTTACAACGGCGTCGGTTGGCGCTGTTGTTTCTGGTTTTGGACGTTCCTCGAGGGCAGAGTTTCCAGGGCCGCGGTAGACGAGCGCTTTCATGATGAGTTCCTAAACGTTGAGATTTCACACCCCCTACGTATCCCCGTTGCCGTAAGTTGAACTGGAGCAGTCAGTTTCGCCGGCCCGAGCGACAATTTGAGCGGCGTCAATCTGGAACATGTCGCTCTCGTTCGCACAACTATGGCACCGTTGCCATGCAAATAGGGCGAATAATCGACATTAAATGAGCGTGGCCCGGGTCGCGCGATTCCCGGGCCCACCGTCGTTAGAGAACCAAAGCCCTAAAAGTTGTGTGGCACTTGGTAGAAGTCATACGATTTTACACGGATGTCGCTAAATTCCCCGTCATTCTTGGTGAGGTCTTCCAGACTATAGGCGGGCGCCTTCTCGAGCACATCTTTTGACAGCGGAACGATATAGCCGCCCTTTTCCTTGCTGTAGCGCAGCATAGACCAAGGCATCGGGTAGTACTTCTGACCCACGCCAAGAACTCCGCCGAAACCAAGTGCTGCAAACATGATGTTGTCGGATTGCTTGTCCAGTACCACGTCCTCAACGTGTCCAATCTTGTCGCCGGCGGTGTTGAAGATGTTGGTGCCCTTGACCTTCGAGGCGAGAATTGCAGTCGTGTGACCAGTTATGGTTGTCATCGTTTTTTTCCTTTGTGTTCGGGGACGAAGAGATAACGAACCGTCTCAGCTATCGTTCCGAAAAAATCCCCGTGCATGACTTTGCGACATTGCCTCGTGGCTTCCGAGGCGGTCCGGAACAACTTTGAGTCAAATCACAGCTGTGATCATAGCTGCGCGACTCCGCCTCAGGCGAAATCGAAAATCGACGAGGTGAGGCGCTGCTTTTTTACTATTCAACAATGCGAAATTGTCGGGGCGGTGCTGTCAGTCCAACTCTAAACTTTCTCCGCTTTGGGGCAGTGTTGGCCCCCAAAATGGGGGAGTGCCCATGCAAGCAGTCTCATTCAAACGGCACCGGTTCCCGCCCGACGTGATCCGGCAGGCCGTTTGGCTATATTTCCGTTTCACCCTGAGTTTGCGCGACGTCGAGGAGATGCTGGCTGAACGGGGCATCGAGACAAACTACGAAACCATCCGCTGCTGGACTCTCAAATTCGGCCGACTTTTCGCTCAAAACCTTCGCCGATCCAGACCCAAACCGACCGGCCGCTGGCATCTCGACGAGATGGTCGTGAAAATCTCGGGAAAGCGAATGTGGCTCTGGCGGGCAGTCGACGACGAAGGAGAAGTCCTGGACGTGTTGGTCCAGAAACGTCGCAATACCAAGGCTGCGATGCGCTTGTTCCGGAAGCTCCTGAGGAACACTGGCGTCCAGCCGGAAATAATTCGCACCGATCGGTTGGCGTCCTATCGAGCCGCTGCGCGAGAGCTGGGCATCTCTCGTCGCCACCGGCCAGGCCGTATGATCGGCAACAACCGAGCGGAGAACTCACATCTACCCATTCGGCGGCGCGAGCGAAAGCAACAGAAATTCAAATCGCAGGCCTCAGCCCAGAGGTTCCTCGCCACCCATGCAGTCGTCTACAACACCTTCAATACTCAGCCTCACCTGATCACCAGACCAACGCTTCGCCTCCTTCGATGCGGCGCGTTCAAAACCTGGCAGATGGCGACCCTCGCGGCATGACCGCAGCAACCTGCCCTGCACTATTGCGCACTTAGCGAGTTGCCCTGACAGTGCCAGAGCTCCTGTGTCCGTCCTGAGAACATCAGCACTGATCGGTTGGCATCCTTTAGCGGGCAGCAGCGCAAGAGTTGTGAATCTCTCAGCGACATAGACCGGGGCACATGATCGGCAACAATCGAGCCGAAAATTCGCATCTGCCAATCCGGCGACGCGAGCGCAAACAACAGAAGTTCAAATCTCAGGCTTCAGCCCAAAGATTCCTCGCTCCCCACTCAGCTGTCTACAACACCTTCAATTTTCAGCGTCACATGATCCGCCGATCCGCACTTCGCCTCTTCCGAGCCAAAGCCGGCAGAACGTGGATGGCTGCGACCGCTGCTACATGAACGAACCACCCTGCCCTGACTTACTGCGCCCCGTTTGGATTAACCTGACAGTCCCAACCAGCCAGTCCCGCGTCTTGCCGGTGGGTCGTCCGCTTGAGTGACGCTTCTTAGCCATTTTCATGTCCCCAAGTAACCAATATGATAGTCGGCCAGAGGCACCGCAGTTTGTCGCCCACCTCTCCAGGAAACAGACCCCTAGAAACTCGAGAATTGCCGTTTCAGCATTTCCTTTGAACAATCGGCTTCGAATTCGCTGACACCTGAAGCTCTCATCTCCCAGGGAAGAACTCGTGAAATGAGCGATCAATACGCAAAACCCAGCATTTTCAAACAGGTGCTGGCTCACGAGAACCGGGCGAACCCCTATCCCTTCTATGCGCAACTCCGCATCGCGCCAGTCAGCAGAGAAGACGACGGCAGCTATGTCGTCAGTTCATTTGACTCGGTCTCGACGCTACTTCGAGACCCACGCCTGAGTTCTGATCCGGAGAAATCCGGCCGCGACGGTTTCAAGCTGAGCATTCTCAACATGGATCCCCCAGAGCACGATCGCATTCGGCGGATCGTCATGCGCTGCCTTCTTTCCGGCGATCGCCAAGGCGGGTTTGCTGGCATGGTGCCGCAATTGCGCGGGATAGTCAGTGAGCTTGTCGATCGCTTGGCCGAGCGGTCCGAAATCGACATCGTCGCGGACGTCGCCTATCCGTTTCCGGTTACCGTCGTGACGGACCTGCTGGGCGTGCCGCGATCCGAAGAACCGAAATTTCGGGTTTGGGCCGACGCTATCGTGCAGGCGACGGATCGCGACCCCCGCGACATCGGCGCCGCGTCGGAAGGCGCTCAGCGGGCAATCGCGGATCTCGGTGGTTACCTGTTCCAATTGATGCAGGCCCGGCGTTCGGACCCAAAAGACGATCTGTTGTCGCGCCTAGTGCATTACAGCGGACCAGATGGTTCGATGACGCCTCCCGACTTGACCGCACTGGCAATTCTTCTTCTTCTCGCCGGGCATGAAACAACAGTCAATCTGATATCGAATGGTATGTTGACTCTGCTGCGCAAGCCGGACCTGCTCGCGGCGTTTACAGCGGATCCCGAGCTTGCAGGAGCCTTTGTCGAAGAAACGCTGCGCTACGAGCCCCCAGTGCACATCACAATCCGGACGGCGTTAGAAGATATCGAAGTCGGGGGATCCGTCATCCCGCAGGGCTCGACTGTCCATCTCCTGCTTGCTTCGGCGAACCGCGACGGACGCCGGTTTTCCGAGCCAGATGAATTTGTCATCGCGCGAACCAATAACAAGCATCTCGCGTTCGGCGGCGGCATTCACAACTGTCTCGGTGCGCCGTTAGCTCGGCTCGAGGGGCAGATCGCCTTGCAGGAGCTTGTGAAGCGCCTGCGCAATCCGCGCCTACTGCAGGATCCGCCCGCCTATCGCATAAATCCGTCGTTGCGCGGTCCAAAGCAGATCCGGGTGGCGGTCGACGGCATTCGATGACACGCCGGATTGTTCGCTCGCGCTAGTACTTGCAGAAGTCGGCGATGTCCCGCGCGGTGTCGCGACTGATCTCAGGACAGCAGACAGGAAATATCTCGGTCCCGTGAATTGTTCCCATCACTTGGCGGCATCGTGCCGCGACGCCGTTTTGCATCAGAAGACGATAGAAATTGACGCCCTCGTCGCGCAACGGATCGCACTCATTGACGCTGATGACAGTTGGGGGAAGCCCCTTAACATCGCCAGCAGTCGCAAAACCTGGCCACGCGAGCGGATTTCGTCCCTTGAACTCTTCGTATCCGTAGCTCATGGCGCCCCGGTTGTTGTGCAGTTCAAGAAGTATGCCGTTGTTCTCCGTGGACGACGGATTTTGCGGCAACGGCCACTCGCCAGCCACATATGGGCAAAGTGCGTAGAGACCCTTCACAAGACCTACATCTCCATCGCGCTTTAGCTTCAGACCAGCCGCAAGCGTCAAATTACCACCACCACTTTCGCCCGAAATGATGATGCGTTTTGGGTCGATATTTAGCATAGCGCTTTTGGCATGCACCCATTTTAGGCCCGATACGCAGTCATTGAGTCCGGCGGGAAAAGGCGCGACTTCAGGTACGGAAGAAGGCGAAATTGAATTTCGAAAATCTACCATCGCGACAGCGACACCGTTCGCGGCGAGAATCTTCCCCCAGGCGCGATAGTTGCCGTCGGTGCATGAGCCCATCATCATGCCTCCGCCGTGAATATAGTAGACACAGGGTAGCCGCTCGTTCGTGTCGGGTCGGATGAACCGGATGTTAATAGTATTTCCGTCCGGTTCAGATCCAACATTCTCGGTGCTGATGCGAAGACCGGCAGACGGCGCGACGGTTTCGTTGTCGAACGCGTCAAACATGGCCTTTATCGCAGCCGTTCGCGCCTTTCCTGCCTCGGAATTTTCCTCCGCAAGGAGTTCGTCGCGGCTCGAGACGCTGGGACCAATCGAAAAATCCACGGCGCCGAACATCGCTTTGATGCGAGGGTCGATGCGAGGGTCTTCTGCGAGTTTTGACACCATGGAATTCTCCGGCCTCAGTTCGCAGTTGCTAGCTCATTCTCTCCCAGGATGAATGTCAAACGCTACGGCCAATTGATCGTTGCTAAGCAGCCTTCATTCGGCGGCAATGGCTGGACGCGACAGCAACTGGTCCTTTGCCCGGCCCGTATTTCCGACCATCCGGCCCGGAAGCACGCCGGTCGCGCGTCCATCCTGGAAGATGGGTGCACCGTTGACGACAACCCAGTCGATCCCGCTCGGCCGGCAAACTCGCCGCCAGTCGTTGTTCGGCAGATCGTGTGCGATCTCGTAGTTTCCTCGCGCGTAATTTAGTTTTTCGAAGTCATACACATAGAGATCGGCGAATGAGCCTTCCGTAAGCGAGCCACGGCCCGAAAGTCCAAGAATTCGCGATGGCAGGTAGCTCAGTTTGAAATGTATCTGTTCCAAGGTAAGCAGGTTTTCCTCCCGCGCCATCCACATGATCGTGTCCGTGGCGTATTGGCCGCCGCTGTGGAACTTGACGTGCGCCCCACCATCAGACGTGCCGGGAACAACGCGCTTGTGACGAAGGATCTCGGAGATCTTGGCCGGATCTGTGCTCACTGCCTCCGTCGTCCTGAAGTCAGCCTTGCAGCCCGACTGCGACACGATTTCGAAGAATATGTCAGTCACTGGCCGATTTGTTGCGCGAACAATCTCGCCAACCATCTGACCCTCGAACGCCGCATAACTAGTAGCGCCGTTCGTCTTGTGGAGGATAAACGATTCGAGTGTGCCACCGGCACCGGCCATGTGCGCCGGGTCGTATTCCGCACGCGCCCGAGCGAGAAACGACGGATCGGACGCGAGAGCTGTCTTAGCTTTGATGCCGCCGGCGTTCGAGAAGGTATTGAAGAGCGGAATATGCTGCCAAGCGTTGAAGTCGTGGACATTAAATTCGTTCCACGCGCGGAAAGAAAATGCCTGACTGTAGATGTTTATGCCTTTGGACTCGACCGTTTCAAGCCATCTAAGAACACCCCGGTGATAGTCAGGCATCGCGTCGAAAGCGGCGATGACGTTGTGCAGAACTGGACGTCCGGAGCGCCGGGCAAGTTCTTCCGCAACACCCTGATTGTTTATCGCGCCGGGCAGCTCGCACAAGCATTGAATAACTCCCTGGTCGCGTTCGCGAAGTACATCCGCCAGGAAGTAGGCGTCTTCGATGTTCATCGAGTCAGTTGGCATCGGACTGCCGTCTATGTCCTTGTGACTGTTGAAGGCATTCAGGTACGAAAGCGCGAATCCGATCGCGCCCGCGTCGAGCGCTTCGTTGAGCAGCTGCTTCATCTTTGTCCGCTCTTGGGAATTCGCACCCCGGGATTTTGCCGCCTCATATCCCATCACGTAGATCATCAGTGAGTTCAGAGGCAGATAGCTCGCCATGTTGATACCCTTGGGCTGCTTTCGCATGTGCTCGATCCACTGGGGGAACGTCTCCCATTGCCATCCCAGCGCGGAGCGCATCGCACCCATGGGAACCTGTTCGGTATTTTCCATCATGAGCATGTAACGTTCGCGATCGGACGGCTTGCAGGGTGCAAAACCGAAACCGCAATTGCCAACGACGACGGTCGTGTTTCCGTGCCAACTCGAATTGCTGCAGTAAGGATCCCAGTGGACCTGGGCATCATAGTGAGTGTGTGGGTCGATCACGCCGGGCGCAACGATTTTGCCTTTGGCGTCAATCTCCTGAGCGGCAGTTCCCTGGATCGACCCGGAGATGCGCTCAATGATTCCTTCACGAACGCCAAGATCCGAAAAATAGCGGGGTACCCCGGTTCCATCGACGATGCAACCGTTGCGGATGATCAGATCGTATTTTGCCATATCGCTCTCCTTGAATGCGGTTTGTTTAATTGGAACTGGCCAGAACTTTAGCCGACGTCGTAATTGGCCTTGACTGGAGCAGGAACAGGGTTTCACCCTCGATCGCCCATTCGATGTCCTGTGGCGCGCCGAAAATGCGTTCACAATCGTTAGCAAGATGGTCGAGGGCTTTTAGATGGGTCTCTGTCAAACATAGCCGGTTGCGCTCCGCCTCCGGTACACCGACTGCGCTGGTGCCTCCACCCGCTTCGGTCACCAGGCAAATCGGCTTGTGGCCCGGTCTGGCCTCAAGAATTTTGCCACCACGCGCCAAGCGGATCGTATCCGGAGCGACACGAGATGCGACTACAGCTTCGCCAAGTCCCCACGCAGCTTCGATGACTCGCTCATCTGCTCCGGTGACGGGGTTCAATGTGAACAGAACGCCCGCGGCATAAGGATGAATGATCCGCTGGACGACAATTCCCATCAGAGGTCGGCTGGTGACTGCGTCGAGCGCCGACCGATAGGCCAACGCGTGCTCCGCGAACGCCGAGTCGTAAACCTCGAAGATCGCGCTTATCAGCTGGGTGTCACCACAGACACCCAAGATTGTGGCGTGCTGGCCTGCGAAACTGGCCGACGCGCCGTCTTCGCCGATGGCCGAGGAACGCACGGCAACCATTCCGCCCAGCGTTCGATAAGCGCAAAGGACGTCATCTAACGCACTTCGTTCACCTTGATAGATCGCTGCCACTGCATCACAAGAAATGGCGAAACCCGGCGGCACCGAAAGACCGCATTTCAGCGATCGACACAAGCTAGCGGCCTTGCCGCCGTACACTTCGATCCGTCCAGCTTCTTCCAGTCTTATCGTGTCCGGCGGTGTCATCATTCGCGATACGCCACGCTATGCGACAAGCCTTCTTCGACAGCGAGATAGGAGAAATCCTTCTGCCGCAGTAAAATCGCGCCGCGCATCGGATTGTTCGTGATTTCGACATCAACGAAGCCTGTTCGCCCCCCAACTCGGATGGTCGAAACCGTGTCGCTTGAGAAACAGATGTTCTCGACGTTTGTCAAAAAGCCCTGAACGCCTTTGGCCTCGATTTCAAGAACCTCCCCGGATTGAAGCGTCACAAGCGCGATCGCACCAAGCGTCGAATGGCCATCGTCATCAATCGTTGCCGGGACGCGCAGGTTGACGATGTCGTCCTCCTTGCCATTGCGAACCACAAATCCGGAGCTGTGCCGAGAGCCATCCCGAGTCTGCATCATAAAACTCGCGATGGAAAAGTCCGGCCCGACCGTTCCTGAGAACATTCTGTGTTGACCAAGGATGCTATGGTCGCGGGCACCCCAGGATCGATCACGGTGCGCCAATGCGTTCAGGGAGAACTTCTTCGTTCCAATCCGAAGGTCGCCGGTTAGAACTCCAGAGCACTCCAGGTGTCCGTCTGCGTTCATGTCGGCCAGGACTTCGTGGCCTCGCCCCTGTCTCGACCAGTTACGAGGCTTGTAAAAGCTGCGTTCGAACGTCAGCACGCCTTCGCATTCCGGCTCCGCCCAGCTCCAGCGCACCCGTCCGTCGCCGAGAAATTCAGATTGCGATGAGCCAACTCGCTGTCCATTGTCTGTTCGGCTTTGTCGACAAACGGGATAGCGCTGCACAGATCGGTACCGTTGCCCCCCTCGAGCGAACGCAAAAAGCATGACTTGACCAATATCAAGATTGGGATGCTGTCCGATACGGTGAAAGCCGCCGACGCCCGTTTCGACATCGAAGTACCAATAGCAGTCGCTTTCCTGCCAAAAAGCGTGCACGCCGGAAATGTGCGGCCGGTCCCAGCTGTCGTCATACAACATGTTGAGTAGCCTCAACGGGAGTAGAAAGGACGCGGACTTCACCGGTTGCGCCGTTGATACGAATGCGTGATCCGTTACGAATGCGTTGTGTTCCACCACGCGTGTTGACGACGCACGGAACCCCAAGCTCCCTCGCTATTACTGCGCCGTGGCTTAGCAAGCCGCCGACGTCAGTTACAATGCCTCCGGCGCGCATGAAGAGCGGCGCCCAACTTGGATCGGTCACGACGCACACCAGAATATCGCCGTTTGCGAAGTCCGGAACCTTGCGAGGATCCAATACCACTCTGGCTGCTCCTTCAACGATTCCGGGGCTCGCGCCGACACCATCCGATTGGCTGCCTTGCGCAATAAATTCGGAAGACTCGTGTTGGCTGGGCTGCCGACGCTGAACGATCGGGGATCCCACAAATGCATCAGGAATGGACTGCTTTTCGTAGAAGGCGCGTCTGGCCTTTCGCCACAGGGCCGTCTGTTTCATGCCAGGCCAAGGAGCGTTCCGAAGCTCTGAGCGCGTGAAAAAGAATGCGTCGCCCGATTCATCCAGATCCCCGGACGCGACCAACAATGCTCCCATCCGCCGAACGGCCGCGCGCGCGCCATCGATGACCATCAGCGCACACGCTTTGCCCTCTTCGCGCCAAATTGTGAATCGTTCCAGCCGGCGGATGAGTTTGCGCACGCGCCTCCTCTTTCTGGGAGAAAGGATTGCGTCAAGCGCCGTAATACTCGCAGCCACATTTTTTTGGCGCGTCCGTTGGCGGCCCGAAAGCAAGTCGAGGTTCGATTCGCGGCGGAATGCCTCGATCAGTCGACGACCGGCGTTGGGTCTTCTCGCCAGGAAGGATTGGAAATCTCTCCGACGCCAAGTCCGTAATATCCGAAGCGATCGATAAAGGATTTGGGATCGCTGCCTGTCCGCGCAATTCGCCACATTTCTTCGACCAAACGCGCTTCTTGCAGTTGGCCCTTAGCAGATATAAGCGAGAGAACTAGGTGTCGGTGCGTTGGCGGCAGCAACGCTTCCAATTGCCCGAACAGCATCTGGCCGCCAAACAATCCGAAGCCGGCTTGAACCGAGATCGATTTATTCCGCACGACCGCATCCTCAAGCAACACTCGGCATTCCTCGAGAGACGATGTCGAAACAAGCGAAACAAGTGATCGCCACCAATTCTCGGTGAGTGCGACTTGAGCGCGGATTTCCCGCGGAAATGTGAGAAACCACATTCCCGATTTCAAGGCGATACGGAGCGGGTGCTTGCGGTGCGCGGGGGGATCTATCTGGCCGGGAAGATCTGCCTCCCCCAGCAATTGACGCTCGAAACTGTCACCGGCGCCGCCGGGAGCTCGGTCGATCATGTTGCGCAGCGCATCGACGTTGGCGACGGGCCAGCCGTGAAAAATGCTCGTCATGCGGTGCTCCGCTCTCGGTGGCACCACAAGTTCGGAACGCGACGCAAGCCCTAGGCGGTAGTAGATCCGCTGAGAAGCCGCCTGGTTTGTCAGCCAAAAGTCCCATGTAAAAGGAGTTACGACGCCCGGCAGGAACTCCGACAAGTTTCCCCGGCTCCACCGAACGGGGCGTTCACACGGAATGTGGGTCGGGTCCGTAATTTTGGGACCTCCACCATCGGCCATCGCATTCCCTGCCCGTTTCAAGCGCGCCGTCTACCGATCGGCGCTCTATGCGGTTATTTTCTTCAAGAATATTACGCAAAAAATTGCTTTGGTCAACAGAGTTGCGAATATTGCGCAACTGGGTAATCCTCCATGTACCTGTCAACTCCAGGACTGGCGGGCAACTGCGAGGCAGACGCGTGCTTTCTCCCGAACAACTGACGGCCATCAACGTGCTCAACGACGAACCTGGCGACAACACGCTGTGGACACGCGTGAATGTGGGAGAAGCAACTCCGGGCACTGTCTCTCCACTGACGGCGGAGTTTCAGCGACCAGCTAACACTTGGCCAGCGGCGCGCATGTTCCACCGTATGGGCCTGCTCGCGCGGCCCGAAATCCCGGGAAACACGGATCCGCGGCACGCGACCACGCGCTTTTTCTTCGGAAAGATTGCAATCAGCCTCGACTTTCTACGCTGGCTCGCTGATCGGACGCCAGGCACGAGCGGTGACGCGTTTGAAGCTGCGATTCTCGGATCTGTTCGCCCCGGCGTGAAGTCGAAGCCGGATCACTCGCGATTTCCCATCGCATTTGCGAAAATTGCTTGGTTGCTTGCTCGCCTGCCGAAGGAGAACAAACATGTCGCGCGAGAAACGGCTGCGTGGTGGCGCGACGCAATAGCCGACGCGAAAACTGCCGACATCAAGCGTGCGGCCGAACTCTTCGCCGATGCTCGCGCCCGCTTTGAACGGATTATCGACCACGCCGGACTTCTCGCCATTCTGAGTCCGGCGGTCCTCAGTCAATTGTCACCCGCAACACTGAAACTCGGAACAAACGAGGACCTGCTCCATATCGCCTCCGGCTATGGTGCGATCAAAGAAGCAGACATGCTGGAGAAGGTCTGGGCGGTCGCGAAAGGCCGCATGCGCCTGTCCACGTTTCTCGACGAATTCGGTTACATGTGCCCGGGAGGGGGCGAGTTGGAGTCGCTCGCGTGGCGTGAAGACCTGACTACGCTCGAACCATTGCTAAACACGTACCGCTCCGAGGGGAGAAATGAGAGCCCGCGCGCGAAACGGGAACTCGCAACTGCGAGAGCAAAGGAGACTCAGGCGATCCTGCTGGCCCGGGCCAAAGGCGCGCTGCGCTATCAGCTGAAGTTTGGGTTATGGCTGGCCCAACGCATCTTGCCGCTTCGCGAAGTCGGAAAGGCGTGCATGTTCATGGGCTGCGACGCGGCTCGCGCGGCGGCACGCAGATTGGGACGACTCCTCGCTGCCAAAGGTGTGCTTTCGGACCCTGAGGATGTCTTCTACCTGACATTTGATGAGATCGTCATGGCCGAATCGATGTCCGCCGCAATACGCTCCGAAATTGCGGATCGCCGGGCATTGCGCGTCGCGTATGCGGACATGGAACTGCCCGATTTCTTTACGTCGGCGGAATTGAAGGAGTTTGCTTGGAAGCATGCCGCGTCGGATCTTTCAGGTGTCGCGGGAAGGAAATTGCCAGTCGCGCGCACGGCGGACGCGATCGAAAGTTTTGTCATCTTTGGCGCCTCGGCGAGCGCGGGACGAGTCACCGGCAGGGCGCGCGTGATCCGAGATCCGCGTCGCGTGGGCGATTTCAGGCGTGGCGACATCCTGGTTTGCCAGGTTACCGATCCGGGATGGTCAGCTCTCTTTTCAATCGCCGGCGCACTCGTTGCCGACGTCGGCGGAATGCTCAGCCATAGTGCGATCATCGCTCGCGAGCTGGGTGTGCCCGCTGTTGTGAACACCCGTGACGGTACTAAGCGAATCCCGGACGGAGCCACGATAACGGTCGACGGCGCGGCAGGCACTGTCACTGTACACGATCGGCGTGTTGATGTGATGCAATCCGGCTGATGTAGAATTTCAGGAGCTGAGTAGGCGCGCTGCGACGATAGAAATCCCGTCAGGTTCACATAAGAGAGTCTAGGAGGAAGAATGGAAATTTATTCGGATGTGGATTTTCCACACCAACCCGGAAAACACCCGGATTGGCAAGAGTTTTGGGTGCTTATCTTCCGGGACTTCGACACGAACAGCGTCGGATTTTTGCGGACCGGATCTTACGTGAACCGCGGCACGACGCAAAGTCACTGGGGAATGGCACTCTCGGATGGGACGCGTTTTCGTAGGCATGTACTTGCGCGGCCCTCTGAACCAGGTGACCGCACTGAGCGCACAGCAAGCTCGGGCAATATCAAGTATTCGATTCCGAACCTGGAGTATGTCCGTTTTGAAGCATCTGACAGGGACGCCGAAGCCGATCTTCGACTGTACGACTACTTTCCCTCGCAGCAGTGGGAGATGATTGGCACACAAAGCCGAAGTCATGACGGCGACCACACGGGACAGAGTCAGGACGCCCACGGACATCCCGAGAGCGCCGGACGTCTTGAAGGACGCATTCGGATAGGTGACCGAACCATCGAGATCAAGAACGGTATGGGCTACCGCGATCACGGCTATGGTCCACGACTTCATCAAGTTTTTCGTTCTGCACGCTGGCATGCAGGTACCGTTGGTTCCGCGTTGTCCTATTCGCTCGTTACCATGCATGGCGAAGATGGGGAGTTCAGCAAGATGGGCTATCTCATGCTCGACAATGAACGGCAGCCCATAAAGGATCTGCACACCGTGAATTGCTCCTTGGGCGACGGCATGTCGAGCATTGGCGGATGGACGCAAGTCGTTCTGCAGGACGGCAGACAGATCAGGATTGAGGCCGAAGCGCTCGACGGAATTGTTACGTCGACAACGCTCAACAACGGCGGGCCAAATTCCTCGCCTGCCGGCGTGGAAGTGCTCTCGATTGCGCGCTGGAATGGGCTTGAGGGCGTCAGCGATTTTAACATGATCGACAATGCGCATCGCGGCGACAAGGAAGTCTCTCATCTTTTCTTGGCGAACTGGAAGGACGGTCTATCGACTCGTGAAACAGATTTGTCATGGGTGCGATGAGAGCGATCCAATAATTCTGCATGCTCAAGCGAAGGGGAAGATCATGATTTCGGTAGCAATCCAACCCGATACAGCCAGTCAATCGGTGCCGGGACCGCGCGGGATTCCTTTTCTTGGCGTGGGGTTACAGTTTATCCGAGATCCCCTCTCTTATTTTGAAAAAATGGTCGCGTGTTATGGACGGGTGTTCAAACTCCCGCTGGGTGGGACAGAGATTGTCTTTCTTAACCGAGCAGAAGATGTCGAAAAAATATTGCGCCTGGACTTTGAGAATTTTGGCATGTCGGAGCGCCAAGAGCAGCTACTTAAGCCGCTCCTGGGCCACTCGATGCCGGTCACCACGGATCACCTATATTGGCAGCAATTGCATGCGATAATGCTTCCGATGTTCACGCCAAAGATGCTGCAGCGCTACTTTGTGCAGACGTTATCGTCCGTCAACGAAGAGGTCTATCACTTACGCGAATACGCCGAGAGCGGCAAGCGTGTGGAATTGCTCGATTTCATTCGCGTCGGAGTCTTTCAGGCACTCATTCGAACACTCTTCATTCGAGGCATCAACAAGTCCGAAGTACCAGCCCTTCTCAACTTGTTCGATAAATCCGATACCTTTGTGAATGCTCGCAATCTCTCGGGTGGATCATCACTCGTTTGGCTACTGCCGAAAGTACGCGAAGGAATGCGCTGTCTTCGAAAGATAGACAAGCGAGTCTACGAACTTATCGACTATCGCAAGGCCAATCGTGCCGACGAGAACGAGGACATGCTCGACGTCCTGCTCGCGGCCAGGAAGGCCGATGGTACTGCGCTGAATGACACTGAACTTAGGGACAATATTGTTGCTTTGCTGTTCGGCGGCCAAGAGACGACCCCGACGGTGATAACTTGGGCATTTGGCCTCCTTGCTGCCAATCCGGACAAGCGAGACAAAATGTTCGAAGAGATCGATCGCGTCTTGCAGGGACGCGCGCCCACCTACCAGGATTTGGGGAAACTGGAATATACCGCAATGGTATTGGATGAAGCGATGCGCCTTTATCCACCTTTTCCCTTTATTGGTCGCGAAGTGCTCGCCGACACGTCGATTGGCGGATTTGAGGTCAAAAAGGGCACGTCTTTGGGGTTTGTCGGATGGACCATTCACCGGGATCCGAATCATTGGCCCGATCCCGAGAAGTTTATTCCGGAACGACACACAAAAGAACGGACGCAGGCGCGAGCAAAATGCGCATTCATCTCTTTTGGATATGGGCAGCGCCGCTGTATCGGCGAGCGGGTGGGTCGAATGGAGGGCATGCTCATGCTCGCTCTCATTTCGCAACGCTTCGTACTAGATCATGTGAACGGTGAACTACCCGGTGCCCATGTGCAGATGTCGATCAAACCAATCGGAAGAATGCCTATGCAGGTAACATCACGGTTTCCATGAGCTGCTGTTGTTGCGGTGCGGTATCAACTGCTGGCGACAAGATCGTCGACGCGAACGATCGGGACCGCAATGGCGGTTTACAATGTCCTCTTGCGAACTCACACTTCTATGGCGTTTGAGTTATCCACGGCCTGAACATTCCACGTGACGGAGACCTTCCATGAGCGTACCCAGCCAAATCCCCCACAAAGACACCTCCCGTCAGGATTTTGCCTTTGATCCCGATACATTGCGGGCAAAGTACCGACAGGAGCGCGACAAGCGCCTACGTCCCGAAGGCAACAAACAGTACGTCGAGGTCAAGGGAGATTTTAGGCACTATGTCGACGACCCATATGTTGAACCGGGCTTCAACCGCGCGCCGCTGAACGACGAGGTCGAAATCCTCATTATTGGCGGAGGCTTCGGCGGCCTTATGGCTGGCGCGCGATTGCGTGAGGCAGGTTTCAGGGACATTCGCATTATTGAAAAGGCGGGCGATTTCGGCGGCACCTGGTATTGGAATCGCTATCCGGGCGCGCAGTGCGATATCGAAGCCTACATTTATCTGCCATTGCTTGAAGAGACTGGCTACATCCCCAAGGAGAAGTACTCGTTCGCGCCAGAAATTCGCGAGCACGCGCGACGGATCGGTGAGAAATACGATTTGTATCGCAACACTTGCTTTCAAACCCAGATCGACGAACTTCGCTGGCTCGAGGATGAGCGCAAATGGCTGATAACCACAAATCGCGGCGACGCCATGAAAGCGCGCTTCGTCATCATGTCGAACGGCCCGTTGAACCGCCCCAAGCTGCCCGCAATTCCGGGTATCGACAGCTTTAGAGGGCACACATTTCATACAAGTCGCTGGGACTATGCATACACTGGCGGCGACACGACGGGCGGGCTCAAAAAGCTTGCCGACAAACGCGTGGCCATCATCGGTACTGGAGCGACCGCGATCCAGTGCGTTCCACACCTGGGCCGGGACTCAAAGCACTTGTATGTTTTCCAAAGGACGCCATCGTCGGTCGACGAGCGTCGCAACAGTCCGACGGATCCAAACTGGAGTAAGTCTTTGTCCAAGGGCTGGCAGAAGCAGCGGATGGACAATTTTAATGTGCTGGTCTCCGGCGGTCATCAGGACGTCGACCTGGTCAGCGACGGCTGGACGGACATTATCCGCAATCTTGGTGCCATCATGCCGCGAAAGCAGGAAACCGCTCTGACGCCCGAAGAGGCTGGACGATTGATGGAATTGGCCGATTTCAAAAAAATGAATGAGATCCGCGCGCGGGTCGATGCGATCGTAAAGGACAAGAAAACCGCTGAAGCGCTGAAGCCATGGTATCGGCAGTTCTGCAAGCGGCCAACTTTCAACGACGACTATCTGCCAACGTTCAATCGATCAAACGTAACGCTTGTCGACACACAAGGGCACGGCGTGGAACGGATCACCGAGAAGGGCCTGCTATCCGGAGGCGTCGAATATGAAGTTGACTGCATCATCTTTGCCACCGGCTTCGAAGTCGGTACGGCCTACACCCGCCGGGCGGGGTTTGAAATCTACGGTCGCGGCGGAGTGTCGCTGACCGAACATTGGGCCAACGGGTTGAAGACACTCCATGGCTTCTACAGTCACGGCTTTCCGAACTGTTTCCACATGGGTTTGACGCAAAACGCGATCACAGCCAACTTTCCTCATATGCTCGACGAACAATCCAACCACATCGTCGATGTGATCAAGCATGCAAACCTTCGGCAGGCGCGGACGCTGGAACCGACTCTGGAATCGGAAACCGCATGGGTCTCCACGATCCGAAATAAAGCCATGCTTAACAGGGATTATCTAGAAGCCTGCACGCCCGGTTATTACAACAATGAGGGAAAACCCGGCGACGGCAGCGGCATCGCGGATGAGCAATACGGCGGAGGTCCCGTGGAGTTCTACGATCTCATCCGAAGGTGGCGCGTCGAGGGTCATATGCAGGGTCTCGAATTTTTCTGATGCCGTACCGGGACCTCGCGTTCCGCGTCGATCACTTGTGCGCCTAAGGAGGACCCCTTGGGGCGTCAGACTACTTAATTCGAACCAAATCGTAGCGATGCAGCACCGCCTCAACGAGCTCGCGAACATCAACTTCGCGCACGCCAGCCATTGCGATGATTTTATTGTCTATGACGGCGCGCAAAGCATCTCGTGAGCTCGTCGAAATAAAAGTGATAACGTCATAATGACCGAGTGTCAGCGCAACAAAATTGCATTCGGACATCGACGCCAGCATTTTGCAGACCCGACGAGACGCGCTGGGTTCGGCGTTGATTCGGACATACGCCGATGCCACCAAACCGACGGCCCTTGGGTTCGTGACGACCCCCAAGCGCATGGCCTTACTTTCCTTCAGATGCCTGATGCGGTTTCGAACTGTCGCTTCGGAAACCTTCAAAACGCGACCGATCTCGCGATTGCTAACCCGGCCATCGTCCCGAAGCAGCCCGAAAATCTTCTCGTCCAGTGTTGCTGAGCGGCTCATGGGGTATACAGCTCGCCATACTCAGAATTGAACTTTATGATTTCCAGTGCCAACGTCGTTTCGATCGTGCTTATTCCCTGCACACTTCCGATCTTCTGCTCTAGGACCTGCAAAAGGTGCTTGCGGTCTTGTCCATTTACCTGAACGATGATGGCGGGAGATCCAAGCAAAAGCGCGACGCTTGTAATTTCGTCAACCTTGGCCAGGTCGGCGGCAACTTCTTTTACGGCACGGCCTGCCACATGAATGTCAGCAAAACAGAAGAGCTCATAACCCAGACTCCGGACATCGCGTTGCGCAACGACCTTCATTACGCTTTTGTCTCGCATGGCTCTTATGCGGCCTGCGATAGTTGATTCCGCGACACGAAATCTGTGTGCCAGCTCCTTATTTGAGAGTTGGCAGTCAGTCCGCAACGCAGCAATGATTTTGCGGTCGAGTGGATCGATGGATCCCTCGGTCGGCGGCCCTGGAGGCGTCTCCTGCGGCTTGGGTGGCGAACTCATATTCCTACGACTTATATTTTCCGTCTCTCTGGTTGAGTAAATTACCGACCAACAGATTCGACGCCAGGCTCCTCTGGTACCGCGCCTTAGCCGACCTTTCCAATCAACGCAATTTTCCTGTCTCGTGTAAGTTTTTGAATTGACCGCTCTTACTCCGAGCTAACTGGAGATCACTGACGCGCGCCAGTCCCCGCTCGGTAGACGATCAAACGGCCGCCAGGGAATCCAGGTCGGACATAGCAGTGGTGATGCGCTTGATCATTTCCATCGACACTGCCTCCGGCTGCATGTCGGGCATGAGTGGGCTATGGCAAAGAGTTGGAGTCCACATCAAGAGCGCCGCTATCGTCTGCTGGCGGTAAAGGATCCACGCCTCTTCAAATGAGATCGTGGCGCCAGTCGCTCGTTCCATTTCTTGCAAATACAAATTCAGCAAATCGCGCTCCCACGCGCGTCGGTCATCGATCCTCAGCGTCGCACTCACGGCGTACGCAAAGTCCCTCGCCCAGTTGCCTATGCTCACGCATTGCCAATCACAAAGTCCCATCCTGCCGCCGCGCGTAATGTACCAATTTCCGAGGTGAACATCGCCATGTATCAGCGTCCTGGGGCGATTTAGATGCGTTTGCAGTGAGCGGACCTGCGCGGGCCAAATCTCTGCGCGACGGGCGTACACGTCGGCCGGAATTACACTTACTGCTTTTTCGATTGCCTGGTCATGAAAGCGGCGAAGTCCGAAACCTTCGTATCCTGTGCGCCACCAGTCCGGAAATGATTGAAGCCAAGGAAAGGTCTGTTCGAGGTCCGGATGGCCATAAAACGTTCCGTGCAGAGCTGCGAGAACGCCGACGACATCCTCCGCCCGGGAGCGGTCGATAACACTGCTTGGTGAACAAAAAATCGCGCCCTTCGTTTCAACCAAATTCTCTAACAGGTGGATGGAGCGGCCCGAATCCAGATCATAAGCCGAATGGTAGCCCCGAGGCGCTTCAAGCGTCAGACGCGGTCGAATTTCACGATAAAACATCGCCTCATTTTCAATGGTCTTGGTAAGTCCAAGCGTCAGACGGTTGACGAAGCGCGGCGACGATTTCGCGAACACGCTCGCAGGGAGATCTGCGTTCCTGTTCTCGGAGCTATAATTTAGGTCAATGCGTCTGCGAACGGTTGTGCCGGATGTCTCCGGACCTAAATTGAATTTCACAACCTTCGTCTCCAACGCGTTCTCGCATAGAACCGCCGTTAGCCAATCGGTGTCGATGGCCTCTATCGCAAAGGGTATGTCGGACTTGAGCCGGGCTCTCGGCCGCCGCAAGCCGTCCCAGATTGTGTGAGCGCCGAAGCGCATCGCGGTCTGAACCAGATTTGGCAGCGCCATTTCGAGATATTCTCAAGCTGAAGTTTGACCGGCCACCGTACCGAAATGCGTTTCCTTGGATGTCGGCGTATCACCCCGGTGGGGTGATACGCCTAGCACACTTCACCTTTTCGCTACTCCGAGCCGCCAAACTTGGCGGATACACGAATGCCGAAGGTTCGCGGCGGGCCAAACTGACCGGCAACCGTGTCGAGGCTGGTCGGCGTGTTAAATCCTACCCGGTTGGTCGCGTAGTAGGTGTTCGAGAGGTTATCGGCGAACAACTGGACTTCGTACGGACTGTCCTCGGGTGTCCAGATCAATCGCGCATTGACAATCCAGTAGGACGGCTGGGTAAAGGTTCCCTCGAACGGAGCCTTTCCGTTAAAAATGTCGTTGTAGATTGTATCGGTGTAGGAACCTTCAAATCGGAACAGAAGCGATCCAAGGTCCTTCACCTGGAACGCATATTGTCCCGCCAGATTTAGTTTCACCTTCGGAGCTCGGATCAGTTCGTTTCCCTTAATTGAAATGCCCGGGGGCGTGGGAACAACCAGCGCCGGATCCGAGAAACTACCTGCTCCATAGGCGGAGTGTTCGTAGGACAGTGATCCGTCGAACTGGAGTCCAGGCGCAGAACTCGGATCGAGCTGATACTCAAGCTCGGCACCCCACGCGGTTGCGGAGCCGGCATTTCGAATGAAAGATTGATTGGGGACGAACAGGGTGAACTGAATGTTAGTGTAGTCGTAATAGTAGAGTGCCGCATTCGTCAAAATTTGCCCGTCCCAGAATATCGATTTCACGCCGGCTTCATACGAAGTCAGATGTTCTGGATCGAAAGGCTTTCCGCATTCTCCAGGGTTGAAACCGCCGGCTTTGTAGCCGCGAGAGTACTTTGCATAGACCATTGTACCGGGGGCCGCATCGTAGTCGACGTCAGCTGTCCCTGTGAGAGCACTCCAAGTTTTTGATAACTTCTGTTTGTCGCAAAGCCTCGGCGTGCCGTCCGGAGCGGTTGGCGTCAGTGCGCCGAAGTTAATGAAGGTCTCAATCAAGTTCGAGTGCAAGGTTCGTACGACGCTCTTGTCGTCGACGGTGTAACGAAGGCCGCCGGTAACCCGAAGCGCATCTGTCAGCTTGTAGGTCAGCTGCGTAAATCCAGCCACCGACTGACTCTTTTGCGTTGTGGCAAAGCCGAGAAATGCGGTGCTCGGATCCGTCACATTCGCGGCGACGGTGCCACCGGTCCAATCCGGACCGTTCATGACGACCGTTGTGAGCGGGTCAGCGGAAAAGATTTGAAAGAGGTTCGGCAGCGCCGGATCTCGACAGATTGAAGGGGAATATCGGCCCGCCCGGAACACCGGTGGGTACGCCGTAGCTGAAACCAATCTTTGCCGCGTCACTGCTTCCAGGCAGAAAGATATTGGTTGAGGCCTTCGCGCTATCGTGAAGATAGAAGATACCCGCTAGCCAATCGAGACGGTCATCGAAGGCTTGGCCAGAAAAGTCGACTTCCTGGGTGAACTGGTTCGAGCTGTGCACGAGCGGATCGAACACCACTTCGGCGGTCGAAAATCCCGTACTGTCCTGGACGAAGTAAAGCCGGCTGTACCGAAATGCTGATATGGATTTGACCGAAACGGGACCTGCCTGCCAGTCGACCGTTCCACTGAAACCATGTCCGTCAATCTTGTACAGTCCCGGAACCGAGGTCGCCATTGCGGTTGTCTTCGTCGGATCAGGCGGATTCACGCCAGCCTGTGCGACGGGCAAACCCGTCACGTGCGAGTAGTAGTCCGCGATGCTGCCACCAGCGACCTGCGTGTTCAGCGTCGCGAAATCAGCTGGCGAAATCAGACCGAAGGCAGAAAGCGTCGCGGCTGGTAGATTGAAGATACCCAACGGAGTTGACGGCGTCGTGAAGCCATCGAGTGACGCGCTAGACAACATCTCGTATGCATTTGTTGTGGTCTGGTGCATCACTGAACCGCGAAGCGTGATGCTCAGATCGTCGCTGGGTTTGACTAAAAGAGCGCCGCGACCGCTGATGTGGTCGAGGGCGTCATCGCGCTGGCCCGAAAACAGGTTCAGCCGATAGCCGTCATGATGCATGTATTGAATGCTGAGACGGCCCGCGACCATGTCGTCAATGAGCCCGCCAGTCACGCCAGCGTCGGCTTGAATTGAATTGTAGTTACCGTAAGAGATGGACGCATCGGCTTCCGGCGTAAAGCTCGGCGACTTGGTGATAAAATTGACGACCCCGCCGGCGGCGTTTCGGCCGTAGAGTGTACCCTGGGGTCCGCGAAGTACTTCAATGCGTTCCAGGTCAAATGCCGGAATGTTTTGACTAAACGCGGTTCCGGTGTAGACGCCGTCTTCATATGTTGCGACCGATGGTTCGGCCGATGTCGTCGATGTATCTGTACTGATACCGCGCAGAGTAATAAAGCTGTAACTCGACTGCTGGCCGAAGGTCATCGACGGCACATTGAACTGGAGTTGCTCGGGGCCGAGAATATTTTGTCGCGCAATCTTGTCTGCCGTGAACGCGCTAATTGCGATTGGCGTTGTCTGTAGATTTTCGCTGCGCTTTTCCGCGGTCACCACGACCGTTTCGATACCCTCAGCTTGGGCAACCACCGGAAGCAGCAGGGCCGCCAACGCGACGCCTCCCAATGCTGCACGCGCGATTGCCGAATTCTTGTATGCCCCGTTTTTCATGGCGCTCTCCCGAAGCGTGAGCCCTGTTCGGTGCTCGTTTGAAACCGTACTATTGTGTCTATTTTGCAATAGCGTATCGAAAAAAAAAGGCTCTAAATAGAGACTTACCGATAGTTTCCTACATTTTGCGATTTTGTGACGAAATTAGCACTATCGAGGGGACCCCACCATTTCTCCAGGTCGGGGGTTCCCTCCGGTGCCAAGGCTGGCATGTCCCGACCCACCGAGCATCAGCTGCTTGTGCTCGACAGCCTAAACAGCGGAGAGGTCAAGATCGTAACCGCTCACGCCCAACTCAATGGCCGTTCCACGTCGATAAGCGACTGTCCCGCTACAATGGATTCCAGCGCGATCATGTTTTTTCCTGATTCGATCTATAGAAACCAGCGCCAACAAGCGACGGATTTGGGTGGCGCCTGGCACTGCATCAGCGGGCGTTGGAATCCCCGCATCATCGACCGGATTTGCCGCGTGGCTGACCTACTAGGCCCAGACGAGAATTCTTCGACCTCAGCACTGGGATGGGTGCTCCAAAAGGACAACCCGAGGCACGTCGAAGCTTTGTGCTCGATGACCTGAGAGCGAACTGGCTTAGAAACCAGATTTACATTGTCCCGACTCAGGGACATTCCAAGTGTATCTGGCCAAGCGTATCTTGGCCGGACTTTAGGATGCATGGTGCGCGGGCTACCTTGTGGCGCTTCCGATCATTGCGCGAGTAGTCGAGCTGGGCGCGCCTCCCGGTAGGCAAGAAAGGCCGGAAGGACAAAGGAGACGCCAAGCGGCATTATGACAACCGCCATAAGAAGTGGGGTCACCCAGCGACGGGTTTCAATCGCATAAACAATTAGCGCCCAAATGGTCGCGAGCGTAAGTGGTCCCAGCTGGGCGCCAAGCGCTGCCGTCGACGGCTCGCGCATGAACAGCGTTGTGAAGCTCGCCACATTCGCGTCATACGGATTGAAAAGCGCCAGCCAGGCTCCAAGTCCAAAATGGCCGAACAGGAATATCTCGTCAACGATCAGAGATGTGACGGCGACGAAGATGTATAGAAGCAAAATGAACCTCAGCATATCCGGACTGCGGGCCTGTGAGGACCCGTCCTTAGATCGCCAAATTCGGACCCCCTCAGTGATGAAAAACAATGTGGTGAATAATCCCAGAGGAGATATCACCAGCGCGCTCCAGGCCAACAGACTTTTTTGTCGATCGACTTCACTCATCGCGAAGATCAGGCATGCGAAAAAGGCTCCGAAGAAGTCTGCCGTCATGCATATCTGAGGACGGCTCAAGAATAGCGCCGAAAGAAACCCCTGTATGAAATTGAGCAGCACAAACGGCTCGCCGCCGTACTTTGCCAAGGCGTCCACGAGATGCGGAAGCGAGGTGTATAAAGAGGCGACACCGAGTGATGTGAGTACAATGGGTGCTGTCAGTCTAACTCTAAACTTTCTCCGGTTCGGGGCTAATTTGGTGCCCCAATTCGGGGATCCCTATGCAAGCAGTCTCGTTCAAACGGCACCGGTTCCCGCCCGACGTGATCCGGCAGGCCGTTTGGCTCTATTTCCGCTTCACCCTGAGCCTGCGCGACGTTGAGGAGATGCTGGCTGAACGCGGGATCGAGACAAACTACGAAACCATCAGATGCTGGACTCTCAAATTCGGCCGCCTCTTCGCCCAGAACCTTCGACGATCCAGACCACGGCCGACGGGCCGCTGGCACCTGGATGAGATGGTTGTGAAGATCTCGGGAAAGCGGATGTGGCTCTGGCGCGCAGTGGACGACGAAGGAGAAGTGCTCGACGTCCTAGTCCAGAAGCGTCGCAATACCAAGGCTGCTATGCGCTTGTTCCGGAAGCTGCTGAGGAACACTGGCGTCCAACCAGAAATAATTCGTACCGATCGGTTAGCTTCCTATCGAGCTGCTGCGCGAGAGTTGGGCATCTCTCGTCGCCACCGGCCAGGCCGTATGATCGGCAACAACCGAGCGGAGAACTCACATCTGCCCATTCGCCGGCGCGAGCGAAAGCAACAGAAGTTCAAATCGCAGGCCTCAGCCCAGAGATTCCTCGCCACCCACGCAGCCGTCTACAACACCTTCAATACCCAACCTCACCTGATCACCAGACCGTCGCTTCGCCTCCTCCGAGGCGGAGCGTTTGGAACGTGGCAGATGGCGACGGTCGCGGCATGACCATAGCGCCCTGCCCTACACTGTTGCGCGCTTATCGAGTTACCCTGACAGCGCCGACCGATCTTTAAAAGGCAGGAACGGGAACTCGACTGGCGTTCCGTGATAACCTGTTAGAATCCGCTCTCGTCCGACTGTTCTAGCTCACCCTTCGTCTCCAAGCCGTCGTGCGACCGCGACTGCTCCCCAGGCGAGGCCGATGAGCAAAACGCCGAGGGGAACGTGCACCCAAATGACGTTCGAGCCTCTTGCGGCCATCCGGCCCAACGCAAACTGCACAAACACCGCCGCGGCCAACGCCAGCAACAGCAAGCCCAGTCTTAGCCCGTTCCGCTTTCCGCGCAGTGTAAAGACGGAGATGAGACCGGCGGTGAGTGTCGTTCCCACTAGAACCAGTGCAGTCGTCGCGTGCGCTGGGCGCGCCCAGTCAAAACCCGACAGCATCGCACCGGCGAATACCGCTTGGGCGAAGAGAACCAACCCAAGCGCGATCGTGACCATGGTCCACCATCGGATCATGTTGGCACCGATTGCGCGCTGTGCTCTTGGTTTCTCCGGTTGGATGACCATTTACCGTTCCCCCACTTCTCAGTCGTACTTGACCAGCTGAACCTCGAAGCCGTCAGGCTGTTTGAGGAACGAGGTGTACATGCGTGCGAAGTCCCGACGATGCGGCGATGCACTGACCTGCATGCCCGCATCGGTCAGGGATACGTGTGCGCTGTCGACGTCGTCCGTACGAAAGCCCAAATGACGGAAGTGAATCTGTTCGTCGCCCGATTGCCCCAATTCCAGCTTCAATCCAGACTTCGGATCAGTGATGACGGCAAAGGGACCTGCGCGCGTCTCAACAATCATTCCGAAGGCGTCCGTCAGGCGTTCAATCAGTTGGTCAAGATTGGGCACGGTGAAGGCAATGTGGTCCAGGGTTGGTGTATTCTCCATTGGTCTCTCCATCAGCGCGTTGCGTTCCAGGCCGCGGGCTGAAACAGCTCGACCACATTGCCCGAGGGATCTTGGAGCAGGGCCTGCTTGCCGCCGGGGCCGGAGATGATGTCGTTGCGAAACGGCGCGCCGGCGGCCCGCAGTCGCGCGACGTCCGCTTCTATGTCTTCGACGATGAGGTGGATGCGGTTCCATCCCCCCGGTCCAGGCTTGATCCCATCAGACAAGGGTCGGGCGGCGGAGCTCTGTGGTCCACTGAGCAGTAATCGCAATCGGCCGCGCGCGACGTCGGCAAACGCGGGAAAGTTCGTCAGCACCTCGAAGCCGAGATATTTCGTATAGAACTCGACCGCCTTCGCGACGTCATCGACCATGTATCGAACGCTGACCATGTCGTTGCTGTCTGTCATGCACGTCTCCCTGGTTCTCGGTTCGCATCGCTGAGCACGGCGAGCAGAAACCCGATGCGGGTCTTGAGCTCCGCAGCAGTTTGTTCGAACAGCGGATAGGTGAGGTGATCGGCATCGCCTGTAACGGGGTTGGCCATGCTCCAATGCACAATCTCGGGATGTCCGGGGAATTTTGGGCAGACCTCGCGCACGCGATCGCAAAGGCTGATTACCCAGTCGAACCGTTTGCCCGTGAACACGCTCAGGTGCTTGGACGTGTGTCCGGTCAGGTCGAGGCGAAACTGCTTCCGCATCACTCGCACCGCATTGGGGTGCACGGGCTTGGGATCACTGCCGGCACTGTGCGCCTTGATCGCTCCTCCCGAAAGGACCTTGGCCAATGCCTCGGCCATCTGCGACCGCGCGCTGTTGCCGGTGCAAAGAAAGAGCACCCGAACCGGAGATTTCAGGGCACCGTCGCGCGAGGCGGGCGCAAGACGAAGGCCGGGATGTAGTGCCGCTCCCGCTGCCGACAACATGCTTCCGACTCGGGCAAGGTCCAGCGCATAATAGGTATCGCGTCGATCGGCAGAACTATGTCGCGCGGATACCAGGCGGCCCTCGCGCAGTTTACCCAGGTGATACGAAACAAGATTCTGTGGCTCATCAACGAGCCCAGTCAGCTCATGGACGACACGGTCGCTTCGGGCCAATTCGTGCAGAAGCCGCCACCGCAGGGGGTGTCCGGCGAGTTGCAGGAACTCCGGCGGGGCGACGTCAGGGAGCTGTTGTTGCCTATTCATCAATGCAAGATACATCAATCCTGTTTGATGTGTCAAAGTTAATTGATGTGTTTGGGCGGGGCTGTCAGGCAGACGCTAACATTTCTCCGGTTCGGGGGTAGTTTCGCCCCCAAATTAGGGGAGTGCCCATGCAAGCAGTCTCGTTCAAACGGCACCGGTTCCCGCCTGACGTGATCCGGCAGGCCGTTTGGCTATATTTCCGGTTCACCCTGAGCTTGCGCGATGTCGAGGAGATGCTGGCTGAGCGCGGGGTTGAGACGAACTACGAAACCATCCGATGCTGGGCGCTCAAATTCGGCCGACTTTTCGCTCAAAACCTTCGCCGATCCAAACCCAAACCGACCGGCCGCTGGCATCTCGACGAGATGGTCGTGAAAATCTCGGGAAAGCGAATGTGGCTCTGGCGAGCCGTTGACGACGAAGGAGAAGTCCTGGACGTGTTGGTCCAGAAACGTCGCAATACCAAAGCTGCCATGCGTTTGTTCCGGAAGCTCCTAAAGAACACCGGTGTCCGTCCCGAGACCATTAGCACCGATCGGTTGGCGTCCTATCGAGCCGCTGCGCGAGAGCTGGGCATCTCTCGTCGCCACCGGACCAGCACCCCCAGGGATTAGAGCTATCGCGGCGGTTACTGGAAGAGTGCCGGCTGTTGCAACTTGCGCCACATCTTCGAGCCCTGACCGCAGAGGCGTAAAATCAGAATATGGATCGACCTTTAGTTCAAGAGCCAGCTCACGTTCGGCCTTGGTAATGCCGGTGACGCTATCAAAAAACGGATCGCGCCCCCCTCCTGGATTTCGCACGCTGGAGGCGACGGAGTTGAACATTTTGGCGACGCCCGAAACAAAATTGCCGACAGTCTCGATGGGATCGAGAACGAGATCGCGTCCGAACCGGATTGGCGCCAAACCCGCACGAACAACTGCGTCGCCGAAAGTCTTCGTGCGCGACATCTTCTCGAGCAGCTGCAACGCCCTTAGTTCCTGCACGCGCTCCTTCATCCGTCGTAAGCCGTTGACCTGAAAGTCCCCGTAGGGAGTTTTGACAGCAAATATCCACAAATACCCGTCGCTATGAACTATGGGCGCGACCGTCCAATTCTCGCCCTGCACATCCGTACCTAGGAGAGATTCTGCGCTGGCTTGGGGGGGCTGCTCAGTGGCATTGACGGGAGTGCCGGCAACTAGTGTTGCCGCTAGCACCGACGCAAATCCAAAATATGTTATGAAGGTCACTTAATCCCTATGTGCCAGAGCGTTGGGGTGAGCATTGCAATATCGTGGGCGAGATCGCCAACTTCTGATTTCTTATACAATGCCGTTAAATGGGAACGCGGCGCATACAAATTGGTTCCGCACCGAGCCAATTCAGTCGCTGAGCCACTGGGAAAATGCGAAGGTGATCTCTCCGCCAACATTGGCCCAGGCGGTGCGAGCAGATTTGGTCCAATCGGACTTGGCTCACCCGCAGCTTTTAAAGCTCTGAGCCGAGCGAAAATCGCGCTGCGTCCTCAACGCCCTACCCCGCTTTGCCCAAGACTCGGTTCGATTTCTCGGATTGGCTGGGTCAGATTTCAGGCTGAAACATGCCGATGGTTAGGCCACGATCTCTGGCTCAGTCCTCAGTAACCCAACGCTACGAATATAGCGCCGTCTACAACACGTTTAATTTCAGCGTCACATGATCCGCCGATCCACAGTTCGCCCCTTTGGAGCCGAAGCCAATCTGGCGTGGCAGGCGGCGACCGTCGCTGTATAAGCGCAATCCCCTGCCCTGCTCTCTAAGCCCTTCACAAGTTGAGCCGACAATTCTGTCCTCAATGCCCTACCCTCGACCGTCCGAGACTCGGCTCGTTTCCAGGCTTGATCAGTTGGGGCTCCGTCGCATGTGCTTTGAAAAGAGGACGTTCGTCGTCCGCCAGAAGCAATGCTCAACACAAGCATAAAGACGATGGCATAATGTCTTCGACCGTCCCTACCTCATCAGGTTGCTTAAACGATTCCGCTGAAGCAGATTTGGCATGCGGTTCGAATCGCTGATTTGGTCGCACAGCACTACTATCGTTGAGACCCGGAGGCCCGCACCGCCGGGTCTCTTTTTTCGCGCTCAAGGATCCGCGTAGGGGCTGGGGCTGAGCCTCCGGATGACCTGAGTAAGTCAACGGTCTATCAAACGAAGTGGAAGTGGCATTCATCGCAATATGTTCCGCTTTCTGGAACGCGTCGTATAGAAAACCAGCTCTCAACTTCATCGGCATCAACGGTGGGCCCCCCAGACATCGTTTGGTACTTGGTCGCACCAAGTACAGCGTCGCTCGTTTGGCCATCGCTGGCCGAGGGCAACATGATGCGTTCGCCCTGCCCAAATCGATCGAGATGCTTAAAGACCATTCCCTCGTGGGTGGCCGAGCCAGAGGCGAATGACCGCATTGGGTGGAAAGCGGCCATTCGGCCGGGCGTGACCGGCTTTGCATATGAATATCCTGATTGCTAGGAAGTGGATTCTTCGTTGGCGGTGTTAGACTGTTCGGCACACTGACACCACGGTATCTCGAAGCCAGCGATGTGCCGGGTCGGCGTCCATCCGAGGATGCCACATCGCCGATATCACGATCTCCGGCGTGCAAACGGGAAGCTCGAAACTCTGAAGTCCGACGGTCGCCGCTTGATCATTCGTTAGACTGTTGCCGAGGCACGAACGCGGCACGAGCGCGACCAAGTCGGACTGACGTGCGATTCGCATCGCATCAGGAAATCCAGGCACAACAACGGATATCGTTCGTTGGAGCCCAAGTTCTTCAAGAGCGTCGTCGACTGGTCCCGTGAATTCACCTTTCCGCGATGCGACAACGTGATTGCAGGCGGCATATCTTTCGGGCGTTATGGCTGTGCCGGAGAGGAGCGGATGCCCAATCCGAGCCACTCCAACGAACCTATCTCGGAACAAAAACCGTGTGCGAACCTCTGGCGCGGAAATGTCCAGCACGCCGATCTCCAAATCAATCTGTCCCTCCCGAAGCTCGCGTGCATCTTTCTCTGGCTTGGGCGCGAAACGCAGACGGACACGCGGCGCAGAACTGGCGATAGCGGCGACTAAGGAGCCAGATACGACGTCCACAAATCCTTCGTTGGCGCGAATGGTGAAGGTCCGCTCAAGTGAGGAGACGTCCAGATGACTAAGAGCCGGCGCCAAGACCGCGCGCACGTCACGGGTCAGTTCATGGACGTGGTCGCGTAGTTCAGCGGCTCGGGGCGTCGGCACAAGCCCGCGCCCAGCTCGCACGAGCAGCGGATCACCTGTCGCTGAGCGGAGCCGCGTGAGCGTCCGGCTCATGGCGGAAGCGCTCAAACCGAGGCGCCGCGCCGCGCCGGATACGCTCCCCTCGGCGAGCAATGCGTCCAGCGCCGCAAGGAGATTCATGTCCATCGTGTCCATGAACGGAGGCTATCGGATTTAGTTCGTGAGACCTAGCGTCTGACGCAACTATACTGTGCGTCTGATGCGTCTGGCGCTCACTCATTGATTCTTGCACGTTCCCGAGCGACCCACGCAACGAAGGATATTTTATGAGCGAATTCTCTCCGCCCGGCGCCGCCGGTATGATCCTTCTCATTGGCGCATCTCGCGGGCTTGGCCTCGCGATGGCCGCCGAGTTCGTGAAGAAGGGGTGGAATGTCGTCGCGACTGTGCAAGGCAGCACCAGAACGGAGTTGCACGATCTGGCGGATCAACATCCGGGCCGTATAGAGATCGAGTCGCTCGACGTTACTGATCCGAACCAGATCAAGGCCCTGCACGATCGTCTCTCCGGCCGCAGCTTCGACATTCTGTTTCACAACGCCGGGATCGCCAACGCCAACCCGCTCGCGTCCGTCGCAGAAGTGTCCACGGATGAGTTCGTTCGCGTCATGGTCACGAATGCCCTGAGCCCGATGCGCGTCATAGAGGGCCTACAGGACCTTGTTCCCGCGGACGGACTAATCGGCATCATGTCGTCAGGACAGGGGAGCATCAGCAACAATGAAAACGGCAGAAACGACATCTATCGCGGAAGCAAGGCCGCTTTGAACCAGTTCATGCGTTGCTACGCCGCGCGTCATGCCGACGAGCCGCGTGCGCTTGTATTAATGGCTCCGGGTTGGATCCGCACCGCTCTTGGCGGACCGGACGCACCGTTCGGTGTCGAGGATGCCATTCCAAAAGTCGTGGACGTGCTGCTCTCGCGACGGGGCAAGCCTGGTCTGCAATTTCTCGACCGTGAGGGGCGCGCCGTTCCGTGGTGAACGCTCAGGTCGATGGAACCGCAATTGGGACTGAGCTTCACTGGCCTATCGCGGTGCCAAAGGAGCCGTTTTTGAGCGTCCGCTTTGGGTGAAAAGGGGACGTTCCCATTTGTATTGCCTCACCCGCAGCTTCTAAAGCTTCTGCGCAAGAAAAAATCGCTCAGTGTCCTCAACGCTCTACCCTGCCCTGTCTAAGACTCGGCTCGTTTCTCGGATTGGTCAGAGCGGATTACACGTCTGTTTGGCCGGCGACCGCTTACGGCCTTCCTTGAGCATCCACTCAGCGTGGAAAGCAGACGTTGACGAGAACGGATGTCAGGCTGGGGCGGCAACTGTTGAGCTTGGTGGAGAGAGGTCATTCCGATAGGTGGCCACTGCCTTCACGCGCGATACTGCGGAGGCGTCAGATCTCATTACTTTGGTGGCTTACCCCTGATAGGTCAAAAAGTGATCGTAGAATTTCTCACCTACGGGTCGCGCCAATGCGGTTTCAAGATATCGCCCCAGCTTCGCGTCTGCATGCTGCATATGGTTCAGCAGCCAGTTATGCAGAAAGTCCAGCATGCTGAATTCGCTGGTTCTGTGTTTGACAACTCCATCGGTCGCTTCGTCCAGGGCTATGAGCAGACGCGAGTGTATTTGGCCGTGTTCGAAGGCTTCAGGGTATCCCACTTCGTGCATGAGATTCTCTTCGCTCAGAAAGTGATAGTTGGTAAAAGCCTTGAGTTCATGAATGATACTTCTGAGCACCACTTCGGGTTGGTCATTCTTGATGGCGAAGTCCAGCTTGCGGCAGAGTAAGAGCATCATGCGATGCTCGGCGTCGATCAAAACGCTGCCGACCGAGTATGCCTTTTCCCAGTGAACAAACATGACGATCCTTTCCCAGCAAGTCTGTCAATTTTCATCCGATAAACGATGTTCAAACTAGCAAAATCTCGTGCGCGATGGGCGATCTCATGCCCGCTGCGCGAGCAGCTACCCGTACTCGGAGAGCGGCAATGGAAAGTCAGGCACTGCTTCCAGCCCAGAAAGCTCCCGCGTCCCCAGCGCCGCCCCGGTGCCGAACCGGACATTTGCGTTGCGAGCACAGTTAGCGTGAATCTGTGTGTCCAACTTGTCCAGGAATACGAACGCCTTCTGCGCCATCGCCCGCCGTGTGAGTTTTTCTATGGTCAGAGCGGTCAGCGCAGCATCCGCGTTCGCGGGCAGAATTCCGCCCATTCCGACGACGCCGAGATTGAGGATTGTATCCGCGATATGGTGCAGCGACTGAAATTCCAATGTTACCCGAACATTGGGAAAACGGAGCATCGCAACGAGTTCGGCGATTCGATGGTCTGGTGCACCGATCGGAATTTGTTCAATCTTGAGAAGCAGAGGATTTCTTTGGCCGAATACGACCTTCTGCAACGCAGTGATGTAGCGAATCCGCGATCCAAAACAGGACAAGGAAGAGTAGCTGGCACCGACGCCGATGGCACATACCTTCCCGCAATCCCGCGCGCGATCGGCGTAGGCTGCGGCTGCACAAAGAAGTGCTACCTCGATTTCAAGAACCTGAAGTTCGCTGCAGCCCGACAGAGAGCGATGTCCGGAAATCGTCAAGACCGCGGCATCTCCCGAGAACGGATTTAGGAAGAGCGACGTGGCTGTTTCCTTGCGCAACTCCCAAACTGGAAAAAGCCCCACCCTCAATCCGACGCTTGCGAGACTTTCATGAGCTTCTTTGATGACCTCGAGTGCGGGCGAGGAAGCAGCCAGCTTTCGGCTGGGTACCGTGACGACCGGTTCGGCTGAGCCAGATGCAACACTTTGCGTGATGACAGTTTCGGTGCCCCCGCTTTCGAGCCACGAGTTCAATTTGTCGGCCGTCGAGAGCCGCGTCCGTACCGGAAGGCGCCACAATCGCAGCCACGATCGTGCGAACGGAAACTTCGTCGATCTGCGCTCCGAAAAGCTGTTCACAAACGTCTTTGGCAATCGAAGTACAGATGAGATTCGTCTCTTCGAACGAAAACCCTTCGAATGTCACAACGTAGGACAGTTCATCCAGCACAAAGAAGTGATCTGATGGACCCTGCATGCGCGAAATCGCAGACTCGAACAATCTGTGAACCAAACCCGAAAGCCGCTCCCAGCGATGTGCGAGCCGATGCTTGATCGGGCCAAGGCCGAGCACGTGTAGTTTGGCTGCCTGCACGGTTTCTCGGAGGACAGAACAGTCAAGCGACCGATGGCGCGCGATGTCACTCATCGTTGGTACGGGAGAAGCCAGTAAGCAACACAACGCGGCCATCAAGTGGCGCAACTGCTCTCGTGCACTTCTCCAGATGTTCCGTTACCTCGCAAGTGAGACGGCCAAAATCAGGCGATATGGTATTGATGGCAGCACAGACATCCCGGCTAATACAAAAGCCAGGCAGAACTTCAGCACCGACGCTCACATGCGCGTTTGTAAGTCCATGATGAGAATATTGGCGGCGCGTCGGACTACTGACACCCAGCCATCGACCGCGCAGCAACCGTGCGCCAGGCCTCGCAGTGGAACATCGTCGCGAGAACATGCGCTCACGGCACATGTGCTTGGTCCCATTTTTTCAAAACTGGCGCGTTCAGCTTCAATTTTCGGTTCAAGCAGCTCGCCGAACCAATCTCGAAGTCCCAGGTGACGCGTCCATTGATGCCTGTTCCGACACCTACAGATGCACCATGCTCTCAGGACTGATAAGTTTTGATTAAGCACGCACTGCGACCGATCGGCGCTTGATATAGTGGGCTGATGGTTGCGCCGTCCGATCTTCAACGATGCTAGCTGCCCGATGCGAACGCGACCAATTCGCATCACAGATTGCGTCACGAGATCAGGGAGACGTCGTCCGACTCAAGAATGTCCGCTGTGGGTCGAAAGCGGTCGTTCCCACTTGGTGACCCTCACGCGCAGCTATGTAAGCTTCTGCTCAAGCTCAAATCGCGCCGTGTCCTCAGCGATGTACCGCGTTCTGGTCGAAGCTCGGCTCGTTTCTCGGATTGTTCAACCGAATTTCCACGTTATGAATTTGTCTGATCAGGTCATGATCCAGTCGCATCGAAGCAAATGAACGAACCAAAGCTCCCGCCAATAAGATTGACCAACAAACAGCTGTACGAGAAAGCGGATCGCGATCGCCGGATCGTTAAAGAATGGCTGCTGGAATTAATGCGAAAGTCGCCGATCAAACCTGCGACAAAAGGTGAGTTGCGCCAACTGGCGATAGAGAAATTTGGCGTCTCGCAGAATGCGTTTGATAGCGGCTGGATTCAGGCTATCGAGGAATTTGGCAATCATCACTGGTACGATTCGCAGCCACGAAGAAAGATCGTTCCGCCTAACTAACTTCAATCAGGACTAGGTGGGAGCCAAAATAACAATACCTATGCTCTTGCGCGCTTCGCGCTGAGTCCTCAACGCTCTGTCCTATCCTGTCCAAACCTCGGCTCGTTTCTCTGACTGGTCAGAGCGGACTCGAAATCAGCTATCTCGACGACGCATCGCCCCGCGCGAGCGTGAGTAAAGCAGAACTGCGAAGTGGCGTTGGTAACAGAGAGTACCCAAGCAGAAATACGATGAGAACGTCAGCCGTGAGAGGCGGGTAGAAGAAATAAAACGTGACGATGGTAGCATGTGCCAAGTTGGCGACGATTACCAATCGGACAATCACCGCCAGTCGGTGTTTATCGACCAGCGCAAGCGGTGCAATCAACCATAGAAGGGCAGCTTCGATGAAGCAGACCCCGGCTGCCAGTAGGGCGTAGCCGAAGTAGAGCTGCCAATAGCTGCGCCAGGCTCCCGAAAAATTGAAAATGTGGCCGCGCATCGTGGCAACGACCACTGCCTCCATTGGCCCATGGTTGGGTTTGGCCAAGAGGATCAAGCTCGCGTGAGCAGCTCCCTGAGCGAGGGCGACGACCGCCGCGACCCTGATCCAGACCGCCCTCACTTTGAATTCCTCAAGCGAGCTAAGGCCTCGAACGGTCTGGCATCAAAGAAGAGCTCGCTCGAACTCAATCTTTTCGTCTTTCACACCAATTAGTTCTGCTGTGCGGCAGAGGCCGATCGGCTCGACGCAGACAAAGTCGTAAATTGCGAGCGCTGCGTCACCATTGACGAACAGTGCTCGACGGTCAATTCGCTGAAGAAGTGGGAACATGGCACCGACCGCCGACATAAATGCGTCGGCACCTTCGGTTTGTGCCATGGGGCCCTTGAACGTTATGGCGGAGCTTATGAGCGCAGCGATGGCTGCACCGTCCTTCTGGCTCCAGGCCTCCAGATACGCTTCGGCGATGTTTTTCACGGTCATGTTCGTCATCCAACGATTGTTGTCGGTCTAACGGTGACTTCGTGGTACGATATCGTCAATACGGTCAAAAATGGTAGCATGGAGAAAATAGTGCAGGACCCGTTTGACCCAGCGACTGCAGACACTTCCGCTATCCGTCTATGTCCGGCAATTGCCTTCGATCGAATAGTCGGTGGCCGGTACAAGCTGCGCATCCTTTGGACGCTCCACTACGGCACGCGCCGCTACGGCGAGATCGGTCGCTCGCTACTCCGCGGGACACTTGGCAAGCCCATAACGCCGCGAATTTTAAGTTGCGAGCTACGCGAGTTGGAAGCGCGAGGGCTCATAAGTCGCCGCTCTTATCCAATCGTTCCGCCAAAGGTTGAGTACAGCCTGACTGATCGAGGACGCACGCTCTTGCCCGTACTCACCGAGATTGTCCGCTGGGGTTTGACCGGTATCCACGAAGAAATTTTGGCTGACGAGATGCCGCAAATGAATGGCAACAACGAATAGCGTCGTGGCACGTATACCCTTGAGTTTTCGCACCGGTGTGGGAACGGCTCCTCGTAAAATGTGCGATCTTGTCGGTCAGCGTCGGGGCGTTTGCTTTCGGACCTTACTTCGTTTCAGGCAGAAAGGTGGTTCGCTAACATGAGCATTGCGAACTCCTCGCTTCAGACCACCGATGTACCTTTGCGCTGCATTGCGTGTGGTCGCGCTGGAGAGTTCCACGTCGAACCAAATTTTGCACGATGTCTCCACTGCGGCAACAAATACCCGATCGAAGCTGGCGTTTGCAGATCGATCGCGAGCGACGGCTACGGCCAGTCGTTTGGCTATCAGTGGAACATTCACGGCAAGACTCAGCTCGATAGCTACACTGGCCTCACTCTCAGCCGCGATCGCGTCGTTGCTGCCATGAATTCTCCGCTCGAACTGGCTGGTCGCGCGGTCCTGGAAGCAGGCTCAGGAGCGGGACGCTTCACGGAAATCCTGGCGTTAACGCAAGCGCTGGTGACAACATTCGACCTCTCGTCAGCAATCTTCGCGAACCAGAAGAACAACGGCCACTTTCCCAACGTAAGATTTTTCCAGGCGGACATCTTCGACCCGCCACTTGCACTCAATTCGTTTGATCTGGTCATCTGCCTGGGTACCGTTCAGCATACGCCAGATCCCTTGGGCGCAATCGAGTCCCTTGCTCGGTTCGTCAAGCCGGGTGGACGACTTGTCGTCGACTGCTATGCCAAGAACTTTCGATCACTGCTCGGCTGGAAATACATCCTGCGTCCGCTAACGCGGCGCATGAAAAAAGCGACCCTCTATGAATTAGTGCAAAAGGTGGTTCCACCCTTAATCGGGCCATCAGCGTGGCTGCGGCGCCATTTCGGCCCGGCGGGCATGAAACTTTTGCCAATTCTGCAGTACGCACATTGGGGGCTGGAGCCCGCCTTGAAATCGCGAGTGGGCGATTCTCGACACGTTCGACATGCTCTCTCCGACCTACGACAAGCCGCAGTCACTGCGCGCCGTCAAAAAGGTGTTTGACAAGCTTGGCTTTGAACGCAGTTTTGTGCGGTTTGGGCCAAATGGCGTGGTCGCCACAAGCTACCGTCCTGTTCGCTAATCGCTGCTGAGTACCATTCGCGAAGTAAGACGAGACGCCACGTCAACTGAAAGAACGGAGTGATGGTCGTCACATTACTGCTAATTGGTACTACCCTGATGACGGCGGACCTTTTGGTTCAGCGGCACGCGCCTTCAGCTGACGGAAACAATGCGAACGAGGGTGCCAGAAAAACTGGCTCCCGAACTAAACGCATGCCACGTCGTCCACTTCGCATCGCGGCGATTCTTGCATGGTCGGCAGCGGCGGGAATGGCACTTCTAGGCATTGCCGCATTCTGAGCAACAAAGAGAGCGGCGCCCTTCACCATGCCCACCAATACTTATCCATCGCCCGCTCCAAACCCCGTCCCCTTCCGTCGTCCCAAACCCTCTAAAAGTCCTCTGGAAGCTACCCGAGCGACCAAGCCGATTACTCTGCCCAGCCGGCCTGTTCCTGTGCTATCCAGCAAGGGCATGCGGGCGTAAGCGCGGCGGCTCTTTTTTTTGTTGGGCGAGTGATGGACGACGGCCCTCTTCAAAGGTCACTGACGGAGCATTTCGTTTGGTGCCGTCATGAGCGCGACAGACTGATTGTGAGACCGGATATTCTTATAGCGGACACTTTCGGCCTTGGAGGTCGAAAAACCGGCGAGGCCGTGACGTAAAGCACAATTACTCAAATTGCCCAGTAGAGCGGTTCGGTCATAGCATACTGGCCACTTGAGCAATTTTGCACAGTCAGAACCTTCAGATCGGCGCAGCGTTGAAATGACAGGCGATTCTTACCGCCGTCATTGATGAAGGGTTTCGAACATGTTGAAAAAATTGAGTATGGTGGCAGTCGCGATGGCGCTGGCCGCCTTTCTTGCCACTCCGGCCACGGCCTCCGACAAGTCGGAGCTGCTGCATGACGCCAATCGCACCGTCGACAATCTCAAACATGACCCCGCCTTCGCCCAGGCGGCGAGAATGATCGACACCGCCCGAGCGGTCTATATCGTTCCCAAGCTGGTCAAGGGCGGATTCATCTTCGGCGCGGAGGGCGGCGATGGCGTGCTGCTGGTGCGCCATGGCCGTAGCTGGAGCACGCCAAAATTCTACGGCATGGGCTCAGCCTCCTTCGGCTTGCAGATCGGTCTACAGCAGGCCGAACTGGTGTTCATCATCAACTCTCGCAGGGCACTGAGCGGAATCGAACACGGCGAAGTGAAGCTCGGCGCGGGTGCGGGCCTGACCGTCGTCACTCTATCCTCGGGTGCTGAAGGTGCCACGACGCTCAACGGCGGCGATATCATCGTGTGGACCTCGGGGTCAGGTGCCTATGCGGGACTGACCTTCAACGGCTCGGTGATCAAGGAAGACAAAGAGATGAACGCCGAACCCGCCACCGGCCCAGACGCTGAAGCACTGCGGCGTAATCTGGCTACCATCCACTGATCCGAGGACGCCCGCCAGCTGGCCGGTGCGGATCATAGCGAGCAAGCGGCAGTTTCGCAGAGGCGGGTGGCAAATGCCGCCTGGCTCATTGCTGTTGCGCTGCGCGCCCCATGCCTTCCCAGTCTTGTGACAGCAGCTTCCCGCTGCACGAAGGAACGATTGGCCAATGCCACCGGACACGCTCACCTGCAGCTCTATAAGCTCTGAGCGGAGCAAAAATCGCTCAGTGTCCTGAACGCACTACCCTGCGCTGTCCAAATCTCGGCTCGTATCTCGGATTGGACAGAGCAGACTCCACGTCTGTTTGGCCGAAGACGACTTACGACTTCCTTTGAATGGCCGCTATGGGCGGAAAGCAGACATTTGTTCAATGACTAAGCCCCCAATCGAAAGCGGTGGCGCGATGGCGGCCGTGCTCGTGCTCGATGGAATTGGGTTTGCGCCGCGTGACGATCAGCGAAAAGCACATCGCCATGGTCCTGCGAGCGGATGCCTCAAGTCCCAGCCAGAAGCTCGAGCACGCGAGCGTGCGCGAAATTAGTGACGGGATAGAGTTGAGCGTCGGCATCCGCTTGAAGCAACGTCAGACAGCGATCATCATCGAAGCGCCTGGGTCAGCGCAGCAGGCCCCACGCGTCGATCGCGCCCTGCTCCGCGCCGTCTGTTTGGCGCGCACCTGGGCCGGGCTGCTTGCATCGGGCGAAGTCGCATCCGTACGGGACCTCACTCTTCGATATGGCTTCTGCAATCACTACACCGCCAAGCTGCTGCCTCTCGCCTGGCTCGCGCCCGAACTGGCGGCGGCCATTCTTGGTGGCACGCAGCCCAAGTCGCTGACCCTCGGCGCACTCGTCAAGCGAGCGATCCCGATGGACTGGAGCGAACAGCGAATGATGTTTTCGACCTTCGGCTAAGCGGAAATCGGTGCGAATTGAGACAGGTGCAGAAATCCCTTGCCGGCCCTGTTTTCTGAACCAAGTCGCACCTGTTATGGGCCGGTGCTGTCAGTCTAACTCTAAACTTTCTCCGCTTTGGGGCTAGCTTGGCCCCGAAATTGGGGAATGCCCATGCAAGCAGTCTCATTCAAACGGCACCGGTTTCCACCTGACGTCATCCGGCAGGCCGTTTGGCTCTACTTCCGCTTCACCCTCAGTTTTCGCGATGTCGAAGAAATGTTGGCCGAGCGCGGGATCGAGGCCAGCTACGAGACGGTCCGTTGTTGGAGCCTGAAATTCGGTCAGCCTTTCGCTCAGAATTTACGACGCTCCAGGCCCAAGCCTACCGGCCGCTGGCACCTGGACGAGATGGCCGCGAAGATCTGCGGAAAGCGGATGTGGCTTTGGCGAGCGGTGGATGACGAAGGTGAAGTATTAGACGTTCTGGTTCAGAAACGCCGCAATACCAAGGCCGCGATGCGCCTGTTTCGGAAGCTCCTGAAAAATACTGGGGTTCATCCCGAGACCATCAACACCGATCGACTGGCGTCGTATCGGGCAGCTGCACGAGAACTGGGACTATCGCGACGACATCTCCCGGGTCGAATGATCGGCAACAATCGAGCGGAGAATTCGCATCTGGTCATTCGACGAAGGGAGCGCAAACAGCAGAAGTTCAAATCGCAACATTCAGCTCAGAGGTTCCTTTCCACCCACGCCGCCATCTACAACACCTTCAACTTTCAACGTCACATGATCCGCCGGTCCACCCTTCGGCTCTTCCGAGCCGAAGCCGATCTGGCATGGAAGGCGGCGACCGTCGCTGCTTGAGTGAAACGCCCCACCCTGCCCCATCGCGCCCATTGCGAGTTAAGCTGACAATTCCTCTTGATGCCTTCGTCCTGGACCGCGCTCTGCCGCGCTCTCACTGAACTGGCGGCCAAGCGAGCCCCTCGAAGATCGTGTCCGTTTAGCTCTGATTCGAGTAGCGATCAGCGAAAAGCACATCGCCATGGTCCTACGATCGGATGCCGCAAACCCCAACCAGAAGCTCGAGCACGCGAGCGTGCGCGAGATTGAAGACGGGATTGAGTTGAGCGTCGGCATCCGCTTGAAGCAACGTCAGACAGCGATCCTGATTGAGGCAGCTGGTTCTGCGCGACAAGCCCCTCGCGTCGATCGCGCCCTGCTCCGCGCCGTCTGTTTGGCACGCGCCTGGGCCGGGCTGCTTGCATCGGGCGAAGTCGCCTCCGTAAGGGACCTCGCTCATCGATACGGCTTCTGCAATCACTACACCGCCAAGCTACTACCACTCGCCTGGCTGGCGCCCGATCTGACGATGGCCATTCTTGATGGGGGACAGCCCAACGTCGCTGACGCTCGGCGCACTCGTCAAACAAGCGATTCCGATGGACTGGAACGAACAACGAGCGCTGTTTGCGACCTTCGGCTAAGCGGAAGACCGACCGAATTGAGAACACGTGCAGATCGTCATCACGGGCCCTGTTATCTGACCAAAGTTGCACCTGTTATGCGCCTGTTATCGCCCTGTTCAGAACCTGTTTTTTGACGCTAGTTTCGGATCTACCTCCCCGGCCACTCGATAGCTAAATCACTGTCAGCGTTGGGGTTCTCCATCTCCGTTGCATGTTGGCTCTGGAAGCACGGTAACGTTTCACCTGTTATTTGACCGAAAACAGGCAAACGCACACTTTTGAAAGTCGCCAAGAGAATAGCCACCGAAATTGGCCCTGTTCCCGGGACATTGGCGGCGGCGGAGACGCACACAAGGCTCTCCGGTCGCGCTAACCTTCGGAAATCGCCTGATATTGGGTGGTGGGAATTGGCCACTTGCTAAGGGGCCAGACTGGGTGGTGGGCGCGACAGGGATCGAACCTGTGACCCCTACCATGTCAAGGTAGTGCTCTCCCGCTGAGCTACGCGCCCGTGCCAGTGACGGCGGGGCGGCCTCTATAGCCTCCATGCCCGTACGCGGCAAGCCAGCTTTTGGCGCAAAACAGGTCCCGCCGCTCCAAACCGGGCGACGGGACCGACTTCTACAACCGCAGGGGCGACCGCGGTCAGCCGTGCGCCTGTTTCAGGTCGAATTTGACGGCCGCTTGGGTCTGGCTGGTGACCGGCATGCCGCCCTGGATCGCCGGCTTGTATTTCCAGTGCGCCTCGACCCAGGCGACGGCTTCGGAATCGAGCTCGGCAAAGCCGCTGGACTGGATGACGTTCGCGGCCACGACATCGCCTTGCGGCGAGACCGTCATCTGCAGCACCACCGTTCCCTGATGCGACAAGGTTCGTGCCGCAATCGGATAGGGCGGCGTCGTGTGCGTGCTGGCGACTGCGAGCGCGCCGCTGTCGCTAGCGGCCGGCGTATGGGGCGGAGTCACAGTGGTGTGAATCGTTTGTCCGCCCTGGTCGGCGATCACGATCTCCGGCATGCGCACCGTCGGCGTCGTATCGACTGTCGGACGCGCCATGGCGGGCTGGGGCGGCGGCGTTTGCGGATTGGTTGGCGCCGATGGCTCAAAGAAACGCACGGCTAGCTCGCCCGGCACGGTCTTGATGATCTCGCCGGTCATTCCAGTCATCAGCGCGTAGATCGCAGCAACGTGCAGCAGCCCTACGCCGCCGATCGTCGCTGCGCGTCGTGGCGACATTCGGCCTGCACGCGCACTCGAAATCTCATGTGTTGGCATCAGCATGTCTTCCTCCCGCGTTGCACCGGCGCGTGGTGCAGACCGGCGGCCCGGCGGGAGTCGTCTCTGGCTCTTCGCCGGACGCGATATTGCTATCCTGCAATTCGGGCGGCGTGCGGGCGCGATTGTGGCGTTGCCGCCGCAATGCGGAGAGGAACCGTTCAGCTTAGAGAGGCGCTGCGCTCAGGCAGCGATCATGCGGTCGACTTCGGCGACGATCTCGCGAAGGTGGAACGGCTTCGACAGCACCTTGGCCTGCTTGGGAGCATTGGATGAAGGGTGCAGCGCGACGGCGGCAAATCCGGTGATGAACATGATCTTCAGTGCGTCATTCATCTCGGCGGCGCGCTTGGCCAGCTCGATCCCGTCCATCCCCGGCATCACGATATCTGTCAGCAGCAGGTCGAAGCGGAAGCCCTTGAGGCACTCATAGGCATCGCTGCCGTCGCCGAAGTCGGTGACGGCGTGGCCTGCCTTCACCAGGGCCTGCGCAAGGAATTTACGCAGGCTTTCGTCGTCTTCTGCCAGAAGTATATGCGCCATCATCCCACCCGAGTGGTCTACTAGACCGTATAATCCGCAAACCGTAAATGGCGGTTAACGCGCTTCAGTGACGCTTGATCGCCTTGCCCCGTTAATGGTCCACTCAGCCGGACAAGCATCGAATCGGATGGACATGGCCCCGCCGGGCATACGGACAGCAAAAGACGAGGACAAGGCAGCCGACGCCAGCCTGGCGGCGCTGTTCGATGACCCGTTCCGCATCCACCGACCATTCCGGCAGACCGTGCCGTTCGTCTTCGCCTCCCCGCATTCCGGCCGCACCTATCCGGACAGTTTCGTGGCCATGAGCCGGCTGGGGCCGACGTCGCTGCGCCGCTCCGAGGACGCCTTTGTCGACGAATTGTTCAGCGGCGCAGTCTCGCTGGGCGCGCCGATGATCGCGGCGCGCTTTCCGCGCGCCTATCTGGATGCAAACCGTGCGCCTGCGGAAATCGACACCGCCATGTTCGACGGTCGCCTTCCCGTCGCGGTCAATTCGCCAAGTCCGCGCGTGACAGCGGGCCTCGGCGTCATACCGCGCATCGTGCGCGATGGTGCTGAAATCTATCGCGCCAAGCTCTCGCCGCGCGAAGCCGAAGACCGTCTGACAAAGCTGTATCGCCCCTATCATGCTGCCCTGTCGAAGCTGATCGACGATACGCTCGAGGTCTTTGGTGTTGCCGTCGTCGTCGATTGTCATTCCATGCCGTCGGCGGCCGCGATCCCCGATATCGTATTCGGCGACCGCTACGGAATGGCCGCGGCGCCGCTTGTGACGCGCACGGCAGAAGTTGCGTTTGAGCGCCAGGGTTTCAGCCACGCGCGCAATGCGCCTTATGCCGGCGGCTACACGACATTGCTCTACGGACGGCGCGACCGCGAAGTCCACGCGCTGCAGGTCGAGATCAATCGCGGACTCTATCTCGATGAAGAGCGCATCGAGCGCGGCCCCGGCTATGAGCAGATCCACCACCGCCTGTCCGCTGCGATCAGCCAGCTTCTTGCGATCCCGCCGGCGCTCCTGACCCGCAACCGGCCGCGCCAGAGCTTTGCAGCCGAATAGGCCTTCCGACAAAGAAAAAAGGCCGCTCCCGAAGGAGCGGCCAAGTTCAGGGAGGAAACGCCCAGGAAGGGCAGGCGGCATAAGCAACGGGAGGTCAGTCATGCCGCGCTGCAACAATATGGACCTATGGCCGGGGTGAGGCAAGTCCAAAATCTCAGCATTTCGTCACAAAAATCCAGCATTTCCGCGCCATTCCGCCTCTTTTCGCGGCAGCACATTACAGCCATTCAAATGGTGCAGTGCAAAAGACGCGTTTACCAAGAGCCCAAAATCTAGTGTTGGGACAGAGAAGTCACACCACTGTCGCTGCACGGCAACAAAAGATTCGCGTGAAGCGGATACCCACTCGCCCAACAAGCGGGGCGCTGATTCGCACCCTTGGAAACAGCAAGGAGCGCGGCAGATGGCCGATATCGCCTGGTTGGTTCCCGCAGTCCAGCTCGCGTCAAGACCGCCCAGGTCGCGCTACACGCCGCATCCGGCCCGGCCTACCCGCTACCACCGCACCATCTTCATCTCCGACATCCACCTGGGTACGCGCGGCTGCAAGGCCGAACTCCTGGCGGACTTTCTGGCCAAGAACACCTGCCAGACGCTCTATCTCGTCGGCGACATCATCGATGGCTGGCAGCTCAAGCGCCGCTGGTTCTGGAATGAAGCGCACAGCAGCGTGGTGCATGAAATCCTGCGCAAGGTCGATGACGGCACGCGCGTGATCTTCGTGCCCGGCAATCACGACGAATTCCTGCGTCCCTTTTGCGGCCGCACCTATGCCGGCATCGAGGTGACGCGCGAGACGATTCACGAAACCGCCGACGGCAAGAGGCTTCTCGTCATCCACGGAGATCAGTTCGACGGCGTCATCAACTTTGCCAAGTGGCTCGCCCATCTGGGTTCGTGGGCCTATGACCGCGCACTGCAGGCGAACGAAGTGTTGCACCGCGTACGCCACCTGCTCGGCTTCCCTTACTGGTCACTGTCGGCATGGCTCAAGCACGCCGTCAAAGACGCGGTCGAATATGTCTGCCGCTTCGAAGATGCCGTTGCCCAGGCTGCCGAACTGCACGGCCTGGACGGCGTCGTGTGCGGCCACATCCATCAGGCGCAGATCCGGCAAATCGGAAAAGTCCTTTACCTCAACGATGGAGACTGGGTTGAAAGCTGCACGGCCCTTGTCGAAGATGCCGGCGGACATCTGGAGATCGTTCGTTGGACCGCTGCCGTTACAACGCCCGCCTATATCGGCGCCGCTCGCGAAGCCACGGCTGTATCCGCGTAGGGTACGGCGCGTGACGGCTGGCGGCCTGATGCCCGCCGGCCGGTTCCCGGTGCCCGGCCAAGAACATCTCAAAGTCCTGATCGTCACGGATGCCTGGCGGCCGCAGGTCAACGGCGTCGTCACGACTCTGGAAATGCTCGGCCGCGAACTGAGCGCGCTCGGACACGAAGTGCGCTATGCCTCGCCGGAAGGCCGCTTCACGCTTCCACTTCCGACCTATCCCGAAATCCGCCTCGCTTTTTTCCCGCGACAGGGACTTGAGAAACTCATCCGCGAATTCGCGCCAGACGCCGTGCACATTTCCACCGAGGGCACGATGGGCCTCAGCGCGCGCGCGATCTGCATCAAGCACGGCATCGAGTTCACCACTGCGTTCCACACGCGCTTTCCCGAATATGTCCATGCGCGTTTCCCCTTCGTGCCGGAAAGTGTGGTCTGGCGGCTCGAGCGCTGGTTCCACAGCGCCGGCATCGCCACGATGGCGCGCACCGCGACGCTGAAGCGCGAACTCGAAGCGCACGGTTTCCGGAATGTGCGGCTGTGGGAAGGCGGGGTGGACGTGAACCACTTCCGGCCGATACCGGATGCGACGCTGCCGTTTCCCAAGCCGGTGTTCCTGTATGTCGGCCGCGTGGCGATCGAAAAGAATATCGAGGCCTTTCTCTCGCTCGATCTGCCCGGCACCAAGGTCGTCGTCGGTCCGGGTCCGGCGCGCGATGCGCTGGCGCGGAAATATCCGGATGCCAAGTTTCTCGGCCCCAAATCGGGCGAGGAGCTTGTCCGCATCTATGCCGCAAGCGACGTCAACGTCTTTCCCAGCCTGACGGACACGTTCGGGCTTGTGATGCTGGAAGCGCTGGCCTGCGGCACGCCCGTGGCGACGTTTCCCCACGATGTCATGAAGGACGTGGTGGGCGCCTGTCCCGCGGCGGCGCTGGACAATGATCTGGGCGCGGCCTGCAGGCGCGCGCTTACCCTGTCACGGGCCGAGGCGCGGGCCTTTGCCCTTACCCGTTCCTGCCGGGCCTCGACTCAGCAGTTTCTGGGCAATCTGGTGGTCGAACAGCCGCAAGAAGCCTGATTTATCGTTTGCCCAAGACGCGCTAGAACCATGCCCGGTTTCACGAGCGCGCGTATCCCCATTCCCATGCCCTCAGACAGTGTCGACTCGCGTGCGCTCAAGCTCAGCGTCCAGGAATATCTGTTCCTGGCGGTCACGATCGTCTTTTGGGGCTGCTATGTCCTGTGGCTCGGCAAGGACACGTCCTGGGACTTTCGCAACTATCATTGGTACATCCCCTACGCTTTCCTGAACGGGCGCGAAGGGTTCGACATGATCGTGGCCCACCAGGCCACATACTATAATCCGTTTCAGGACATCCCCTTCTACGTGCTGGCGACGCACACCCGCGCCTGGTTCACGCTCTTCGTGCTCGGCATGGTGCAGGGTTCGAACGTCGTGCCGCTTTATCTTCTCGGCCGCCAGACGCTGCGCATCGAGGAATTCAAGCTCGGCGCAGCCGCGCTGGCGCTGCTCGGACAGACCGGCGGCCTCGGCCTCAACATGTTCGGGACGACCTATCACGACAACACGATGAGCATTCTCATCCTGTTCAGCATCGTGATCCTTGTTGTGCAGAGGAAGCGGTTGAATGAAGGGCCGCTCTGGCAGGTTGCGTCGATAGCTGCCGCCGCCGGCTTCCTCACCGGCATCACCGTCGGACTGAAGCTGCCCGAAGCACCGTTCGCCATCGGCTTCGCGGCCGCGCTCGTCGCGCTCGGCGGCGGCTGGAAGCAGCAGGCGACGCGTCTGATCGCCGGCGGCCTCGGCGGTGTCATCGGCTTTGCCGCGTTCATGGGCTATTGGATGATCCATCTGGAGCATCTCACGGGAAATCCGCTGTTTCCCTACTTCAACGACTATTTCAAGTCGCCGCTCGCCCTGCCCGCGCCCTATCGCGACATGCGTTTCCTGCCGACCCATTTCTGGATCGCGGCGGCCTTTCCCATCCTGTTCTCGCTGAACTGGGCGGTCGCCGACGACATTCCGTTCCGCGACATACGCGTCATGCTCGCCTATGTCTTCGCGATCATCGCGATCATCGTCTGGCTTGCCGGGCGGCGCTCGAAGGATCCGTTGGTCGTTCCCGAGGCGGCGCGGCCCATTCTCGCCTTTGCCGCCGTCTCCTATCTCGTCTGGCTCAAGCTGTTCGCGATCTATCGCTACATCGTCGGACTGGAAATGCTGGGGCCGCTGATTCTCGCCATCGCGATCGGCCTTCTGCCGATCCCGCGCCGCATCCAGTACATCTCGCTGGCAGTCCTGTTCCTTGCGACCGCGGCCGTCACCCATGTCGAGTACATCGAACGCTCTCCGATCAGCGATCCCTTCGTGCAGGCCGACGTACCCAAGATCGTGCATCCCGAAAAGGCGATGGTCCTATTGACCGGCAACGGCCCGCTCGGCTTCATCGCGCCGTCCTTTCCGCACAATATCCCGCTGCTGCGAATCGACGGCTGGATGGTGCAGCCGCAGGACGGCACCAGGATTACCAAGACGATGAAGAACCGCGTCTGGGGCCATATGGGACATGGGGGGGACGTCTATGTGCTCTCCGATGCCTATGACATGGGCCGCGCGCGCGATGCGCTGGTGGAGTACGGCCTTCGAATCGACTGGTTAAAATGCACCGTGTTCGACACGAACATCATTGGCGACTATGAGTTCTGTCCGCTGTTCAAATGGCCCCGCCAATGACCGAAATCGCCGTCATTCTTCCCTGCTACAATGAGGAAGCCGCCATCGGACAGACCGTGCGCGACTTTCGGGCGGCGCTGCCGTCGGCCAAGGTCTATGTCTACGACAACAATTCCAAGGACCGCACGGCGGAGGTTGCGCGCGCGGCCGGCGCGATCGTGCGGACCGAAATGCGACAGGGCAAAGGCAATGTCATGCGCCGCATGTTCGCCGACGTGGAAGCCGACATCTATGTGCTTGCCGACGGCGATGACACCTATGACGCCGCAGCCGCACCTGCGCTGATCAGAAAGCTGGTCGACGAAGGTCTCGATATCGTCACCGGGCGGCGCGTCCATTCCGAAGCCGCGGCCTATCGGGCGGGCCATGTTCTGGGCAACCGGTTGCTGACGGGCCTGACTTCGCTCATGTTCAATGTGAGGCTCGGCGACATGCTGAGCGGCTATCGCGTCATGTCGCGGCGTTTTGTGAAGTCGTTTCCGTTCACTGCGGAAGGTTTCGGCATCGAGACGGAACTGACCGTGCATGCGGTGCGCCTGATGATGCCGATGGCCGAAGTCGACACGGCCTACAAGGAACGGCCGGTCGGTTCGGTCAGCAAGCTCAGCACCTATCGCGACGGGTTCAAGATCCTCTTCACCATCGCGCAGATGCTGCGCGAGGAGCGGCCGCTGCTGTTTTTCAGCGCCATCGCCTTTGTCTTCGCTCTTGCAGCTCTGATCCTGGGCACATCGATCGTGATCGAGTTCGTGCATACGGACCTGGTGCCGCGCCTGCCGACGGCAGTTCTGGCCACCGGCCTGATGCTGATCGCGTTCCTGTCCGTCATGAGCGGACTGATCCTTGACACGGTGACGCGCGGACGCTGGGCGAACAAGCGGCTGTCCTATCTCTCGATCCGTGGTCCACAGGATCTGCCGCTGCCGTGAACCTGTCCGAGCGTCTGCGCGCCCTGCTTACGTCCCCGTTCCTGCGCTTTGGATTCATCGGCGGCTGCGGCTTCGTCGTGGACGAAACGGTGCTTTCGATCCTGCACTATCTGATCGGCATCGACCGCTATACGGCGCGGGCCGTCTCGATCTTTTGCGCGGCCACGTTCACCTGGTGGGGCAATCGCAACCTGACGTTCGCCGAGCATGCTGCAACAGGCGGCGTGCACAAGGTGATGCAGGAATGGTTCAAGTTCATGCTGGCGAACAGCATCGGCGCAGTGGCCAACTATGGAACCTACACGCTCTGCGTCACGTTCGCGCCGGCCCCGTTCAACAACCCTCTGCTGGCGGCAGCGTTCGGTGTCGGCGTCGGTCTGATCTTCAACTTCACGCTGTCGAAACGCTTCGTCTTCAAGGCGCCGTGATCAGGAGCGCGTCGGGCGCGCGCTGGACGCCACAGGAAGCGCGTCCGGCCTGGACACTGCGGTATGCGCCGCCTGGCCTGAAATTCCGGCGGCCAGGCCGGTGATAAAGGCTTGCGTGCAAACTGCAGTCCCTGCCGTCACCAAAGTGGCGATGGCAAATCCGGCGAGTGCCGATTTGAGTCTGTTCATCACGGCCTCCAAAAAAGGCGCCTTCTCTTACAGCCGCCCGGATGGAATGCCAATCACATGCTTGCGAGGACTAGTCCTCCGGCCCACGCATAGCTGTGTCGACCGTCACCGATTTCACGATCGCGAAAACGGGCTTTCCGGCCGCGAGTTGAAGTCGCTCCAGTGATGAGCGCGTGATCCGCGCGACAAGGCGCGTGCGGCCGCAGAGAAGCTGCACGTCGGCATGCGTCTTGGAGTCGTGCTGCACATCGCGAACCTGCATCAGAAGGACATTGTTGGCGCTGATGGTGCGGGGCTCTTCCAGCGCCAGCATGATTTCCTCGGCCCGGATGCGCACCCGCAGCCGTGCGCCTCTCGGCTGCTGCAGTTCCTGCACCAGCAAGATTCCGCCGTCGAACGCGAGCGCCGTGAGGCCATCGGGGCGGCGGTCACCGACTTCCGCCTCGATAACGGCGCCGAGCGGAGGCGTGCCGGCGAATGCCGGAAGTTCCAGCTCGGTCAGGACATCGAACACCGAGCCCTGCCGCACGACGCGTCCGCCGCGCAGGACGACGACGTCGTGCGCCAGGCGCGCCACTTCGTCGAGCGCGTGGCTGACATAGAGCATCGGCAGCCTTGTTTCATCGCGCAGTCGTTCAAGGTAGGGAAGGATCTCGGCGCGGCGCGCCGCATCGAGCGCGGCGAGCGGTTCGTCCAGAAGCAGAATTTCGGGTGACGACAGAAGCGCGCGGCCGAGCGCGACACGGCTTTTCTCGCCGCCCGAAAGCGCGCCCGGCTTGCGCGTCAGAAGCGGCTGCAGCCCCAGCAGCGCGATGATGCGGTCGATTTCCGAGCTATCGGCCTTTTTTTGGGCGCGGCGCCAGCCGAACAGAAGATTGTCCTCGACGCTCATATGCGGAAACAGGCGCGCATCCTGGAACACATAACCCGTCCGTCTTTGCCGCGGCGACAGCGACAGGCCCTTCGAACTGTCGAAGAGCACGCGATCTTCCACGACGATGCGACCCTCTTGCGGGCGGAATGTGCCGGCGATGGCATTGATGATGGACGTCTTGCCTGCTCCCGACGGACCGAAGAGCGCGGTGACGCCGACGCGGGGAATCGAGAAATGCGCATCGAGCGCGAAGCCGCCGAAGTCGTGCTTGAGCGCAACGTCGATGCTCATCCGGCGATCCGGGCGCGCCGCGCTGCGACTTCGGCGAGCGACATGAAGAGCAACGCAAGAAGAATCGAGATGACCGAGAGGCGTGCCGCTTCGGCCTCGCCGCCCGGCGCCTGCAGAGCGGTGTAGATCGCCAGCGGCAAGGTGCGCGTCTCGCCGGGAATGTTCGAGACGAAGGTGATGATGGCCCCGAACTCGCCAAGGCTGGCGGCAAAGGCCGTGATGACGCCGGCGAGCACGCCCGGCAGGGCGAGCGGCAGCGTGATGTTGAACAGCCGGTCCCACCAGCCGGCTCCAAGCGTCTCGGCCGCCTCGTTCAGTCCCTTGTCGACGCCTTCCAGTGCCAACCGGATCGAGCGGACCTGAAACGGAAAGGTGATGATCGCGGAGGCCAGCGCGGCGCCGGTCCAGCTGAAGACAAAGCGGATGCCGAAATGCACGAGCAGCCAGGCGCCCAGACCGGCGCGCGTGCCGAACACGGTGAGAAGCAGAAAACCGATCGCCACGGGCGGCAAAACGAGTGGAACGTGGATCAGCCCGTCGATCAGCGTCTTGCCGATGAACCTGGTGCGGGCCAGGAACAGCGCCGCGGCGAACGCGAATGGCAGCGCGCAGAGCACGGCAACGCCGGAAATGCGCAGCGAAAGCAGGAGCGCCTCGCTTTCCGCGGGCGTGAAGATCGCGTCCATGGCGTGGGTGACCGAAAGGCGACACGGGCGTTATATCCCGGTGGCTACAACGGCGCCACGCTCGCGCCCGCATAACGAAAAAGGCCGGGCGCACGGCCCGGCCTTCGTCATCGATAGGATTCGAACTAGTGCGTGTGGGCGTAGATCGACCACAGATGCGCGATGATCTTCTGCTTCGCATCGCCATCGGCCTTGTCGAGCGTGCGCACAGCCTGTTCCTTCTGGCCAGCGCTCATATAGGCGACGCCGAGGCGGATCAGCGCGTTGTCCTTGTCCGTCGGACCCTTGTCGATGCCGGCCTGGATCAGCTTGATAGCGTCCGGATAGCGGCCCTGGCCCCAGGCGTCTTCGCCGAGCTTGACCAGCGCATCGCCGGTCGGCGCGGCATTGGCGGCTGCGACCGACTTGGCGTTGTTCGCGGCGTTCGTGTCGGCCTGACCCTTGGCCATGGTGAGCAGGCGCGTCGTGCGGTCGCCCGTGAGGACCTTGGCCGCGATGCCCTTGTTGATGACCGACTGCGCTTCGGCGGCGTAGCCGAGCTGCAGCGCGAGCTGCGCCAGCAGGTTGTAGTCGTCGGCCTTGGTGATCGAGTTCGTCAGCATCTTGAGGCGGTAGATGTCGAGAGTCTGGTGATCGCTGAGGCCCTTGGTGCCCTGGGCGGTGTTGAGAAGCTGGCTCCAATATTCAGGCTTGTTGGTGCGCGCGACCAGCGTTTCCAGCGCCGTGCGCATGGAATCATTGTCCTGGCTCTCATAGGCGCAGCGCATCTGCAGCTGCAGCACAGCCTCGCCGGCGCCGCTGCCGAAATTGCTCATGATGTAGTGGCTGCAGCCATGATAGTCGCGCAGCAGGTAATAGGCCTGCGCGATAACCTGCATGGCGTTGCCGTCCAGCGCGCCATTCTTGCGCAGCGCTTCGCCGTCGGCGATGACGTCGCGATAGCGGCCGGCATTGTAGTCGTTGGCGAACTTCGCCTTGACGCCGAGCGCGCCGGAGCCCGACTTGATTTCGATATATTGGCGCATCTGCGAGATGACGGCGCGTTCTTCCGCCGTCAGTCCGCCGACCGCTTCGGCGGCGCTGACGCGGGCAAGCGCGGCGCTGTAATTGCCGGCCGCTGCGAGCGACTTGGCTTCGCTGAGCGGCTTGCCGACGACGGAGCGCAGGGCCGCTTCGGCCGGTGTCGTGAAGACGATGCCGGCGGTTGCAACCGCGGCAGTTCCAAGCGCAAGCGCCAAGCTGGCGGCGCGGACCGATCTGAAAAACATTAGAGTCCTCACTTCAATGGGCGCATCCCGGGCACATGCAACCGCATGGTCCGTGACGCAATGGCCCCTCACATCATTGACTGTATTGCTCGATGCCGGTGAAACCGATGTGATCCACGCCGATGCGCTGGGCATCCGCCAGCACCTTCGCGACGGCGTCATATTTCGCCAGCCGGTTCGGCTGCAGATGGATTTCGGGCTGCGGATCATCGCTCGCGGCCGAGGCCAGGTAGTTGTCCAGTGTCTTGCGGTCCACGGCGGTGCCGTTCCACAGCACGGTGCCATCAAAGTCGACTTCCAGCGTAACCACGACGGGCGGCGTCGGCGGCGGCTTCACGTTCGGCTTGGGCATGTCGAGCTTCACGGCATGCGTCTGGATGGGAAGCGTGATGATGAGCAGGGTAAGCAGAACGAGCATCACGTCGATGAGCGGCGTGGTGTTCATTTCCACCATCACCTCGCCTTCGCCGCTCTCATTGCCGACATTCATTGCCATGTGGCGATACCTTCAATCCGGTCTTTGATTACTGAGCCACGTCGTTTCGCGGTTCCGTCAGAAAGCCGACCTTCTGGATGCCGGCGATCTGAGCTGCCAGAACCACGCGTCCGACGGCTTCGAAACGCACATCCTTGTCACCGCGGATGTGCACTTCGGGAAGCGGGTGCCCGCTCGCAAGCGCCCGGCGCAACGCATCCTCGAACCGGTCCTTGAGTTCGGCCTGATCGATCGGTGCGTTGTTGTAATAGATGTTCTCGTCCTTATCGACCGCAACGACGATGTTCTCCGGCTTCGTGATCGTCGCGATATTGCGCGCGTTCGGAAGCTGGACCGGCACCGTCTTCACGATCACCGGAATGGTGACGAGAAAGATGATGAGAAGAACGAGCATCACGTCCACCAGCGGGGTGGTGTTGATGGTCGTGTTCAGATCCGGATCGCCGCTATGGTCGTCGGCTTGAACGTTCATGGCCATGGATGTGATCTCCGCGCTACCTGCGCCCCTGGCCTACTTGCTCTTCGTGATCAGGTACGTCTGCAGGTCGCCGGCGAAGCCGCGAAGCTTCTCGTTGATGACCTTGTTGCGACGGACCAGGAAGTTATAGAGCAACACGGCCGGAACCGCGGCGCCAAGGCCGAGGGCGGTCATGATGAGCGCTTCACCGACGGGACCGGCGACCTTGTCGATCGAGGCCTGGCCGGCGACGCCGATGGCGATCAGGGCTTGCAGAATGCCCCAGACCGTACCGAACAGTCCGACGAACGGAGCCGTCGAGCCGACCGAGGCGAGGAACGCGATGCCGCTCTGCAGCGTCGAGTTGGCGTCTTCGAGCTGGCGCGTCAGCGACATGGCGATCCAGTCGTTGAGACCGACAAGACTCGTGCCGCCCTGGCTGGCGCGGATGCCGGCGTCGGCAACGCTGCGGAACATCGAATTCTTCGGCAGCTTGTCCACGCCTTCAGCCAGCGTGCCCGAGGTCCAGAAGCGCTTCTCGACCGTGCGGGCCTGCGCCAGGATGCGGGACTGCTCGAAGTACTTCATGAAGAAGATGTACCAGGTGCCGATCGACATCACGCCGAGGATGATCAGGATGGTCATCGAAACCGGGTTGCGCTTGGCGACGATGTCGCCGAGGCCGTAGGGGTTTTCCGTCGGCGCGGCGGCGGAAGCCGACGGCGGCGTGACAGCCGGTGCAGCAGGCGCGGCAGCAGCCGGCGCAGCGGCCGGAGCCATCGTTCCGCCAGCGGGAGCGGCGGCAGGCGCGGCGCCTCCCGGTGCAGCCATGGTCGGGGCTGCGGGGGCGGTCTGCGCAACAGCCGGGCCGAAGCCGAGGCCGGAAATCAGGACGATGGCGGCTGCAATCGTCAGGTGCTTCGAGATCATTTTCCTACTACTCCGTATTATCCAGATTGACGAAGAACTCGCCGATTTAGTGAAGGCTGAAACGAACGATGGCCTGATGGTTAGGCGACGCAACGGGCGTGTCGCCATTCATCGCTGGCGTGTTGCGCCACCGCGACGAAACGCAGGAGACAGCGGCCTGATCCAAACGATCCGAACCGCTGGACTTGGACACGCCGACATTGGTGATCGTACCGTCGACGCCAACATCGTAATGCACGAGCACGTCGCCCAATTCATTCAAGCGGCGTGACAGATCGGGATAGTAACTCGTGCAGTCATGCGAATGACCAACCGCCTTGGACGGCGTGATCGTCGGCTCAGCCGGCTTTGGCGCCGTCGGCACGGTCGCCTGCACGGCGGTGATCGCATTGTTCACCGGCGCGTCGTTGGCGATGTTGAGTTCGGGAGGCGGAACGAAGGGCGGCGGCGGCTTCGCCAGATCTGGCGGCGGCGGCGGCGGCGGCTTCACTTCGTCCTTGGGCTGAACAACTTCGGCCTTCAACTCTTCCGGCAGCTTTTCGATCAGGCCCGAAGCGAGGCCGACAACGAGAGCCCAGATGAGACCGACGTGAAGAATGCCAACGCCGATTAGAATGCCGGTACGGCGCGCCGGATTGGGCGCCTCTGCCGGTATATGTGATCTCAGGTCGTGTACTGGTTGTTCCATGGATCTTCCGTCGCCTACACAAAACTAATCCCGGCGCGGTGGCACCGGGACTGGCGGATTTGGGCCGAATACGCGTCCCCCTCCCGGCACCGGTTTCCGCCCGGTGCATTTTGTTCTTAAACCCATCGTAATCACGGTTTTCACGGAGGGTCTAGTCTTTCGATTTGGGAAACGCAACTTCGTGATGGGCCAGTTAACAGCCGTCGCCCGTAAAGCGACCCGCCGCTGTCCCCTGTTGCCCGCGCCGCGAATATCTTTGCCAAGCCTTCGCGACAGCGGTGTGACGCGCTTTTCCCGCGCGTTTTTCAAGCACGAAAAGCGAACCTCACGAACAGCACGCATATGCGCGTGATGTTGCGGCCTACGGCTTGTATGGATGCGGCTAATCGTTCCACCTATGCTGCAAAGTGCTTGAAAATACTCGCTCGGACCCGTGGCCAAATTGAGCCCGAGTGATGACGCCGCGCCACGATTCTGCATTCGTCCGTGGCCGCACGGCGTGCCATATTTCGCACTCGGTCGGCGATAGCGTTGACGGCATAAGCTTTTAGCGCTGCGAGCGGCTGTTGCGCGACGCTGCAAGCGCGGGCAAACAAGATGCAGCCGAAAACATCGTGAGGACACTTCCATGCGCTATCTCCACACCATGGTCCGCGTCAGCGACCTCGATGCAGCCTTGGACTTTTATTGCGCGAAGCTCGGGTTGAAGGAATTGCGGCGCGTTGAGAACAAAATGGGCCGGTTCACGCTCGTTTTTCTGGCAACTCCGGAAGATGCTGAAAAAGGAAGCGGCGACGGCGTGCCGATGGTCGAGCTGACCTACAACTGGGATGAGAAAGATTACGGCGGAGGCCGGAATTTCGGCCATCTCGCCTATCGCGTCGAAGACATCTATGCGGTCTGCAAGCGATTGATGGACGGGGGCGTCACGATCAACCGGCCGCCGCGTGACGGCCACATGGCGTTCGTACGCTCGCCTGACGGCATCTCCATCGAGTTGCTGCAGGAGGGCGGCAGCAAGCCGCCACAGGAGCCCTGGGTATCCATGCCCAATGTTGGCGCCTGGTAGACAGCCTTTAAGGCAGCGGGGACGCGCGATGAATTTCGCCAGCGACAATCACTATGGCGCGACGCCGGACATCCTGGCGGCAATCGCCGCCGTCGGGCAGGCGCCGCAGCCGGCCTATGGTGACGACGACGTCACCAAACGCGTGACGGCGCGGCTCTGCGAAGTCTTCGAGCGCGATGTGGCCGTCTATCCGGTCATCAACGGCACGACGGCCAATTCGCTCTCGCTCGCAACGCTGGTGCCGCCGCATGGCGCGATCCTGTGTCATGCCGAGGCCCATATCGCGGTCGATGAATGCGGCGCGCCGGAATTCTTCACCCATGGCGCAAAGCTGGTTCCCATCGAGGGGCATGACGCCAAGCTGACGCCCGCCGCGATCGAAAAAGCGCTCGGCCATTTCCAGAAGGGCTTTGTGCATCACGCGCAGCCGGCCGCGATCAGCCTCACGCAATCGACCGAGCTCGGCACGGTCTATTCGCCTTCCGAGATCGCCGCGATCTCGACGCTGGCGCGGGCGCGCGACATGAAGGTCCATATGGACGGCGCGCGTTTTGCCAACGCGCTTGTGGGACTGGGCTGCACCCCGGCGGAGATGACCTGGAAGGCGGGCGTCGATGCGCTGTCGTTCGGCGCGACAAAGAACGGCGCGCTCGCCGCCGAGGCGGTGGTCTTTTTCAACCGCGACGATGTCCGCGACTTCGAATATCGCAGGAAGAAGTCCGGCCATCTCCTGTCGAAGATGCGCTTCGTGTCGGTTCAGCTCGAAGCCTATCTGAAGAACGGGCATTGGCTCGCCAGCGCGCGCCACGCCAACGGGCTGGCTCAGCGCCTCGCACAGGGTCTTGCGCAAGCCGGCGCGATCGAGATCGAGCATCCGGTCTCGGCCAACGCGGTCTTTGCCCGCATGCCCGATGCGCTGGCCAAGAAGCTGCGCAAGAACGGCGTCCAGTTCTACGATTGGGGCGTGCCGTCGAAGGGCAGGACGCTTGCGCGGCTCATGCTGTCGTTCGCGACGCCGGAAGAAGACGTCACGCGCCTGATCGAACTGGCGCGCGACGCCTGAAACTCGGCGATCTCGGGAAGAAGGCTGACTTCAAATTCGTCCCAGGAGCGACAGCGTGCCGGTCTGTTCCGTCGCGTTGTTCGAACCGCGCACGAAGTCGTACGACAGTCCGATCGTCCAATTGTCCGTCGTGGCGTTCAGGTTGAGGCCGCCGACCAGGTTGCCGCGGCTCGGATCCGGTCCCTGAACGATGAAGGGAAGGCCCGGCGCAGCGCCAAGCGTGGCAGTATTGCTGTCCGAGAACTGCGCGTGCAGCTTGGTCGGGTCGTTCAGGAAGTCGAAGCGATAGCCGACGCGCGCCGACGGTTGCAGGAAGAAGTCGCCAAGATCGACGTCCTGGCGAACCTCGGTCCCGAGGAAGGCGCGCAGCGAATTGGCGTAATAGGGCTTCACGGCAAGATCGAAGCCTGTTCCGCCGTTGATCTCCGTATAGCCTTCCTCGCGCATCGACATGCCGTCGAGCGAGAGCTGCGGGGTGAAGAACGTCGAGCCGAATTTCATCAGCGCGCCGACCGTCATGCCGAGCGAGCCCAGAAGCGCGGCGCGATTGCTGTCGGCTTCGCGAGAAAAGACCGTCGTCGCGTTGCTGCCCACGACCGGAACCGTCAGGTCCAGGAAGCGCTTGCCCTTCATGCTGCCATAGCCGACCGACACCTGGGAATCGACGAACAGGCCGCGGCCGCGCCAGTCGCTGTATCCGGTGAGCAGATACCAGAGCTCGCCGGTCTTGGAGGTCGGGGTGGCCGTCGCCGCGCCGGCCTGAACGTCGCCCGTGTAGAAGCTGAATGCAGCGCCGTACCAGCCGTCCGACGGCGAACCGCTGTCGAGGCCGAGCGAGAAGCCGAACCCGTGATCCTTGAAGCCCGGAAGCGAGACAGAGGGGCACGCCGTGGTGCAGCTTCCCGTCGGCAGGGTCAGGCCCGGAACGCCCGTCGTATTCTGGCCGTGCGTGCTCAGATATTCGCCGAACTCGTTGCCCCAAAGGGTGAGTTCGCCCGGCTCCTTGGCGAACAGCCGAAGCTGACGCTCGCGCGCTGCAACCACGCCCGTGCTCTGATCGGTGAGCGAGACTGCGACGGCGCGCGTGCCGCCGGAGACATCCGGGGCGAAGGCGCTGTACGCGGCCTGTGCATCCTGCGGCGACCGGATACCGGCAACCATCGCCGCGCCAAGCGAATCGTCGCCGGCGACAGCCGTATTGGCGAACGGGAACATCTGCACGGCATATCCTGTCAGATCCGAGTTCGGCTTCCGATCTTCGGAACGACCACGAATTCCAGGACGTCTGTTCCGCGTCGACCGTTAAAATTGTCTACGCGCTGATACGCACTATTGAACAGGAATGGAAGCGTTGGCCGTTGACCGCCGACATTGTTGCTGAGCGCGCTGATATCGCGCGCGATTGATCGTAAGCCCGCCGGGCCCAGTTGGGGCAGACAACAGTTCGAATGTTCCGCCCTGCGGAATGAAGCTGCCGAACGCTATGTTGAGATTGCTTCCAGTGCTCAGGTTGATCGATTGCGAAGCCTGGATCAGTGCCTTCGTTGCCAGACCGGATGTCACGCTCAGATCGAGCGTGCTGGCGCTGCCGCCAGTCGTCACAAAGTCTCTGACTTCGAGATTGGTGTGATTGTTCGACGCCATTGTCGGCGAGCACAACGTTCTGCACGGACAGCGTCGCATTGCTCCCGACCGATCACGTCGAGCGTTGCGCCTTGCGATGTGATGGCGCCCGTGACGCTCGAAAAACCATTGAGCGTCAGGCTGCTGGAACCGCCGGCGAAGCTGACCGCGCCGTCCTGGGTCGCCATCGCCGAGGTCGAAGCTCCCGTCAGCGTGTAGCTGTTGGCGCCCGTTGCCGCGTACCGAACAGCACGTCGCCGGTGATCGCGCCGCTGTTGGTGAGCGTAGACCTTTGGTGTTCGTCGAAGCATCGATCGCATGCGCGATTGCGGTAACGCCGTTGGTCAGCGTCGTCACGTTCGCCGAAATCGCACCCGCGTTCGACACGGTTGTCAGAGAGTTCGAACGGTCGACGATGGCCAGCGCCGTAAGCGTCGTCACGCTGGTGCTGCTGGGATCAGTCACCGTGGCGTTGGCGAAAATGCTTCCGCCCGGATCAACCGTGATATTGTTGACGGTCGTCGAACTCGTGCCGGAGATCAGAATTGCAGTCGCTGTTCCCCCGAGCGAGCCGGAGACGGACGCCGCAATCTTGCCGTTGCCATTGGTGACGTTGGCGCTCTGACCGGTCACTTCGATGTTTTAAACGGTGGCGAAGCTGTCGATCTCCAGCGCGGTGGCGCTGACCAGATTACCCGGGCTGACGCTGGTCGCCTGCGCCGTGATGATGCCGGAATTGAATATCCCGTTATCGATGACCACCATCGACGATGTGGAAACGCCACCGATTTCGACGGCTCGCGTACTCTTGTTGTTGTCCTCGGCGGCGGCCGTGATGGAGCCGCGATTGATGAAGCCGAAATGTCGGAGCCACATCGGTGCCGTCGTGACCGGCTTGAGTTCGAGGCCAGTCGTAGCGATGACTGACGGCGTGATGACGAGCGTCGGCGCGTTGACGCCGTTTGCAGATATGACGCCGGAAGGGATGGCGTCAGTGCGCGGTCGCGCTGCCGAAGTTCAGGAAGCCGCCGGCGAGACTGTTGCCGATGATGACGGCCGATCCCGATTCTGCGTTCGTTCCGGTCGTTGCGCGCGTCGCCACGCCGGCGACTGTAATCGTGCCCATATTCTCGAACGTACCGATGCCGGTGCATGTACTCGGCGCGCAGGCGTTGAGCGGTCCTTGGATGTCGATGCCGGTCGCGCCGTTTCCGACGGCCGTGTAGGTTGCGCCCGTCGCGACGACGACATTGCCGTTGATCGTGCCCTGAAGATTCGCGAGCACGATGCCGGACGCCGTGGTGCCGTTGGCCGTTGTCGGCGACATCGTGAATGTGCCGCCGAGCGACATGTTTCCGTTCAGCACAAAACCGGGATCCTGCAGGATGCCCGTCGAGGTATCGCCGGCGATATTCACGACAGATCCGGTGTCGAACGTGATCGGCCCGGTATACGAACCCGTCGCCCCGCTCAGGTGCAGGCCGAGTCTTGCCCGTGCCCGTGCCGGACAGGTCAAGAGTTCCGGCGTTGTCGAAAGATCCGAAACGCGGCGCCGTGCCATCGACGAGGACACCGACAGCCGATGTCACGCCCGAGAATGTCAGCGTGCCGCCGGTGTTTGTGATGACGAACGGTGTCGCGGACGTTCCCGAATTGATCGTCAGCAGTGGCGCAGTGCCGGAGGTCAACTTGATGCCGCCTGCCGCACCGATGGCGAGCGGCGTTGTCAGTGTGCTGGTCTTCTGGGCGGTGTTCGCCACACTATCTACCGGGGCGGCAGCGAAAGCCTGCGAGGACACAATTACTGCCGTGGCAGCCGAAAGCATGAGAGCGCGCTTGTTCAAGTCGAACCTCTTGTAACTACGGCCAAAAGTGGATTCCGAAGTGGCTTAGCCCGGGGCCCAACTTCGAATTTACATTGCCTATTGCTGCTGACCTCACCCCCGGGAACCGGCCAGCAGCAAACCACCATAACCAATTTCAGTCGCCTCACCTAGCCGTGACCCGGCTGAAACGCAAATTTCCGCTTTTTAATCAGCTATTAGCCCGGCCCCACCAGTATTCGAAGCCAACAACAAAATCTGCGGTCGCGGGGCCGTGTGTCATGACAACCATGAGCCGCACAAGTTTTGCGAGACTCAGCCAGAACGAGGCATCGGCTGTCGTTGCGCGTCACGAGATGTTGTACGCGCGAAAGGCCGGGGGTGCACGCGCGGTGTTCGCCTTCAGTGATCTCTCGGGTCTGAACCTTTCGGGTTGCAACCTGTCGGATGCGGACTTCACCGGTGCAATTCTTGAAGAAGCGAATTTTTCGGGCTCGCGCCTCGACTCCGCGAGTTTCTTCGGCGCCGATCTGCGCCGCGTCAACTTGACCAATGCGAGCCTTCGGCGCGGCGATCTGCGTGGCGCCTGCCTGAGCGGCGCCGATCTCACCAATGCCGACTTGTTCGAGGCCGATCTGCGCGAGGGCACGATCGCGGAAAAGGACCGCTACGGAAATCTGCGCGTACTGCAGCACGATGTCGGTCCGTCTGAATTGCCGACGGCTCTGCTGAACTCGGCAAACCTCGAGCGCGCCAAGATGTCGGGCGCCATCGCCGTCCGGGCGGACTTCACCGACGCGGTGATGAAGGGCTGCCGGCTGGTGCGCGCCAATCTGCGCCAGGCGCGGCTCAACGGCGCCAATCTGGAAAATGCCGACCTGTCGGGCTGCAATCTGACGGGGGCCGATCTCAGCGGCGCGATCCTGATCGGTGCGCACATGGACTTCGCTTCTACCAAGAACACCAATCTTGAGGACACGCTCACCGAACAGTCGATCGGCAAAGCCTGGAACGGGATGTCGGGGTCTGCCGACGAACTCATCGCGCAGCATGCGCTCTGGGTCGAATCCGACGGACGCGAAGGCAAACCCGCCGATCTCACCAACATGGATCTGCGCGGCCTCAAATTGATCGACAAGCGTCCGCTCACAGCACTCGTTGCGCCGGGAGCATTGCTATACGGCCTCGATCTGGAAGGCGTCTCGATGCAGGGAAGCAATCTGCAGGGCGCCGACCTGCGTTCGGCCAATCTGCGCAAGGCCGATCTTCGCGGTGTGAATCTGACGGGGGCAAAGCTCAATCACGCCGATCTGCGCGATGCCAAGATCGGTCCGCTCATCATTACCGACGCGCGGCTGCTCGCGTCACGCCTCGACAAGGCCAATGCGCGCTATGCGGATTTCCGCGGCGCGGACATGAGCAAGATCGTGATGGCCGGCACGGATTTGTCCTACGCGAATCTCACGGATGCCAACCTTGTCGGCGCCGTCGTCGTCGACGCGATCACCACCGGCGCGCGCATGCCGGCGCCGCCCGCGGCGTAGCTTTCCATCGAGAAGATCAGGCCGCGTGCTGTTGAACCGCTGTGCGTGCGCGGATGAACTGGCCGAGGCGCTGAATGCTCACCTTGGCTTCCGGCGCACTGCTCGCCTGGAAGACATGCTGCATGCCGTCATAGATCTCGACGCTGACCGGCACGCCGGCATCGGCGGCGCGATCGCCGAGGCGCGAAGCATCGTCGCGCAAAATTTCATGGCTTCCCGCATGCACCATGATGGGCGGAAAATCCTTGAAGCTGGTGAAGGCCGGCGACGCGTAGGCGTCGCACGGATTGGTCTTTTTCAGATAGTGCCGCGCGCTGACGAAGAGCAGATCCCAACTGAGCAACTTGTCGCTCGCGGCGTTCTGCATCACAGACCAGCCCGACAAGGACAGATCGGCCCAGGGCGACATCGCAACGCAAGCAGCCGGCATCGGAAGGTTGGCATTTCGCGCCGCGTTCAGCACTGCGAACGCAAGACCGCCGCCGCTGCCGTCGCCGGCCAGCACGATCGATGCGGGCGCAACTCCTTTGGACGTGATCAGGCGATAGGCGTCGATCGCATCACGGACCGCCGACGGAAACGCGTATTCCGGCGCGAGCCGATAATCCAGCGAGAAGGCCGTTGCTTCGCTCGCCTGCGCGAGGCGGGCGACGAGCCCACGATGCGTCTGAGGTGAACCGGCGATGTAACCGCCGCCATGAAAATACAGGATAAGTCTGTTCGGCGAACTGTTCGGCAGGCGAACCCACTCGCCCTTCAACGGTCCGATCTGTGCAGGCTCGAATGTCGCTTCGCGCGGCGGCGAACCGTCACGCTCGAATATCGCCTGGTAGCGCGCGCGCAGTTCTGCGATGTCGGTATTGGCTGCAACAGGCTTTGTCCTGTGCAGCATCCGGTCGACAAAAGAACTTTGCCAGATGGGCATTGTGCGGATCGCGAAAAAGACCGGGTATGAGTAAACCCATACCCGGTCTCTGTCATCACATTCGCGAAACTTCGTTAAGCGGCGCGAGCCTGACCTTCGATGGTCTTGAGCTCGGGCGCGTTGATCGCGATCTTGCGCGGCTTCTTCTCTTCCGGAACGACGCGTTCCAGATCGACATGAAGCAGGCCGTTCTCAAGCTTGGCAGCGCGGACTTCGACATGCTCTGCGAGCTGGAAGCGGCGCTCGAAGGTGCGTCCGGCGATACCCTGATAGAGGTAGCCCGCCTTCGCTGCGTCTTCGCGCTTGCCGATGATCGTCAATACGCCGTCACGTACTTCGACGTTCAGATCCTTTTCGGCAAATCCGGCGACCGCGACCGAGATCCGGTAATGGGTCTCGTCGGTGCGTTCGATATTGTACGGGGGATAACCGTTGCCCGCGTCGGCGGCCTGCTCAAGCATGTTGAACAGATGGTCGAATCCGACGGTGGAGCGGAAATAGGGGGAAAAATCACGCATGGTACAACCTCCTGAAAGCGTTGCGGTTTTAGGCCTCGTCCGGATGGACCAAGGCCGTTTCTCAGCGCCGGACGCCAACAGGCCGCCCGGACAGCCTCTAGGTAGGAAGGGCAAAACCGCGGTTCAAGACCCGCAATGCCGCATCGTCACCACCACAGGAGATGGCTGAGCGCGGCGCTCCAGAAGACCAGGAGAACAAAGTACGTGAACGCGTCCATCTGCCAGGGTTTGAAAAGTATCCCCGTCAGGTTCAGCGCCAGCGTCTGCAGCCAGGCGCCCTCTTCCCTGTTGTTCGGGTCGCGCCACTGGCCGCTGCGCATGAGCGATTCGATGTTGTTGAGCACGCAGGAGTTCTTGTTGAACTGCCACTGCACGGCGACCGCGGGGAGGAAACACATATAGAAGATGAGCGCGTCGCGGAACGGAACCAGCCAGCCGGTGACTATGTAGATCATGATCGCGAAGTGCAGGTAGAAACAGACATTGCCAAGCAGGTCGCGTTTCTCGGCGACGTGGGACGGCAGCGCGGTCGCAACCGCGGGCGTCTCGTCTTTGTCCGCGATGCTCATGCCGTCTGCCGCAGGCACGCGCCACGGTCGTGCGGCGGCGCCGGACGGGACAAATCTGCAGAGCTCAGCCGTTTCATGAAGGACATGCGACGGTCTTTCCCTTACCCCCGCCAAAGGTTCGGACAGCTTTGGCGGCAATGCAATGGACACCCTGCCCCGTTGTCTGAAACCCCGACAAATGCTCATATTCCGGCAGAAAATTCCCCGAAAAACGGGGGAGCGTGAAAGGGAGCGTTCATGAGCTCGGCAGCGGTACAGCAGATCATCAGCCAGATGGCTGGGGCCATCGGCGCCAATTCCGGGCTCGGCGGCACGCTCAAATTCGACTTCGGCGACGCCGGCAGTGTCCTGGTGGACGGCAAGTCCAACCCCAACTCGGTCACCGACGGCGCCGGCAAGAATGCCGACTGCACGATCTCGGTCACGCTCGACACCTTCGACAAGATGGTCAAGGGCGAGCTCGACGGCACATCCGCCTTCATGCAGGGCAAGCTGCGCGTCGCCGGCGACATGGGCCTTGCGATGAAGCTTGGTCCGGTCCTGCAAAAGGCGCGCGGCTAATCACATGATCTCCGCGCTCGAACTCGCTGCGGGCGCAGTTCATCGTCACGCCGGGCGGCGCGCGACTGCGCACGGCAACTTTCCTGCGCGCTGAGAACACGCCCGACCTCGGGGTCTGCGTCGTCCTGCATGGACAAACCGAGTTCATCGAAAAATACGGCGAAGTGATCGACGATCTGCGCGGCCGCGGTTATGCCGTCGCCACGTTCGACTGGCGCGGACAAGGCGGCTCGACGCGCGCGCTCGCCGATCCGCTCAAATGCCATGTCGGAAACTTCCGCGAGTATGACGAGGACCTGGCGACGTTTCTCGAGCAGGTGATCAAGCCGATGGGCGTTGCGCCGCCGCTCGTGCTGGCGCATTCGATGGGCGCGCACATCCTGTTGCGAACGCTGCACGACCGCCCGCGCGCTTTTTCCGCCGCGGTTCTGAGCGCGCCGATGATGGCGGTCTCAACTCGCGGCCAGCCGGCCTGGGTGGCTTCGCTGGCCACGACCGTCATGAACGCCGCCGGCCGGTCGACGAGCTGGGTGATGGGCATGGCGGACCGAGATCCGCTCAAGCTGCGCTTCGAAGACAACCTCGTGACATCGGACCGGAGCCGCTGGCTGGCCATACAGGCACTGATCACGAAGAAACCAGAACTGCGGCTGGCCGGCCCGACCTGGGGCTGGCTCAAGGCCGCGAATGAGTTGATGGCGCAGGTGCTCTCTCGCGGCTATGCCGAGGCGATCGGAACGCGGGTGCTTGTCTGCGGCGCGGGAAAGGACCGGATCGTGCTTACGCCGGCGTCGGAAGCCTTCGCCAGGCGCCTGCCGCGCGGAACCTATGCCCTCTTCGAAGACTCCGAGCACGAGATCCTGATGGAAAACGATTCGATCCGCGCCCGCTTCTGGAAAGCGTTCGACGCGTTTGTGGCGGCGGGGGCCAACTAATCCCCGGCGAACGGGGGAGGAAAACGGCTCCGATCTCCACCGTTGACACCTGCCCTTTCAGTTCGTAGACCCGTCCCGTTAATCGGGGCGAGACGCTCCGTTCGCCCGCCCTCCCCACAGGAGGGCGTTTCTTTTTGTCTCCGGTGCAATTGCGCATCGAACGTCACGGAGACATTTCTGATGAACCAGACAAGCACCATCGCCTACACGCTCCTGGGCTCGGGCCCGGAACATGTTCTCGTCCTGCACGACTGGAACGGCGACCACACCAATTACGATTCCGTCCTCCCCTATCTGGACGGCAAGGCGTTCACCTACGCATTCGCAGATCTGCGCGGCTATGGAAAGTCCCGGCACATCACGGGCGAGTACACGGTCGGCGAGATTTCGAAAGACTGCATCGCCGTTGCCGACTCGCTTGGCTGGGAGCGTTTCCACGTGCTCGGACATTCGATGACCGGCATGGCGGCGCAGCGCATCGCCGCGGACGTTCCCGCCCGCATCAAGAGCGCGATCGCGGTGTGCCCGATGTCGGCGGCAGGCTCGCCCGCGCCGGACGAAGCGCTCAAATTTTTCGAGACCACGACGACCGACGACGACGCGTTCCGCCGCCTCATCAAGTTCGTCACCGGCAATCTGTCGCCGCAATGGGCCGATGCGAAGCTACGCCAGAACCGCGCGACCGTCTCGCCGGCCTGCCGCGCGGGATACCTCAGGATGTTCTCGCGCAGCAATTTCGTCGAGGACGTGCGCGGCCTTGCCACGCCGTTCCTGGTCATCGTCGGCACCAACGATCCGGGCATCGACGAAGCAGCGATGAAGACGACGTTCCTCGCCTGGCATCCGAACGCCGAGATCGCCATCATTCCCAACTGCGGCCACTACCCGATGCAGGAATGCCCGCCCTACTTCGCGACGCTGGTGGAGAATTTCTTGCGACGGCACAACGACTAGGAACGTGAACCGTTCCATTGTCATGGCCCGCCGCAGCGCGGGCCATGACACGTTGGAAGCCACAAACACCACTCTGCGGTTGGATAAGTTTTGCACCTGGAAAAAAAGATTCCGCGTTGCCGCGCAGCTTTTACAATCGAAATCACTTTTCTTATCCACCTGCGCAAAACTGCGCTCATCATGCGTGCATGATGAACCAAGACAATGCGCACTCAGGCGCAAATCCTGAGCCCACGGAAAGTTCTCCCGAACAAACTTCCGCCATGCCGCAAGGCGAGGCAGCGGACGACGGCGACACGCTCGAAGTACGCGACGATGAAACGGACGAGGACCGTCTCTCCACCGCAAGCCCCGAGCCGAAAGCGCCGCCAAGGCCTTCGATACCGCTTCCACCACCGCCGCCGATCCCGTCCGGAACGCTCCCGCTGCTCGATGCGCAGCTCGGTGAGGCCCTGAAGATCATGCAGGATCTTGCTGCGTGGGTCAGGCATCCGTACTCGGCGATCGACACATGCATGTCTGTCGCCAATTCCGTCAGTCGGCTTGTGCTGGCCAGTGCAACACTGGGAAAGGTCGCATCCCAATTGCAAAACGGCGATCCGGAGTCGCGACACCGCGTCATCGTCGAATATGCCGGCGACCGCGGGGAGGGGATACGCAAAAGTCGAAAACGAATAAACCGTGATGGAAGCTGAAAATTCCACGTCGCCGAAGCGCCGGCGTGGCGGACAACCCGGCAACCACAACGCGCGCAAGACCGGCGAGCATACGGCGGCAATGCGCGCGGCTCGGGCCCGCATCCGTGCCTGGCGGCTTCGCAACCGGCAGATCCTCGCGCTGGCGCGAGCGGAACTCGCGGTAAGAAAGGCGCTACGCGTTCAGCAGTTTGATCGCAGCGTCGTGGATGCGCTTGTCGCCGGCCGCGAGACATTGGCCGCCTTCGGCGCAGGAACCGCCCTGCCAGTTCGTGATGATGCCGCCGGCGCCCTCGATCACGGGAATGAGCGCCGCGACGTCCCAGCGATGGAACGTCGTCTCGACGATCAGATCGCAGAAGCCGAGCGCCATGGTGCCGAAGATGTAGCAATCGCCGCCCCAGCGGGTCATGCGGACCTCCTTCTGCACGCGGCGAAAGGCCGGCCATTCGCCGGGCTGATGGTAGGCGTCGGGGTGCGTGGCGCAGAGGATGGCGTCGGACAGCTTCTCGCACTGCCGGACATGGATCGGCACCGCGGCGCCGCGGAAGTGAAGATTGGTCTCTCCGTTCGCGCCGACAAAACGTTCGCCGATCCAGGGCTGGTCGATCACGCCGAGCACGGGCCGATCATTCTCTTCCAAAGCGATCAGGCAGCCCCATTCGTGCCGTCCGTTGATGAAGGCCCGCGTGCCGTCGACCGGGTCGAGCACCCAGCGCAGGCCGCTGGTGCCCTTCTTCTCACCGAACTCCTCGCCGAGGATCCCGTCCTGCGGCCGCTCGCGATCGATGATGGCGCGGATCGCTTTTTCGGCGTTCTTGTCGGCTTCGGTGACCGGATCGAAGACCGGCTGTCCGTTGACCATCATCGGCTTGTTGGCGACGTCGATGCGCTGGCGGAAATAGGGCCGGATCACCTCGCCGGCGGCGTCGGCAAGCTGGTGGGCGAAAGCGATGGTTTCGGGCGAGACGGGCATGATCGTCGTGTAGCGGATTTGACGCTGCATCTCAAAGAGCGCGCAGACCGGTTCTGCCCCCGTTCACGGGGGAGGAAAGTCGCCGGCGAGCGCCTATATTGCCGGGAACACACCACAGGGACAGCACATGAAAAGCGTCGTCGTCACGGGCTCATCCACCGGCATCGGCTGGGGCATCAGCAAGGTTCTTGTTTCCAAGGGTTTCCGCGTCTTCGGCAGCGTGCGCAAGCCGGCGGACGCCGAGCGGCTGGTCAGGGAATTCGGGCCTAGTTTCGTGCCCGTCCTGTTCGATGTGACCGACGAGGCGGCCGTTGCCAGGGGCGCGGAACAGGTTGCGGCGGCGCTGGGCGGCGAAACGCTGGCCGGCCTCGTCAACAATGCCGGGATCGCGGTGGCCGGCCCCCTGCTCTATCTGAAGCTCGACGAGTTCCGCCAGCAGATCGAGGTCAACCTCACCGGCCAACTGATCGTCACGCAGGCGTTTGCGCCGCTGCTCGGCGCGGATCGCTCGCGCAAGGGCGAGCCGGGACGCATCGTGATGATCTCCTCCGTCGGCGGCAAGAACGCCAATCCGTTCCTCGGCCCCTACAACGCCTCCAAGTTCGGGCTTGAAGGCATGTCGGAAGCGCTGCGCCGCGAGCTCATGATTTTTGGAATCGATGTCATCATCGTCGCGCCCGGCGCAGTCGCGACGCCGATCTGGGACAAGGCGGACAGCGTCGACGTCACACAGTACGCCAACACACCCTATGTGAAATCGTTGAACGCGGTCCGTGAGCTCATGCTCGGGCTCGGCCGCAAGGGCTTTGCGCCGGAGAGACTGGGCGAAGTCGTGCACACCGCGCTGACCACGGCAAAGCCGAAAACGCGTTACACGGTGACGCCCGACCGGCTGCAGAATTTCCTCATGCTCAACCTGCCCAAGCGCACGGTCGACAACCTGATCGCGGGACAGTTGGGATTGAAGAAGGAGGAGTAGCGCATGCCTTCCATGCTTCGACAAGCTCGCGATGAGTATCTAGAATTTTCCCTCATCCTGAGCTTGTCGAAGGATGGGTCTGCGGGGAAACGAAAGCAAATTTTGAAGATGGCGTCGAATAATGACTAGTCCACTTCGACCCGCGAGGCGCGCTTGCGGTCGTGCGGCGACAGTTCGCGCTTTCGGATGCGGATCGACAGCGGGGTAACCTCGACGAGCTCGTCATCCTCGATATAGGCGATGGCCTGTTCGAGGGTCATCGGAACGATCGGCGTCAGGCGCACCGCTTCGTCCTTGGACGTCGTGCGGATGTTGGTGAGCTGCTTGGCGCGCAGGGGATTGACCTCCAGGTCGTTGTCCTTGGCGTTCTGGCCGATGATCATGCCCTGATAGACCTTGGTGCCCGGCACGATGAAGAGCTTGCCGCGCTCCTCGAGGTACCAGAGCGCATAGGCGACCGCTTCGCCGTCGCCCGTCGAGATCAGGACGCCGTTGACACGGCCCTGGATCGCGCCCTTGTGCGGCGCATAGCCGTGGAACATGCGGTTCATCACGCCTGTTCCGCGCGTGTCGGTGAGGAACTCGCCGTGATAGCCGATCAGGCCGCGAGACGGGGCGATGAAGATGATGCGGGTCTTTCCGGCGCCGGTGGGGCGCATGTCCTGCATCTCGCCCTTGCGCTGGCTGATCTTGTCGATCACGACGCCGGTATAGGGATCATCGACGTCGACGGTGACTTCTTCCATCGGCTCGAGACGCTCGCCGCTCTCCATCTTGAACAGCACGCGCGGGCGGCTGATGGAAACCTCGAACCCTTCGCGGCGCATGGTTTCGATGAGGACGCCAAGCTGCAGTTCGCCGCGGCCGGCGACTTCGAACGCGCCCTCGCCGGTCTCGTGCACCTTGATGGCGACATTGCCTTCGGCCTCGCGCAGCAGGCGGTCGCGGATGACCCGGCTCTGCACCTTGTCGCCCTCGCGCCCGGCAAGCGGGGAGTCGTTGACCGAGACGGTCATGGCCAGCGTCGGCGGATCGATCGGCTGCGCCTGGATCGGTTCTTCGACGGTCAGGTCGCAAAGTGTATCGGCGACGGTTGCGTCCTGAAGGCCGGCAATGGCCACGATGTCGCCGGCTTCGGCCCGCTCGACTGGCACGCGGGCCAGGCCGCGGAAGGCGAGGAGCTTGGTGGCGCGGGCGCGCTCGACCACTTCGCCCTTGCCGTTGAGCGCCTTGATCTGGCGGTTGACGGTGATGGCGCCGGATTCGATACGGCCGGTCAGGATGCGGCCGAGATAGTTGTCGGCTTCCAGGGTGGTGACGAGCATCTTGAACGGGAACGCGTCGCCCGCCAGCGCGATCGGCTTGGGCTTGGGAACGTCTTCGACCACGAGCTGGAACAGCGGATCGAGATTCTTGTGCTCGTCCTCGAGTTCCTTGACCGCCCAGCCATTGCGGCCCGAGGCGTAGAGGTAATGAAAGTTGAGCTGGTCGTCGTTCGCTTCGAGCGCCAGGAAGAGGTCGAAAATCGACTCCAGCGTTTCCTTCGGCTGGGCATCCTGGCGGTCGATCTTGTTGATCACGACGATCGGCTTGAGGCCGAGCTTCAGGGCCTTGGACAGCACGAACTTGGTCTGCGGCATGACCGATTCTGCCGCATCGACCAGCAGCACGACCCCGTCGACCATCGACAGGATGCGCTCGACCTCGCCGCCGAAGTCGGCATGGCCGGGGGTGTCGACAATATTGATATGGGTGCCATGCCACTCGACCGACGTGCACTTGGCCAGAATCGTGATGCCGCGCTCGCGCTCGAGGTCGTTGGAGTCCATGGCGCGCTCTTCCATGTGCTGGTTCTCGCGCACCGAGCCGGACTGCTTCAGGAGCTGGTCGACGAGCGTCGTTTTGCCATGGTCGACATGGGCGATGATCGCGATATTGCGGATATCCATAGGCTTTGTGCGCTCGTGGGGAAGCGCGGGCTTATAGACGCCGTACCCTCCCGGGGCAACTCGGGCCTGAGCTGCAATGGTTACCGCTGCGGCGCTTTGATACAGCGAGACACTTTTTGACAATTAAATGACCCAAAAACCCGCCCAATCCCTGCCAAAAGTGAATAAGGTCGCAACCTGCTCGCAATCTGCTCATGCCATGCTAGGAAAAGGCCGGGTGCGTCGCAGGGCAGCCTCGGCTGTCGAGCGCACAGTGGCTTGGCCACTCATCTGTGCCCGAATCGGCTGACCCGTGGACTCTGGTGAATGAACATTCGCATCCCTGATACGCTTCCGACAATGTCCGCAGCCGCCCAGACATTGCCAGACCGCATCCGCCGCACAAGCTCGCGCACGCGGCTGATCGGTGGCGTTGCCGTCATCGCAGTTGCCGCGTTCATCGCCTGGCGCATCTTCGGTGGTCCCGCGGTCCATCAGCGGCCGGCGCCGCCTGTCGAGGTGACGCGCGTCGAAACCAAGGATGTCGCCATCGTCGAACACACGATCGGCACGGTCCTCGCCAATGCGACAGTGCAACTGACCGCACGCATCCAGGGCCAAATCGTGCGCGCCAATTTCGTGGAAGGTCAGCTTGTCCATAAGGGCGATCTGCTCTTTCAGATCGATCCGCGCCCATACCAAGCGGCTTATGAAAGCGCAGTCGCCTCCCTCGCCTCGGCAAGGTTGAAGGCCGAACGCGATGCCAGGCTGCTCGCGGCAAATGCCGTAGCGCCGCAGGATGCGGACGACGCGAAGGCGGCCTATCTGGAGGCGAAGGCCAATGCGGAGACGGCGCGACTGAACCTGGAATACACCAGCATCCGTTCACCGATCGATGGCAAGACCGGACCCATTCTGATCCAGCCTGGCAATCAGGTCATGGCCAGCGCCGGAACCGGGAACAGCGCGAGCGCTTCGTCGGGGACATCGAACACGCTGGTCGTGATCACGCAGGTCCAGCCCGTCAAGATTTCCTTTTCGCTGCCGCAGGCCGATCTGGCGCGCATCCAGGATCGCCAGCACTCGAACGGGCTCTCCGCATCGATCGACAATCATGCGGCGGACGGCACACATATCGATGTGCCGATCGACTTCGTCAGCAACGCGATCGACAACAACACCGGCACAATCGAGTTGCGCGCGACATATGCCAATGCCGACAGCAGGCTTGTTCCCGGACAATTGGTCGATGTCGGCGTCACGCTGAACGCGATCAAGGGCGCGATAGTCGTACCGCATGATGCGGTGAACCTCGGACCCACGAGCCGCTTTGTCTATGTCGTGAAGGACGGCAAAGCGGAAATGCGCGAGATCAAGGTTCTCTATGACGGCGGCTCGGAAGTGGCCATCCAGGGCGATGTGAAGCCCGGAGATACCGTCATCACGGACGGACAACTGCGCGTCCTACCAGGCAAGCCGGTCGACATTGTGCCATCGCGATCGGGGCCCAAGCCGGCGACGCCATGAATATCTCCGCGCCCTTCATTCTAAGGCCGGTCATGACGACGCTGCTGATGGCCGCGCTCGTGATTTTTGGCGCGTTCGGCTATGCGACGCTGCCGGTCAGCGAACTTCCCAACGTGGATTTCCCGACCATCGTGGTATCCGCGGCGTTGCCGGGCGCCGATCCGGAAACGATGGCGTCTGCCGTCGCGACGCCGCTGGAAAGCCAGTTCTCCACCATCGCCGGCATCGATTCGATGACGTCGTCGAGCACGCAGGGCTCAACCTCGATCACGATCCAGTTCAAGCTCGACCGCAATCTCGACGGCGCAGCGCAGGACGTTCAGTCCGCGATCTCGACCGCGCTGCGCAAGCTGCCGCCGAACATGCCGACGCCGCCGTCGCTGCGCAAAGTGAATCCCGCCGACACGCCGATCATGTTCATGGGGCTGCGCTCCGACACGCTGCCGACTGTCCAAGGTCGATGAATACGCCGAAACCCTCCTGGCGCGACAGCTTTCGACGCTCGAACGGCGTGGCGCAGGTCAATGTCTACGGCGCGCAGAAGTTCGCGGTGCGCATCCAGGCCGATCCTGCGGCGCTGGCCTCCCGGCAGATCGGCGTCGACCAGCTTGTCAACGCGATTGCCGGCATCCAACGTCAACGTCGCGACCGGCACGCTGAACGGACCGACCAGGCAGTCCGTGATTCACGCCAACGGCCAGCTGATGAATGCTGCCGAGTTTGCGCCACAGGTCGTGACCTATCGCGACGGCGCGCCGGTGCGCTTCCAGGACGTGGCGCGGGTGATCGACAGCGTCGAAAACAACCGCACCGCCAACTGGTTCAGAGGTCAACGCGCCATCGGCACTTTCGATCCAGCGCCAGCCCGGTTCAAACACCATCGAGCTGGTCGATGCGATCAACAAGGTGCTGCCGCACCTTCCTGCAGCAGCTTCCGGCGTCGGTGCATCTGGAGATCGATCTACGATCGCAGCCAGACGATCCGCGATCTCGATCTGGGACGTGCAGATGACCCTGCTGATCGCCGGTTTGCTGGTGGTCGGGCGTCATCTTCGTCTTCCTGCGGCGCGTTTCGGCAACGTTCATTCCGTCCATCGCACTGCCGATCGCAGTCATCGGAACCTTCGCAGGCATGTCGTTGTTCGGTTACAATCTCGACAATCTCTCGCTGATGTCCCTGACCTTGTCTGTCGGATTTGTCGTCGACGACGCCATCGTCATGCTGGAGAACATCATCCGGCACGTCGAGGCGGGTGAGCCGGCGCACGAAGCGGCGATGAAGGGTTCGCGCGAGATCGGCTTCACCATCCTCTCGATGACCATCTCGCTGGCCGCGGTCTTCATTCCCGATCGTGTTCATGGGCGGCATCATCGGCCGCCTGCTGCACGAATTTGCGGTGACCATCATCCTTGCCATCGCGTTCTCCGGCCTCGTCTCCATCACGCTAACGCCGATGCTGTGCAGCCGCATGCTGCGCAGCTGAGGAAGGCCAGGCGCACAACGCGTTCTACCGCTGGAGCGAGCGCACATTCGACCGCATGCAGTCGCTCTACGAACGGACGTTGCGCTGGAGCCTGGAGCATCGCCCCACAATCTTTGCGCTGTTCCTGGCAAGCATCGTGGCCGCTGTCGGTCTGTTCTACATCCTGCCGCAGGATTTCCTGCCCGCGCGACGACACGAGCGCATTGCGCGCCACAGACTGAGGCGGCGAACGGCACCTCCTTCGACCAGATGGTGCGCTATCAGCAACAAGCGGCAGCGATCATCAACGCCGATCCGAACGTGGTCGGCGCGATGTCGGCCGTCGGCGCCGGAGGCCCGACAACGGGTACCAATAGCTGGCTTCATGTTCATTCATCTGAAGAACCCGTCAGACCGCGCGCTCGGCGCAGACCAGGTCGTCAGCGAACTGAACCGCAAGCTCGCCGTCATTCCGGGGATCAACGTGTTCCTGCAGAATCCGCCGGTATTCCGCATCGGCGGACAGAACTCCAAATTGCCCTACCAGTTCACGCTGCAGGATCTGGATCTCAATGAACTGCAGGATGTCTCGACCCGCCTGACAGCCGGCGATGGCGAATGATCCGACGTTTGGCGGACAGGTCACGACGGACCTCAACCTGACGACGCCCGCCGTAAACGTGAACATCGACCGGGATCGCGCTGCCGCCCTTGGCATCTCGGCCATGCAGATCGAAAATGCGCTGGGCGCGGCCTATGGCGGCGAGCAGGTCTCGTCGATCTATGCGTCAGTCGGACCAGTATCAGGTGATCCTGGAACTGCTGCCCGAGTATCAGCAGGACGCCAGCGCGCTCTTCGCGCCTCTATGTGACGTGCCGCGAGCGGCACGCTCGTGCCGCTGAACGCCGTCGCCCATATCGGCCCGGGCACGATGCCGCTCAGCATCAACCATCTGGGCCAGATCCCGTCGGTGACGATCTCGTTCAACCTGGCGCCCGGCAAGGCGCTTGAGCGACGCCACGACCGCGATCGCGCGACTGACGCAGCAGGTCGGCGTGCCGGCCACGTGCAAACAAGCTTCCAGGGCACGGCGCAGGCGTTCCAGAGCTCGATGCAGAACATGGGCCTGTTGCTGCTGATCGCGGTGATCACGGTCTATATCATTCTCGGCATTCTCTATGAGAGCTTCATCCATCCGCTGACCATTCTGTCCGGTCTGCCGTCCGCGGCGGTCGGCGCGCTGCTGACGCTGTGGGTGTTCGGAATTCCGCTCAGCCTCTACGCCTTTGTCGGCATGATGATGCTGATCGGCATCGTGAAGAAGAACGCGATCATGATGATCGATTTCGCGCTTCATCGTCAGCGTGATGAGGGTGCAACGCCGGAAGTGGCGATCTTCGACGCCGCAATGATCCGGTTCCGTCCGATCATGATGACGACCATGGCGGCCATGATGGGCACGATGCCGATCGCCATCGGACTTGGCGCAGGATCGGATGCGCGCCGCCCGCTCGGCCTGTGTGTTGCGGGCGGCCTGTTGCTTTCACAGCTTCTGACGCTCTACATCACGCCGGTTCTGTACATCTATCTGGACAATCTGGGCACGCGTATCGGAGGGCTGCGCATGCCCTGGTCAGCGTCCCCGCGCGGCGCGCCGGCCGAATAGTTCTCAGGCCTTCGAGGTCAGACGGTTTACTTCCGCCACATCTGCCTGGCTGAGCTTCCAGCTCGCGGCCCTGACGTTCTGCTCGACCTGCTCGGGACGGGTCGCGCCGGCGATGACGCTAGACAGCGTCGGATTCGCGATCAGCCAGGCAAAGGCGAGTTCCAGGATGCTGTGACCCTTTGACTTGGCGAATGCCGACAGCGCCTCGACGATCCGCCAATTTTCCTCGGTCATATAGCGCTCCCCGAAGCGACCCATGCGCGCGTAGCGCGTGCCGGCGGGGATTTCCTTGCCCTGCTCGTATTTGCCGGTGAGAAGGCCGCTCGCGAGCGGGAAATAGGGCAACAGGCCCATGCCTTCCTTCGCGCAGCGTCGGCACCAGCGCCGTTTCGATCCCGCGGACAAGCAGGCTGTATTCGTCCTGGGCGGTGACATAAGCCGCTAGATGCCGGCTGCGTGACGTGTCCTGCGCCGCCGTGAGCTGATCGGCCGGCATATTGGAGCAGCCGATTGCCCGCACCTTGCCCTGCTTCACCAGATCGTCGAGGGCGCCCAGCGTCTCCTCGATGGGTGTCTTGGGATCGGGCCGGTGCTGTTGGTAGAGGTCGATATAGTCCGTCCTCAGCCGCTTGAGGCTGTCTTCGCAGGCTTGCCGGATATAGGCCGCCGAGGCGCCGGACTTGGTGCCCGCATCGTCCATGGGCATGGCGAACTTGGTCGCGAGGACGATGTCCTTGCGCCTGGGCCCGAGGATCTCGCCAAGCTGGGATTCCGAGCCGCCCCGGTTGCCGTATACGTCGGCGGTGTCGAACAGCGTGATACCCAGCTCAATTGCCCGATCGACGACCCGCTTGGAAGCTTCGACCGGCAGCGCGCCGAAATTATTGCATCCCAGTCCAATGACCGAGACTTCAATTCCCGACTTTCCGAGTTTGCGTTTTTCCATCGAGCAGCCTCCAGCTAACACCAGCTATTCTAGCTTCTTATGAGGGCCTCGCGCTTCAGATCAACGGAGGCAGCTTAAACTTTTTCGCCATTTGTTTTTCACTGCAGGCGACACCGCGCTCCTGTTGGCGGCGTGCAGCCAACTTTCGTATTCGCTTCACCTAACAATCACCGTTGAAACTACTTGGCTTTTTGGTTTCGTTTTTCGGATTTGACTCTCCACGGACTTTGGCTGGTTCGCGGAGGTGTCGCGTGAGACATGCTTGGCGGTCCCAATCTTTGCCAAGCCGACCGTGAGCGCGGATCAAATTCGTTCGGCTGGGTAACAAATTGGCGCGTTTCGCCGCTAACCCAAAACCTTACCATTTGAAATCATTTAGCTTTTTGGCTTCGTTTTTTCAGATTTGGGCTCTTCGCGCGTCTTCGCCGGCCCGCGAATGCGCTGCGTAGTTCTCGCGTTAAGCGCACGCCAGCGCCGCCTTGCACATCTTCATAGATAAAAACAACACCTGCTTCAGTAAAGACAGATTCTATACTCTCAATTGTGCGAGATTTTACTTCTCTTCCAGCCTCGTAGCGCGCCACTGTATTTAGATTTACCTTCGCTTTATCTGCCAATTCCCTGTTCGTCCAACCAAGCGCGGCGCGAGCCATGCGGACGTGCACTGGCAGCATCATGGCTTGACGCTTCACGCCTTTTGAGAGTAGGTATTATACTAACTCTGATAGATTTTGCAAAATATCACTTACTGAGGGTCTTACCAACCATGAATGAGCGATAACATCCTCCGCACCGAAGTCTCTCACTACCTGATTCTGGCCGATACCCTCAAAGAGCGCTACGGCGAACTGGACGACGAGACGCTCAAGGACACGCTGGAGGGGATCTCCGACCTGCCCGAGGCGGTCGCAGCGGTGATCCGCTCCAGCCTGGACGACGAGGCCTACATCCTCGGTTTGAAGGGCCGGCTCGATGATCTGCAGGCCCGGCTGTCGCGGCTCAGAGAGCGCTACGAGAAGAAGCGGGCCCTGGCGCGCTGGGCCATGGTCGAGGCCGACCTGGACAAGGTCATGGCAGCTGATCTTTCCGTCAGCCTGCGAAAGGGCGGCGAGAAGCTGGAAGTCATCGATGAAGGCAGGGTGCCCGAAGCCTTCTTTGTGCCCCAGCCGGCAAAGCTCGATCGCAAGGGGCTCATCGAGGCTCTCAAGCGCGGTGAGATGGTCAATGGTGCTCTCCTGGTCATGGCAGAGCCAACCATCTCGGTGAGGGTCAGATGAGCGGATTTTCGCCGGCGCAACTGAAGAAGCTGACGGGCAAGCTCGATCGTGCGCGCGTGCAGACCCGCTGCGTGGAGGGAAGACAGCTCGACTACATCGAAGGCTGGTTCGCCCTCAGCGAGGCCAATGCGATCTTTGGTTTTGCCAACTGGGACCGCGAGACTGTTCAGGTCGAACGCCTGTTCGAACGCACGCGTGGCGAGATGACGAGCTGCGCTTACGCAATTCGGGTAAGTATCCGGGTGCGGGCGGGAAAACAGATAATCTCGCGTGAAGGGACCGGTTGCGGTTCCGGGTCCGCGCGCAACGCGGCTGACGCCCATGATCTGGCGATCAAGGCGGCAGAGACCGATGCCACCAAGCGGGCGCTGGCGACCTTTGGAAACCGCTTTGGACTTTGTCTTTACGACAAGGAGCAGGCGGGCGTCACGGACAAGCACCCGCTCGAAGTTCTTTGTCCGGACGGGACAGTCTTTGCTGGCGAGCTCTCGCCGGAGGGATTCTGCACAGCCCTTCGCAAGATTATCGAGAGCACAGCAGACAAAACAGAGCTCGCTGCCTGGCGGGAGCGCAACGAGCCCGCAATCACCCGCCTGCGCACACTGGCGCCAGAGCTCAAGACTCAGCGCGGCGAGCACTATGCCGACGTGCTCGAGAGGCTGTTCCAGGCACGGCTGCCGGCGGCCAGGCCGACCCGGCCGATCCCGAGAATGGCAAGGAGCCGCCACAGTCGATCTCAGCTGAGATCTCCGAAGTGCTTCAGTCCTTCCCGCTCGCTGCCTCGCGTATCGCCTACGGACCACGCATCGACAAGGCGGCTCTCACCTTCAAGACGGCTCGGCGCCTGCGCGACAAGGCTCACCTGCTCAAAGTGGGCAGCCTTCCTTGCCTGATCTGCGGGCGACAGCCGTCGCACGCGCACCATCTTCGGTTTGCCCAGCCACACGGGCTCAGCCAGAAGGTCAGCGACGAGTTCGTGGTGCCGCTCTGCTTTCTGCATCATCGCGAACTGCACGCCGCAGGATCCGAGAGAGACTGGTGGCACAGACAGGGTCTGGAACCGCTCTCTGTTGCCGCGCGGCTGTGGGCCGAGCGAGACAGCGATCCCGGCGACGATCAGCAGCCGGTTGCGAACGACCAGCGAAGCTATGACGTCGAACCGCATGAATTTCGATCAGCTCCAGACGAGCGGCTCCAGACCGACATCGAGCTGGGCCAAACGGCACGCTCAGAATTGGGGACGACGCGCTCGGATATTGGCCGCGCGGACATGTCGCGAGTTGGTCGAGCAGGACGTTTCGAGCAAAGAAGACTCGAGGCCAATCGGAACAACGCCAAAAAATGCACCGGACCACGAACCGAGCGAGGCAAATCCCATTCGCGATTGAATGCGCTCAAACACGGCGCCTATGCGAGCGCAGCGCCTCATCAGGGGCGAAGACGCGAAAGCCTACCAGCGCTTGTCAGAACGAGTTTTTGCCGAGACCAAACCCAGGACCGTCATCGCGTGCATGCTGGTCGATCAGATCATCGGCGATATCTGGCGGCTGAGGCGGGTTGAACAGGCCGAGCGGGCCTATCTTGACCAGGTTCAGGCATCAGCGCTTTCCCGAGTTCTAAGGACTCTCTCTGGCGCCGAGGCTCAGCTGGTTCCGGATATTTTGGCCGGGACACAGCGGTCAGCGGCTGGCGGTGAAGAGGCGAAGGCAGTGTCCGTGCGCCAGAAACTCCAGTCTGCGACGCATCCGGACAAGGTCATGCTCGATGGGATGGTTTCGGCAGACAGAGCCTTTCCGTACTCAACTCTCGAGCAGATTCGCCGGTCCCTGCTGCGCGATGTCATGCGAAAAGACTCCGCACTCGCCGAACTTCAGGCGCAACGGTTGACGATCGGGGCGGAACAGAACGAATTAATTTGATCAAGCGCTCGCTGCGACAAGTTCTTCCCACCGCTTGCACACACAAGTGCGCAACCGCGCTCGACAATCCCGGCTGAATCAAATGGTCTGTAATGACCATTGAAAAAACCGGCCGAAGCACTTAGCTTCATAAAGGAAGTCGGATGATTTTCGACTTTCATTCTACGGCAACGAAGTTCCGGACAGACGGTTTTTTCAGCGTCCCGGAAGTACTTCACCGCCTCGCCGGTCCGATCAGCAGAAGCTGATTCGATGCCGGTGCGGTAGCTGTTTTCCCGCATTTAAACTTGAAGCGCCGCAAGGCGAACCATCCTCATCTTTTCAACCCATGGCCGATCCGACGGATCTTGGCCAAACGCGGAGTTCGTGACCAATGACATCTGAGAGAAAAATCGCTGCCAACCGCGCCAACGCGCAAAAATGCACCGGACCAAAATCTGAACGCGGCAAAGCTTGGCTCGTCTCAACGCGACTAAGCATGGGATCTTTGCCAGTGCAGCAGCTTGTTGCCTGGCGAGGACCCGAAAAAATACGAACCCTGGCAACTAATGTTCGTGCCGACACAAACCCGAAAACGTCCATCGAGAAATTGTTGGCCGATCAGATCATTGCGGACATGTGGCGGCTGCATCGCGTCGAAATAGGCAGGAGCGGGCTACAACGACGAGGTTCAAGGCGCAACACTCCAAAAATCCTCAATTCTCTGTCGGACGAAGAGTTCGAGCTATGCAAAACGCATCGTAGAAGATCAGGCAGCGCTGATGGACGCTGAAACATCACGGTCTCAGGCCAAGAGCGCGCCAGGCGGAAGCAGAGGAGCTCCAGGCCGAGATGGATAGCGGTCGCACGGCCGCTGAGGAGTATGAAGACGAGGGAGACGACAACGCAACACACCGGAGGAGAGTCGGTGAGACGGTTGACGACCTGGAGCAGCAAAAGTTGCATGCACGAGCTGTTGTGCAAACAGCAATGCATATAGCTCGCTTCGGCCAATGACCTTGGCAAGTTGCTACTACATGGTTTGGCTTCGTCTCACCCATCAGTTCCGTACAGCAAACTCGACGACATGCGCCGTTCTCTCTTGCATGACACTTCTTCAGAAGTACGCCCAGCTCTTACAGTTACAGCTCAATCGCATGACGATAGCGATCAAGCCATCGGACGAGGCCTGAAAACGCCCTCGTTCCCGTACGAGCCAAAGGCGCGCTTCGGTTCCCTTCACAGACTCGTGACGATGGAGGTCCTTCCGCGCGCGCTGTATTCGCTTTTCGAAAATTGAGGCATCCAAGAAAAAGGGGCGCCGGTTTCCCGGCGCCCCTGTTCTTGGCTGTTCAGATCAGACTTACCACTTGGCTCCGACTGTCAGGCCGATGATGCGGGGATCTTCGACCGATGACAATGTGTCGGGACGCCCGACGTATCAGACTGCGGGCCGAGGCCAGTGATGTTGCGCTGACCCATCACGTTGGTCGCGAACACCTTGGCATACCAGCGGGCATCCGGCGCGTTCAGCTGCATCTGCAGGTTCAGCTGATCCCACGAACCGACCGAGTCAACCGGATCGTTGAAGATGCGCGAGAAGTAACCGCTCTGCCAGTAGTAGTCGACACGAGGAACGAGCGTGTAGCCATCGAAGTTGAAGGTGTACTGGCCACCGACCGACACCGTGTTCGGCGGCAAGTTCAAGACCTTCTTGCCAGCCAACGGAACGGCGATGCCGGAAATCGAGTCGCCAGGCCGTCCGACGGACTCACATAGTTGTAGTCTGGCACCACCATGCTGTCGACATTGAGTTAGGTGTTCGAGTCCAGTCCAGATCCTGCGCAGCAGGTTCCGTAGTTGGCGAACTGAATGTTGTACGAGCGGGTTCGCGTTCTGGAGCGATGCCGCGCCAGCCGCCGTGCCGAATGGCGCGATGAACGGATTGGGCACACCCGCGACGGCGTAGTAATCCGTCACGTTCGGATCGCTTGCCGGATCGATGCCCGAAGTCGTGAGCATCACGCAGTTTCCACCCGGGAAGTCGGTCGCCGACAGCGCTGTCGTCCTTGATGAGAATTGCGTCATGTCCTGCCGCCTGTCGGATTGCGCGCATCGACCGCGTACTGGCCGCTGTTGATCGACGAATCCGTGTTGGTGAAGTTCAGGTTGAACGCCCAGTGTTCGTCGGGCTGCCAGATCATCTCGGCTTCTTCGCCCCACATATGCGCACTGAAGTTCTGGGTGAAGAGCGTCGAGTCTACGAACAACCGTGTACTGGAAGTTCTTGTAGTCGTAGTACCAGAAGTCCCCGTTGGCCTGCAACGTACCATCCAGGAACGTGTTCTTGGTTCCGAGTTCGTAAGACGTCAGGTCTTCCGGCTTGAACGAGGTCGGAACGCCTGCGGCGGCGGCCACGCCGCTGACCAAGTTCACGTTTCCAGCCTTCGAACCGACGGCGTACGACGCATAGAACATCGACTGGTCGGAGAAGTCGAAATGTCGGCGACCATTGCAAGACCGCGCGACCATTCACGCGATCCGTCTTGATCGGGGCAGTTTGTCGTTCCCGACCGACTCATAAACCAGTCGAGCGGAGGAATGACGTTCGCCGCGGTTGGATCGGCTTGCAGGTAACAGAACGCACCGACCGCACGCTCGCTGGGCGAATTGAGGCCCGTGAAGCTCAGATGGTTTCCGATCAGATGATCCTGATCTTCCTGCCAGCGCAGTCCACCCTTGAACTGCAGACTCGTCCGTGATGTCATACGTCGCATCGAAGAACACCGCCTTCGAATTCGAACGCGTCTGAACGTTCTGATAATAGTAAGGGTCGACGGCACATGACCGGTTGTTGCCGCGCGAAGCAGCGCCCGGCAGTTCCGCCACCGAAGAAGATGTCGAAATAGTCGCCGCCGTTGAACACGACCTGATAGGGCTGATTGTAGTTGTTGCGGTTGTAATAGAACAATCCGGCAGTGAAGTTCAACGGCCCGTCGAAGCTCGAGTTCATGCGCCATTCGACGCTGGTTTCGCGCGAGTGGAACGTCTCAAGGTCTGCGGCCGAGTTACCTGTCACGAATGCCCGATGCCAGTTGCCGGTAGTACCAGGCGTGTTCGCCAGACACGCGATGCCGCCGGGATTGAAGTTGGACAGCGGGAAGAGCTGCGCCGCAGCCAGCTTGCCCAAGTTCGGGAAGTAGTTCGCGACCACGCTGGCTACGCGGCCGGCGGGATTTCCTGTCAGCATAGCCATGCTGCGCGAAACCATTAACGATCGGATTGTTCGCGCTCGATGCCGTGAACGAGTTCGCATAGGCCGGATCGTTGTAGACTCGGTCGGGAAGTATGAGTACGGACCCTGCGAGTGACGAACCGTCGCGTTGTAGCCGACAAGACGTCCATCGACAGCGTGTTGCCGAGCTTCTGGTTCAAGTGCGCCGAGAGGTTCGTCTGGAACTCGTCGAACTGCGTGTTGTTGGCATTGTTGACGACGCCAAGCTTCTGCGGCATCGCGGCAATGACCGTCGGGCTGGTGCCGGTGCCGAGCGAGCCTGCAACCTTGCGACAGATCGAAGAGACCGGCTTTGCGCCGGCGCTGCCTGGTAACCACCCAAACACGCCGCGCGAACACTGCATGTCGTTGGCGAAAGTGTGCGTGCCCGGCGTCACGATCGTGTTGAGTGCCGTAGCCTGCGCGGGTTAGGTCGCCGAACGCGCCAAGCCGCCGATTGCCGGCAGACAGCGCGCCTGCTGACCCGCGAGAACGCCAGACCCGTCGGAGCATATACTCCATTAGGCGTGATGTTACTGCCACCAGCGCCCGAAACGCCAAGCCCGACAAGCCTGTCCGATCGTGCCCGTGAACTGCTTGCTGTCGAGAACGCCGATGGCGTTGCCGAGGCTGTTGATCGGCTGGAATGCGAGCTTGTCTGGCAAGCAGCCGATCACGCCGGTCGGATCGGTATGACACATTGATTCCGTCAATACGGTCGCGGCTGTCGGCTTCGTTGGTGTACGTGCCGACGATGTCCAGCGTCGTGTCTAGACGTCGGCTGCCAACGGACCGAAGCGCGGCCCGAGTAGATGTTCTGGCTGTCCGGGTCCTTGGTGCCCGGCGCAATGTTCTTGATGAAGCCGTCATGGCCGGAATACTGGGCCGGCAAGCGAACGCCGAGCGTGTCGGTCAGCGGAATATTGACGACGCCGAAGCCCTTGATCGTGTTGTACTCGCCATAGGTGGCGTCGCCCTTCGCGGAGAAGGCGTCGAGGTCAGGCATGGCAGAATTGACGTTGATCAGGCCGCCGACCGAGGCGCGGCCATACAAGCGTGCCCTGCGGACCACGCAGAACTTCGATCGAGGAGAGATCGTAGTAGTCGGCGGTCGCGAGGTCGTTGTCTTCCGAGAAAATGCCGTTCTGATACTGCGAGACGCCCGGATCGCCGGCCGCCTGGCCGATGCCGCGGATGGTGACCGCGCCGCTGCCCAGCGAACCCTTCTGGTAGGTCACGTTGGGAACGTTGAACTGCAGATCCTTGAACGAATCGATGTTCTTCTGCTTGAGCTCGTCGCCCGTGATCGACGTCACCGCGATCGGAACGGTCTGAAGATCTTCGGCCTTCTTTTCGGCCGTCACAATCACCGTTTCAATCTGCGCAAAGGCAGGAGCCGTGAAGGCAGTTGTCAAAAGAAGTGTGCTGATAAAGGCGGCGGACCTTACGGCCTCGCGCGAACGCGTTGCAGGCATAATCTAGCTCCCCGTTGCGATTTCGCTTCACGCGAAACCTTGACGCCAAACACGCCCCACCCATTCGAGTGGACCCAGAACGACGCATTTGGACGATCCGACGATAGGTGCAAGCTCAAGCGGCGAGCAAGACTATTATCGTCAAGGGGGTAGTGGGGAGCGATTTAGAACCGAACTTGTACCCAATATGCCACAGACGCACCGGGTACTAAGTTTTGGAGCTAGCGGCGTTTACTCATTCGTCAAATGATGAATTTCATCGACTTCAGGCATGTTTGGGAAAGGGCCCAAATGGAAACGGCTGTTCGTCGCGCACGAAGGTGATGAACGCAAGCAGCTCCCATAGATATTGAACCAGGGTTAGGCAGAAATTCTTCAGCTCCTGGTTCGCGCGGCCCGTGATTGCGATCACGGCAAACTGTGCGACCGCGAGGAAGAAGACGATGTGAACCACGAACCACGCGATAAAGCCGTAGCCGATCGCGTAAAGCAGCCGAACGGCCGGAAACGGCGGATGAGGCGGAAACGGCCCGCCTTGCGGGCCCGGGGGCACAGAGCCCGACGGCGGAATATCGCCTGGCGGATTCGGGCTGCCGGATGACGCATCGCTCATGGCTGTGCTCCATTTCCGGGCGGCCGAAGGGCCACGCCGCCTCATGTTAGGACTTTATATGTATGGCGCGGATGCGCGGCTTCAAGCGGCCCGTCGCGATTGTGCGGCCGCGAGGCCTAACCACCGCTCGAATACCCCCGCCAGCAGGAGTCCTGCGAGGTAGCCCCCCATATGGTCTTCCCAGGCCACCGATTCGATCTGGCCGCTCAGCCCCAGACCGGAGATGCCGGTCAACAGATTGATGACCAGCCACACGCCGCTGAAGCTGAGGACCTGGGAAGAAAAAACCGGCATGAGCGGAAGCGTCGCGACGTTCAGGTAGGGCTGGCGTATGCGCATCATTCTGATTGCCGCACCCATGAGGCCTGAAATCGCGCCGGAGGCGCCGATCACGCCGACATCAAGGCCCCAGTTCAGCGCGATGTAGCATGCAGCACCTGCCAGACCGCACAGAAGGAAGAACACAACGAACGCAACGCCTCCAAACCGGCGTGCAACCACCGGACCAAAGGCAAGCAGCCACACGCAGTTGATCGCGATGTGCATCGTGTTGGCGTGCAGAAACATGTAGCCGAAGAGCGGCAGGATCCGGTCAGACATCGAGACCGCCGCATGCGCCGAGTAGCGGATCGGATCGAGCGCAAAATCGTTCAATATCCGGTCCGATACACTTGGTGGCGACAGGACGCGGCCGACATGGGCCGCAACGAGAACCGCGATCAATCCGATGACGGACGCCGGTGCGCGCAAGAAGGGTTGCCGGGCCGGCTTAGCTTCCAGAAAGAATGCCATCTGTCTTTCGCCGAACTTTCACTGGGTTGCGCGACCGGAAGATCCGGTTCACAGACGCGGTCGGGTCATGCACTAACGCCGTAACGCTGCTTCGACCAGTTCCATCCGGTCATTGCCGAAATACATGTCGGTGCCGTCCACGAACATGGTCGGCGAGCCGAAGCCGCCCCGCGCGATGAGCTCGTCCGTGTTGGCACGAAGCCGGTCCTTGATATCCGCCGACTGGGCGCGGTCAAGGATGCGTTCCGCGTCAAGTCCGGCGGCGGTGCAAACGTCCTTAAGCACGTCGGATAAGCTGATGTCCTTGCTGTCCGACCAATACGCCTTGAAGCAGCTTCGCGAAAACTCCACCACTTTGCCTTCATCCTGTGCCGCCAGCGCGCAGCGCATCGCCAGCGTTGCGCGCACTGGAAACACCGGCGGCGGCATGATGATTTTGAGCCCCGTCAGCCGCGCCCAGTCCTGCAGATCCTTCGCACTATAGGCAGCCTTGCGTGGATCGGGATTGGCCCTGCGGTCATAGACTTCACGATTAACCGCGTTGAACACGCCGCCGACCAGAATGGGTTTCCAGACGATGGAAGCACCCGTTCGGGCTACGACCGGCTGGACCCGTGTGAACGCGAGATAGGTCCAGGGCGAGGAGCAATCGAAGAAGAACTCTAGCGTGGCCAAACCGGTCTCCGAAGCTGAAAGCGATCCAAATTAGCGCAACGCCGTGCCGCTTTGAAACACAATGGAACGGTCAAAGTGCACTTAGCCCGCAAAAACCTTGGCATGGCGGTTGCTCACCCATTGGTCGAGAGATTTTGCAACGAGACCGATATGGCGTCCCGCATCCGCAGACTTTGTTTGGCCACGACGGCCGCGTTGGGCGGTATCGCATTGACCGGCACAGCGCTGGCCGGCGACTACACGAATTCGAGTTCTTACAACGCTCCGTATGGCGAGCAGGCCGGCGCCGAAAACCAGACCCCTTCGCCGTCGCTGCGCGATGCCAACGGAAACCTCACAGTCGTCAACGGCCAGTTCACAAGCGCCAATTTTGGAGCGTCATCAGGAGCGAGCGCAACGTCCTTTGGCGCGGCTTCTGCCAGCGGAGTCGGCACGAGCGGCGCAGGCACCGCTTTCGGAGGCGCGACCGCCATCGGCAACCAGCTGAATGTCGTCACGCTTGGCAACAACAACACGGTCGTAGTCAACGCAACCCAGAACAATTCCGGCAATCAGACGGCCACAACCACCGTCAACGGTCACTAAAGAAAGACAAAGGGAAGCCCCTCCCATGACACCTCGCGGAAAAAAATATCTCCTGAAGCCTCTGGTCTTCTTGATCGCGGCGATCGCGCTCGAAGGGTGCATCAGTCCCGTCGCCGACAGCGCCGGCCGCTACACCGCGCCGATCGGCGGCTCTCCGGTCATCTCGAACGAGACGCCGTATTCGGCTGCGCTTCGCTGCATGGCCCATTACACAGCGCAGCATCCGATCCGCATCGCGGTCGGCCAGATTGCCGACTACACCGGCAAGAGCGAAAGCGACAATTCCGGCCGCAAGATCACCCAGGGCGCCGCCTTGATGGCGATGAGCGGATTGTCGAAGGCCGGCGTGCAACTGGTCGAACGTTTCGATACGTCCGTCGCCGAGATGGAACTGAAATACGCCAACAACAAGCTGATCGGTTCCGATTCCGCGGCCGGACAAGCGGGCCCGGACTATCGCCAGATCATCGCCGGCTCGATCCCGGGTTCCGACTACTACCTCGTCGGCGGCATCACCGAGCTCAATTTCAACATCCGCTCGGAAGGCGCCAGCGCCGACGGCGGTGAAACCGCATCGAACGGCGTCAAGGGCCAGACAGGCGGCAACATGTACGTCATGAATGTCGGCCTCGACCTTCGCCTCGTCGATACCAAGACGCTTCAGGTCGTCGACGTGATTTCCTACCAGAAGCAGATCATCGGCCGTCAGGTTTCGGTCGGCGTATTCGACTTCCTGGGCGCCAATTTCTTCGACGCCAGCGTCGGCCAGAGTGCGCTTGAGCCGATCCAGCTCGCCGTGCGCTCGGTCATCGAACGCGCCGTGCTGGAAATGACGTCGCGCCTTTATCACACCGAGGGCGGCTGTTCGGCCGCCACCGATCCGCTCGCCGATGGCAGCGAAACCCATGCGACGCTTCCGGCCGCCAGCGACAACGCAGCGCCGATTTCGACGGGTGACACGCATCCGCCGGTTCCATCCCACACCAACAATCCCACGACTGCCCGCAACGAGGAACACCACAATGACGACGCGTCTCGCCAAGATCCTTATCGCTACTACGGCTCTAGCGATCCTGCCGGTGACACTGGCCTACGCGGGAGCGAATAATCCCCCGCCGCCACCGCCGCCGGCCAATGGCAGCGTCATCCTGAACGGTCAGCTGACCTTCGGCGCGCAATGGTCGACGATTAACACCAAAGTTGTCGGTGTCGGCGGCGACGTCGTCATTCAGGGACAGGCCGCGGGCAACGCGCTCGAAGCCGTGACCTTCGACGATACGCATCTGACCAGCACGCAGGACTCCGAGAGCACGAACATCGGCTCCGAAGTGAACGCCGGGGTCTCCTACGTCAACGGCAGCGTCGGCATCAGCGGCCAGGCAACCTGCAACTCCACGGACGTCTCGACCGATCCGAATGTGACGGACGTCAAGAGCAATCAGATCTGCAACGCGCAGGACCCGGGATCGGCCGTCAACGCGACGGTCCACAATATCGGCGGAGACGTTTCGATCGCGTCGAGCGCAACGGCCAACTCCTTCACCGAGGACACCAACGCGCTCAGCTCGCCGACGGTTGTGCATCAGTTCAATACGTCGAGCGTATTCTCAACCAACAACGCCAACGTCAGTTCGGTCGGCGGCAGCGTCGCCGTGACATCGTCGGCGGTCGGCAACAATTCGCAGGTCGTTCACTACTCCACGGGTCCTTGAGTTCAGGTTCCGCGCCGACAGCCCTGGGGCATCTGGGCTGTCCGGAGAGAGGGAGAGCGAACGCTCTCCCTCTTTTTTTGCGTTGGCGGAACTGCCCTCTCGTGTAAGTTGAGAGCGCAGCCGCACGAAACGACCAGATGACAAACGGACAAACGCGCGCCGTCGCGGAACTGAGCTTTCGCGGCCTTATCCTCGGCGTCGCCATCACGCTCATATTCACCGCAGCGAACGTCTATCTGGGACTGAAGGTCGGGCTGACCTTTGCGTCGTCGATCCCGGCTGCCGTGATCTCGATGGCCGTGCTCAGCGCCTTTCGCGGCGCGACAATTCTCGAGAACAACATCGTCCAGACCGTGGCCTCAGCCGCAGGCACACTGTCATCGATCATCTTCGTGTTGCCTGGCCTTGTGATTGTAGGCTGGTGGACGGGCTTTCCGTTCTGGACCTCGTTCCTGATCTGCATCAGCGGCGGCACGCTCGGCGTACTCTTCACGATCCCGCTTCGTCGCGCGCTCGTAACGCACTCCGACCTTCCCTATCCAGAGGGCTTGGCGGCAGCGGAAGTCTTGAAGGTCGGATCTGCGACTTGCGGCGATGGCTCGACCGACGCAAGCGAGTTGCGCGAGGGGCTGATGGCGGTCGTTCTCGGAGCGGCGGCGTCGCTGGGCATGGCCGCGCTCACGGCGACACAGCTCGCGGCCGCAGAAATCCAGCGCTTCTTCAAGATCGGCGGCGGTGGTTCGGCCTATGATCTGTCGTTCTCGCTGGCTCTGATGGGCGCCGGCCACCTTGTCGGCCTATCCGTCGGAATGGCGGGCCTGCTGGGCGTGTTGATAGGATGGGGCGGCGCAGTGCCGATCGTCAGCGCGCTGATGCCGGATCCGTCTGTCGCGCTCGATGCGCACGTCATGGACATCTGGAAACATCAGGTCCGTTTCATCGGCGCTGGCGCGATCGCCGTCGCCGCCATCTGGACGCTCATCAAGCTCACCAAGCCCGTTGTCGGCGGACTGGTGGGAACTATCGCCTCTTCACGGTCGCGAGGTGCCACGAGCGCCGACGAGAGCGACCGCGACCTTTCCGGCAAATGGATACTTGGCCTCACCGCTCTGTGTTTCGTCATCATCACTTACGTCATTGCGGACTTTGCAGGCGGCACAATCCTTTCGCGGCAGGTCTGGACCCTCACGCTCGTCTCGGTGCCGTTCGTGCTGGTGGCCGGATTCCTGATTGCTGCGATCTGCGGATACATGGCTGGGCTGATCGGCTCCTCCAACAGCCCGATCAGCGGCGTCGGCATTCTCACCATCGTGTCGTGCGCGGGGATCCTGCTTTTTGTTTCCGCGCCCACGGCGGCGACGGCTCGCCCGCTCGTGGCTTTTGCGCTGGTCGTGACCGCCATCGTTTTCGCGGTAGCGACGATTTCGAACGACAATCTGCAGGATCTGAAGACTGGCCAGCTCGTCGGCGCAGCGCCCTGGCGCCAGCAGGTTGCGCTGATCGTCGGCGTCGTCGCAGGCGCCGCCGTCATTCCTCCGATTCTCAATCTTCTGGTTCACGCTTATGGTTTTGCAGGCATGCCGCACGCGGCGACCGTGACGGCGCAGCCGCTCGCTGCGCCTCAGGCGACTCTCATCTCCGCACTCGCGCAGGGCGTTATCGGTCACAACCTGAACTGGACGATGATCCTGATCGGCGTTGCGCTCGGCATCGTGCTCGTCGCGCTGGACGAGTTCCTCGGCTGGATGAACTGGTTGCGACTGCCGCCGCTGGCTATCGGTATCGGCATCTATCTTCCGGCGTCGGCAATGTTGCCTGTCGTTGTCGGATCGGTCGTCGGGCATTGGTACAATGGCCGCGCCAAGAAAGCCCTCAACCCGTCGCGTGCCGAACGTCTCGGCGTACTCGTTGCGTCCGGGATGATCGTCGGCGAAAGCCTGTTCGGCGTTCTTCTCGCCGCTCTGATCGTCGGCCTGTCCAGCGATGCGCCGCTGGCACTGGTTCCCGCGGACTTCGCGTTGGCGAATCCGGTCGCGATCGTAACCTTCCTCGTGCTGGTCGCCGCGCTCTATGGCTGGATGCTGCGCCGCAATGCTTCGGCAAGCGCGAGCACATGACGCGCCTGTTTGAGATGCGGTTGATCGAGCATCTTGCCGTCGAGCGACGCGACGCCCGCGCCGTTCGCGAAGGCGGCGGCAACTTTCGTCGCGTATTCGATGTCGGCGGCAGACGGCGTGAACGCGGCGTTGATCGGGTCGACCTGGTCCGGATGGATCGCGAGCATGCCGCTGAAACCTTCGCGTTGCGCCAGGCGCGCGGCGCGCTCAAGACCTTTGGTATCGCGAAAATCCGCGTGCAACGTTTCTATGGCGTCGACGCCGGCGGCCTTGGCGGCGATGAGCACAAGCGAGCGCACCATCTTGTGGATGAAGAGAAACTCGCCATGCTCGTCACGGTTTGTCGCCGCTCCGAGTGCGGCCGCTAGGTCCTCCGCGCCCCAACTCAGCGCAGCCAGGCGTGGCGGCGGCGAGCGATAATCCTGCAGAGACAGAACAGCGATCGGCGTTTCGGTTGCGACGGGCAGAAGCCTGATCGAGCGCTGCTCCAGCCCAGCCTTTGTCTCCAAAGTGATCAGATGCGCATCGAGCGTGAGGAGATCCTGTGGGCCGTCCGGCTTGGGAATGATAAGCCCTGCCGGCGCAAACTGCACGACGGCTTCCATATCGGCGACGAAGTCGGATGAGCCGACGGGATTGATGCGCACCCAGATTGCCTGACGATTCTCGTCTTTCAGAAACTCGGCGGCGAGAGCACGTGCCTTCACGCGGTTTTCGGGCGCAACGGAGTCTTCCAGATCCAGGATCAGCGCATCGGCAGTCGACGACTTCGACTTCGCGAGCTTTTTCTCGCTGTCGGCCGGAACAAAAAGGAGGGAGCGCAGGATCATGACGGCTTCCGGTGCATCAGGGCGTTGCGCTTGCACTGCGCGACGATCTCGCCGCGCTGGTTGATCGCCTTGTGCAGGAACAGGACTATGCCCTGGGTCGGGCGGGATTTGCTTTCACGCGATTTCGAGCACTTCGGTCTCTACGCGGAGCGTGTCGCCGTGAAAGACCGGCTTGGGGAAAATCACATCCGTCATGCCGAGATTGGCGACGGTCGTGCCGAGCGTCGTCTCGTGCACCGAGATGCCGATCATCAATCCGAGCGTGAACAGCGAGTTGACGATGCGTTGCCCGAATTCGGTCTTCTTGCCGTATTCCTCGTCGAGATGGAGCGCGGCGGGATTGTGCGTCATCGCCGTGAAAAGGACATTGTCGGACTCGGTTACCGTCCGCCGGATGGCGTGCTCAAATTTCTGGCCGACGTGAAACTGTTCGAAGTAGAGTCCGGGCATGACAGCACTTTCGTTGACGCGCGCTGCAGGTTAGGCGCGCATGGAGAACAGTTCTAGGGATCGCGGAAAAGCATGATGGTGTCTGCGCCCTTGTAGACCGTGCGATGCGCCTCGCGAAATCCGGTCTTTTCGGCGACCCGTCGAGAGGCAGTATTCTCGGGCGCGATGATGCAGGCCATGCGCGCGCCGCCAAATCGGCGGTCACCCCAGGCGAGCGCCGCGCGAACCGCCTCCGTCGCGAAACCCTTGCCGTGCGCCGCCGGCACGAACGCCCACCCCACTTCCGGGATGCCTTTGAGCGACGGGGAAATGTCGCGTTTTCCTTCGAGGAAGCCGGTTTCCCCGATCCGCAGTCCGCTCGATTTTTCCACCACGGACCAGAAACCGAAATCCATCGCAACCCACATTCCCAGGGTGCGGAGCAACTTGCCCCAGGACTCTTCTTCGCTCAGCGGCGCGCCGCCGATGAAACGGGTCACGTCCGGGTCGGCCCACATCGCGGCGTAGGCCGGGAAATCCGACGGCGCATGCGCGCGCAGGATCAGCCGCTCGGTTTCCAGGACGGGTGCCGGCATGTCTATTCGACCGTCACGAACGCATCGCTCGCCTTGTCGAGGATCTCTAGCCGCCCATCGGCGATGCCGAAGCGTGCGCCGTCGAGTTTCAGCAGCCCGGCGCGCACCCGCTCGGCGACGAAGGGAAACGTCATCAGGTTTTCGAGCGACAGCCGGATGCAGTCGCGCTCCATCGCTTCGTGCCGCTTCGCCTGATCGTGGATATGCGCGGAATGCTCGAGTGCAGGCTCGAGCAAGCCGATCCACGCACTGAGAAATGGCACGCCCGCCGCGAGCTTGCCGTCGAGCGCCGCCGCAACGCCGCCACACTGCGCGTGTCCGAGCACGACGATGTTGCTGACCTTGAGCGCCATCACTGCGAAGGCCAGCGCCGCGCTCGTACCGCGATGGCCACTATCAGATTCAAATGGCGGCACGATTCCCGCCACGTTACGCACAACGAAGAGTTCGCCGGGACGCGCGTGGAATATTGTCGCCGGATCGGCCCGGGAGTCGCTGCATGCGATGATGAGATATTCCGGACTCTGACCCTTGTGGGCCAACTCCTCGTAATGCGCGCGCTCTTCCGGCCAACGGCCGCTCTTGAACGCGCGATAGCCCTCGATCAATCGTTTCATGCCGAACTTATAGCGTAATCGTCCCGGATCAGAACAGGTTCGTTGCGAAATTGCATTGCCGCCGTCTTCCGGGTTGCTCGCGATGGGTGATATAAGATCCCATGAAGTGGATTGCGATATTTTTCCTCGTGACATTTCCATCGCTGGCCAATGCAGAAGCGACGGTCAGCCAGACGCCCCCTCACCGGTCTCAAGGTTCGGACGCACACAGCATGACCGAGCACCGACACCGGACGACCGGGGAAGGTCAGTCGGCCGGACGACACCATGACGATGGCGATTCAGCGGGCGCTTCCACGGACCCCGATCCCGGCGAGCCCGATGGCGCACAAGGCGCGCCGCATGCGCCGCAGGGCGCCACCAAGCCGGATGACGGACAGGGCATCTAGCGTCAATAGGACTTCGGAAGATCCAGCACGTTTTCGGCGATGAACGACAAGATCAATTGTTCGCTCACCGGTGCGATGCGCGGGATCATCGATTCCCGAAACAACCGTTCTATCTGGTATTCCTTCGCGTAACCCATGCCGCCATGCGTCATCATGCTGCGCGTGCAGGCATCGAACGCGGCCCGCGCGCCGAGGAACTTCGAGGCATTCGCCTCGGCGCCGCACGGCTGCTTCGAATCGTAGAGAGCGGCGGCGCGCAACGTCATCCACCAGGCGCTCTCCAGCGCCATCCAGCTCTCCGCCAGCGGATGCTGCACGCCCTGGTTCTGGCCGATCGGCCTGCCGAACACGACGCGATCGCGCGCATATTTCGCGCCTCGCGACAGCGCATCACGGCCAAGACCGATCGCTTCGGCGGCAATCAGGATTCGTTCGGGATTGAGACTGTCGAGCAGAATGCGAAATCCCCTGCCCTCCTCGCCGACACGGTCGTCGTCGGGAATAAAGATGTCGTCGAAGAAAACGGTGTTCGAATCCACTGCCGCGCGGCCCATCTTGGGAATGCGGCGCACTTCGACTTTTGAGCGGTCGAGGTCCGTGTAGAACAACGTCATTCCGTCGGTCGGCCGCTTGCCGTCTTCCTTTTTTGCGGTACGCGCGAGAATGAGAATCTTGTCGGCTTCCTGCGCCGTCGTCGTCCAGATCTTGCGGCCCTTGAGGATGTAGCCGTCGTTGCTGCGGCGCGCGAAGGTCTCGATGCTCGTCGTATCGAGCCCGGCGTTCGGTTCGGTCACGCCGAAACAGGCCTTCTGATCGCCCTTGATCAGAGGCGGCAGCATGCGTTTCTTCTGCGCGTCGGTTCCGTGCACCACGATGGCATGTGGTCCGAAGATATTGAGATGGATCGAGGATGCCGCCGCATATCCCCCGCCGCCGCGTGCGACCGCATGCATCATGATCGCCGCTTCGGTGACACCGAGGCCCGCCCCGCCCAGCTCGACCGGCATGGTGATTCCAAGCCATCCCGCATCGGCCATTGCTCTATGAAATTCATGGGGGAATCGCGGTTTCTCGTCGCATTCCGTCCAGTAAGAGTTGCCGAATGAAGCTGTGATTCGGCTGACATTTTCGTCGATTGCGCGATGTTCGGGAGAGAGCGTGATATCCATGTGCTTATTGTGTCAGTGGAACGGAGCGGAGGGAACCGGTCGATTGATAAACGCAATCAAGGGCTTGAGTTGAATGGCCCCATTTACCACTTGGCCTGCATCCCTGTTGCACAGCCTATCTCCCTGACTAAACTCAAAAATAAGGGGAAATGCCGGGCCGACGCGCGTATAAGTGCGCCGCTCTTTCGAACAGGGGCACCACGAATTCATCCCGCACGCACCACGCGGTCTTGGAGATCAAAGACATAACATGAGTGTAACGGCTGAAGGGCGATCAACGCCCGCGCCTGCGCGCCGACCAGGGATGGCGCCGACCGACGTAACCGATCCGAACTACTTCCACAAAGTGGTGGATTGTCAGTGGGCTTGCCCGGCGCATACGCCGGTGCCGGAATATATCCGGCTGATCGCCGCCGGACGCTACTCCGACGCCTACATGATCAACTGGCACTCCAACGTGTTTCCGGGCGTGCTCGGCCGTACGTGCGACCGCCCTTGCGAGCCGGCCTGCCGGCGCGGACGGGTCGAGGATGAGCCTGTCGCGATCTGCCGCCTCAAGCGCGTCGCAGCCGATTCCAAGGACGATGTCTCGGGCCGCATGCCCAAACCGGCGGCACAGAAGAACGGCAAGCGCATCGCGCTGATCGGCGCGGGCCCTGCCTCGCTCACCGTTGCGCGCGATCTTCTGCCGCTCGGCTACTCCGTCACGATCTACGACCAGGACCCTTTTGCGGGCGGCATGATGCGCACGCAAATTCCGAAGTTCCGCCTTCCGGAAAAGGTTCTCGACGAAGAGTGCAACTACATTCTCAACCTCGAGCCCGAAACGAAGTTCGGCCAGCGCATCGACAGCCTGAAGTCGGTTCTGAACGAAGGCTATGACGCAATCTTTGTCGGCTGCGGCGCGCCGCGCGGACGCGATCTGGAAATTCCCGGCCGCAAGGAAGCCGCGGAGAACATCCACATCGGCATCGACTGGCTTTCGTCGGTCTCGTTCGGCCATACCACGAGCATCGGCAAGCGCGTGATCGTCTTGGGCGGCGGAAACACCGCCATGGATTGCTGTCGCACCTCGCGCCGCCTTGGCGGCGAAAAAGTGCAGGTCGTCGTGCGCTCGGGCTTCGAAGAGATGAAGGCATCGCCCTGGGAAAAGGACGACGCGATGCACGAAGACATTCCGATCCACAACTACATGGTGCCCAAGGAATTCAAACACACCGCCGGAAAACTGACGGGCGTCGTGTTCGAGAAGGTCAAGGCTGAACGTGACGCCAAGGGCCGCCGCAATCTCGTCCCGACGGGCGAGCCGGACGTGCTGATGGAGTGCGACGACGTTCTGGTCGCCGTCGGTCAGGAAAATGCGTTTCCCTGGATCGAGCGCGATCTGGGTCTTGAGTTCGACAAGTGGGACATGCCCGTCGTCAACGACGTGACGTACCAGTCGACCAACCCGAAAGTGTTCTTCGGCGGCGACGCGGCGTTCGGTCCAAAGAACATCATCTGGGCGGTGGCCCACGGCCATGAGGCGGCCGTCTCGATCGACCTGTTCTGCAACGGTGAGGACGTGAAGGTCCGTCCCTCGCCGCTGGTAAATCTTTCGAGCCAGAAGATGGGCATCCATGAGTGGTCGTACGACAATGACGTGTCGCTCGACCTGCGCTTCAAGGTTCCGCACGCACCCAAGGAGCTGACGCTCAAGGACGTGAATATGGAAGTCGAGCTGGGCTTCAACAAGGAGCTCGGCTTCAAGGAAGCGCAGCGATGCCTTAACTGCGATGTGGAGACCGTGTTCTCCGAGCCGCTATGCATCGAATGCGATGCCTGCGTCGACATCTGCCCGGTGGACTGCATCACCTTCACGCCGAACGATCCGGAGCCCAAACTGCGCGCGGAACTGACCGCGCCGGCCATGAACCTGACGCAGGATCTGTACGTGTCGGACTATCTCAAGACCGGCCGCGTGATGGTCAAGGATGAAGACGTGTGCCTGCATTGCGGTCTGTGCGCCGAACGCTGCCCGACCGGCGCCTGGGACATGAAGAAATTCTATCTCGAAACAGCAAAGGCCGGCGCATGCAGCCGATAAGCGCCACCAACGACTTCGTCGTCAAATTCGCCAACGTCAACGGCTCGGGCTCGGCGAGTGCGAACGAATTGTTTGCGCGTTCGGTCCTGCGCATGGGCGTGCCGCTCTGCTCGCGCAACATCTTTCCGTCGAACATTCAGGGCCTGCCGACCTGGTACGAAGTTCGCGTCTCCGGCCAGGGCTGGCTCGGCCGCCGCGGCGGCGTCGACCTGATGGTCGCGATGAACCCGCAGACCTGGGACAAGGACGTCGAGTCCATCGAGCCCGGCGGCTATCTCTTCTACGATTCCACCAAGCCGCTGACCAAGCAGAAGCTGCGCGCCGACATTCACCTGCTCGGCGTGCCGTTGACACAGCTTTCCAACACGCTCGAGGGCACGATCCCGCGCGAGCGCCAGCTGCTCAAGAACATCATCTATCTCGGCGCCGTTGTTCAGCTCTTGTCGATGGAACTGGAAACCGTCGAAAACCTGATCGCGGAACAGTTCAAGGGCAAGGACAAGCTCATCCGCCTGAACTATGCGGCCATGAAGCTCGGCTATGACTTCGCAGCCAAGAATCTTGCAGGCAAGTGCAAGCTGAAGGTCGACCGCGCCAATCTGGTCGGCGACCGCATCTTCATCCAGGGCAATGATGCGGCCGGCCTCGGCGCGGTGTATGGCGGCGCAACCGTCTGCGCCTGGTATCCGATCACGCCGTCGACTTCGCTCGCCGAAGCCTTCACGGCCCACTGCCGCAAGTTCCGGATCGATCCGGTGACCAGGAAGAACAACTTCGCCATCGTCCAGGCGGAAGACGAGATCGCCGCCATCGGCATGGTGATCGGAGCAGGCTGGAACGGCGCGCGCTCCTTCACGGCAACGTCGGGACCCGGATATCTCGCTGATGCAGGAGTTCTTCGGCCTCGCCTATTTCGCCGAAGTGCCTGCCGTGATCTTCGACATCCAGCGCGGCGGGCCGTCCACCGGCATGCCGACGCGCACGCAGCAATCCGACATCCTGATCGCCGCCTATGCCAGCCATGGCGACACCAAGCATGTCCTGCTGTTCCCGGAAGATCCGCGCGAGGCGTTCGAATTTGCCGCTGACGCATTCGATCTCGCAGAACGACTGCAGACGCCGGTGTTCGTCATGCTCGACCTCGACATCGGCATGAATGACTGGCTGTGCAAGCCGCTGGCCTGGGACGATGCCCGCAAATACGACCGCGGCAAGATCATGACGGCAGAGGATCTCGACGCCGGCAAGCTTTTCGGCCGCTATCTCGATGTCGACGGCGATGCCATCCCCTACCGCACCCTGCCCGCCACCCATCCGAGCAAGGGCTCGTACTTCACGCGCGGATCAAGTCGCGACCGCTTCGCCAAGTACAGCGAGGAAGGCGCAGTCTATGTCGACAACATGCAGCGGCTGCTGCGCAAGTTCGAAACCGCCAAGTCGCTGGTACCCAAGCCTCTTCGCCGCAATGCCGCCGAGAAGACCAAGTTCGGCGCGATCTATTACGGCTCGACCTCGCCGGCCATGGACGAGGCGCTGGCCAGCCTCGAAAAGCAGGGCGTCCATCTGAATACTTTGCGCGTGCGCGCCTTCCCGTTCAGTGAGGAGGTGCTCGAATTCGTCAACGCGCACGACCAGGTCTTTGTGGTCGAGCAGAACCGCGATGCCCAACTGCAGAAGCTGATGGTCAATGAGTGCGGCATCGATCCCGCACGGTTCATTTCCATACTTCACTATGACGGCACGCCGATCACGGCGCGCTTCATCACGACGGCGATTGCCGAGCGGATGAATGCGAGCAAGCCCAAAGCCAAGGAAGCGGCCGAATGACCTACATCGCCAAACCCAAGCTGCATCATCCGGGACTGGTGCCGAACAAGCTCGGCTTCACCCATCGCGACTATGAAGGCTCGATCTCGACGCTGTGCGCCGGCTGCGGGCATGATTCGATCAGCGCCGCATTGATTCAGGCCGCTTACGAGATGGACCTGGAGCCTTATCGCGTCGCCAAGCTTTCGGGCATCGGCTGCTCGTCCAAGACGCCAGATTACTTTCTCGGGCCAGCGCACGGCTTCAACTCCGTCCACGGCCGCATGCCGAGCGTTCTGACCGGCGCCAACCTCGCCAACCGCGAACTCATCTATCTCGGCGTCTCCGGCGACGGCGACAGTGCCTCCATCGGTCTTGGGCAGTTTGCGCACTGCGTCCGCCGCGGCGTGAACATGGTCTATATCTGCGAGAATAATGGCGTGTACGGCCTGACCAAGGGTCAGTTCTCGGCCACGGCCGACAAGGGCTCCAAGTCCAAGGCTGGCGGCTCCAACATGGATTCGCCGATCGATCTCGTCAGTCTCGCGCTGGTGCTCGGTGCGACCTTCGTGGCGCGCAGCTTCTCTGGCGACAAGAAGCAGCTCGTTCCGATTCTCAAGGCCGCTATCGCGCATCAGGGCTCGGCGGTGATCGACGTCATCAGCCCCTGCGTGCAGTTCAACAACCATGCCGGTTCGACCAAGAGTTTCGACTTCGTGCGCGAGCACAATGAAGCCGTGAACCGCCTCGACTTCCTCGTCGACCGCAAGGAGATCACGGCGGACTACGCGCCGGGCAGCGTGCAGCTCGTCAAGCAACATGACGGCTCCTATCTGAAGCTGTCGAAACTGCATTCGGATTACGATCCGACCGACCGCGCGGCGGCGATGGCCTACATCCAGCACCACCACAACAAGGGCGAAGTCCTGACCGGTCTGCTGTATGTCGAGGAACAGGCCGACGATCTGCACGCCAACCTCAACACGGTCGATGCGCCTCTCAATCGCCTCGATGAGAAGGTGCTCTGCCCCGGCTCGGCAAAGCTGGCGGATCTCAACGCCGAATATCGCTGAGGCGATGGCCGCGGAACTACCCATCGATGTCGAGGCGCTGAGGAATGCGCCCGTCGCGCGCGAGCCCTTTGCGTACCTGATGGTTCCAAATTTCGTGCGCCCGTCGGCCGTCGAGGCGATCAACGCGGATTTTCCGCAAGTGACGCACCCCGGCAGCTTTCCTCTGCCGACGCTGAGCTATGGTCCGGCGTTCCAGAAGTTCATGGACGCTATCCGCGGACCCGAATTCACCAGCGCGGTTTCCGATAAGCTCGGCATCGATCTCTCGACGCGCCCGACCATGGTGACCGTGCGCGGACAGTCTGCGGCGAAAGACGGCCAGATCCACACCGACAGCCGCACAAAGCTGATCACCGTCCTGATCTACATGAACGGCAAGTGGGAGAGCCCGACCGGGCGTCTGCGCCTGCTCCGCTCGCCCGACAATCTCGACGACGTCATCGCCGAGGTGCCACCCGACGAGGGCACGCTGCTGATCTTCAAGAACGAGCCGAACGCGTGGCACGGATTTGAAGTCATTCGACGGCCCGCGCCGCGTGATCCAGCTCAACTGGGTCACGAACAGCCGCGTCGTATGGTGGGAGCAAACTCGCCACAAGATCAGCGCGTTCTTCAAGCGCCTGCGCGGACGTTGAAGCCGGCCCTCCCATCAGGGCGAAGATAAATCACGATAATCATGCCATTTGCCCGCATGATCGCGAATGCGGTAGCGGCCGGGCGAGAGTTCCACGACATCGTCGCTGAGCACCGGTACCTTGGCGTAACCGCCGGGAATGTCGACGACGTAGTTCGGCAGCGCCATTCCGGAGAGGCGTGTGCGCAAGTCGCGCATCAACTCCTGCCCGCGCCGAATCGAAACGCGGAAATGCGAGGTTCCCGGCGCCAGATCGGGATGATGCAGGTAGTAGGGTTTGATGCGGTTTTCCACGAACATCCGCATCAGTGCCGCCAGCGTCTCGACATCGTCGTTGACGCCCTTCAGCAGCACCGACTGGCTGACCATCGGTATGCCGGCATCGATCAGCCGCGCGATTGCGCGGCGCGCATCCGGTGAAAATTCACTCGGATGGTTGGCGTGCAGCGAGACCCAGCCGGTCACTCCCGGCGCAAGCAGCGCGGCAACATATTCATCCGTTATCCGCGACGGCTCGACCACCGGAACGCGCGTGTGCCAGCGCAGGATCTTAACATGCGAAATTCCGGCAAGGCGCTGCGTGATGTCCTGCACGCGCCGCGCGCTGAGGATGAACGGATCGCCTCCCGTCAGGATGACTTCCCAGATTTCGGGATGCGCCGCGATATAGGAAATCGCCGCCTCGAACGCACCGGGCAAAAGGGCCGTCTCGCCTTGCGGTCCGATCGTCTCGCGCCGAAAGCAGAAGCGGCAATAGACGGGGCAGGCCGACACGACCTTGAAAAGCACGCGGTCCGGGTGGCGGTGCACGATGCCGGGGACAGGCGAGTGCGCCGCATCGCCGATCGGATCGGAGCGTTCTTCCGGCATCGTGACGAGCTCAGCCTCGCTTGGCACAAACTGGCGTGCGATGGCGTCGTCACCGCGCGCGATCAACGCAGCCAGTCCCGGAGAAAGCGACACGGCATAGCGCGCGGCGACGGCGTCGAGCGCCGCGACGCGCGCCGGCGCGATCAAGCCGGCGGCGGCAAGTTCGTTCGCAGAGCGCAGCGTCCCGGTCATGGCGCCGGTGTCCAGAGAACATCGTCGATGCGCGGCGCACCCGTCGCCAGCATTACAAGTCGGTCAAATCCGAGCGCGACGCCGCTTGCGGGCGGCATCTGCCCGAGCGCTGCGAGAAAGTCCTCATCGACCGGATAGCGCTCGCCATAGATACGCTGCTTCTCGTCCATCTCCGCCTCGAAGCGCGCGCGCTGCTCCACCGGATCGGTCAACTCGCCGAAGCCGTTGGCGAGTTCGACTCCGCAGGCATAGAGCTCGAAGCGTTCGGCGACTCGGCCGTCATGCGGCGTGGCCCGGGCGAGCGCCGCCTCACAGCGCGGATACTCATAAAGGACCGTCGGCTTGCCCTTGCCGAGCTTCGGTTCGACGGCGGCCGCCAGGACCTTGCTGAAGATGTCGGACCAACCGTCATTCTCCGTGATGGTGAAGCCGGCGCGGCGCGCCTTGGCGGCAAAGGCGTTGCGGTCGCCGGCGCCATCTGCCGAAAGAGTCGAGAGCAGCTCGATGCCCGCGTGATAGGTGAAGGCCTGCGCCACCGTCAGCCGCTCCACTTCGGCTCGCGGATCGCACTCGCGATCACGAAATGTGAAGCAGCGTGCGCCTACCGTGTCGGCGGCCAGACGCAGAAGTGCAATGCAGTCATCCTGCACGCGGTCATACGGCTCGTTCGCACGATACCATTCCAACATCGTGAACTCCGGCGCGTGCAGCGGCCCGCGCTCACGATTGCGGAAGACGCGGGCGAAATCGAAGATCTTCGTTTCGCCGGCGGCAAGAAGCTTCTTCGCCGCAAATTCCGGAGACGTGTGGAGATAGAGCGCCCGGTGCCCGCCATCGGGCATCACCATCTCCGTCGCAAAGGCGTGCAGATGCGCTTCATTGCCCGGCGAGACGGCCAGCGCGCCGCATTCGACTTCCGTGAAGCCGCTGCGCTCGAAGTGCGCGCGCAAAGCCGCCTTGACCCGGTTGCGCTGAAGCAGCAGCGGTCGGCGGTCCGCATGTCGGTGGTCTGACCACCAGGGGGACGTCGTCATGTGGAGCCGATGCCGGTCAAATTGCGGGCTTTTACTATCCGAGCCCGCCCGCGGAATACAGGCGCTTGCGCTTTGGCCGCAGACAGGACCGCCGCGGCCCGGCGATCAAGCGGGTTAATCAACTTTTGTCTCACCATCACAGTAAACCCGCGCAGGTTACTCTACCTTTTGCAGTTAAAGTCGAATAATGAATCGCGCCTAGATGAACCTGGACCCCGCTGGATTGGAGCTGGGGGTTAATATATGGTTAAACATCAAGGAAATGCCGTTTACGACATAGGCTTCGCTATGAATGTCTCGGTTCCGAACGAGTGGCGCACGGATGTGAATCTTGCGCCGTTCGTCACGCGTCATCTGCTACGGCCCATCGCCCTGCTCGCGGCGGAGTTCGCGCTGTATGCGTTCGCGGTCGCCGGGGCGGTCCTGTCGGTTCCGCTTTGGGAGAAGCTCGCCTTCGCGCTTGTCGCCGGCGGTCTGACCGCTACCATGGCGATCATCGGGCACGACTGCGCGCATCGTGGCGGCACGCGCTTTGGTTGGCTCAATCGGCTGATCGGGACGATCGGCTTCCTGCCGGCGCTGCATCCCTTGAGCCGCTGGGCCTATCACCACAATCAGGTGCACCACCGCTACACGGCGCAGATCGGCGTCGACAACGCCTATTCTCCGATGACGGTGGAACAGTATCGCGCGGCGTCACCGGCGCGCCGGGCCTATTATCGCTTCCAGCGCAGCCTCTGGGGACAGCCGCTGTTCTATCTCGTCGACATCTGGGTTGCTGATATCTTCTTTCCCGGCGCGAAACAGCGCGCGACCTTTACCGGCCGCGACTATTTCGATCTGGCAGTGGTGTATGCATGGCTGGCCGGACTTCTCTGCGGGCTGACCTGGCTGTCGCTCCATGTTGGCCATGCCGCAAGCCTTGGCGCAGCCTTCGCGAACGCGGCGATCTTCGGGCTGCTCATTCCTTTCCTGGTCTGGAACCTCTTCATCTCGTTCGTCACGGTCATCCAGCACACCGGACCGGACGTGAAGTGGTCCGTGCCGACGGGGCGTCCTTCCACCACCGACCAGAAGCTGCATGGCACCGTGCGCATCCGCTTTCCGGAGATCATCGACATCCTGTTCCATCGCCTGATGCAGCACACGGCGCACCATCTCAATCCCATCATCCCGCTCTATTCGCTGAAGGCGGCGCAGCACGCGCTGGAAGAGGGTCGCGGCGAGGACGTGATCAGCATCCGCTGGACCCCTGCCTATCACTTGCGCCTGACACGAGACTGCAAGCTGTACGATCCCGATGCCGACGGTTGGTGCGACTTCGATTTCAAGCCGACAGCAACGCCGGTTCGGTAAGCCGCGTCCGGTTTGGTTAATCAATCCCTGACTTCACGCGGTCATTCCGCAACGCTTCGTTAGGCGTTCCCGGGCAGACTCCGCCCGCTTACGGCGTTTGTGCGGAGTGTCGGGTGATGAAGGCTTATAGCGCCAGCGATGCGGGCGCGATCGACGTGGCGCAAGCCGTGTCGGGCGCTGATCGCCGTTCGCTTTCGCAAGGCCTTTTCATCTTCGCGACCTACAGCGTGCTCTACGCCGCAACGCTGATCGACGCCGTCGCGCAATTTCCGATCTTCATAAACGTTGCGGCAGGAATCGCCAATGGCATCTGCATCGCGATGCTCTTCATCGTCGGGCATGATTGCGGCCATGGCGCGTTCGTGCCGGGCCGGCGCTGGAACCTGTGGCTGGGACGCTTCGCCTTCGTTCCCGTCGTGCACTCGATCAGCCTGTGGCGGCTCGCGCACAACCTCAATCACCACGGCCGCACCAACCTGAAAGGCGTCGACCCGGTCTGGCCGCCGATGAGCCCGGCCGAATATCGCGCCGCTTCGCCGGCAAGGCGCTGGCTGGAACGTGCTCTATCGCAGCGCCTTCGGACCGGTCGTGTACTACTACTACGACATCTGGATTGCGATGATGCTGTTTCCCGTCTCGGCGCAGGCGCGCGCGCAGTGGCGGCGCCACCTGCCCGATACGATTTTTGTGCTGGCTGCTTTCGCGGCGACGATTACCGGCATTCTCTGGATCGGCACGCACCTGGCGCCGGAGCGTCCGCTCTGGCTCGTCCTCGTGCTCGGCTGGGTCATCCCGTTCATGGTGTGGATCTATCTCGCCGGCATCACCGTCTATCTGAACCACACCCATCCCGATCTGCCCTGGTTCGACAAGGAATCGGCCTGGAGTTCGTATGGCAGCAATGTGCTCGGCACGATGCATGTGAAGATGCCGATCGACATCTTCCCGCTCTACACCGACGTGATGGCGCACCCGGCACATCACGCCAACGCCAGCATTCCTGTCTATGCCCTGCCGGAAGCGCAGCAGGTGCTGAAGGCGCGGTTCGGCAGCGACGTGAAGGAATACACCCTGTCGCTCGGCGAGTACCGGCGCATTGTTGCGGCCTGCAAGCTGTTCGATTTCGAGCGCATGTGCTGGACCGATTTCGACGGCAACCCGACCGGACCCCGGTTTGAGGCTCGCCCGGCGGCCTGAGCGCCGCGCCTTTCCCGCCCCGTTAGCCGCGTTTGCGCCTTTGCGAGCTTAGACCTTGGCCGGACGGGTCGGCCCTGCTATTAGCCCCCATCCAAATCCCGAGGGTTCAACGTGGTTTCAGTCATCGCCAGCAGCGTGCGCAAAGGCAACGTCATCGAGAAGGAAGGCAAGCTCTATGTCGTCCTGACCGCCGAGAACATCCATCCCGGCAAGGGCACGCCCGTCACCCATCTCGAAATGCGCCGCATCAGCGATGGCGTGAAGGTCGTCGAGCGCCTGCGCACGACGGACAATATCGAGAAGGCCTTCATCGACCAGGCCAAGTACCAGTATCTCTATCACGACGGCGACAACTACAATTTCATGCAGCCCGAGACCTTCGACCAGGTCGCGGTCGGACGGGATGTCGTCGGCGACATGGCGCCCTACCTGACCGAGAACATGGAAGTCACGCTGCAGAGCTTCAACGGCTTGCCGATCTCCCTCGAAATCCCGCAACGCGCGACGTTCGAGATCGTCGACACCGAACCGGTGGTGAAGGGCCAGACAGCGTCAGGCTCCTTCAAGCCCGCCATGCTGTCGAACGGCGTCAAGACCATGGTGCCGACGCACATCACCGCCGGCACGCGCGTGGTCGTTCTGACCGCCGACGGCTCCTATGTCGAGCGCGCGAAGGACTAGTCAGCCCGCCGGCTTGCAGACATTTGCGTAGACGAGCTTTGTGCCTCGCTCCCATGGCCGGTACGTGTTCGCAAAGCGGATACGCCCGGCGATCGAGGGGTGCGTCGCACGGAACGTGCGGAAGAACCAGTCATCATCCGGCGCCTGACCAGCACGCACCCAGCCTGCGAACAATTCCGCATTGGCGCGGTTTTCGTGCGTCAGCTCCAGGCCGAAGCGGTCGGCCTCATGCTCAATCGATCGCGCCTCCCAGTTGAACGCCGGCAGGATCGCGAGCCAGAACAGGCTCAGCACCAGCACGATCAGCGGCAGCGACGCCGGATCGGAAAGCTCTCGAAAGCCGAAGTCCCAGCGTATCATCACCCATCGCCCAATGCGGTCCACCATCCAGAAGCCCGACAGCAGGACCGCTACGATGATGGCGAGCGCCTTGTAGTTGTCGCCCATGACATAGTGCTTGAGCTCGTGGCCGATGGTGCCGGTGATCTGGTCGGGCGTCTCGACCTTCTCGATGTGATCTTCGAGAATGATCCGATTGGTCGGACCGAGCCCGACGACGGTGTCGTCGCCGCCGCCGACATAGATCGGGATGCCCGCCACGCCGCAGCGCGCCGCCAGCGCTTCGATCTTGGCGGCAAGTGCACGATTGGCGAGCGGCTTGTAGGTGGTCGTCAGCGGGTCGACGAAGACCGGCAGCGCCACGAGCACGACAAACGAAATGGGTATCAGCGCAGCCGCGGCGGCCAGCCACCACCAACGCGGACTCCGTCGCATCAGGCTGTAGGGAATCCACAGGAACAGGGCAGCGGCAACTATCGTGGTCGCGAGCGGAACGAGTTCGCCCGTCAGCCAGGCGGCGAACGGCTCACCCGACCGGCCAAACGCATGCTCCGACGCCACATCGCGCCAATAGTCGAGCGGCATGACGCAGAGCGCGGCGATGACGAAATAGACGGCTGCGAAGAGCGCGAGCGTGCCGTAGCGGTTTGCGCGCACCAGCCGCGAACACGTCGATCGCAGGCGCGCGGCCGCTCCGGAAAACAGGAGCACGGCCGGCACCGCGAGACCTACAAGGTGGACGAGCGCCCAGATCCATTCGTGCAAATGCGCGTACGCCAGGCCGGCTTCTGTCGCCGGTGGAACAGCGACCGGCGCGTCTGCTGCGGCCGCCGCACCCACCAGCAGCGACACGGCTGCAAGCGCCGTCATCATTCGGATCATCCGCATCGCTCGACCTCGCCGCACCTGACTTGGGCCGGAATCGCGCGACATTCAATAAGGGCATGAAAAAAGGCCGCCACCTGCGTGACGGCCTTTTCTTATTCGATAGATACCTAACTACGCAGCCTTCACCTCGTAGCCGAGGACGGCCTTGGTCTCGAGGAATTCTTCGAAGCCGTACTCGCCCCATTCGCGGCCTGTGCCCGACTGCTTGTAGCCGCCGAACGGTGCGCTGAAGTCGGCGGAGGCGCCGTTCAGATGCACGTTGCCGGTGCGCAGCTGCGAGGCGACCTTGCGCGCATGCGCGAGATCGCCCGACTGCACATAGCCGGAAAGGCCATACACCGTGTCGTTCGCCATGCGGATGGCGTCAGCCTCGGTGTCATAGGGCAGCATGGTGAGGACCGGTCCGAAGATCTCCTCGCGCGCGATCGTCATGTCGTTGGTGACGTTCGCAAAGACGGTCGGACGGACATAGTAGCCGCGGTTCATGCCTTCCGGACGGCCGAGCCCGCCGGCGACGAGCGTTGCGCCCTCGTCGATGCCCTTCTTGATGAGGGCCTGGATCTTGTTGAACTGCAGTTCGCTGACGACGGGTCCGATCGAACCCGGTGTCGATTCCGCCGAGTCCGGCGCGGCGACCTTGACCTTCTCCGCCGTCGCTTTCGCGATGGCGATGGCCTGCTCGTTCTTGGCGCGCGGCACGAACATGCGCGACGGCGCGTTACAGGACTGGCCGGAGTTGGTCATCATCTGCATCACGCCGCCGGACACCGCCTTCGCCAGATCGGCATCTTCGAGCACGATGTTTGCCGATTTGCCGCCCAGTTCCTGCGCCACGCGCTTGACCGTGTCGGCAGCGGCCTTGGCGACCGCGATGCCGGCGCGCGTCGAGCCGGTGAAGGACATCATGTCGATGCCGGGATGGCTGGACAGCGCTTCGCCGACGGTCGGCCCGTCGCCGTTGACGAGGTTGAAGACGCCAGGCGGGACGCCCGCTTCATGCAGCACGTCTGCGAACAGCATGGCGTTCATTGGCGCGACTTCAGACGGCTTCAGAACGATGGTGCAGCCCGCGGCAAGTGCCGGAGCGACCTTGCAGACGATCTGGTTGATCGGCCAGTTCCACGGCGTGATGAAGCCGCAGACGCCGACCGGTTCCTTGACGATGGCGGTCGTGCCGCGGATTTCCTCGAACTTGTAGTCCTTCAGGATCTTCGCCGCTTCGGCGAGATGGCCCATGCCCGTCGCGGCCTGCGCGGCCTTGGACAGCCACATCGGCGCGCCCATCTCCTTGGAGATGGTCTCGGCGATCTCGTTGTACTTGGTCTGGTAGACCGCGATGATCTTGCCGAGGAGCGCGAGACGCTCTTCGCGCGTGGTCTTCGAGAACGTCTCGAACGCCTTGCGGGCGGCGGCGACGGCCTTGTCGACGTCGGCCTTGGAGCCGAGCGAGATGCGCGCGAAGGGTTCTTCGGTGGCGGGGTTGATGACATCGATGGTTTTGGGCGTGGTGGGGTTCACCCACTTGCCGTCGATATAGAATTGAAGACGTTCCTGCATTCCCTTGACTCCCTGTTGTGACGAAGGCGTTCGGGGTTTCTCCCCAAATAGCTGGCCGGCATAAAATCACATCCGGGCAGAGCGGGCAAAGGCGGCAAAACCGCCTGTTTTCGTGTGGATTTGGTGACGGCCCGCGCCAGCACCGATGTCATTCCCGGCGAGCAGCAACGAAGTTGGCGCGAGGGAAGGGAACCCGGGAGTTGAACCAGGCTGCGCAAAGTCCTGGCTTGCCTTCCGGCGAGCTAAGCCCTGAAGTTCAACTCGATCAGGATGCCGTCGGGATCGGGCACGAAGAGCTGGGTGATGCGCGCGCCGGGGACCTGGTTCTCGCGATAGCTGAGGCCGTGCCGTTTCAGAGTCGCCCGGGTGGCTTCGAGGTCGATGCCGCGAAAGGCAATATGGTCGAGCGCGGCCGTGTCCCCGCTCGCATGCGCCCCGTCGCGCGTCTCGGACTCCGCCCGGTCCACCAGGTGCACGATCGGAACCCCGCCGAGATAAAGCCAATAGCCCTTGAAGGGAAAATTCGGGCGATCGCCGACCGCAAGGCCGAGCACGTCGCGATAGAAGTCGCGCGTCGTCTCCAGGCTGGCGCAGCGGATCGTGTAGTGCTCGAGCATCTCGACGGGCATGGCTCAGTACTTTTCCTAAGCGTCGCGCCGCCAGTTTAGGCACAACTCCTGAGGAGCGCCAATTGCGCGATGGCCCTATCATGAATCGCATCGTTGCTGATTCGCGGGGGACCACTCCATGCAGTTCATTTGCGAAGCACCCGGCCGGCGAACCTGGTTCCGGATCGAGACAGAGGCCGAGGCGGCCATCGAATCCGAAACCATGCGCCACGCCGTCGAGAAGTATTTCCGGCGCGAGCATGAGGCCGCGGTCAAGACTTACCGGCCTTCCGTCACATCCTATATCGAGCGCGACATCGGGCTGAGGGCGCATGTCCTTCGCGCCATGCCGCTGTTCCTGACGCTGCGCGAACATGACGGAACGCCGCTTGCCACGGCGATGCTGCCGCCGGATGGAAAGCCCTCGGACGATTTTCGCATGATCATTGTGGGACCGGCCAACGGCGATCCCTTTGGCCTGCACGACGAGCCGATCCAGGCGCTCGCCAAGCATTTCGGGCTGACGCTCGACCGCGAGCGCTGTTTTCCCTACGTGCATTACGGCGTCTGAGCGCAGCGCGAGCCGCGCCGACGTGATGAGCCGGTGTGCGAGCGCACGCAGCGCCCGCATCTGCGCGGTGTGAACACCGTGCTTCAGTGCGCGTTGATTGCCGATGGGTGCGCCGCGGCCACTCAATCTTGCGGTCCCTTCCCGCGGCGCCCACCACGTACTGTTTTCGAGTTCGCACCGGCAGTCACGCCGAGCGCACGTGCCAGCGCGATGTTGGTCCGAACGAGGCGGCTCGCTGTTGAGGCGGCGTTCAGATTTACGGCCGCTCCATGGTCCTCGTCCACCGCGAGGCAGAGCACCAGGCGCACCGCATTGCGAATTTGCAAAAAGTGCTCGGCGAGAATGTCCTCTCCCACGACATCGTCGCAAGGCGCCACCCAGGACAGCAGGTCGGCGCTGCCCAGAAGCGTTTCGAGCACCTTCTCGCGAGACGTTCGTTCTTTGGCGCTTGCCTTCTCAAGTTGCGTCAACTTTTCTTCCAGCTCGCGCTGTGCAGGCCGGGCCCGACCGTCCGTCAAATGTTGGACCATCTCATCTTCCTTGTTCGCGTCTTTCGCGACCACTATGCGGCCGCCGCAAGGGGCGTCGGACAAAGAAACCTCGTAAAAGATTGAATATACTGAGTTGTGAACGGCTTGGCCGTGACAGGGCCTGCGCAACGCGGCAAGTTATCCAACAGCAAAAGGAGACATGCCATGAAGAGACTGATCCTCGCGGCTTTCGCAGCTTCGCTATTGATTGCGCCGGCGTCCGCCGCGCTCAAGGTCGGCGCGACCGCGCCGGACTTCACCGCGCCCGCCACGCTTGGCGGAAAGGAATTCTCCTTCGCGCTCTCCGATGCGCTGAAGAAGGGTCCGGTGGTTCTGTATTTCTACCCCGCCGCCTTCACCCATGGCTGCACGATCGAGGCGCATGAATTCGCCGACGCGATGCCGCAATTCGCGGCGCTCGGCGCCACGGTCATCGGCGTCAGCCACGACAATATCGGCACGCTCGACCGCTTCTCGACCACCGAGTGCCGCAGCAAGTTTCCGGTCGCCGCCGATGCGGACGAGAGCATCATGAAATCGTATGACGCCGTGCTGTCGGCGCATCCCGAATATGCCAATCGCACGTCCTACGTCATCGCGCCCGACGGCCACATCCTGGCGGAATACACCGACCTCGATCCGACGCGGCATGTCGACCTGATGATGGACGCCATCAAGACCTGGAAAGCGTCGCAGAAGTAAGGGTACCGGCACGTCGCCCGTGACCGGCGCGCGCGCAAACAAAAACCCCGCGCTCCTGCGAGCGCGGGGTTTTGCTTTTGACGGCTTCTAGTAGTCCTGCTTGCCCTTGTGCGGTCTGCGCACCAGTTGCGGCTCGATATAGGCGGGCGCCTTGGTCGTGATCGGCGCGCCTTTCTTGTCGGACTTGGGCTTCTTCTTTTCCCGATTGCTCTTCTGTTCGCGATTGGCCATGACGGCCCTCCTTGAAACGATGGGCAATTGCGCGCGATTCGCGCCCGTGACGCAAGGCGTGACGCGGCCTGTGCCATTTTGCTTACGGACTATTCCGAATAGCGCAGGATCGTCGGCAATGCCATGTTTTGCCGGCAACGCGAGCACAATCCCGCAGAACGATGACGCCGGCGTCTCCCGGGCCTCATCCTTCTGGCGTCGGGCACAAGACTTGCGGCGGCGCTTGTCAGTCATCTGGTCCCCGCCGAACGGACGAGCGCCAACAAGAGTAGGGTTTGCATCCCTCCGGGCCGCGTGGCGAGTCTCCCGGCGGCCGGCGTGAACCCGAAAGCAAAGGCCCCGCCGGCCGGCAACGGCAGCGGGGCTTTTGTGTATCCGGCACGGATCCTTCGAACAGCAAAAAGCCCCGCGAGCATTTCTGCGCGCGGGGCTTTTCGAATGTGATGGCGGGGTGCTGCGCGTTCCGCTTTCGCGGTTTGCGCTTCCAAGATGCTGTCCTTGGCAGGACTGGCAGCGACCTACTCTCCCGCGGCTTGAGCCGCAGTACCATGGGCGCTGGGAGCTTTGACGGCCGAGTTCGGAATGGGATCGGGTAGAATTCTCCCGCTAGGACCACCAGTCCGGCAAAGGACAGCATTTGGAATAATACGACACTATATGAGCTGATTTATTTTTGTGTTCACCCCCACGACAGGGGCGACATTCATGATGCCTGGCTTTGTTTCCAGACATGGAACGGTGCTGCTTGCGATCAAGCCAATCGAGCGATTAGGACCAGTAAGCTCAATACATCGCTGTACTTACACACCTGGCCTATCGACGAGGTAGTCTTCCTCGGCTCTCAAGCGAAACCTAGTTTTGAAGTGAGTTTCACGCTTAGATGCTTTCAGCGTTTATCTCGTCCGTACATAGCTACCCGGCAATGCGGCTGGCGCCACAACCGGTCCACCAGAGGTACGTTCCTTCCGGTCCTCTCGTACTAGGAAGAAGTCTTCTCAAGTTTCGAACACCCACGGCAGATAGGGACCGAACTGTCTCACGACGTTCTAAACCCAGCTCACGTACCACTTTAAATGGCGAACAGCCATACCCTTGGGACCGGCTACAGCCCCAGGATGTGATGAGCCGACATCGAGGTGCCAAACCGCACCGTCGCTATGGACGCTTGGGTGCGATCAGCCTGTTATCCCCGGCGTACCTTTTATCCGTTGAGCGATGACCCTTCCACTCGGGATCACCGGATCACTATGACCGACTTTCGTCTCTGCTTGGTCCGTCAACCTTGCAGTCAGGCAGGCTTTTGCCATTGCACTCAACAACCGATTTCCGACCGGTCTGAGCCTACCATCGCGCGCCTCCGTTACTCTTTGGGAGGCGACCGCCCCAGTCAAACTGCCCACCATACGCGGTCTCGGACCCCGTTTCGGGGTCGCGGTTAGACATCAGGATCACAAAGGGTGGTATTTCAAGGGTGGCTCCACCTGAGCTAGCGCCCAAGCTTCAAAGCCTACCACCTATCCTACACATCACAGTCCTAATGCCAGCGTAAAGTTGCAGTAAAGGTGCACGGGGTCTTTCCGTCTGACCGCGGGAACCCCGCATCTTCACGGGGAATTCAATTTCGCTGAGCCTGTGTTGGAGACAGTGGGGAAGTCGTTACGCCTTTCGTGCAGGTCGGAACTTACCCGACAAGGAATTTCGCTACCTTAGGACCGTTATAGTTACGGCCGCCGTTTACTGGGGCTTCGATTTAACGCTTTCACATCTCCTCTTAACCTTCCAGCACCGGGCAGGCGTCAGACGCTATACGTCATCTTTGGATTTCGCAGCGCCCTGTGTTTTTAGTAAACAGTCGCCACCCCCTGCTATGTGCCCCCTGCCAATGCTTGCGCAAAGGCAGGGCCCTCTTCTTCCGAAGTTACGAGGGCAATTTGCCTAGTTCCTTCAACACAGTTCTCTCAAGCGCCTTAGCATACTCTGCCAGTCCACCTGTGTCGGTTTGGGGTACGGACTGAACGTGGGAGCTATTTCCTGGGACCACTTCGCGGCCCGCCCAATCCAGTAAGGGCGAACAACTTGCATGATCCGTCACTTCCCACAGGCCCACGAATATTTACGTGGTTCCCATCGGCTACGCCTTTCGGCCTGGCCTTAGGGTCCGGCTAACCCTGCGCAGATTAACTTGACGCAGGAACCCTTGGACTTCCGGCGAGAGGGTCTCTCACCCTCTTTATCGCTACTCATGTCAGCATTCTTACTTCCGATACCTCCAGGATCGCTCACGCTTTCCCTTCGCAGGCATACGGAACACTCTGCTACCATTCACCTTGCGGTGAATCCTAAGCTTCGGTGCATGGCTTTAGCCCCGATACATTTTCGGCGCAAAGTTCCTTGTTTAGATCAGTGAGCTGTTACGCTTTCTTTAAATGATGGCTGCTTCTAAGCCAACATCCTGATTGTTTTGGGAACCTCACATCCTTAACCACTTAGCCATGACTTGGGGACCTTAGCTGTAGGTCAGGGTTTTCATCCCTCTTCACGACGGACGTTAGCACCCGCCGTGTGTCTGCCATACTCAGCACTCACCGGTATTCGGAGTTTGGTTAGGTTTGGTAAGCGGTGAAGCCCCCTAGCCCATCCAGTGCTCTACCCCCGGTGGTGATATATGACGCGCTACCTAAATAGCTTTCGCAGAGAACCAGCTATCTGCAAGTTTGATTGGCCTTTCACCCCTAGCCACAACTCATCCCCGACTTTTTCAACAGGCGTGGGTTCGGTCCTCCAGTGCGTGTTACCGCACCTTCAACCTGGTCATGGCTAGATCACTTGCTTTCGGGTCTCATCCGTCTAACTCAGTCGCCCTATTCAGACTCGGTTTCCCTGCGCCTCCACCTGACGGCTTAGGCTTGCTAGACAGACGAACTCGCTGACCCATTATACAAAAGGTACGAAGTCACAGGCTCGCCAAAGATGAGCGAAACTTTCGCTCGTCACTGACAGGCCGGCTTCTTCTTCTTTTTTCCTCGTTCAATTCAGATGTTGGATCTCCATGCAGTCGCTTGCGCGAGACATGGAAAATCACACGCATCGCTTGCGGCGATCGTGTTGACGACATCTGCGTTGAAGCAAGGTCGAAGAGAACCGCTCACCTTTGGTGAGCCTGCTCCTTCTGTTTGTAGGCGTCCGGTTTCAGGTCTCTTTCACTCCCCTCGCCGGGGTGCTTTTCACCTTTCCCTCACGGTACTAGTTCGCTATCGGTCACACACGAGTACTTAGGCTTGGAGGGTGGGCCCCCCATCTTCAGACAGGATTTCACGTGTCCCGCCTTACTCGAGACTTCCTCTCCTTTTTACCCGTACGGGGCTATCACCCGCTATGGCTGCCTTTTCCAAGGCATTCCGGTTGTTAGAGAAGAAGTACTGGCCTGGTCCGCGTTCGCTCGCCACTACTAACGGAGTCTCAATTGATGTCCTTTCCTACAGGTACTGAGATGTTTCAGTTCCCTGCGTTTGCCTCTCTCCCCTATGTATTCAGGGACAGATAATCCTTGCGGATTCGGTTTCCCGATTCGGAGATCTGCGGGTCAAAGGGTGCTCGCCCCTCACCGCAGCTTATCGCAGCGTGCTACGTCCTTCATCGCCTGTGTGTGCCAAGGCATCCCCCAGACGCCCTTGCTTTAACGCTTGATCGCTCAGCAATCGTTCCATGCCCAGAAAGAAAGCCAGCGTACGAACGACTTCGTACACCGCTCTAATCCCGGACAGGATTTTCATGCGATCAGTTTTTTAGTGTCGTATTAAGGTTTCACCGGTTGTGCGAACCGGCTAACCCCGCCTTCACAATTTCAACAGCCCTTTGACGGGCGTCTTGCGAATTCACAACGCGCACGAATGCGCGAAGTGTTTTCGAAGCTGATTGTCTTTTCCGTCGAAGGTTGTTTTGGAGCATGAACCGGATCGGTGCCTCGCGGCTCTCTCACGCTGTCGCTCGGGCCGCTGCGGCAGCCTTTGCTGCGAACAGCAAAGCCACGATCGCAGACGGTGCAAGCAAAGGCTGGTGGAGCCAATCGGGATCGAACCGATGACCTCAAGCTTGCAAAGCTAGCGCTCTCCCAACTGAGCTATGGCCCCAGGGACATACTCGAAACATGTGGTGGGCCTGGGAAGATTTGAACTTCCGACCTCACGCTTATCAAGCGCGCGCTCTAACCAGCTGAGCTACAAGCCCGATGAGGGTTCAAGTCGCAAAATCCGCGCGGATCGGCCGCGCGAAAGTTCGACGGAAAGGAAGGGAAACGAGGACGGCGGCAAGACTCGCCATTTGTGTCTTAGTACCGATGTCTGGGATTCCTCGTGAGAGTTGAGGCTGAGCCTCATTCATCCGAAGACTTCGATCCTTAGAAAGGAGGTGATCCAGCCGCAGGTTCCCCTACGGCTACCTTGTTACGACTTCGGCCCAGTCGCTGATCCTACCGTGGCCGGCTGCCTCCCTTGCGGGTTAGCGCACCGTCTTCGGGTAAAACCAACTCCCATGCCGTGACGGGCGGTGTGTACAAGGCCCGGGAACGTATTCACCGCAGCCTGCTGTTCTGCGATTACTAGCGATTCCACCTTCATGTACTCGAGTTGCAGAGTACAATCTGAACTGGGACGGTTTTTTGGGATTAGCCGCTCCTCGCGAAGTAGCTGCCCACTGTCACCGCCATTGTAGCACGTGTGTAGCCCAGGGTGTAAGGGCCATGAGGACTTGACGTCATCCCCACCTTCCTCCGGCTTGTCGCCGGCGGTCCCTCTAGAGTGCCCAACTGAATGATGGCAACTAAAGGCGAGGGTTGCGCTCGTTGCGGGACTTAACCCAACATCTCACGACACGAGCTGACGACAGCCATGCAGCACCTGTCTCTGAGTCCCTTGCGGGAAAACTCCCATTAAGGAGCGGTCTCAGGATGTCAAACCCTGGTAAGGTTCTGCGCGTTGCGTCGAATTAAACCACATGCTCCACCGCTTGTGCGGGCCCCCGTCAATTCCTTTGAGTTTCAACCTTGCGGCCGTACTCCCCAGGCGGAACGCTTAATGCGTTAGCTGCGCCACTGAATAGCAAGCTATCCAACGGCTAGCGTTCATCGTTTACGGCGTGGACTACCAGGGTATCTAATCCTGTTTGATCCCCACGCTGTCGCGCCTGAGCGTCAGAAACGAGCCAGTGAGCCGCCTTCGCCACCGGTGTTCTTCCCAATATCTACGAATTTCACCTCTACACTGGGAATTCCACTCACCTCTCTCGTCCTCAAGTTTCACAGTTTCAATGGCAGTTCCGGAGTTGAGCTCCGGGCTTTCACCACTGACTTGAGAAACCGCCTGCGCGCGCTTTACGCCCAGTAATTCCGAACAACGCTAGCCCCCTTCGTATTACCGCGGCTGCTGGCACGAAGTTAGCCGGAGCTTATTCTCCCGGTACAGTCATTATCTTCCCGGGTAAAAGAGCTTTACAACCCGAAGGCCTTCATCACTCACGCGGCATGGCTGGATCAGGGTTTCCCCCATTGTCCAAGATTCCCAACTGCTGCCTCCCGTAGGAGTCTGGGCCGTGTCTCAGTCCCAGTGTGGCTGATCTTCCTCTCAGAACAGCTATCGATCGTTGCCTTGGTGAGCCATTACCTCACCAACTAGCTAATCGAACGCGGGCTAATCCTTCGGCGATAAATCTTTCTCCGTAAGGACGTATACGGTATTAGCGCAAGTTTCCCTGCGTTGTTCCGTACCGAAAGGTATATTCCCACGTGTTACGCACCCGTCCGCCGGTGACGTATTGCTACGTCCCCTAGACTTGCATGTTTGAGGCCTGCCGCCAGCGTTCGTTCTGAGCCAGGATCAAACTCTCAAGTTATGATCCTGAACTCTCGCTGACTCAATTCTCGCGTTTGTTCGCAAAACTGATTGACTAGGGTTTGGTCGTCTCGGCGCCGTCACAGCTCCGAAACAACCGAACATTTAACAATTTCGTCTTGCAGAAGAACGCGAGCTTTATCAACGAAAGCTCGATTAGTTAGCTTCAAGACATAAAGTCTCGAAGCGTGGCTGGCCGAGCCGCCGCCCACGTTCCCCTTCCTTTATCACAATGTCAAAGAGCCCCGCCGGAAGGCGAACTTCCATCTTCCGTCAGAAACAACGCCGACCGCAAGCTCGTCACCCGCGTTCGGCGTGGGCGCGGTGTATAGGCGGGCCTATCCGGCGTGTCAAACGGTAAAACGCAGCAAAAACAAGATTTTTTGAGGGTCCTGTGGATCGCCGGTTTTGGCTTGTTGCACCGCCAAAATCGCCTCGTGGTGCGACAGGGTGCGACCTACATGATCTAGATTAATAAAGGCTTTTCGCGACTGCGCAATGAGTGCGGGCAAGAACCTCATCTCCAGGCAGAGTTCGCAGCCACCGCCTCCGTCACGCAGCTGCGCGTCTGGACGCACTCTGCGGCGCCCTCACAAGTCTTCAAACACGCGACTCAAATTGCGATCGGCCCTCATGTGCGCGCCGCGACTCGCGGTCGGTGAGCCCCGTACGGTCTCTTCAGTCCGATCATCGAGCCAAGGAAAAAGGGCGGACCGTGAGGCCCGCCCTTTGTCATTCGTCTGGCTTTGCTCGCGCCTAGCCGCCCAGGTCGATGACCGCGCGGCGGTTCTGCGGCTCGCGAACGGCTGGTCCCGTCGGAACCAGCGGATCGTGGAAGCTCTTGCCCTCGATCGAGATGCCGGAACCGTCCAGACCCTCGCGGATCATCTCATCCTTGACCGACTGCGCACGTCGCACGGACAGCGCCTGATTGTAGCTGTCCGAGCCGACGGTGTCGGTGTGACCGGTGACCAATACCTTCACGAAGCCGTTTTCCTTGGCGGTGTGCACGGCTTCCTGGACCACCTCGACAGCCTTGTCCGTCAGGTTTGCCTTATCGAAGTCGAAGAAGACGATGAACGTCTTCACCGGCGGAGGCGGCGGGGGTGGCGGAGGAGGAGGCGGTGGTGGCGGCGGCGGCGGGGGTGGCGGCGGCGGCGCGGGATGGCCGAGATCCCAGCGAACCCCGAGCAGAACGACATTCTCCTGCTGCTGCAAAACGTTGATGAAGTTGGGCTGCCCGGCGGCGTTGAAGTCATGATTCACTTCGTCGGTGCGGTAGCGGTAGTCGAGGAACAGTTCGAGATCGTCAGTCGCCTCATAGTTCAGCGCCGACGATGCCCTGCCAGGCGAACTCCGTATGCGTTCCGGAAAGAGCTGCCGGAGCATTGATATGCTCATAGTGATTGACCGCAGCAGCGCCGATGCCGCCTCCCACTGACACACCCCAGCGATCGCCAAGGTGCCAGTCATAGACAAGATTGAGCAGCGCGGACGTGGTCGCCGTGCCGCCGCTCAGGATCGGCTTGAGAATGGGCGGAGAGCCTTGCGAATTGGCCTTGTTCGCATCGTGCGCGTCGTAGCCGAGTTCGACTTCGATACGCAGGCCCGACGTAAAGCGGTATCCGGCCGCGCCGGCATAGATGGCATCACCGGAATAATCGAGCGACAATTTGGTCGAGGGCTGGATGTTGGTGGTGCCATGGACCGGCTCAAGCTGGTCGTAACCAACACCGAGTCCGAGGTACCAGCCCGGATTGCTGCCGGCGAAGGCCGGCGTGACGCAGAGCGCCAGAGCGCTGGTTAGCAACAATGCACGAAGCTTCATGATCTTCCCCTGCTCTTCTTCGCCAAACCGCTCGCGCAGCGACCGGCACGTTTGTTAAGTCAATGAGCAGAGTTAGAAAATAGAAGCAGGCGCTTCAACTGAAATATTGGAGCGTTTTACCAATATATGCCGTCACTCAATTTAGTGCCGTATAATGTATACTGTATAGTATACATCGGACACCCAATCGGCTTTGCATTTCAAAAACCTACTGGGGGAGCGTTGCGTAAAACGGCCGCGAAAATGCGCGTGCGACTGCAAAGTCACACGACACTCAATTCGTATCGCTCTTCCGCTTTCGTCGTCGGCAGCGGACTATGAAACGCGCGCGGCATCACGAGCTGCATCGCTACATGATATTGCGGCGCGAATTTGGTATGAAGCGTAGAACTATAGATACAAAGTAAAAGCATATCCGGGAGTGCGTCGCATGAACGAAGTCAGCGGAACGGTCGAAAAAGGCTATGAGGCGGTGCGCGACGGATTTGCCGCCGGCCAGATCGCCGACGAGGGCGGCGCGCAACTGTGCGTCTATCGCAACGGCAAGAAGGTCGTCGATTTGTGGACCGGCCGCGACAAGATCAATAACCGTCCGTATACGGACAAGACCATCGCCGTGATGATGTCCTGCAGCAAGGGCGCGATGGCGACGGCGGCGCACATGCTGTGCGAACGCGGCCTGCTCGATCTCGATGCGCCGGTGACCAAGTACTGGCCGGAATTCGGCAAGGCCGGAAAGCAGAACGTTCCGGTTTCCTATCTCCTGTCGCACCGCGTCGGGCTGAACAGCTTCGAGCCCAGAAGCGGGATCGGCGCGAAGGAACTTCTGAACTGGGAGATGTGCACCGACGCGCTCGAGGCGATGGAGCCGCTCTGGGAACCGGGCACCGCGAACATGTATCACGCGGTGACCTACGGCTATCTCGTCGGCGAAGTGATCCGCCGCGTTTCCGGAAAAACGCCGGGACAATTCCTCGCCGACGAAATCTCCAAGCCGCTTGGACTGGAGCTTTGGATCGGCCTTCCCGAAAGCGAGGAAAGCCGCGTGGCACAGCACTTTACCGATCGTCCGACGATGACGCTCGAGCAATGGAAAGGCCTTCTCGCCGGCTTCAATATCGACGTCGATTCACGCATTTCGCAGGCGATGATGCACATGCTGATCGCCACGGACGAGGCGATCGAGATCATCAACACGCGCCAGGGCCATGCCGCCGAGATCCCGGCCGCCAACATGATCGGCAACGCACGTTCGCTGGCCAGGATGTACGCCGCGACCATCGGCGAAGTGGACGGCGTGCGGCTGCTCAAGCGGGAGACGATGGAGCGCGCGCGCAAGCCGCAGACCGACGGCCTCAAAAGTCCGGGCGACTTCGCCAAGTTGCCCAATCCCGATCCGCAGCGCCTGGCGCTCGGCTACGAGCTCAACCGCAGGGTCGAGCCGATGCTCGGCGACGGTTCGTTCGGTCATGCCGGTGCCGGCGGACGGCTCGGTTTCGCGCACCCCGAAAGCGGCTTTGCCGTCGGCTATGTCTGCAACAACATGCTGTGGGACGGGATACGCGGCCCCGATGATCGCTGGGTCCCGTGGACCAAGGCACTGAATGACATCATCACGGCATAACGCAAAAAGCCGGCGCCAACGCGCGCCGGCTTTCGACATTGATCAGACAGATCAGGAGTTGAATTCGCGCATGCGCGACAGGCGGTCGACCTGGTCACGCGACAGATCGATGAGCAATGCCTTGTTGCGCGGATCGTAGCGCACATCGTCGGCATACACCCACGCATTGTGGCGCCAGCTCACCTCGATCGAGAGGCGGCGAACCTGGCCGTTTGAGCCGAAGTCCACGGCGCGGATGCGTCCGATCCGTTCTCCGCTCTGTGTCGCGACGGCCAGACCGACAAGATCGGCCTCGTGCAGCGAAGCGACATTGCGGAACTGATCATGGTCATGGAATGCGCTCCAGCGCTGCGCCCGCTGGCGATCATAGTTCTCGCGCTGGGCATCGTAACGGGCCCGATCATTGTCGTAGTTGGATTTGGTCTCGCGATAGTCGTTCAGGCTGCGCTCATAGGCGGCGCGCGAAGCGTCATAATCCTCCTGGGCGGCTGCGGTTGAAGCCGTATTGGCGCGCGCAGCGTCGGCCGCATCGCTGTTGAGCGCGTTGGTCTGTACGCGCTCTGCAGGCGTGGAGTTCTGGTTGTAGTTGCTTTCGTCCGCCAGGGCGGGAGTTCCGGCGACCAGCAATAGGGCCGTTCCGCCCAAAATCAGCGTCTTGAGTGTCATAATGTGTCTCCTGAGTGCGGCGAAAGAGGACGTCGCCTCTTCGTGCACAGGGGGAACGCATCACGGCACGAACGGTTCCATCTAGGTGCTTCTGCGCGTGAGTTCCGCCATCCTGTCGGCCACAAGCTCGAGCGAAACAGCCTTGCTGAGACCAAGATCGGCCAGTTCGCCGTCTGCGAGCGCATCGCAGATCCTTTCCGACGCCAGCAGGGCAGCAACCATTTCCTTCAGCTTTCGCTTTTTCGGCGTGTTGATCTGAAGGCGTTTGATCTGGGCAAGCCGCGCGGCATTGCGGGCGGCGCGCACACGCGGCTCCTCGATCGCGAGGTGGCGCAGAGAGCGGCGGAAAATGCGCCAGCGCGTGTGGAAGTCCGCGACGATCGCCGCCGCCTTTTTCGCATCGCTGCGTGCGGCCGGTTTGCTGAGCAGATCGCCGAGCGCGGCCAATTCCGCCTTCCACCAGGTGTCGTAGACGGCAAGGAAGATTGCGATCTTGTCTTCGAAGTGGCGATAGAAGGTCTGCGGCGCAAAGCCGGCGCGCCGCGCGATGCGGTTGGTGTCCGTCCCGAAATAGCCATGGACGTTGAATTCCTTCTGCGCCGCGGCGAGCAGGCGGGTCCGGGTGGCATCGGGATCGCGGCGGGGCGGCATGTGATTTTTCCATCACCTGTGGCGGCTGCACGGTTCTAGCCCCTTGAAACGGCCTTTTCCAGCACTTTTGGCGCGCCTTGCCTGACATCCATTCTAGTGATATTCATATCACTAATGGACATGCGGAGAACGGCATCATGACGGCACACCTGGTCGCGCTGGCGGGGCGCGGACTTCTCGCACTGCTTTTCGTTCTGGCTGGCTTCACCAAGCTTACGGGACCGAAACCGATCCTTGCCCATATGGCGCAGGAACATGTTCCGGGCTTTCTTCTTCCCCTTGTCGCGGTCTTTGAGATCGCGGCCGGCGGCGCGCTCCTCGCCGGCTGGATGACGCTGCTCGCGGCGGCTTCGCTCAGCATCTTCTGCCTGGCGACGGCGATCGTCTTCCACCGCAACTTTGCCGAGCGCGCGGAGCGAACATCCTTCGCCAAGGACCTCGCGCTCGCCGGCGCGCTGGCCTTCATCGCTGCCGGCGCCATGCCATGAACATGCATGCTGCGGAAACGACGCTGCGCAGCGCGGTCGGTGCGCCGGAGCCGGCTATGTGGATCGACGCCGCCGGATCGCGGCTGGCCGTCATGCGGCGCGGCAAGGGCCCGGCCGTCATCTGCCTTCACGCCATCGGCCATGGCGCGCGCGACTTCGTTCCGCTTGCCGAACGCATCGGCGATCGTTTCGAGATCATCGCGCTCGACTGGCCCGGACAGGGCCGCTCGCCCGCGGATGGCGGCGCGCCCGATCCGCTGCACTACGCCAAGCTGGTGCTCGGCGCGATGGACGCTCTTGGCATCGAACAGGCCATCCTTCTGGGCAATTCCATCGGCGGCGCGACGGCGCTGCGCTTTGCCGCCGGGCATCCGGAGCGCGTGAAGGCCCTGGTTCTCTGCAATAGCGGCGGGCTTGCGGAGCTGACGCCGTTCGTGCGTTTTCTCATCAAGCGCTTTGTCGCCTTCTTTCGCGCCGGCGAAAACGGCAAGGCATGGTACGGCCGCGCCTTCGGCATCTACTATTCGGCTGTGCTGAAGCGCGCGCCCGAGCAGCGCGCGCGCATCGTCGCCTCAGCCTATGAAATCGCTGGCGTCCTGCGCGCGGCGTGGGAAGGCTTTGCGAAGCCGCAAGCTGACATCCGCTCCCTCGCGCCGAAAGTCGCCTGCCCCGTCTGGATCGCCTGGGCGAAGGACGACCAGATCATCGCCTGGTCGCGCTGCAAGGCGGTGGCGCAGACTTTTTCGAACGTGAAAGTCGAGATGTTCGAAGGCGGCCACGCCGCGTTCCTGGAAGACCCGGACAATTTCGCGAGAGGTTTCCTCGCCTTTGCAGACGGGCTCTAGATCCGCACCGTCATCTCGAGGCCCCCTTCGAAGGGCAGCGTCATGGTGACGAGTCTGTTGGCCGGATCGGCGATGTATTCGAAATAGGCCCTGTAGCCGCGACGCGACTGCTCGCTGTTGTCCGCCACTATCACGGCGCCCTTGCGCAGATGCGGCGCAACGTTCCGCACCGCCGGCATCACCGCTTCGGTCCAGATGTCGAGCAGCATGAAATCGACCGGTCCCTCGATCCTTCGCAAAGTCTCATTGAGATCGCCTTCGCGCAGGTCGATGAAGGACGAGAGACCTGCGGCCTCGAAGTTCCGGCGCGCGATCTTTGCCTTTTGCGGTTCATACTCCGTCGCGATCACCGTTCCGCCGCCATTGTCGCGGATCGCGGCTGCAAGATAGAGCGTCGAGACGCCGAAAGAGGTCCCCGCCTCGACGATCCGCTTCGCGTTCAGCGCGCGGCACAGCATGTAGCAATATTCCGCCTTCACTTTTTCCAGCGCGACCATCTTGTCGGCGAAGAATGCGTTGGTCTCGGCATCGAAGCCGTCCCAGCTCAGCGTTCCTTCCTGGATGCGGCGGGTGAAATAGGCGTTGATCGCGCCGTCCTGTCCGGCGCTCTGCGCATGCAGCGCATCGAGCAGGCCCTCCAGCCTGGCGTCGTTGAGAACGCTCACCGGTCGTACTGCATCACGCCGACGCGGTTGCCCTCGGTATCGTTGCAGTAAAGAAGCGTTCCGACGGTCGGAATATGCATCCTGGCCTGTGTGATCACGCCGCCGGCCGGCACGATCTTCTTTTCGATCGCGTCGATGGAATCGACGCCGATGGTCACTTCGAACGCGCGATAGCCCGTGCCGGTCAGCGGTTCGGCGCGCGCGTGGAGCGAGCCCTCGATACCCGCGCCGCGGATCAGGAAAAAGCCTGGCGGACCCCAGGCCTCGAACGTCCAGCCGAAGACCGTCTCATAGAATTTGCGCGCGCGCGCGACATCGTCCGCCATGACGGAGAAGAACTTCACATGGTTCGGCATGCCTCATCCCCGCCGCATCGCACGGCGCCCAAACTACGCCGCGGTGATGTAGGCGCGCAGCGAAGTGGCTTCCTGCACCGTTTCGGCGATGCGCGTCTTGACGACGTCGCCGATCGATATCATGCCGGTGATGACGTCATTGTCGACGACCGGCAGATGCCGGAACCGTCCCATGGTCATCATCTCCATGAGGTCCTCGACCGTGTCGTTCTCCGAGCAGGTCGCGACGGCGCGCGTCATATAGGCGCTCACCGGACGGGCCAGCGCCGTGACGCTCTCGTCGGCGACCGCGCGCACCACGTCGCGCTCCGAGAGGATCCCGGCAAGCGCACCGGTTTCGTCGCGCACCACGATGGCGCCGATGCGGCGGCGCGCAAGCAGACGCGTTGCTTCCGAAAGCGTGGCGTCGCTGGAAATCGAAATGACTTCCCGACCTTTTTCACCCAGAATATTTTTGACCAACATGCGTCGCTCCTCCGTTGCGGTTGTTGCCAGCCGTTTCGGTCTTCGACGTCCGCGCCGCCCAATCTCTTTTTCCGGAAACGCTCCGGACGGCTTTCGCGGCGGGGCACGAAGCCCGAAGGGTCAGCCCCCGCTGTTGCAGAATGCTGCGCCTGTTCCGAAGGCCTTACAAGGGACAGTCCGCGCTCAGGGTAAATTCGCAACAAGCTTACCGGGTGAGTCGCAAGGGCCGGGCGGCGCCAAAAGGGCCGAATACCGCCTGCGGCCGAGCCGATCGCGGCCGCCCCAGCTTCACATTATATGCCGGCGCGCGGCAGCCGGAGGCCAACTTGATTAGTGGGTATGGCGACCGCTACAACCCCTCACGTCCCCAACAGCCGTTCCGTTTTGGTTCGCCTGTTCAGGGTTTTACGGACCGGCCCCTGGCAAGGCCGGAAATAGCGCGGGAGCTGTGGCCGAGAGGCTGAAGGCGGCGGTTTGCTAAACCGTTATACGGTTGAAAAGCCGTATCGAGGGTTCGAATCCCTCCGGCTCCGCCAGTTAATCTAAATCGTAATTTCTCTGCTGCTGGCCAGACCGCTTAAAATGCCAATATCCGCGCAGATTTCTCCTCGAAGCTCAGGACCGACTTACAAGTGCCGGAGACCAAATCCGTCTCTCTCTGGCCGAAGTTCTCCAAAGCTCCTGACTGCCGGCAAACAGTACGAATTTTTAAGCGGCTGTTTTGCCATCATTATTGCGCGCTGGAATTCCGGACTTTTGGAGTTTCCATCAGAATGCAAGAGGAGCCGAGATCGAACCGCACGCTGCACCAACGTCGGCTTTGACTGGAAAGCGGACGTTCACGGACACTGCGGCTGAATCGCGCCAACACGAACTGGCTGCCAGAATAGCAATGCAGGAAATTTCAAAACGACCCCAGAGCTGCCGAACTCCCTGACGTCTGGTGGCGATAAGAGAGGCGATGGAATGGTGCGTGAGCTAACGGGCGAAGAAATTCGCGCGGCACTTTTGGAGGGAGGTCGGAAGGCAAGACGCGCAGTCCGCGAATTCGTTGCAGGCGCCGCAGCTGGCGATCCCAAGCGTATGCAGGCGACGTTCGAGATTCTCAGCTATGGCCACCATGACGGCGGCGGTTGGCTACACGCTATGCGGGCGATTTTGCGGCTTGGCTCTGTGCCCGATGAGACGCGAGCGTACTTTCTACGTGTGCACATCCAATACGGCGACCACATTCGCCAAGAGACCGCTGATGACGTCACACTAGTCCGCGCGTTGCGAGTATTGTTGCCTTCCTATTCAGGTCCAGGTCTTGTTCTATATCGCGGTGAGCAGGCAGAAAACCGCAGACGTCGAACCTATGGGGCGTCTTGGACGACTGAACTCCATGTGGCCGATTCCTTCGCCCAAGAATGTCGAGGTCATCCGACTGGGAGCGTGTTGTTAGAAACGTTCGCCACCCCCGAAGCAATCATTTCTGCACCAGCAGGAACGGCGACCGACCGCTACGCTGAACGCGAGTACTTGATAGATCGGCGCCAGTTGCGCAACGTAAAAGTGCTCAAGCGATACGCTCACCAAAGTCCTGGGGCGAAGGTGACACTCGCGACCTAACGGTTTTATCCCTTCGACGAAGGTGCTTTGAGCGCGTCCGATGAATAGCTTGGATGCGAATTTAAGAATCCACTCGGCACGGCCACCATCGCATCGGTGCACTTTGCCAACGCACCGCGAGGGGTTGACCTGACTGGCTCTTTTTGTACCAAGCGAATTGATAGAAATTGGCTTGGAAAGGAGCTTTGTCATGCCGAAGAAGAGACCCAGCCCGGAGCAGATAGTGACGCTGCTGCGGCAGATTGAAGTTGCGACGTCGTCGGGTAAGTCGGTGGCGATCGCGTGCCGTGAAGCGGAGATCTCGGATCAGAGTTACTACCGCTGGCGCAAGGAATACGGTGGCCTCGATCTGGATCAGGCGCGTCGAATGAAGGATCTGGAGAAGGAAAACACTCGCCTGAAGCGGCTGGTGGCTGATCTGTCTCTCGAGAAGCAGGTGTTGAAGGACATCGCCTCGGGAAACTTGTAAGCCCCGAGCGGCGCCGGCAGGCGGTCGATCGGGTCCGGGAGAAGTATCATGTCTCGGAGCGCCAGGCCTGCCGGCTCGTCGGCCAACCACGCGGAACACAGCGCTACGCAGTCATTGCGCGTTGTGACGAAGACACGCTGACACACGCGATCATGGCGCTGGCTGCCCAGTATGGTCGATACGGCTATCGACGCATCCACTCGCTTTTGGAAGAAGCGGGCTGGGACGTTAGTTGTGACCGTGTGCAGCGCATCTGGCGCCGTGAGGGGCTCAAAGTTCCCAGAAAACAAAGGCCGAGAGGACGCCTCTGGCTCAACGATGGCTCCTGCGTCCGGCTCAGACCGGAGCGGCGCAACCATGTCTGGTCCTATGACTTCGTCGAAGCCCAGACCCATGATGGCCGCAAAGTTCGGTTGATGACGTTGATCGATGAGTTCACCCGAGAGTGTTTAGCGATCCGTGTCGCACGCCGGATCAACAGCCTGGGTGTTCTGGAAACGATGGCAGACGTGATGCTCATGCGTGGGGTCCCTGAGCACATCCGTTCCGACAACGGCCCGGAGATGACCGCCAAGATCGTACGCCAGTGGCTAGCGAATGTCGGCGCCAAGACCCTCTACATCGAGCCCGGCAGTCCCTGGGAGAACGGCTACTGCGAAAGCTTCAACGGCAAACTGCGTGACGAGCTGTTGAACGGTGAGATCTTCTACAGCCTCAAGGAAGCCAAGGTCGTCATTGGTCAATGGCGCCATCACTACAACACCGTCAGACCGCACTCAGCGCTTGGATACCGACCGCCAGCGCCACAAACTTTTGCGCCGCTGATGTCCCATCTAGATGGGACATCAGCTATGCAGTAGTCTCACTTCCGCTGGTACAAAAAAGACGTCAGGCCATTCTCGCGCACCAGGTGCAGGTTTGGCCGCAGCGCCGCCTCGGCAATGGCCTCGGCATCGTTATAGTCGTTCTTCTGGCCCTTCACGAACGGCTTGACCTAGAACACCGGAATAATCCGCGGCTCATGTCCCAGCGAGCGAAGCGTCCGGCTGACAAAGTGGGCGCTCAGGCACGCCTCCATGCCGACGATGCAGGGTGACAGCTTCCTGAACGCTTCAGCAAACGCCAGCCGCTTCAGCTTCCAGCGGAATGCGATCTTCCCGTCAGTACCAAATCCGACGACGTGAAAGACCTCCTTGGCAATATCGATCCCAACCGATGCCAGTGCCGGGATCTTCGTATCTGCTTTGCGTGTCATGTCTGCTTCTCCTGTGGTTCGCGGGTACGCCTCGAAAGGCTAACAGGACCGGGGAAGCAGCCGGTCCATCCCATTAGCGGACGTTCGCCTTTTGGCTGGGCCGCAGGGCGGAATTCGGCTATCGTTGCCCCACGCACAAGTGCTTGGGGGACCGTCATGACACTTTCGGACGTTGCAGCAATCGGTGGTGTTGTTAGTGGCGTCGCCGTTCTGGTGTCACTCGTTTACCTGTCGCTGCAAGTGCGGCAGACGGAACGAAACCAGCGGGCGCTGATGAATCAGGGAATTATCAACCGCGGTTCGGAAGATATTTCCTTCCTCGCGCAACCGCACATTATGGAAGTAACAAGTCGCGTTCTTGCTGGTGATACAAAATTCACATCCATAGAACTCAATCAACTGCGTCTTGTCATGCGCAAGATCGTCATAGGCGCTCAGGACGCCTACGTCCAAAACAAGGCCGGACTGACGGATCCAGTGACGTTCGATAATGCTTTGGGCGCGGCGAGGTTCTACATGGAGCAGCCTGTTTACCGGGCACTATGGAAAGCTAACCGAGTCTATTTTGCAGACGAGTTTGTGTCGATTATGAGCAAGCTGATTGAGACACTTCCGCTTGCCAAACCGCTCGATCAAGTTGCCCGTTACGAATCCGAGCTCGCCGAGGTCCTGCGCTAACCGAAATCGGCTATCGTCTGCCCTGATTCAACTCAGGGGGCATCACATGTCACTTTCAGATCTTGCAGCACTCGGCAGCTTCATAAGCGGACTGGCAGTCGTTTTTTCATTCATCTTCCTGGCGCTGCAAATGCGCCAAGCCAATCTGAACCAGAAGTCGCTCATGCAACAGGGACGCAGTGCGCGAACCGTGGACTTATTAATGAAAATGACCGATCCAATATTGAGCGAAACGATCATGCGGGCTTTTCAAGGAGGCCAAGCGATGAACCCCGCGCAGAATTTCGCGTTCTACGGCTTCGCTGCCGCTATCTTTTGGAACTACGAGGACAGCTTCCTTCAGTTCCAGTCGAAGACTCTTGACGCTAAGAGCTGGGAGTTTGATGTGGCCACCTTGAAGGGTCTTCTGAGGAACCCTGCCTATCGCGCTGCGTGGAGGGCCGCCAGGGACGGTATAGGTGAAGGCTACCGCGACTTCGTCGATTCTCTGATGCTCGAGGTAAAGGGGGCTGCGCCTCGAGCCGTTGCCGAGCTATTGGGCCAATACATGACCGAGGAGATGGCGAAGATTTAAGAAGCTGGGTCAACTCGGCTAATCTGCATCATCGCATTCCCAAAATCGGAGAACTCTCCATGACTCTCGCAGATCTTGCATCCATCGGCAGTCTCGTCAGCGGCATGGCTATACTGGTATCCCTCGTCTACCTCGCAATTCAGGTTCGACAGGCGGAGAAAAACCAGCGCGCGGTCCTGAATCAAGGCTATATCACGCGAGTTGCGGACTATCTGCGTTGGTACGCCGAATCTCCGATAAATGAATTGCGAACCCGCGTCATTGCTGGCGACACTTCGTTCACGGCTGAGGAGTTGTTGCGCCTACAACTCGCGTTTCGCGTTACCCTTCTCAGCGCCCAGGATGCATACCTGCAGCACAAGGCTGGGCTTGTCGACGAAATGACACTCGACAATTCCATGCGAAGTGTCCGGTACTCGTGGCTTAACCAACCTGTTTACCGTGCCCTTTGGTTACAACAGGCCCCGACCATCGCGCCCGAATTTGCAGTGGTGATCGAGACAATGTTGCGAGAGACTCTTATGACCAAGCCTAGCGACATCGTCTCGCTCTTTCACGCAGACCTCGCCAAGGTTGGGTGAGCAAGCTCACGCGTCCGCTTTCCACACAAAGCAGACATTAGTCTTGCCTGGCGGGAACAAGTTCACCGATCAAATAAGCATCGGGGTCATATCCGGTTCGGCCTTGGCGATTGCGCGCCGGTAGGCAGCTCTCTCGCCGATGCGCCGTAGGTAGCCCTTCAGGTTAGGATAGGGATCGATTGAAGTGCCGCGGAAGGCACGGCTCGTGGTCAAGCAGTAGACCATCATGATGTCGGCGGTGGTAAGGTTGCGGCCGCCGAAGAACGGCGTCTCGGCCAGCCGCTTTTCCACCATCGCCCAGCCGCGGCGGCTCCGGTCCTCGACAAATGCGGCCGCAGGATTGCCCGGGGCGCCGCTCGACAGCACCAGCTGCATCATCAGCGTTGTCATGAAAGTACCGTTCGACCAGTGAAACCAGAACAAATGATCAGCGAAATCTGGATCGTCCGCCTTTGGACTGAGGCGGTCGTCGCCATAGCGCCCGCAGATGTAGTCGCAGATCGCACCGCTCTCGCCGAGAACGAAGCTACCGTCGGTAATCACCGGGGCGATGCCCATCGGGTGCAACGCCTTGTACTCATCGGGCGCGAGACGATTGTCCGCCCGCCGCTCGTAGCGCTTGAGCGCATAGTCGATGCCTAGTTCCTCGCACAGCCACACAATGCGCTCAGATTGCGAAATCCCTAAGTGATGAACTGTCAGCACGTCAGACGCCCTCCCGAATGTTGGCAAACGCTAAGCCATGGACGTCAGTCGCGGAAGCCCGGCGCGGATTGCCGTGCTGGCCGAACATCCGCTTTCGACCCAAAGCCGACATTCGCCGACCCTGAAACTGGTCATTGCCCCCGGCTGGCCCATGTCTCGTTGCTGAACTCAGGTGAGCTGATCGGCGTTGCGGCTCATAACCTGAAGGTCACAGGTTCAAATCCTGTCCCCGCAACCAATAAATGTCCGTAAAATCAAATGCTTAAAGGGCGCCCTCTCGGGCGCCTTTTTCGCTTGGGGGCTTCTGGAAGCACTGTGGAAGCAAGA
>CAVUJC010000007.1:0-405485 GCA_963741725.1 uncultured Alphaproteobacteria bacterium | reverse complement strand
GTGGCGCTGGAACGCTCAGAAATTCGATGCGCTATTCCGGTCTCGACTTGTACTCGAGCAATCTTGCCTGAATTGAATAATCTGGTGGACGCTGTTCGCGTGACGAACGCCTCGGGTCGGATCAGGAAATGGCAAACGCCTCGGCTTCGTCGATCGTCAGCACGTATCCCTTGCCGTGAACCACCTCACTCGATTCCAGATCAATGACCTGAAATTTGCCCCAGTCGGGCGCGCGCCGATTCTTGGTCGGCGACATGCGAAGTCCCTGCCCGTTGCGCGCTAAGGCGCGCTTGATCCGGCGAATGCGCGATTTGTAGGAGTTGTTCATCGCCATGGAGCCGAAAGCCTCGATCGCCGCAAATATCCGCCGGAATGGCGGGTTTCTGCAGTCACGCTTCTACAGCATCGGCCGCCAGAATGACTGCTTAATACTCCGTCAAACACGTTCGCCTAACCTGAACGTATGGCACCCGAGCGCAACAAGTTTTTCGAGGAGTATAACCGGCTGGCAGAGCTCGCCGGCTGGCCCAATCGGCTTGATCCTTCGCTCGCCTTCGAATCCCCTGACCTACGCGCAGCACTCGCGCTCTGGCGCAGGCTCGCCGGGACACGCGAACTGCCGCTGCGAACCGACCTCACGCCCAAGCTGATGAAGGGCTTTCTGCCGAAAGTCGCAATCATGGACGTGTTGCGCGAGAACGGGCGAACGCGTTTCCGCATCCGAGTGACGGGAACCGCCCTTGAGCGCAATTTCGGCGGCATGACCGGAAAGTTCCTGGATGAGTGCCTGCCTGAGCCATTCCGCACGCGTTGGGACGCGACCTTGAACGTATCGCTTCAGGCTCGAAGCCCGGCGCGCACGTTTGGCCGGATGGAATTTCGCGACCAGACCTACCTGAATATCGAGACATTTTATGCGCCGATGGGCGCGGATGCGTCCGCGCCAGACTCCATCTTGATTGTCGTCCACACAGAGCCGAACACGGCCGATGCCAAGTCTGCCCGGGTGTCGCACGTTCTCGACATTTCTCGGACCTAGCCGCTCGGCCTATTGAGGCTGACGGAGTCTTGTCCCGGCGAAAGGTGTGCTAAGTCACGTCAGACTCAGCCGACACAATGACAGCCAACCTGGCCTGGCACGCCAGAGCGATAGGATTCCCCATGGCACCTCGCCCACCAAACTATTCCCATGAGCGCAGTCAGCGCGAGCGCGCCCAGCGGGCCAAAGCCGATGAAAAAGCCCAGAAACAGGCCGAAAAGACCGCTCGGCGCAAAGCGCTGAACGAAGGCGCAGCGCCAGACGTTGCTATCGGGCCCGGCCCCATCGATAAATCCTGACGCGCGACCACGCTTTCGCCGCTTTCGCGCCGGTTCGCCGCGTATCCATGGATTCCGGCACGCAGGCATGAATTGGTTAGATTGGCCAGGAGACACAGTGGAAATCACGATCTACCACAATCCAAACTGCGGCACCTCGCGCAACGTGTTGGCCGCTATCCGAGCCGCCGGTCACGAACCGCGCGTGGTCGAGTATCTGAAGACGCCATTCGCCCGCGACGAACTCAGGTCGCTGATCGAACGGATGAATATCACGGTTCGCGATCTGGTGCGCTCGAAAGAAAATCTCTTTCGCGAGCTTGGCCTCGACGACGGCGATGTCGGTGACGCCGAGCTTCTCGACGCGATGGTCGAAAATCCTTCGCTGATCAATCGCCCGATCGTGACGACCCAGCGGGCTGCAAAATTGTGCCGGCCAAGCGAGATCGTCCAAATTCTGCTCACACAGGACGTGCCGTCATCGTGACTGACACGACGGCATTCCAGCTGAGCCGCGTCTATGCAGCGGGCTGGAGCGCCGCGAATAAGTTGACGGCCGACGAACGCGAAGCCGCCGGTCTCCAACAAATTTCGAAACTCAATCCGTTCCCTTCCGATCCCGAGCGCGCGCGCTGGCAGGACGGCTTTCGCGATGCGCTGGCATCGGCGCAACGGCCAAAGTCGAACCCCCACAATCCAGCCCGCTAGATCTTCCCAAGCGCCTCGCTCGTCGCACCCCCTGGAGCCCGGCTTGACTGCGGCGCTCGCTGCGTCACGCTGGCGCCAAAGGCAGAGCGGGAGCGACGACGTGGTCACATTCACACGTGAAAAATCCGAAGCAGGCGTCACGGAACGGCTTTTTGACGTCACCGTCGCGGGCGAGCGAGTTCCGGCTGTGATCTGGTCGCCTGAAGGCGCGAAGGGTCCGCGTCCTCTCGTCCTCATGGGTCATGGTGGATCGCAGCACAAGAAGATCGGCACGCTCGCCGCGCGCGCACGTCAATATGCCCAGCGGCTTGGCTATGCGACGCTGGCCATCGACGCGCCCGGACACGGCGATCGCATCAGTCGCGAACAGGCGGAGAAACTCGCCAAGGAGGTCGGCGACCGCGTTCGCGGAATTGGCGGCACCGGCGGTCCCTCTGCCGAGATGATGAAAACGATGGCCGAACGCGCGCAGCGTGCCGTTCCGGAGTGGAAGGCCGCGCTCGATGCCGTGCAATCGCTCGACTTCGTCGGAAGCGCCGGTCCTGTCGGCTACTGGGGCGTATCGATGGGTACCGCCATCGGAGTTCCCTTTGTCGCGAGCGAACCGCGCATCAAGTGCGCCGTATTCGGTCTGGCCGGTCTTCGAACTGGTGCGACTGCATTGGAACAGGCGGCTAGCGCCATCACCATTCCGGTCGAATTCGTCTTTCAATGGGAAGATGCCGTGGCGCCGCGGGAAAGCGGAATCGCCTTGTTCAATGCCTTTTCCTCGAAGGAAAAGACGATGCACATTAATCCCGGCGGGCATGTGGAAATACCGAACTTCGAGGGCGCCTCGTGGCAGGCCTTCTATGTCCGCCACCTTGGTGTGGCAAAGGAACACGCGCGCGCCGCCGCGTGAATAGTGCAAACACCACTCGATGCGAACCGCAACCGGCGGACGCCTGGAGCTGCGCCGACGGCGCTGTCGTGGGAAGAGTTATGCGTGAAGTCATTATAGAGCGTCAGTTTCGCGGACCTCCGAACTCCGGAAATGGTGGGTACGTTTGCGGGCTGTTAGGAAAAGAACTCGCCGGACCGTCCACGGTCGCATTGCGGGCGCTCATCCCACTGGACACGCCGTTAAATCTCGAGATCGACACAAAATTGGTTCGGCTCTTGGGACGCGATGGAACGCTGATTGCCGAGGCGACCCACGCGACAACCGATTTGCCGCAACCTCCTATTGCTCCGACGCTGGAGCAGGCACGCGCCGCGGGCCTGCGCTGCCCCGTGATCGAAAAACCGTTTCACCCGCCGTGCTTCACCTGCAGCTCCATCCGCGAGGAAGGTGACGGTCTGCGCATCCTCCCGGGTCAGGTCGAAGGCGCGCAAGAAGGTGAAATCGCATGCGTCTGGACGCCAAATCCCGCGTTCGCGAAGCCCGATGGGCTCATTCCGCCGGAGATCGTCTGGGCGGCTCTCGATTGTCCAGGGTCCCTTGCCTGGATAGTAAAGACCGGCATGGGAGGCGGCCTTCTTGGCACCATGACGGCGGAGGTCACCACTTTGCCGCGCGCTGGGCAGCCGACTGTCGTGACCGCGTGGCCGATCGAACAAAGCGGTCGAAAGTTCGTTGCCGGCGTCGCTCTTTTCGATGAGCACGGACGCGTGATGGCGAGAGGATCCCAGATCTGGATCTCGCGCGGTCCTGGGCCGAAAACTTAGATCTTGGGGGACGTGTTGGAAGCCTGGTCGTACTGCGCAGCGCGGAACATGTCCGCCGCATGCTGTGCAGCCGCCAGATCACCGGACGAGAGCTGGGTGCGCAATGCTTCAAGGCGCGCCTTGGACTCGGCGTCGCCCTGCGCGCCGGCAATTGCATACCACTTGTATGCATCGAGCAGACTCTGCGGAACGCCCTCGCCGCGCTCGTACAGAACGGCGAGATCAAACTGGGAGTTGACATAGCCCAGGCTGGCCGCGCGCGAGAACCAGCGCACGGCTTCCGAAGGGCTCTTGACCCCGCCCAGACCTTCGGCATAGGCGATTGCGAGATCGTGCATTGCCTTGCGGTTTCCCTGCAACGCCGCGACCTCATACCAGTGCATCGCCAAAACCGGATCGGCCGCAGTGCCGGTTCCCTTCTGATAGAGCGAACCCAGAACGTATTGCGCCGCAGGGTTGCCCTGCTTGGCCGCGCGCGTCATCCAGCGAAAGCCCGCGGCAGCATTACGCGGCGTTCCCGTTCCATCGAGATACCTGTTCGCGATCTCAATCTCGGCATTCGCATCGCCCGACTCCGCAAGCTGCGTCAGCTTGTCGAGCGGGGTGGCGGCGCTCGCCGCAAAGGGCGACGGCTGCGTGGGCTGCATCGAGGTATGGCGCAGAGCATCGTTGCGTCCATCGCGCACGCCCTGGCTAAACGCGAACATCGCACCAGCGACGAAGGCGGCGCCGATGAGCATGCCGATCAGGATCGAGCGTGTGCTGACGCTGAATTTTTTGGGCTTCTTTTTGACCGCTTCGCTTTCGGCCTTGACCGTTGCGGCGGCGATGGCAGACGCGCGCGCACTGTCCAGAAATGACTTTTGGGCAGGGTCTGCAGGATCATGAAGATCATGCGTTGGTTCGACATACGGCTCGATACGCCGTTCGTACCGGACCGGTTCCGGCGGGATCAGCGCAGCTGGCGCGATATCAGCGGCCGTGGTGTCGTTTTCGACCAGCGCGGCCTGCGCCACGCCTTCCACGGTCTGGATGCGCAGATTGGCTTCGTTCAGCGCCAATCTGAGTTCGCTGGCCGACGATTTCTGCCGCGCTTCGGACTCGTCAACGCGCGATACGAGCGCCGTGAGCGTTTCTTCGAGGGCCCTGATGCTGTTTTCCGCAGAGACGACAAGATTGCGGCTGTCTTTTTCGACCTGTTCCTGACGCGCCTCCATCGCGGTCATTGCGCGTTCGAACACGCGCAGACGGCGCTCTAGCCACGCGTCCGGCGCGCGCGGCACAGATTTGTCGGGCGCAGCGTCACCCATGGGGGCATAGTCCGGCTTGTCTTCAGCGTCTCCAAAGTCATTGGGCGGCGTAGTGCGTGCGTGCGGGTCCGTCAGCCTCGAGACGTCGATCCGCCGCGACTGGCGTCTCTCCGGAGTTGTACCCGTGGCGAGATATTCAGCGGAACCTCCGGCGGCGACAGACAGTTCGCGACCGGTTTCGATCAAGACGTCCAACGGCTCCGGCGCCGACTCCGAACGCGGCAGAGTCAGGATCGTCGCCCCATCACGATTGTCGTCCGAGCCTGCGCCGTCCACCGAATCCTCGATACCGCCCATCTTGCGCGTGAGGGTTGCCAGGCTGTCGGCCGCAACGCACAGCAGCAAATCTTCCTTGCGAACGAATTGGCCGAAAACGACCGGGCGCGGCAAACCGGCTTCTGTGGCAACTTTGCCCAACGTGAGATTTTCCAGGCCTTCCCGTTCGACCAACGCCCGGGCAGCCTTAAGGATCGCGGCCCGCGCATCGCCGCGTTCGTGGGACATCATCTCCGGTTCGATTGTCTGCACGTTTCCCTCGCCTAGGCTGGCAGAGTGGCACGCGTGGATTACCAAAGATGAAAGTCGTTAGTTCGGTTTCTATGCGTATTGTTCGCTTACGTAGTATTCCCGGTATGGTGAACGCAATTCTGAAGGGCTTGTGCCGTGTCCAGTAAAGAAACGCCGTTTATAGCGGGTTTTTGCGAAGAGCGATTTGCGTCGGTCCGGACCGAATTTACCGAGAATTTCAAGCAGCGCGGCGAACGCGGCGCAGCCGCATGCGTCTGGCATGACGGGCGCGTTGTGGCGGACCTGTGGGGCGGCTGGGCTGACGTTGCGCGCAGCACGCATTGGACCCGCGACACAATCGTAAATTTCTTCTCGGTCAGCAAAGCGCTTTGCGCCATTGCCATCATGCGCATCGCGGACGACGGAAAGCTCGATCTCGACGCGCGCGTTGCCGACTATTGGCCGGAATTCGCCGATGGCGGCAAGGACACGATCACCGTTCGCCAGCTCATGTCGCATCAGGCCGGATTGCCTGCAATCCGCGAACCGCTTCCCGATGGCGCCGCGATGGACTGGAGCAGGATCACGCGTGCACTCGCTGCTCAGACGCCCTGGTGGAAACCCGGAACCGCGCACGGATATCACGTCAACACCTTCGGTTTTCTGGCCGGAGAGCTGGTACGCCGCATTTCGGGGCGAACGATCGGCAGGCTGCTGCGCGAGGACGTCGCCCGCCCGCTTGGCGCAGACGTTCACATCGGCCTGCCATCGAGCGAGCACCATCGCGTCGCGGAGTTTCTCTGGCCGGGAAATCCCGCCAAACCGAATATCGACGGCGACGAGGCGCTGATGCGCTGGAATACCTACTGGAACCCTCCCGGTTTTTCGGGTTCGCATTGGGTGAACACGGCGCGCTGGCGTGAGGCGGAGGTGCCATCGACGAACGGGCATGGCAATGCGCGCGGCATCGCGCGCGTCTATGCCGCGCTCGCGAGCGGCGGAAGCATTGATGGGGTGCGAATTCTGTCCAAGGCGGCGCTGGAAGAAGCGACGAGCGAACAGGTCAATGGCCCCGACATCATCAACCAGCGCAACAGTCGCTTTGGCATCGGATTTCAGCTCACGCAGGCGGAGCGGCCGCTTGGTCCAAACCCCGGCGCATTCGGCCATTTCGGCGCGGGCGGCGCACTCGGCTTCTGCGATCCGCAGGGCCGCGTCGCATTCGGCTACGTGACGAATGATATGGGGCCGCGCTGGCAGAATCCGCGCAACCGCGCCCTGATCGATGCGGTGTATGCATCGATGTAGCTGCGTCCTTTAGGCGACGGTGCTCGGCACGGCGCTGGTTAGCGGTTTTCGTCCGTGAACGATGCGCATCAGCGTGTTTATAACCGCGATGGTCGCGACATAGACAAGAAGCTGCGCGCCGTTGGGTGCATCACTGTAGCCGACGAGCGTGTGCAGAAGACGGCCGGCAATGCTGCCTTCCGGCAGCAGCCAGGACGTATCCCACACCGTCGAAGTCAGCACTTCGAAATATCCGCCTTGCTGAAGGAACAGCACCGCCTGGGAAGCCATGCCGGCCGCGAGAAGTGTTATCAGCCACGAAGTCACCGAGAACAGACGGTGGGCGGGAATGGTGAGAAGTCCAAAATACATCAGCGCCGAAACGGCTGCGCCTGCGCACAGGCCTATCGCGCCGCCTGCCAGCATCGAGGCGGTCGACATGCCGCCTTGCGCAGCTATGCCGTAGAGAAACAGGACAACTTCGGAACCTTCCCGCAGCACCGCCACGCCCACCACGATGGCGAGCGCCGTCAATGTGCGCTGTCCGGTGGAAACCTCGCTTCCGATCTGGCGCATCTCGCTTGCCATCTGCTTGCCGTGACCCGCCATCCAGACATTGTGCCAGGTGAGCATCACTACAGCGATGAGAAGGATCGAAGCGTTGAACAGTTCCTGTCCGGAGCCCTGAAACAATCCGGCCAGTTGTTCCGCGAATGCTGCGACCAGACACGCGCCGAGAACACCGCCGCCAACTCCGATCGCGATCCAGATTCCCCTGCGGGCAACACCGTTGGTCGCTGCGAGAACGATGCCGACGATCAGACCGGCCTCGATGACCTCACGAAACACGATGAGAAGGCTGGCAAGCATCAACTACTCCGCGACCACGACGCCTTGCGCCGTTTCCGAATGATATTCGCCCATGAAGGGATAACGGCCCGGCGATAAGGGTCGCAGGCGGACAATGCCGCTACTATGACTTGCGACAACCTTTTCGACCTTGAGCGAGGTGGAGTCGAACTCCTCCGCGCTGTCGTCGTTGTTGGTCAGCGCGATCACGTTGGGCACGTTTGCCTTCACATGGATCTCTGCCGGCGTGAACCTATGGTCCTTCAAAGTGACGGCGATTGAGCCATCATCGGCACGAGCCGCTGTAAGGCTAAGGGATGTAGCGACTACAAAAAGCAAGAGTTTCAAGGTCTTCATTCCAAGGGACTCACCGACATGGATATCATAGGCTCCAAGATGTAATCGCAACTCATTCTCAAGTACAGGCCCGGTAGCAATCCGCCGCACATATTTGCTAGTTGTATCAACCATAATTGTACAACCGTACGCTACGAAACATACTGATCGAGCAGGTTTTCTCGCACCTCCACCGTGCTCGGTAAATTGCGGCAGCCCTATCGGCCGGCCCGGCGTCAGTTCAGTTCCCAAAAAGCTGTTGAGCGCCCCCCCATGGTCAGCACGGACCTGCCCGCATCCTCATGCGTTTCGAGTCCAATTCGTCCGCTTATGAGCGCTGTCTCGCCCGCCTCTTCGTGCCACCAGGCGGCGAAAATGCCCCGCCTGTCGTCGTCACGGCAGATACACACGCGGAAAACCTTTCCTGGTTGCGGGCGGCATACCCTGGTGTTCGCTTCGCGGGCGCCAGCCGCGAGTTCGTGTTGAGCCAACTCGAGAAGCGATTTGGCCCAGCGATTGCTGATGATGCCGTTCACGCACTGGCGCGTGCAACGCCAGCGCTCTCGGCCAGGCAGGTCGTGACACCTGCTCAGTCCGGTCTGATCGGAGCATTCCTCGCAGCATTGGCGCTGGCACTCGCAGCCAGACCTATCGCGATCTATGACGTACTCGCCGACATCGCATCGATCGGGTTCGTCTCAGCCACGCTCTTTCGAGCTGCTTCTTGCCTGGATCGGCGGCACACACCGCGAAAACACTGTCCGGATTGCCGACGATGACCGCACGCTTCCCGTCTACACCATTCTGGTGCCGCTTTACCGCGAGGCCAATGTTCTGCCTCGATTGGTCCAGGCGTTGCGGCATCTCGATTATCCTGCAGACAAGCTCGACATCAAATTGATCGTAGAGAGCGATGACAACGAGACAGCCATAGTCGCAGAAGCTTTGGGGAGCGTCGCCCCTTTTCATGTCGTGCGTGTTCCGGTGGGAACGCCGCGGACAAAGCCACGCGCCTGCAACTACGCCTTTGCGTTTGCGCGCGGCGAGTTCACCGTGATCTATGACGCGGAAGACCGACCTGAGCCAGATCAGTTGCGCAAAGCGATCGCGCAATTCCGTGCGGGTCCGCGCGAGGTGGCGTGCCTGCAGGCGCATCTCAATTTCTACAATGCGGATGAAAACTGGCTTACGCGCCTTTTTGCGCTCGACTACGCGTTGTGGTTCGACGTTCTGATGCCGGGCCTGGAGAAGCTGCGCGTGCCGATGCCGCTAGGCGGCACGTCCAACCACTTTCGGACGTCCACTCTCAAGGACTGCGATAGCCTGGGACCCCTTCAACGTCACCGAAGACGCAGACCTCGGCATTCGCCTCGCGCAGATGGGCATGCGGGTTGGCATGCTGGACTCGACCACATTTGAAGAAGCTCCGACGACCTTGCTCGCCGTGGCTGAAACAGCGGTCTCGTTGGCTGAAGGGCTATATCCAGACCTGGCTAGTCCATATGCGAGATCCCGCCGCATTGCGCCGGCGCACAGGATGGCGGGGACTGATGTCCTTGCAGCTATTCCTTGGCGGATCGGTTCTGTCCGCGTTGGTCAATCCTTTGCTGTGGGCGATGTTTGTCGGTTCCTGCGTGTTCGCCGCACGGGATGAGGCGACTTTCGCGTGGCACGCGCCGACGTCAATTTCAGCGATGGGGCTTGCTCGGAGGCAACGCAGTTCTGACCTGGCTGGCGATTGCCGCGCCGAAGCGCAGGGGTTGGGATTCACCTTGCGCCGTACGGATTCACGGTCTCCTTTTATTGGTTGCTGATCTCCATCGCGGCATGGCGCGGACTATTGCAGCTCTTCACGCGGCCGTTCCACTGGGAAAAGACGGAGCATGGCTTGAGCCGCTTGACCAGACCCAGCCATGACAACAGCATTTCGCGCTTGCGATTGCGCTGATCGCCAGCCAGTTTCGTGACCTCATCGTGTCCGGCCAGCGCTGGCGCTTGGACGCTCAGGAAGCACCACTGGCAAACTTTCAACGCGACAACGCTGAGCACGGCGACGGCAATCTTTGCCTCGAACGGCCGCGCCGCAACCCCAACCAAATTCCACAAGTATCTGGTCCAGAACACTGTCGAATACGGCCTGACCAACGGCATCACGCTGTTCGCAACGCCAGACTTTGTGACCGTCTCATCGCAGACCGGCTCGCTCGCGCCGATTGCGGCGCGCGGAAGTTCCGTCGAAGCCGGCGCGAGGGTTCTGCTTCTGGCACACATCGGCCAGCTCTCACTGCAAAGCTCGTACAAGGCGGCGGGCCCATTCGACCTGTCGAACTCGGTGAATCATGATCCGGCACAACAGGTCGAGCTGCGACTGCTCTACGGAACGAACTTCAAGCTACTCGGCAAAGACGGCTTTGCGGACATCCAGGCGGGCGAGCGCTGGATCAGCCGGCAAAGACCGAACGAAACGCCGATTGACCTGACAGCCGGCTACTGGTTCAGGTCCGATACGATGGTGATGGCGCAGAGCTTCAACGTCGTGAGCGGCGGCGATGCGCGGCCGCCTTTCACTTACTACCGATCGCACAAGGTGGAGCTTTCGCTCGTCGAGCGTCTCTCGCGCCATTGGCTGTTGCAGCTCGGCGCGTTTGTATCCCCTGCGGGCCAGAATGCGCTGGACGAAAAAGGACTCAGCCTTGTTCTCTGGACCCAACGCTGAAATCAGTTGTCCTGCATGCTCGCCGGAACCACCCGGCCCCAATCCTTGACCTGCTTCAAGGCTTCGCTCTGCGCAGACTTGTCGAACGCGGCGAGGATCGCGCCGAAGCGGGCCTGCACGAATTCCTTGAACAGCGGATGCGTGAAAATGTAGAGGTCGTTGTCGCGCACGCCTTCGAACACGCGCTGACCGACGATGTCGGGATCGATGCCGCTCAAAACGTTTTGCGCAGACTCTTCCGGTGTAGCCGCGACGCCTGGATCGACGACGCCGACGCCGCCATATTTGTCCTGCCGCGCGCGCCCGCTTTCATGGATGCGCGTGCGGACATATCCCGGACACAATGCCGAAACGCCGATATTGAGCGGCGCCATCTGCGCCGCCCAGCCTTCGCTCATCGCCACGACGGCGAATTTCGTCGCGCAGTAGGGCTCCATCCCCGGCGGGGAAACCATGCCGGCCATCGAGGCGGTGTTCACAAAGTGTCCGCCTTCGCCGTGGCTCTTGATCAGCGGCGCGAAAACTTCGGTGCCATAGACCACGCCCTTGAGATTGACGTCGATGATCCAGTCCCAGTCGCGCTCACGGACCGTCCCGAGCGGTCCGCCAACGGCAACGCCGGCATTGTTGCAGACGACGTGGATCTTTCCGAACGCGGCCACTGCGTCGAGCGCGGCGCTGCGCACACTGGCTCGGTCCGTCACGTCGACATAGACGGGAGCCGCCTTGATTTGTTCAGAAGCCAGCCGCTCTGCCGCTGATTTGGCTTCATTCAGATTGATATCCGCCAGAACGACATTCATGCCCGCCCGCCCGAAGGCGCGCGCCATGCCAAGACCAATACCGCTCGCTCCGCCCGTGATGAAGGCGGTCCGTCCCTTGAATTCTTTCATGGCTATTCCGCCGCTTGTTGAAATTCGAGTGAGTTGAACGTTGCCGCCAGCGCGGCACCGTTCGGTTTCGCCTTGAGCCGCCCCAGGATGGCATCGCGCGATTGATTGCGCCCGAAATCTGCATTCGTGACCGCGTGCCACTCGATCATCTGGTTCCAGACCGGATCGATGATTTCCGCGCCCGGCACGGTCTTTCCGTCAACCGTCTTGATCGTCAGGCTGCGCAGTTCCGACACCACCGTCGCCAGATAGGCGACATGGATCGCTTCGTCGGTGCGGATGCGCTCGACGACATCGGCGGCGTGGCTCGCTGCGGGTCTGCGGTCGGTGAAATTCGTCGGATCGCGCATGATGCCCTGGCAGAAGGAGAAGAAGCTCTCCGCCTTTACCTCGATCATCAGCACGTTCATGAGCAACAAGACCCATTCTTCGAATGCCTGTGGAATCTGCGGCATGCGACGGCCAGTCTCTGGACGCGAGATGCTCGCCGGCACTTCGGGGATCGGATAGGCGTCCTTGCCGAACAGCGCATCACGCACGGCGAACCACATATCGTCGTGACCGCCGATGCCCTCTTCCTTCGTGCCGCCTTCGTCAAAACCGTGCGCGACGAGCAAGCCCTTGTTCAGATGACCAAGGCAGGTCGAGCTGATGTCTTCGACCACTATGTCCTGAAAATTTGGCGCAACGGCCTGCGCCAGCATCTTGCCGCGCGCTTCGATGATGCCGGTGATCGTGAGCGAATTCCAAAGCGTCTCTCCGAAACCGTGACCCAACAGAAATTTCTGCTGATCGACCGTCGGATACGGTCCGCGCTTTAACAAACGGGTGGAGGCGTCGATGACAGGCGCGCCGCGCTTCTTGAGTTCGGCCTGCCACGCCTCAACCGCAGGCCAACGGTTCAACGTGCGCGGAGAAATGTATTTACCGCCCGCGTCGAAGCCGCCGTGCAGGCGATAGCCGGCTTCCACTTGCGGTCGCGCATAGGCGTGATCGGCCATGATCTCGTCGCGCGTGTAAGTCAGCTTTGTCATGAAAACGGCCTCCCGTGCGGGCGCAATCGCCTTCGCAAGCGGCGCTGATAGTTTGTCAGCCACGTCGCAGTGTCAATCCTCAGGTGACGGAGCGGACAGGTTCCGGCAATCAAGTTTGGCAACAAATTGTGTAGCCATTTTAGGAACTTGCGAAGCGTCCGACACATTCTGGCGACATTGCCCGTACAGCGTTCCGATGCGGAGTGCACAGACGCCCCGCCCCTCAACCAAGGAGAAGAAAATGAGACGAAGAATCATGTTTGCCGCAGCTTGCGGCATTGCCATCGGTGTCGGTGTCGGCAGCGCGTATGCCGGTGCTCCGGGGTATTACGTCTCCGGCGAAGGCGGCATTTCGCTGCTGCCCGACCTGCATGTGAACGACATTCTCGTCGGCAAACAGAGCGACTCTTTCGGAACCGGCTTCGCTGCCGGTGGAGCGTTCGGTTACGACACGGGAGATGGCGTGCGGGTCGAGCTCAGTTCGCTCTATCAGCACTCGGACGCCAGCAGACTGAACGGTGCGCCGGTCGACGGCCATCTGTCGTCAACCAGCGTGATGGCGAACGCGACCTATGACCTGATGCCGGACGCGCGCTTCACGCCCTATGTCGGCGCGGGGCTTGGCTTCCAGAATGTCGGCGGCACGATCGACGGCCTGAGCGGGCGTGAGTGGAAACCGGCATATCAGGCCGAAGCGGGTCTTCGAACCGACGTCAGCGATCACGTGTCGATGTTCGGCGAATACCGCTTCTCTCAAAGCGAGTCCGTGACCCTTGCCGATGCGACAGACAGTGCGCATCAGCATTTCTCGGATCACGGTCTATTGGCAGGCATCAGTTTCAAGCTGAACTGACGCCTCGTCCGAGACGCAAGGGGGCTTGCGTCTCGGCGGGGGCGGCACGGCGTTGTCAGTCAGGGTCTAAGTGCACGAACCAGGAAGCGCGTGAGATTGTCGAGAACTTCCTCGCGCAAACGCTGCGATCGGGCGCCTTCGCTCGCAACCTGGTGGATTGCGCCCAAAATGGCCTGGCCGACGATTTCGGGATCGTAGCTTTTGCAAGCTTCGCCGGTGCGCATCGCTTCACGGACCACTTCCGCCCAGTCGAATCCCCAGCGGACCAGAAGCGGCGTCGCCTGCGCGCCTTCGGCGTCGATGACGAGCTCGTCGGTCATGGCGGCCGCCAGCACGCCGGGATGTTCGGCGGAGTATTCGTAGATGCCCTTCAGGTTTGCAGCGATCGTGTTCTCCAACGTCTTTTCGGCCGGCTGCCGCGCGATCATAAATTCGTGAAGTTCCTCGCGCGCGTCATCGACGAATGCCAGGAAGCAGGCCTTCTTGTCAGGATAGTGAAGATAGAATGTGCCGTGGCCGAGCCCCGCCTCGCGTGCAATGTCCTGCGGACGGGTGGCGTGATAGCCGCGTTCTACAAAGAGTTTTCGCGCAGCGCGCTTGATCTTGGCCAAGCTCTCCGGCTTGCGCCGCAGAGCGCGAATTTCGGTCGGTTCCTTTGCGACGGTTGTCTGGCTCATGTCGCAACTTTCCCGCGAGCGGACCAAGAGTCAATGTAAAGCGCTTTGGTGCATCGCAGCGGCGCGGTAGACTGCAATTCCACGCAAGGAGATTTACGATGCAAAAACTCTTGCTCGCCACCGGAGCAGCAATAGCGCTTCTGACGCTGACGGCACCGTCATTTTCCATGGGTGGCGGAGGCGGCGGCGGGGGTGGCGGCAGCTATGGCGGCAACGCCAGCTTCCCCAGCAGCGGTGCGACGTTTGACGAATACACAGTCGCCGTTCGTTTGATCAAACATGAGAAATACGCAGATGCCATTCCGCACCTGGAACTGGCCCTCGCGGACAAGCCGCAAAGCGCCGACATCCTGAACTATCTCGGCTACACGCACCGCATGCTGGGCGACTACAGCTCCTCGCTGGACTTCTACAAGCGCGCGTTGGCGATCGACCCCAATCACAAGGGCGTCCATGAATATCTCGGCGAGCTCTACCTGCAGATGAACAATATGACCGCCGCGCAGGGCGAACTCACCACGCTGGCAAGCCTTTGCCCGAGCGGTTGCGATGAGCGCGACATGCTCACCAAGGCGATTGCAGCATACGTTCCCCCTGCAGCCGCGACGCCTGCTGCAGCCGCACCGGCAGCCGCGGCGATGCCGGCCGCTGCACCGGCGCCGTCGACGACCACAGCGGGTCAGTAACTCAGGCCGCGGCCTTCTTCTGCCGGAGCGCGCGCCAGACGCGCTCCGGTGTCGCCGGCATGTCGATATGCACGACGCCGAGCGCGTCAGCGATCGCACTCATCACCACCGGTAGCGCACCGACAGTGCCGGCTTCGCCACAGCCCTTCGCGCCGAGATCGTTCGTCTTGCACTCGATCTGCTCGTAGGCGAAATCGATATCCGGCATGTCCGCAGCGCGCGGCATCGCATAGTCACTGAAGCTGGCGGTCAGGAGCTGACCGGTCGTTTCGTCATAGACCATGTTTTCAAGAAGCGCCTGTCCGAGGCCCTGCACGATTCCGCCATGCACCTGGCCGGCGACGAGCATCGGATTGATGACGCGGCCGAAATCGTCGAGCACATGATACGACATCATCTGTACATGGCCCGTGTCCGGATCGACTTCCACTTCGCAGACGTGACAACCGTTCGGGAACGTCGGCGCCTGTCCTGTGTACATCGCATCGCTGTCCAGGCCCTCCTCAAAGCCCGGAAGCTTTTCGCGCTTCAGCGTGACGGCGAGTTCACCGACAGTGATCGCGCGATCGGTACCGCTCACCGCGAACTTTCCGACGCCTTCGACGACCGCGAATCCGACTTCCTTGCCGCCGGCCTGCAGAACCTGGCTCGCTGCCGTCTTGCCCTTCTTGATGACTTCATCCGACGTGACCATCAGCGCGCCGCCGGACATGTTCAGCGAGCGCGATCCGCCGGTGCCGCCGCCGTTCACCCACTCGGTGTCGCCCTGCTTCACCGTGATGGATTCGAACGGCACGCCGAGCTTCTCGGCGACGAGCTGCGCGAACGACGTTTCGTGTCCCTGACCGTTCGACTGCGTGCCGCAATAGAGTTCGACGCCGCCATTGTCGGTGAACTTGATCGCCGCCGGTTCCTGTCCCGCTGCGCCGGTAATCTCGACGTAATAGGCGATGCCGAAACCGCGCAGCTTGCCGCGCTTGGCCGACTCCGCCTTGCGCGCCGCGAAACCTGCCTGATCGGCGCGATTGATGCCCGTTTCGAGGAGGCGCGGATAGTCGCCAGAATCGAACTTCACGCCCGCCCAGTTCCCGTATGGCAGCTCGGACGGCGACGGCAGGTTGCGCTTGCGCAGCTCGACCCGGTCGATACCGGTCTTTGCCGCGGCCGCATCCATGAGCCGCTCCATGAGATAGGCAGCTTCCGGACGGCCCGCACCGCGATAGGCGTCAACTGGCGCCGAATTGGAAAAGTATCCCTTGATGTTCGCAAACAGTGTCGGCACGCGGTAGACGCCGCCGAATATGCGCCCGCCCGCCAGTGTCGGAATGAACGGCGCATACACCGACAGATAGCCGCCCATGTTCGCGGTACCCGTGATGCGCATCGCCAGAATCTTGCCGTCCTTGTCGAGCGCAAGCTCCCCGGTCGTGATCATGTCGCGGCCATGGTCGTCGGCGAGGAATGACTCGGTGCGCTCGGCGCTCCAGCGCACCGGGCGGCCGACTTTCTTGGCTGCGATCAGCACCATCGGCTGTTCCGGGTAGAGAAAGCCTTTCATGCCGAAGCCGCCGCCGACATCCTTGGTGATGACGCGGACCTTCTCGATCGGCAGGTTCAGCACGCCGCGCGCGATGCCGCCGCGAAGATTGGCTGCACCCTGCGAGGTCACGTAGATCGTGTAGTCGTCCTTCGCCTTGTCATAAACGCCGATCGCATTGCGCGTTTCCATCGGCATGGCGCTGACGCGGTTTTGTACCACCTCGAGCGAGACAGTGTGCGCCGCCTTGGCGAACGCAGCCTTCACCGCGGCTTCATCGCCATCGGCCCAGTCGAACGTCTCGTTGTTCTTGGCGCCGTCCCAGATCTGCGGACCGTTCGGAGCGGCAGCCAGCGTTCCGACCGCATCAAGAACTTCATATTCAACCTCGACCAGCTCGGCCGCGTCCTTGGCCTGGGCATAGGTTTCGGCAATCACCATCGCGATCGCCTCGCCCGTGAACGTCACCTTGTCCTTGGCGAGGATCGGCTTGGGCGTCGTGTGCATCGGCGACTTGTCGCGTGTCGGCACCGGCGCCATGCACGGCATGGGCTTGGCGCCGAATGCGTCCACGTCGGCAAAGGTCAGCACATCGATGACGCCCGGCGCCGCCTTGGCGGCGGACACGTCAATGGACGTGATGCGCGCGTGTGACTGCGACGTCCGGTGGAAACACGCGAACGTCTCATTGTCGAAATGCAGATCGTCCGTATACTGACCTTGACCGGTGATGAAACGGATATCTTCCGTGCGCTTGACCGACTGACCGACGCCAAATTTCATTCTCTGCTCCCAATATCGAAATCTTCGTGCCGCGCAAGAAGCGAGGCCGGTTGTTCAAATGTCCGGACGGGCCCGGGACTAATTCTTGTAGCTCGGATCGACGCGATCGCATTTGCGGCGCAGCGCCGGCCATGCGAGCGAGCCTACCATGCCGTTGAAGGCACCCTGCCCCTGCATGGCAGTCTTCTCCGGAACGCCCTGGTTCGGCCAGTTCGGCGTTGCGCCGCCGGCCAAGGCGCGCACCTGCATCGAGCAGGCGCGCTCAAGATAGAACATGCGCAGAAACGCATCGGCGCAATTCTTGCCGAGCGCCAGCGTGCCGTGATTCCGCAGGATCATGGCGTTCTTGGCGCCGATGTCGGCGACGAGGCGGTCGCGTTCGTCGAGGTCGAGCGCCACGCCTTCATAATCGTGATACGCGATCTCGCCGGAAATCATCATCGCATGCTGGTCGAGCGGAAGAAGGCCGTCCTTCTGAGCCGACACCGCGACGCCGTCGGTGGTGTGCAGATGGATCACGCAGCCGGCATCCTCTCGGTTCATGTGCAGCGCTGAGTGGATGGTGAAGCCGGCGGCGTTCACCGGAAACGGCGACTCGACGATCTTGTTTCCCTCAACGTCTATCTTCACCAGGCTGGAGGCCGTGATCTCCTCGAACAGAAGCCCGTACGGATTGATCAGAAAATGGTGCTCCGGCCCCGGCACGCGTGCAGAGATATGGGTGAAGATCATGTCGTCCCATCCGTGCATCGCGACGAGCCGGTAGGTTGCGGCCAGATCCTCCCGGACCGCCCACTCCTCGGCGCTCACCTTGTCCTTGAGCGAGGCCACGTCCTCGACACCGGGCATCTTGCGGGCTGCACTGCTCATGGAGATTCCTCAGTCTTTTGGCGAATGGCGAAGGCCAAGATTGGACCCGGTGCGCCGATCAGTCAAACCGCGCTGGCGCGGAAACCACCGCTCAAAGCGGACATATCTCGATCACCGACCATGCATAGGCCGCAATGCGCCAGCCGGTGCCGTTCGGCGTCAACACAAACGACCATCCACCCTTTTCCGTGAATGGTCTTTTTTGCGATTCACCGGTCCAGCGTGTCGGCAGCACGAAATAGACCTGATCGCCGGTCTGGCTGAAGTCCTGCGCCTCGCCGAACTCCGGAACCAGACCGCTTAGCCCTTCGGCGTGCTCCCGGAATCCGACGCGCCACGCAGCAGCGGCTGCTGGACCGCGAAAGATGTAAGGCGCAAAATTCTCGATGATCGTCAGATCGTCGGCGAAGACGCCCTCGAGCTGCGAATCGTCGAGCGTCGCCATGAACCGCGTCAGCCGCCGGATCGGCGCGAGCATCGCTTCGTCCGGTGTTGTCATCGCACGCGCTTCACGGCCGATTTCCAGCCGTCATACAGCGTGTTGCGCGCCGATGCTTTCAGTTCGGGTACAAATCTGCGGTCCAGCGCCCAGCGCGCGGCGATTTCCTTGGTGTCTTTGAAAAGACCCGCGGCGAGACCAGCGAGATAGGCCGCGCCGAGAGCCGTCGTCTCGGTTACCTGCGGACGGTCCACGGGGAGTCCGGTGAGATCCGCCAGCCGCTGGCAGAACCAGTCGTTCCTGACCATGCCGCCGTCCACCTTCAAGGCCTTGGGCGCCCGCAGTCCTGAACGCTTCATGTCCTTTGCCATGGCTTCGAGCAGATCGCGCGTCTGGAAACACACGGCATCGAGCGCGGCGCGTGCGATTTCCGCGGCACCCATGTCGCGCGTCAGACCGACGATTGCCCCGCGGGCATCCGGATCCCAATAGGGTGCGCCCAATCCGGTGAAGGCCGGAACGAAGTAGAGGCCCTGCGCTTCCTTTGCCGTTCGCGCGAGCGCTTCGACGTCTTCGGAACTTTTGATCAACCCGACTGCGTCGCGCAGCCACTGCACCACGGCGCCGGCGATGAAGATGCTGCCTTCGATCGCGTAGCTGGTTCGTTTACCGATGCGAAACGCACTCGTTGCGAGCAAGCGGTTCTTCGACGTCGGCGCCTTGTTGCCCGTATTCACGAGCGCGAAACATCCGGTACCGTAAGTGGACTTCACGTCGCCTGGGTTGAAGCACGCCTGGCCGAACGCCGCGGCCTGCTGATCGCCGGCAACGCCCAGGATCGGAATCTCCGCGCCGAGCAGCGCGGATTCCGTTTGGCCGAAGCGGCCCGAACTGTCTCGAACCTCCGGCAGCGCGTTGAGCGGCACGCCGAACAGCTTGAGCAGATCGGCGTCCCACTTTAGCGATTTCAGGTTGAGCAACATCGTGCGCGAGGCATTCGTCACGTCGGTCGCGTGGACCCTGCCCGCCGTGAGCTTGAATATCAGCCACGCATCGATCGTGCCCAATGCAATTTCACCCAGTTCGGCGCGCTTGCGCGAACCTGGAATGTGATCGAGCAACCATTCCATCTTCGTGCCCGAGAAATAGGGGTCGAGCAGAAGTCCGGTCTTCGCCGCGATCTTCGGTTCCCATTTGCGCGCTTTCAGTGCGCGGCAGCGATCCGCGGTGCGGCGGTCCTGCCAGACGATGGCGTTGTGCAGGGGCGCACCGGTAATCCTGTCCCAGATCACGGTGGTCTCGCGCTGATTTGTAATTCCTATTGCCGCCACGTCGGACGCAGGCACGCCTTTCAGTGCTGCGCGGCAGCAAGACAAGGTCGCCTGCCAAATTTCTTGCGCATCATGTTCGACCCAGCCGTTCGCTGGATAGATCTGGCGAAGTTCGATGGCGTGCGAGGCAAGCGGACGTGCATTCGCATCGAACAAAATCGCGCGGGTTGATGTCGTTCCCTGGTCGATTGCCAGAATGTACGGCGCTTCAGCGTTCATCGGTCCCGCAGCTGTGTGAAATACGAAGTAAGGAGAATTAGTACTCGAAATTCGGCACGTAATAAACGTTCGAAAGGAATACGGTGATTTTCAAATTTACACTCGCCATATTGCGTATTCAGACCAAATTTTGAACGGACATTAAACTCACAGAAACTTGCACGTGCAAAGTATTCGCGCAGGGGAAACGCCGGAGTTGAGTCCGTGAGCGAAGTCGTTCTTGGCAAACCAGTTCTCAATCCTTCGCCGACATATCGGTATGTCCGAACGGTGATCGACAGTCTGACGCATCCCAGTGCGATCGCGCTACTGGAGTGCTGGCGCAGCCTGGAGGAAAGAGGCGGCATGCGCATGGGGCGCGACATCCCCTCTCGCGCTCTAGCGAAGTTGCTTCCTTACATCCTGATCACCGAACCTGTCGGCGCCTGGGACGATGCGCGCATCCGCCTGGCCGGCACGGCTCTGATGGAGCGCTTCGGGCGCGACATCGCCGGCGAGCTGGCAAGCCATGTGTATGTCAACGACCCGAACGGCGCCCGCCTGCTGTTGCGGGCCGCGCAGCGCGCCGTTGAGACGCGCGAACCGGGACTGATCGATCTTCGAATACGAATGGACGAAATTGAAGTCTTCCACCTCGAGACCGTGCTTCTGCCGATCTGGTCGCCCGACGCGAGCGCCAGTTGGAGCCTGGTTGGAGCTTTCCGTTTCTGAATCCCAGGAGTGCGGCACAATCGCCGCCCTCCGCCCACGCAGTGCAAACCCTTTACATTGCTCCCTTTTGGCCGACTCGGGGGCGGGTTCGTTAACGCCGCGTTAACGCGCGTTTGTTAGTTGTGGATCACGGCCAGAACGGCCGCATGCAGAATGCATCGGGGCAGAACGTGGGGCTTACCGCACACGATATGAGCGACATGGGCAGGCTTGCCCAGCTGGCGGTGAACCCGCAGGGCACGAGCCGCGAGGAGATTTATCTCGCTGTCGCCTCGCTTTACCGCATCCAGGGCAGCGGCCTGAACGAGCGCGAACGCGGCCTGATGCACGAAATTCTGCGCCGTCTTACCAAAGACGTCGAAATGGCGATCCGAATTGCGCTGGCCGAACGGCTGGCCGATGACACAACGGCGCCGCACGATCTCATCCTGCTGCTGGCGGACGACAACATCGAAGTCGCCCGTCCGCTATTGCTGCGCAGCCCCCTGCTCTCCGACGACGACATGCTGCGGCTGATCGCTGAGTGCAGCGTCGGTCACCAGGAGACCGTCGCGTCGCGTCCGAACATCGGCGAAGCGGTCACCGATGCGCTGGTGAACAGCACCGTCGAGTCGGTACTTGTCGCGCTCGTTCGCAATGCGACCGCCAGAATCTCCGCGATCGCGTACAACACGCTCGTCGAAAAATCGCGCAACATCGCTTCGCTCCAGGAACCGCTGACGCAGCGGCCGGACTTGCCGCCGCAGCTGGCGACGCGAATGTGCGAATGGGTTTCCGATGCACTCAAGACCTATATTAATCAGAACTACACGATCGCGCCGCAGAAGCTGAATGCCGCGTTCGACCAGGCGGAAACCGCGATCAAGAGCGAACCGCCTGCCCCCAAAACGCCGCCGGCTGAAAGCGCGCAGAAGCTGATCGACAAGCTCGCGGCTTCTGGACAGCTCAAGGCAGGATTCCTGCTCCGCGTTCTGCACCAAGGCCAAACCGACCTGTTCGACCTTGCGCTCGCCAAGCTGACCAACCTGCCGGTCGTCGAGCTTCGGGCCAAGTTCTATCGCGGCGGACCGCGTGCCGTGGCTCTTGCCTGCCGTGGCGTCGGCATCGACCGCTGCGTCTTCACGACCGTGTTCAATCTCTCGCGTCAGGCGCACAATATGCGCACAAACCTGTCCTACGCCGACCTCGCCGAGGTGGACCGCGTATTCGCCACGGTGCCCAAGACCAGCGCCCTGACAGAGCTTGCCGGCCTGACATTCAATTAACCGGCATCTCCTGCTAGGTTCCGGCCATGATCGATCCTTTTGGCCGCCACATCACCTATCTGCGCCTGTCCGTCACGGACCGCTGCGACTTCCGCTGCGTCTATTGCATGTCGGAACATATGAGCTTTCTGCCGAAGGCCGAGTTGCTCACGCTGGAGGAACTTGAGCGCCTGAGCATGGCGTTCGTCGCCAAGGGCGTGGAACGGCTCCGCATTACCGGGGGCGAGCCGCTCGTCCGGCGCAACGTCATGAGCCTGTTCGACAGGCTCGGCGCGCAGATCGGCAAATCGAACCTCAAGGAAGTCACGCTGACGACCAATGGCAGCCAGCTTGCCCGCTTCGCCCGCGATCTGGCGTCGGCCGGCGTCAAGCGGATCAATATCTCCCTCGACACGCGCGATCCCGGCAAGTTCCGCGACATCACCCGCTGGGGCGAATTGTCAAAGGTGCTCGAAGGCATCGACGCGGCCGATGCCGCCGGCCTCAAGATCAAGATCAACACCGTCGCGCTCAAAGGCGTAAACGAAGATGAGATCGCCGATCTCATGCGCTGGGCGCACGGCCGCGGTTTTGACTTCACGTTGATCGAGACGATGCCGCTGGGCGACATCGACGAAGATCGCATGGACCAGTACCTGCCGCTGTCGCAGGTTCGCGCCGACCTCGAGCGCAGTTTCACGCTGGAGGAGAGCGACTATCGCACCGGCGGCCCCGCGCGGTACGTCCGCGTCGCGGAGACTGGCGGTCGCCTCGGCTTCATCACGCCGCTGACTCACAATTTCTGCGAAAGCTGCAATCGCGTGCGACTGACCTGCACCGGCACGCTCTACATGTGCCTTGGCCAGAACGATGCCGCCGATTTGCGCGCGCCGCTTCGCGCATCGGGCGACGATGAACTTCTCAACCGCGCGATCGATGCCGCGATCGGCCGCAAACCCAAGGGGCATGACTTTGTCATCGACCGCCATAAAGCATCTCCGGCGGTCGAGCGTCACATGTCGCTGACGGGCGGCTGAGCCATGGCGCCCTCCCTTCACTTCGTCGCGGCCGCTGCGCCCGACGCGCAGGCGGCCCTCGCGGTCATGCGCAAGCAGCACAAGGATGCCGGGCCGGAGGCAGCCGACATCGTCGTGGCGCTCGGCGGCGACGGCTTCATGCTGCAAACGCTTCACGCCTTCATCGGCAAAGGCAAACCGATATACGGCATGAATCTCGGATCGGTCGGATTTCTGATGAACGAGTACCGGGAAGCCGATCTGCTGCAGCGCCTCGCGGCTGCCGAACAAGCGAAGGTTCACCCGTTGCGCATGCGGGCCGAGAGCGCGAAAGGCGTGTCGGAGGCCCTCGCCTTCAACGACGTGCATCTGTTTCGCCAGACGCGACAGGCCGCCAAGATCCGCATCCTGATCGACGGCAAACCGCGCATTGCCGAGCTCATCTGCGACGGCGTTCTGGTGTCGACGCCCGCAGGCAGCACCGCCTACAACCTGTCCGCGCACGGCCCGATCCTTCCGATCGATGCCGCGTTGCTTGCCCTAACCCCGATCAGCGCGTTCCGCCCTCGCCGCTGGCATGGCGCGCTCTTGCCCCGGCGGGCCATGGTCCGCTTCGAGATACTTGAGAGCGCCAAACGGCCGGTCAGCGCGGTTGCCGACGACTTGGAGGTCCGCGACGTGACAGCCGTCGATGTCGCCGAAGACCGAAACGTGACGATGAGCATGCTGTTCGACGCCGGCCACAGCCTGGATGAACGAATCCTTGCCGAACAGTTCGTCGATTAACATTTTATGGATTTCACCCGCCTTTAAGACATGTGAACTAGCGTGGCACCGTAGGGTCAAAAGCGCCCGGTTTCAGCGTTGGTATCGGCAACATGAGTGGGTACAGGTTCGATCGGCTCAAGATCATGGTGGTTGATGACAACCAGCATATGCGAAAGCTCGTCGTCACCATTCTGCAGGCTTTCGGCGCAATCCAGGTCTTCGAAGCCGCCGACGGCCAGCGCGCCTGGGCCATGCTGCGCGAAGTCAATCCGGATGTGATCTTTCTCGACTGGCAGATGGACGGCATGTCGGGGCTGGATCTCGTCAAGATGATCAGAACCTCGAGTCAGACGCCGAACCCATTCGTTCCGATCATCATGCTGACCGGACACACGCATATCGATCATGTGCGCCAGGCGCGCGACGCCGGCGTCAACGAATTTCTCGCCAAACCCGTTTCGGTGCGCGCGATCATGTCCCGCCTCGTCTCGGTCATCGAGCACCCGCGCCCTTATGTAAGGACCAAGGGCTATTTCGGCCCGTGCCGGCGGCGGCGCGGGATGGACGAGTATCGCGGACCGGAGCGGCGCGCGGCTGCGCCGGTTGCCGAAGAGTCAAGGGAGATGGCCGCTACTTAGCGGTCAAGCGGGGAACGATGACCAAGCAACTGCCCATAGAAATCTTCATGCCGCCCAATATCCTCAAGGCGAAGGTGGGCGGCTCTGCGGCCGGCATCGACATGGCTGCAATCAAGCGCGCCGAAACAGCGATGGAATCGCTGAAGGTCGAGTTCAACGACTGGGTTGGCGCGGATGTCGAGCGTCTCGGTGAATGCAGGGATCGCCTCGCCAGCAATCCCAGCAAGGACTCGCGCGAGGAGCTGTTTCGCTTGGCGCATGATCTTAAGGGTCAGGCGACCACGTTCGAGTACCCGATGATCGCGCGGATGGCTTCATCGCTGACGCGCCTGATCGACGGCACCAAGGAGTCGCAGCAAGTTCCTCTTGGCCTGGTCGATGCGCATATCGCGGCCATCCGCATCGTCTTCCGCGACAAGGTCAAGACGGCAACCGACCGGATATCCATGGTCGTGGCGGAGGAACTCGAGGCGCGCGTGACTGACGCGCTGCTCGGAACGGACGACTAAACGTTACATGTCGTCTTTCAGGTTCGCGGTAGTCTGCGCGTATCCCGCATCGTCCCGAATCTTGAGGACCTGACCGTCCGGGCCGTGTTCGATCCAGGGCGTGACGGGCAACACCGGCGTCGTGCGGGCCAGAGCAATGGCCTCGTCAACCGTCCTGGACCGATCGAGCTTCATCAGGTTGGCCTTGGTCGGGAAAATCACGTTCCACTTCTTGCGGTCCGATATCGCGCCGGTCGGCGTGATCCAGATCGAAGTCCACGGACTCGCGCCCGTCATGACTGCCGGCGTGACCGATCGGCGATGAGGCGAGGAAGAAGTGCGTGTCGAAGCGCTTGGGCATGTTGGCCGGCGTGATCCAATGCGCGAAATGCACGAGCTGGTCGAGCGCAAGGCGCAGCTTTTCCTTGCGCAGAACATCGGCAAGGACGGCTTCACGCTTGTCGAGGAGCTTGCGGTAGTGCTGCAGATCCTCGAGCCGCTCGCTCGTTACAAATCCGCCGTGCCGCGCATCGCGCGCCAGCAATATTCCGGACTCCTCGAACGCCTCGCGGATCGCGCCGGCGCCCATTGCCCGCATCGTGTCGGTCCAGGTTTCACCGCCGTCGAAGAATTCGTTGAGCTCCGCGTCCGCATCGCCCTTCTCGACCTTTCCGCCCGGAAACACGAGCGCGCCTGCAACGAAATCGATCTGGTGATGACGCTTGACCATGAAGACTTCCAGACCGCCCGGCGCGTCTCGAAGCAGAAGGATCGTGGCCGCTGGCACCGGCACCGCGACAGGTTTTTCGTTCTCGGCCATGTTTCCTCGCTGTTCTCGATTCACTCTAACGAGTGACAGCGGCTGCCGCCAAGCTCGCGACAAGGGTTGCGGCAAGAACGACGTAATAACCCGATGCGCCGAGCGCGGACACCGCGCCGCCGCTGAGCAAGGGACCGAAGATCGAGCCCAGTCCAAATAACAGAACCAATCCTGCCGCAGCGGAAACGCGGTTTTGCGGCGCGACGGCATCGTTCGTGTGCGCGGCCGAGATCGCATACATCGGAAAGATCAGTCCGCCGACCAGAGCAGACGCCGTGAACTTTTCCGTCATGCCGCGGCCGTCAGCCCAGATTCCGAACAACGAGACTGCAACACCGCCTAGCGACATCAGCGCGATCGAAAGCCGCCGCCCCATCGCGTCGGAGAGCCAACCCATCGGAAACTGAATCACGGCGCCGCCCAGCATCGCCACGGCCATGAACAGACTGACCTGGTAGAGGTTGAAGCCGGAGCGCTGCGCATAGACCGGACCGAAGGTGAAAACGATCGACCAGGAGACACCCGCAAGAACGGTCACAATGGCGCCAAGCGGCGATGCAAAGAACAGCTTCGCGATCCCGAAGGGTTCGGGCGGCGCGTGATCCGGCGCGGAGCTGCGCGTATAGATGACGGGCACGCACGAAATCGCGAACAGTCCACCGGCCAGCAGAAACGAAACCGCCGTACGCGGATTTCCCGCGTTCAGCAGGAATTGTGAACCCGTCATCGCGATCATCTGCACGACCATGTAGATGCTGAAGACACGGCCCCGATTGGCATTCTCGACGCGGTCATGGATCCAGCTCTCGGCGCCGACATACAGGCTGGACAGCGCAAATCCCGAAATCGCGCGCAGCACGGCCCAGGCGACCGGCGTGACGAGATAGGCGGCGGCGCTGATCATGAGCGCGGCGATCAGCGCGCCGACCGTCATCGTGCGCACATGTCCAATCCGGCCGATGATCCGGCTGCTGGCCAGCGGCGCGGCCGTGTAGCCGACATAATAGCTCGCCATGATGAGGCCGATGGTCCAGGCCGGAAAAAGCTCCATGCCGGCGCGCACGCCGAGCAGGCTGGTCTGCAGGCCGTTGGCCAACTGGACGAACCCGATCGTGACGATTACAGCCCAAACGGATGCGACGGCGGCGCGCATCATTTCCCCATGGTTTTGCGGGAGAGGCTTTAAGAGGCCGCGTGCGGAACCGCAACCGGGTTCACGGAAGTGAGAAGATCCATCACGCCGGGCGAAAGCAGGAACGGCGTTGCGGACGCACCGCCGTCAGTATCGTCGCTCCGGAAGAACCCCTGGCTCGGATTCCAGGAGGTGATGCTGGCCATCAGCGCGTCCGTGTCCGACGTATAGGCTAGATCCGGGTTTGTGACCGTTGTCGAAGCGACGTTTTGTACGGGCTTGACCGGCGCGGCGCTCAGCGAGCCAGCGCTAGGCTGCTTCAGCGCCCAGTCATAAACCTCGCGCACGGTCTTGGCGCTGCCATCGTGGTGATAGAAGACGCTGCGGTTGGCGTCTGCGGCTGCGGGGAATGAGTTGGCGGCAACGGCGTTAGGCTGGCTGTCGTTCATGCGGATCAGGCGGCAGGCTGCGTCCGGGCCCAGAAAATGGGCTGCATAAAGTTCTCCGCCGCACACGCTGCGGCCAAGTGAGCTCTCGAGGTTCGAGCGCGTGGCCTGCGCAAACTCGCCTTCCATGAGGCTGGCGATCTGCGGGTCCTTGCGCAGGGCAAGAATTGCCGAGCGGTCGGCCGGATTTGACGTGTGGTATTTGCCGTCCGTGCCCTGCGTGATGGCATTGGCGAACGAGGCCAGGCCATGTTTTGCGCCATAGGTTTTGACGATGCCGAGCCAGGTCTGCTCGACGAACTGGAACAGGCCGGCAGCCGACGAAGTGCCCGCTTTTGCAGAGGGATTGAGGCTCGATTCACGGGTCGCCGTGCCGAGAAGATAGTTGAAATCGGCGCCCGTGGCGGCAGCTGCCTGCTGCAATGCGGCCACGATCGTCGAGCGGTTGTTCGTTGCGGTTGCGGCTTCTGCCAGCATGGCTACGGGTTCTCCTGCAAATACAGGAGCAATCGGCGTGCCAGTCTGGTTAACGGGCCTTAACGATTTGCGCGATCAGAGCATCGCGCGCTGTGGCTTCATACGGCACCGCCGGACTGTGACCCCAGACTGGTCCAGGCCACGCGGGATCGCCCGGGTTCCGCGCCACCACATGCACATGCAATTGCGGCACCAGGTTGCCTAGTGCGCCGACATTGATTTTCGCAGCGCCGCCGATCGTCTTGAGAAGTTTCGCAGCGCGTGCCGTTTCTTCGGCCAGCGTTGTGCGATCTGCCTTCACCGAGATCGAACAGCTCGACTGCGCCGAACCCGGCGCGGCACCAGGACCAGCCACGCGTAGCGGGCGTCGTTCATCAAAAGAACGCGCGACAGTGCCCAGTCGGCGACGAACGCTGTATCCGCTGCCAGACGCTCGTGAAGGGCGAACTCGCTCATCAGAACTCTCTTTGCGAAGCGCCGCGGATCGAACGCGGGTACCTCCGGGGCGTTGTGCAGCACGATGCTCATCATGTGCTGCGCAATAGCAGGCGCAAAGAGGATGCCGTTGCGATACTGCCCGGTCGCGGCGAAGAGACCCTGCACGGCTGTCCGTCCGAGGATCGGCAAACCGTCCGGCGAGCCGGGACGAAGCCCTGCCCAGCGCTCCACAACTTCCCAAGTCGAAAGCGACGGCATCAGGTCGCGCGCACGGCCGGAGAGCAAGTCGGCGGCATCGTCCGTGAGACTCGTGTCGAAGCCGACTTCTTCCGAGGTCGCGCCGATCAGGAGGCGGTCGTCGCGCGGCACCATGTAGCCACCATTGCCCCAGACGATCTGTGCCGGCAGCTTGGCACCCGGCGGCGGCGCGATCGCGAGCATCTGGCCCTTGACCGGCCTGACGGGCGGCGCAACGCCCGGCGGCAGTCCATCGAGCTCGCCCGACCAGGCGCCTGCCGCGATGATGTAAGCGTCGGCTTCGTGTCTGGTGAAGGGCGTCGCGATATGAAGGACCCTGTCGCCTTGGACCTTGATCTGGAGAACCACCTCGTTCGGCACGAGGGTTCCGCCGGAACGCACGAACGCTCTGGCGAGCGCCACGCCGAGACCGCGCGGTTCGACCTGCGCTTCGTCGGGCGCCCAAACTGCTCCGGCGATGTCGCGTGTCAACATCGGCTCTCGCGCAAGGGCCTGCGTGGCATCGAGCTTCTGCGCGCCGGGCCAGGATTCGAGTGAAGCGGCTTCCTGCGCCGTACGCGCCACCATCAGCGCGCCGCATCGGACATAATGCACACTCTGCTTCGCGGCTTCTTCGATCTCTGTCGCAAAAGCAGGCCACAAACCACTCGAATGATGCGCGAATTCGGAGTTTGGCGTTTGAGCAGCGCCGAGCTCACTTCCCGCAGCGATCATGCCGGCCGAAGCCCAGGTCGCGCCGAGCGTAGGCTGAGCCCGATCGAATACCGTGACCGCAGCGCCGGCCTGCTGCAAACGCCAACCGATCGAAAGGCCCGCCACACCGGCACCGATGATGATGATCTTCATTTGCTTTGTAATCCGGCACGCGCAACACGGAACCCCGTCATCACAAAGCACAACATTCCAAGCACATAGGCAATGATGCTGAACCAGTCCACGAAGACGCAGGCAAGTGCGTAGGCGAGGAACACTTCTGTTTTTCCGACAAGCGATTCACCGACACCGAGTGCAGCATCGGCGCTGCCCTCGGCGACCTTGAACTCAGCAGCCGTTGCGCCGGTCCGGGCAACCAAGCCAAGCATCAGGAACATCGCCGCCAACCCCCTGTCCGGCTGGCCCAGCGCAAAGGCAAAGGGCACGCTGGCCGTCCAGATGAGATCCAGAACCAGCCCCAGATAGCGGCCGAACGGCCTGAGTGGTTCCCGCTCCGTCATTGCGGTCACCAGAGTGTCGAGCAGTCCGCTCACGGCGATGAGCGCGAGACCAATGAGATAGGCACGGCGACCGATCGCGGGCAGCGCCGCGGTTCCGATCACGAATCCGACGACCTTGAGCGCAAGCGGTGACACTCCGGTTTTCGCCAATCGAGCGGCGGGCTCGGCCAGAAGCGGCAAGGCGTAACGGCGTAATAGAGGATCGAGCATGACGCGGAGGGCATAAGGAGTTGAAAGGAACGCGTCAAACCGTCGAACCATGGCCGATCTACGACGTATTCATCAGAGCGAGAAAATTTTTCCAGCTTCCTCTTGAACCGAGTCGGTCAAAACACCATTTCCGCTAAATCCCCGCAATTGCGTCGAGACCGGCACCGCGTTCACCTTCCCAGGTGACCGCGTCGCGGGAGCTACCTATATTCGCAGCCGTTCAAACGGAGGTCGTCTGATGGAAAAAGCCACTTTCGGAGCAGGATGCTTCTGGGGCGTCGAGTTGTTTTTTCGCGAAGTCCCGGGCGTGATCGACGCTGTATCGGGATACGCGGGCGGCCATGTCGCAAATCCGAACTACCGCCAGGTTTGCACCGGCGCGACCAACCACGCCGAAGTTGTCGAGGTCACATTTGATCCGCAAAAATTAAAGTATGAGAAGCTGGTCGATCTGTTTTTCAAGATGCACGACCCAACGCAGTTGAACCGCCAGGGACCTGATCACGGAACGCAGTATCGGACTGTGATCTTCACCCATTCGCCGGAACAGGCGCGCATTGCGAAGGAAAAGATCGCCGAGCTTTCTGCTTCAGGCAAATTCCGCAAGCCGATCGTAACGACCGTGGAAGACGCCCCGCCCTTCTGGCGCGCGGAGGACTATCACCAGCGCTATTTCGAGAAGAACGGCGGCTCGTGCCATGTGAGCTACGCAGAGCTGGAACATCAATGACGTTTTCAAAAACCCTCGCAGGGGCAGCGTGCATCATGGCTATGGGAATGGTCTCCAATGTTGCATTCGGCCAGGTCGAACGCGGCGACCGTTATTCCGGCGCGCCGTGGGCGACGCGCTCGCCCGTGTTGGCTCAACATGGGATGGCGGCGACAGCGGTGCCCCTCGCCTCGCAAATTGCAATCGACATCCTGAAAAAGGGCGGCAGCGCGGTTGATGCGGCGATTGCGGCCAATGCCGCGCTTGGCCTGATGGAACCGGTGTCGAACGGCATCGGCGGCGATCTGTTCGCCATCGTATGGGATCCCAGGAGCAAGAAGCTCTACGGCTATAACGGCTCTGGCCGTTCACCGAAGGGCCGCGATCTCGACAAGATGGTCGCCGAGATCAAGGCGGTCTACGCCAGAATGGGCAAGCCCTATGAGCCGCACATTCCCAAGTTCGGCTCGCTCGCGGTGACGGTGCCGGGAACCGTCGACGGCTGGGGTGCGCTGCACGACAAGTTCGGAAAATTGCCGCTGGCCGATGACCTCGCGCCGGCGATTTCGTATGCGCAGAACGGCTTTCCCGTCACGCAACTGATCGCGATGTACTGGAAAGGCAATATGAAGGCCTTTGCCCGCGACGCCGCGATGCTGGAGGAAAGCGATAACGCCAAGCGCACGTACCTGATCGACGGCCATGCGCCGGCGGAAGGCGAAGTGTTCCGCAATCCTGACCTCGCCCACACCCTGTCGCTGATCGCGGCAGGAGGCCGCGACGCCTATTACAAGGGCGAGATCGCACACAAGATCGATGCGTACTTCAAACGCATCGGCGGCGATCTGCGCTACGAGGACTTTGCGGCGCATCACGGCGAATGGGTCGATCCGCTCGGCGTGAACTATCGCGGCTATGACGTTTACGAACTGCCGCCCAACAGCCAGGGTGCGGCGGTTCTGCAGATGCTGCAGATACTCAAGGGCTTTGATCTCAAGAAAATGGGCTCAGGTAGCGCGGATACGCTGACGGCACTTCTGGAAGCCAAGCGCCTCACCTACGAGGACCTCGCCAGGTACTACGCCGACCCGGCATTTTCGAACGTGCCGATGAAGCATCTCCTCTCGGATTCCTATGCCGATGCGCGGCGAAAGCTGATCGATCTGTCGAAGGCCAACCCGAATGTCGGCCCTGGCGATCCGAAGCTGGGGCAAGGCGACACGACCTATCTCACGACCGCCGACAAGGACGGGATGATGGTTTCTCTCATCCAGTCGAACTATCGCGGCATGGGCTCGGGACTAGTCGCCGATGGCCTCGGCTTCATGTTCCATGACCGCGGCGAGCTGTTCTCGCTGACGCCGGGCGCGGCGAACGTCTATGCGCCCGGAAAGCGGCCGTTCCAGACGATCATTCCCGGTTTCGTGATGAAAGACGGGCAACCCTTCATGTCCTTCGGACTGATGGGCGGCGATATGCAGCCGCAGGGCCATGTGCAGGTTCTGACCAACATCATCGATTTCGGCATGAACGTGCAGGAAGCCGGTGACGCGGCCCGCTGGTATCATCGCGGCGGCAGTGAAGTGACGGGTGAACCGCCAACGGCGAACATCGTCGAGATGGAAACCGGCTTCGATCCGGCGGTGAAGGCGGCCCTCGCCGCGCGGGGCTACACGATCATGCCGGGCACCGGCGCCTTTGGCGGCTATCAGGCGATCATGTGGGACGCAAAGAACCACGTGTACTGGGGCGGCTCGGAGATGCGTAAAGACGGGATGGCCATCGGTTACTAGTCCGCGCGCGTCTCACTTCGACACAGAGTCACGACTACGTGCCGTGACTCTGTGCAGAATTTGGAAGTGCGCCGCGCTGTCGTCTGCCCGGCTCTGCAAAAAGGCAGGAAATCTGCCGCTGGTTCCGCACCGGCGCGGCACGTGACTTGCGTGCATCCGTCCGATGCTCCGCCGACGCGGAGCTGGTTAACAAGCCCCCTCACAGAGACGACTGGGGCGAAGTTGTTTGGCAGGCGCACATGATGCAGGGCACGGTCGAAGCGACGGAACAAGCCGAACGCAGGCAGCGGTCGCGCAAGCGCGTCCTGCTCAGCGGCATCGTAACCTATTGGGACGGCGCGCGCAGCTTCGGCTGCTCTATTCGAAACTTGTCCGAAGAAGGTGCGCGGATCTCAAAGCCGCGCACGCAGCCGCTGCCGGAGAAACTTTACCTGATCAGCGTGCGCGAGCGCATGGTTCATGAAGCCAAGCTGGTCTGGAGCCACGACAAGGAAGCGGGTCTGGTTTTCGTCAACTCGAGCCTGTTAAGCGAACTTGCGGACCCGAAGTACAACTATCTGAGACGTCTGTCGGACGGCGCGACGCATTAGGCGCCTGACAAGACCCTCTCTGCCTCGGCCTTCTCTTCGTTGATCCGCATCGTCCACAGCACGACGATCATCGCGGCGAAACTCGTCAACGTGCCGGGCAGCCAGATAATCAGGCCACCAAAATGCATGTCGCTGATCGCCGACATGGGCAGGATGCGGCCGCAAATTTCGTAGACCGGATAGTAGTCGGTCATCGACAGCGACAGGATCGCGCCGAGCACCATCGTCGGCAACTCGATGATCATGACCATCGCGCCGCGCATCAGGTGGGAGTAGCGGGCGGGAGGCTTGGCGCGCGAGTCCAGAACCAGAGACCAGAACATTACGCCGTTGATCGCCATGGTCCAGTTCATGAGATCGTAGAGATTGGCGTCGAGCATCACGCGCGTATGGATCGAGGGGATCAGCCAGAAATAAAGCAGGCCGACAAAGAGGAACGGCGCCATCGCCGGATGCTGCAGGACGTCGACTGTGCGCCGGACAGATCTGGCGTCCAAAACGGGAAGCAGAAACGCAGGCATGCCTGCGCGAAGAACCGGGCCACTGGCGCCGAGCGCAATGAAGAATGCGCCGGCATGGTGCAGCACAAAATGCGCCCAGCGGTGCACGAAGAACATGTGCTGGGCGAGATAGTCGACATGGGTCTGAAGAACGGCATAGAACGACAGGACGCCGAAAACGAAACTCGCCACGCGCCACATCGCGGGCCGCTCGTCCGCAGGCGTGAGCGTCCAGCCGCGCCAGAACCACGCGAGCGTCAGCGCGGTCGCCAGAAAAACCGGCCAGGAGAATTCCCATGGCATCCAGAACGGCAACTCAGCCGGAAAAAAACGGCAAAGCGTATCGATTGCGCCGCCCGCGAGGAGCAGCGCACCGAACCACAGCCATTCATTCGCCGGTCGCCTCATGCGCGCGTTATAAAACGCGTTGGCCCCTCATTGCGAGGCGATTGGTCACAGCCGCGCACAGGAGCGTTACGGAATGGAAAGACCAGGTCCGTGCTATGGGGCGAATATGATCTTCCGGCGTTTCGCGGCCCTGTGCCTTCTAGTGCTGCTCGCGGCGTGCGGCCGGAGCGGCACGAACTGGCATGCGACCAACATCAGCGGCGCGATGCCCGCGCTGACCTTCTCGCTGACGCGCGCGAGTGACGGCGCACCGGTCCGCGCTTCCGACTATCGCGGCAAGGTCGTAGTCCTCTATTTCGGCTACACGCATTGTCCGGACATTTGTCCGGCGACCCTCGCCAATCTCGCCGGCGCCATCGCGACTTTGGGCAGGCGGGCGGACGATGTGCGGGTGCTGTTCGTCACCGTCGATCCAAATCGCGACACCGGCCCGGTCCTCGCAAAGTATGCTCAGGCTTTCGGTCCGCAGATAGAGGGATTGCGAGGTACCGATGATCAGTTGACCGGTCTCGCCCGCCGTTATCGCGTGCTCTACAGCGTAAGCCCGGATTCGCCGGGACATCCGTACGAAGTGATGCACTCTGCAGCGGCATTCTTCTTCGACCGCAACGGCCGCGCCCGGCTGGTTGCGACGAAGACCGATGACTCGGCCGGCTTGGCCGCGGACCTGAAACAGCTTTTAGATATGTAGCGCTTTCTTGTCGGCATCGAGCACGGCTTCGTGCAGCATTTCCGACAGTGTCGGATGCGGGAAGATTGTCGAACCGAGTTCGGCCTCAGTGGCCTCCAGGGTTCGCGCAATCGTGTAGCCGTGAATGAGTTCGGTGACCTCGGTGCCGATCATGTGGGCGCCAAGCAGTTCGCCGGTATCGGCATCGAACACCGTCTTGATCAGTCCATCCGATTCGCCAAGCGCGATGGCCTTGCCGTTTCCGATGAAGGGGAAGCGGCCGACCTTGATCTTGCGGCCACTGGCCTTGGCCTTCGCTTCCGTCATGCCGACGGAGGCAATCTGAGGCCAGCAATATGTGCAGCCGGGAACCTTGGAGGTATCCAGAGGATGAACGCCTTTCACGCCTGCGATGCGCTCGGCAACGATCACGCCCTCATGCATGGCCTTGTGCGCGAGCCATGGTGCGCCGACAAGATCGCCGATCGCCCAGACGCCCGGCACGCCCGTCTCGCCCCACGCATTGACGACGACATGGGTGCGGTCAGTTTTGATCCCGGCAGCTTCGAGACCGATATTCTCGACATTGCCGACAATACCAACGGCGAGGATCACGCGATCGACGGTCAGTGTTTCGGTCTTGCCGTCCTTGGCTTTGAGCGTCGCCGTGACGTTGTCGCCGCCCTTTTCGAGTTTCTCGACGGTCGTCGATGTTTTGATCTTCATGCCCTGCTTGACGAACGCCTTTGCTGCAAAGGCAGAAATCTCTTCGTCTTCGACGGGCAGAACGCGGTCCAGGACCTCGACGACGGTCACCTCCGCGCCGAGCGTGCGGTAGAAACTGGCGAACTCGATTCCGATGGCCCCCGAACCGACGATGAGCAGAGACTTGGGAAAGGACGGCGGGACCATCGCCTCGCGATAGGTCCAGATCAGCTTTCCGTCAGGTTCCATCCCGGGAAACGTCCGCGCCCTCGCGCCGGTGGCCAGCACGATGTTCCTGGCCGCAAATTCTTCGGTCTTGCCGTCCTTGACGACCGTGACCTGGCCCTTCCCGGCCAGCTTAGCCTCGCCGGCGATGACCGTGATCTTGTGCTTCTTCATCAGGAAGGCGACGCCGTTCGAAAGCTGCTGCGAAACCTTGCGCGAGCGCTCGACGATCTTGGCGATATCGAATTTGAAGTTGTCGGCGCTGAATCCGAATTCGTTCAGTCGATGCATAAGGTGCCATATTTCGGACGAGCGCAGCAGCGCTTTCGTCGGTATGCAGCCCCAATTGAGGCAGATGCCGCCGAGACGATCACGCTCGACGATCGCCGTCTTGAGGCCAAGCTGCGCGGCGCGGATGGCGCATACATAGCCGCCAGGTCCGCCGCCAACGACGATCACATCGAATGGTTCAGCCAAAGTCACCTCACAACAGCATCGATGCCGGTTCTTCGATGAACTGCTTGAACGCCTGCAGGAAGCGCGCGCCGGTTGCGCCGTCGATCACGCGATGATCGCAGGACATTGTCACGGTCATCATGGTCGCCACCTCGACCTTGTCGCCAACTGCGATCGCCCGCTTTTCGCCGGCGCCGACCGCAAGGATGGCGGCCTGCGGGGGATTGATGACGGCGGTGAAGTCCTTGATGCCGAACATGCCGAGATTGGAGATGGCGAAGCTTCCACCTTCGAATTCGGATGGCTTCAGCTTCTTGGACCGGGCGCGTTCCGCAAGCGCCTTGACCTCGTTGGAGATGACCGCGAGACCCTTTTCTTCGGCATGGAAAACGATCGGCGTGATGAGTTCGAAGTCGAGCGCCACTGCGACGCCGACATCGGCATGTTTGTGGCGCAGCATGGCCGTATCGGTCCAGCTTGCATTCACTTCCGGAACGCGCATGAGCGACAGGGCGCAGGCCTTCACGACGAAGTCGTTGACCGAGAGCTTGAAACCATTTTCCTTGGGCGCCGTTTCGTTCAGGCGCGCGCGCGTCGCCATGAGCGTATCGATGCGGCAATCCACCGTGAGATAGAAGTGCGGGATCAGAGTCTTGGCGGACGTCAGACGGCGCGCGATCGCCTTCCGCATGGAGTTGTGCGGAATCTCTTCGTAGTCGTCCGGCTTGAAGAACGCGCGTGCGTCCGGGAGCGGTGCGATGCCGGCAATCGAAGTTGCTGTCGGCTGCTCGGAGCGGGCTGCAGGAACCGTAGCGGGCTTTGCGCCAGGCTTTGCCATTTCCACATCGGCCTTCACGACGCGCCCGCGCGGACCGGTGCCCTTCACCGCGCTGAGATCGATGCCCTTCTGTTCGGCAATACGGCGCGCCAAAGGTGATGCAAAGACCCGCTGCGCATCGCGCGCCGCCGGCGGCGCAGGTGCAGCCGGCGCGACAGCAGCGGGCGGCGATGGCGCGCGAGGTTGGGGCACCGGCTTCGCTGCAGCCGCCGGAGTTTCGGATGTGACGGCAGACTTGATCGACTGCATCGCAGAAGCGATGTCCGGTGCGGCCGTTTCACCGTCGCCCAGCAGGGTCGCGATAGGAGCATTGACTTTCACGCCTTCGGCCCCTTCGGGAACCAGTAGCTTGCCGATACGTCCTTCGTCGACGGCCTCGAACTCCATCGTCGCCTTGTCGGTTTCGATCTCGGCCAGGATGTCGCCCGATTTGACGGTGTCGCCTTCCTTGACCAGCCACTTGGCGAGCTTGCCCTCTTCCATCGTGGGCGAAAGCGCAGGCATGAGAATCTGTGTCGTCACTATGCGCTCTCCAACGGCGAGAGTTTGGTGACATTATTTTCCCAGTTCTTGCCGTCAAACTCGATTGTGATGACGGACGCGAAATCCTTGGGATCGAGGCAGCGGAAGTTCACGCTCCAGCCATCGGGATGCGAACGCGGGACGTAGAACGGTTTCACGCCGCAGACCGAACAAAACATGTGCTTGGCGGTCTTTGTATGGAACGTATAGTTGGTAAGTTTTCGCTTGCCAGTGAGCAGCCGAAAATCCGATTTCGGCACGATGAGATGCAGATAACCCGTCCGGTGACACATCGAACAGTTGCAATCGACGATCTCGACTTCAGGGCCCGTGCGTACGTCGAACGTGACGGCGCCGCAGTGGCAACTGCCTTTTTTCCAGGAGCGGGCGGGATTGCGGCTCATGTGCGGTAGCAAACCGCCTTGACCGCTGCGATGACGTCTTCGACGTGCGGAATGGCGAGTTTTTCGAGATTGGCCGCATACGGCATCGGAACGTCCTTGCCTGTCACCTTCGTCGGCGGAGCATCGAGGTAATCAAACGCCTTCTCGACGACCTGCGAGCAGACTTCTGAACCGATCGAGCAGATCGGCCAGCCCTGCTCCACGGTCACAAGCCTGTTGGTTTTTTTGACGGACTCGACGACAGTCGCCGTATCGAGCGGGCGTAGCGTGCGCAAGTCTATGATCTCTGCGTCGATACCCTCGGCCGTGAGCTTTTCCGCAGCTTCGAGAATAAGACCGACGCAGATCGAGTGCGCGACGAGCGTGACATCCTTGCCCGATTTGACGACGCGGGCCTTGCCGATCGGCAGGACAAAATTGTCGAGTTTCGGCACGGGGAATGACCGGCCATACGCGATTTCGTTTTCGAGGAAGATCACAGGATTGGGGTCGCGGATCGCGGCCTTGAGCAAACCCTTAGCGTCGGCAGCAAAGTAAGGCGCGATGACCTTGATGCCTGGAACGTGCGCGTACCAGGACGAATAATCCTGGCTGTGCTGGGCACCGACACGCGACGCCGGACCGTTGGGACCACGAAACACGATCGGCGAGTTCATCTGGCCGCCGGACATGTAGTGCGTCTTGCCGGCCGAGTTGATGATCTGGTCGATAGCCTGCATCGCGAAGTTCCAGGTCATGAATTCGACGATCGGACGCAGGCCCGCAAACGCCGCGCCGACACCAAGACCAGTGAAGCCATGTTCCGTGATTGGCGTGTCGATGACGCGTCGGGCGCCGAACTCTTCGAGAAGGCCCTGACTGACTTTGTAGGCGCCCTGATATTGCGCAACTTCTTCGCCCATCAGAAAAACTGTGTCGTCGCGGCGCATCTCTTCCGCCATGGCGTCGCGTAATGCCTCACGCACCGTCATGGTCACCATCTCGGTGCCTTCGGGGATCTCGGGATCGTTGTTCAGGACGGCAGGTTCGACGGGCGCGGGCCCCAGAGCCCGCGCAGGAGTTGGAGCTTGTTGCGCCACCGGCTTGGCAGACGCTGCAGGCGGTATGGCCGCCGCGAGAGCAGCCTTCTCGTCACCGCCAAGAAGGGTTGCGATCGGCTGATTGACCTTTACGCCTTCGGTGCCTTCCGAAACCAGAAGCTTGCCGATACGTCCTTCGTCGACGGCCTCGAATTCCATCGTCGCCTTGTCGGTTTCGATCTCGGCCAGGATGTCGCCCGATTTGACGGTGTCGCCTTCCTTGACCAGCCACTTGGCGAGCTTGCCCTCTTCCATCGTGGGCGAAAGCGCAGGCATGAGAATTTCGATGGACATCGGTTAGACCAGAACGTCGGTGAAAAGTTCCGCCGGCTCGGGTTCGGCGCTTGCCGTCGCGTATTCAGCAGCCGCGTTCACGACGGCACGGGTCTCCTTGTCAATGGCCTTGAGATCATCCTCACTCGCGACTTTGTCGGCGATCAGCTTTTGAGCCAGATGCTCAATCGGATCTCGTTTCTCACGGACGGCAGTTACTTCTTCGCGCGAGCGATACTTGGCCGGGTCCGACATGGAGTGACCGCGATAGCGATAGGTCTTCATCTCAAGGATGATCGGGCCATTGCCGGCACGGCACCACGCGATGGCCTTTTCGCCGGCCGCATGCACCGCCTCGGCGTCCATGCCATCGACCTGCTCGCCAGGAATGTTGAACGACGAGCCCCGTTTGTAGAAATGCGTTTCGGCGCTGGAGCGCTCGACACTCGTTCCCATGGCGTACTGGTTGTTTTCGATCACGTAGACGACTGGAAGTTTCCACAGCTCGGCCATGTTGAAGGCTTCGTAGACCTGACCCTGGTTGGCCGCGCCATCGCCGAAGTATGTGATGCTCACACTGTCATTGCCGCGATACTTGTTTGCAAAGGCCAGGCCGGTGCCAAGCGGCACCTGTGCGCCGACAATGCCGTGGCCGCCGAAAAAGTTTTTCTCGGCGCTGAACATGTGCATCGAACCGCCCTTGCCTTTCGAATAGCCGGAGGCGCGGCCTGTGAGTTCCGACATGACCATTTTGGGGTCCATGCCGCATGCGAGCATGTGACCATGGTCGCGGTACGCGGTGATGACCTGATCGCTGTCGCGCTTGGCTGCGGTCATGCCGACGACAACCGCCTCCTGCCCGATATAGAGATGGCAGAAACCGCCGATAAGGCCCATGCCGTAAAGCTGTCCGGCCTTCTCTTCGAAGCGGCGGATCAAAAGCATGTCGGCGTAAAATTGTTTCAGCGAGACGGGCTTAGACGACTGGGATTGATGGCTCCCACCGGTCACCTCGGCCTTAAGAGGCTCGTTCATCGCGGTGCGACCTTTGTGTTCTCAAGGGTGCGAAAAAACCTGCCGCCTTGTGGCAAGTGCCACTCGATTTGGCAAGCTTTGAGCGTCGATCCGAGACTAGTGGGCTAAGCGCGGGACGGCAATCTGACCGGGCGCACCTTCCATAAGTTGGCCGCGCGCGAGTTCTTCGACCAGATCGTTGTCGACATTCCCCGGGCGCATGAGATCTATGCGGTGTTCGAGGCGCTGCCGGCTGGCCTGAAGCTGCGCAAGCTGTTCTTGCTGCACGCCGAGACGAGCCTGTGTATCTGCGAGTGCGAGCATGCCCCGCTCACCCCACACGGCGTAGTAGCCGAAATAGGCAATGATCGCGCACGTGATCGCGGGCAACACCGAAATGCCAAAAAACCGTGTCACGCTACGTCTGATTCGCATACCACGACCGAATCACGGACTGATTCGGTCGGTCAAGGCCAAATTGGTCAAATTGTTGCATTATTTTCTAAGGACGCTGCGGCCAGCGTATATGGCCTGGTCGCCGAGCTGCTCTTCTATGCGAAGCAACTGATTGTACTTCGCAAGACGGTCCGAGCGGGCGAGCGAACCCGTTTTGATTTGTCCGCAATTTGTTGCAACTGCGAGATCGGCAATCGTGGAATCCTCCGTCTCCCCTGATCGATGGGACATCACCGCGCGATAGGCATTGCGATGGGCGGTGTCGACTGCGTCCAGCGTTTCGGTGAGCGATCCGATTTGGTTGACCTTGACGAGAATGGCGTTCGCCACCCCTTTTGCGATCCCCTGGTTGAGACGCTTGGTGTTCGTGACGAACAAGTCGTCGCCGACAAGCTGAACCTTCTTGCCGAGCACGCGCGTGATCTCGGCCCAGCCGTCCCAGTCATCTTCCGCCATGCCGTCTTCGATCGACACGATCGGATAGCGGGCGCAAAGGTTTTCATAGAACTTGACCATGCCGGACGGGTCGAGCGACTTCCCTTCGCCCTCAAGTTCGTATTTGCCCTTCCTGAAGAATTCGGTCGACGCAGGGTCCATAGCCAGCATGACCTGGTCGCCGGGCTTGTATCCGGCTTTCTCGATCGCGCGCATCACAAAACTCAGCGCCTCGTCGGCGCTCTTCAGGTTGGGAGCAAAACCGCCTTCGTCTCCGACGTTCGTGTTGTGACCGGCGTCGTGCAGCGCCTTCTTCAGAGTGTGAAACACTTCGGCACCCATGCGCAGCGCTTCGCGAAAGCTTTCTGCGCCAACGGGCATGATCATGAATTCCTGAAAGTCTATCGGATTGTCTGCGTGTGCACCGCCATTCACGATGTTCATCATCGGCACCGGCAACGTCTGTGCCTTGGCCCCGCCGACATAGCGATAGAGCGGCAAGTTTGCGGCAGATGCTGCAGCCTTGGCGACGGCGAGCGATACTCCAAGGATCGAATTGGCGCCGAGTTGCGATTTGTTCTCGGTTCCGTCGAGGCTGCACATCAGATGATCAAGGCGGATCTGATCTTCGGCCTCCATGCCGCACAGGGCGTCGAAGATTTCACCGTTGACGGCTGCAACGGCTTTTTCGACACCCTTACCGCCATAGCGTTTGCCGCCGTCGCGCAATTCCACCGCTTCGTGAGCGCCGGTCGACGCGCCGGATGGCACGGCGGCGCGGCCGAACGAGCCATCTTCGAGCCGGACGTCGACTTCGACCGTGGGGTTTCCCCGGCTGTCGAGAATTTCGCGACCCGTGATGTCGACGATGGCAGTCATGGTAACTCCGTCAAAATCCGCTCCGATGCTGGTTTGCTTTACGGGATCAACCGCGCGCCATCAAGCACGCGACGGACTGAGGCAGATTCCCCGTTCAATGTACGCCCTAACGGAGTTCATACATGTCTTTTTCCAGACTCAGCTCGGTCGCCATTGCCGCAGTGTTTCTTGGTTCTGCGGCCCTTGCCGACAGCACGCCGCCCGCAAGTCCCCCCGCGATGGGCCCGGGCCACGGCATGATGCGCGGGATGTTTTCCGACGAAGAGCGGACGATGCTGTTCGCGGATATGTTCAAGGCCACCGCCGGCATGACGGACGATCAGAAGCATGCCTACCGGCAGCAGCAGCGCACGCGCTTCATGTCGATGTCCGACTCGGACCGAAGTAAATTCAAAGCTGACCTCGACTCGCGCTGGAACGCGCTTCCTGCCGACCAGAAGACAGCCATGATGGCGAAGATGAAAGAGCTTATGCAGGCGCGCCGGGCCGGTGCCGCCACCCAGTAAGCGTTGTCACCCGAATCCTTGTAGGCTGATCACATAAGGCTCCCGCGCGTCCCGCGCGGGAGTTCAGCCTGCGGGGACGAACGCCATGAATACTGTACCAGTTACGATTCTGAGTGCGGCAGTCACTTTGGTCGCCACTCTGTTCTACTTCTATACCGGCCTGGCAGTGGGCCAGATGCGCCAGAAGCACGATGTCAAAGCGCCGGCGGTCACCGGCAACCCTGAATTCGAGCGCGCCTATCGCGTGCAGATGAACACGCTGGAACAGTTCGCCGTGTTCCTGCCGCTGCTCTGGATCGCCACCAGCTTTCCGACTTCGATGGCATACCTGGCGCCGGCTTTCGGCCTGGTCTGGATCGTTGGGCGCGTGCTGTACATGCAAGGCTACATGTCCGCTGCCGAGAAGCGTGGAACGGGCTTTCTCATCAGTCTTGTCGCGAATGGCGGCCTGTTAGTCCTTGGCATTATCGGACTCGTGCGGGCCTGGATGGCTGTTCACGCCGCGTAAATGCTCCGGCGCTTGGCGATGCGGTCGATCTCGACCAACTCGCCAAGCAGCGCCGGAACATCCTTCAGCTTGATCATGTTGGGCCCATCAGAGGGTGCTCTGTCGGGGTCCTCATGGACTTCCATGAACACGGCGGCACACCCGACGGCAACGGCAGCACGCGCGAGGTAAGGCGCCATCTCGCGATTGCCGCCAGACTTGTCGCCCTGTCCGCCGGGCTCCTGAACGGAGTGGGTCGCATCCATGACCACCGGCGCACCGAACTTGGCCATGATGGGCAGTGACCGCATGTCGACTACGAGGGTGTTGTAGCCGAAACTGACGCCACGCTCGGTCACCATCACGTTGGGGTTGCCGGCGCCTGTAATCTTGGCGATGACGTTCTTCATGTCGTTCGGCGCCAGGAACTGGCCCTTCTTGACGTTCACGACTCTGCCTGTCCTCGCCGCTGCAACGAGCAAGTCGGTCTGACGTGAGAGAAACGCAGGTATCTGCAGCACGTCGACAGCTTCGGCTACGGCGGCGCACTGATCGCGTTCATGCACGTCGGTGAGAACCGGGATGCCCAGACTTTCACGAATCTCGGCAAAAATGGGCGCAGACAACTCCAGACCCATGCCGCGGTCTGCGTTTCCGCTGGTGCGGTTCGCTTTGTCGAAACTCGTCTTGTAGACCAGCCCGACTCCGGCTTTCGCGGCCATTTCCTTGAGCGCGGACGCCATCTCCAAAGCGTGCGACCGGCTCTCCAGGGCACAGGGCCCTGCGATGATCGCAAGCTTCCGGGCGTTGCCGATTTCGACCGAACCAACCTTCACGACGGCGTTTGGCTGCACTGCGGGCATCTGACGATCCTGGTGTTCTGCAGCGTCTCTATACAACACCGCTCCCGCAGTTTCGACCTGCGATGTACCTTATCTGGATTGTCAAAAATCGCGCAAAAGAGGCTGTAGCAACAGCGAACTTTGGCTTAGGGCACGACGTAGCGGATCGTGCTCAGCGTAGCCATGGGCAGCAGGACGTTCATCACATCCCAGAATGCCGTGGTGTTGACGCGAACGACATCACCGGGACGAAGCATGACCGTCTCGCTGGGTGTAACGCGTTCCTCGGCGGTATCGCCCTCATGGCGGACGAACACGACACTCTCTACGGCTCGAGGCGTGAAGCCGCCCGCGAGTGCGACGGCGCTGGCGGCACTCATGCCGTTGGAATAGGGATATTCGCCGGGCTTCTGGACCTCGCCGACGACATAGAACGGGCGATAGGTGGTGACTTCGACGCTGACACGCGGGTGGTTGACATAGCCATTGGCAAGCGTCGTCGTGATGCTCGCTTCGATCTCGTGAGCCGTCAGTCCGCCGGCCTTCACCTGACCGATGAGTGGCAGCCTGACCTGCCCGGTCGCATCGATCTGAAACTCTCCGCCGAGATCGTCCTCGCCATAGACAATCACGCGGATCTTGTCGCCGGCTCCCAGGTGATAGTCCGGGACTTCGGGCGCCGCGCCGGCCACGCCCGCAAACGTCATCAGAGCGATGCCGGTGAATGCCAGCGCGCGCAGGACATGCGTAAGCGTCTTTGGATGACGGACCATGGACCGATCCTAAGCGGTCAATTCTTTCTGAATCCCTACGATTTTACGCTCGTGCCAAGGTACCTGTTAACGCTGGAAAGCTGCTTCCGAGCGGCTCCGAACGCAACCACAAGAAATCATCAACCCTTGCATCCGTCCCGCCCCGCCAACGCATCTGAGCATTGGAAGGACCTGGAGAGACATCAAAATGCAGGACCTCGTCCTAGCCTGGTTACCCTTGGTCGGGGCGCTGGGCCTGCCTCATCCCTACCTGAGCGCTGGCTGGTCGGCACCCGCGGTCCACCTGGCATCTTTTGTCGGTTTGACATCGAGCGTCATGCAACTGCTGATCCTGCAGGCCCGCGGAAAGCCGGTTGCGGGACCCCTTTGGCTGGGTTTGGGGTTAGGTCTCAGCCTCGCTGTTTGGGGCACGTTTGTCTCCGCCGTCCCTGCCTTGCCCCACATGGCTGCCAGCGTCATCGGTGGCGCCGCGCGTTACTTGAAAACTTTACGAACCGCGTCGGGGCCAGGCACATTGAACATAGAGCGGCTGTCTCCTACATCTCGAGCAGCCTTCGGAGAGCTCAAGCCATGAGTGTTGCCCAAACTCTCACGCCGCCTGTCCTGGTCGCGTCGGCGCCACCGCCGGAAAAAGCCCCCTCTTTGCTGAAGCAGATCTTCGATCCGGTGGCGAACCAATTCGAGGTCCTCCCGCGGATCGCTTACGAGAAGCCGATCTGGGAGTGGAAAAGCGTTTTCGGCCACATGTTCGTCATCAGCGACCCGGTCGGCGTAAAGCGCGTGCTGCTCGACAATGTCGAAAACTATCCCAAGACCGAAATGGAAACGAAAATGCTCGGAGCCATCGTCGGCGAGGGGCTTCTCGTCAGTCAGGGTGAAAAGTGGAAATCGCACCGGCGCCTGATGTCGCCCAGCTTCGACTTCAAATCCATCGTCTCCTATTCTCCCGCCATGGTTTCGGCCGCGCAAAGCTTCGCCGAAGCCTGGGCCGCCAAGAGCAACAACCCGGTCGTCGACATCGCCGACGAGATGACGCGCCTGACGCTCAATGTCATATCCAACACCATGTTCTCCGCCGACAGCGAACTGCTTGGTGAACTAGTGGACAGTTCGCTGCGCCGGATGTCCGATGCCATCGATTTCGGCGTACTCGATATGCTTCCGCTCATCGGTCCGCCGCGCATGAAGCGCAAAATGGCCCGCATCCAGGCAAATTTCATGAACATGGATGCGACCATGCAGAAGCTGATCCGCGCGCGCGAAGCGGTGCAAGGCCAGGCGCAGCGCGACCTGCTGGATCGGCTGATCGCCGCACGTGACGGCGAGACCGGGGTACGCCTGTCGAACGATGAAGTGCGCGACGAGGTCGTCATCATCTTCCTCGCCGGCCACGACACCACCGCGCTTGCGCTTACCTACACATGGTACCTTCTCTCGCAACATCCCGAAGTCGAAGCGAAGCTGCACGCCGAGCTTGCGCGGGTTTTGGGCGGTCGCGCACCCATCCTACGACGATCTCGAGAACCTCCCGTACACAAAGATGGTCATCGAGGAATCGATGCGACTCTATCCGCCGGCGCCGGGGATTTCGAACCGGGCCGTGCTCAAGGACGACGAAGTCTGCGGCGTGAAGATTCCGAAAGGCGCGCAGGTCGGCATCATGCCGTGGCTGCTGCATCGCCACCGTACGCTCTGGGACAATCCCGACCGGTTCGATCCTGAGCGCTTCTCGCCCGAGCGCAGCCAGGGCCGGCATCGCTTCGCCTACCTGCCGTTTGGCGGTGGACCCCGCGTATGCATCGGCATGGCGCTGGCAATGGCGGAAGCGCAACTCATGCTCGCGACGCTTGCGCAGCGCTTCAGCCTCAAACTTGTTCCGGACCAGAACATCGTTCTGCAGCACCGCATAACCATGCGGCCGCGCGATGGAATTCAAATGACTCTGGTTCCGCGCAGCTAGCGCTCGCTAGTACATTGCCACAAGTCTGATGGGCGTGCCGTCGTCTTCTTTCAGCCCCTGCTCCATCCGCAACCGCAGCAGCGTTTCCAGATCGTCGTCATAGTCCTGACCCGGCTCGGTCTTCGGCTCCAGCGTGTCCAGTACCTCGAACGCGAACGCGTCCGCGCCATGCAGCTTGTACGCCGCCACCAGCTCCTTGTTCTGATGACCGCCGACTTTCAGTTCGAAGCGATGCCGGTTGAGAATTCCGGGCAAATCCTTCGCGGTTCCGACATAGGCGACATGCTCCTTGGTGTCGCGCACGGCATACACGCCCATCGGCCGCGGCTCGCGCTTGTAGTCGGCCTTCAACTCGCGTTGCTTCTTCATGCGGCACAGACTGCACGAGGACGCGTGATCAGACCAGACGACTTTTTTGCACGGCCGCTGCGATGAACGACGTGAACAGCGGATGCGGCTCGAGCGGACGTGATTTCAGTTCGGGATGGAACTGCACGCCGATGAACCAGGGATGATCCGGGATTTCCATGATCTCCGGCAGTCGCCCATCCGGCGACCAGCCGGACACTTTGAAGCCCTTCTCGCCCAGCATCTTGGCGTATTCGGTGTTGACCTCATAGCGATGCCGATGGCGCTCGCTGATTTCGAGCGTGCCGTACACCTCGGCAACGCGGCTTCCAGGCGTCAGTGTCGCCGGATAGGCGCCAAGGCGCATCGTACCGCCCATATCGCCGTCGGCGCTGCGCGTTTCCTTCTGGTTGCCTTTAGTCCACTCGGTCATAAGACCGATCACGGCGTGCTTGGGCTTTCCAATTTCGGTCGTGCCTGCGCCTTCGAGGCCGGCAAGATCGCGGGCAGTCTCGATCACCGCCATGTGCAGGCCATAGCAGATGCCGAAGAAAGGCACCTTGCGCTCCCGCGCGAACTTCACGGCATGGATTTTTCCTTCGGTGCCGCGTTCGCCAAAGCCGCCCGGCACCAAAATGCCGTTGACGTTCTCCAGGAACGACGGCGCATCAGGCCGCTCGAAAATCTCGCTGTCGATCCAGTCGAGATGGACCTTCACATTGTTCGCGATGCCGCCATGCACCAGCGCCTCGGACAGCGACTTGTACGAATCCTTGACCTGCATGTACTTGCCGACGACCGCGATCCGCACTTCGCCTTCCGGATTCTTCACGCGCTCGACGACGGCCTTCCAGCGCGACAGATCCGGCTGCGGCGCGTCCTCGATTCCGAACACTTTCAGCAACTGCGTGTCGAGACCGGCATCGTGATAGGCCATCGGCACGCGATAGATCGTGTCGAGGTCGAGCGCCGGAATGACCCGCTCTGCCGGCACGTTACAGAACTGTCCGATCTTGCGCCGGTCCTCGTCCGGGATCGGGTGCGAAGCGCGGCACAATAGTATGTCCGGCTGGATGCCGATCGCGCGCAGCTCCTTTACCGAGTGCTGCGTCGGCTTGGTCTTGAGCTCTCCGGCCGCATCGATATAGGGAACGAGAGTCAGGTGCACGAAAGCCGTCCGACCACGCGGCATTTCGTTGCCGAGCTGGCGGATCGCTTCAAAGAAGGGCAAGCCTTCGATGTCGCCGACCGTGCCGCCGATTTCGACCAGCAAGAAGTCGAGGTCGTCGACTCCCGTCAGAACGAACTCCTTGATCATGTCGGTGACGTGCGGGATCACCTGCACCGTGCGTCCGAGATAGCCGCCCTTGCGCTCCTTCTCGATCACCTGGCTGTAGATGCGTCCCGACGTGACGTTGTCGGACTTCGACGCCGACACGCCTGTGAAGCGCTCATAGTGACCCAGGTCGAGATCCGTCTCCGCGCCGTCGTCGGTGACGTACACCTCGCCGTGCTGGAAAGGCGACATGGTCCCCGGATCGACGTTGAGATAGGGGTCGAGTTTCCGCAAACGGACTTTGTACCCGCGAGCCTGAAGCAAGGCTCCGAGTGCGGCAGACGCAAGACCTTTTCCCAAGGAAGAGACCACGCCGCCGGTGATGAAGATCAACCGCGCCATGGAAGGCCAAAATGTCGAAAGACCACCGCACACTCAAGCGGAAAGATTCAAAATCGTCACAATCGCGAATGCGCACACAGCATTCCGCGCGAACGTCCTGAATCGAAACAGTTTAGTGCGGCGTCGGAACGGCCGGTTTGGTCGCTCCGCCCATGGGAAGGACCGGCTTTTGGACCGGCGCTGTCGTCGCAGGCGCACCCGACGGCGAATCGAGGAACGATTTCTCGTTGCGGCCATGCAGCGCGAGCAGGTTCAGACCAAGGCATGTCACGAAGAACAGTGCCGCCAGGATCGTCGTCGTCCGTGTCAGCGTGTCCGCAGCGCCGCGCGGCGAAAAGAGGCCGCCGATGCCGGAACCGCCGCCGCCCATGCCCAAAGCGCCGCCCTCGGAACGCTGCAGCAGCACGGTGACGATCAGCGCCACGGCGACCAAGAGTTCAACGACGATCAAAATGGCTTGCACAAGGGCCTCCGGGCCGGTTCAGGGGGCGCTCAATAGACGAAACCGCGCTTTGAGGGAAGCGTCGGCGTTAACCCCCTAGTTCCGCTGGGAGATACCGTTGCCAGCCCCGGTCTAGCTGGCCTTGGCTTCCATCTTCGACATCTCACGCGCCCGGATGATCGCAACTGTTGCGTCGATCTCGCCAAGGATGTCGTTCGTCGATTTTTCGCTGTGAAAAATGTGGTTCAGGCTGAGCGAGGCATGACCGAGCAGATGCATCGAGGCATTGCGGTCCACGCCGGCCTCCAGCCCCTCGACGGCCGCCAGGATGGAGTCGCACCACTCTTCACCCTTGGGAACACTCGTGTCGGCGCAGCGGCGCGCGACGCCGCGCGCAAGGACGCCGATTTTCTCCAGCTCGCGCTTGTAGGTTGCGGCGCCCGGAATCTCTTCCTGCATCAGGCGCCAGAGTATCGCGATCTGGAAAGCATCGCGGCGAAGTTTTTCCGAATTCAGCACTTCGCGGGCGCTCTTCAGTTCGGTGTCGAGGCGTTGCGTCGTCTCTTCGGCTGAAAGCCGGTCCTTCGCCTTCATCTTGAGCGAGTTCGGCGGATCGAACAGTTCGACGTTCGAAGGCCGCGCCATGTCCTTGCGGCGATCGGGCCCGACATAGTCCGACGTCACGACAAATCCCTTGCGGCGCTCGACATGCGCCTCGATGCGCTGGTTCAGCAAGGTCGTCGAGAACGGACGCAGCAGCAGGTCATCTGCGCCGGAATTCACCACGCGCGTGACGAGAGCCGTGCTCTTTTCCCATGCCGTGACGATGATCACGATGAAGGGATTGAAGCCGGCGGAGCCCTGGCGCAATTCCTGGATCATGGCGCAGAGCTGCTCGTCGGCGCCTTGCGCTTCGCAGAGCGCCAGGTCCGGCGGACGCCGGCGGATCGAGCTCAAGAAAGCGTCGAGCGTCGCGACCGTTTCGATGCGCCTGAAGCCCAGCGTGTAGAGCGCGGCGCGCGTGGCAGTGCGATTCGCCGCGACCGGGTCGTAAACCAGGGTTTCCGTTGATTCAAAGCTCAGACGGCTCATGTGCCCCGCACCAGGCCCGACGCCAGCAGTTTCACGCGAGCAAAAATTGACACGCCGCCAGTTAAAGATCGGTAGGTGGACGCAGTTAAGCGCCGGCGTGCGAAGCCTCTACAATTGTAATGAAATCGGAAGCCTTAAGGCTGGCGCCGCCCACCAGCGCGCCGCCGACTTCGGGCAGGGCCAGAATCTCCTTCGCATTCGAAGGCTTGACCGAGCCGCCATAGAGGATGCGCAAAGGCGATCCGAGGCAGGCGCGGATATGGCGATGCATTGCTTCTATCTCGGCGTTGGTCGGCGTCTTTCCGGTGCCGATGGCCCAGACCGGTTCGTAGGCGATCGTCGTATTCTCGCTCGTCGCGCCGCGCGGAACCGACCCTGACAATTGCATCTTGCAGACCTGCTCGGCCTTGCCCGCCTCGCGCTCGGGCAGCGTTTCGCCGATGCAGATGATCGCCGTCAGTCCGGCGCGCCACGCGGCTTTGGCTTTGGCCGCCACGATTGCGTCGGTCTCGCCATGATACTGGCGCCGCTCGGAGTGGCCGACGATCACAGCGGTCGCACCGGCGTCCCGCAGCATCTCGGCGCTGATGTCGCCGGTAAACGCGCCCGAAATGTCGGCGTGGCAATCCTGACCCCCGATCTGAACGCCTCCTCCGCTCCGCCCAACTGCGCGCGAAATCAGCGTCGCAGGCGGACAGATCAGCACATCGCACCGCACCGGCTTGGCGGCCAGCATGCGCGCCAACGCCTCGATTTCGGCCAGAGAGGCGTCCAGCCCGTTCATCTTCCAGTTTCCGGCGATCAACTGACGCATCTCGAACAGGTCCCCAAATCGCCGGGCATTCAAGGGGTCGCCCGGGCATCACAGTTGTGTTAATCCGCCCCGGTTCCGGGGCACTTCTTGCCGTTGGCAGGGCCCCTCCCTATCATCCGCCGCTTTTCGCCGCCATCAGATCACTGGATTTTTCATGCTTCAGGAAATTCGCAAATACGCCAAGTCGTGGGTCGCGTCCGTATTCATGGGCGCCCTGGCCCTCAGCTTTGCGCTCTGGGGCATCGCCGACATTTTCCGCGGCAATGCGGACACGACGGTCTACTCGATCGGATCCACGCAGGTCGGCGCCGATCTGTTCGGACGCGAATACCACAATGTCATCCGCAACGTCGGCGCCAATCTGACGCCGGATCAGGCAAAGATGGCCGGCCAGCAAATTCTCGACCGCATGATGAACACGACGGCGCTCGACATGGTCGCCGGAAAGCTCGGCCTGACCGCGACGGATGATCGCGTCCGTGCCCAGATTCAGGCGATGCCGGTATTCACCGGCGCGCTGGGATCGTTCGACCACGCAACGTTTGTGCAGGTCATCGGCCGCGCCGGATACAACGAGGCCGACTTCGTCGCGGCCATCCGCAAGGATGCCGCACGCGACCAGATGCTGCGCTCGATCGAAGGCGGCTTTCTCATGCCGCCAGACTATGCACGCGCCATTTTCGCCTATGTGAACGAGATTCGCGCCGCGGACTTCGTCGTATTGACGCCGGCGATGGTCGGCGCCATCGCGCCGCCTTCCGATGCGGTGCTCACCGCCTATGTGAAGGCCCATCCCGACCGCTTCAGCACGCCGGAGTACCGTGCGGTCAGTTATGCATCGATCGCCGTCGACGAGGTTGCGCCGACCATCGCCGTGACCGACAAGCAGATCCAGGACGAACTGGACTCCAACAAGTCCGACTATGTCGTCCCCGAGAAGCGAGATATCGAGCAGATCGGCTTCAAGTCCGAGGACGAAGCCAAGGCCGCAAAGGCCGCGCTCGACGCCGGCAAGACTTTCGACGCCCTCGCCTCCGACCAGAAGCTCAAGCCTGCCGAGTACAAGCTCGGCGAGTTGACACAGGCCGATCTCGCCATCGATCCTGCGCGCGCCACTGCGGCGTTCGCACTCCCCGAGAACGCGACCAGCGCGCCCGTGAAAGGCGCTTTCGGCTGGGTCCTCATCCACGTCAACAAGATCACGCTGGGCTCCTCCAAGAGCCATGACGAGATCAAGCTCGTGCTTCAGCGCAAGCTGGCGGCCGCGAAGCTCACCGATATGGCCAATGCGTTCACGGACGCCGTCGGCGGCGGTGCGAGCATCGAGGAGGCTGCGCGCAAATCCGGACTGCACTTCGCGCGCATTCCCGCCGTGGACGCAAAGGCCTCGCGCCGGACGGAACCAAGACGGCCGCCGCGGCAACGCCCGAATTCCTGGCCCAGATCTTCAAGAGCGAAATCGGCGACGAAGGCGATCCGTTCCCGACGGCAGACGGTCACTACATCGCCATCAAGGTCGATGGCGTGACGCCGCCCAAGCTGAAGTCCCTCGATGCGGTCCGGGCGCAGGCTCTGGCGCAATGGACCGCAGAGCAGCAGGTCGCCCAGTTGCGCGCGAAGGCTGCGGCGCTCGTCGCCCGGGCCAACCTCTCCCACTCACTGGATGACGTCGCCAAGTCTCTTGGCGTCACGGTTCAGGCGAGCCCGGCGCTTACGCGCGGAACCGACACGCCCGTTTTCGGCAAGGCCGTGATGTCGTCCCTGTTCAATGCCGCGCCGGGCGCGACGGTTTCCGGTCCAACTGCGGCGGGCGGCTATGTCATCGCCCGCGTCACGGGCATCCGGCATCCGGCGCCGCCGTCGAACAATCTCGACTACATCAAGGGCGTGCGTCAGTTGTCGGGCGAAATCGCTTCCGACTTCAGTGCGTCGCTCGCCAAGGCGGAAGAGGCGCATGAAGGCGTGACGATCAACCAGAAGCTTGTCGACAGCACCGTCGGCAATTCGGGCTCGGGATCGTGAGCGGCCGATGGCGATCGAACCCGACTTTACCGCCTTTGCGCGCGCCTACGATTCCGCGACACCCCAGGTTCTCTACACCAAGCTGATCGCCGACCTGGAAACGCCGGTCTCGGCGTTTCTCAAGCTCGGCGAAGGCCGCGAGAACGCGTTCCTCCTCGAAAGCGTCCAGGGCGGCGAAGCGCGCGGCCGCTATTCCATCATCGGCTTCAAGCCCGATCTCATCTGGCGCTGTCGCGATGGCAAGGCCGAGATCAATCGCGGCGCACGCGCCGACGCCGGCAAGTTCGTTGCCGACGCGCTCGCCGACAAGCCGCTCGCGTCGCTGCGCGCGCTGATCAAGGAGTGCCGCATGGCGCTTCCGGCGGCAGTGCCGCCGATGGCCGTCGGCCTCTACGGCTATCTCGGCTACGACATGGTGCGCCTCGTGGAAAAGCTGGGCCCGGCGCAACCCGATCCGCTGAACCTGCCGGACGCCATTCTTCTGCGACCGACGATCACGGCGATCTTCGACAATGTGCGCGACGAAATACTCGTCGTCACGCCGGTTTGGCCGGAACGCGGAGTCGATGCACGCGCCGCTTATGCACGCGCCTCGGAGCGGCTGATGGACGTTGTCGGCGATCTGGAGCGTCCTGCTCCCTGCGACGCCGGCGCCGCCACCCGACCTGCCGGCGTTCTCGGCGATCGATTCCAACACCACGCATGACGAGTATCTCGCCATCGTCGAGCGCGCGAAGGAATATGTCTACGCTGGCGACGTGTTTCAGGTGGTGCCGAGCCAGCGCTTCCGCCGACCCTTCGCGTTGCCGCCTTTCTCGCTCTATCGCGCGCTGCGCCGTCTCAATCCGTCGCCGTTCCTCTACAACCTCGCATTCCCCGGATTCTCGATCGTCGGATCCAGCCCGGAAATCCTGGTGCGGCTGCGCGACGGCGTCGTCACGATCCGGCCCATCGCCGGAACGCGCCCGCGCGGCAAAACGCCCGAAGAAGACAAGGCGCTCGGCGAGGAACTGATGGCCGATCCCAAGGAACGCGCCGAACACCTCATGCTCGTCGATCTCGGCCGCAACGATGTCGGCCGGGTTGCCAAGACCGGCGAAGTCAAGGTCACGGACAGCTTCTTCATCGAACGCTACAGCCATGTCATGCATCTGGTCTCGAACGTCGAGGGCAATATCCGGCCCGGACTCGACGCCATCGATGCGCTCGCGGCGGGGCTTCCCGCGGGCACCCTGTCAGGCGCGCCGAAGATCCGCGCCATGCAGATCATCGATGAGTTCGAGAAAGAAAAGCGCGGCGCGGTTTACGCGGGCGCTGTCGGATATTTCGCCGCCGACGGCTCGATGGACACCTGCATCGTGCTGCGTACCGCCGTCGTCAAGGATGGCGTCATGTACGTCCAGGCCGGTGGCGGCGTCGTGGCCGACAGCGTGCCGGAGGCCGAGTACCAGGAGACCGTCAACAAGGCCAAGGCGCTGATGATGGCCGCCGAGGAAGCGGTGCGCTTTGCCACCGCCAGCCGACGGGGGCAGTAGTCTTTTTTTTTGGGATCAATTCCTCACGCCGGACGGACTCCGTGCGCGGACTGAATCCGCGGCCTTCGAATTTACGAGTTTTTTTTCGATTTCTCCGGTCGGTCGTTGCGAGGCACGACAAAGCGACAGCGTTTTCGCGCTTCGTTTTGTCCGCACCTGTGGGGATATAGGCGAAATGGTGATTTGACCGAACTCGGTTCAAGAGCCGAATCCGCGGTTTTTTTGAAGATTAACTTTGGCGATGCTGCAGTAAGGCACGCATCAGCGGCGAAGCCGTCTATCTCGTCTCGGCTAAACTAAGCCGCACCGCATATTCGGTCTTCAGCCGGATCGCCTCGGAGAGCGGCACGATCCTGAAACCACGCGACGCGGCGTGCGCGCTCCAGGCCGCGATTGCCGTGAGCGTGACATCGTGCGGGTGACCGATGGCGATTGCGACGCCCTGGCGGCGCGCTTTTGCTTCCAGCTCGACGATCTGGACATCGACACCGTTCGCCGTCACCTCGTCATCGAGGAAGACATCACGCTCGGCGCTCGCGACTCCGAACGCATGCGCGACGCCGACAACCTTGGTGTCCGGCGTGGTGCGTGAAATCGAAGAACAGAAGATGCCGCGCGGCCAGCTCCTCGGCAACAGGTATCAACGCGTTGCCGTCGGCCGTGAAGGCGCTGCCCATGTGATTGTTGATGCCGATTGCTCCCGGCACCCGGCTGAGCGCGGCGGCAAGCAGGCTGCGGATCTTTGCCGGCGCGAAGTCGGTGCGCAGTTCCTGCGGCCCGGGATTCTCGCCGCCTGTCGCCTGCATCGGCTCGTGCACGAGAACTTCATGTCCGCGGCGCTCCGCAGCCGCCGCAAGCCATGGCGTTGCGTCGGCATAGGGCAGGAACGAAAGTGTTATCGCAGCCGGCAGCGCCACCGCGCGGTCCGTGTGGGCGAGATCCGGCCCCAGGTCATCGACGACGATTGCAATCGTAGGCGTCGTGCCGGGCGGCGCCGCGGGCAGTTCGGTTGCCGACGCAATGTCGCGTGCTTCGTGCCGGCTCAGCCAATCGGGAAACGAGTGATAGACGACGGGATAAAGAACCTGCGGCGCGAACTTGCTCGGGCCGAATTCGTCGTACGCCACGCGCAGCCGGACGCCGACGAATTGCGGCGCATCGCTGGCCTCAGCCGCGACCACGCCGTGCGGCAGGATTGCGCCTGCCAGCGCCGGAATGCCGCCGATCGCCCGTCCGCCGCCGAAAATGACGGCGACAACGAGCATGACCCAGAAGGCGGTGTTGGCGCCCTCGAACAGCGCGCGAGGCGGCCTTGGCCGCCGTGCCCTGCGAATCGGTTTGAGGCGGTACATGCCCCTGTGTATTCCGGGACGTAAAGCTGTCAACGGCGCGACGGTTGCGCCTAGAGGCGAATGCCGAAACGCCCCGCGATCAGCACGGTGACAAAATAAAGACCAATCGTGAGGGCGCACGATCCAGCATCGCCCACCAGAAGCCGACGCCAGACCGCAGCATGTAGGGCAGCGCGAGGAACATCGGCATCGATGGTATGACGTAACAGAACGTCGCCTCTGCATGATTGGCGATGCGCTGCGCGTCGCCCGTATCGCGCCATAACCAGATGATCGCGAGCAGCGAGACCAGCGGCAGCTACACGATCAGAGCGCCGAACGCGGTGCTCCGCCTGGCCACCTCGGAAACCACCGCGATGATGATTCCGGAGAGCAGCGCCTTGAGCGCGAGGTAGAACATCCTACTCGATCGCGTCGCGCAGGAGTTCGAGCGCACGCAACGCAAACGCGCGCATGTTCACCACGCGATCGCTCTGCGCCGTTTCCAGCGTGATGGCGTGTTCCAGCGGACCCGACAAGGCGATGCAGGTGTGGCCTGCCGCATCGCCGTAGGGATTTCCCGTCGGTCCGGCGGCGCCGGTCTCGGATAGTCCCCAGGTTGCGGAAAATCTTTCCCGCGCGGTTCGCGCCAGCAGCAACGCATACGGTTCGCTCGCCGAGCGCATGCCGGCGACGCTCTCGCGATGAATGTCCATCAGCATCACGCGCGCCTTGGCGGTGTAGACGACCGCGCCGCCGAGAAAATAGGCCGACGCGCCCGGCACGGCGAGCAGAGCGGCCGACAGCAATCCGCCGCTCGACAACTCCGCGATGGCGATGGTTTCCTTGCGCGCCTTGAGACGCGCGCCGATCTGTTCGGCCAAAGGCAGCAGTTCCTGCATTTCGAATACCCCGTACTTCGCTAAATCCTGCAACAAAAGCGCCGGCCTTGCCGCGATTTCTCAATCGTGCACCATGTCGTCGTCGGATCACAATGCCTGCAGAAAGCCGCCTTGGTCGCGGCAGGGACACAGCGCGCATGGCGTTTTCGGGCACGCAAGGACGGCGAGCGGCACGTGCTTCGGCCGTCGCGGTGCGAGGGCCGGCCTACACGCGGCGCAAGCCACGCACGCTGCAGGAAACGCTGATCGGCGCAGGCGTCGTGCCGCGCCGCCACCGCTTCAGGCCGCACGGCCTGCTGCGTCGCTGGTTCGCCGCCGAACTGTTCGCGCTTGCCGTTCTGAACGCCGCAGCAAGCGTCGCACTGCTCGCATTGGCCATCACGATGACCGTGACCGGCATGCGCATCATCGTTGCGCTCGATCTCGCGGCCACGATGTACGTGGCGCTCAACGCTGCTCTGCCCTATGCGGGCGTCGCCCTTGTGACCGGTGGCCTGCTCAAGGTTCTGCAGACAGCAATCACCCATCGCAACGATCGGTTCGGAAAACTGCTCGGCGCGGGAACCGCTCTGCTCCTGATCGCGGGCGGCGTCTGGCTCGAGGTGATGCTGGGCTATGCGAGCTTCGTGCCCTGGATGTTCCGTCCGATCGTTTCGATCGCAGGCGGCGATGCTGCCGCGCGCATCGATGAAGCCAATCGCGCACTGGTGGCCTATTTCGAGCCGGTCTTCGCCGCGTCCATCGGACTGCTGCTCGCAGCCAAACAGATGAAGTCCGTCATGCACGCCGGTCAACACCGCGCGCGCGGCTATTTTGTCATCATCGGACTGACGGCCAGCACCGGCGCGCTACTGATCGGTCTCTACGCAGCGCATCGTCACTACGTATCGCATGGCGCTTCGGATTCAGGTCTCTATGCCATCGGCGGAGACTATTTTGCCGGAGACAGACATACTTATGGTCCGCTCTTTGCGCCGGGCGTGCGCTGCCGCGTTTCCGATCTCTATGGCATCCGCAACGATCCGCTGAACACCGCGCGCCTGGAGGATCATCGCGGCGTCGACCTCGCCGTGAACTACGGAACGCCGATCCGCGCGATGGCCGACGGTCAGGTGATCTATGCCGCTTCCGACGCGGGGCTCGGAAAGCTCGTGGCGCTGCAGGTAGCCGGACCGCATCAGCCGGTTCTTCTCGCCGGACACATGTCGCGATTTGCCGTGAAGCCCGGCGACATTGTCAGCCGCGGCGACATCATCGGATTCGCAGGCAGCACCGGCCGGTCGACCGGACCGCATGTGCACCTGCAGGTTTGCCCGGACGCGCATCTGCACCGCGGCGCGCTGGCCTGCGGGCAATCGGAGAATCCCTACGAAGTCTGGCCTGCCCTCGCCGCACTCGCACGAATGTCGTGCAGTGATGGCCCGATCATCTATTAAGCCTTGCCTTCCGCAACGTCGGCTCAGCAAGATCGCGCCGCCTTATCGGGAGCTGTCTTATGGATTTGAGCTGGAGCGCCGCGGACACGCGTTTTCGCGAAGAAGTGCGCGATTTCATCGCCGCCGAACTGACGCCCGACCTGCGCAAGGCGGGGCGTTCGATGACCAGCGTCTATGCGGACTACGACGTCGGCATGAAATGGCAGCGCATTCTGCTCAAGCGCGGCTGGGTCGCGCCGGCATGGCCAGTCGAATATGGCGGCTGCGGCTGGAGCGTGGCGCAACGCTACATCTTTGCCAGCGAGATGGCTTCTGCGGGTGCCCCGCCGCTCTCGCCGATGGGGATCGGCATGTGCGGGCCTGTTCTGATCGGACACGGCACGGCGGAACAGAAGGCCCACTACCTGCCGCGCATGCTGACGGGAGAGGATTTCTGGTGCCAGGGTTATTCGGAGCCGGGATCGGGTTCCGATCTCGCCTCGCTGCAGATGAGTGCGCGCGACGACGGCGACCATTTCATCTGCAACGGTCACAAGATCTGGACGACGCACGCCAACGTCGCGAACTGGATCTTCTGTCTGGTACGCACCGCGCGCGAGAAGATTCCGCAGCTCGGCATCACGTTCCTTCTGATCGACATGAGAACGCCGGGCGTCGACGTGAAGCCGATCGTCTCGCTGAGCGGCGAGCACATCCAGAACGAAGTCTTCTTCACGGACGTGCGTGTGCCCAAGAAGAACGTCGTCGGACAGGTCGGCGACGGCTGGACCGTGGCGAAATATCTGATGCAGTTCGAGCGCGGCGGCGGCGTGAGTTCGCCCGGCCTCAAGGTGCGGCTCGAGAAGATTCGCGCGATGGCGAAGGCCGAAGGCATGGATGACGAGAATTTCCTGGCCAAGATCGCGCAGGCCGCGATCGACGTGGAATCGCTTCAGGCTGTCGAGATGCGCGTGATGTCGAGCCTCAGCCAGGGTCAGGCGCCGGGTGCGGAATCCTCCATGCTCAAGATGGTCGGCACGGAACTCAGCCAGCGGCTCACCGAACTCGCGCTTGAAGCGGCCGGTATCTATGCGATGCCGTATCAGCCCTTTGCGGTTTCGGCCGGCGGTCCCTCGCCGAACTACCGCCCGCCGAGCAATCAGTCACCAGTTGGTCCCGACTATAGCTGGTCGGTGACCGCGAAGTACCTGAACGACCGCGCCGGCTCAATCTATGCCGGAACCAACGAAGTGCAGCGAAACATCCTGTCGAAAGCCGTGCTCGGCCTTTGACGAACAGCGGAGGGCGCCGTGGATCTGCAGTTGAAGGATAAGGTCATCTTCGTCGCCGGCGGCAGCCGCGGCATCGGCCTTGGCATCGTCGAGGCGTGCCTGAACGAAGGCGCGAAAGTCGCGATCACGGCGCGCGGTGCGGAGGAACTGGAAAAGACGCGCAAGAGACTCGCCGACGAGTTCGGTGCCGGCCGCATCTGGGCCATGGCGGGCGACATGCGCGAAACGGCGACGGTCGAGAAGGCGCTGGAGGGATGCGAGCGCGAACTCGGCCCGATCTGGGGCGCGGTCGCCAATGTCGGACTGCACCCGACGCCGGAAGGTTACGAAGTGGACGATGTCGTCTGGGGCGGCGCGTTTGCGCAAAATCTCGACTCCGCATTTCGCCTGGCCCGCGGGGCGTTGCGCCGGATGACCCCGCGCAAGGAAGGTTCGTTTGTCTTCATCAGCTCGATCGCCGGACTCGGCGCGCTCGGCACACCTCTGACCTACGGCACGGCCAAGGCGGCCATGAACCACCTGGCGAAGGAACTTGCCAAGCTTGCTGGCGCCAGCGGCGTGCGCGTCAACTCGATAGCACCAGGAAATATCATTTTCCCCGGCAACAGCTGGGAAGCACGTTCCACCGGCGAACGCGCGGATGCCTGGGCGCGCTGGATCAGGCGCGAGGTACCCCTTCGCCGCTACGGAAAGCCGGAAGAGATCGGCGCGGCCGCCGCATTCCTCCTCAGCCCGATGGCCAGCTTCATCACCGGTGCGGTGCTTCCGGTCGACGGCGGACAGACGCGCTAGGAAATCTTGTTCAACGCGCGCGTGAACAGACTGACGGTCGAGGCGTGCAGGAAGTCGCCGGTCTCCTTCGGCGCGCGCCCGGCGCAGGCGCGGGCATAGGTGCCTTCGAGGATTGCGCCGAGCTTGTAGCAGGCGAGGACTTCGTACCAGTCGGCCTGCCTGACGTCGCGGCCGGTCCTGTCCGCATAGCGCGCGACGATTTCGGCGCGCGTCGGAAAACCGCTCCATGGTTTGACGGGGCCGACCTCTGCGCCGTCCTCGGGCCAGGCCGACAGCAGCCAGCCCAGATCAACCATCGGATCGCCGAGCGTCGTCAGCTCCCAATCGACCATCGCGGTCATCTTCGGACCGTTGCGGTCGAACAGGACATTTCCGAAGTGAAAATCGCCGTGAATGATTCCGGGAACGAAATTCTGCGGCCGATGGGCATCGAGCCAGGCGCCAACTTCGTCGACGCCGGGAATTCCGGACAGTCCCGGCCAGCCCGGATGCTCGGCGTAGCTCTCGAGCTGTGCGCGCCAGCGGCCAACCTGACGCTCCAGAAATCCGTCAAGCTTGCCGAGACTGGAAAGCCCGCGCGCGGCGTAGTCGACCTTGGCAAGCGACGCAATTGCGTCGACCATCTCAAGTCCCATTGCGTGGCGGATCGCCGGATCGTTGGCGTGCAGCGCCGGCATCTCCTCGCGCGGCGTAAATCCCTCGACGGGCTCCATCAGATAGAACGCAGCGCCGATCACGGTTTCGTCGCCGCAAGCCGCGATCATGCCCGGATGACGGACATCGGTGCCGCCAAGCGCCTGCAGCACGCGCGCCTCACGCCGCATAGTCTCGTTGGAGTTGGCGCGAAGATGTTTTGGCGGCCGGCGCAGAACGAAGGTCCGCCCTGCCCGCTCGAACTTGAGAAGGATGTTCTGCGTGCCGCCGCCGAGCAGATGCGGATTCTCGATCTTGCCGGCTGGAAATCCCTGCGCGTCCATCCAGGCGGACAGCGCATCGAGCGGGACGAGGATTTCCCAGTCCTGGTCTCCGCGCGGAACGACGGTGGGCGGTAGCGTGGCCATGGCCGATGCTTGCACACTCTGGCGCGCGGTCAACATGCCGCTGCGGAACTGCGTTTCATATGGACGCGCCCCGCGCCATCGGCAAGGATTGGCCATGGATTTGACTGCAGCCCGCAGAATCTATCGCGAAGACGGCGTCGTCTTCGTACCCGGCGCGCTGGACGTAAAGGCGCTGGCCGAGGCGCAGGCGGCCTACGACTGGAGCCTCGCGAATCCCGGGCCGCTGGCGACCAGGTTCGCGCAGACCACCGACGCGACATTTTACAACGACCTCTACAATCCGGGCTGCGTCGCCGCTTATCGCTCGATGCTTGAGACGTCGCCATTACCGAAATTGATCGCCGGCATCTGGGGCACGCCTGATGTCTGGTTCATGTATGAGCAGGTGTTCCTGAAGGAAGGTGGCGAAAGCCGCCGCACGCCGTGGCACCAGGACTCGTCATACCTCTCGATCGCAGGCGATGATCTGGCCGTCGCATGGATCACCTTCGATCCGGTGAGCAAGGCAGACTCGCTCGAATTCGTGCGCCGCTCGCACAAGGGACCGCTCTTCAACGGCTCGCGGTTCGAGCTCGGCGACGACACCGCGCCGCTGCATCCAAACGCCGACATGCCGCGCCTGCCCGACATCGAAGCGGAGCGCGCCAGGTTCGACATCGTGTCCTTCGCAGTGGAACCGGGCGATCTCGTGCTGTTCCATCCTGCCATGCTGCATGGCGGCGCGCCGACGCATCCGGGAATGCGGAGGCGCACGCTCACGCTGCGCTTCTTCGGCCGCAATGCGATCTACGATCAGCGTCCCGGACCTGCGGGACCGCGCGCGCCCGGCATCCATGGACGCCTCAAGCAAGGCGATGCGTTCCGAGATCCCTCGTTCCTCAAGCTGCTGCCCTAGCTCTTGCGATGCAGCAGTTCGAGCGCCTGTTCGGCCAGGCGGGGCGTGCCGTTGACCGCCGGCCGATCGCTCGGTGCCACGCCGTTGAGAACGCGGCGATAGACGCCCTGCGAAATCGATGCGAGCCGGAAGACGCCGAACGCGAGATAGAAGTTCCAATCGTCGATGTGATCGCGGCCCGTGCGGCGGCAATAGGCGGCGACATATTCCTTCTCGGTCGGAATGCCGCTGGTTGCGAAATCGACGCCGAGCAGGCTGCCCCAGCTCTGTCCTTCGGAGTGCCACAGAAAGCAGTTGTAGCCGATATCGGCGAGCGGATGGCCGATGGTGCAAAGCTCCCAGTCGAGGACGGCGATCAGGCGCGGCTCGGTCGGATGGAACATGGTGTTCTCGAGCCGATAGTCGCCGTGCGCGATGGACACCGACTTGTCTGCCGGGATCATCGCAGGCAGTTCGGCGATGAGCTGTTCCATCGCAGCGATGTGCTCGCTTTCCGCGCCGCGATATTGCTTGGTCCAGCGCGCCACCTGGCGCTCGAAATAGCCGTCCGGCCGCCCGAAATCGCCAAGGCCGCGCGCGACGTAGTCGACCTGATGCAGCTTGGCGAGCGTCAGGTTGAGCTGGTCGTAGATCTCCGCGCGTTCGGCGCGCATCAGGCCAGGCAATGTCGCATCCCTGAAGATGCGGCCGTCAAGGAAGTCCATCACATAGAACGCCGTGCCGATAACGGAGTCGTCCGTGCACAGATGGCGCATGCGCGGCACCGGCACGCCGGTTCCCTCCAACGCCTTCATCACCCGATATTCGCGGTCGACCTGGTGCGCGCTGGCAAGCAGGACGCCTGGCGGCTTCTTGCGCAGGACATAGCGCAGCGGCCCGTTCGGACCTTCCGCCGTCAGCTTGAACGTCGGGTTCGATGCGCCGCCCTTGATCTGCTGCACGACCAGGTTGCGGCCAAAGCCCTCAATCTCCTTTTCGAGATGGGCTTTCAGCCTGCCTTCGTCGAACCGCTGGGCCGGCGCAACTTCGCCGACAAGGTCATCGCTCATGGAGTTGTTGCCGCGTTGAGCTGCGCAAAGAGAGTGCCGTTCGCCATGTTGTCGCGCGTCTGCTCGGGTGTCAGCGTCGCTGCCTTGTCGAGTTCGTAGATTTCCGGCGGCACATACCAGTGCAGCTTTTCCGAATTGTACGCCTCCCAAACCACCTTGGCGACTTCCATGGGCGGGATCGAGCGGAACATGCCTTCCTTTGGCGCTGCTGCGGCAACCCCCGGCGGCAGGATCGGCGTGTCGATCAAGCCCGGAAGCACGTCCGCCGCGCGCACGCCAATCGCCTTGAACTCGACCGCGAGCGCTTCGGTGAGCCCCTTCACCGCGTGCTTCGTCGCGGAATAGACGGCGATGCCCGGCATGCCGTAGGTCGCCGAGGACGACGATGTCGTGAAGCACAGCGAGTTCGGCGTCGCCTTCAGGTACTTCACGCCCTCATGGATGCCGATCAGCACGCCGACGAAATTTGTATTCACGACCGCCATCACATCTTCGAACGGCTGGTCCGCGAACATCCCGCCGCGGCCGATGCCGGCATTGTTGTAGAGAATGTCCATCTTGCCGCCGGTCGCTTCGGCGAACGCGGCGAGGGCTGCGCGATAGTCCTCGATGTTCGTGACGTCGAGCCTGCGGACGATGCAGTTGGCGGAACCCAGTTCCGTCTCGAGCGATTTCAGCCCGTCGACATTCACGTCATAGCCGCCGACGAACCAGCCCTTCTGGTGGAACAGGCGCGCCGTCTCGCGGCCCATGCCGGATGCGGCACCTGTGATGAAGATCGATTTGCGGCCGTTGGCTTTGGACATGAATGCTCCGGAAAATTGCGACGGGCCGCCAAATTAAGCGCGCGCGGGACAGCGTCAACCGCGTCTTTTCGGGCCCGGATCCGCCGCTTTCGCCGCGGCACCGAATTCCGTAGGGGCGTCCTGACAAAAGTGCAGGCTCCAGCGCGAATGAACCCTTTCAACGCCCTGCCCCGCCATCGTAGATAGGGGCCCCAAAAGGCGCCCGACGGCGGCCGGAATTGATAACGATAGGTGCGTTGTGCTGCTTCTGATCGATAACTATGACAGCTTCACCTACAACTTGTTCCATTACCTGGGACAGTTGGGGGCGGAGGTCGTCGTCAAGCGCAACGACGAACTCACCGCCGCCGAGGCTCTCGCCCTCAAGCCGGAGGCCATCGTCCTGTCGCCCGGCCCCTGCACGCCGAACGAAGCCGGCATCTGCATGGACCTCATCAAGCTCGCGAACGGACGCTATCCGATCCTCGGCGTGTGTCTTGGTCATCAGGCCATCGGACAGGTCTACGGCGCGCGCATCGTGCGTGCGCCCGAACCCATGCACGGCAAGCTCTCACGCATCCATCACACCGGCAAAAGCGTGTTCCGCGGCCTCAACAATGATTTCCTGGCGACACGCTACCACTCGCTGACGATCGCTCCGGACAGCATGCCCGCTTCGCTCGAAGTCACGGCGACGAGCGATGACGGCGTCATCCAGGGCGTGATGCACAAGTCCCATCCCGTGCACGGCGTGCAGTTCCACCCCGAAAGCATCGCCAGCGAAAATGGCCACGCCTTGCTGCAAAACTTCCTGCAGATCGCGCGGGCAACCGTTCCGGCATGAGCAACGAGGATTTCACATCGCTTCTGAGACGTGTCGCTGCCGGTGAAACGCTCGGCACGGAACGGTCTGCTCGCGCGTTCGGGCTCATCATGTCCGGCGAAGTGAGTGAAACGCGCATCGCCGCTCTCGTGACGGCAATGGCCGTGAGGAAGCCGACCATCGACGAGATCGTCGGCGCCGTTCGTGCGATGCGCGGCGCGATGAAATCCATCGAGGCCAATCCCTATGCCATCGATCTCTGCGGCACGGGCGGCGACGGCGTCGGCACGGTGAACATCTCGACCGCGTGCGCCTTCGTGGTGGCGGCCTGCGGCGTGCCCGTCGCCAAGCACGGCAACCGCAACATGTCTTCCCGGAGCGGGACAGCCGACTGCCTTGAAGCGCTGGGCGTGACGATCGAACTGACTCCAGCGGGCGCCTCACGCTGCCTGCGGGAGGCCGGTCTCTGTTTCCTCTTCGCGCAGGCCTATCACCCGGCCATGAAATACGCCGCGCCGGTGCGCAAGGAACTCGGCTTCCGCACGATCTTTAACCTCATCGGTCCGTTGTCCAATCCGGCACGGGTGCGCAGGCAGCTTGTGGGCGTCTACGACCGCGACTGGACCGAGCCGCTCGCGGAAGTTCTCGGCCGTCTCGGCGCGGATCGCGCCTGGGTCGTGCACGGCGACGGGCTTGACGAGATCGCGATCTCCGGACCGACGCGCGTCGCGATGCTGATGGACGGAAAAGTCACCGTTCGCGAAATCGGACCGGAAGATGCCGGATTGAGCTGGTCGCCGCTCTCTGCACTCGGCCGGCGGATCCGCAGACGAGAACGCGGCCGCGCTCCGCCGCCTGCTTGACGGCGAGACCGGCGCCTATCGCGACATCGTTTTGATAAACTCGGCGGCGGCGCTGATCGTCGGCGGAAAGGTTTCGGATTTGAAAGAGGGCGCCGCACTCGCAGCGGCTGCCATCGATCAGGGCGACGCGAAGGCAAAACTCGACCAACTGATCGCAGTGTCCAAGGCGGCGGCATGACCATTCTCGACGACATCGCCGCCTACAAGCGCATCGAAGTCGCGGAAGCGAAATCGCGCGTGCCGCTGGCCGTGCTGGAAGAGCGCGCGCGCGCCGCGGATGCTCCGCGTGGGTTCCTGGCCGCCCTGAACAAGGCACGCGCGGAAGACCGCTACGGCCTGATCGCCGAAATCAAAAAGGCGAGTCCCTCGAAAGGCCTCATCCGAGCAGACTTCGACCCGCCGCTTCTGGCGCGCGCCTACGAACAAGGCGGCGCGACCTGCTTGTCCGTTCTGACCGACACACCGTCCTTTCAAGGCTCGCCGCAATTTCTGCAGCAGGCGCGGGCAGCAACCAAACTACCTGTCTTGCGCAAGGACTTCATGCTGGAGCCGTACCAGGTCGCCGAGGCGCGCGCCTGGGGCGCGGACTGCATCCTCGTCATCATGGCGATGGTCGATGATGCGGTCGCGCGGTCTCTCCTCGACGCCGCGCAGCGCTGGAACATGGACGCGCTGGTCGAGGTGCATGACGAGACCGAACTCGACCGCGCGCTCGCGCTCGGCGCCAGGATGATCGGCATCAACAATCGCGACCTGAAGACCTTCGTCACCGACCTGGATGTCACGTTGCGGCTCGCACCGCGCATCCCAAAGGACGTGCTCGTGGTGGCCGAAAGCGGCCTCGGCGCTCCGGCGGACCTCAAGCGGCTTGCCGATGCCCGCGTCACGACATTCCTGATCGGGGAAAGCCTGATGCGCGAAGCCGACGTGGCGACGGCGACAGCAAGGCTGATCGGCGCTAAACTGCGCGCATGAACAAGCTGACCCATCTCGACGAGAACGGCGCGGCCCGCATGGTCGACGTCTCGGACAAGGCTGCGACGGACCGTGAAGCCGTGGCAGAAGCGACCATCACACTGTCGCCGGAAGCGTTCGAGGCGGTGACGACGGGTACGGCAAAAAAGGGCGATGTCCTCGCCGCGGCGCGGATCGCCGGAATCATGGCGGCCAAGAAGACAAGCGAGCTCATTCCGCTCTGTCATCCGATTGCTCTCACCAAGGCCAACGTCGATTTCGAGCCGGATGCCGAACGCAACGCCGTTCGCATCATCGCGTCCGCCAAGACGACGGGACAGACGGGTGTCGAGATGGAAGCGCTCACCGCGGCCAGCATCGCGGCGCTGACGATCTACGACATGATCAAGGCGGTCGATAAGACTGCCGTGATCGGCGACATCCGCCTCGTATCGAAGTCGGGCGGCAAGAGCGGCGCGTTCGTTGCGCCCGGCAGCGCAAAACCGGCTTACCGTTCGGCCGGAATGCGATCGCGCGCCCGTCCGGCGACGCTGATGAGTGCGGTGGCCGCGCCGCCGCCGACCAAGGCCGATGCCAATCGCGACACCGGCGCGCAGCGCGAAGCGTTCCGCAGCTTCATGACCTCGCGCCATCTGCGCGCCACGCAGTGGGCCAAGGAGGCCGGCGTTCCCGCCGCGCACATTTATGCGTTTCTCACCGGCAAGGCGCGCGCCATACCGGCCGAAGTGGCCGAGCAGCTCGCCCGTGCCGCGCGCACCCGCGTGGAAGACATGTTCAAATGATTTCCGTCGACGACGCTGTCGCCCGCATCCGGTCGGCCTTTGCGCCGCTCGATGCTGAAACGATTGCCATCGGCAAGGCGGACGGACGGGTTCTGGCCGCAGATGTCGTCGCAAGTCTGAACCAGCCACCCTTCCCTGTGTCGTCCATGGACGGTTACGCCTTGCGCGCGGCGGATGCCGCACGGCCCGGCGTAACGCTAGACGTGATCGGCACGTCACCCGCCGGTCATCCTTTCGACGGCAAGGTCGGCGTCGGCCAGGCCGTGCGAATCTTCACCGGCGGCGTGGTGCCGGACGGCGCCGACACGATCGTGATCCAGGAGGATACCTCGGCCAGCGGCTCGCGCGTCACGCTGAACATCGCCGCGGCGCCGGGCAGGCACATCCGCATCGCCGGATTGGATTTCAAATCCGGCGAAGCGCTGGTGCGCAGCGGACACCGGCTCACGGCGCGCGACCTGTCGCTCATCGCTGCCGGCGATGTCGCGCAAGTGAGCGTTCGCCGCCGTCCCAAAGTGGCCGTGGCGGCGACTGGCGACGAACTCTCTCTCCCCGGTATGCCCCGCAAGCCCGGCGGCATCGTCGCCTCGTCAGGCTATGCACTCGCCGCGATGATCGAACGCTGGGGTGGAGAAGCTATCGACCTCGGCATTCTTCCCGACACGCAGGAGGCGGTGGCCAGCATCGCGGATCATGCAGCGCGCGCCGATCTCATCGTCACGCTTGGCGGCGCGTCGGTGGGTGAGCATGATCTCGTGCAGAAGGCGCTCGGGCCGCGCGGCTTCGAACTCGATTTCTGGAAGATCGCGATGCGCCCCGGCAAGCCGCTGATCTTCGGTCGTTTGGGCAGGACACCTTTGCTCGGACTGCCGGGGAACCCGGTTTCGACGCTGGTGTGCGCGATGCTGTTCCTGAAGCCGGCCATCGCCGCGATGCTCGGCACCGAAGACGATGCAGGACTTGTCCCTGCAAAGCTTGCGGCGGGACTCAAGCAGAACGACACGCGGCAGGACTATATCCGCGCGCGCATCGAGCTGCGTGGCGGAGAGCGCTTCGCCGAACCGTTCAGCGTCCAGGACTCCTCCATGCTGAGCAGTCTGGCGCGCGCCGATGGGCTCATCGTGCGTCCGCCCAACGCGCCGGCCGCCGGCGCCGGCGAGACAGTTTCGATCCTGCTTCTCGACTGAGGTTGAACGCCTCCCCGCTGCAACCGGAGGCGGCCGAGTACAGGAATTTCGCGGAAATCATGGCTGATTCGCAGCATATTGCGCGTTGACGCTCAGAAAGAACTAAAGTAGAACGATTCTCCATGTTTCGGCTTTGTTCGCCCCTGATTTGGGCGGGCCCTTTTTGGAAAGACATGGATCCCATGCTGACCCGCAAGCAATACGAACTCCTGATGTTCATCCATGAACGGGTACGGGAGTCCGGTATTCCGCCCTCTTTCGACGAGATGAAGGACGCCCTGGACCTGAAGTCCAAATCGGGCATTCACCGTCTCATCACGGCGCTCGAAGAACGCGGCTTCCTGCGCCGCATGGAAAAGCGGGCGCGTGCACTGGAAATCATGAAGCTGCCGGACAATGTCTCCGAGACGCTCCGCCCCGCGACCACGCGCAGCCAGGCTCAGCGGCCGGCCGTTCGCCATGCGCGCGGCGAAAGCCGAATCTCTTCGGACGCGCGCGCGGCGGGCAGCCCGCGCCGCGCCGTCGGCGAGGGCGAAACTGCCGTGAATGTTCCGCTCGTCGGCCGTATCGCTGCCGGTACGCCGATCGAAGCGCTGCAGAACAAGGTCGGTGAAGTTCCGGTTCCCGGCGGCATGATCGGCCGCGGCGATCACTATGCCCTCGAAGTCACCGGCAACTCGATGATCAATGCCGGCATTCTCGACGGCGACACGGTCATCATCCAGGAATCCGACGTCGCCAACACCGGCGAGATCGTGGTGGCGCTTGTCGACAATCAGGAAGCGACCTTGAAACGCCTGAGGCGCCGTGGCGACTCCATCGCGCTCGAAGCCGCAAATCCCGCCTATGAGACACGCCTGTACGGCGCGGATCGCGTTCGCATTCAGGGCAAGCTTGTGGGCCTGATCCGCCGGTATTGAGGGCGGCTCGGCTGAGCGCTCCAGGGTCTGCGGCCGCGTTCCTGTTCGACGGTTTGCGAACGTAGCGTCGGCGTGAACCATATCGCAAAGCCGTTGCCGCGCGCCACGTCGAGACTGTCGACGACAATCTTCGGGCCCTTGCAATCGTCGCGCACCCGGACGGCGCTGACGACGATGTCCGCGCTTGCGCAATCTTCGGACAAGGCTTCGGGCCTGAGCACGTCCGCGATCTTCAATCCGCTTCTTGTCGAAGCGATGCAACCCAGCGCGTCGCACGAAACGCCGTCCGCCCTTGTGGCTACGGCGTCGTCCGACGTGCGGTCTTCGCCGTCGCGCTTCAGCCACTCGTCCGCCGAGTAGGAATCCTTGGCGGCGCGAAAAAGCTTGAGCGAACCGTCTCGCACGCGCAGGGCGACCGTCACGCCGTCACGGCCGATCAGCAGATCGGGCTGCGGCGTCGAGTATGCGACCCCGATACCCATCGCGAACGGGACAATGCCGAGCCAGCGCCAGCGACGCCGCCACAGGCCGATCCACAGGCCGCCGAGCGAAACCAGCGCAAGCGCGCCGACCGGCCATGCCGGCATGACGGAGACCGCTCCCGGCAGGCCGGAAACCCAGCGGCCGATCAGGAGCATGAACTCGACGCCCCAGCCCAGAATGCGCAGAGGCCAGGCATCCAGTCCAAACGGCATCAGCACGACCGAAATCGCCGCGGCCGGCATCACGACAAAACCCATCACCGGCATGGCGAGCAGATTTCCCAGCACCGCATAATGCGTCGCGCGGTCGAAGTGATAGATGGCGAACGGAATGGTGGCGATGCTTCCCACCAGACTTGTCATCGCAATGCCGCGCAGATAGCGCCGGACATGCGCGAAGGCCGGCGGCGCGAGACCGATATCGCGCGACGTCCGCGACGCTTCCCACTCCGCGATCGCGATCAGGCTCATCACGGCGGCGAACGACATCTGGAAGCCCGGCTCGATCAGGCTCTCCGGTCCCAGGAACAGAATGATCGTCGCGGCCAGCGCCAGCGAGCGCATCGACAGCGCCGGGCGATCCAACAGGATCGCGAGCAGCATCATCGCGAGCATCACGAAGGCTCTGGTCGATGCCGACGTCGCGCCGCTGATCATCAGGTAAAACGCGGTGCTGGCGAGCGCGGCGGCGGCCGCCCATTTCTTGATCGGATAGCGCAAAGCGAGGTACGGAATCGCAGCCAGCAGAGCGCGCACCACCCAGAAGAGGCCAAGTCCCACAAGCGCCATGTGCAGACCGGCTATCGCCAGAACATGCGCGAGCCCCGCATCGCGCAGCGCCTGCTCGTCCTGATCCGAGATTGCGCTGCGATTGCCGGTGATGAGGGCGGACGCTATGCCGCCCGTGCTGCCGGGGAGCACAGAATGAATTCGCTCCGTCATGCGCGCGCGCAGAGCTTCGACAAGAAGCGAGATGCGGTCCCAGAACGCCGGCTGGCCGGCCGTGCCGATCGGAGTTGGCCGGCCGAACGCGTAGCCCACCCCGCCAAGGCGCAGAAAATACGCGGTCCTGCCGAAGTCGTATGCGCCGGGCGCCGCCGGCGACGGCGGCGGCATCAGGATCGCGGTGACGTGCACCCAGCTTCCCGGTTGCGGCAGGACCGTCTGTGCACGGACGGAAATGCGCACGCGCGCCGGCGTGCTGCCTGCCGTGAACCTGCGCGACCGCAGATCGCCGAGCACGATGCGGATTCCCTTGCCGTGCAGCTCGGCTTGTTCGACGCGCCCGTCTATGCCCACCGGGCCAAGGCGTTGCGTCAGGACCGGCGCCGCGACGATCTCGGTCCGCAACCTGGCGACGGCGAATCCGAGCGATGCAGCTGCCAACAGCGAGAGCACAATGCGCAACGCAGCGTTGTCGTTGCCCCAGACACCGACAATGCACGCGGCCGCCGTCGCGGCGGCGATTCCCGCCCAAGCGGGCGAAGGCTCGAACGGCAGCGCGAAATAGATTGCGATCCCCGTGCCGAGCGCGACCGGCAACCACAACGGCCAGCGATCACGCTCTGACAATGCCTGATGGCCGAGCGTCAGAAATGCTTCGCACACACGCCGCGGCCACTCGACGGCCTTCGGCGGGATGAGCGGCGGAACAAAGCGCCGAAAGAGCGGAAGTAGGCCTACCCCCACGGGATTCCGTTTGCTAGAAGCTGACACAGCCGCAAACGCCGGCCCCACCCATGCAAGCACAATGACAGACAACAGAAAACCCATCGTCCGTTTTGCCCCCTCGCCCACGGGCTATCTGCATATCGGTGGCGCGCGTACGGCGTTGTTCAACTGGCTGTTCGCCAGGCACACGGGCGGCACCTTTCTACTGCGCATCGAGGACACCGACCGCGAGCGCTCGACGCCAGAGGCGGTCGACGCGATCCTCAAGGGCATGGAATGGATGGGCCTGGATTGGGATGGCCAGACGGTCTACCAGTTCGCGCGCGCTGGCCGGCATCGCGAAGTGGCGGAGCAGTTGCTGGCGCAGGGCAAGGCGTATCGTTGTTTCGCAACCGCCGCTGAACTCGACGAGATGCGCGCCAAGCAAAAGGAGCAAAAGCTTCCACAACGCTATGACGGACGCTGGCGCGATCGCGACCCGTCCGAGGCGCCAGCCGATGCGCCCTACGTGATCCGGCTAAGAGCCCGTCAGACCGGCGAGACAATTGTAAAAGACGTCGTTCTCGGTGACGTGACGTTCGCCAACGACCAACTCGACGACATGGTCCTGCTGCGCAGCGACGGAACACCGACCTACATGCTGGCAGTCGTTGTCGACGACCACGATATGGGCGTAACGCACGTCATTCGCGGCGCCGATCACCTCAACAACGCCGCGCGGCAACTGCAAATCATCGAGCAGATGGGCTGGGACATTCCCGTCTATGCGCATGTCCCGCTGATCCACGGCCCGGACGGCGCAAAACTTTCCAAGCGTCACGGTGCGCTCGCGGTCGAAGCCTATCGCGACATGGGCTATCTGCCCGAGACAATGCGCAACTACCTGCTGCGGCTCGGTTGGAGCCATGGCGACGACGAGACGATCTCGACGCAGCAGGCGATCGAGTGGTTCAACCTCGAGAGCATCGGCAAGAGTCCCGCCAGGATGGATTTCAAGAAGCTCGACAATCTCAACGGGCACTACATCCGCGAAAGCAGCAACGAGTCGCTGGCTGCCGAGGTCGTGGCGACGCTGGCGCGCGAGACGCCACCTCGGGTGATCGATATGACGGCGCGCCAACGGCTGACCAAAGCCATGCCCGGCCTCAAGGAGCGCGCCAAGACGATTCTCGAACTCGCCCAGGCGGCTGAGTTCCTGTTCACGGACGGTCCAAGGACCCTGGACGCCGCAGCCGAAAAGCTGTTGCCGGCGGAGGCGCGCGCCGTGCTCGCCAAGGTCATCCCGGTCCTGTCCGCGACCGACTGGACCGGACCGGCCCTGGAAGAGGCGGCCAGAAGCTTTGCGGCCGCCCAAGGTCTCAAGCTGGGCCAGGTCGCGCAGCCGCTGCGTGCCGCGCTGACGGGCAAAGCGACCTCCCCACCCCTGTTCGAGATGATGGCTCTGCTGGGCCGGGACGAATCCCTCGTCCGATTGGCCGCTTACGCCGCTCAATGAAAAGTGGCCTGCGCAGGCGAGCCCCAAGGGGGGTGGTGACGTCATTAACCCAGAATGCTTATAGTTGCTGCAGTGCAAGATAGACCCGGCCGCCCCATTCCGTGTGGCCTTCAAGGAGCCCGTCCATGAGAGAGAGCAAGATCAAGCCCGCCGGCTCGGCCACGCTGACGTACAAGAACAAGTCGTACGAACTTCCGGCGTTTTCCGGCACGGAAGGGCCGGAAGTGGTCGATATCCGCAAGCTCTACGGCGAAGCGGACATCTTCACCTACGACCCCGGCTTCACGTCGACGGCGAGCTGCGAAAGCGACATCACCTTCATCGACGGCGACAAGGGCATTCTCCTCTATCGCGGCTATTCAATCGACCAACTGGCCGAACACTCGAACTTCCTGGAAGTCTGCTACCTGCTGCTGCACGGCGAGCTTCCCAACAAGGAAGAGATGGCAAAGTTCGACAAGGCGATCACGTTCCACACGATGGTGCATGAGCAGCTTGCCCAGTTCTTCCGCGGTTTCCGCCGTGACGCGCACCCGATGGCCGTCATGTGCGGCGTGGTCGGCGCGCTTTCGGCCTTCTATCACGACTCGACGGACATCAACGATCCACGCCAGCGCGAGATCGCCAGCCATCGCCTCATCGCCAAGATGCCGACGCTTGCGGCCATGGCCTACAAGTACACGATGGGTCAGCCCTTCGTGTATCCGCTGAACACGCTCGGCTACACCGAGAATTTCCTGCGCATGACGTTCTCGGTTCCCGCCGAGGAGTACAAAGTCAATCCGGTACTGGCAAAGGCGCTGGACACGATCTTCATTCTGCACGCCGACCACGAACAGAACGCTTCGACGTCCACGGTTCGCCTTGCCGGTTCGTCTGGCGCCAATCCGTTCGCTTGCATCGCGGCGGGCATCGCGTGCCTGTGGGGGCCCGCGCATGGCGGCGCCAACGAAGCCGCGCTCAAGATGCTCGAGGAGATCGGTTCGGTCGACCGCATTCCGGAATTCGTGAAGAAGGCGAAGGATCCGAACGACAATTTCCGGCTCTCGGGCTTCGGGCACCGCGTCTACAAGAACTACGATCCCCGCGCCAAGGCGATGCAGATCCAATGCCACAAGGTGCTGGACGAAGTCGGTCATCGCGACGATCCGACCCTCAAGATCGCCATGGCCCTCGAGAAGATTGCGCTGGAGGACGACTATTTCGTGCAGCGCAAGCTTTACCCGAACATCGACTTCTACTCCGGCATCACGCTGCGCGCGCTCGGCTTTCCGACCAGCATGTTCACCGCGCTGTTCGCGCTCGCCCGTACGGTCGGCTGGATCGCGCAGTGGAAGGAAATGCTGGAAGATCCGCACCAGAAGATCGGGCGGCCCCGCCAGATCTATACCGGCAAGAAGCAGCGCGAATACACGCCCCTCACGCGGCGCTGATCAGCGCTTCGCGTTGACGAAATCGAGAATGGCGCGCGCCGCACGCAGCGACGGCGCCTCCTCGCCCTCACCGAGCAGCCTGGCCGCCTTGTCGAGATCGGCGCGCTGTGCTTCGACGGCGCCCTTGTCCGTCAGCAAGCGAACCACTTCGTCGGCGAGCGCATGCGGTGTTGCGGCACCCTGCAGGAACTCCGGCACGGCGCGGCGCTGGAGCAGCAGATTGACCAGCGTGAACCACGGCAGGAAAAAGAGAGGCTTCGCGAGCGCGTAGGTGATCCGTCCGACGCGATAGGCGACGACCATCGGCGTTCGCGCCAGCGCGAGTTCCGTCGTGACCGTGCCGGATGCCGCCAGCGCGGCGTTCGCGGCATTGAAGGCCGCATATTTCTCGGCGTCACCTTCGATGATGTGCAGCGGAGCGGGCCAGTTCCCGGTGCCTTCGCGCACGCGCGCCGAAACATGGGGAACTGTCGGAAGGACCGTAACGAGACCCGGAACGCGCCTGGCGATTTCTGCAATCGCAGCGCGGAACACCGGCAGGATGAAGCGGATCTCGCTCGTGCGGCTGCCCGGAAGGACGACGAGCAGCGGAGCATCCGCAGCTATCCCAAGACGCGCGCGCAGGTCTGCGCCGCCGGTCATCATTTTCGCACGCTCGATGACGGGATGACCGACAAATACCGTGCGCAGGCCATACTTTTCGAAGAAGGGCGGTTCGAACGGCAGCAGAGCGAGCACGAGATCGAAATTCCTTGCCATGGCCCGAGCCCGGTAGGACCGGCTCGCCCAAACCTGCGGCGCCACATAGTCGATAGTGCGGATGGACGGGTCGAGCCGCTTCAGTCGTCGCGCAATGCGGTGGGTAAAATCCGGGCTGTCGATCAGCACGACCGCGTCGGGCCGCGTCGCGAGCGCCACGTCGCAGACCTCGCGCACGCGGCGCAGGATGATCGGTATCTTCGGGACGACTTCGCTGAGGCCCATCACCGCCGTGTCGTCGAGCGGAAAAAGCGTCTGCAAGCCCTGCGCCGCCATCGCGCGTCCGCCGACGCCCGTGACTTTCACATTGTCGCCGACGGTCGCTTTCAGGGCGGCCATCAGTTGCCCGCCAAGCTGATCGCCGGATGGCTCGCCGCAGACGAGCATCAGGGAAACGGGCTTCGACGGAAGCGAACTCACGCAGGCACGCCGGTGACGAAGAGACCAAGTTTGTCCGCTTCATCGGCCACGGCGCGCTTGTCGACGATAAGCGCGCCGCCCGCTTCCACCGCAATGCCTGCAAGGCCGACGGCAGCCACGTTGCGAACGGTTTGAACGCCGATGACCGGCAGATCGGTCTTGCGGTCCTGCACCGGCTTGGGCGCCTTGGCGAGCACACCGCGGCGCCTGGCCGGCGTGCCGCGAATGTGCTCCGGCAGGTTGGCAATGCGCGCGATCATGGCGTCGGTTCCCTCCGCGGCCTCAACCGACAGGGTTAGACCGGCGCAGACCGCCGCAGCTTGACCGACATCAAGCTGGCCCAACGCACGCACCACGCTGAATGCCAATGCGATGTCGCCTTCATTCTCGGCCGACGGACGGATACGCCCGAGCGGTCCGGCACCTGCGATAAGGTTAGGTGCGGCTTCTGCCGCGCCCACGACACGAAAGCCCTCCCGCTCGAACATCTCGACGATCGAGCGCAACAGCGCATCGTCGCCCTTCAACGCGGCCGCCATCACGCGCGGCGCCAGCAGAATCGACTTGGCATCGAGCTTGATCTCGGAGAATTTCGGCCGCTCGACCTTGCCCGCCAGCAGGACATCGCCCACGCCGCCTGCAGCCAGCGCCTTGAACGCCTTGCCGGTTTCGCCGACCGACACCCATTCATGCGCGAAGTTGGATACCCAATCCTCGCTCGATCCGCGCAATGCGAGAACGAACACCTTGCGCCCCGCATCGCGCGCGCTTTCGGCAATGGCGCGCGGCAGGTCTCCGCCGCCTGCGATGACGCCGAGCGCTTCACCCGCCATCAGTCTTCATCCGAATGCATGCGGCCGGGGTCGGCGACGCAGAGGCCGCGCTTGGCGTCTGCGAGGATGAAATCGGCGATCTCCTGAATCTGGACGATCTGTGGCCACTTTTCCTTCGCCCGGCGCGTACGCTCAAGCAACGTTCCCTTGGCGTCGAGAAAGATCGAGCGGAAGGCTGCGCGCGTGGCGTGGATCGCCTCGCGGCTCAGGCCGCGGCGCTTCAGGCCGATGATATTGAGGCCGCCGAGCACGGCATGGTCACCTGTCGCCATGCCGTACGGGATCACGTCTGTGTTCACCCCTGTCACGCCGCCGATCATCGCGCCCTTGCCGACGCGCCCATACTGCTGCACGGCCGAAAGCCCACCGAAGATCACGCCTTGACCGATATGGACGTGTCCGGCCAGCGTCGCGTTGTTCGCGAAGGTCACATCGTCTTCGACGTGACAGTCGTGACCGATATGACCATAGGCCATGAAGTATCCATTGTTGCCGACGGTCGTCACGCCGCCGCCGGCGCGGCTGCCGCAGCTCATCGTCACCGCCTCACGGATGACGCAGTCCGTGCCGATGACGAGACGCGCTTCCGCGAAGTCGTTCTTGCGGATCTGCCCTTCACCGCCGAGAACGGCTTGCGGATGCACGACCGTGCGCGCGCCGATCTGCGTGTGGCCCGATACCGCGACGTGAGACAGAAGTCGCACGCCATCGCCGAGCGTCACATTGCGCCCGACGACGCAGAACGGGCCGATCTCAACGCCCGCGCCGAGCTTTGCGCCGTCTTCGACAATCGCGGACGCATGGACCGCCATGATCAGCCGGCGTCGTTGACGCGGATCATCGCGCTGAATTCAGCCTCGGCGCACAGCGCCTCTCCGACATAGGCCTTTCCTTCGAACTTCCAGACCGGCCCGCGATGCTGAAGCGCCTTCACCGGGATGCGCAGCATGTCGCCCGGAACGACGGGTTTGCGGAAGCGCGCCTTGTCGATACCCATGAAGAACACGCTGGGCGCGGTCTTCAGCGCCATCGAGTGCACGATCACCGCGCCGGCAGTCTGCGCCATCGCCTCGACGATCAGCACGCCGGGCATGACCGAGAACTCTGGGAAATGTCCTGCGAAGTGCGGCTCGTTGAAGCTCACGGCCTTGTGGCCGACGGCGCTTTCGAAGGGAACTATGTCCGAAAGGCGTTCGAGAAAGAGAAAGGGTGCGCGATGGGGAAGCAGTTTCTTGATCTGCTCCACGTCCAGAACAACGCCCGACTGTCCGCTCTCACCCATTGCCGTCCCGTTTCGGCCTCTTCGCCAGATTCGTCAATGTGAAAATCTCGCGCATCCATTCCTTGGCAGGCTTGGCAGGCGTTCCGCCATAATCCTGACCGCCCGCAAACTCTCCCGGCGCGAGGCCGGAGCGGGCGGCGAATCTGGCTCCGTGGCCGATCTTGACGTGATCGGCCACGCCGACCTGGCCTCCCAGAACGACAAAATCGCCCAGCTCACAACTGCCAGAGATGCCGACCTGGGACACGATCATGTCGTTCCGCCCCAGGCGCGTATTGTGTCCGATCTGGACCAGATTATCGAGTTTTGATCCCTCGCCGATCACCGTGTCGCCGAGCGCACCGCGGTCGATCGTCGTACAGGCGCCGATTTCCACCCTGTCCTGGACGATCACGCGGCCGATCTGCGGAATCTTGATGTGTCCCGAAGCGGCGGAGGCAAATCCGAAGCCCGGCTGACCGATCTGCGCGCCGGGAAGAATGAGGACTTCATCGCCGACATAGGCATTGGCGATCGTGCAGTTGCTTCCGATTTCGCACTTCTTGCCGATCGCGACGCCGCGCCCGATAACCGAGTTCGGACCGATGCGCGTGCCGTCGCCGATTTCCGCTCCCGGTCCGACCACGACCCCTGGACCAAGAACGACGTTGGAACCGATCGTCGCAGAAGGATCGACGGCCGTTTGCTGCGACCACGCGACGAGGCTGGACTCTGGGATAAAACAGCCGCGCCGCGGCACCAAAGGCATGTTGCACCGAGCCGCACGGAACCGCGGTCATTCCCACCCGGAACTGCAATGGCCGAGTCGTCTTGGCCGGGACGAAACAGAAACCAGCGCTCGTCTGCGCCAGCTCAGCCGCCAGAGCGGCGCCTGCGCCTGAGTAGAATGTCAGGTGGTCGGGGCCGGCCCCTGACAGGCTGGCAAGATCGAGGATGCGCGCTGCACCATCCATGCCGCCCGGCAAGGCGACGCCTGCGGCCGCGCAGACTTGAGCCAGAGTGAACGGTCCGCGATTGTCATAGAAGCGTGGATCGGCCATGCGGCGCCCTGCTCTCTACTGTTGCGGAGTTGCTCCGGCCGGCAGCGGCGTCGGTACGACCTTCACGGTCGGCAGCTTCTGGTTCAGGCGCTGAATCGCGACCGCCGTCACATCGACATCGACTGTGCCAAGAACGACTGCATTGCGATCCAACAGAAGATTCGCGCCGCGTTCCTTCATGATGCCCTGCAGGATCGGTCCAAGAGCCTGTTCGACCTGCTGGCGCGCCTTCAGAACTCCACCCTGAATCAGGCCTTGCTGCGTTTGCACGCTGGCCTGCAGTGCAGCCTGCTTTGCCTGGAAGGCCTTGATTTTCGCGGCCTTCACGGACGGCGACAGGATCGCAAGCTGCTGTTGCAGCGTGGCGCCCTCCTGGCGAAGCGCGTTGTCCTGTCCCTTCAACATATTCTCGGCGGAGACGGTCAGTGTCCGCACCTGGGCCATGATGTTTTGACCGACGGCTGAGCCGCGCAAAATTGCGGCACGGTCGATGACGAGAATTTTCGGATCCGGCGTGCCGGCCGGCGGCCCCGCAAACGAAGCCTGCGACGAAATCGTAAGCGCGGCCACAACCGCGAGGGCGTGGACGATGCGCGATGCGTTTTTCATGGAAATTACAACCCCGTTCCTGCGCTAAAGTAGATTATCTGTGCTTTGTCATAGTTTGTCTTGAGGAATGGAACACCCAAGTCAATCGTAATCGGTCCAAAAGGCGACTTCCAGGCGACCGCGATGCCGGCCGAGGCGCGCATCGCAAGGTTATCCTTGACGCAGCTCGACAGCGAACACGGGCGGACGGGCGTGTCCAGATGGCCGACCGTTCCGAAATCGCTGAACAGCGCCAGATTCACGCCATAGCTTTCGGGCAGGAAATTCGGCAGCCGCATCTGTGCGCTGCCGATTGCGAAGAAATTGCCGCCGACGGCGCCCTGGTTGCCGGTCACGACGGTGTCGCGCGGGCCAACGCCGGCCTGGGCGAAGCCGCGGAACGAGTTGCCGCCCTTGAAGAAGCGTTCCTGGATCGGGATGGTCTGACCGTCATAACCGGTGATGTAGCCGGACTGGAAGTTGATCGAACCGACGGTCGAGTCCCAGAACATCGGGTGGTAGTAGCCGATCGAACCCTGCGTGCGCAGGTATTTGAGCGAACCGCCGAGACCGGCCAGTTCCTGCGAGAAGCTAGCAGCCCAACCCTTCGTCGGCTTGATCGGATCATCCAGCGTATCGTAGGAGAACGAGTATCCGACCAGCGAAGTCTTGCGTAGTTCCCGCCGCCTGCAGCACTTCAAACGGTGCCGACGGGAACGGAGTGATCTTGTCGATCTTGTAGGTGTAGCGCAGCCCGACATTGCCGTACTCGGACGTCGGGAATCCGAAGCGGATGCCGGCGGCAGTCGTGTCGCCCTCGTAATTGGCCTGCTGGTAGTCAGTCACGATCTTGTAAAGGTCGAAGCCGGCATTGAGCGGACGATCCAGGAAGAACGGCTCGGTGAAGCTGAACTGGAACTGCTTGCTGATCGTCGAGAGCTGAATGCTTGCGCGAAGATACTGGCCGCGCCCGAACAGGTTGCGCTCGGTATAGCTGAACTCGCCGACGAACGAGCTGGTCGACGAATAGCCTGCGCCGAGCGAAAGCTCGCCCGTCGATTGCTCCGTCACGGTCACGGTCAGGTTTGTCCGGTCGGGCTGCGACCCGGGCGACTCCTTGACCGTCACGTCCTTGAAGAAGCCGAGGCCGCGGATGCGCGTGCGCGAGCGATCCACCAGCACGCGATTGAAGGCATCGCCTTCGACAAGGCGGAACTCGCGGCGGATGACCTTGTCGAGCGTGCGATTGTTGCCGACGATGTTGATCTTCTCGATATAGACGCGCGGGCCCTGGTCGATCTTCAGGACAACGTCGATGGTGTGCTTGTCGCGGTCGCGGCGAATGCGCGGATGCACCTCTGCAAAGGCGTAACCCTTCGTGCCGGCCGCGTTTGTCAGCGCATCGATGGATTTCTGGATGAGATCGGCATTGTAGAGATCGCCGTCTGCAATCTTGACCATCGGGCGAAGAACTGCGCGGCGAAAGCTCGCGAATGCTGGACTCGATCTCGACCTTGCCGAAGGTGTACTTGTCGCCTTCGTCCACCGTGAAGGTGATGTAGAACTGGCTGCGATCTGAGGTCAGCTCTGCCACCGCCGAGACGACCCGAAAGTCCGCGTAGCCGTGGCTGACGTAAAACCGGCGCAACTGCTCACGGTCGAACGTCAGGCGATCCGGGTCGTAATTGTCGTTCGTCGTAAGGAATTTGTACCAGTCGCTCTCCTCGGTCGCGACCTGGGCCTTCAGCGTCGAGTCATCGAAGACTTTGTTGCCGATGAAGTTGATGCGCGCCACGCCGGTTGTCGGGCCCTCGGATATGGAGAAGATCAGATCGACGCGGTTCTGCGGACGCTGAATGATCTGAGGATCGACCGATGCCGCGAACTTGCCGTTACGCCGATAGAGTTCGATGATGCGCTGTACGTCCGCCTGCACCTTGGAGCGCGTGAAAACCGTTCGCGGCTTCAGTTGGACTTCCTTCTCGAGGTCCTTCTGCGAGACCTTGCTCTCGCCTTCGAACTCTATCTGATTGATGATCGGATTTTCGACGATGCTCACCGTCAGCGTGGAGCCATCGAATTTCACGCGAACGTCGGCGAACAGACCGGTCTGATAGAGGGTCTTCAGTGCAAGGTCGGATGTCTGCTCGTTGTAGATGTCGCCTTCTCGGATCGAGATGTAGGAAAGAACCGTCGCCGGCTCGATACGCTGCGTTCCGAGAACGACGATGTGCTGGATGACCTTTGCGCCGGGCGCGGCGACTGGCGCAACCGGCGCGACCGGGGCAGCCGGAACCGCGCGCGGTTTCGCAGCGGAAGCGGAATCCACAACCGACAAAAGCACAACGGCGGCAAAAGCCGCGCGCGCTACTCTGGCGAACAGGGTGATGTGGCTCATCCAGTCGTCTCTGGCACTCGTTGCTGGGCTCAACTACCGCATTGCGGCGCTTCGCCGACGTTTCAGAAAAGATTTAGCCGTACCAGGTCATTCCAGGTTGCGAGGATGAAAATACCAAGCACAACCGCCAGCCCGAGCCTAAATCCGACGTCCTGGGCCCGCTCACCGAGCGGCCGCCCCAAAACACCCTCGCATGCATAGTACAGAAGATGGCCCCCGTCGAGCAGCGGAATGGGAAAAAGGTTGACCAGCCCAATGCTTACGGAAAGTAGAGCTGCCAGTTGGATTAGCGCAAGAAAACTGACCGATGCAACCTGCCCAGAGAGCTTGGCAATGCCGATGGGGCCCGACAACTGGCTTGCGTTGCCTTTGAAAAGTTGTGAGCGCGCACGGAATGTTACGGAAATTATGTCGCGTATTTCAGAAACCGCCGCACCGGCTGCGTCAACTGGTCCAAGCCGCACAAACGTTCGCGGCGAGCGGTTCATGATTCCGAGTTGGCCGACCTTGATCTTGTTGTTGAAGCGATCGGTGATTTCGGTTTCGCGCGGCGTTACATACAGCGTCAGGAGATGGCCAGTCCGATTTACGACGATTGGCAGTCGTATGCCGGCGCTGACGGAAACGATCTGCTGGATCTCTTCGTAACCGGAAATTGTTTCGCCGTCGATCGAGACGATCTTGTCGCCCGCATGAATTCCCGCGGCCGCCGCCGCGCTTTTCGGCGTCACGGCCGTCACGTCGGTTGTGGTGAGCATGCGGCCGATGGCCATGAAGAAGACGGCAAGTATCACGAACGCCAGAACGAAGTTGGCGACTGGCCCGGCAACAACGATCAACGCGCGCTGCCAAAGCGGCTTGAAGGGAAATGCAACGCTGCGGTCTGCCGCATTCATGCGCGCGGCGGCCTCACGATCGGGCGTGCTGGCGCCGTCCGCGTCGCCGAAGAATTTGACGAAGCCGCCCAGCGGAACCCAGGAGATCTTCCACAACGTCCCTTTCTTGTCAGTCCAGGAGTACAGCGCGCGCCCGAAGCCGATCGAAAAGGTTTCGACGCGGACACCAAACAGTCGCGCGACGGAGAAATGGCCGAGCTCGTGAAAGAACACGACGACCGTGATGAGAAACAGGAACGCCGGAATGCCGTAGAGCGACCAGCTGAAGAACCCGTGTATTGCGTCCAACATGAGTTCTCCTGTTCGTCAGTTCACGACGCGGCGGCAGATGCCGGCGGCGAGTTCGCGCGCGCGCGCATCGATTGCAAGCACGCCATCCAGCGTGTCGACGGAGGCGTTGGCGTTCGGGCTGTCGTTCAGCGTCGTCTCGACCACGCGCGGAATGTCGAGGAAACCGATGCGGCGATTGAGGAATGCGTCGACGGCAATCTCATTGGCGGCATTGAGAATTGTCGGCGCCATGCCGCCCATCCGCATGGCATCGAGCGCGAGACCGAGGCAGCGGAAACGCTCATGATCCGGCGCACGGAACGTGAGTTGGCCGACCTGGGCCAGATCGAGCCGGCGCGACGGCGACGCAATCCGCCGGGGCCATGCCAGAGCATGTGCGATCGGTGTGCGCATGTCGGGCGCCGACAGATGGGCCAGCGTGGAACCGTCTGCGTAGGAGACGAGGCAATGCACGATCGACTGGGGATGGACCACGACATCGAGCTTCTCGACAGGCAGCGCAAAGAGAAAATGCGCCTCGATGAGTTCGAGGCCCTTGTTCATAAGCGTCGCGCTGTCGACGGAAATTTTCGCGCCCATCGACCAGTTCGGGTGGGCGACCGCCTGCTCAACAGTGCATACGGCCATCTGTTCAAGCGTCCAATCACGGAACGGACCGCCTGAAGCGGTGAGTGTGACTTTCTCGACTTCCTGCGCGCCCTCCCCGTTCAGCACCTGAAACACCGCATTGTGCTCGGAGTCCACGGGGATGACGGACGCCGAAGAGTTCGCAAGCGCGCGATGAAACACGCCGCCTGCCGCGACGATGCATTCCTTGTTCGCGAGCGCGACCGTCGCGCTGCGGGCGACGGCTGCGAGTGCAGGTTCCAGAGCCGCCGCGCCCATGATGGCGACCATCACCGTATCCGACGCACGTGCCGCGGCGTCGATGACCGCCTGTCTGCCGGCGGCTACCTCGATTCCGCTGCCCGAGAGCGCCGATTTGAGAGCGCCGTAGAGACTCTCGTCGCCGATCACGGCGAGCTTGGGGCGCATTTCGCGGGCCTGCTTGGCCAGCATCTCGACATTGGATTGCGCCGTGAGGGCTTCGATCGGCATGGCATGTGCGCCGTAGACGCCGCGTGCGTGCGCGATGACGTCGAGCGTGCTGACGCCGATTGAACCAGTCGAGCCGAGCACAGTCACGCTCCGCGCCAGCACGGGCTCGAGGCCGGTGATCTCCATACTCGTTCGCGTTGCGGCCAGAGCGTTCAAGCATGCACTCCCAGTAACGGGTTGATCCCCGCGATCAGAACCAATGCTGCCAGACATGGCGCGGCGGCAAGAGTTGAGTCAATCCGGTCGAGCACTCCGCCATGTCCGGGGATCATGCTGCCGCTATCCTTGCGCTGGAAAACCCGCTTGACCCAGGACTCGAAAAGATCGCCGCAGTGCGCAACGATCGATATGCCGCCGCCGAGAATGATTCCGGTCGAAGCGTGCCCGCCCACCAACAACACGAACGCAGCTTCCGCCATGGCCGCTGCCACAACGCCGCCAAGCGTTCCGGACCATGTCTTGTTCGGCGACAGCGAGGGCCACAGCCGTGGACCGCCGACGAGATTTCCGATGATGAGTGCGCCCGTATCGGTCGTCCAGATAGCGATGAATAGGGCGATGATGATCATCGCACCGTGCGGTGCGTCGCGCAGCAGCAGCAACGCCAGCATGGGCACGCAAAGATAGATCGCGCCGGCCGCCTGCCACAGCAGTGGCTCGCTGCGGGAACGGGCCAGCAGCGCTGCGGCGAGCGAACCTGCTGCGACCGCCAGCCATGGCCACAGTGAATGAGGCGATTCCAGCGCAACCAGCAGAGCCACGATGATCGTTGCAGACGTCACGAAAAAATCGAGTCCGAGTGCGCGATCGGTGATCATGCGGTGCCACTCGCGCGCCGCAGCGATTCCGACGGCTCCCGCGAGGATCGCGACATAGAGGGCACCGCCGAATATCGCGGCGACCGTAATGGCGGCGAGCGCAGCGCCATACAGCGGGCGCGTGATCCAGTCCCGATTGAACTTGATCGCCCGCATGCCGGGTGCGTTGCCGGATGGCGATCCGATGTCTGCGGCCTTGTTCAAGCGACTGCTTCCGAAACTGCGCCGAAGCGGCGTTCGCGCTGGGCGTATTCCTCGAGGCATTCGAGGAACCGGTCTTTCGTGAAATCCGGCCAGAGCGTGTCGACGAACGACAATTCGGCATAAGCGGACTGCCAGAGCAGAAAGTTGCTGAGGCGGTGCTCGCCGCTGGTGCGGATCACGAGGTCGGGCTCGGGCAGCGCGCTGGTGAAGAGCCGGGCGGCAAACAATTCGGGCGTGATCGTTTCCGGATCCAGGCGTCCCTCCTTGGCCGCGCGCGCCAGCTCGCGAGCCGCGTTGGCGATCTCTTCCTGTCCGCCATAGTCGAAGGCGAAGGTGAGATTGAGGCCCTTGTTGTGAACGGTCCGCTTCTCGGCGTCCTCGATCATGTTGTGGATGTCGGGCGAGACGCGCGAACGATTGCCGATGATGCGGACGCGCACGCCGCGCGCAACCAGCTCGTCGAGGTCGCTGCGGAAATAGGCGCGGAACAATCCCATCAGCGCGCCGACTTCCGTCTTGGGGCGTTTCCAGTTCTCGGACGAGAACGCAAAGAGGGTCAGATTGGCCAGGCCGATGTCGCTCGCGGCGCGCACGACTTCGCGAACGGCGCTGACGCCCGCGACGTGTCCGGCTTCACGCGGGAGCATCCGCTTGCGCGCCCACCGTCCGTTGCCGTCCATGATGATGGCGACATGGCTGGGGAGGACACCTGCCGTCTGTGGCGCGAGCGCCATATTCTACCTCGCGGCAGGTCCTTCAGACCTGCATGATTTCCTGCTCCTTGCCGTGAAGCACGGAGTTCGATTTCATTTATGTGCGCGTCGGTGATCTTCTGCAATTCATCGCCGTGCTTGTGGTGCTCGTCCTGGCCGATCTTGTGGTCTTTTTCGAGGCGTTTGAGCAGGTCCATGCCATCCCGGCGGACATTGCGGACCGCGACCCGGGCTGCCTCGGCATATTTCGAGGCCAGCTTGGCCAGTTCCTTGCGCCGTTCCTCGTTAAGTTCCGGTAAGGGGATACGCAGAAGCTGGCCGTCCATCTGGGGATTGAGCCCCAGGTTCGCGTCGCGAATGGCCTTGTCCACCGCCTTGGCCAGGCCCTTGTCCCAGACCTGCACGGTCAGCATGCGGGCCTCAGGGGTCGATATCGTACCGACCTGGTTGATCGGCACCTGATTGCCATAGGCCTCGACCATCACGGGGTCGAGCAGCGCCGGACTGGCCCGCCCGGTGCGCAGGCCGGAAAACTCGCCCCGCAGGGTCGTGACCGCGCCTTTCATGCGGCGGATCATTTCATCTTTATTGTATGTCTCTGCCATATCGCTCTCGCCCCAAGAGGCGCCCTAGAAAAGCTTAGCCGAAAGTCAGTCGCGGTCCTCGATGATCGTCGCCCGGCCCTGTCCCTTGAGGACGGCGGCCAGGGAACCCCGATCATGGATCGAAAATACGATTATCGGAATCTTGTTTTCGCGCGAAAGACTGATCGCCGACGCATCCATCACCTGAAGATCGCGCGATAACACCTCGTGATAGCTCAGATAATCGTAACGCTCGGCGCCGGGAACCTTTTTCGGGTCGGCACTGTATACGCCGTCAACTTGGGTCGCCTTGAGCATGGCGTTGCAATTCATCTCGGCGGCGCGAAGGGCAGCGGCCGTGTCGGTCGTAAAGAACGGGTTGCCCGTGCCGGCCGCAAAAATTACGACGCGACCCTTCTCCAGGTGCCGGATGGCACGCCGGCGAATATAGGGCTCGCAGACAGTGCTCATGGGGATGGCCGACTGAACCCGGCTGGGCACGCCCGCCCGCTCCAAAGCCGCCTGCATCGCCAGCGCGTTCATGACGGTCGCCAGCATGCCCATATAGTCTGCCGTGGCGCGGTCGATGCCCTTGGCTGCGCCGGAGATGCCGCGGAAAATGTTGCCGCCGCCGATCACCATGCAGATCTGCGTGCCCGCGCGAATGGCCGGCTCGACGTCGGTCGCGATGCGATCCACCGTGCCGACATCGATGCCGTAGGACTGGTCGCCCATCAACGCCTCGCCGGAGACCTTCAGGAGCACCCGGCGATATTTCGGCGTTGTGGCCATTGCGGTTCCCCTTAGCGACCGGCCATCTGTTTGACTTCGTCCGCGAAGTCGCTGTCGGTCTTTTCCATGCCCTCGCCCACCTGGAAGCGGACAAATCCGACGATCTCGATCGGCGCGCCCAGATCTTTGGACGCTTTTTCAATGACCTTTTCAACGCGCGTTTCGCCGTCGATGACGAAGGTCTGCTGCAGCAGGACCGTCTCTTCGTAGAACTTGCGCATGCGCCCTTCCATCATCTTCTCGATGACATTGTCGGGCTTGCCGGACTGCTTGGCGATTTCGGTCTGGATCGCGCGTTCGCGATCCACGACGTCCTTGGCCAGGTGCGCCGGCGTCAGCGCCAGCGGAGCGGCGGCGGCGATGTGCATGGCGATCTGCTTGCCAAGCGCATTGAGCTTGGCCTTGTCGGCTGTCGATTTGAGCGCGACGAGCACACCGATCTTGCCGAGTTCCGGCGACGACGCGTTGTGAACATATGCCGAGACGACACCGGGATCGACCGACAAGGCGATTGCGCGGCGCACGCTCATATTCTCGCCGATCTTGGCGACCATCTCGGTCAGCGTCTGTTGAACGCTGGCATCGCCCATCTTGCGGGACATCAGCTTCTCGAGATCGCCGCTCTCTTCCAGAGCGATCTGCGCGGCCGATTTCACGAAGCTCTTGAATTCTTCGTTGCGCGCAACGAAGTCGGTTTCCGCGTTGACTTCGACCAGTGCGCCGACGTCGTTGCCGACTGCGACGCCGACCAGTCCCTCGACAGCGGCACGTCCGGCCTTCTTCGCGGCCTTGGAAATGCCCTTCTTGCGCAGCCAGTCGATGGCGGCTTCCATGTCGCCGTTCGTGTCGGCGAGCGCCGCCTTGCAATCCATCATGCCTGCGCCGGTCTTGTCGCGCAGATCCTTCACCATTCCTGCGGTGATATTGGCCATTTTTGGCTCCGTCGTCTGTTCTTACGCGTTTGCTTCGACGGCTGCGGTATCGGCAGCAGGCGTCAGATCGGGCAGCTCCTCAGCCGCACCGGTATCGATACCGGCATCCACCTGACCCTGGCTGAGGCCGTCGATGATGGCGCGCGCGGCCAGATCGCAATACAGCGCCAGCGCGCGGGCCGCATCGTCGTTACCCGGGATCGGATAGGCGATTCCGTCCGGATCGCAGTTCGAGTCGAGAATGGCGGTGACCGGGATGCCGAGCTTCTTGGCTTCCGAGATCGCAATCGCTTCCTTATTGGTGTCGATCACGAACAGCATGTTTGGCAGGCCGCCCATCTCCTTGATGCCGCCGAGCGAGCGGTCCAGCTTGTCGCGCTCGCGCAGCAAGCCGAGAAGTTCCTTCTTCTTCAGGCCCGAGCTCTGCGCCGAAGACAGCGTCTCTTCGATATTGCGCATGCGCTTGATCGAGTTCGAGATCGTCTGCCAGTTGGTCAGCGTACCGCCGAGCCAGCGATGGTTCACATAGTACTGGGCGCAGCGCTTGGCGGCGCTCGCGATGGGGTCCGACGCCTGGCGCTTGGTTCCGACAAAGAGGATGCGTCCGCCACCGGCAGCAACGTCGCGCAGGGCGACAAGCGCCTGATGCAGCAACGGCACCGTCTGCGTCAGATCGAGGATGTGGATGTCGTTGCGCGAGCCATAGATGAACGGCTGCATCTTCGGGTTCCAGCGCTGCGTGCGATGGCCGAAATGCGCGCCTGATTCGAGCAGTTGGCGCATGGAAAATTCTGGCAAAGCCATTTTTCAGTCTCCTTCTCCGGTTGGCCAGACGCGAGGGCTATCCCCCTTGGGGGACACCGGACGGGGACGAAGGAATGCCCTTCGAAACCCACCCACGCGTGCGAGATGGCGGGGCTTATACGGATTTGACCCCTCCTGCGCAAGCGCGGCCTTACCACGTCCCGGATCCGGACAGACAGGGCGCGGGACGGCTATGCGCCCTGACGTTGCCAGACCGCCATCGAGCCGCGATACAGTCGGCCCATGAAAAGTCCCATCCGCCCTGCCATCGAAAACCTCGAACCCAACGGAATCGGCCTGGTCGCCATGATGGCGCTGGGCGAACCCGATCTCATTCCCCTCTGGTTCGGTGAGAGCGACCTCGTCACGCCGACCTTCATCCGGGACGCTGCCAAGAAGGCGTTGGATGACGGCAAGACGTTCTACTCGTCATCGCGCGGGATCCTGCCGCTGCGCGAAGCGATCCGCGACTACCACAAACGTACCGTGGGGGCTGATGTCGGCCTGGAACGGATCTCGATGCCTGGCGCGGCAACGCTCGCGGTCGTCACCGCGCTGCAGATCCTGGCCGAGCCGGGAGACAATGTGGTCGTGGTCTCTCCGATCTGGCCAAGCATCTTTCAAGCCGCCCAAATGATCGGGGCCGAAGTCCGGTTCGCAAGGCTGGACGACAATTGGAGTGCTTCGCCTGCGGGCTGGAGCCTCGATCTCGAAAAGATGTTCTCGCTCTGTGACGCGCGCACAAAGGCGATCTTCATAAACTCGCCCGGCAATCCGACAGGCTGGGTCATGAAGCGTGACGAACAGCTCGCCGTCCTGGCGTTCGCCCGCAAGAACGGCATCGCCATCATCAGCGACGAAGTCTATGGCTCGCTTGTCTATGACGGCACGCCGCACGCGCCATCGTTTTTGCAAATCACCGAACCGGACGACAATCTCTTCGTGATCAACAGCTTTTCCAAGGCGTGGGCGATGACAGGCTGGCGCATCGGCTGGCTGGTCCATCCCGCCCATCTCGAAAAGCAGCTCGGCGTCATCACCATCGCCAACAACACCGGTCCCACCAGCTTTGTGCAGTACGGCGCCCTCGCCGCATTATCGCCGCAGGGCGACGCGTTTCGCGCCCAGATGCTGGAGCGCTGCCGTGTCGGTCGCGACGTTGTGCAGAAATTTATCGATGGGCAAAACCGCATCCGCTGGATCCGCCCTGAGGGTGCCTTTTATGGCTTCCTTCACCTGGACGGGCTGACGGACTCGTTGGAGTTTGCGCGGACGCTCGTGACGACGGCGCGTGTCGGCGTGGCGCCAGGGTCTGCGTTCGGTCCCGCCGGTCCGGGACACGCGGACTCCTTCGTGCGGATATGTTTCGCCCAGGACCCGGCCCTGCTTGCCAAGGGCCTTGGTCGACTCGAGAACGCCCTCGCAACGCTGTGATGTTCCAACGCCCCGGTTTCACCAGATCAACGTAAATGTGAGCGGCGACAACGCGGCCATTGTGCGACAAAGCCCGCGCAAGAATCGGACTGGGGCGGTTGCATGGAACTGGCGAGACTTGTGCGGCGAGCGCTGGCTTGTTGCGCGACGTCATTTCTCTTCGCCAGCGTTCTGGGTGCAACGCCCGCTTTGGCGCAGGGCCCTTCGGCGCACGACTTTCAGACCTACCGGCCAAGCCTTCCGGCAACGCGCATCAGCGAAGCCGAAGCGCCAATCATTGACGGCGATGTGTCCGACCCGGTCTGGCAGAAAGCGCCGGCTCTGGATGAATTCTACCAGTTGGAGCCGCACGAGGGTGCGCCGGCCGACGAACGCACCGTTGTGCACGTCCTCTATGACGACAAGAACATCTACATCGCCATCATGGCCTTCGACGATGAGCCGCAAAAGATCACGGCGCATATCAAGGCGCGCGACGGCGCCATCGACCAGGATGATCTGTTCCGCATCTATCTCGATCCCAGCAAGACGCGCCGCGACGGCTACATTTTCGAGATCAATCCGCTCGGCGCACGCCGCGAGGGCCTGGTTCAGAACAACTCCGACTTTCTCTATGAATGGAACACATTCTGGAGCGCCAAGTCGCGGATTCTTCCGAACGGATGGTCGACCGAAGTCGTCATCCCGTTTCGCAGCATCTCCTACGACAAGGCTAATACAGACTGGGGTTTCGATCTCTTCAGGCTGGTCCGGCGCAAGAACGAACGCATTCGCTGGTCGTCCGTGGTGGAGACTATTCCGTCAACCGACATTTCGCGTTCGGGCACGCTGACCGGAGTAACGGGAATCGACTCAGGTCTCGGTCTGGACATCCAGGCCTATTCCGCGGTCCGCTATCAGCGCGACTGGGACGATGCGGGTCACACCGGATTCCAGTTCCGCCCAAGCGGAAGCGCTTTCTACAAGATCACGCCGTCGCTCACCGGCACGATCACGTCGAACACGGATTTTTCGGACACGCCGCTGGATCAGCGACAGGTCAATATCGGGCGCTTCGGACTGTTCTTTCCCGAGACCCGCGATTTTTTCTTGCAGGACGCGGCATCGTTCGAGTTCGGCGGCCTGCCGCTGCATGATGATCCCAACGGCCGCCCGTTTTTCTCGCGCAATATCGGCCTGATCAACGGCTCGCAGCCTGTCGACATTCTGGTCGGCGGGAAATTGTCGGGCACCTATGACGGTTTCGATGTCGGCGCTCTCATCGTACGCACCAATGGAGCCGGCCCCATCGGCGGACAATTGCTCTCGGTCGCGCGCGCCAGCATGCCAATCTTCAGCAATTCCAAGATTGGTTTCATCGTGACCAACGGCGATCCAACCGGCGCGACGCAGAACAGCGTCATCGGCACGGACTTTCAATTCCGCGATCCGACCCTGATCCCCGGCAAGGAGGTCCAGGGCGACGCCTATTTCCAGCACAGTTTTTCCAGCAGCACGGGCAACGACAACGCATTCGGCTTCGAACTCAATTTCCCGAACGAGCCGTGGAACGGGAATTTCAAGTTCAAGAACATCGGCGACAATTTCGACCCCGCGCTCGGCTTTGTGAGCCGTCCCGGCATTCGCGAGTACAACGGAAACATCGATCGCAGAATCCGTCCCGACGACAGCTTTGTGCGCTGGTACGAAACCGGCGCCTGGTACGACGTCTATACGGGGCTCAACAACACCACGCAGTCCAGCTTGGAAGGAGCATGGGCAGCAGCCTATACGCAGCGCGGCGAGTTCGGCCAAATCGAGACCTGGAATGACTTCGAGAATATCCCGGTCGCTTTCGACTTGCCGAACAATGTCGTGGTGCCGGCCGGAAACTATGACTGGCAGGTCTTTCACGGACACATAGAAACCGCGACGGACCGTTTCATCTCGGGCATCTTGGACGTGCAATGCTGCGGCTTCTACAACGGCCACATGCTGCAGACGCAGACCACGATCAATCTTCACCCCGGCGACACGCTCACCTTCAGCGGCGAACATACGATGCAACTCATCGAGTTGCCGACCGGGCACGTCGCGATTCACATCGGGTCTATCGACGCGGCGCTCAACTTCACGCCCGACATGCAGATCCGCATGCAGGCGCAGTACGACAATATCAGCAAGGACCTCGGCTACTCGTTCCGCTACCGGTGGGAGTTCGATCCCGGATCGGAGCTGCTCGTGGTCATCGGCGACGACGCGACCGTCAATTCGTTGGGGCGCTATGAATCACATCTGACGCAAGTCTCTGTCCGTATCGGCCATCTGTTCCGGGCCTGATCAGACGGATTCGACCGCGGCGACGCCGGGAAGCGACTTGATCGCATTCTTGAGCGCGATGCTCACCTGGAGGCGTTTGGGCAGCGCGATCTCGACTTCCTCGCCGAGCGCCCCGGGTACGACGAACGTCACGATCCCCTTGCCGGGCTGCTTCAGTTGCGCGGCGATGGCGCCGAGCGACGAGCTGTTCTGCAGATGGACGCGCAGACCCTCACCCGCGTTGGCGGCGGCGGCATCGAGATCGGCGATCGATGCGGCGCGAAGTTTCAGCTCGTCGCCGTCCCATTCCGCGCTGGCGGTGATCAGCACGGACTTGCCTGCCTCGAGAAGCGGACGCGAGGCGGCGAGGACCTCGGGAAACAGCATCACTTCGAACATCCCGGTCGGATCTGAGAACGACACAAAGGCAAACATCTGGTCGTTGCGGCCGCGCCGTTCGTGCTTGCGGATCAGGGTCCCCGCGAGCACCGCCTTGAATCCGGAACGTCTGCGATCCTCCAGCAGCGCCGCATAGGTCGTCGCGCCCAGCCGCTTGAGCGGCGCGGCGTAGGCGTCGAGCGGATGGCCGGACAGATAGAATCCCATCGCGGAAAATTCTTCGCTCAGCCGCTCATGTCCCGGCCAGTCGGAAACCGGAGCCAGCCGCAATTCGTCCTGCGCCTCGGGGCTACCACCGAACAGCGTCGCCTGACCGGTTTCGCGCTCCAGGGCATTGCGCGCGGCGCTACCGAGAAGAATGTCCGACGATTCCACGACCTGGCGCCGATTGCGGTTGAGCGCGTCGAACGCGCCGGCGCGCGCGAGACTTTCGAAGGCGCGCTTGTTGACGAGCCTGGGATCAATGCGGCGCGCAAAGTCCGCAAGGCTGCGGAACGGTCCGTTGGCGTGGCGCTCGGCAACGACATGATCCATCGCCTGTCGCCCCACGCCTTTCACCGCGGCGAGCGCGTAGAAGATTTCGCCCTTGTCGGCATCGCAGGCGAAGAAGGCTTCCGAGCGGTTGATGTTCGGCGGCAGAACCTTGACGCCGAGACGCTGCGCCTCCTGACGGAACACGTTGAGCCGGTCGGTGTTGCCGATATCCAGCGTCATCGATGCCGCGAGGAACTCGACGGGGTAGTTCGCCTTGAGATAGGCCGTCTGGTAGGCGACCTGCGCGTAGGCGGCCGCATGTCCCTTGTTGAAGCCGTAGCCGGCGAACTTCGCCGCCTGCTCGAAAATCTGCTCCGAAACGGACGGAAGAATGCCTTTCTCGCCCGCGCCCTTCATGAACGTCTCGCGATGTACCGCCATTTCGGCGGCGATCTTCTTGCCCATGGCGCGGCGCAGAAGGTCCGCCTGCCCCATCGTGTAGCCGCCAAGCTCGCGCGCGATGCGCATGACGTCTTCCTGATACGTCATGACGCCGTAGGTTTCGTTGAGGATCGGCTCGAGCAGCGGATGGAGATATTCCGGCGCTTCCTTGCCGTTCTTGCAGGCGATGTATTTGGGGATCGAGTCCATGGGACCCGGGCGGTAGAGCGCGACGAGCGCGATGAGATCGTGGATGCGGTCCGGGCGCATCTTGCGCAGCAGATCGCGCATGCCCTGGCCTTCCAACTGGAACACGCCGACGCTGTCTCCGCGCGCCAGCATCTCGTAGGCGGCCTTGTCCTCGAACTCGATGTTCTGCGTGTCGAGCATGATGCCGCGGCGCTTCAGAAGCTCTTCAGCCTTCGCGATGACCGTCAGCGTCTTGAGGCCGAGGAAGTCGAACTTCACAAGTCCGGCTTTTTCCGCGTCCTCATAGTCGAACTGAGTCACCGGCATTTCCGAACGCGGATCGCGATAGAGCGGCACGATCTCGTCCAGTGGCCGGTCGCCGATCACGACACCGGCCGGGTGCGTCGAAGCGTGGCGGTATAGGCCCTCGATCTTCTCGACGATGCTGAATAGCTGCTTGGCCGTCGGTTCCTGCTCGGCGATCTGCTGCAGGCGCGGTTCGGCGAGCAGCGCATCCTCCATCGAAACCGGCTTGCCCGGAGGATTGGGCACGAGCTTGGCGATGCGATCGACCAGACCGAGCGGCATTTGCAGCACACGGCCGGCATCGCGAACCGCCGCGCGCGCCTGGAGCGAACCGAGCGCCATGATGTGGGCTACCCGGTCATGGCCGTATTTGTTGCGCACATACCGCACAACCTCGTCGCGACGCTCCTGACAGAAGTCGATGTCGAAGTCCGGCATCGAGATACGTTCGGGATTGAGAAAGCGTTCAAACAAAAGCCCGAAACGGATCGGATCGAGGTTGGTGATGTCGAGCGCCCAGGCGACGAGCGAGGTTGCGCCGGAGCCGCGCACGCCGACCGGAATCCCCTGTTGCCGCGTCCACTTCATGAAGTCGGACACGATCAGGAAGTAGCCGGGAAACTTCATGCGGATGATGACGTCGAGCTCGTATTCCAGCCGGTCGAGATAGACTTTCTCTTCCGCGTGCCTGCCATGTTTTGCGAGGCGTGCCGCAAGGCCGGCCCTGGCCAGAACGCGCAGCTCATCGTCCGGCGCGCGGCCGAACTCGGGAACGAATTGGGGCAGGATCGGGTCGCGCTTCTTGGGCCGAAAGGCACAACGACGTGCAATCTCGATCGTGTTTTCGATCGCCTCCGGAAGATCGGCGAACTGCGCGGCCATCTCGGCGCCTGACTTGAAGCGATGCTCGCGCGTCAGGTGCCGGCGGTCCGGTTGCGAGACAAAGGTGGAATCGGCGATGCACAGAAGCGCGTCGTGCGCCTCGTACATGTCCTCCTTGCCGAAGTGCACGTCGTTCGTCGCGACGAGCGGCAGGTTTTTGGCGTAGGCGATGTCGATGAGCTGATCTTCCGCCGCACGCTCTTGTGCAAGACCATGACGCTGCAGTTCGACGTAGAGCCGGTCGCCGAAAATCTGCGCCAGCTTTTCGATCGCCGCTTTCGCGGCATCGGGCTGGCCGTCCACGAGCAGACGATTGATCGGCCCACCTGGCCCGCCGGTCAGCGCGATCAGACCTTCCGAATGTTCGGCGAGCATCGCGGGCTTCACATGCGGCCAGTCCCCCGGCTCCGCCTTGAGGAACGCCGCGCTCAGCAGCTTCGAGAGATTGCGGTACCCGGCATCGTTCTGAACTAGAAGCGCGATCGCCGGCGGCTTGCGGCGCGATCCGACAGCGGCCGGCGCACCCTCCTCCAGCTCGGCAGACAGAAGGCAGCCCACGATTGGCTGCACGCCGACCTTGGCGACCGCGTCGCTGACCTCATAGGTTCCGAATAGGTTGTTGACGTCTGTTACCGCGACGGCGGGCATCGTGTTCTCGCGCGCCAGCGCTGCGAGTTCGTATGGGCGGATTGCGCCCTCCAGAAGGGAGTACGCGCTCTTCACCCGCAAATGCACGAACGCGGCCGCCTTGCGCTCCATCTCCGTCCCGATTCGATGTCATTGCTGCCAGACCAGTATCGGGCCCGCGCCACGCGGCGCGAGCAGCCGTCTCAGCTCATCCACAGCTAGCTGAACTAGCTGACCAGGAAGGCCTGCACAGCCCCCGTCAGAACGAACGAGGAAGCCACAAAAAGCATCAGACCCACGCCAGCCATCGCATCTTTGAACCACATCGTCGCTTTCTCCCTTATCGAGCGAGTATGTTCTCATTATGTTCTCATTTAGTCAAGAACAAAACGTGATCGATTTGTATCGTAAAATGTGGCCGTTCGGCCTGCTCAGGGCTCTGACCTCCTCACCTGGCCGATCAACCCATCCAGCCGGTGTCGTTGGCAGACCCGCGACGGACGGCATAGGCCGGAAGCCGATACTCGAGGAATGGTGGCGAGATGACCCGGAGACCGCACCTTGGCCCACCGCTTCGCCAGCACACTGCTTCTTTACGAACTGGTGCAAGCCGGCACTGGTCGGAAAGATCACGTACCAATTCGTTGTCCTGTAAGGAGGTCAGGCAGGCTGGCCGAGCGCCGACCTGCCGCTGTCGATCAGCATACCCTCATGCAGCATCAGCGAGCGGTCCATTCGGGCCGCCAGTTCGAGATTGTGCGTGGCGACGAGCGCGGCCAGTCCTTCGGACCGGACCAGATCGACCAGAGAGTCGAATACCCCGCCCGCTGTCCGTCCGTCCAGATTTCCTGTCGGCTCGTCCGCCAAAAGGATGCGCGGCCGGTTGGCCAGAGCGCGGGCGATGGCGACGCGCTGCTGCTCGCCGCCGGAAAGCTGAGACGGACGGTGCGAAAGACGCTCTCCGAGTCCCAGATGCTTGAGGATATGCGCGGCGTCGCGTTCGGCAGCCAGGCGCGGCTTGCCGGCAATCCGCTGCGGCATGACGACGTTCTCGAGCGCGCTGAACTCGGGAAGCAGGTGATGGGCCTGATACACAAAACCGATCGTGTCGCGGCGGATGCGCGTGCGCTCCAGATCGGGCAATCCTGATGCGGCGACGCCCTCAATGAACACTTCGCCGCTGGTCGGCGCCTCGAGAAGACCTGCCATATGCAGCAGTGACGACTTCCCCGAGCCCGACGGGCCGACGAGTGCGACAAGCTCCCCCGGCATCAACGACAGGCTGATCCCGCGAAACACTTCCAGCGTTCCGGCGCCCTGCGGATAAGTTCGTGCGACGTCCTTCAATTGCAGGGCGGGCGTCTCACTCATAACGCAGCGCCTCCACCGGATCGAGCCGCGCGGCGCGCCAGGAGGGATAGAGCGTGGCGAGGAACGTCAGGCCGAGAGCCATCGCGACCACGGCGACGACCTCGCCAGTGTCCAATTCGGCGGGCATGCGGCTGAGGAAGTAGATCTCGGGATTGAACAGCGTCGTTCCGGTCAGTGAGGACAGAAACTGCCTGATGCCCTCGATATTGGCACAGAATACGACACCTATGATGAAGCCGAGAAATGTTCCGATCACGCCGATGCTTGCCCCGGAGATGAGGAAAACGCGCATCACAGCGCCGCGCGTCGCGCCCATCGTGCGCAGGATGGCGATATCGCCGGACTTGTCCTTCACCAGCATGATGAGGCCGGAAACGATGTTGAGCGCTGCGACCAGGATGATGAGCGTGAGAATAAGGAACATTACATTGCGCTCGACCTCGATCGCCTGAAACAGGCTCTGGCTGATCGACTGCCACGTCCTCACCAGAGCGCGCGGCCCGGCGGCGGTGCTGATCGGTCCGACCATGGCGTTCACATCGTCGGGATTTGCGACCATCACCTCAAGGCCGCTGACGGTCTTGCCCATGTTGAAGTAGAGCTGGGCCTCGTCCAGCGGCATGAAGACGAACGTCGAATCGTACTCGCTCATGCCGATATCGAACGTGCCCGCTATCGTATACGTCTTGATGCGCGGGGTGACGCCGAAAGGCGTGACATTGCCGCGTGGCGCGATGAGCGTGATCGTCCCGCCGGGTCCGGTGCCAAGCTTGTGCGCCAGCCGCGAGCCTATGATGACCGAATCCCCGTCGCGGAACTGCTCGAGCGCTCCGCCCGAAAGAGACTCCGAAACGGATTTGAGCGCGCTCAGGTCACCGGCGCGGATGCCTCGCACGAGGACACCCGGCGAAGTTCCACCGCCGGAAGCGAGCGCCTGACCGTCCACGATGGGCGCGACGCGAACAACTCCTGGCACGCCGCGGACGCGCTGCGCGATGGAATCGAAATCGGCCAGGTACTCGCTCTCGCCCTGCACGATGACGTGACCCTGCAGCCCGAGAATGCTGGCCAGCAGTTCGTGCCGAAAACCATTCATAACCGACATGACGATGATGAGCGTCGCGACTCCCAGCGCAATGCCTGCAAGCGAAAAACCGGCGATCACGGAGACGAAGCTTTCCGCCCGCCTGGCGCGCAGATAACGCATCGCGATCATCCATTCGAACGCCGCAAACGGGTGAGTATTGGTGCGTCGGGTGACCTGAGGCGAGCCCGCGCGGGCGGGCGACTGGGCGCTGTTGGATGCGCCGCCAGACAAGCTATGATTCGCCATATTGGCTATGTGTCCGAGCTTCGGTTGCAAATCGGCCAATTCCTTCTTACGAAACCCGGGCTAACAGAGCAATTCGCGAGCACACCATGTCTCAACGCGCCCTCAGCGTGTCCCGCATGACCGGCAACCGGTCGACCTTCGCCCAGTGGTACCAGGCCGTGGTGCGCGAGGCCGACATGGCCGAGCCGTCGCCCGTGCGCGGCGCCATGGTGATCAAGCCGTGGGGGTACGGCGTCTGGGAGGAGATGCAGCGCGACCTCGACCGCCGCATCAAGGAAACCGGGCACGAGAACGCATATTTCCCGCTCTTCATCCCGCTCTCCTTCATCGCCAAGGAGGCCGAACACGTCGAAGGCTTTGCCAAGGAGATGGCGGTGGTCACGCATCACCGTTTGAAGAACATCGACGGCAAGCTTCAGCCCGATCCCGACGCCAAGCTCGAAGAGCCGTACGTCGTGCGCCCGACCTCGGAAACGATCATCGGCGATGCCTTCTCGCGCTGGATCAAGAGTTATCGCGACCTGCCAGTGCTGCTGAACCAATGGGCAAACGTGGTTCGGTGGGAACTTCGCCCGCGCCTGTTTCTTCGCACGACCGAATTTCTCTGGCAGGAAGGCCACACCGCTCACGCCTCCGAAAAAGACGCGATCGAAGAAACCATGAAGATGCTCGAAGTGTACCGCGCGTTCGCGGAGGAGACGCTCGCGCTGCCCGTGATCGCGGGCGAGAAGCCCGAGAATGAGCGTTTCCCGGGCGCCGTGAACACCTATTCCATCGAAGCCATGATGCAGGATGGAAAGGCGCTCCAGGCCGGAACCTCGCACTTCCTCGGTACGCACTTCGCCGAGGCGCAGAACATCCGTTTCCAGAACGAGAACGGCGAGCTCGCCTATTGCAACACCACGAGCTGGGGCGTCTCCACGCGCATGATCGGCGGCGTTATCATGACGCATGGCGACGATGACGGTCTGCGCTTGCCGCCGGCTGTCGCGCCGCGCCAAGTGGTGATCGTACCCATGTTGCGCGACAAGCCGGAGGACGCTCAGGTCCTGGAGTTCGCCAACGCCCTCGTCGCAGAACTGCGCGGCCTGCGCGCGTTCGACGAGAAGCTGCGCGTCCTGCTCGATACGCGTGCGACCAAGTCCGCCGACAAGCGCTGGAACTGGGTCCGCCGCGGCGCACCGATCATCGTAGAGATCGGGCCGCGCGACGCCGCAGCAGGCCAGGTCACGTTCATGCGCCGCGACTCGCTGCGAGACGGAGACAAGATCAAGTCGCTGGCCCTGCCGCGCGATGCGTTCGTTGCGCAGGTTCCCGCCCTGCTCGCCGAGATCCAGAAGAATTTGTTCAACGAAGCCAAAGCCCGGCTCGACGCGAACATCAAGACCGACATCACGAGCTTCGATGCGCTGGCCGAGTATTTCGGCGCCGGCGGCGAAGATGAAGACAGCGTCGAATTCAAAGGTTGGGTGCGTGCCTCCTGGTCAAAGCCGGCCGGCGCGGAGCTCGATGCAATCGACACGAGACTGAAAACGCTCAAGCTCACGCTGCGCAACGCTCCGCTGAACCAGCCCAAGACCTTTGGCGCCTGCATCTTCACCGGCAAGCCGGGCGTCGAGGAAGTGCTGATCTCGCGGGCCTATTGACGCCTAGCGTCCAACGGGCGCCATGCCCGCAAAGGTGACGCGGTCCGGCATGCTCTCGATCAGCGCCTTCACATCGACATCCGGCGGCTGATCGATCCCGCTGCCTCTCGCATGGCGGTTCAGTTCCTCCAGCGAAAACGCCATGTCGATTCCGTCCGTCCGGTCCGGCTGATTGCGCAGCCGCTGTTCCGCGGAATACCACCGCAGCTTGGTCTTGCCGTCGCCGCAGGTGTCGCGCTCGTCACCTGACGCACCCCAGCGCAGTTCAATGCAGTGGTACGGATCAAACGACATTGCGAACAGTCGATGCATCATGTCATCGAAGCTCATCGAAACCGGGTGCTTTGCGGAATTCAGATAGGTAATTGTGCAGGCCTGTGACTGTTCCGCATACGCGTTGGAGAGGTCACCCTTGAGGAAATTGCCGTCATAGACGATCCGCGGATCGCGCTTCACCCACATCTCGATCATGCCCTGCATGTCCTTGTAGAACTGGACTGCAGCCGCCCTGACGCGGGCATCGCGCGACGGCGTCGCATAGGCTTCCCACTCCGCATTGTTCGAGCCGAAAATATTGTCTGGCAGGCGCTCGGGATGCGGCTTGTCGGCAATTCCGTCCTTGATACCGAGATCGACATACTGCGCACGGTCGTTGAGATCGTTGCACAGCGTCTTCATCGTCGCTTCGAGTTCGTAGACCGGATTGAAATCCATGCGGCCGCCGGAGACTGCAACGCGGACATATTCGTAAAAACCCAACTGCTCGCCATTGTAGAGAAAGCGTGCTCTTCGCGACGTCCATGTCACGGTTGGCTTCGGTTCCGGTGTATTGAACCAGCGAGAAATCTGCGATCTGGTCGTTCTGTGCGTAGGTGAGATGGCCGCCGACCAGGTGCGTGCCAACCTTGTGCGCGCCGACGAGCTGAAATGGCCGCCAGTTCTTGAGTCCGCCGCCGAGCCGCACAGGGCTCTGGCCGAACTGCGCGCCGAATACGCTGCGCGTGATCGTGAAGTCCGGATGCGCATCCATGTAGAAGATGCGACCGTCTCCATCGACCTTCCACACAATGCCGACATGGCCGTTGACGTCATAGATAAGCGTGCCTGGCCGGATTGAACCTGGACGCAGCGCCGGCGAATAGAAGTCCGAGATGATGCCGCGCTGTTCCGCTGCATCGGTGCGATATGTCGCCGAGAACACTTTCTGCAGCATGACGCGCAACGCGGCCGGACCGTCGATCCCTTCGCCCCGATCGATAATGTCGTAACGCGACACGGCGCGATTGGCGGTACGCGTATAGCGCAGATCGCCGCCCTCGCCGCTGACGCTATCGACATAGCCGAACGGCAATCCGTTTTTCCAGGCATAGTAGGCGCGCAGCAGATACGGCCACTTGGCGCAATCGACATCGATGTCCACGAAGTGCTGGTCGGTGCGGCGGTAGGGGTTGGACTCATCGCGCAGGCAGCTTTCGGATGAACTGCAGTCGCTGGCGCCGATGGCAGCGACAAACTTGCCGAAGCCGGCTTCGTCGGCCGCCGTCCAACGATCCCTGACGATGCGCCACGACGCCTGCGCGTTCGCCGTGCAAAGGCACAACATTAGTGCCGCAAGAAGCAACCTGCGCATCACGCCCCGACGGTTCTGCCCGCAGGGACGCTCGGAGGTGCGCCACGACTAGTCAACGCAGCGCGCGTTTTCTTACGTTATAAACAACTTACGGTTTTGGCCGCGCTTTCCATCCGCGACCTTCTCGCAATTAAATGTCAATTAGAACTATCGGTATGGACAGAAATTGCGTGACAGGCCGTAAAAACTACAGTATCAACCTCCCGAACATCGGCGCCAAAAGAGCGGCCAAGTTCGGGGAGAGTGCCTGCGTATGCGGGAAGAGAGGCCGGGCAACCGGCCTTTCGCTTTTCTGGACTATAGGTCCAGAACCTTGAACGCGATCAGAGCGTAGAACACGACCCACAACACGATTGCGATGCCCGTCGCGATGAGCGCCTTGCGGCCGAGCTGCGGCGAGAGCGGCGCGCCCGAGTCCGGATCGCGCGCCGCACCGAGGCCGACCGGAAGCAGGCAGAACAGCGCGAGGAACCACAGGATCGCGAACGTCCCAAAGAGAACGACGTTGTGGACGAGCGCGACAATCACGCCTGTTCCAGCTCCACCAGCGTGCCGACGAAATCCTTGGGATGCAGGAAGATCACCGGCTTGCCATGCGCGCCGATGCGCGGCTCGCCGGTTCCCGTGATCGTCGCGCCCTCAGCCCGCATCTTGTCGCGCGCGGCGTAGATGTCCTCGACCTCATAGCAGACATGGTGCATGCCGCCGTTGGGGTTCTTTTTGAGGAAATTGGCGATCGGCGAATTCTCTCCCAGCGGCTCGAGCAGCTCGATCTTTGTGTTGCCGAGATCGACGAACACGGTCGTGACGCCATGGTCGGGTTGCGGCACTTCTTCGGAGACCTTGCCGCCGAGCGTGTCGCGATAGACCTTTGCGGCCTTCTTGATGTCGTTGGTCGCGATGGCGACGTGGTTGAGCCTGCCGATCATGGGGTTTTCCTTCGATTTCGCTGGCGGTTTTCTAGCGTCAAATCTCGATGACTTCCACCCGGGTCACCGGTTTCTTGCCCCAGGCGTTTTCGGCCGCCCGGCGCGCGGCGCGGCGAACGCTCTCCTTGAGGTCGGAAGCCTCCGAACGCTTGGGATTGTGGCGCTTGATCGGCTCGTCGAGCGAGCCGCGAATGGCGGCGTGGACCGGCTCCGGTATGCCCTCGATGATGATCGACGGCTCGCCCGCGACCCTGCCCTTGCCGTCCAGCACCAGCGTGATGGCGATCATTCCGGCATAGGCCAGCGCCCGGCGGTGGCGTGACAGGCCGACACCCTCCTCGATCATGACGCGGCCGTCCATATGTATGCGGCCCGAAGGAACCTCGTCGATGACGCCGGCGCGGCCCGGCGCAAGGCGGATCAGTTGGCCGTTCTCGGGCACGATCGCCTGCGGTACCTGCAGCGACAAAGCCAGTCGCGCATGTTCGTTCTGGTGACGAAGCTCGCCGTGCACCGGCACTGATATTTGTGGCCGCGTCCAGCGATACATCTCAGCCAGCTCATCGCGGCAGGGATGTCCGGAGACGTGCACGAAGTGATCTTCCGCGGTGAGCAGTTCGACGCCGAGCGCCGCGAGCTTGTTGTGAAGCTCGTGGATTGCGAGATCGTTGCCCGGAATGATGCGCGAGGAGAAGATGACTGCGTCGCCTTTGCCCAGGCTGACATTGGGATGCTTGTTTTCCGCGATCCGCGCGAGCGCCGCGCGTGGTTCGCCCTGGCTGCCGGTACAGAGATAGAGCACGCGGTTCGGCGGCAGTTGGGCAGCCTCTGCCTCGTCTATGATCGCGGGAAAGCCTTTCAAATAGCCGGTTTCTCGCGCTGCATCCGTGATCTTGTGCATGGCCCGGCCGACCAGCGCGATCTGGCGGCCATGCGCCTTTGCCGCCTTGGCGATGCTGTCCAGCCGGGCCACGTTGGAAGCGAACGATGTGACGGCGACGCGGCCCTTCAGTGTGCCGATCAGATTTGTGAGCGCGTCGCGCGCCGTCGCCTCGGAACCGGATTCACCGGCCACCAGGGCATTCGTGGAGTCGCACACCAGCGCCAGGACGCCTTCATCGCCGAGCTTCTTGAGTGCGCTCTCATCCGTCAGCTCGCCGATCAAGGGATCGGGATCGATCTTCCAGTCACCGGTGTGAACCACAACGCCGAGCGGCGTGCGGATGGCGAGTGCGTTCGGCTCCGGAATCGAATGCGTGATCGACATGAACTCGATCTTGAACGGACCCAGTTCGATCATGCCCGACAACGGGACGCGCTTGGGATGCACCTTGGCGCCGAGGCCGGCCTCGTCCAGCTTTCCCTCGATGAGAACAGCGGTAAACGGCGTTGCGTAGATCGGACATTTCAGCATCGGCCAGAGATGCGGGATCGCGCCGATATGGTCCTCATGCGCATGCGTCGCGACGATCGCAAGGACGTTGTGGCGCTGTTCCGCGAGAAAGCGGATGTCCGGCATGATGAGATCGACGCCGGGCGATGTTGTCTCGCGGCCGAACAGGACGCCGCAATCGACCACGATCCACTTGCGGTCGTCGAGGCGGGCCATAACCATAGGCATTAAAGTTCATGCCGATCTCGCCCGAGCCGCCGAGCGGCAGGAAGACCAATTCGTCGTCACGCGAAGGTGTTTTCATTCGGCGGCGGGTTTCGCCTTCGCGCGCTCAGCATTGCGCGCGTGGATCTGGATGAGACCGCGAATGGTCAGATCGGGATCGAGATACTCTATCACCGACGTCTGCTTGTAGAAGAGATTTGCGAGGCCGCCCGTGCCGATTACCGTCATGGGCTTTCCATACTCTTCCTTGATGCGTGCGACGAGTCCCTCGATCAGGCTGATATAGCCCCAATAGAGCCCCGACTGCATCGCCGGCACCGTGTCCTTGCCGATCACGCTCTGCGTCCTGCCGACCGCGACGCGCGGCAGCATGGCCGCCGCGCCGTGCAGCGCTTCGGCGGATAGGTTGGCGCCCGGTGCAATCACGCCGCCTTCATAGTCGCCTTTCTCCGAGACGATATCGAACGTCGTGGCGGTTCCGAAGTCGACGACGATCAGCGCGCCCTTGTAGCGCTGATGCGCTGCCACCGTGTTGACCAAGCGGTCGGCGCCGACGGCGCTGGGACGGTCGACATTCACGTTGATGCCGAGATTGACTTCGGGATCACCGATTACAAGCGGTTCGCATTTGAGGTATTTGCGGCAAAGCTGACGCAGGTCGAACAGGGCGGCCGGCACGACCGTCGCGATGATGGCGGAGCTGATGTCCGCGAAGGTCAGGCCTTGAAGCTGCAGCAGCGGCTGGAGGAGAACGGCATACTCGTCCGACGTGCGCGTGGTCTCCGTCACCGCACGCCACTCGGCTCGGATGTCCTTTCCGTCGTGAACGGCGAAGACGATGTTGGTATTGCCGGCATCGATTGCGAGAAGCATGGCCCGGCCTTACGCGAAAAAGACTTCGCCGGCGGGGATGGCACGCACGCGGCCCACGCTTTCGCGCAAGAGCAAGGCACCGCTTTCGTCTATGCCTTCGAACACGCCACTCGCCTCCTCATGTGTCAGGCGCGCGCGTATGCGCCCGCCCAACCCCGCCGCGCGCGCCAGCCACGCGTCGCGGATCGCGGCGAACCCCTCGCCGCGCCACACCTCATACCACTTGGCGAAGTTGGCCGCGAGGTAAAGCAGCGCGTCATCGGCACTCGGCGCCGGCTTGACTGCCAAGGCGGTTAACGAAGTGGCCGGGAATTCGGTTCCTTCAGGGTGTGTCGACAGGTTGACGCCTATGCCGATTGCCAGCCAGCCCGGCGCCTCGCCGCCCTGGCTTGCGGACTCCAGGAGAATGCCTGCGATCTTGCGGCCGCCGGCGAGTATGTCATTCGGCCATTTGACACGAACCTCCGCATGCGGAGCAAAGGCGGCCAGCATGTCACAAGCCGCTATGGCGGCGACGAAAGAGAGCTGCGCGCACTCTGCGGCAGACTTGCCTGGCCGGAGCATCAGGGTCGCGGCGAGATTGCCGGTCGGCGATTCCCACGTGCGCCCCCTGCGGCCGCGGCCTGCCGTCTGCCGCGCGGCGGAGATCCAGATGGGGCCAGCTTCGCCGGCTGCCGCAAGGCGCCTGGCTTCCTCGTTCGTGGAGTCAATGACGTCGAACGACTTCAGCGCATAGCCCTTGGGCCATGTCACGGGAACAGCGCATGCGCGGCAGTGCCGGCGATGGCGATCAGCGGCGCAGGAACGAAGACGAAGAACATCGAGATCGCGCTGGTGCCCCACATGATCGCGTTCGTGCCGTGGCCGGTGTCATGGTCGAAGCTGCGCACCGGCTCGTCGAAATACATGATCTGCAGGATGCGCAGATAATAGAATGCGCCCGCGACACTCGCCACGATGTTGATGATGGCGGGAATGTAGAGATGCGCCTGCATGGCAGCAGCGAAGACATACACTTTGGCGAAGATGCCCGCGAGCGGCGGCAGGCCGGCCAGGCTCAACGTCAACGCGGCCAGCGCCAGCGCGAAGTGCGGCTGCGTGCGGGCAAGCCCCGCAAGCTGGCGGATGTCTTCCACGCTTTGACCGTCGCGGCGCATCGCCGACACGCAGGCGAACATGCCGAGATTTGTGACGAGATAGAACGCCAGATACACCAGCATGCCCTGGATGCCATACTGCGTGCCCGCCGCAAGGCCGAGCAGCGCGTAACCGACATGGCCGATGGAGCTGTAGGCCAGCAGGCGCTTAATGTTGGTCTGTCCGATCGCCGCCACGGCGCCAAGCACTGTCGACAGAACCGAAACGACGACGATGATCTGCTGCCACTGATGCATGATCGCCGGGAACGGCGAGATGATCGCGCGGATGAAAAGCGCGAAGGCGGCAACCTTGGCCGCCGTCACGAAGAAGGCGGTGATCGGCGTCGGGGAACCTTCGTACACATCCGGCGTCCACATATGGAACGGCACGGCGCCGACCTTGAACGCCAGGCCCGCGACAAGGAACACAAGGCCGAAGATCAGGCCGATATGGATGCCACCTGCGCCCGCCACCTTCGCGATGGCAGCAAACTCCGTCGTTCCAGTGAAGCCGTAGATCAGCGAAATTCCGTACAGAAGCATGCCGGATGAGAGCGCGCCGAGGACGAAATATTTCAGACCCGCTTCGGTCGAGCGCAGCGAGTCGCGGTTGAAGGATGCCAGCACATAGAGCGCCAGGCTCTGCAGCTCGAGGCCCATGTAGAGCGCGATGAAGCTCGACGCGGAAACCATCAGCATCATGCCGAGTGTCGCGAGCAGCATCAGCACGGGAAGTTCGAACCGCGCCTTTCCTTCGATGCCATAAAATTCCTGCGCCATCAGGATGCAGAGCGCCGAACCCACCAGGATCAACAGCTTGGTGAAGCGCGAGAAGCCGTCGACGACGAACGCGCCGTTGAAGGCGGAGGACTTGTCAGCGTGGGCGAACACGATCGCGCCGGCGGCAGCCAACAGAGCGATACCAAGCCAGGAGACGATGCTCGTGGACTTGTCGCCAGCGGTCACGCCGGCGATCAGCAACACCATGGCGCCGACCGCGACGATCAGCTCGGGCAACAGGACGATGAGATCGGCGTGCAGGTTCACTTGACGGCTCCCTGCAAACGCGCTGCAAGGCGCGGCGCGTGATCGATGGCCAGTGCGGTATTGTATTCGCCGATCAGATTGTCGACCGACGCCGAGGTCACATCGAACACCGGCTTGGGGTAGATGCCCATCAGGATCGTGATGACGACAAGCGGCGCCAGGATCGCGATCTCCCGCGGGCTCAGGTCCTTGATGGTCTGCAGCGCAGGCTTGACCAGCTCGCCGAACACGACGCGGCGATAGACGTAGAGCGCATAGGCGGCCGAGAGGATCACGCCGGTCGCCGAGAAAATCGCGACCCAGGTGTTGACCGCAAACGCGCCCAGCATGGTCAGAAACTCGCCCACGAAGCCGCCGGTTCCCGGCAGGCCGACATTGGCGAGCGTGAAGATCATGAAGCAGGCGGCATAGATCGGCATGCGGTTGACAAGACCGCCATAGGCCGCGATCTCACGCGTATGCATGCGGTCGTAGATCACGCCGACGCAGAGGAACAGTGCGCCGGAGACGACGCCATGGCTCAGCATCTGGAAAATGCCGCCCTCGACGCCTTGATGCGTGAGCGTGAAGATTCCCATCGTGACGAACCCCATATGGGCGACCGATGAGTAGGCGATCAGCTTCTTGATGTCTTCCTGCGCCAGGGCGACGAGCGAGGTGTAGATGATGGCGACAATCGACAGCGTGAACACGAAGGGCGCAAAGGTTGCCGAGGCGCTGGCGAACATCGGGATCGAAAAACGCAGGAAGCCGTACCCGCCCATCTTCAGCAGAATGGCGGCCAGGATGACCGAGCCTGCCGTCGGCGCCTCGACGTGCGCATCGGGCAGCCACGTATGGACCGGCCACATCGGCATCTTCACGGCGAACGAGGCGAAGAAGGCAAGCCACAGCCAGAACTGCATCGCCGGCGGGAAATGGTAATGCAGCAGTGTTACGATGTCGGTCGTGCCGGCCATGTTGTACATGGCCAGGATCGCCAGCAGCATCAGCACCGAGCCGAGCAGGGTGTAGAGGAAGAACTTGAAGCTCGCATACACGCGCCGCTTGCCGCCCCACACGCCGATGATCAGGAACATCGGGATCAGGCCGCCTTCGAAGAACAGGTAGAACAGCACCAGGTCCAGCGCACAGAACACGCCGATCATCAGCGCCTGGAGCGCGAGAAACGCGACCATGTATTCCGCAACGCGGGTTTCGATCGATTCCCAGCTTGCGAGGATGCAGAACGGCATTAACCCGCAGGTCAGGACGATGAACAGCATCGAGATGCCGTCCACGCCCATGTGGTAGCCGATGCCGGGTCCCAGCCAGTCGGCCTGCTCCACGAACTGGAATGCGGCGATAGAACCGTCGAACTTCACCCAGATGTAGATCGAGATCGCAAACTCGACGATCGTCGTGATCAGAGCGATCCAGCGGGCATTGCGCGCAACGACCGCATCGCTGCCCGACGTCAGAAGGATCGCCGCCGCACCGAAGAGCGGCAGGAACGTGACGATGCTGAGGATGTGGGAAGCGATCATGGCGTGCCTCCCATCAGCATGAACCAGGTGGCCAGGGCGACCACGCCGATCAGCATCGCAAAGGCGTAGTGGTAGACGTATCCGGACTGGAGCTGGACCGCGCCGCGCGTCGCGTCGAGAACGCGGGCCGCAACGCCATCAGGACCAAATCCGTCGATGATCGTCCCGTCACCGAACTTCCACAGGAAGCGGCCAAGCTTCTTGGCCGGCTGGACAAACAGGAAGTCATACAGCTCGTCGAAGTACCACTTGTTGTAGAGGAACGTGTAGAGCAGCCCCTGCTTTGCGGCCATCTGGGCCGGCAGCTCGGGATTGAGGATGTAGTAGTAGAACGCCACTGCGAATCCCAACAGCGTCATCACAAAGGGCGACAGCTCCACCCAGAGAGGGATCGCTTCCGGCATCGGCTTGAGACCGTTCCCCGCAATCGCCGCGATGGCGCCGTGCCAGAACTCGGCTGACTTCTCGCCGATGAAATCGCCGTGGAAGATAAATCCTGCAAATGCAGCGCCGGCAGCCAGTACGGCGAGCGGCACGAGCATCGTCAGCGGAGACTCGTGAATCTCCGACAGTGCCGGAGCGTGATGGTCGTCATGTCCGTGATCGTGGCCGTGCGCGGCATCCGCGCCGCGATACCGGCCATGGAACGTCATCAGGAATTGACGCCAGGAATAGAACGAGGTCATGCCCGCCGCGACCAACGTCAGGATAAAGGCGTAACTCGCCATGCCTGAGTGCGAGAGATAGGCCGCGTTGATGATCGCGTCCTTGGAGTAGAAACCGGCGAGGCCAAGCTGCAGGACCGGCAGGCCGACGCCGGTCAGCGCGAGGTTTCCGATCAGCATCATCGCCCAGGTGAAGGGAATTGCCCGTGCGAGGCCGCCCATTTTGCGCATGTCCTGTTCGTGGTGCATCGCGTGGATGACAGAGCCGGCGGCAAGGAACAGAAGCGCCTTGAAGAAGGCGTGCGTAAAGAGGTGGAACATTGCCGCGCCGTAGGCGGACATGCCGGCCGCAACGAACATGTAGCCGAGCTGCGAGCAGGTCGAATAGGCGATGACGCGCTTGATGTCGTTCTGGAAGAGGCCGACGGAAGCGGCAAAAAACGCCGTCGAAGCACCGATGAAGGTGACGAACTCGAGCGCCACGGGCGCATGCTCGAACAGCGGCGAGCAACGGCAGACGAGGAACACACCCGCGGTCACCATGGTCGCGGCATGGATAAGGGCGGAGACCGGCGTCGGGCCCTCCATCGCGTCCGGCAACCAGGTGTGCAGGCCGAGTTGCGCCGACTTGCCCATCGCGCCGACGAACAGCAACAGGCACAGGGTTGTCAGGATGTCGACATTGAATCCCGCGAAGAGGAACGTCTTGCCGACCATCGACGGTGCCGCGGCGAACACGGCATCAAAGTCTAGAGTCTTGAAGACGTAGAAAATCCCGAAAATTCCGAGCGCAAAACCGAAATCGCCGACGCGGTTGACGATAAACGCCTTGATCGCCGCCGCATTGGCTTCGGGCTTCTTGTACCAGAAGCCGATCAGCAGGTAGGAAGCGACACCCACGCCTTCCCAGCCGAAGAACATCTGCAGGAAATTGTTGGCCGTCACCAGCATCAGCATCGCGAAGGTGAAGAACGACAGGTAAGAGAAGAACCGCGGCCTGCTGGGGTCTTCGGCCATGTAGCCGATCGAATAGAGATGAACGAGCGAGGAGACGCCTGTCACGACGACGAGCATAACGCCTGTCAGCGCATCGACGCGGATGGCCCAGTCGACCCTCAGGTCGCCGGAATAGATCCAGGGCAGCACCTGAACCAGGTGCGAGTGGCCCAGGATCGTGACGTCATAGAAGGCAGCGCAGGACAACGCCGCAGACACGAACAGCGCGCCGGTGGTCACGAGTTCCGACGCGCGCGCGCCGATGACGCGGCCAAGCAGCCCGGCGATGAGCGAGGCGATGATGGGAAGGAATACGATTGCTGCGTACACGCCCTCAGCCCTTCATCAGGTTGACGTCTTCCACGGCAATCGTGCCGCGGTTTCGGAAATAGACGACGAGAATGGCCAGGCCGATTGCGGCTTCCGCGGCCGCAACGGTGAGGATGAAGAGCGCAAACACCTGCCCCACCAGGTCGTGGAGGAAGGAAGAAAACGCCACGAAGTTGATGTTCACCGCGAGCAGGATCAACTCGATCGACATCAGGATGACGATGATGTTCTTGCGGTTCAGGAAGATGCCGAACACCCCGATCGTGAAGAGGATCGCGGCGACCGTCAGATAGTTGGAAAGACCGATGGTCATGTCAGGCCCCCTGCCCCGGCTTGATGTCGACCACGGTCATCGAGTCGGCCATGACGCGCGCATTCTGCTCGCCGATATTCTGGCGGCGGACGCCAGGACGATGACGCAAGGTGAGCACGATCGCGCCGATCATCGCGACGAGTAGAACGAGGCCGGCGATCTGGAAGTAGTAGATGTAGTCGGTATAGAGGATGCGTCCGAGCGCTTCGGTATTGCTGAGACCGGCCGGTGTTGGATGTGCCAGCGCCTGATGCGATGCGGCCGAGAATTTCCACAGGCTGGCGCTACCCATCAGTTCAAGTAGCAGGACCAGGCCAACGCCGGCGCCAACCAGCACATATTGCTGGGCACCGCGCTTCAGTTCCGCGAAATCGATATCTAGCATCATGACGACGAAGAGGAACAGAACCGCCACCGCGCCGACATAAACGACCACGAGGATCATCGCGAGAAATTCAGCGCCCAGCAGAACGAACAGACCGGCCGCGTTGAAGAAGCACAGGATCAGGAACAGCACAGAGTGAACGGGATTGCGCGCGGCGATGACCATGAACGCCGAAGCGAGCATGACCGCCGAAAACACATAGAATGCAATCGCCTGCAACATCCTGGTTACCTGTATGGAGCGTCGAGTTCGAGGTTCTTGGCGATCTCGCGTTCCCAGCGGTCGCCATTCGAGAGCAACCGTTCCTTGTTGTAGTAGAGCTCTTCGCGCGTTTCGGTCGCGAACTCGAAGTTCGGTCCCTCCACAATCGCGTCGACCGGGCAAGCTTCCTGGCAATATCCGCAATAGATGCATTTCACCATGTCGATGTCGTAGCGCGTGGTGCGGCGGCTGCCGTCAGCGCGCGGTTCGGCTTCGATGGTAATCGCCTGGGCCGGACAGATCGCCTCGCAGAGCTTGCACGCAATGCAGCGCTCCTCGCCGTTGGGATAGCGGCGCAGCGCATGCTCGCCGCGGAAGCGCGGACTGAGCGGACCCTTCTCGAACGGGTAGTTGATCGTCGTCTTCGGCTTGAAGAGATAGCGGGTCGCCAGGACGAATGCCTGGATAAACTCCCAGAAGAAGATCTGCCTTGCTGTGCGGTCCAGTGTAGCCATATCGGCCTCACGCATGATGGTGGAAGACGAGCACCCAGCTCGCCGTGACCACCACCCAAAGCAGCGACGTCGGCAGGAAAACCTTCCAGCCAAGCCGCATCAGTTGATCATAGCGATAGCGCGGCACCATGGCCTTCACCATCGCGAAAAGGAAGAAGACGAAGAACACCTTGCCGAGGAACCAGAAGATTCCGGGGACGGCGTTGAGCGGCCAGATGTTCAGCGGCGGCAGCCAGCCGCCGAGGAAAAGTATTGTGCACATGGCGCACATCAGGACGACGCTGACATACTCGCCGAGGAAGAACAGCAGGAACGGCGTCGAGGAATATTCGACGAAGAAACCGGCCACGAGCTCGGCTTCGGCCTCGACCAGGTCGAAAGGAGGACGGTTGGTTTCCGCCAGCGCCGACACGAAAAAGATCGGCAGCATGGGGAACAGGATGGAGAAAACGAACCAGCCATGCTCCTGCGCCCGCACAATGGCCGAAAGGTTCAGCGAACCCGCGAACAGGAGCACGGTGATGATCACGAATCCGATGGAGACTTCGTAGGACACCATCTGCGCCGCTGCGCGCAGGGCCGAAAGAAACGGGTACTTCGAGTTCGACGCCCAGCCGGCCATGATGATGCCGTAGATGCCAAGCGAGGAAATTGCGAACAGGTAGAGTATTCCGACATTAATGTCGGCGATCACCCAGCCATCCGCCATGGGTACGACCGCCCATCCGGCAAAGGCGAGAGTCGCGGTGACCAGCGGCGCCAGGATGAAGATCACCTTGTTTGCACCGGACGGGATGATGATTTCCTTGAACATGAACTTGAACGCGTCGGCGAAGGTCTGAAGCAGACCGAAAGGTCCAACGACGTTGGGGCCGCGTCGCAGTGCGACGGCCGCCCAGATCTTGCGGTCTGCAAGAATGAAGAATGCGACGGAGATGAGAAGGGGAAGCTGGATCAGCAAAATCATCGTCACCTGGCTCAGCGTCCAACCGACGCCATAGGGCCAGGCCTCGGCGTCCGAGCCGAACCAGTGCGCCAGATAGACAGGCAGGAACTGATAGAAGTGGACCAGCGCCATCGCCTACTCCGCCGCCAGCTTGGAGGAGACTGTCACGAATTGCCGACTGCAGATCGCCATCGTGGCGCTCGCCCGCGCGATCGGGTTCGTCAGGTAATAGTCCGTCATCGTGCTGCCGAGCGGAACGGTCGTGTCGAGCGGCGTCTCCGCGCCGACCGCGGCCCAGTTCGTCGCGCCGGCGCCGCCGTGCGGCACAGCCTCGCCGTGGTTGGCGAAGTGCGGCGCGTCCACCGCGATCGCCGCACGCAGCGACTCGAGATTGTCGTAAGGAAGACGCTTGCCGACCACATCAGACAGCGCGCGCAGGATCGCCCAGTCTTCCTTCGCCTCGCCCGGCGGGAACGTCGCGCGGCGGGCGCGCTGCACGCGTCCTTCAATATTGACGTAGAGGCCTTCTTTTTCCGTGTAGGCGGCGCCCGGCAAGACGACATCGGCATTGTGTGCGCCGGCGTCGCCATGGCTGCCCTGATAGACGATGAAGGCGCGCCCAAGGTGGCCGACGTCGAATTCATCCGCGGCTAGCAGATAGATGAAGTCGATCTCGCCCTTCTGAGCGCCGTCGACTATGCCAGCCACGTCGCGGGCGCCTTCTCCCGGCACAAATCCCAGGTCGAGCGCGGCGACGCGCGACGCAGCCGTGTGAAGAATGTTGAAGCCGTTCCATCCGCCTTCGGCCGGGCCGCCGGCCGGACCGATCATGCCGGTGTCGGAGGCGATTTTTGCTGCGAGCTTGAGGACTGCCCCGCCATCTTTGCGCGCAACCGCACTCGCGCCCAGGACGACCATCGGCCGCTTGGCGTCGCGCAGTACTCCCGCGAACGGATGACCGCCATTGGCGATCTGCTCCAGTGTCGCGATGTCGGAGCCAAGATCCTTGAGCGGGTAAGTCTGGTTGTCCGGCACACCGATCCCGGCGATCTGGACGTTGCCGTTCACCCACGCTTTGCGGATGCGCGCGTTGAGCACCGGCGCTTCCCAGCGCGGATTGGCGCCAACGAGCAGGATCGCATCTGCCGCTTCGATACCGGCGATGGTCGTGTTGAAGAGATAGGACTGGCGCTGGCCGCCGAGGTGCGCGCCGTCCTGGCGGCAGTCGAGGTTCTTGACGCCGAGCGCCGCCATCAAATCCTTCAGCGCCTTGATCTCTTCGGCTGCGGCGAGATCGCCGACCACGGCGGCCATGCGCTCCGGCTTTGTCTCCGAGATACGCGCGGCAATGGCGGCAAACGCCTCGGCCCAGCTTGCAGGCTGCAGCTTGCCGCTCTTGCGGATGAATGGCCGGTCCAGACGCTGGCGACCAAGCCCATCACAGGCGTGACGCGTCTTGTCGCCGATCCACTCCTCATTCACCTCTTCGTTGAGGCGCGGAAGAATGCGCATGACTTCACGCCCGCGCGTGTCGACGCGGATGTTGCAGCCCTGAGCATCCATCACGTCGATGGATTCGGTGTGGCGCAATTCCCAGGGACGTGCGTTGAAAGCGTATGGCTTGGCGGTCAGTGCGCCGACTGGACACAGATCGACGATGTTGCCCGAGAGTTCGGATGCAAACGCGCGTTCCAGATAGGTCGTGATCTCCATATCCTCGCCGCGGCCGGTCGCACCGAGATCGGGCACGCCGGCAACCTCCGTCGCAAAGCGGACGCAACGCGTGCACTGGATGCAGCGCGTCATCACCGTCTTGACGATCGGCCCCATGTTCTTGTCTTCGACCGCGCGCTTGTTCTCGTGGTAGCGGTTGAACGCAGCGCGGCCATAGCCCATCGCCTGGTCCTGCAGATCGCACTCGCCGCCCTGATCGCAGATCGGGCAGTCGAGCGGATGATTGATAAGCAGGAACTCCATCACGCCCTCGCGCGCCTTTCGGGCGATCGGCGAGTTCGTGTTGATCTTGGCCGGCGTGCCGTCCTTGTTCGGAAAGATGTCGCGAACCTGCAGCGCGCAGGACGCCTGAGGCTTGGGCGCCCCAACCCATTCGACGAGGCACATGCGGCAATTGCCGGCGACCGACAGCCGCTCGTGATAGCAGAAACGCGGTACTTCGGCGCCCGTACTTTCACACGCCTGCAGAAGCGTGAGGTTGTCGTCCGCCTCGATTTCCTTGCCGTCGATGATGAGTTTTCGCGAAGCCATATTCTATTCCGCCGCCATCTTTTGCTTTTGACGCTCGGCAATGCGGCGTTCAAGTTCCGGCCGGAAGTGACGGATCAGCCCCTGGATGGGCCATGGCGCAGCGTCGCCCAGACCGCAGATCGTGTGTCCTTCGCACTGCTTGCCGACTTCCAGGAGCTGATCGATTTCCTCGACCTGAGCATCGCCGGTGCGCAAGCGTTCCATCACGCGCCACATCCAACCTGTGCCCTCGCGGCACGGCGTGCACTGTCCACAGCTCTCATGCTTGTAGAAATAGGCGTATCGCGACACGACGCGGACGAGATCGGCGGACTTGTCCATCACGATCACCGCGGCCGTGCCGAGCGACGAATTCACCGCCTTCAAGGCGTCGAAATCCATGATGACATCGTCGCAGACCGACTTCGGAATCATCGGGCATGACGCCCCACCCGGAATAACCGCCTGGAGATTGTCCCAGCCGCCGCGAACGCCGCCGGCATATTTTTCGATGAGCTCGCGCATGGGCACGCCCAGCGCCTCTTCGACGACGCAAGGCGTGTTCACATGGCCCGAAATCTGGAAGAGCTTGGTGCCTGTGTTGTTCGCGCGGCCGATGCCCGCGAACCATTGCGGGCCGCGACGCATGATTGTGGGCACGACCGCGATCGATTCCACATTGTTCACCGTCGTCGGACAGCCATAGATGCCCATGTTCGCCGGAAACGGCGGTTTCATGCGCGGCATACCCTTCTTGCCCTCAAAGCTCTCGAGCAGCGCAGTCTCTTCGCCGCAGATATAGGCGCCGGCGCCGTGGTGCAGAAAGAGATCGAAGTCCCATCCGTGGACATTGTCTTTGCCGAGCAGCTTGGCCGCATAGCACTCATCGATCGCGGCCTGAAGCGCCTGGCGCTCGCGGATGAACTCGCCGCGGATGTAGATGTAGCAAGTATGCGCACGCATCGCGAAGGATGCGATCAGGCAGCCTTCGATGAGATGATGCGGATCGTTGCGCATGATCTCCCGGTCCTTGCAGGTGCCCGGCTCGGACTCATCCGCATTGACGACGAGGTAGTGCGGACGATCCTTCACTTCCTTCGGCATGAAGGTCCACTTCAGGCCGGTTGCGAAGCCGGCGCCGCCGCGGCCGCGCAGTCCCGACTTCTTCATTTCTTCGCAGATCGCTTCGGGGCCCAGCTCCAGTATCTTCTTCGTGCCGTCCCAGTGACCGCGCGACAGCGCACCTTTGAGGCTCTTGTCCTCAAAGCCATAGATGTTCGTGAAGATCCGGTCACGGTCGGCAAGCATCAGGTTGTCCCCGACGATTTTGAATAGATGGAACGATCGGTGAGCGTATTCTGGCCGCCGGCGGGCTCAGAGCCGATACGGCCCTGCTGCGGTCCAGGCTTCGGTGTCTCGCCGCGGCGGAATGCTTCGATCAACTTTTCCGTGATCGGAGCCGTCAAGTCTTCGTAGAAGTCGTTTCCAACCTGCATCATCGGCGCATTGGTGCAGGCCCCAAGACATTCAACTTCCGTCCAGGAGAGCATGCCATCCGGCGTCACGACGTGCTGGCCGTGCGCGATACGATTCTTGCACACTCCAACGATGTCGTCGGAACCGCGCAACAGGCACGGCGGCGTCGTGCAGACCTGCAGGTGGAACTTGCCGACCGGCGCAAGATTGAACATCGTGTAGAACGTCGCGACTTCGAGTACGCGGATAAAGGCCATGTCGAGCATCTTGCCCACATACTCGATCATCGGATGCGTGACCCAACCCTGCTGCTCCTGGCCGATCCACAGAAGCGAGATCACGGCGCTCGCTTGGCGGCCCGGCGGATACTTCGCGATTTCCTTGTTCGCCCGCGCCAGATTCTCGGGCGTGAACTCAAAGTTCGGCGGTTGAATCTCGGGCGGCGCGAGGCGACGGATGCTCATCTGTCGACCTCGCCAAAGACGATGTCGAGTGATCCGATGATGGCGGAAACGTCGGCCAACATGTGTCCCCGGTTCATGAAATCCATGGCTTGGAGATGCGGGAAGGATGGCGCGCGGATCTTGCAGCGATAAGGCTTGTTGGTGCCGTCGGAAACGAGATAGACCCCAAACTCGCCCTTCGGCGCTTCAACTGCTGCATACGCCTCACCTTCCGGCACGTGATAGCCTTCGGTATAGAGCTTGAAATGATGAATGAGCGCTTCCATCGAGCGCTTCATTTCGCCACGTTTGGGCGGTACCACCTTATGGTCGGTCGAAGAAACCGGACCCGACGGCATCTTCTCGATGCATTGTTTGATGATTTTTACGGACTGCCGCATCTCTTCCATGCGCAGCACATAACGATCGTAGCAGTCGCCGTTGCGGCCAATCGGAATTTGGAAGTCGAAGTCGTTGTAGCACTCGTAGGGCTGCGACCGGCGCAGGTCCCACGCGATACCCGCGGAACGCAGCATCGCTCCAGAAAAACCCCATGCCTCCGCATGTGCCCGGTCGACAACGCCGATATTGACCGTGCGCTGCTTGAAGATGCGGTTGTCGACGACCAGTCCGTCGATGTCGTCGAGTACCTTTAGGTAAGGATCCAGAAATTTGTAGATGTCTTCGAGCAAACCCGGTGGAAGATCCTGGTGCACGCCACCGGGCCGAAAATAGGCCGCATGCATGCGGCTTCCCGAGACCCGCTCGTAGAATGACAACATCGTCTCGCGAGATTCCATGCCCCAGAGGGACGGCGTCATCGCTCCGACATCCAGCGCCTGAAATGTGCAGTTGAGGATGTGGTTCATAAGCCGGCCGATTTCACAGAACAGCACGCGCACATACTGGCCGCGCTTGGGCACTTCGAGACCAAGCAACTTTTCAACCGCCAGAGCGAAAGCGTGTTCCTGGTTCATCGGCGCGACATAATCGAGCCGGTCGAAGTAAGGAACCGCCTGGAGATACGTCTTGTGCTCGATCAGCTTTTCAGTGCCGCGATGCAAAAGCCCGATATGCGGATCGACTCGCGTCACGATCTCGCCGTCGAGATCGAGCACCAGACGCAACACTCCATGTGCCGCAGGATGCTGCGGACCGAAGTTCAGCGTGATCCGCGGCTCGCTGGATTCGGACGGAAGATTTTCGAGCACCACGCTCATGCTTTTTTCTCCGGCGCGCCGGCGGCCGCCTTCTGTCCGTCGGGAAGAATGTGCGGCGCGCCTTCCCAGGGCGACATGAAGTCGAAGTCGCGAAATTCTTGGACCAGTTGCACGGGTTGGTAGACCACACGCTTGAGCTCGTCGTCATAGCGGAGCTCGACAAAGCCGGTGAGCGGAAAGTCCTTGCGCAGGGGATGACCGGCGAAGCCGTAGTCGGTCAATATGCGGCGCAGATCGGGATGTCCGTCGAACGCAATGCCATACATGTCGAACGCTTCGCGCTCGAACCAGTTCGCGGCCGGATAGACGCCGACGACAGATGGAATCGACTCGTCTTCGCCCAACTGCGCTTTCACGCGGATTCGCATGTTTTTCGTGAGCGAAAGCAGGTGGTAGACGACGTCGAACCGCTTGGGGCGTTGCGGCCAGTCCACCCCGCATATATCGACGAGAATCTTGAACTCGCAGGCCGGATCGTCGCGCAGATAGGTCAACACGCGCGCGATCTCGCCTGCTTCAACTTCAAGCATCAGCTCGCCGAATGTCACGTGATGCTTCACGACCGCGCCCGCAAGCGCTTCACAAATTGTCTGGCCCAATGCGGAGAGATCGGTCATCTCAGCGCTCGATCGTTCCGGTGCGGCGGATTTTCCGCTGCAACAGCATGATGCCGTAGACGAGCGCCTCGGCCGTCGGCGGGCAGCCGGGCACATAGATGTCGACCGGCACGATGCGGTCGCAGCCGCGCACGACGGCGTAGGAGTAGTGATAGTAACCGCCGCCGTTGGCGCACGATCCCATCGAAATCACATAGCGCGGTTCCGGCATCTGGTCGTAGACCTTGCGCAACGCGGGAGCCATCTTGTTGGTCAAGGTACCAGCGACGATCATGACGTCAGACTGACGCGGCGAGCCGCGCGGCGCAGCGCCGAAGCGTTCCAGATCGTAACGCGGCATGCTCGCCTGCATCATTTCAACTGCGCAGCAGGCGAGACCGAACGTCATCCACATCAGCGAACCCGTACGTGCCCAGTTCACCAGCGCTTCGGCAGACGTGACGATGAAGCCCTTGTCCGCCATTTCGGCCTGCATGGCCTTGAAGTAGGGATCGTTGTTCGTGATGGACGCGGCGCCCCCTTCGACGCCCGACCGCGATGCTGTTCCTGCCGGGATCACTCCCATTCGAGCGCTCCCTTCTTCCATTCATAGATGAAGCCGACGGTAAGAACGCCGAGGAACGTGATCATCGACCAGAACGCGAACACACCGGTCGTACCCAACGTGATCGCCCAGGGAAACAGGAACGCAACTTCGAGATCGAAGATGATGAAGAGGATCGAGACGAGATAAAACCGCACATCGAACTTCATGCGCGCGTCGCCGAACGCATTGAAGCCACACTCGTAAGCGGAGAGCTTTTCGGGGTCGGGCTTAGACGGCGCGATGATCGCAGGGACAAGGATCAGTGCGGTGGCGATCACCGCGGCTATTCCGATGAAGATCAGGATCGGCAGGTATTCGAGAAGCTGCTTGTCCATACCCCGACCCTTTGACGCTCGACCCGGGGCGCTGGCGCGCCCGTCAACAGGCCGAAACGGTGTTATTTCGCGGGTGCAGTATAGGCAGCGGATGCCCGCGAGCAACGCGGGTTTAGACTAAGATTCGCCCCGAAAAAACAGGATTTTTTGGACCTTTTGCGAACCATTCCCAACTGAGGAAATGGCGGGAGCGACGGGGCTCGAACCCGCGACCTTCGGCGTGACAGGCCGACACTCTAACCAACTGAGCTACGCCCCCGGATCCTGGCGCTGGGCCCTGACCGCGAAAGGGGGCCGGTGTAGGGCGCGGCCTCTGCCGCTGTCAAGCACAGTGAGCGATTCCTTCGAAAAATCAGTGGGAACTGGGGGGTTGCGCATCCGAAGGCGGAGGTTTCGGCGTGGTCGGCACAAGCTTCACATTCATTTCCTTCAGTGTGACTACACCGTCGCCGTTGGCATCGAACTGATCAAACAGCGAGCGCATGGGGGCTGCGAACTCGTCGAAGTCCACATAGCCGTCATGGTTCCAGTCAATAATCGGGATGGCGGTGGACTGATCGATGCGAATTCGCCGCAGGTTGGCCGCATGCACTTCATCGGGATCGAGCCGCCCGTCTCTATTCGTATCGGCCTGCCAGAAGTCCTGCCGTAACCCGGCCTCAAGTTCACGACGCGTCACCATGCCGTCATTGTTAGCATCGTATCGCAAAATCAGACTTGCGGGATTGTGCCAATTTTCCTGCCGAGGCGCTACATACGGCGACCAATGGCGGACGGGCGTCGAACACCCGGCGAGCAGGAGAACGCTTAGAACGGTGAAAAGCAGGCGCAGCGGCATGGGACTAAGTCGGCCATCACAACTGCAGGCCGTCAAGCAAGCCCGTCACGCCTGCTACTGACCCTCACCGCCGCCCTCACCGCCGCCGCGGCGATGGCCGTGATGCTCGCCGGATTGGCCGCCTTGCGGCTTGGCCCCCGCGCCTTTGGCAGCAGGATTGATCTCGTCGGCGGTCAGCTGGCCATCGCCGTTCTTGTCGAGCGAATCGAACAGCGACAGCAGCGTTCCGGAGTACTCATGAAAGTCGATACAGCCATCCTGGTTCCAGTCGACCAGCGGCGTCGCCTGCGACGCGTCCTGCTGGACCCGCATTTGGTTGATGGCGCGCACTTCGTCGGGCGACAGGCAGTTGTTGTGATCGTGGTCGTAGGTGTCGAACTCGGCCTTCAGACCCGCAACGAGTTCGGCTCGGGTGAGGATGCCATCATGATTGGCGTCGTAGCGCATCAGCGTCGCAGAGGGTGAGTGCCAGTTTTCATCGCGCGCCGGACCACCATTGGGATTCCAGCGGCCATGGTGCTCCGGCGTCGTGCCGCAGCCTGCGAGCAGCACCGCCGCGAGAAACGTTGAAACCATGGTTGTACGCATAAAGAACCAACCGTCCAGAACCCGAGGGACCCTAGCCGCGACGGGTGGCAAAAGGGAGAAATTCCCTGTCGCAAACTTTCGCACCATTGCGGATCGTTAATGGGGTGTCTCTGCCGCGAAGCTGGTGTATGAGGGCGCCGTCAGGGCGGTTAGCTCAGCTGGTAGAGCATATCGTTTACACCGATAGGGTCGGCGGTTCGATCCCGTCACCGCCCACCAACCTGCGCTGCCAAGCAGCCAAGGTCGTCCACCAAAGCTCGTCAGAGCGTGGGTGGACCTGCTTACGCGAGCTTCGGCTTGGCAGGCCGCGAGCGGATCGAGTGTCACTGGGGGTTCAAGATGAAAGAGATCGCCGTCTTCAGCGGATCGGCCCACCCCGAACTTGCGGCGGAGATCTGCGAGCATCTGCGCGTTCCACTCCTGCCCTCGCGGCTCACCCGTTTCGCCAACGACTGCCTTGAGGTCCAGCTCCAGGCCAACTGCCGCGAGCGCGACGTGTTCATCATCCAGCCGCTTTCGGCGCCGGTTCAGGAACATCTGGTCGAGCTGTTTCTGATGCTCGATGCGGCGCGTGGCGCATCGGCGTCGCGCATCACGGTTGTAATGCCGTTTTATGCCTACGCGCGTTCGGACAAGAAGGACGCGCCGCGAATTTCGATCGGCGGTCGTCTCGTAGCCGACCTGATGGTCACCGCCGGCGCCAACCGCGTGCTTTCGATGGCGATGCATTCGCCGCAGGTGCATGGCTTCTTCAGCATTCCGGTCGATCACCTGCATGCCCTGAACGAACTCGCCGATCACTTCCGCAAATACGATCTCTCCAACACGGTTGCCGTGTCGCCGGACCTGGGGAATGCAAAGGAAACCGCCCATTTCGCCCGCCTTCTCGGCGTGGGCGTCGCCGTCGCTGCCAAGCAGCGCTATGCGGACGACCAGGTTCGCATCAGTTCCATCATCGGCGATGTGACAGGCAAGGACGTGATCGTCCTCGACGACGAGATCGCCAAGGGAAGCACGATGTTCGAACTGCTGAACCATTTGCGCGCGCACAAGGTCAAATCGATCCGCATCGCCTGCACGCACGGCTTGTTCGCAAGCGGATCGGCCCAGCGTCTCAGCGATCAGCCGGACATTCTGGAAATCGTTTGCACAAACACGGTCCCGATCACGCAGGACAAGCGCGCACCCAAGCTCACTGTTTTGTCCGTTGCCAAGCCTCTGGCCGAGGCGATCCGCAGAATTCACGACGGCGAATCCGTCAGCGCGCTCTTTCATGCGACCTGATACTTCGACCTGTTATCTGGTCCGGCGTTTCAGGAACTGCGCAATCTCCGCGGAGGAAGACAGCTTCACGACCGGGACATTCGGACCATGCCTGAGTCTGGCCGCTTCAATCCGTGGCCGATTGATGCGATCGAAATTCCAGATGAATGAAATGACCTTTGAAACGTCCTGCGGCCGATGAGCTTCGCCACTTTGAAAGACACGCGTCACCGCTCGCCAGGCACAACCCAGTCTCGGTCGATCCAGCCAGACGACGAGTTCGGCGCGCGCCAGGCGAATGTCGAATGTGGCCTGTGCGAAGTTTCCGTCGCTGACCCAGGACTCGGCCGCGTGCGCAGTTTCCAAGAGTTCGCGAAACCGCGGAACGTCCGCGTCCGACCAGGATCGTTGCCAGATCGCGTCGAGACAGACGAAGCGCGCACCAATCGCATCGCTGAGTTTTCGGCCGAGCGTGGTCTTGCCGCTTCCGGCACAACCTAGGACGACAATGCGCCTGGCCTGCGGCGCATCCACTCTAGTTCAGGGAATCCTTGAGTTGCTTGCCGGCGCGGAAACGCGGCTGTTTGGACGGCTTGATCGTAATTTCCTCGCCCGTCTGCGGATTGCGGCCCTTACCGCCTGCGCGCGTCGCGACGACGAAGACACCGAAGCCGGTGAGGCGAACTTCGTCGCCAGCCTTGAGCGCCGCGGCGATCAGGTCGAAAACGCCGTCTACGGCCTTGGCGGACGTGTTCTTGTCGAGGCCACTATGTTCGGAGAGCTTCTGGATTAGATCGTTCTTGTTCACGGCGACGGCTCCTTTGCGCGATTCGCTCCAAGACCTAGGACTTTAGGGCTCAACGGCCCCGGGTCCAACCCGAAACCCCAAGAATTCAGGGAAAAATCACGTGAAAAAGGCCCCGGATCATCTCCGACCCGGGGCCTGCTTCAATCGTTAACGCGTTGTCTAGTGAGTAACCACGGCGTCCGTGTCCGTGGAGACGGGCGGCGGAGTGGTGACTTCGGTCTCGATCCAGTCGATCGCCTCGGGCTGGCGCACGAGCGCGACCTTCAGGACCTCGCCGACACTGGAAACCGGTATGATCTTCAAACCAGTCTTCACATTGTCAGGCACCTCGGCCAGATCCTTCTCGTTCTCCTTGGGGATCACGACGGTCGTGATTCCCGCGCGGAGCGCCGCGAGAAGCTTTTCCTTCAGTCCACCGATCGGCAGCGCGCGGCCGCGCAGAGTGACCTCGCCCGTCATCGCCACATCGCGGCGCACCGGAATGCCGGTGATGACCGAGATGATCGACGTTGCCATCGCCAGACCGGCAGACGGACCGTCCTTTGGCGTCGCACCCTCGGGCACGTGCACATGGATGTCGATCTTGTCGAACAGCGGCGGCTTGATGCCGAACGACGTTGCCTTGGATCGGACATAGGACCGTGCGGCGTCGATCGATTCCTTCATCACGTCGCCCAGCTTTCCTGTGGCCTGGAAGCGTCCCTTGCCGGGAAGCATCACGGACTCAATGGTCAGCGTTTCGCCGCCCACTTCTGTCCACGCCAGACCGGTGACAACACCAACCTGGTCCTCGCCTTCCATCTCGCCATAGCGGTACTTGCGGACACCGGCATAGGTGTCGACGTTATCCGCCGTGACTTCCACCGACGTCGCCTTGTGCGACACGATTTCCTTGACCGCCTTGCGCGTCAGGTTCGCGATCTCGCGTTCCAGATTGCGCACGCCCGCCTCACGGGTGTGATAGCGGATGAGATCGCGCAGACCGGCGTCGGTGATCTTCCACTCGTCGTCCTTCAGGCCATGCGCCTTGATCTCCTTGGGGATCAGGTGGCGCTTGGCGATCTCGACCTTCTCGTCCTCGGTGTAACCGGGGATGCGGATGATCTCCATGCGGTCCATCAGCGGCTGCGGCATGCGCAGGCTGTTGGCCGTTGTGATGAACATCACGTCCGAGAGATCGAAATCGACTTCCAGATAGTGGTCGTTGAACGTCGAGTTCTGCTCCGGATCCAGCACTTCGAGAAGCGCGGATGACGGATCGCCGCGCCAGTCGGCGCCAAGCTTGTCGATCTCGTCGAGCAGGAACAGCGGGTTCGCCGTCTTCGCCTTCTTCATCGACTGGATGACCTTGCCGGGCATCGAGCCGATATAGGTGCGGCGATGGCCGCGGATTTCCGCTTCGTCACGCACGCCGCCCAGCGACATGCGCACGAACTCGCGGCCCGTCGCCTTGGCAATGGACTTTCCGAGCGACGTCTTGCCGACGCCCGGCGGTCCGACGAGGCACAGGATCGGCCCCTTCATCTTGCCGGCGCGCTGCTGCACCGCGAGATATTCGAGGATACGTTCCTTGACCTTCTCGAGGCCGAAATGATCGTCGTGCAGCACCTTCTCGGCTGCGACGATGTCCTTGCGCACCTTGGACTTCTTGCCCCAGGGCAAGGACAGCATCCAGTCGAGATAGTTGCGCACGACCGTGGCTTCCGCGCTCATCGGCGACATCGAGCGAAGCTTCTTCACTTCGGCGTTCGCCTTCTCGCGCGCTTCCTTGCTCAGCTTCGTCTTGCGGATGCGCTCTTCCAGCTCGTTCATCTCGTCGCGGCCTTCGTCGCCTTCGCCGAGCTCCTTCTGGATCGCCTTGAGCTGCTCGTTGAGATAGTACTCGCGCTGCGTTTTCTCCATCTGGCGCTTGACGCGGCTGCGGATCTTGCGCTCGACCTGAAGCACGCCGATCTCCGATTCGATCAGCGACAGCACCTTTTCAAGACGTTCGACGGTGTCGAGAGTCTCCAACAGCGCCTGGCGGTCCGCGATCTTGACGGACAGATGCGAGGCGACCGTGTCGGCGAGCTTGGCGGCATCCTCGATCTGCGCGACCGAGGCCAGCGTCTCCGCCGGGACTTTCTTGTTGAGCTTGATGTACTGCTCGAAATTGGTCTTCACCGTGCGGATGAGCGCTTCGGTTTCCTTGGCGTCGCTGACGCTGTCCGGAATCTTCTCGATCGTCGCCTGGAAGAAATCGGTGCGCGGCACGAAACCGGTCACGCGGGCGCGGCCCTTGCCTTCGACGAGGACGCGGACGGTCTGGTCGGGAAGCTTCAGAAGCTGAAGTACGGTCGCGAGCGTTCCGATGCTGTGAAGCGCATCCGAACTGGGATCGTCATCGTCCTTGTTTTTCTGAGTGAGGAGCAAAATCTGCTTCTCGTCGCTCATCACCTCTTCGAGCGCGCGCACGGACTTCTCGCGGCCGACAAAAAGGGGAACGATCATGTGGGGAAATACGACTATGTCGCGCAAGGGCAGAACCGGCGCCAACTGGCCGCTGTTATCGCCCTTCGGAGTGGTCGTCACGCTTTCCTGGTCTGACATTTCTGATCTCCTGACCGTTCCGCTATCCGCGGACCGGGTGCTGATCGGATCCCACCCCTTCTGGGCGTAGGAACCGGGTGATGGAGCCTCCCATCTGGGCCGACTCCTGAGAAGTTAAAGTGGGCTCCAGCGAAGGCTCTTTCAAGGCGTTAGGCCAGACGCCTTTTCGTCACTCCGCAATCGTACGGCAGCAAGGTTTCCGCAGTATTGCAGATGACGGATGACACGGCGTCACGAAGGGGCGTTTACGAGGCGCTCTTTTGAGCGGCTTCGCCCTTGTCCGAGTAGGTGTAAAGCGGCCGCGCTTTGCCCTCGACCACGTCCGCCGTGATGACGACTTCCTGCACGCCATTCAGCGTCGGAAGTTCGAACATCGTCTCCAGCAGGAAGCCTTCCATAATCGAACGCAGTCCGCGGGCGCCAGTGCGGCGCGCGATCGCCTTGCGGGCGATCGAGTGCATGGCTTCTTCCTGGAAGCGCAGCTTGACGCCTTCCATCTCGAACATGCGCTGGTACTGCTTGGCCAAAGCGTTCTTCGGGCGCGTCAGGATCTCGATCAGCGCCGGCTCCGCCAGGTCGCCCAGCGTCGCCAAGATCGGCAGACGGCCGATGAACTCGGGGATCAGGCCGAACTTGAGCAGGTCCTCCGGCTCGACTTCACGCAGGACTTCTCCCGTTCCGCGATCGTCGGGCGAACGGACGTTTGCGCCGAAGCCCATGGACGAGCCATGCGTGCGCCCGGAAATGATCTTGTCGAGGCCCGCAAACGCGCCACCCACGATGAAGAGGATGTTCGTGGTGTCGACCTGCAGGAATTCCTGCTGCGGATGCTTGCGGCCACCCTGCGGCGGAACGGAGGCAACCGTGCCTTCCATGATCTTGAGCAGCGCCTGCTGCACGCCTTCGCCGGACACGTCGCGCGTGATCGACGGATTGTCCGACTTGCGGCTGATCTTGTCGACTTCGTCGATATAGACGATGCCGCGCTGCGCCCGCTCGACATTGTAGTCGGCGTTCTGGAGCAGCTTGAGAATGATGTTCTCCACGTCCTCGCCGACATAGCCGGCTTCCGTCAGAGTCGTCGCGTCCGCCATCGTGAACGGAACGTCCAGGATGCGCGCCAGCGTCTGCGCGAGCAACGTTTTGCCGCAGCCCGTCGGGCCGATCAGCATGATGTTGGACTTCGCCAGCTCGACGTCGCCGTTCTTGCCGGACGAATTGATGCGCTTGTAGTGATTGTGGACGGCGACCGAGAGCACCTTTTTGGCGTGCTGCTGGCCAACCACGTAATCGTCCAGAACCTTGAAGATTTCCTGCGGGGTCGGAACGCCTTCCTTCGACTTCATGAAGGAGGTTTTGTTCTCCTCACGGATGATCTCCATGCAGAGTTCGACGCACTCGTCGCAGATGAAAACCGTCGGCCCGGCTATGAGTTTGCGGACCTCATGCTGGCTCTTTCCGCAGAAAGAACAGTAGAGCGTATTCTTCGACTCGCCGCCGCTCGCCTTACTCATGAGCTCTCCCGGACAATCAGCCCGTCCATTTCCCGCTTTGATCTAGTGGGATCAAAGCCTTGCATGACCCGCGCCAACCGAAGCAGCGCATTCTAGTTCATTCGACCACGTTAGCGCCGAGCGGATCAAGATTTGTTTAATTTGGCCAAATCCCTCGTGAATTCGACGGGTTACGGGTTTCAACCTGCCTCAGACGCGTCCGGCCGGCGCACCATGACCTCATCGATAATGCCGAAAGTCTTGGCTTCGTCCGCCGTCATATAAGTATCCCGGTCGAGCGCCTTTTCAATCTCAGCCACCGTCCGCCCTGTGTGTTTGGCGTAAATTTCGTTCAGCCGGTGCTTCAGCTTGATCACTTCCTGGGCGTGGCGGGCGATGTCGGCTGCCTGACCGTAATACGATGCGCTCGGCTGATGGACCAGAACCCGCGAGTTCGGAAGCGCGAAACGCTCGCCCTTCTTGCCGGCCATCAAAAGCAGCGAAGCCGCGCTGGCTGCCTGGCCGACGCAGAACGTCTGAACCGGCGGCCGGATGTATTGCATGGTGTCGTAAATCGCGAGGCCCGCCGTGACGACGCCACCGGGCGAGTTGATGTACATGTGAATTTCTTTCTTGGGGTTTTCCGCCTCAAGAAACAGAAGCTGTGCCGTCATCAGGCTGGCGCCATAGTCTTCGATCGCGCCGGTGATGAAGATGACGCGCTCCTTCAGAAGACGCGAGTAGATGTCATAGGCGCGCTCGCCGCGGGCGGTCTGTTCGACCACCATCGGCACCAGAGTATTCATATAAACGTCGCGCGGATCGGCCATCACACCCAAGCCTTTCGATTCGTCATAAAGTCGAGACTCTTACGCGCGCCGCCGCGCGTCAATCTTACATATATAGAGCCAGACGCTTCTTTGCGACCATTCCACGCCAAGGGTTATTGAATCGCAAATCGATGCGATCCTCGTGCCCTGCCGCTACGACAGGCGCCCGCGCTAGCTGGCCTTCAGCTTTTCAGCAGCCTCATCGGGATCCAGGAATAGCGTTTCGCGGTCGACTTTCCTGTCCGTGACTTCAGCCAGCTCGGCGATAAAATCGACGACCTTGTCTTCAAAGATCGGCGCGCGGATCTCGGCGGCAGCCTGCGGATTGCTGGTGTAGAAATTGAACACCTGCTGTTCCTGTCCCGGGAACTGGCGCGCGCGCGTCATGATCGCGCGCTGAACCTCATCCTGGGCGACGGTGATGCCGTTCTGCTCGCCAAGCCGCGCAAGAACAAGACCCAGACGCACGCGGCGCTCGGCGATCTCGCGGTATTCCTTCTTGAGTTCGTCTTCGCTCTTGCCTTCGTCCTCTGCCGTCTTGCCTTCGCGCTTGAGCTCGGCCTCGACCTGCTTCCAGATGCCTTCAAACTCGCTTTCCACCATCGCCGGGGGCAGCTCGAACGAGTGCATGCCGTCGAGCGCATCGAGAATGCGGCGCTTCATGTGCAAGCGGCTGGCGCGGGCGAAGTCCGACTTGAGCTGATCGCGAACGCGCTCCTTGAGCGTGCCGAGGTCATCGAAGCCCATCTTCTTGGCGAGTTCGGCATCGATCGCCACCGGATCAGGCGCCTTCACTTCTTTCACGGTCACGTCGAACACGGCGTCTTTGCCGGTCAGCGACGCCTCGGGATAGTCGGCAGGGAACGTCACCTTGACTTCGCGCGCGTCACCGGACTTTGCACCGATGAGTTGGTCCTCAAAGCCGGGAATGAGTTGGCCGCTGCCGAGGTTGAGCTGGAAGTCTTCTGCCTTGCCGCCGGGGAATTCCACGCCGTCGACTTTGCCGACGAAATTGATGACGACGACATCGCCCTTCTCGGATGCAGCGCCCTCTTGGCGCGGCGAATAGGTTTTGGCCTGTTCGGCGAGCCGCTGCAGCGCCTCTTCGACGTCGGCGTCCTGCACTTCGCTCACCAAGCGCTCAACGTTGAGCTTGGACACGTCGGCGAGTTCGAACTCAGGCATCAAGTCTACTTTGACCGTAAACTCCAAGTCGGACTTTCCGTCGACAACCTGCTGGTACTCGCTGACCAGATCGACCTTTGGCGGTGTCGCCGGCTTGAGCGCGTTGTCGGTAATGGCCTTCTGGCTCGAACTCGTTGACCGCCGCTTCGACGATCTCGTTCATCATCGACTTGCCGTAGGTCTTCTTCAGGAAGGAGACAGGCGCCTTGCCCGGACGAAAGCCCTTCAGATGAAGGCGCGGCTTCATCTCCTCCAGCTTGCCGGTGAGACGGTCGTTGAGGTCGGTTTGAGCGATGACGACCTTGAACTCGCGGCGCAGGCCTTCGGAAACGGTCGATGTGATTTGCATAATTCCAATCCCTGACTAATCCCTGCTCCGATTGGTGCGGGCGGAGGGACTTGAACCCCCACGACTTTCGTCACTGGAACCTAAATCCAGCGCGTCTACCAGTTCCGCCACGTCCGCGTCCGAGCCATGCCGGGGCCGATTTTTGAGGCCGAACCGCCGGAAGGGCGCCCCTATAACAGGGGTTTTCTCAAGGTGCTAGGGCCTAGGGCATCGGCCTCAAATAAAGTCCCACATCCCAGAACTTGCCGAACTTGCGGCCGATTTCGTTGTAGGTGCCGATATGCCTGAACCCGGCCGCCTCGTGCAGCCGCACCGAGGCTTCGTTGGGCAAAGTCACGCCGCCAAAAGCACGGTGAATGTCCTCTCCGGCAAGGGCATCGAACAGGGTTTTGTAGAGTCGTCGGCCCCTCCCCTTTCCGCCCTCGCCCGGAGCCAGATAGACGCTTGTCTCGATGCTGGTCTCGTAGGCGGCCTTCTCCTTCAGTGGCGCCGAGCAGACCCAGCCGATCGGACGACCGTCGCGCACGGCGACGAAACAGCGGTACCGGCCGCTTCTCGAAAATCCGTTGAGCCATTCCTGGCGCTGCGCCAGCGTGCGCGGCTCGAGATCGAACGTAACTGGCGTGTTGACGATGTAGTGATTGTAGATGGCGAGAAGCTCGGGCAGATCGCCCTGCTCCACATAGCGGATCGCGACGTCAGTCATTGTCTTTCAGCGCACGAAGTACGTTCGGCAATTGCTCGGGAAGATCTTCCGCGATCAAACCCGGTCCGAACATGTTCGCCGCTTCCCCATGCAGCCAGGCGGCCATCGCGGCCGCGTCGAGGGCGTTTACGCCCTGCGCCATCAAACCACCGATAAAGCCCGCCAGTACATCGCCCGCGCCGGCAGTCGCCAATGCAGGCGGCGCATTGCTGTTGATGACCGCGCGTCCATCCTGAGACGCAACGACGGTGTCGGCACCCTTCAGCAGAACGGTACATTTCGCCATCGCAGCGGCGGCGCGCGCGGCCTCGACCTTGTTGAGCAACTCCTGCAGCACACGGGGAAAGAGCCGCTCGAACTCGCCGTCATGCGGCGTGAGGACGACGTCTTCGTTCAACAGCGCAAAGAGCGCCTGCGGTTCGTCCTGAAACGAACTGAGCGCATCGGCATCGAGGACCGCCGAGGCGCCGCTATCGATCACAGCCGCCACAAGCTCCTTGGTTGCGCGGCCGACGCCGCATCCCGGACCGATCACGATGGCGTTGAAGCGCTTGTCCTTGAGCAACGCGCTGAGCCCGCCGGCGCCGGCGAACGGCTTGACCATGATCGCGGTTAGCGCAGCGGCGTTGATCGCAACGGCATCCTGCGGACTGGCGACGCTGACAAGCCCTGCCCCGATACGCAACGCGCCCCGCGCTGCAAGCCGCGCCGCGCCGGTCGCATGAGCGGGTCCGCTGACGACGACACAATGGCCACGTGCATATTTGTGACTGGCCGTCTTCGGCCAGGGATATGTCCAGAGCGCCGGTCCGTTCTCGAACAGTCTGGGCTTGATGACTTCAACCGCCGCATCCGGGATGCCGATATCGGCAACCACGACTTCGCCGCAGAACTCGCGCGCCGGCATGAGCAGATGCGCCGGCTTCTTGCGAAAGAACGTGACCGTGAGGGCGGCATGAAATGCCACGCCGTCGAACGACCTTGCGCTGTCACCGTGAATGCCGCTGGGCACATCGATGGCGACGATGCGGTGCTTGTCGGCGTCCGAGTTCAGCGCGAGCCGCCGCGCCGCGCCTTCGAGCGGCCGCGAGAGTCCCGCGCCGAACAAGGCATCGACATAGAGTTCGGCGACGCGTCCGCTGTCATCGAGCAAAATCGTATCGCCGGTCCAGCGCCGCGCCATCAGCGCAGCGTCGCCCTTCAACGACGCGATGTCCGTCAGCGTTTCGACCCACACGTCCCAGCCACGGGCGTTGAGATGATGGGCGACGACAAAACCGTCGCCGCCATTGTTGCCGGGTCCGCAAAGCACGGCGCAGGGACGCGGCGTCCAGCGCTTGCAGATCTCGTTGGCGACCGCGAGGCCGGCCTGCTCCATCAGCGCGAAGGACGGCGTGCCGTGCGCCGCCGCAAAGCGGTCGGCGGCGTACATCTCTTCGACGGTCAGGACTTCCGAAGTCATCGCACCCTGTAGTGATACCGGTACAGTTCGCAGCTGAATCCTAAGCTTTCATAGAGCCGAATGGCAGAGAGATTCGCCGCCACGACCTGCAGGCAGGCTCCGGTCGCGCCCATTTCCCGGCCACGCTGAAGCAACGCGGAGAGCGTAGCCCGGGAGAGGCCGCGGCGGCGTTGTTCTGGATCAGTAACGACCCACTGCAGGCACATCATCCGCTCATGGATCGCGGCGTAGGCGACCGAGCCGATATTGCCGTCCTCGTCCCGCGCCTCGCCGAAGAAAGCCGGGATCGCCAGGCTGTCGAGCACTGCATGGAGCGCCCGCGCCTCTTGCGGCGTGCGGCGCGACAGGACCTGGTGCGCCTTGAGCCACTCTGCCGTCGGACGCCCCTCGTGAATGTCGACATCAACTCTTTGGTCGGGATCGGGCGGATGGTCTCGCTTGAAGTTCATGAACAGCGTGCACGTCTCGTCTTCCTTCGCATAGCCGCGTGCATCGAGAGCAAGATCGAGATCCTTCGGACCGGTCGACAGGATTCGAAAATATGGCGGCTGACCGTGCGAGCGGTAGATGTCCTCGCAATAGGTGATCTTGTCGGAAAGCGCGCGAGCACCTCTGCCGATCACGTTCACCGAGTTGGTGCGGCGCGTCTGGCCGTTCGCAAGACGGATCAGCCAGCCGTCGTAGAAGATCTCCTTCAGCGCCGGCCAGGCGTTCATGCAGGTTTCTTCGACCTGCGTGTGCAATCTCGGCATGTCCATGTCGTTCTCCACTCTGGTAGAACCGGACAGCGAGGAACCCACTAAACGAAAAAGCCCCGCGCGATCCGGCGGGGCTTTGTGAAAGTCATCGCGAAAAACGCGCGCGCTCAACCACCCCATCGGAAGGTGGTACGGCGTCGCGAGGATGCGCTCTTCGAAATCATGGCGGGCAAGATACGCAAAAAGGCCCGGAGCGCAAGATGCCTCAGAACCCTTTCGGCACCGCGTCGTAGTGCGGATCGGCCATCTCGTAGGCGTAGGACGCGGCCAGCACGCCGGCATCGTCGAACATCCGGCCGACGATCTGAAGGCCGACCGGCAGACCGTCCTTGGAGAACCCGCACGGCACGCTGGCGGCCGGCTGCTGCGTGAGGTTGAACGGCACGCTGAACGGCGTCCACGCCATCCAGGCATTGCCGTCATCGTCGAGCGGCGAGACCTGTCCGACATCGAACGCTGTCGTCGCAAGCGTCGGCGTCAGGAGAAAGTCGTACGTTTCCATGAAGACGCGCATCGCGCTGCCATAGGCGCCGCGCGCCATGTTGGCGTTGAGATAGTCCTTCTTGGAAATCGCGACGCCCTCCTTCGCCATCTGGCGCAGGCCGGGATCGAGCAGCGCTTTCTTTTCTTCCGGATAATCGCCGAGCAGGCTTCCCGCGCCGGACCACCACAAGGTGCGGAATGTCGGTCCGGGATCGCCGCCCGGCGGATCGACCTGCTCGACATGCGCGCCGAGCCGCTCGAAGCGTTTTGCGGCAGCCGCCACGAGGGTTTCGATCTCCGGAAGGATACGGTCCGCAAATCCCATGCGCGGGCTGAAGGCGATGCGCTTGCCGGCCAGCGGGGCTTCGATCTCGGCGGCATAATCGGTTGGATAATAGGGCAGCGAATACCAGTCGCGCGCATCGGGGCGCGCGATCAGGTTCATCAGCATCGCGCTGTCGAGGGCGGTGCGGCTCATCGGACCGACATGGGCGAGCGTGCCGAACGGCGACAGCGGATAGGCCGGCACGCGGCCGAAACTCGGCTTCAGTCCATAGATGCCCGAGAAGCTTGCCGGAATGCGGATCGAGCCGCCGCCGTCGGTGCCAAGGCCGATCGGGCAGAAACGCGCCGCGATCGCGGCCGACGTTCCGCCAGACGAGCCTCCAGGAGTCTTGTTCCTGTTCCACGGATTGCGCGTGATGCCGGTGAGCGGACTGTCGGTCGAACCTTTCCAGCCGAATTCCGGCGTCGTCGTCTTGCCGATCAGAACTGCGCCGGCTTCGCGCAGGCGCGCTACGGTCGGCGCGTCGGCGTCCCACGCCTGGTTGGGATCGACGGTGCGCGAACCGCGAAGCGTCGGCCAACCCTTGGTGATGAGAAGGTCCTTCACCGCGACCGGCACACCGTCGAGCGGCGAGAGCGGTTCGCCCCGCAGCCAGCGGGCCTCGGAGGCTTCGGCCATCGCGCGCGAGGCATCACCATCCATGTGACAGAAGGAGTTGATCTCCGCATCCAGCGCCTCGATCCGCGTGATGCATCCTTCCGTGACTTCGACCGGCGAGAGATCGCGCGACGCAAACAGCGCCGACAGCTCCGACGCCGTCATCTCATGCGGTTCTTTGGACATGATTCAGTTGACCTTCGTCAGCGGCGCTTCGCCGCCCTTTTCGACGAGACGCAGAATAACCCCGTCCGTCTCGAATGTCGTGACCGAGCAATTGTCCGGCGAGAACGTCACGACGCGGTCATCGCCGGTCGCGCCGCCGGCCAGCACATTGATCGCGACATAGTGCGAGAAGATCACCGTGTCTTCCGTCAGTCCGGCGACCGAAGCGATGCAGGCCTCGCGCCACTCCGCAAGCTCCGGCGTCACGCCGCGCCACGAGCCGGCCATCAGGTTGCGCAGCCAGATCGCGCGGCCTTCGAGCGTCATGCCCTTGGGCGAAGGAATTTCCGCCACGGCCGGCTCGATGATCGGCGTGCGGCTCCACAGCCTGGCGAGCGGTTGCGCAGTCTCCTGCGTGCGGCGCAGCGGGCTCGAGAGAATGGTGAGCGGGCCGAGCGGTTGCAGCTTCTGCGCGACAGCCTGCGCCTGCTGATGCCCGAGCGCATCGAGACCAGGGTCCATCCCCTCGCCGAAGCCAGCTTCCGCCTTGCCGTGTCTCACCATGTAAATGCGCGCCATCGTTCTTTCCTGAGTTGTGCGGCCGTTCGGCGTCCGCCCTGATCGCGTCGTCGGTCCTCGTTGCGAGCACTCTGACTTAACGCCTTGATTTTTCTACAGGCGCGTACATTCGAATGTCGAAATTTCGGCTTCGTCCACAATCGCGTCTACCGCTTCGGCAACATAATTGTTCGGCGAAATTCGACGTTTCATAGTTTCTCGGCCCAAAAGCGTTTTCCAACTTATCTGCACCTAGCCACGCCGAAATAGGAAATATGTCCGGATCGTTCAATGCCGGAAAAGAGATTGTCCTACGTAAATTTGAACAGGTTCGTGACATCGCCCGCCGTGACCGTTCCGCGCTGGCCGAGAATTTCCTCGCGCGTCATCCAGTCCAGTGTCGCGTCGTCGTCCTGAGTATGGGACAGGAAACGTTTTCCGTCCTCCAGACGCCCGATCACGATACCGAAACGCTTGCCACGGCGATCGACGACGACGGTGTAGGTTTCAACGCTCGCCCTGCCGTTCGGCTTTTCGGTGACTTCGGGATGCGCCATGGCATCCAGTTCTTTCTGGTATGCCCTGGGGTCTTCGCGCTTCCATGCGCCCAGTTTCGGCGTCGTCGAATAGATTCCGGCGGAGTGCTTAGTCACGTACCAGCCATTGCCGGTGCACAGCCCGAACTTGCCGGGCGCGGCGCGCAGCTTGCCCACCATCTGCACGATGGAGTGCATGACATAGTTGTTTCCGGGTCCGCCGAAGTATGGAAGCCCGCCGGTGATCGTCAGGCCGCGCGGATCATCGAGTGCGATGCCGAGTTCCTGGCAGCCGATTTCGACCGCGGAGGGAAAGCAGGAATAGAGATCGATGAACGAAAGATCGGCGACGCCGATCCCGGCCATGCCGAACGCCGTCTTTCCCACCGTGCGGATTGCCGGCGACGAATGATAGTTCACGCGCTCGCTCACATTCCATATGTCGTTCGCATCGCCGCTGCCGTGCAGGAATACCCACTTGGCCTGCGGAATGCCGAGCTCGCGCGCCTTGGCGACACTTGTCATCACCACCGCCGCCGCCATGTCCACTTCGATCACGGCGTTGAGATATTTCGTGTAGGGAAAGCCGACGAAGCGGTTCTTCTCGCTCGGCGTCGAGATTTCCTCCGGCGAGCGATAGGTCGGAAACCAGGAATCCGGATTCTGCGACGCAACCTTCGTGAACGGCGAGAAGAACGTTCCGAGCCACTTCAGATGCTCGGCCGGCGTGCGGCGGCGTTCGCCACGCAGACTGTTCTCGAACATCGGATAGACATTGACGGGAAACGCGAAGCCGTGGCGGCGCTCATACTCGCTGACGCCCGGGCGCATATCGCCGATCTCTACCGGGTCGTCTCCCGGATCGACATCGGGTCCGCTGTTCCAGCCGAGGTCGACGCCCTGCTTCATCGAGGCGAGAAGCGAAGCGATATATTCGGAGCCCGCGAGCAACGCGACGTCGCATTCGCCGTTCGCGATCTCTTCGGCCGTGCGGTTCACAAGCCATTGCGGCGTGTTACCGCCCGTCGCCGTGTAGAACATGCGCCGCGGTTTTGCGCCGAGGCGGTTGGCGAGGCTGCGCGGCGGATTGCGGAACAGCTTTTTCGGCAGCCGGCCCTGATCGCCCGGCGAGTCCGCCGTGAAGCGCACCACCGTGACAGTGTCGAGCGCCTCTGCAAGATTTTTCGCGCCGGTGTCCGCGATGGCGCGGCGCGAGACTTCTTCCAGCATCGAGATGGGGTGCAGGCTTTGTGCAAGCTTGCCTTCACGCGCCGTGCGCTGCGTGAACTGCGCCGCGCCGACGAGAATGGGCGTCCGGGGATCGATGTCAGCCATGGTCAGGATCTCTTCTTGTCGAAATAGCGTTCGAGCCGGCGGATCGACTCTTCGATCACCTCGCGCTTCTTGCAGAAGGCAAAGCGAACCAGGTTGCCGGGCTTGCCGTCCTTGTAGAAGACGCTGAGCGGAATAAGCGCGACGCCCGCCTCGCGCACCAGCCGCTCGCAGAACACGCGATCGGGTTCGTTGGTCAGGCCGCTGATGTCCGCGGTGAGAAAGTAGGTGCCCTCGCAGGCCAGCGGCTTGAAGCCGAGCCGCGCGATGCCTTGCGACAGCAGATCGCGCTTCGCCTGCAGCTCGCGCGTGAGTTCGAGCGTGAAGGCCATCTGATGCTCGATGCCGTGAGCGACGCCGAGCTGCAGCGCCGTCGGCGTGGTGAACGTGATGAACTGGTGCGCCTTGGTGACGACATCGACCAGCGGCTGCGGACCGGTGACCCAGCCGACTTTCCAGCCGGTAAGGGAAAACATCTTTCCGGCCGAACCGATGCGCACGCAACGCTCGCGCATGCCCGGCAAGCTGATGAGCGGCGGGCTCAGCTTTCCGTCGAACACGAGATGCTCATAGACCTCGTCGCAGATGACCACCGCATCCGTCTCGAGAACGACCTTTGCGAGCGTCGCGATTTCATCGCGGTCGAAAACCCGTCCGATCGGATTGAGCGGCGTGTTGATGAGGATCGCGCGCGTTTTCGGTCCGACCACTTCGCGCAACGCGAGCTCCGTAAGCCGCCAGTTCGGCGGTGCAAGCTTGACGCTGCGCACCGTCGCGCCGACCGCTTCGGCGATGGGCCGGTAACAGTCGTAGGACGGCTCGATGAGAACGACCTCGTCGCCCGGACCGACCAGCCCCATGATGGATGCGGTCAACGCTTCGGTCGCGCCTGACGTTACGAGAACTTCGTTCTCCGGATCGAACTCCAGACCATAAAAGCGCTTGGCATGCCCGGCGATGGCGCGGCGCAGCTCGACGCGCCCCTTCATCGGCGGATATTGATTGGGCCCCTCGATCAGGGCGCGCGCAGCCGCCTCGCGCAGCGCCAGCGGTCCATCCTCGTCGGGAAATCCCTGGCCGAGATTGATGGCGCCATGCTCGACGGCCAGCGCCGACATGATGGTGAAGATGGTCGTGCCCTGGCCGGCGAATACGGGATTGGACATGTCCTACCTTCGCAAGCAGGGGGGCGGCGTTTCAACTGGCATTACCGCGTCTTGTCATTGCGTCGCGGCCCCAAGCCCCTAAACTGCGGGCCATAACAATATTCAAATATCGGGAAGGACACCCAGATGCCCCATGACATCGTGATACGCGGCGGCACCATCGTTGATGGCACAGGCGCAGAACCTTTTACAGGCGATCTCGGCATCGCCGATGGGCGTATCGCCGAAATCGGCAGGATCGCCGCCAAGGGGGCTCAGGAAATCGATGCGGAGGGACATGTCGTCTCGCCGGGCTTCATCGACCTGCACACGCATCTGGATGCGCAGATCGGCTGGGACCCGGACCTGACGCCGATAAGCTGGCACGGCGTGACGACGGCACTGATGGGAAATTGCGGCGTGACCTTCGCGCCCTGCAAACCCGCCGACCGCGAATTCCTCGCCGCGATGATGGAGTCGGTGGAGGACATTCCGCGCCAGGCGATCATGAGCGGCCTGCCCTGGAGCTGGGAGAATTACGGCGACTACCTCAACGCGGTTGAAACGCTGCGTCCCGGAATCAACATCGCCGGCCTCGTCGGCCACAGCGCGGTTCGCTACTACGTGATGGGCGAGCGCTCCTTCGCCGAACAGGCGAGCGATGCCGAGAAGGCGCAGATGGCGGACATCGTCGCCAAGGCGCTCGATGCCGGCGCGATCGGATTCTCGACCAACCGCTTCGCGCCGCACAAGGCGCCTGATGGCCGCTCAATCCCCGGCACGTTTGCCGATGCCTCCGAACTCGTCGAGATCGGCAGGGCCGTCGCGGCGCGAAACGGCCTGATGCAGGCGGTCGGTGCGACAGGCGATGTGCTCAAAGCCATCGCGGACCAGTCGGGCAGCCGTGTTCTGTTCAGCTATGGCGTCGGCTCCGACAAAGGCGCGGGCGTCAAATCCGCGGAGGGGCTCGACAGGCTGTGCGAAGGCCGCGACATGACTGCGATCAGCCAGGTCAAGGGCACGGGCTTCATGTTCGGCCTGCAATGCAGCCTGCCGTTCCGCGGCGAGACCTGGGAAAAAGTGCGCGCGCTCGATCTCGCCGGCCGCGTCGCGGCGATCTCAGATCCGCAGACCGCGGCAAAGCTGATCGCCGAAGGCGAGACGCGCCTGCTGTTGGAACACACCTACTATATCGGCGACGGCGAGACGCCGAACCTCACGGCGGCGCGTAATGAAAGCGTCAAGGATCAGGCGGCGGCGCGCGGCGAAAGCTTCGTCGAGATGTTCCTGCGCCTGTCGCGCGAGACGAACGGACGCGCGCTGTTCAACTTCCGTCTCTTCTGCGCCGACCTCGACGAGCTCGGCGACCTGCTGCGCAGCACCAGCCATGTCCTGCCGAGCCTCGGCGACGCCGGCGCGCATGTCTCGCAGATCATCGATGCCGACTGGGCGACGTTCGTCCTGAAATATTGGGTGAAGGAACGCCGCGTCTATTCGCTCAGCGAAGGCATCCGCCGCATGACGTCGGACGCTGCGCGCGTCATGGGCCTGAGGGATCGCGGCGTGCTGGCGGCCGGCAAGCGCGCGGACGTCAACGTCATCGACCTGGATCGCCTCACCCAGCTCCAGCCGGAAATCGTCCACAACTTCCCCCATGGCGCGGCGCACTTCACGCAAAGGGCCCGCGGCTACAAGGCGACCCTGGTCAACGGCCAGGTCAACGTCCTCGACGATCAGAGCACCGGCGCGCGCGCCGGAATGGTCCTGCGGCACGGCCGTTAAGCGGGTGCGACAACTGCACAACTTGCGGGCACTTTGCCTGCAAGTTGTGCAGTATCACCTAGCTCTCTGGAATCTCCCCTTGTAAGCCCTTGAAAAGACTTGTGTGCATCTGCGGAAAAACCGGCACAAGTCCTGCTAAATCCTTAACGGAGCGGTGTATCTAAACCGCCGAGGAGACATGGATGAAGAAGATCGAGGCGATCATAAAGCCGTTCAAACTGGACGAAGTGAAAGAGGCGCTGCAGGAGGTTGGCGTTCAGGGAATTACCGTCACCGAGGCCAAGGGTTTTGGCCGGCAGAAAGGACATACCGAGCTCTATCGCGGCGCTGAGTATGTCGTCGATTTCCTGCCCAAGGTGAAAATCGAAATCGTGGTCGACGACGGCCGTGTCGAAGCCTCCGTGGAAGCGATCCAGAAGGCTGCGCGCACGGGACGCATCGGCGACGGCAAGATATTCGTCCTGAATGTCGAGGAAGCAATCCGTATCCGCACCGGTGAAACCGGCGCGGACGCAATCTGAAATCCCATATTGGGTAAGACAACTTCTTAAAAGGGGAAGACCGAAGACCATGGCTAATAGTCCGCAAAGCATTCTGTCGATGATCAAGACCAAGGAGGTCAAGTTCGTCGATGTGCGTTTCACCGACCCGCGCGGAAAGTGGCAGCACGTGACGTTCGATCTGTCGATGGTCGACGAAGACTTCCTGACCAACGGAACGATGTTCGACGGCTCGTCGATCGCCGGCTGGAAGGCGATCAATGAATCCGACATGACGCTGGTGCCCGATCTCGACACCGCAGTGATCGATCCGTTCTTCGCGGCGACCACGCTCGTGCTGATCTGCGACGTCGTCGAGCCGACGACCGGCCAGCGCTATGGCCGCTGCCCGCGCTCGATCGCCAAGGCCGCCGAGAAGTACGTGAATTCCTCCGGCGTCGGCGACACCACCTATTTCGGTCCGGAAGCCGAATTCTTCATCTTCGACGACGTCCGTTTCGACGTCAGCATGAACAAGGGCTTCTACTACATCGAACTCGATCGAAGGCGCCTACAACACCGGAACGGAATATGAGCAGGGCAACCTTGGTCACCGCCCGGCGGTCAAGGGCGGCTATTTCCCGGTTCCGCCGGTGGACTCCGCGCAGGACATGCGCGGCGAAATGCTCGCCATCATGGGCGACATGGGCATCCAGCCGGAAAAGCACCATCACGAAGTCGCAACCGCGCAGCATGAGCTTGGCTTCAAGTTCAACACGCTGACCAAGTGCGGCGACTACATGCAGATCTACAAGTACGTCATCCACCAGGTGGCGGCGGCGTACGGCAAGTCGGCGACGTTCATGCCGAAGCCGGTTCTGGGCGACAACGGTTCGGGCATGCATGTGCATCAGTCGATCTGGAAGGGCGGAAAGCCGCTGTTCGCAGGCTCGGGCTATGCCGATCTCTCCGATACGTGCCTCTATTACATCGGCGGCATCATCAAGCACGCCAAGGCGCTGAATGCCTTCACGAACCCGCTGACGAATTCCTACAAGCGCCTGATCCCGGGCTTCGAAGCCCCGGTTCTGCTCGCCTATTCGTCGCGCAACCGTTCGGCTTCGTGCCGCATCCCCTACTCGGCCTCGCCGAAGGGCAAGCGCGTCGAAGTCCGTTTCCCGGATCCGGGCGCGAACCCGTACCTCGCCTACGCCGCGATGCTGATGGCCGGCCTCGACGGCATCGAGAACAAGATCCATCCCGGCGATCCGATGGACAAGGACCTCTATGCCTTGCCGCCGGAAGAGCTCAAGCAGGTGCCGACGGTCTGCGGCTCGCTGCGCGAAGCGCTGGAGAATCTCGACAAGGACCGCGCCTTCCTCAAGAAGGGCGGCGTGTTCAGCGACGACTTCATCGACAGCTATATCGAGCTGAAGATGGGTGAAGTGTATGCCTTCGAGCACACGCCCCACCCGATCGAATTCAAGATGTACTATTCGGTCTGAGTTCGTTTCGACGACAGTTGGAAGAGGGCGCGGTCGCAAGGCCGCGCCCTTTCTCCTTTTTGCAGCGCGGCGCGAAACGGAATCGGACGGACCGGCCCGAGCAGGCCAACCGGTCGCGGTCCGACCCGTCTGCCGCAGCTTGCGATGCGCTGCAGGCTAGGCGACGCTCGATGAAAACACGAAGGGGAGAGATTCCATGCGCCGCGCAGTTCTTCTGGCCGTTATGAGCCTGTCCGCCGTCAGCCTTGCAGCTTGCGGCCGCGACGACACGCCCGAAGGTCGTGACCAAGACGCAGAGCGATGGATCGTCCACAATTACCGTAACGGACAATAAAGGCGCGACGGTCACGGTCGCCAGTTCCGGCACGACGGCTAGCATGCCGTCCTACGCGCCGGCATTTCCCGGATCGACGGTCGTGACGACCGTCACCACGCCCGACCGCGGCGGCATGGTGGTGTTCAAGACTTCGGCCTCGCCGGACGCGGTCATCGCATTTTACAAAAAGTCCGTCGCCGACGCCGGCTTCAAGGACAATCTCGACATGACGTCCGGCGACACGACGACGTTCAGCGCCTCGGACACAAAATCGAAGCATGGTGTGAACGTGATCGTCGTGAAGAACGAGGACGGCACCCAGGCGCAGGTGACCTGGAACTGAGGGGCTGAGACTGCCATCCTGGCGACCTAGGCCGCGGCGACGGCGTCGTCTTCGCTTCTGGCTTCCGGCGCGGTGATCGGAAGCACGACATAGGCGCAGCATCCCTTGCCCGGCTCGCTCTCCAGCCAGGCACGTCCGCCGTGCAATTCGGCCAGGCCGCGCACGAGCGCGAGGCCGAGACCGGTGCCGCCGGCCTGACGGTCGTAGCGATTGTCGACCTGGCTGAACGGCGTGAAGATCTTGTCGAGCTTCTCGCGCGGGATGCCGGGTCCGTTGTCCTGCACGGAGATCTGGAAGCCGCCGCTGCGTGCCGCTTCGGCGCGCACGGTGATCTTTCCGCCTTCCGGCGTGAACTTCACGGCGTTGGAGCACAGGTTGATGAGAATCTGCTTGAGCGCGCGTTCGTCGGCATACAGCGGCGGACATGCGGGATCGATCTCGATCGCCAGCGTCTGGTTTCGTTCGCGTGCCTTGGCACCGATCAGCTTGAGGGCGATATCGAAGGTGCGCTTGGCATCGAGCGGATGCGGCGCGATCTCCATCTTGCCGGCTTCGATCTTGGCGACGTCGAGCAGGTCGTTGATCAGGCTGAGCAGATGGGCGCCCGAGGAATGGATGTCGCCGGCATATTCCTTGTAGCGCTTGGAGCCGACCGGTCCGAAGCATTCCTCGGCGATGATTTCCGAGAAACCGAGAATGGCGTTCAGCGGCGTGCGCAGCTCATGGCTCATGTTGGCGAGGAACGCCGTCTTGGAAGCGTTGGCCGTTTCGGCCTCGAAGCGCTTGCGCAGGGCTTCGTCGCGCGTCTCTTCCAGCTCGCGGGCAAGATCTTCGACCTGGAAGCGCAGGCGCGCATCTTCGTCGACGCGGCGGGCGAGCCGGCTGCCGTCATAGAATATCTGCGCCGCGAAAACCGGAATGAACACCGCGGTGCCGTAGTCGACCACCGTATCGCCGAACGCAAAGCGCAGTGCCGCGACCGCGGTGATCGGCGCAAGGCACGCCAGGAACATGTCCATGTGACTGGCGCGGCTGACGACAAGACCGGCGAGCATCGCCATGGTCGCGCCGGCAAGGAAGATGTGGTTGAGCTGGCTCGACGGATCCCACAACAGCCAGGGAATGAGACCCCAGACGGCGCTGATGAAGATCTGCAGCATCGTCATGCGGCTGAACCAGGGGCGCACGACTTCGTAGTCGGTCTGGCCGGCCGTAGATGTCTGGTAGTAGGAAATGACGTTCGAGGCGAGGAACATCGTGATCGCGACGATGCACGGCAGGAGGATCGCCTGCTCGAACGGGCGGTGACCGAGATAGCCGAACGAATCCGAGCCGAGCCAGGCGAGGACCAATGCCCACATGGGCGAGGTGAAGCGCGTGGTGCGCATCGCGCCAGCAATGAGGTCGAGCTGAGCACTGAGGACGCGCACGTCCGCACTCCGCCGCACTCTCAGTTGCTGACCGAAACCCAAACGACGCCCCTGCTGCCCGTCCACTTTCTGTGGAACTTCCGGGATCGTAAGGGCGGTGTCTTAAAATATTCTGAGACGCGTAATCGTTCTGGTCACCACTCAGGTTGTTTCAAGGTTGTCATGCCTAATAACCGGTAAAGGACCCCACGTGACGACGTGTCAGCCTCGGCTTTGGCGGGCATTCGACGCTGATGCGTCGATTGTCCGGCTATATTGCGCGCGGGGTCTGGCGTTCTGACGCCCGTCCGGTCAAAAGCATTTCGCGCCCGGGAGTTTTCGTTAACGTAGGAAAACGTCGCGAATCGCGCCCTGACCCAACTTGTCCGCAAAGAGACGATGGCAAAAGCACCTGACCTGTTCGACGCCGGAGAACCTTCCTCCAAGGGCTACACCGCCAAGGATATCGAGGTCCTTGAAGGTCTGGAGCCCGTCCGCCGCCGGCCGGGCATGTATATCGGGGGCACGGACGAGCGCGCGCTGCACCATCTGGCGGCAGAGATCCTCGACAATGCGATGGACGAGGCCGTTGCCGGACATGCCAACCGCATCGAGATGGAACTCGCGCCGGGCGATATCCTGACGATCCGCGACAATGGCCGCGGCATTCCGATCGATCCGCATCCCAAGTTCAAGAACAAGTCCGCGCTCGAAGTCATCATGACGACGTTGCATGCCGGCGGGAAATTCGGCGGCAAGGTCTATGATACATCGGGCGGACTGCACGGCGTCGGCGCTTCCGTCGTCAATGCGCTGTCGGAGTGGATGGAAGTCGACGTCGCGCGCGACAAGCATGCGCACAAGATGCGTTTCGAGCGCGGCCACGCCGCCGGGAAACTGAAGGATCTGGGCGCCGTCAATCGGCGCGGCACGATCGTCTCGTTCAAGCCGGATTTCCAGATCTTCGGCAAGGACACGCATTTCTCGCCGGCGCAGCTCTACCGCATGGCGCGCTCGAAGGCCTATCTGTTCCGCGGCGTCGAGATCCGCTGGAAATGCGATCCCTCGCTGATCAAGGGCGAGACGCCTGCCGAGGACGTCCTGAAATTTCCCGGCGGCCTGCTCGACTTCCTGCGCTCCGAAGTCGTCGGCAACAGCACGGTCACCTCGCGCGAATTTTCCGGCCGCACGGAAAACCGCGATGGCAAGGGCGCGGTCGAATGGGCCGTGACCTGGACGCCGATGATCGATCCGTTCGTGCACTCCTACTGCAACACGATCCCGACCTCGCAGGGCGGAACGCATGAACAGGGCCTGCGCAATGCGCTGACCAAGGCTCTGCGCAGCCATGGCGAGCGGACGAACAACAAGAAAACCGCCCTCGTCACCGCCGATGACGTCATGGCTGCGTGTTGCGCCGTGTTGTCGGTCTTCATCCGCGAGCCGGAATTCCAGGGTCAGACCAAAGACAAGCTGTCCTCGCCCGACGCGCAACGCCTGGTCGAGAATGTCACGCGCGATCACTTCGACCATTGGCTCGCCGAGAATCCGCAGGAAGCCGACAAGCTGTTCGAGTTCGTCGTCGAGCAGGCCGAGGACCGTCTCAAGAAACGCCAGGAAAAGGAAACCGCGCGCAAGTCGGCGACGCGCAAGCTGCGCCTGCCCGGCAAGCTCGCGGATTGCACGCGCGATGCGGCGGCGGGAACCGAAATCTTCCTTGTGGAAGGCGACAGCGCCGGCGGCTCCGCCAAGCAGGCGCGCGATCGCGCGACGCAGGCGATCCTGCCTTTGCGCGGCAAGATCCTGAACGTCGCCAGCGCGGCGGCCGGCAAGCTGCAGCAGAACCAGGAACTCGCCGACCTTGTGCAGGCGCTCGGCTGCGGCACGGGCGCAAAATATCGCAGCGATGACCTGCGCTATGACCGCGTCATCATCATGACCGACGCCGACGTCGACGGCGCGCACATCGCCTCGCTCCTTTTAACGTTCTTCTACCGCGAGATGCCGCGGCTCATCGCCGACGGCCATCTGTTCCTGGCCATGCCGCCGCTCTATCGCATGACGCAGGGCTCCAAGACGGAATATGCCCGCGACGACGCGCATCGCGAGCAGCTTCTCAAGACCGTGTTCAAGGGCAGCAGCAAGGTCGATGTCGGCCGCTTCAAGGGTCTGGGCGAAATGATGCCGGCCCAGCTCAAGGAAACCACGATGAAGCCGGGCAATCGTACGCTGGTGCGCGTCGACATCGGAGAGGACGAGCGCGAGGATACCGAGGATCTCGTCGAGCGGCTGATGGGCAAGAAGCCCGAGCTGCGTTTCCAGTACATCCAGGAAAACGCGCAGTTCGCGACCAACGTCGACGTCTAGGGCAGCCGCAGCTTTCCGAACACGATCACGGTGTCGCCGGTCTGCGATGGCACCGTCGTAGCCGGCCGCGCCGCTTCCAGTTTCGCGCCGTCGGGCGGCAGACCATACCGTTGCTCGCCGATCAGAATGTCCACGGGTTTTGCCGACGCAAAGTTCAGCGTCACCGCCTTGCCGCTGCAGTCGTTCGTGAGGCAACCGAAGATCGTGCCCGCCGGATTGATCGTGCTTTCGCCGGCCATAAACGTCTTACCCTCGATCTCTATCGAAGTGAGTGCGGAATCTTTCGGCACGACGACGAACATCCGGTTCGCCTGCGGCGAGCCGGCAAGCCTGAGAGTCACGCTGCGGCCCTTGGCATCGGGCGAACTGATGACCGTTGCCGAGGGCGCCGCAAAGCGTGTCGCTCCGGCGTCCGCGACGTAGGAGCGCTGGAAGGCAATCGGCGAGGCCATCTGCGGCTCGCGCGAGAATGGTTCGACATCACGCAGCGCGCGCGGCAGCGTGGCCGGCGTATCGACGCTCCATAGCGCCTTGTTCGAGACATGGTCGTCGATGAAGTTGATCGAGAGACGCTGCGGCGTGATTTCGCTGTAGGCCGGCTGCATGCCGGCAACAATCGCCACCACGATCGCCGCGCCGCCAAGCGCGGATGTGAGCCTCAGCCAACTGCGCGCACTCAGCGGATTCGCCGCCAGCACCGGCAGCAAGGCGATCGCGCCGAACGCCAGCGGCACGGTGAACAGCGGATGGACGGCAAGTCCCTGCACGGTTTCGGCCATCGCCGAAAGCGAGAACCAGATCAGGAGCGGAAAGATCGCCGCAAGCAGGAATGCCGTCATGCCCGTCGTGCCGGTCCACGCGCCTGCCGATCTTGACTGCGCCAGGACCAGGACCGATCCGATCAGCGCCGGAAACAGAAAATACGGGCTGAGACCGGGCAGCAGCGCCGCGGTCACGACGCCCAGTCCCGACAACCACAGCCAGACCGACAAAGCCATCTTGCGCGCATTCGCGAGGCGCGCGGTGAAGACGATCATCGCGGCGACGCCAAGCGCGAGCGCGATGCGCAAGAACGCCGGATAGGCATAGGAAGGATCGGGCTGACCGGAAACGAGAGACGCAATCTCGTGCAGCACCCAGCCGAACGCCGCGCTTAGGAGTACGGCCGCAGGTGGCACAAGCGTCGCGGCGAACCAGCCGCCAACTTCGCTCTTCTCCTTGCGCGACGTGAACGCTGCCAGAAGCAGCAGCACCAGTGTCGCGAGCGCCAGCGGCAACGCCCAGCTTGCGGGCATTCGCGGCAGGAACCGACCCAGCACCGTCAGGTAAACATCGTCGCCGCCTTTCAACGTCGCGAAATCGGTCTGCATCAATCCGCTCGCCATGCCGAGCAGATTGTCACCATGCATCTGCAACGTGGACTGGCTGAGATTGGCCCGGCGATCGAGGGCGGTGTGATAGTGCGCGATGTTTCCGATGAAGGCGAAATTGAACGACGTGAAGCCCTGATTGATGAACAAGGTCAGGTCGGTGTCGTTCGGAAGGAACTTGTAGACAACCGCGAACAGCGAACTCGTCGCATAGTTCGGCACGCTGCGCGCATAGAGATCGATCAGCGGTCCGTCGCCGGGGCTCGTCTGGAACAGGGAGCTCGGACCCTGATTGCCGCGCGCCTCGACATTGACGACCGCGCCGACGCGCGCCTTGAGCGCGGGATTGTCCAGAAAGGCAGCCGCGCCCAGCAGACCCGCCTCTTCGCCGTCGGTTATCAGCGCGAGGATGGGATGCTGCGTTTTCATTCCGCGCGCCTGCAACGCTCGAACGGTTTCCAGAATCGTGGCGACGCTGGACTGATCGTCCGAAGCGCCCGGGCCGGCGGGAACCGAGTCGTAGTGCGCCATCAGGACGATGGCCTTGCCCTTGCCCGGGGCGACCTCGGCGAGAATGTCCTGCGCCGTGCCGCAGGCGAAGAAGCCGAACTTGGCGCGCCCCTCGCAGCCGAGCCCCTGATAAAGACTTGTGGTGATGCCGAGGGCGGCGAACTCGGCGCGCACGCGATCGCGCACCGCCTGGTTGGCTGGTGTGGAAACCGGATGCGGCACTTCCGGACCCAGAAGGCGCTTTAGGATCCGGTCGGCGCGGGCGGCGGAAAATTCCGTCGCGGGCGCATCGAGACCAAGCGGCCTGGGCTGTCCGTTGAACGCGCTGCCGATGAGCCAGATCGCAAGTGCGATCAGCGCCAGGCTGAAAATGCGCGCCAGCGCATCAGCTTCTCTCAATTCCATGTGCTCCCTCCCGGACGAGGTTCGAGCGTTGCGCGCGAAGGCCTGCTTGTCGAGGGGGCTAAACGGTTGCCCGGCGCGGGCCCCTCGGGACGGAACGGGTGGATTCATCTGCCCGACAAAACCTTGCGGCATCGGATCATCGATGCCGAAGACGGTCGGCTGGCGCTCGGGCAGGTAGAAGGTTCCGAACAGAATGTCCCACAGAGGAAATGCGCCCGCGAAGTTCTTGTCCTGGCCCTCGTCCGCCCTGGTGTGATGCCAGCGATGGAATGCAGGACTGACGAAGAACCTCCGGAACGGCCCAAGATCCCATCGGACATTGGCGTGGACCATGATCGCGTAAAACGTCGTGATGGGAGCATACAGCGCGACCGGTGTCAGGTTGAAGCCGAGCGCGACAAGCGGAACGGCCTGGATCAACTTGGCGCCGATGTCGTTGACCGGGTGCAGCCGGACCGACGAGAGCCAATCCAGTTCCGTTGACGAGTGATGCACGGCATGGAAGCGCCACAAATGGCGTCCGTGAAAAAGACGGTGCTGCCAGTAGCCGAAGAAATCGCCGATCACGAAAACCTCGATCGCCTGCAGCCAGATCGGCTGTGTCGAAAGGATTCCATGACCTTGCGCCAGTGTCTTGAAGTGCAAACCGAAGATCGCGACCAGCGGCAGGACCGCGATTGCGATCGCGATCGGCGTCACCGCCTTGGTGACGATCGGCGTCCAGAGCCAGTAAAGGCAGTCGGTGAAATAGCCCTTGCGAAGAATCTTCTGGCCGGGCACCGAGGGCCAATAGCGGGCGATCACCCAGTAGAGCGCCGTCAGCACCACGAAGGCGATGGCAAGTCCGATAGCGCGATGGCCAAGCTGGGTCATGGGATTGAAACGTTACGGGCACGCGGCTCCGTCGATCTACCCGCTTTCCGCGGTGCGCCGCGAATGTCGGTGTCTGCGTCATAAGGGACGCTACAGGTTGACAAAACGCCGCGGCTCCCTATGTTGCACTGCATATAGGAGTCGGCTGCCAATTTGGGATAGCCGCTGGGCGTCTGCGATACGCCCCTATTTAGGAGCGTGCGACGACCACCGTGACGAACGCCGGTACGGAAACCGGCATCGAAGAAGCCCTCGATTCAACTTCTTCCCCTGTTGAAACCCCTGCAACGCCTGCCGCGCCCGAAGACGGGTTCAATTCGCTTGGGCTCTCGCCCGAGATTTTGAAGGCAGTCGCCGACAGCGGCTACACCACCCCAACCCCCATCCAGGCACAGGGCATCCCCCATGTGCTGCAGCGGCGCGACATCATCGGCATCGCGCAGACCGGCACCGGCAAAACGGCGTCGTTCACCCTGCCCATGATCGAGCTTCTGGCCCGTGGCCGTGCCAAGGCGCGCATGCCGCGTTCGCTGATCCTTGAGCCGACCCGCGAACTCGCCGCCCAGGTGGCGGAGAGCTTCGAGAAGTACGGCAAGTTCAACAAGCTTTCGATGGCGCTGCTGATCGGCGGAACGTCGTTCGACGACCAGGACAAGAAACTGGACCGCGGCGTGGACGTGCTGATTGCGACGCCCGGACGCCTGCTCGACCACTTCGAGCGCGGCAAGCTGATGCTCAGCCAGGTCAACATCCTCGTCATCGACGAAGCCGACCGCATGCTCGACATGGGCTTCATCCCGGACGTCGAGCGGATCTGCAAGCTCATTCCGTTCACGCGCCAGACGCTCTTCTACTCGGCGACGATGCCGCCGGAAATCACGCGGCTCACCGAGCAGTTCCTGCACAATCCGGTCCGCGTGGAGGTCAGCCGTCCTGCGACCGCCGCGACGACGATCGAACAGACGCTGGTGGCCATTCCGGCGAACGACTGGGCCAAGCGCGAGGCGCTGCGCCGCCTCATCCGCGAAGCCGAGCCGACGCTCAACAACGCCATCGTGTTCTGCAACCGCAAGCGCGACGTCGATGTCGTCGCGAAGTCGCTGGCCAAGCACGGCTTCAATGCCGCACCGCTGCATGGCGACCTCGACCAGTCGCTGCGCACCAAGACGCTCGACAGCTTCCGCACGGGCGAGCTCAAGATTCTCGTGGCCAGCGATGTCGCTGCGCGCGGCCTCGACATTCCGATGGTCAGCCACGTCTTCAATTTCGACGTACCGTTCCACGCGGACGACTACGTCCACCGCATCGGCCGAACCGGGCGCGCCGGCCGCGTCGGCTACGCCTACATGCTGGCGACGCCGCGTGACGACAAGCAGGTCGACGCGATCGAACGGCTGACCAAGATGCCGATCGCCCGTCAGGTCATGGAAAACATCGAAGTGCGCGAAGACCGAAAGCCTCGCCGCGACGACGACAAGAAACGCGGCGGCCGAGACCGCGACCGTAACCGCAAGGACAAGTTCCGCCCGGACAAGTTCCACGACCATGTCGCACCGATGCAGCCCGTCCAGGCCAGCGAAGAAACCGTCTCCGCACCCGTCGTCGTGCAGGACGCACCGGTCGTCCGCGCACCGGAGCCGGTGGTTGCACGCGCCGAACCGCGCCCTGAAAAGAAGCATGAGCCGCGCCGCGACCGTCCGCAGCACAAGAAACGTGATCCCGAGCATCGGGCCAGCCACGACCGCAAGAACGATGCGACGCCGGTCAAGCCGGAAAAGCACGAGCTGCCGGCGTTTTTGTTCCGCCCCGTGCCGGTGACGAAAAAGGCCGACGCCTAGCGCGACGAAGCGGCTTCCTGTTAGCGTGCCGCCAAACGGGGAGAGCACGCGCATGGCCGACGTGGCAATACAGGGATCGACGCAGGACCGCTTCGCCTCGGTGCGCAAGCCGTTTGAGGACAATTTCGCGAGCGGTGCCGATGTCGGCGCCTCGTTCTGCGCCACGCTGAACGGCGAGACCGTGGCCGACCTCTGGGGTGGATATGCCGACGCCGCACGCACGCGGCCATGGGCGAAGGACACCATCATCAACGTCTATTCGACGACCAAGACGATGACGGCGCTGACCGCCCTGCTCGTCGCGGATCGCGGCGAGCTCGACTTTGATGCGCCGGTCGCACGCTACTGGCCGGAATTCGCCGCGAACGGCAAAGCGGACGTCAAGGTCAGCCACCTGATGAGCCATTCCTCCGGCCTGTCGGGCTGGAAGGAGAAGATCACCGGCAAGGATCTCTATGACTGGGAGAAGATGACGTCGCTTCTCGCCGCCCAGGCGCCGTTCTGGAAGCCGGGAACGGCCTCGGGCTATCACGCGATCACGCAAGGCTATCTCGTCGGCGAAGTTGTCCGTCGCATCACCGGGCGCTCGCTCGGCACGGTGTTCCGCGACGAGATCGCGCGTCCGCTCGGTGCAGACTTTCACATCGGCCTGCCGGCATCCGAAGATTCTGCGCGTCGCAGAGCTGATACCGCCCGAGCCGGGTACAGCGATCGGCGACGGCACCCAGACCGAACTCCAGGCCAACATGTCCAGCAATCCCGGAGTTGATGTCTCGGAGACGCGGACACGCGCCTGGCGCGGCGCCGAGATTCCCGCTGCCGGCGGTACCGGAAACGCCCGCTCCATCGCCGAGATCCACGCCATCCTCGCAAACGGCGGCATGGCGAAAGGCAAGCGCATCATGTCCGAAGCCGGTTGCCGCAAGGCGCTCGAGCCGCAGATCGAAGGGACCGACTTGATCCTCGGCGTTCCGATCAAGTTCGGCCTCGGCTTCGGATTGCCCGGCGCCATGATCCCGCTGCCGAGTCCCAACAGCATGTTCTGGGGCGGCTATGGCGGATCGCTCACGATCATCGATTTCGACAAGCACGCGACCTTCGGATACGCGATGAACCGCATGGTCGGCACGACGACGGGCGATCCGCGCGCCTTCGGCATGATCATGGCGATGTACCAGACGCTCGCCTCCTGAACGCAATGGACGTCGCCGCGCTCGAAGGGCCCATCGCCAGGTGGAATCTCATTCCCGACGGCGCGCCCTTCGAGACGCACAGCTCCTGGCTTCAGCCGGTGACGCATCGCGGGCGGCCGGCGCTGCTCAAAGTGTTCAAGCCGGGCAGCGACGAAATCGAGAGCGCGATGATCCTGCGCCACTGGGGCGAAAGCGCCGTGCGCGTCTATGAAGGCGACGAGACTGCGATCGTCATCGAACGCATCGCGCCGGGGACGCTGCTGTCCGAACTGGTCGCGACGGACGATGATGGTGCGACGCACATCTGGTGCGATGTCGTCGAGAAGCTGCATGTGCGCCCCGCGCCCGAAGGCTTCAAGGATATCGTTCGCTGCGGACGCAGCCTGATCGACAAGCCCTGTCCGCCCCATCCGCTGCTGACACAACAACTGTTCGAGAGCGCGAGGCGCGAGTTCGTCGAGCTTCTCGAGAGCCAGAGCGCCAATCGCTTTCTCCTGCACACCGATCTGCACCACGGCAATATTCTCAAGGATGTGACGCGCGGCTGGCTCGTCATCGATCCCAAGGGCTATTCCGGGGAACTGGAGTTCGAGACAGCCTCGTTCCTCCACAATCCGACGCGGGAATATTGCCAGCCGACACATCTGGAACGCAGGGTTCGCATTCTGTCGGCGCGCCTGGGCATGGACGAAGACCGGCTGCTGCGCTGGTGCTTCGCGCATGGCGTTTTGAGTGCCGTCTGGTCGATCGAGATGCCTGTATTCGATCCCGCGGGCGGAATTGACGCTGCAAACGCAGCGCTTGAGGTGCTCGGGCGCCGGGCGCGGACGTAGTTCACATCAACAAATCTTCATGGTCATCCGCGGCAAAAACAGGCTACTTTGCTGCGATGCAGCAAAAGCTCCAAACCCAGCCCCGGCGCGTCCTTGTCCTGCAGGGCGGCGGCGCACTTGGCGCGTACCAGGCCGGCGTCTATCAGGGCCTCGGCGAAGCCGACTTCAAACCCAACTGGATCGCCGGCACTTCGATCGGCGCCATCAACGCGGCGATCATCGCGGGCAACGCGCCGGACAAGCGCGTCGAGCGGCTGCGCGAATTCTGGGAAACGGCGAGTGCGACGCTGCCCTTCAAATTTGCGCCGCTCGATTCCCAGACGCGTTCGTTCGTGAATGAAGCCTCTGCGGCCTGGATCGCGACGGCGGGCGTTGCCGGTTTCTTCCGTCCGCGCATTCCACCGGCGATGTTCTATCCGGCCGGCGCACCTCAGGCGCGCAGCTACTACGACACATCGCCCCTGCGCGACACGCTGGAGAGGCTCGTCGACTTCGACCGCATCAATGCGAGGGAAGTGCGGCTTAGCCTCGGCGCGGTGAAGGTGAAATCCGGCGAGCTCATCTACTTCGATAACGAGCGCCACAAGATCGGACCGGAACATGTGATGGCCTCGGGTGCTTTGCCGCCGGGCTTTCCAGCCGTCGAGATCGACGGACAATTCTATTGGGACGGCGGCGTCGTCTCGAACACGCCGCTGCAATACGTACTCGACGAAGACACCGAGGATGATCTCCTCGTCTTCCAGGTCGACCTATTCAGCGCCCATGGACCGCTGCCGAACACGGTGCTCGAGGCCATCGAGCGCGAAAAGGATATCCGCTATTCCAGCCGCACGCGCCGAAACACCGAAGCGATTCTGCAGAAGCACGACGCCAAGATGGCGATCCGTTCGCTTCTCAACGCCTTGCCGCCCGAGCTTGCCAACACGCCCGACGCGCAACGCGTCTGCGCTCTCGCGCGCGAGAATGCGGTGACGGTCGTGCAGCTTGTCTATCGCGACAAGCCTTATGAAGGCTCCAGCAAGGACTTCGAATTCTCGCGCCAGAGCATGCAGGAACATTGGACGACCGGACACGAAGACATCTGCCGCACCATGACGCGGCGCGAACACATGGTCTGCGACCGCAAAAAGGGCGCAACCACGCTGATCGACGTGATCGAAGCCATCGAGATCGAAACCACCTCCCCCGCACCCGACTAAAAGGACTTGCCCATGTCACTGAAATCCAGATCCGCCATCGTCACCGGTTCCACCAGCGGCATCGGCCTTGCCTATGCCCGCGCTCTCGCCAAGGAGGGCGCCAACGTCCTGATCAACGGATTCGGCGATGCGGCCGACATCGAGAAGGAACGCGCATCGATCGAGGCCGACTTCGGCGTCAAGGCGATCTATTCGCCTGCCGACATGACCAAGCCGGACGACGTCGCCGCGATGGTCGCGCTCGCGGAAAAAACATTCGGCGCCTGCGACATTCTCATCTGCAATGCCGGCATCCAGTTCGTCTCGCCGATCGAGGACTTTCCGGTCGAGAAGTGGAACCAGATCATCGCGATCAACCTGACGTCGGCGTTCTTGTGCATGCGCGCCGCGATTCCGGGCATGAAAAAACGCGGCTGGGGCCGGATCATCTCGACCGCATCGGCGCACTCGCTCGTCGCGAGCCCGTTCAAGTCCGCTTATGTTTCGGCCAAGCACGCCCTGGCCGGCCTGACGAAAACCATCGCGCTCGAAACGGCGACGTCCGGCATCACGGTCAACTGCATCAGTCCTGGTTATGTCTGGACACCGCTGGTCGAGAAGCAGATTCCCGACACGATGAAGGCGCGCAACATGACCAAGGACCAGGTCATCAACGATGTTCTGCTCGCCGCACAGCCGACCAAACAGTTCGTCACGGTCGAGGAAGTCGCCGGCATCGCCGTGTTTCTGTGCTCGGACACCGCCAAGCAGATCACGGGCGCGAACATCTCGGTGGACGGCGGCTGGACGGCGGCTTAGAGCCCGTCCCGCCATCGATCCTTCGACCAGCTCGCCGAGAGACCGGCGACCTACTTCTTGATCCCGCCGTCCAGCATCTTCTGGATCGCTGCGCCGTAGGGCGGGCGCATCATCGCCGTCAGGTCGCGTCCCACCTGCTGGAACACGGCCTTGGCGTGGCTGAACGTCCGAAAGCCGTCTATGCCGTGATACGCGCCCATGCCGGACGGACCGATGCCGCCGAACGGCAGGTCTTCCATTGACACATGCATCACGACGTCGTTGACCGACACGCCACCGGAAGTGGTGCGCGTCAGCACCCTCTCCTGCTCGGCGGCATCCTTGCCGAAATAGTAAAGGCCCAGCGGACGGTCATGTCCGTTCACATAGCCAATGGCTTCATCGACGTTCGTGTAGGTCTTGACCGGCAGAAGCGGTCCGAAGATCTCGTCCTTCATTATCGCCATGTCGTCCGTCGGATTGAGGACGAGCGTCGGCGGGATCTTGTGATAGGGCTGCTGGCGGAAATCTTCCTTGGCCGGATTGAGCTCGATGATCTCGGCGCCCTTTGCCCTCGCATCGTCGATGTAGCCGTTCAGACGATCGAAGTGACGCTGGTTGATGACGGAGGTGTAGTCCGGATTGTCCTTCAGGGTCGGGAACATCGCGCTGATCGCGTTCGCGGCAGCGCCGACGAACTCGCGCGCCCTGGCCTGCGGCACCATCACATAGTCCGGCGCAAGACAGATCTGACCGGCGTTGAGGGTCTTTCCCATCATCACGCGCTTGGCCGTGAGTTCCATGTCGGCGGAGTCGCTGACGATCACCGGCGACTTGCCGCCGAGTTCGAGCGTGGTCGGAACCAGATTCTCCGCCGCTGCCTTCATCACGTGATAGGCGATCGACGTTGCGCCGGTGAACAGCAGGTGATCGAAGGGCAGCCGCGAGAACGCCCCGCCGACATCGGCGCCGCCGGTGAACACCGCAACCTCTGTCTCGTCATAGGCCGACGCGAACATCCGCGCCATCAGTTCCGCGGTCCGCGGCGTGAATTCGCTCGGCTTGATCATCGCGCGATTGCCCGCGGCGAACACACCGGCCAGCGGCGTGAAGGTCAGGTTCACCGGGAAGTTCCACGGCGAGATGATACCGATGGTGCCCTTGGGTTGATATTCGACATACGCCTTGGCGCCGAACAGGCCGAGGATGGCCGGGCTGACCTTGCGCTTGTCGCGCTTCATCCACTTGCGCAGATTTTCCTTGGCGTGCTTCAGCGGCGCGATGGAGCCGGACACATCGGTCAGCATGGTGGCGTGGACAGAGCGATGACCGAAATCTTCGCGCAGCGCATCGGCGATCGCGTCCTTGTGGCCGACGAGCAGACCGATCGCACGATCGAGCCAGTCGATCCGCTTCTCCGCGCTGACCGGACCGTCCTTCAAATGCGCCTGACGCTGGCGGTCCAGTACGGCCCGCATTGCGGCCCCGACGTCTCCACCCTGGGTTGGCTTGGCCTGTGCGCTCATTTTATGTCCTCTCGCGGGTCTCGGCTGATATTTTGTCAAGTTAATCAGTGCGCAAGCCCGCCTTCAATGGCCCTGCTTAAGAGTTTGTTACGAACCCGATGTTCACTATGTCGGGCGCCGGTCTTCGGACGGCCTTTGATCGGGAGTTGGCGTTGCGTAATGAACGGGAACTGGCGCTTGCGAAGACCACTCTGGCCCTGATGGCGGAGTGCAATGTCTCGCCCGTTCCGGAGAATTTCGAGCTCTTTTACCACTATGCCGCCGGCGAAAATCCGGCTGTGGGCCGCATCATCGGCGACATGATCGCCGCGCGCCGGCCATTCACGGTTTCCATCCTGCAGGACCTTCGCGACCGGTGTTTCTCGCGCGACCGTACGGAGCGTGCGGTGAACGCCATCGGTGATGGCGTCTCGGCGTCCTTGAACGACGTCCTCGAGAAACTGGATGCCGCGAGCAAGCAGGCCTTTGATTATGGCCAGACATTGTCGGCTGCCAGCGGCGAGCTCGGCGACAATCGCACGCCAGAAGACCTGCGCCGCCTCGTGGGCGGACTGATCTCCGCAACGCAGGTCATGGAAGAACGCTCCAAGGCGCTCGAAGGCGAGTTGCAAAATTCATCGCAGCAAGTCAACGAACTGAAGTCCCAGCTCGACAATGTGCGCAAGGAAGCGCTCACCGATCCGCTGACCGGCATCGCCAATCGCAAGGCGTTCGACACCAATCTGCAGGCCGCCATCGAAGATGCGCAGTCCGGCGGCACGCCGCTCTCGCTGTTCATGTGCGACATCGACCGCTTCAAGCTCTTCAACGACACCTGGGGTCACCAGACGGGCGACCAGGTTCTGCGGCTCGTCGCAACCTGTCTCTCGGAAAATACCAAGGGCTATGACACCGCCGCGCGCTATGGCGGCGAGGAGTTCGCGGTCGTCGTCCGGCACAGCGGCATCGAGGACGCCGTCAAGCTTGCCGACCAGATCCGCCAGAGGGTTCAGGGCAAGCGGCTGATCAAGAAATCGACCGGCGACGTATTGGGTTCGATCACCATTTCCATCGGCGTCGCCGAACTGGCAGACGGCGAGACCGCCGCTTCGCTGATCCAGCGCGCCGACGCGTGCCTCTATCGCGCCAAGCATGCTGGCCGAAATTGCGTCATCGGCGACAACGATCCGCGTGCCGCCGAAATGGAAATTGACGCGGCGTAATCGCCCTTTCTCGCACCCTTCCCATCACTGTCGAACCGCGTATGCTGCGCCGCTGAAAATAGCGGGAGTGGAACATGCGTACGGATTTCGATCGGGCTTATGTGACGGCGCACGGCAATGTCGCGGTCCTGACGCTCAACCATCCCGAGGCGATGAACGCGGCCGGCACCAAGCTCGTGAAAGGCGCCGCCGCCGCACTGAACTTCATCGAAAAGAAGGACAGCGGCTTTCGCGCCATGATCCTGACCGGTGAGGGACGTGGCTTCTGCTCAGGCGCCAATCTCGCCGAACGCGGCAGCGAAGACACCGGCGTCGGTCACGCTCTCGAAACCGTCTATCACCCGTTCCTGCGCCGCCTGCGCGATCTTTCGATCCCATTCGTGACCGCCGTGAACGGCGCCGCCGCCGGCGTCGGCATGAGCATCGCGCTGATGGGCGATCTCGTCGTTGCGGGGCGTTCGGCGTATTTCCTTCAGGCGTTCACCCGCATCGGCCTTGTGCCGGATGGCGGGTCGACCTGGCTGCTGCCAAGGCTCATCGGCCTTGCCCGCGCCAAGGAGCTCTCGCTGCTCGCCGAAAGGTTGCCTGCCGAAAAGGCCCTCGAATGGGGATTGATCAACCGCGTTGCCGACGACAATGCCCTCATGGCAGAGGCCATGAAGCTTGCCGAGCAGCTCGCGAACGGGCCGTCTTCGCTAGCCGTGACTCGCAGCCTGTACTGGCAGAGCCCGCTCAACACGTATGAGGAGCAGCTCGACCTGGAACGCATCAGTCAGGAACGCGCCGGCAAGACAGAAGATTTCATGGAAGGCGTCTCCGCCTTTCTGCAAAAGCGCCAGGCGAAGTTCAAAGGGAAATAGCCGGTCGCAATTTCATAAAAACGACATGCTCGCGCGTCCGTGACTTGCTCGCGGCCACGAACTGTTGACCTATTGGCGCTGGCCACTGGGGTGCCGGCTCGTTCGTCGGACGGGATACGATTTCAAGCCTGGAGAGTCACATCATGCGACGCAGATCTATTCTGTTGGCGGGCGTTTTCAGCGTGGGATTTGCGGTCGCGGCCGCCTATGGCGCGATGGACGCCAGGCCGGAACTCGGCGCCTGGGGCGTCGATCTCACCGGCATGGATAAAAGCGTCAAGCCGGGCGACGACTTCTTTAGCTACGTCAACGGCAACTGGGTCAAATCCACGGTCATTCCGCCGGAGCGCAGCAGCACCGGCTCGTTCCAGGTTCTGCGCATTCTCAGCGAGAAGCGCATGCGCGATATCGTGTCCGAGCTCCAGGCCAAGCCCTACGACCAGCTAACGACCGAAGAAAAGAAGCTGCGCGACCTCTACGAAGCCTATGTCGACCAGGCGTCGATCGAAGCTGCGGGCCTCGCGCCGGCAAAGGCGGACCTTGCGGCCATCGATCACATCACAACGCTGGACGACGTGGCGCGCGCGATGTCGTCGCCCAAGCTCTCGACGCAGAGCATCTTTAACCTGCAGATCGGCGTCGACGACAAGGATCCCAACGCCTACTCCGTCTCGCTTTCGCAAGGCGGCCTCGGCATGCCCGACCGCGACTACTACCTGCGCGACGATCCCGCTCTGGCCACGACGCGCGACGCCTACAAGAAATACCTGTCGACGATGCTGTCCCTGGCCGGCCTGACCGACACCGACAAGCGCGCCGACGCGATCTTCGCTCTCGAGACGAAAATCGCGAACGCCCACTGGACCCGCGCGCAAAATCGCGACGAGACCGCGGTCTACAACCCGATGAAGCTGTCGGAGCTCAAGACGCTCGCGCCCGAATTTCCCTGGGATGCGTTCCTCGCGAGCGCCGATATTCCGCTGACGAGTCCCAAGGGCGAGCGGACGGTCGTCGTCGCCCAGAAATCCGCGTTCCCGGTTCTGGCCAAGATCTTTGCCGAGACGCCGGTCTCGGTCTGGCGCGATTATCTGACGGTGCACTATCTGCACGCCGTCGCGCAGTTCCTGCCCAAGAAGTTCGACGACGCCGACTTTGCCTTCAACGGCACGGTGCTTGGCGGTCAGGGGCAGCAACTCGATCGCTCGACGCGCGGCGTGCATCTTCTCGACAACCTGCTCGGCGAAGCTCTCGGCAAGATATATGTCGCGAAATATTTTCCGCCGGAATCCAAGAAGAAGGCGGAACAGCTTGTCGCCAATCTCCTGAAAGCCTACGACGCCGATCTGCGCACGCTGCCCTGGATGTCGGAGGAAACCCGGCAGAAGGCGCTTGAGAAGCTGCACAAGTTCACGCCGCACATCGGCTATCCCGACAAGTGGATCGACTATTCATCCTACAAGATCGCGCGCGGCGACCTCCTCTCGGACGAGCAGGCCGGCGTCGTTTTCGAATGGCATCGCGAGGTCAAGCGCCTCGATGATCCGGTCGACAAGGCTGAGTGGGGCATGACGCCGCCAACCATCAACGCCTATTACAATCCGAACGCGAACGACATCGTGTTTCCGGCGGCCATTCTTCAGGCGCCCTTCTTTGATCCGAATGCCGACGACGCGGTGAACTATGGCGGCATTGGCGCGGTGATCGGGCACGAGATCAGCCACGGCTTCGACGACCAGGGCGCGCTCTATGACGGCGACGGCGTGTTCCGCAACTGGTGGAACGATGCGGACAAGAAGAACTTCGACGCCCGCACTACGCAATTGTCGAACCAGTTCGATACCTACGAGCCATTGCCGGGTCTGCACATTATCGGCCGCAACACGCTGGGCGAGAACATCGCTGACCTCGCGGGCCTGACGATTGCTCTGAAGGCCTATCATCTCTCGCTGGGCGGCAAGCCTGCGCCGGTGATCGACGGCTATACGGGCGACCAGCGCTTCTTCCTGTCCTTCGGGCAGATCTGGCGCACCGCCTATCGCGACAGCGCGCTGCGCACGCAGGTTCTTTCGAACGAACACAGCCCGGGACAGTTCCGCGTGATCGGCGCGACGCGCAACATCGATGCGTGGTACGACGCGTTCGGCGCCAAGCCCGGCGACAAGTACTACCTGCCGCCGGAGCAGCGCGTTCATCTTTGGTAGATTCAATCGCGCCGCGGGGTCGTTCCCGCGGCGTCTTCTTTTCAGGAGAATGACATGAAGCGTTCTGTCTTGCTGCTTGGTGCTGCCGTCCTTTCTCTGGCCGCCGCATCCGCACTGTCGGCGGCGCCGGCCGGACGCGCAGCGGTGCAGCCCTGGGGCGTCGAACTGTCCTACATCGACAAGACGGTGAAGCCAGGGGACAATTTCTTTCTTTATGCCAACGGCAACTGGGTCAAGCACGACGTGATCCCGGCCGACCGAACCTATTCCGGCGTCAATCTGGAACTGGACAAGCAGAATGAGGACCGGCTGAAGGGCCTCGTCGCCTCGCTGGCCGCCGAACCCGATGCCAAACTGACAGCGGAAGAGCGCAAGCTTCGCGACATCTATACCGCTTTCATGGACACCAAGCAGATCGAGGCCGACGGACTTGCCCCGGCACAGAAGGATCTGGCGACCATCGCCGGCGTCAAGACGCTCAGCGACGTCGCGCGCGTCATCGGCGATCCCTCTTTGGCCACGGACGGTCCGTTCGCGTTCTACATCGGAGTCGACGACAAGAACTCGGATATCTACTCGATCAACCTGACCCAATCGGGCCTCGGCATGCCCGATCGCGACTACTACCTGAAAACAGATAAGGACATCGTCAAAACCCGCGATGCCTACAAGACCTACATCGCGCAGATGCTGACGATCGCCGGCGCGAAAGACGCGTCGGCGCGCGCTGACAAGGTCTATGCCCTCGAACTGGCGATGGCCAAGGCAAGCTGGCCGGCCGCCGACCGCCGCGACGAGGACAAAATCTACAATCCGATGTCCTTCTCGGATCTCAAGAAGCTGGCGCCGGGCTTTGACTGGGACGCGATGTTCAAGGCGTCAGGCGTTTCGACGACCGCGCCGCACGGCGAGCGGAAAGTCATTGTCGCGGAGAAATCCGCCTTTCCGGATCTGGCCAAGGTCTTCGCCGCGACACCCATCGATGTGTGGCGCGACTATCTGACCGTCCGCTACCTCCATAGCTGGGCGTGCCTATCTGCCCAAGAAAGTCGACGACACAGACTTTGCGTTCTACGGCATGGCGCTGGAGGGAAAGACGGCGCAACTGGATCGCAAGATCCGCGCAATCCATCTGCTCGACGGCACGATGGGCGAAGCGCTCGGCAAGCTCTATGTGGCGAAATATTTTCCTCCGGAAGCCAAGGCAAAGGCTCTCGCACTCGTGCGGAACGTGCTGAAGGCCTACGACGCCGACATCCGCACGCTCGCCTGGATGACGCCGCCGACGCGGGCCAAGGCGCTGGACAAGCTGCATGCGATGGCGCTGAAGATCGGCTATCCCGACAAGTTCCGCGATTACACCGCGCTCGCAATCGACCGCGCCAACCTCCTGGGCAGCGTGAAGAACGCAACGGTGTTTGAGTGGAACCGCCAGTTGCGCCGGATCGATGATCCGGTCGACCGCACCGAATGGGGCATGACGCCGCCGACCAACAACGCCTACGACAATTTCAACTTCAACGAGATCGTGTTCCCGGCCGGAATTCTGCAGCCGCCCTATTTCGATCCCAACGCGGACGATGCGGTGAACTATGGCGAGATCGGCGCGACGATCGGTCATGAGATCAGCCATGCCTTCGACGACCAGGGCTCGAAGTACAATCCGCGCGGAGTCCTGCAGAACTGGTTCACGCCGGAGGACCTGAAGAACTTCAAGGCGCGCGGCGACGCGATTGCCGCGCAATACGACCAGTACGAGCCCCTGCCCGGCCTGCACCTCAACGGCAGGCTCACCCTGGGCGAGAATATCGCCGACATCGCGGGTCTGGTGATCGCGCTCAAGGCCTATCACATCTCGCTGGGCGGCAAGCCGGCGCCGGTGCTGAACGGTCTGACGGGCGACCAGCGCTTCTACATCGCCTATGCGCAAAGCTGGCGCGAGCGGCATCGCGACGGCGCCGTGCGGGCGCAGGTGCTGTCCAATCCGCACAGCACGTCCGAGTTCCGCGTCAACGGCGTCGTTCGCAACACCGACGCCTGGTACACGGCGTTCGACGTGAAGCCGGGCGACAAGTTCTACCTGCCGCCGGACAAGCGTGTGCCGGTCTGGTAGCAGCAAACAGGATCACGGGGATTCCATCATGAAAAAACTGACCATCGCTCTCCTCGCCCTCGCCGGCACCGCGTGCGCGGCCCTCGCCGCAGAACCGTCGGCCAAGCCGACCTTCGGCGCCTGGGGAATCGATCTGACGGGCATGGACCGCAGTGTCAAACCCGGCGACGACTTCTTCCTCTATGCCAACGGCGCCTGGCTGAGCCGCACGGAAATTCCCGCCGACCGCACCAGCACCGGCTCATTCCAGAATCTGCAGATCCTGAGCGAAACCCGGATGAAGGAACTGGTGGCGGAACTGGAGGCGCGCGATCCGGCCAGCCTCAATCCGGAAGAAAAGCAAATTCGCGATCTCTACGACGCTTTCACCGACACCAAGCAGATCGAGGCGCGCGGACTCGACCCGATCAAGCCGGACCTAGCCCGCATCGCAGCGCTCCAGACACCCGATGACATTGCCAGGCTCATGGGCGATCCGGCGTTTTCCGGGGACAGCTTTGTGGGCACCGGCATCAGCCCGGACGCCAAGAATTCCAATGTCTATGTGATGGTCGCCACGCAGTCCGGTCTCGGCCTGCCCAATCGCGACTATTATCTGCGGGACGATCCCGATCTGGCCAAGACGCGCGACGCCTACAAGAAATACCTCGCGCAGATGCTGACGCTGATCGGGGAGAAGGATGCCGACGCCCGCGCTGCCGCTGTCTACGCGCTCGAAAACGACATCGCCACGGCGCACTGGCCGGCCGCGGACCGCCGCAATGCGGACAAGGTCTACAATCCGATGCAGGTGAAGGACCTCGCCGCCTTTGCGCCCGGCTTTCCCTGGGAGACATTCTTCAAGGCGCAGGGGATAGACCCGTCGCGCAAGGTCATCGTGCGCGAGAACACGGCGTTCCCGCCGCTCGCCGCCCTGTTTGCCAGGACGCCTGTCGCAGTCTGGCGCGACTATCTGACGATCCATTACGTGCACAACATGGCCGCCTATCTGCCCAGGGCCATCGACGATGCGAACTTCGACTTCTACGGAAAGGTGCTGGGCGGGCAGGCGCAGCAATTGCCGCGCGACACGCGCGCCGTGCACCTGCTGGATTCCATGCTCTCGCATCCGTTCGGCAAGCTGTATGTCGCCAAGTACTTCCCGCCGGCCACGAAGGCGAAAGCCGAAGAGCTCGTCGCCAACCTTCTGAAGGCGTACGACGCCGATATCCGCACCATCACCTGGATGTCGCCGGTCACGCGGCAAAAGGCGCTCGACAAGCTGCATGCCTTCACGCCGCACATCGGCTATCCCGAAAAGTGGCGCGACTTTTCCGGTCTCGTCATCAGGCGCGACGACCTGGTCGGCGACGCCGAGCGGTCAAACGTGTTCGAGTGGGACTACGACCTCAATCGCATCGACCAGCCGGTCGACCGCAACGAATGGGGCATGACGCCGTCGACGATCAACGCCTACTACACGCAGCTATTCAACTCGATCTTCTTCCCGGCGGCCATCCTGCAACCGCCGTTCTTTGATCCCAACGCCGACGATGCGGTGAATTATGGCGGCATCGGCGCGGTGATCGGGCACGAGATCAGCCACGGTTTCGATGACCAGGGCAGCAAGTATACCGGCGCAGGGATCCTGGAAAGCTGGTGGACCGACGACGACCGCAAGGCGTTCGAAGGACGCGTCTCCATGCTCGGCGCGCAGTTCGACAGCTATGAAGGGCTTCCGGGCCTGCATGTGAACGGCAAGCTGACGATGGGCGAGAATATCGGAGATCTGTCGGGCCTTACCATCGCGCTCAAGGCCTACCACGCCTCGCTCGGCGGCAAGAAGGCGCCGGTGCTCGACGGCCTTACCGGCGACCAGCGTTTCTTCCTCGCCTTTGCGCAGGTGTGGCGCGCCAAATACCGCGACGGCCAGATGCGCCAGCAGATACTGTCGAATCCGCACAGCCCGCCGCATTTCCGCGTGGTGGGCCCGACGCGCAACATCGAGGGATGGTACGAGGCGTTCGATGTGAAGCCTGGCGACAAGATGTACCTGCCGCCGGAACAGCGTGTGAAGCTGTGGTGACCTGAATCAGCGCGACTGGCGCGGGCGCGCGGGCTTCACCGCCTTGCGCGCCTTTTTCCTGACCGTCTGCGAGGCGTTGGCGACCCGCAACGCCGCCCGCGCCCAGACGGCGAATTCGTCCGGATCGTCATAGAGGCGGTCCGGCACCGCAAGCCAGGTGGTGACCACAAGCTCCTTGCCCTTGGTGAAGCTGAACGGCTCGCACCCTTCGGCGTCGAACGCCTTGCGCGTTTCCGCGTCCGTCTTGAAGTAGATGATGTCGTCGAAGATCATCCCGATCATCACGCTGCCGGCATAGATGCCCTCGCCGCCGAAGAAGCGGCGCAGCGAGACGGGACCGAATTCGTGGAAAAGATCGTCGAAGCGGTGCGGGTCGGCCTTGGCGGCCACGATCAGTGGACGTCCTTGGACGGCGTGATCGACACGCTCTCGCCGCATCCGCAGGCCGCCGTCTGGTTCGGGTTGTTGAACACGAAGCGCGAGCCGAGCTTCTCGGTGACGAAATCCATCTCTGTGCCGATGAGGAAGAGGATCGCCTTGGGTTCGATGAAGATCTTCACGCCCTTGTCCTCGACCACCTCGTCGAGCGGCTTGACCTCTTCGGCATAGTCCATCGTGTAGCTCATGCCGGCGCAGCCGCCATTGGTCACGCCAACGCGCACGCCCAGATATTTTCCGTCTGCATCGGCCATGATCTCGCGAATGCGCGCGGCCGCGGCATCGGTCAACTTGACCGCCTTGGGGCGCTCGCGGCGCGGCCTGGGAATGTTGGTCGTGGGCTGCATCAGTACATGTTCAGTTCGAGTTTCGCTTCTTCACTCATCCGTTCGGGCGTCCAGGGCGGATCGAATGTCATGTTGACGGTCACCTCGCCGATGCCCTCCACGCCCTCCAGCGCGGTCTTGACCATGTTCGGCATCTCGCCGGCGACGGGGCAACCCGGAGCCGTCAGCGTCATGTCGACCGTCACGTCCTTATTGTCCGCCACGTCCACCTTATAGATAAGACCGAGTTCGTATATGTCCACCGGGATTTCCGGGTCGTAAACGCTCTTCAGAGCCACGACGAGTTTGCGCGTGAAATCCTCGAGTTCCTCGGCGCTTAGCGCGGAACCCATGGCGTTGACTTCGGCCCTGAGCGGTTCGGCGTTCATTCGGTTTTGGCGGGATCACCGCCCTCCAATGCTGATTTCATGGTGTGCCAGGCGAGCGTTGCGCACTTGACGCGCATCGGGAACGCACTGACCCCGGCCATGACATTGAGCGTTTCACGGTCGTCTTCGTTCAAACCCTCGACCTCCTCGCCCTTCACCAGATTGAGAAAGCCGCCCATCAGTTTTTCCGCTTCGGCCACCGTCTTGCCGACGATCATGTCTGTCATCAGCGACGCCGAAGCCTGGCTGATCGCGCAGCCCTTGCCCTCGAACCTGACGTCGGCGATGTGGCTGTCCTTGCCGACGTTCAGATAGATCGTGACGCGGTCGCCGCAAAGCGGGTTGTAGCCCTGCGCCGTGTTGGTGGCGTGCTCCAGTTTCCCGAAATGGCGCGGGTGGCGCGAGTGATCGAGGATCACTTCCTGGTAAAGCTCGCGCAGTGAATCGTCCATCGTCTAGCCCAAAATCTTTCGCGCCTTGGCCAGCGCTTCCAGCATCACGTCCACTTCGCCGCGCGTGTTGTAGAGCGCGAAGGACGCGCGCGTCGTCGACGCCACGCCGAAACGCTCCATCAGCGGCTGCGCACAATGGTGTCCGGCCCGCACCGCAACGCCTTCACGGTCCAGTATGGTGGCCAGGTCGTGCGCGTGCATGCCGTCGGCTTCGAAGGAGAGGATCGCCGCCTTGTCCGGCGCATCGCCGATCACGCGCAGCCAGTTGAACTGCCGCACGCCCTCGCGCGCATAGGCGAGCAGATCATGCTCATGCGCCTTCACCGCGACCCGGTCGAAGGTATTCATGTAGTCGAGCGCTGCAGCCAGTCCGACGCTCTCGATGATCGGTGGCGTGCCCGCCTCGAAACGCGCCGGCGGATCGGCATAAGTAACGAGATCGCGGGTCACCTCGCGGATCATCTCGCCGCCGCCGTTGAACGGCCGCATGCCCTTCAGATGCGCCTTCTTGCCGTACAGCGCACCGATCCCGGTCGGCCCATAGAGCTTGTGGCCGGTCAGCGCATAGAAATCGACGTCGAGGTCGCGCACATCGACGATTTCATGAACCGCACCCTGACAGCCGTCTGCCAGGACCGGCACGCCCTTGGCGTGCGCGCGGGCGACGATCTCCTTCAGGGGAGTGACCGTGCCAAGCACGTTCGAGATGTGGGCGATCGCGACCAGCTTCGTCTTGGCCCCGATGGCGGCGTCCAGAACATCGACGTCGAGAGAACCGTCATCGCGCACATCGACCCAACGCAGCACCGCGCCGTATTTCTCGCGCAGGAAATGCCACGGAACGATGTTGGAGTGATGCTCCATCACCGAAAGCACGATCTCGTCGCCGGGTTGGATGCGCGGCGCGGCAAAGGAGTGCGCAACGAGATTGATCGCCTCGGTCCCGCCCTTGGTGAACACGATCTCATCGGCGCTCGCGGCGTTCAGGAACTTGCGCACCGTCTCACGCGCCGCTTCGTAGCGGTCGGTCGCGGCGGCGGAGAGAAAATGCACGCCGCGATGCACATTGGCATATTCGCTGGTCGTGAAATCACGCATCGCGTCCAGGACCTGGCGCGGCTTCTGCGCCGACGCGCCATTGTCCAGATAGACCAGCGGCTTTCCGTACACAGTGCGCGACAGGATCTCGAAATCCTTGCGCGCCGCCGCCGGATCGAACGCGGTGATCTTGGTTTGCGCGGTCATGACGCCATCGCCCTTGGCAGAGCGTCTTCCACCGACCGCCACACGGCAGCACGCACGGTCTCGTCGGCGATTTCGGCAACCGCTTCCTCGAGGAAGGCGCGGATCAGCATGTTGCGGGCTTCGCTTTCGGGAACGCCGCGGGAGCGCAGATAGAAGAGGGAATCCGCATCCAGATCGCCGACCGCGGCGCCATGCGCACACTTCACATCGTCCGCGAATATCTCGAGTTCCGGCTTCAGGTCGGCTTCGGCGCGTTCGCCAAGCAGCAGCGCCTTGGCGGTCTGGCGGCTGTCGGACTTGTCGGCGCCTTCCGCGACCGTGATCTTGCCCTGATAGACCGCGCGGCCGTGGCCGCCGACGACATGTTTGAAGAGCTGCGTCGAGTGAGTCTCGCCCGAGGCGTGATAAATCTCGGTGGTGACGTCGGCATGCAGCTTTCCGCCAAGCACACTCACGCCGCTCAACTCCGCATGCGCGCCCTTCTCCTGCAGCGTCAGCCGCAGCGTGAGGCGCGAGAGCGAGGCGCCGCCATTGGAGAGCCGCGCCGTGTATGAGCCGTCGCGCGCGACGCGAACAGCAACGTCCTCCACCTGGATAGCGTCGGCTGCGGCTTCGGACATGCGAACATGCGTCAAACGTGCGTTCGCGCCTATGATGATTTCCATGCCGACATTGCTGAATCCCGTGCCGGCAGGGCGGGTCTCGATCAGATCGAGCGATGCGCCGTCCTCAAGAACGATCAGCGCGCGAGCGTGCCCCGAACCTTCGAAGGAAAAGCGCATCGGCTTCGATGCGACGGTGTTTCGCGGAACAAGAAGTGCGAATCCCGCGCGCGCCAGAAGCAGCGAGGCTGCCGGCATGGCATCGGAGAGCGCGGCCTTTCCGAAGTACGCCTGTACCCATTGCGGCGCGTCGGCCAGATTGGCGAGTTCGAACAATTCGATTCCGTCGGGAATGGACGCGATGGCGCAGCGAATGTCGTTCACTCCGGCATCGTTTGCGCCGCCGAGCGCCGTTTTCAGGTCGGTATATTTCCAGTTCTCGATCCGGCGATGCGGAACGCCGCGTTCGCGCAGGAAGCGACGCCGCATCGGCCCGCCGCGTGTCCAGCCATGGCGCACCGGTCGCCGCCTGCATCGACAGCGCGTCAGTCAGCCGTGATTCAGCCGTCGGTTCATGCCGCCTTGCCCACGATATGCTCATAGCCCTTGGCTTCGAGTTCATGCGCCAGTTCCTTGCCGCCCTCGGCGACGATCCTGCCATGCGCGAGAACATGGATGCGATCCGGCACGATGTAGTCGAGCAGGCGCTGGTAATGGGTGATGACCAGCATGGCGCGCTCCGGCGAACGCAGGCTATTGACGCCTTCCGCCACCAATTTCAGCGCATCGATGTCGAGTCCGGAATCGGTCTCGTCGAGGATCGCGAGCTTCGGCTCGAACAGTTCCATCTGTAGTATCTCCAGCCGCTTTTTCTCGCCGCCGGAGAAGCCCACATTGAGCGCACGCTTGAGCATCTCTTCGCTGACCTTCAGCGTGGCGGCCTTCTTTCGCACCAGCTTGAGCACGCTCATCGCGTCGAGGTCGTTTTCGCCGCGCGCGCGGCGCTGGGCATTCAGCGCGGTCTTGAGGAAGTTAAGTGTCGTCACGCCGGGAATCTCGACCGGATACTGCATGGCGAGGAACACGCCCTTCGCGGCGCGTTCTTCCGGCGCCAGCATGTTCAGGTCCTCGCCGCGGTAGGTGATCGAACCCTCGGTGATCTCATAGCCGGCGCGCCCTGCCAGCACATAGGAGAGCGTCGACTTGCCCGAACCGTTCGGTCCCATGATGGCGTGCACCTGCCCCGCCGCGATTGAAAGCGTCAGCCCCTTCAGGATGTCCTTGCCGCCGACGGCAACGTGCAGGTTTTTGATTTCAAGCATGACTATCCCACACTGCCTTCCAGAGAAATTCCAACCAGCTTCTGCGCCTCGACCGCAAATTCCATCGGCAGTTGCTGCAGCACTTCCTTGCAGAAACCATTGACGATCAGCGCCACGGCCTCTTCCTGAGGAATGCCGCGCTGCAGACAATAGAAGAGCTGGTCCTCGGCGATCTTCGACGTCGTCGCCTCGTGCTCGATCCTGGCCGTCGGATTGCGCGCCTCGATATAGGGCACGGTATGCGCTCCGCACTTGCCGCCGATCAGCAACGAGTCGCACTGCGTGTAGTTGCGCGCGTTCGCGGCCTTCGGATGCACGCTGACGAGACCGCGATAGGTATTCTGCGCCTTGCCGGCGCTGATGCCCTTCGAAATGATCCGCGAGCGCGTGTTCTTGCCCAGATGGATCATCTTGGTGCCGGTGTCGGCCTGCTGGAAATTGTTGGCGATGGCGATGGAGTAGAACTCGCCGACCGTATCGTCGCCGCGCAGGATGCAGCTTGGATATTTCCAGGTGATCGCCGAGCCCGTCTCGACCTGGGTCCAGGAGATCTTGGAGCGGTCGCCGCGGCAATCGCCGCGCTTGGTGACGAAGTTGTAGATGCCGCCGAGACCGTTCTCGTCGCCCGGATACCAGTTCTGCACAGTCGAATATTTGATCTCGGCGCCTTCGAGAGCGACGAGTTCGACCACCGCGGCATGCAACTGGTTCTCGTCGCGCTTGGGCGCGGTGCAGCCCTCGAGATAGCTGACATAGGAGCCTTCGTCGGCGACGATGAGCGTGCGCTCGAACTGGCCTGTCTCGCTCGCATTGATGCGGAAATAGGTCGACAGCTCCATCGGGCAGCGCACGCCCTTGGGCACGAAGACGAACGTTCCGTCCGAGAAGACCGCAGAATTCAACGTCGCGAAAAAATTGTCCGTCACCGGCACGACGGTGCCGAGATATTTTTTCACCAGATCCGGATAGTCGCGGATCGCCTCCGAGATCGGGCAGAAGATCACGCCAGCTTCGTTGAGCTTGGCCTTGAACGTGGTTGCCACCGATACGGAATCGAACACCGCATCCACCGCGACACCGGCCAGCGCCATCTGTTCATGCAGCGGGATGCCGAGCTTCTTGTAGGTTTCCAGCAGCTTGGGATCGACTTCGTCCAGGCTCTGCTTCAGCGGCGTGTTCTTTGGCGCTGCGTAATAATAGGCGTTCTGGTAGTCGATCTTCTGGTAGTGGACGCGGGCCCAGTTGGGCTCCGTCATCTGCTTCCAGCGCCCAAACGCGCCGAGGCGCCACTCGAGCATCCATTCCGGCTCGCCCTTCTTGGCCGAGATGTAGCGCACCGTGTCCTCGGAAAGGCCCTTTGGTGCGCGTTCCATCTCGATGTCGGTGACGAAACCGTACTTGTACTTCTCGCCGATCTCGGCGACCTGTTTCTTGGTCTCGCGTGCTGCTGACGACATGGGTGTGCTCACGCAGCCGCGCGCGCTTTCACGCGCGAGACAAGATGGGAGATGGAGGACAGGGCCGCATCGACATCGGCATCGCTCGAATTCCAGCCGAAGCTGACGCGCAGCGCGCACCGCGCGAGCGAGTCGGACACGCCCATGGCACCGAGCACATGCGACGGCCTGACTTTGCCCGACGAACAGGCTGAGCCGGAACTGACCATGATACCGTCAAGATCGAGCGCCATGACGGCCGTCTCGGCGGCAACGCCGGGCAACGCGAAGTTGGAGGTATTCGGCAATCGCGGCGCACTTGCGCCGAAGATCACGGCATCCGGTGCAGCGGACTTCAGTTCCGTTTCGAACCGCTCCCGCAGCACGGACGACATCTTCGCGGCAATGTTCGCCGCAGCGCCGAATCCGGCGATGCCGGCGACATTCTCCGTTCCCGCACGATGGCCGCGTTCCTGGCCGCCGCCGAGAATGGTTGCGGCAAGCGGCGCATTCTCGCGAACCACGAGTGCGCCGACACCCTGCGGTCCGCCGATCTTGTGCGCGGAGAGCGAGAGATAGTCGGCATCAAAATCCACCGCGATCTTTCCTGCGGCCTGAACGGCATCGACGAACAAATAGCCGTCATGCTCCTTCATCAGCGCCGCGACCTCCGCAAGCGGCTGAATCACGCCTGTCTCATTGTTGGCCGCCATCACGGCAATGAGCGCGCGGCCCTTGCCCTCACGCAGCAGGACGCGCAACGCCTGAAGATCGACGACGCCGTCGCCGGTCACAGGAATGATTTCGAGACGCAACCCCGGAACACGTTCCGCCAACGCAGCCGCGTTCGCCATGACTGAGTCATGCTCGACTGCCGACACGAACAGCCGCGTGATCCTTGCACCCGCTTCTGCCGCGCCCTGCACCGCGCCGCAGAGCGCGAGCGCATTGGCTTCGGTGCCGCCGCTTGTGAAGATCACGTCCTGCGCGCGTGCGCCGGCCAGTGCGGCGACCTGTTCTCGCGCGCGTTCGACGGCGGCGCGCGCCGCGCGACCTTGTCCGTGTACGGACGAAGGATTGCCGCCGATCGAAAGGGCATGCTCCATCGCTGCGCGGAACTCGTCGCGCAAAGGCGAAGTCGCATTGTGATCCAGGTAATGCATCACGGGTGAAATGGGCTCAGGCCGCTTCGCGCGGTTCGCTGTTGTTCGCCGCCGAGCACGGCTGGGTCCGCCCCAGCACGCGCTTCTCGACCACGTCGGCCAAAGAAACGGACGACAGGAAAACCTGGATCTGGCGGCCGAGTTCTTCCCACAGATCGTGAGTTACGCAGCGCGCGCCCTGGGTCGTGCAGCCCTTGGCGCTGCCCGGCTTGCAGCGCGTGGCCGCAATCGGCTCATCCACGGCCATGATCACGTCGGCGATCCGCAATTCGTCGGACGGACGGCTGAGGCGATAGCCGCCGCCGGGCCCGCGAACGCTTTTGACCAGGCCGCCGCGCCGCAATTTGGCGAAGAGCTGCTCCAGATAGGACAGGGAAATTTCCTGGCGCTGGGCGATATCGGCCAGCGAAACCGGCTTGTTTGCCGCCTCATGCTGGGCCAGATCGGCCATCGCCATGACGGCGTATCGTCCTTTGGTGCTGAGCCGCATATCAATCTCTCCTTGTCGCAGGCGCGTTTTGCCTTGCTTTTCAGGGGTCCAGTCGGTGTATGAACAGGCCCTGTACCCCGGTGCGCACGGGAATCCTTGTCTGCCGGATATAGGTTCCCCTACTAAGGCGGTCAAGTATTAGCGTGACGCACCCCACATTATTTAGTAAATGCCTGATTTTGCTTGCTTTAATTGCAAAGTCTGGCCGGCAAAAATCCGACCGCATGCCTATACAAAGCCCCCAATCCCGCTCCGCGACACAGGGAAAGCTCCATGCCTGACATTATCCTCCCTGGTTCCGCCGGCCGTATCGAAGTGCGCTACCAGCGCCAGAAGAATCCCGGCGCGCCGATGGCTCTCGTATTGCACCCGCATCCGCAGTTCGGCGGCACGATGAACAATCCGCTGGTCTATGACCTGTTCCATATGTTCCACAACGAAGGTTGCACCACGGTGCGCTTCAACTTCCGCGGCGTGGGACGCAGTCAGGGCACGTTCGATTCCGGCGCCGGCGAGTTGTCAGACGCCGCAGCCGTGCTCGACTGGATGAACACGCTCTATCCCAATCCGTCGAACGTCTGGGTGTGCGGAATTTCGTTCGGCGCATGGATCGGCATGCAGCTTCTGATGCGCCGGCCGGAGATCACCGGGTTTGTCTCCATCGCGCCACCGGCGAGCATGTACGACTTCGCGTTCCTTGCGCCCTGCCCGGCTTCCGGCCTCATCGTGCACGGCACCAAGGATCAGGTCGTGCCGGAGCCAGACGTGCAGAAGCTTGTCGATCGTCTGACGGCGCAGAAGGGCATCAAGATCACCTACAACAAGATCGAAGGCGCCAACCACTTCTTCGACAAGCACGAAGCCGAAGTCGTCGAGACGGTAGAAACCTACGTCCACGACATGATGAGCAAGCCGCGCGAGGGCCGCTAGCGCAGACCCGCGTTGCGCATCGTCATTTCGATCAGCGCGGCTTCGGTGTGATGGCCGTCGAGCTGAGCGCTGTCCTTCAGGGTCTTCAGACCATGTGCAAGCTGTTGCTTGGGTGCGCCCATGTCGATCATGGCGTCGAGCATGACGCGCACGATTCCAGTGAGCGCGCGCTCATAATCCGACATCGGGCGATCCGAATATAACGAACTCATTCGATCCTCCGTTACGCCCCACGCGTCGATGCTGGGCCCAAGATGCTTTACAAATGGTTTCGCGGGTTGCCGACGAAATTCGATTTGGCTGCAGATCGAAGGGTTTAGCCTAGCTTTTGCGGTAAAATTTTCCGCCGCTCATCGGCTGGGCCACTCCTGTCGTGGTCGGGAGGCTGAGCGGCAGTCCGCGCACCGAACGCGCCGCCAGATAGGCGAACGCTTCGGCCTCGATGAAGTCGCCGTTCCAGCCGGCGTCCTCGGCCGTCAGAACGGGTGCGTTCACCCGCGCACGCAATTGATCCATCAGCGTGCGGTTGTGTCGTCCGCCACCGCAGACGATCCACGTCGTCGCCGGTTCCGGAAAATGCTCGCGCGCTCTTGCAATCGAAGCCGCGGTGAACGCGGTCAGCGTCGCCGCGCCGTCTTGCGCACTCAGTCCCGCCACGGCGTCCATCCCGAAGTCCATGCGGTCGAGCGACTTGGGCGGAACACGCGTGAAGAACTTGTTCTCCAGCATCCCAGAGAGGATCGCGTCATCGACACGGCCCGTGCGGGCGAGCGCGCCGCCCTCATCGACAGGCTTGCCCGTATGACGCTGCGCCCAATCGTCGATCGGCGCGTTTCCGGGTCCCGTGTCGAACGCAAGGACGGTATCGCCGCTCACATATGTAACGTTGGCGACACCGCCGATGTTGACCATCACGACCGGAGGCGCGATCCCGCGGGCCTTGCGAAGCAGAGCCGCATGATAAAGCGGCACAAGCGGCGCGCCCTGGCCGCCAGCCTTCACATCGGCCGAGCGGAAATCGTTGACGACATCGATACCGGTCAGGCGCGCCAGCAGCGCACCGTCGCCGATCTGCCACGTCCAGCGCTGTTCCGGGCGATGCAGAATTGTCTGGCCGTGAAAACCGATCAGAGCGATGTCCGAAGCGGCGAGACCAGCCTTGTGCAGCAGCGCCTTCACGGCGTCCGCATGGGCTTCGGTCAGGCGCCGTTCGGCGTCGCGGATGGAATAAGGCACGGGCGCACCGGCCGCCACGGTCTGGGCATCCGTCAGCGCCGCGCGCAGCATGGCGCGTGTTTCCGGGTCATAGGGCACGCCCAGCGCCGGCCCCGGAATCGCGAGGTCTTCGCCGTCCGTCTCGACGATGGCGGCATCGATGCCGTCGAGCGAGGTGCCGCTCATCAGGCCCATGACTTTAAGAGTTTCCGCCATTCGTGCTACACACCCGACCCTTTTCAACCCGAGTTATACCATGCCCGCCGCGCCCGCATTCCGCTCCGAATTCCTCCGCACCTTCGCGGAGCGCGGCGCCTATTACGACTGCTCCGCGCCGGAGGATCTGGACGCCCTCTTTTCGAAGGAGCGCGTGACCGCCTATATCGGCTTCGACTGCACCGCCAGAAGCATGCATATCGGCAACCTGGTGCAGCTCATGACCCTGCGCCGCCTCCAGCAGGCCGGCCACCGCCCCATCGTCCTGATGGGCGGCGGCACAACCAAGCTCGGCGATCCGTCGGGCAAGGACGAAGTGCGCAAGATCCTCACCGCCGAGGAGATCGACGAGAACAAGAAGAGCATGGTGGCCGGGATCAGCCATCTGCTGAAGTTCGGCGACGGGCCGAGCGATGCGATCATGGTCGACAATGCCGACTGGCTCGATGCGCTCGAATACATCCCGTTCCTGCGCGAGGTCGGACGGCACTTTTCGGTCAACCGCATGCTGACGATGGAGAGCGTGAAGATCCGGCTCGAACGCGAGCAGGCGCTCTCGTTCCTCGAATTCAACTACATGGTCTGCCAGGCCTATGACTATGTGGAACTCTACAAGCGCTTCGGCTGCCGCCTGCAATCATGCGGCAGCGACCAGTGGGGCAATGTCGTGTCGGGCATCGATCTTGGACGGCGCATGGAAAGCGTGCAGCTCTTTGGTCTTTCCACGCCGCTCATCACCACCGCCTCCGGCGCCAAGATGGGCAAGAGCGTGGCCGGCGCCATCTGGCTGAACAAGGACATGCTCAGCGTCTACGACTATTGGCAGTACTGGCGGAACACCGAGGACGGCGATGTCGGCAAGTTCGCCCGCCTGTTCACGGACCTGCCATTGTCCGAAATCGCGCGCCTCGAAAAACTTCAGGGCGCCGAGCTCAACGACGCCAAGAAAATCCTTGCGACCGAAGCAACGGCGGTGCTGCACGGCCGCGCGGCCGCGGACGCCGCTGCCGAAACCGCGCGGCGCACGTTCGAGGAAGGAACGCTCGCCGAAGGATTGCCGACGATCTCGGCAAAACTTCCCGAGGGCATCCTGAACCTCGCGGTCGCCTGCGGTCTCGCGGCGTCGAACTCGGAAGCCCGCAAGCTGATCGCCAACAATGGCCTGAAGCTCAATGACGTTTCCGTCAGCGACCCCAAGCTTGTGGTGGCGCCTTCAGACGTCACATCGGACGGCGTCTTGAAGCTCTCGAGCGGCAAAAAGAAACACGTGCTGGTCAAGCCGGCCTAGGGCGCGGATGTCGGCGCCGGGTTCTGCGGCGTAACCGTAACCGGCGCAGGCTTGGCGTTCGATGGCGCGTTCGCTGCGTCCGGCATTTTCCCTTCGAAGATGCGGCGCAGGATTCCCGGCGTCACCATCGACAGCGGATTGACGCTGATGCGCGGCTCTTCAGGGTCGCCCGCGACCGAATAGGTCATCCCGATGATGCCCTCGCCGGGTTTGGACACAAGCAGATCGCCGAGCAACGGAATGAATCCGAGGACGCTGTTGATGCCGAACAGCGGTACCAGCGTTCCCTTGATGGCGATCTCGTTCTTCGGCCGGTCGAGATAGCCTTCGGCGCTGATGCCGATCGCGGGACCGGTGGCGCGCGCGTCATGGATGGCAAGGACGCCGTTGCGGGATTCGAACGGCACCTTCAGCTCGTCAATCGCGATTCCGTCACCCTGCAGCAGATTGCCGAAGCCGATCAGCGAGCCCGCGCTGAACAGGCGGGCGAGGAACGGCTGGTTGAGAAGGCGGAAATCCTCGAGCTTCATGAGGCCCTGGTAATCGTTTGCTGACGGAGGATCGCCCGCCGGAGCGTTCACCGGACCGTGCAGGGTCAACTGCAAGTCCAGCTTGCCGCCTTTCATGCTGGTGAAGCCGAACAGACCGCGCGCCAGTTGCCCGACATCGTTCGAGGCAACGACGAGCTTTCGGTCGGGGCCGGAAGGAACGATATTGCCCGAGACCGTCGTGCCTTTGCCGAGCGATCCGGCCAGCGAAAGACTCCCGATCCTGTCGCCGTTGCCGGAATAGTCGAAATTGAACGGCGCGATCGCAACGCCGCTGCGCAGCACCGCGCGGTCCACTTTCACGCTGACATGGAAAGGTCCGTCAAAGCCGGTGCCGGCAGACGAACGCGACGTCGATACGCCTCGATTGTTGCCGTTTGCATTGCCGCGCCCGGCAAGGTGCGTGCCGTCGATGGAGTGGCCCCGCACGACGATGTCCTGGGCCGGACCGTTTCGCGTCAGGTTGAATGAAAAATCGTTCGACGAGCCCGAACGCAAGGTCGGCGCGCTGAGCGACGTCATCAGCCCGTCGGTATTGAATGTCGCCGATAGAGTTGTCTGGATCGAGGGTCCGGTGACTTTGACATCCGCGGTCTCAATCGCGCTGTGCGGACCGAACACGGCCGTGCCATGACCCGACGCCGGAAAGCCGGCGGGCTTGCTGATGCCGACAATATCGAAGGACAGGATGGAAGGCGTCATGTCCAGGTTCATGTCGGCGGTCAGTAGCTGTCCGCGATGACCGGTGAGGTTGCCGTTCACGCCGACGCTGCCGCGCAGGTAGTCGGACGCGTGAATGTGCAGCGCCTCGCGCGCCGCATCGTCGATCATTCCCTTCACCGCGACGCGCGTGGTGATCGCATTGCGTGTCTTGAAATCCTCGACCCAGTCCACCGTCAGGCGCGAGGTCGCCAGGTTCGTTTGCCCGGCGGCGTGCAAATGGTTGTTGTCGATCTCGAACTTCATCGCTCCGTCGGTGAGGTGGAGATCCTTGCCGAGCGAGACGGCGAACCCGCTGACCGCGGCCTTCACGGAAATCGCCACGCTGTCGATGCTGAGATTGCGCTTCAGCGGCAGCTTGAAGTCGAGATCGACGCTCGCGGCTCCCTTGGTGGTGACGGGGTCGACCCCAAACCGCGTCGCATAGTGCAGCGGCTGCTGGTCGGTGAGTTTCAGGATATCGGTCATCGACCCGTCGATATGCGCCATGATGTCGGCCGGCGTATCGACCGCGCTGAGGTCCGGAACGATGGCATGACCTTTGCTCACCACGAGCGGACCGATGCGCGCGCCCGACACATCGACGGTGAAGCTATTGCCGGTAAGCTTCGCGTTGCCCTGCACCGCCGTCATGTGCGTGAGGCCGGTGACGTAGTTCGCCTCGGCATTGATGATCGGGAACGTCATCAGCAGAGCACCGTCGGGCAATTTGTCCTGATCCAGCATGCCGGCCGGAAAATGCGTTTCGAACAGGATTGGCCCGACGGAGCCGGCGAAGATGTTGCGGCTGATCCAGTCGCGCGCGCCATCCGCAGCGCCGAGCGGCCAGAAGCGCAACAAGTCGGCGACGCGCAGCGGCTCGACGCGGCCCTTGAGCTCGGCCACGGGCGACTGCTTGTCGATCAGCGTGACGCGGCCGGAGGTTTCCAGTCTCAGTCCGGCGCCAGCGACGCCCAGATGATCGATCAGGATATCGTGCGTCGAGGGAACATAGCTTCCGGCCAGCGTCGCCGACGCAATCGCGACAGGCTGCACGAAGGTTCCCGGCACCGACAATGCGACCTGATCCGCATTCAGCGACACCCCCAGCCGCTCGATGGCGCCGGTATTGTCGTAGATCAGATTGCTGACGCCGATGAGGTGCGCCTTCATCTGGTTGGAATCGAGGATCGCATTGTCGACGAAGATGCGCGCCGATGCGCGATCATAGTGTCCCGCCAGATGGAGCGTCTTGACGAGCACCGGCTGCTTGACGCCGATCAGCACGGCGGTACCGGACGCGTCGGCGCCAAATCCTGCCGACAGGAGATGCGTGCCCTGGATCGCGAAGGAGGCCGAGAAGTTGGCCGTCATCGCGATGCTGCGCAGGAAGTGGAACATCTTGGCGTTGCGCCCAAGCGCTGCGACATCCAGGCCGTGAACCTCGATATTGCCGGTGACGGGCCCCTGTTTCGGCGGCAGGTTCAGCGCACCGCTGACATGGGCGGCGCGGCCCGACACTTCGACGTCGGCAGCGAGCGTTGCGACGAGATTGTTTCCGGCCGTCGCGATCTTCACATCGGCCTTGGGCGCGACGAGAAACATGCCCGTCGTCTCGTCCAGGAACGCGACGCGCGCGTTGCGGATGGCAAAAGCCTGCAGGGCCGAAGCACCGGTGCTGTTGGAATTGATCGCATCGGTGATGCGCTTGATGATGTCTCGCTGCGTCTCGTCACGCTCAACGCCGAGACGCACGCTGCCGTCTTCGGTGCGCACCAGCGTGAGCTGCACGCCCACCAGCGTGATGCGGGTGACGACGAGCTTGCCTTGGATGAACGGTTGCGCCGCCAGGTCGATGTCGGCCTGTGGCGCCTGGGCGATGATGCGGCCCTTGGAGTCGAACACGCGTGCGCCCAGAACCACCAGATTGACGCGGCCCTGGTCACGGGACCATTCGATGGCGGCCTGGTCGTACCTGACCGTGATGCCCGGCAATGCCTGAGCGATGGCGTCGGATATCTGGCCCGAGAGTGGTCCCAGCGAGATCGGTCCCACCAGGAGCCGCAGGCCCGCGCCGATAACAAAGAACAATACGGCAACACCGAGCGCTGCCGCCACCACAGCCGTCCGGCTGATATGGTGTGACTTGACGTAGCGGCCGATAAAAGACGCGTTCCAAGCTTCGGACAGCGTGCCGCCATTCGCCTGCGAGCCGGTCTGCCGGTCTGTTATGGGGTCCTGCGCCAACGAACCTGCACCTCTAACCCCCTTAAATCGTGGACAATTGAGGCTGAACCTTGGCCTTCGTCCCCAGATCAGCTATCAGCTTATGGCCTAGACTTCCCTCGTACGTAAACGTCGAAATTGCCTCGTTCGGAGACCGCATGGACCTCAAGCCCGGCGACAAGGCCCCGAAATTCCGGCTTGCGACGGACGGCGCAGGTGAAGTATCGCTCGCCTCCCTCAAGGGACAGCCATTCGTATTGTACTTCTATCCGAAGGACGACACGTCGGGCTGCACCAAGGAAGCGATCGGATTTTCCGAGAGCAAAAGGAAGTTTGACGCTCTGGGCGTCACCGTGGTCGGCATTTCGAAAGACAGCGCTGCTTCGCACGACAAGTTCAAGGCCAAATACAAACTCAAGATCGTGCTTGGCTCAGATCCCGAAACAGAAACGGCCCTCTCCTACGGAGTTTGGGTGGAGAAGAGCATGTACGGCCGTAAATACATGGGGATGGAGCGTGCGACTTTCCTTGTCGATGCCAAGGGCGTGATCCGGGAAATATGGCGTAAGGTGAAAGTGCCCGGACACGTCGAAGCCGTTCTCGCAGCAGCCAAAGCGCTACGATGAAAACTCAGCCACCAAAAAAATCATTCGGACCGCGGTTAACGGCGAAGTCGTTTTTCTGGGGCAAAAGCTTGATTCGACGGCGCCAATTGAGTGAAATGCGTGCCGCTGGGATTGGCGCAAAAGACGCACGCAAGGGAAAAGTCGGTATGGCGGGGACGCTCGTCGAGCGCGTCTGGGCTTGGCTCCATGAAACTTTTCCGGAGCGCCAGATCTACATCCGCAGCGACGGCCGCGTGCAGTTCTTCACATTCGGCCCCACGCTGCAGGCGACGCTCGCCGGTCTCTCACTGATCTTCCTGGGCTGGGTCGCGTTCGCAACCGTGAACGTGATCTTCAAGGACCGGATCATCGCGGCCAAGGATCACCGCTATCAGCAGATGCAGTCGGCCTACGAAAACCGCGTCGCCGATTTGCAGCTCTCGTACGACGAACTGAACGGCGCGCTCGTCTCGGCTGAGGACAGATTCAAATCCACGGCCGACGAGCTGCAGCTCAAGCAGAACACCATCATGACTTTCCTGAACCAGAAGCATCAGGTCGATGCGACTCTGTCGGGATTGGCGAACACGGGAATTCGCGTCGGTTCTGACCGTGCGCCGGCTGAGAGCGGTGAAGCCGCCGGGCCGAGCGATGGCATCGACAATGCAGGGCCGATGACCGGTCTGCCCCCGCCGCCCAAGGTTTCGGCTCCCGCCGGATCGTCCATCTTGCCGGTCATGCCGCAGCCGGTCGCGCCGCAACCCCGCACCGCCAAGCCGACCAAGGCAAGCTTCCTCGATTTTGGCGGCGCCATGGGTCACCTGACAGGCCTGCTGTTCGGACATTCGACCCAGGCGCCCCGCGCGCTGACGCTGAACTTCGCGGCCCATCCGGCCTTGCGCGTTCTCGATGACCAGACCAACCGCGTGGCGCGGATCGGCGTGCAGGAAACCGTGCTCATGGTTCGAGCGCAGGGCGAAGTCGCTCACGGGGTTGCCGAGCTGCAGAGCGTCATTCGTCATGCCGGGATCAATCCCGACGACTATGCCCGCCGCTTCGAAGGCGCGCATGGCATGGGCGGCCCCGACATCCCGCTGCAGAATGTGCGGATCGACGGAATCGCAGACCAGAATTTCAGTGACGCGTTCCTGCGCGCCTCCGCGGTGCTTGATCAGCTCAACACGCTAATGTCCGCGATGCGCCATATTCCGCTTACAACGCCTGTTACCGGTTCGCAGTTCGAACGGACGAGCGGCTTCGGCGCGCGCATCGATCCGTTTACAGGACGCTACTCATTTCATCCCGGCGTTGACTTCGCTGGTCCCTGGGGTTCGTTGATCTCAGCCACCGCACCGGGAACCGTCGTGTTCGCAGGCGAGCGCGGCGGTTATGGCAATATGGTGGAAATTGACCATGGTTTCGGAATCCACACTCGCTACGGCCATCTGTCATCGATTCTGGTGCAGGTAGGGGCTAAGGTTCCCAAGGGTGCTCCGATCGGAAAACTCGGATCGACGGGGCGCAGCACCGGACCTCATGTGCACTATGAGGTTTGGTACGATGACGTCGTTCGAAACCCGAGCACCTTTATCGAGGCTGGCAGACATGTTTTCGAGTAAGAAGGACACGGCAGCGGCCGCCGCAGCCGCCGCAGCAGCTTCGGTTCCGCAGGCAAAGCGCGCCGCGCGCTCGTCAGCACCTTCGATCATCAGCGCCGATCTCATCGTGAACGGAACGCTGATTTCGACGGGAGACATCCAGGTCGACGGCCGCGTCGAGGGCGATGTGCGCAGCGCCGCCCTCGTCATCGGCGACAAGGCTTTCATCAACGGCGAAGTGATGGCCGAAGAAGTCACCGTCCGCGGCCGGGTCCAGGGCAGCATCCGCGCCCGCAAGGTCCTGCTGTGCGCGACCAGTCATGTCGAAGGCAACATCCTGCACGAGGCGTTTGCGGTCGAGACCGGCGCATTCTTCGAAGGCAATTGCCGCCACGCCGACAATCCTCTTGCGGATGACGCCGGCACCAAGAAGGCGACGAGCGATTTCCGAGCGCTTTCGACCGCGCCAGGCTCCACCGCGCCGATGACGCCCGCGGCTGCACCTGCGGCCCCGCGTCCCGCGGCAACCGACCTGCCGCGTCCGCTCGCGGCAAGCTGAGACGTCTCAACCCGATCAGTTTTCCGGCGGCAGCGACGTCAAAATCGCCGGCAGCTCGCTGAGGAATGCAGCACGCGCATCCGGCCCCGCGCCTTGCGGCGCACGCGCCTCTTCCTGGATCAGCCGCGCAAAGACGATTGTCCGGCCGCCTTTGCTGGTCCAGCCGACGAACCAGCCATAGTCGTGATCCTCGTCATGCGTGCCGTCGCCGAGCACCGGTGAGCCCGTGCCTGTCTTGCCGTGAACCTCCCATCCGTCGACCAGATCGCTTAGCCGCGTAATGCGGCACGTCATGTCGAAGGCGTTCGCTGTGACAGGAAGCTTGTGGTTGACGAGCCTGCCCAGAAACGCGAGCTGCTCGAGCGGCGAGATCTTCAACGACGAAGAAAGCCAGGCGCGCGTCAGGCCATTGTTCTTGCCAGCGTCGCCAGAGACGTCCTCATTGCCATACTGAAACGCGGAGACGTATTTCTGGAAACGGTCTTCGCCGAGCGATTGGGTGATCTGCTGCGAATACCAGACGACGGAATTCCTGATCCAGCTTGCCGGATCGGTCGGCGCGCGCCAGGAAGCAATCCAGTCCGGATATCCCTCGCGAAACGGCAGAAGGGGCGCGTGCTCGTCCTTCAGAAACCCCGTGTCATAGCCCATCAGGCTGAGGGCGACCTTGAAGGTCGAGGCCGGCGTGACGCGCGTCGCGCAATCGCCCTGTTGCAGTAGAATTTTGCCGGTCGCGCCGTCTGCCACTGCGGTGCAGATCGTGTGCGCCTGACTGGCTGAGATTGTTGCGGCGGCGGCAATGACAAAGGGGGCGAGCTGTTTCATTCGCATCATTCACCCGCGCGGCATCGTTTTCATATCCAGCTTTAATCGAGATCCTTGATCTCTTCTTTGGGCTTGCCGCCGATCGCCTGCGCGAGCGCGGCCGCCATGAAGGGATCGATGTCTCCGTCCAGCACGTCTCCGGGTGCCCGGCTTTCAACGCCGGTGCGCAGATCCTTCACAAGCTGATAGGGCTGCAGGACATAAGAGCGTATCTGGTGACCCCAGCCGATATCCGACTTCTCGCCGATGAACGCGCCGGTTTCGTCCTGCTTCTTCTTCAGTTCGATTTCGTAAAGACGCGCACGCAGCATGTCCCAGCAATTGGCGCGGTTCTGGTGCTGCGACCGCTCCGTCTGGCAGGCGACGGCGATGCCGGTTGGAAGATGCGTGATGCGCACAGCGCTTTCGGTCTTGTTGACGTGCTGGCCGCCCGCGCCGGAAGCGCGATAGACGTCGATGCGCACGTCCTTGTCCGGAATATCGATCTCGATCGACTGGTCGATCACCGGATAGACGGTGACGCTCGAGAAGCTCGTATGGCGGCGCGCGTTGGAGTCGAACGGCGAGATGCGCACCAGACGATGCACCCCCGCTTCGGTCTTCAGCCAGCCATAGGCGTTTTCGCCCTTGATGAGCAGCGTCGCGGACTTGATGCCCGCGCCCTCGCCTTCGCTCTCCTCGAGATACTCGACCTTGTAGCCGTGCTTTTCCGCCCAGCGCGTGTACATGCGCTCGAGCATCGCGGCCCAGTCCTGGCTTTCGGTGCCGCCAGCGCCGGCATGGATTTCGAGATAGCTGTCGTTGGCATCCGCCTCGCCCGACAGCATCGACTGCAGCCGCTGCTGTTCGGCGCGTCTGGAAATGTCCTGGATCGACCGTTCGGCATCGGCCACCATTGCTGTGTCGCTCTCCGCTTCCGCCATTTCCATCAGGCCGAGCGCATCAGCCGAGCGCATTCTCAAGTGTGCGCACGGCGGAGAGCGAGGATTCGAGCTTCTGGCGCTCGCGCATCATCTTCTGCGCGTCCTGCGGATTGTTCCAGATGGCGGGGTCTTCGGCCTTGGCGTTCAGCTCGTCGAGGCGACGCGTGGATTTGTCCCAGTCAAAGATGCCTCCTCAGCAGGGCGATGGCCTGCTGGATCTCTTCGACGCTACGCTCGACTTCGGGACGCATGATGTTCTCTCCGGTCGCTCATATAGGCAGCGTCCGGCCTTTCGTAAAGTTCAAGGCTCAGTAAAGCCCGCCATTGCTGGGTTCCGCAGGCGTCGCCGAAGACGCGGGCGCGGCTGGTCCGGAGAACGCACCGACATTGTCGTTGATGTCGGCATTGGGTGCGTCCGGTTCGCCCGGCGCGGTGTTAGGCTTGAACACTTCGGGGATGGAACCCGGGCCGCTGGACAGCGCGCCCGAGTGATAGTCGACATTGACGATCTCGACGCCCGGAGCGACGCGGAACGGCAGGCCGGGCTGGCCGGACAGCGCGCCCTTCATGAAATCGCGGAAGATCGGCGCCGCCACCGTCGCGCCCTGCTCTATGCCGCCCAGCGTGCGCGGATTGTCGAAGCCGACATAGACGCCGCACAACAGGTCGGGCGAGAAGCCGACGAACCACACATCCTTGGAATTGTTCGAGGTGCCGGTCTTGCCAGCGAGCGGTTTGCCGACGGCGAGCACCGAACGGCCGGTGCCGCGCAGCACGACGCCTTCGAGGAGCGAGACGATCTGATAGGCTGTCTGCGGATCGAGAACCTGTTCGCGCGTGTCGGCAAGCAAAGGCTCGGCCTGGCCGCGCCAGTCATCGGCGTCGCAGCCATCGCAGGCGCGGCTGTCATGGCGCCAGATGGTCTTGCCGTTGCGATCCTGGATTCGGTCGATCAGCGACGGAATGATCTTCTTTCCGCCATTGACGAACACTGCATAGCCGGTCACCTGCTTGAGCAGCGTCGTCTCCGCCGAGCCGATCGAATTTGCGAGGAACGGCGCGAGGTGATCATAGGCACCGAAGCGTTCGGGATACTGCACCACCTTGTCCATGCCGATGGCCTGGGCCAGCCGGATGGTCATCAGGTTGCGCGACAGTTCGATGCCGCGGCGCAGCGTCGTCATGCCGAGATAATGTTTCTCGAAGTTCTTCGGCCGCCACAGCTTGCCGGTGCCGTCGATCATCTCGAACGGCGCGTCGAGAACCTTGCTCACCGGCGTATAGCCGTTGTCGAGCGCGGCGGCATACACATAGGGCTTGAACGAAGAGCCGGGCTGCCGCATCGCCTGGAAGGCGCGGTCGAACTGGCTAGACGCGTAGCTGAAGCCGCCGGACATTGCGAGCACGCGGCCGGTATGCGGATCCATGGAGACGATGCCGCCGTTCACTTCGGGCACCTGGCGCAGGCCGAAATTGCGATTGGCGTCGACCGGCTCGACATAGACGACGTCGCCAACCTTCAGCACATCCTCCGGCTTGGCGGGCGATGCTCCCACCGTGGCGTTGCGCAGCTCCTTGCGCGCCCAGGAAAGCTCCGTGAACGGAATAGTTCCGGTCGAACCGTCGCCCAGGCCGATCCGCGTGTCCTTGCCGTCAAACGACAGCACCACGGCGACGCGCCAGCTATCGATGCCAGACTGGTTCTCCGCCGCGGCCAGCGTGTCCTTCCAGTTGCCAGCGACGTTGATGTTGCTGATCGCGCCGCGCCAGCCATGGCGGCGGTCGTAACGCACAAGTCCGGCGCGCAGCGCGTTCACGGCATAATTCTGCAGCGTGGTGTCGAGCGTGGAGCGCACCTGAAGGCCGCCATCGTAAAGCGGCTGTTCGCCATAGCGCGCATAGAGCTGGCGGCGGACTTCCTCCACGAAATAGTCTGCGTCTTCGGTCTGCGAGCCGATGGCGCGCGTCTGGGTGACGAGAGGCTCGGCGATCGCGGCTTCTTCCTGCTCGCGCGTGATGTAGCCGTTTTCGCGCATCTGGCCGATCACCCAGTTGCGGCGGTCGAGCGCAGCCTGGTGATTGTGCGCCGGATCATAGGCCGAAGGCGCCTTGGGCAGCGCCGCGAGGAACGCCACTTCTGCGACATCGAGCTCATCGAGCGACTTGCCGAAATAGTTCAACGCCGCCGCGGCGACGCCGTAGGAGTTTTCGCCGAGATAGATCTCGTTGAGATAGAGCTCGAGAATCTTCGACTTGGGATAGGTCGCATCGATGCGGATCGCGAGGATAGCCTCGCGGATCTTGCGCGAGAACTTCACGTCGCTGTTCAGCAGGAAGTTCTTTGCGACCTGCTGCGTGATGGTCGAGGCGCCTTCGAGCCGCTTGTGCTGGAAGACGTTGAAGATGTCCTTGATCGCCGCGCGCATGATGCCCGACGGATCGATGCCGGGATGTGAGTAGAAATTCTTGTCTTCGGCAGAGGTGAACGCCTCGGTCACCAGCTTCGGCACGAAGGAGATCGGAACGAAGATGCGCCGCTCTCGCGCATACTCACCGAGCAGGGTGCCGTCGCCCGCATAGACGCGGGTGGTAACCGGCGGCTGGTAGTTGCGCAGCGCCTCGACGCTCGGCAGGTCGCGGGTCACCGAATAGATGTAGGCCAGCGCGCCCAGAACGGCCGCCGCCAGCAGCACCGCTGCGCCCAAACCCCCGTACAGTAAAATCCGGCGCCACATCGGCGTGTTCAGCCCCTTTAGGGTGGCCCTTCTATCGGTCGATTATGGCGATGGAAAGGATTTCCGTCACGTTAGCAGCCGTTCAGGGAAAGGCGGATGCGGGCGGTCCGAAATACTGGTCCACGGCCCCCGCGATGGCCTGGGCGACGCCGTTGCGCCAGCCGGGCGTATTCATCTGGTCCGCATCGTTCTGATTGGAGAGATAGCCAAGCTCGATGAGCACGGAGGGCACGTCGGGCGCCTTGAGCACGACAAAACCGGCCGCCCGATGGGGCTGTCGCGGCAAAATGTCCGTCGTTCGGGTCAGCATCGAGACTGCCCCCTCCGCGAAACGGGACGACCTGTTCATGGTGTCACGCTGCGCCAGGTCGATCAGGATCGGCGCGACGGTCGAGTTGCCGCCGGCCAGATCGACGCCGGCGATGACGTCGGACTGGTTTTCCTTGCGGGCGAGCGCCGCCGCCTCCTTGTCCGACCCTGATTCGGAGAGCGTGTAGATGGAGAGGCCGTTCACGCTCGGGTCCGGGTTCGAATCGGCGTGCAGGGAAATGAACAGATCGGCGCGCCAGCTCCGGCCGATGTTCACCCTCTCCTTCAATGGAATGTAGACATCGGTATCGCGCGTCAGATGCACGACATAATTTGGCCGCTGCGACAGCGCGCGGCCCAGCCGCAGCGCTTCATCCAGTACGAGATCTTTCTCCATCAAGCCGTTGACTCCGTTCGTCCCGGAGTTGATCCCGCCATGGCCGGCATCGATGACGATGACATGCTTCTCTCCCGACGGGCCCGCCTGTTGCGCAGGCGCTTGCGACGCGAGCAACGCGGCGGCCGCTTCACGCGCCTTGAGATCGGCCGGCCAGCCGGATGTCGAATTGAACCGCTCCTGCGTCGTGGGCGCGAGGTCGATCACGACGCGATAGCCATAGCCGCCGGTCGGCGGGATCACGACAGGACTGCTCACGCTCACCGGCGCATTCAGGTCGATGACGAATTGCGAATTGCCGGACCGGAACAGGCCATAGCGATAGCTGTGAACGATGCCGTTTCCGGTCGGACGCGGCGCCGTGTCCAGATGCCACTGCACCACCGGCATGTCGATCACGACGCGGTTGGGGTTCGAAAGCGTGAAGGTCCGCATGGCCACCGGGTCAGACACTTCGACGACAAAGCGAGTCCGGTCCTGATGCTCCCCGATGCGCACGCCCATGATGATAGGTTGGCCGGAGTGCCCGGACCGGCCGTTTCCATTCGCGTCTTTGTTGTCCTTGAGGACATTTGAGATGATGTCGTCAACCGATTGGGGCTTCGACGTGCCCTGAGCGATCGCCGCCGCGCAGAAGCCAAACCCCGCCAATGCGAGGGCCACGCCTATAGCTCTGCGTGCGATCCGCGCGTGTTCGTCAGCCATGGGCCGAGCGTCATCCAAATGGGTTTACAGGTTGTTAGTATAGCTAGTCAGCCGTTCAAGCAAAAAAATGGCGGGCCAGGGCCCGCCATTTCTTCCAAGCAGTCTGACTGAACGTCAGAGACCCAAATCGTTGAAGTCATCCGTATTGAACTTCACGCCCGCGTAGAAGAAGCGGCCAATCGGGCTTACCGGATAGCCGATATCTTCGTTGTTCGGAGACGGCTTCTGGTAGAAGAGATTGTCGATGCCTCCATAAACGTGCAGTGCGGTTGAAACGTCGTATCCGACCTGTATCGAGTGGATGTTCTGGTCGGCCGTATGGATGAGGTTCTTCGCAATGATGTTGGGCTCGGAAAGCACGGACTGGCGTGTGAAATTCAAGACCCCGTTGTACCACTGCCAATTGTAGTCCACCGACCACTTGTCGAGCCTCCAGTTCGCGTCAAGATTGAACTGCCAGAAAGGAGAGCCCGGCTGGTTCGATGTATCGGTCGGCGCCTGGCCGGGAAGCGGTGTCGTAGCGATTTTGTCGAGATGATTGCCGATCAGATTCAAGTCGAGCGTGCCGGAGTTTGCGCCGAAATAATCATCCAGATCGGCGTGATACGCAGCGGTGAAGTCGACGCCCGCCGTGTAAAATAGCGCGACGTTGATCTGGGTCGACGTCGCCTTGCTGATCGAGCCCGCGGGCGAGCCGGGGCCAGCGGCTGTCGTCCGTCGGGTGATCTGCGCGCAGAACGGATTGTTGATCGATGAAAGATCGACGCACTGATCGGCGACCGACTGTGCTGAAGGTGCTTCGATCGCGTTCGTGATGCTCACGCGGTAATAGTCGATCGTCGCCACAAAGCTTGGCAGGAAGTCCGGCTGGAGCACGACGCCCACCGTGTAGGTGCGCGCTGTTTCAGGCGAAAGCTTCGGGTTTCCGCCGATCAGAGTCGGTAGCGTCACGTTGCTCTGAACCGGCGTCACGCCCGCCGTATAGTTGCCCGGCCCCAAGAGTGCGTCCATCAGTGCCTGGCAGTTGGCGGAGCGAAATGACGTGCCCTGTCCGATATTGGCTGGATCGCACGGATCGTTGATTTGTTCGAAGACCTGTTGCTGCGGCGCGAACAACTCGCCGATGTCGGGTGCGCGGACTGCCACCGCATCGGTGCCGCGGAACTTGATGTCGGTGATGGGCGAATAGACAAAGCCGATCTTCCACGTCTCGTCGGTGCCGGCGGTCGAGTAGCTCGACACGCGGCCAGCCAGATCCAACGACAACTCCTGCGCGTATGGCTGGTCTTCCAGAACGGGAATCGATAGCTCTCCGAATGCTTCGGAAACACTGAAGCTTCCTTTGACCGGAGAGGCGCCGGACGCGAAGAAGAGGCTCGGTGTCAGGCTGATTGGCGGTGAGAAGGAGGAGCTTGCTTCGCGGCGCCACTCGCCGCCCAGAACGACGCTCACCGGCTTCGCAAATCCCAGATCCTGCACCTGCGGGAAGTCGAAGCTCAGGAATCCGTTGACGTCATCTTCGGAAAGGAAGCCGGTGTTGTGCAAAGTCTGATACGCGAACGCGATCGCCGCCTTGTTGTTGGCCGTCGGATCAAACAGGTTGAGCGGCGAGCAGCCCGAATTTGGCCCCGGCGTAAACGTCTTGGGGTATCCGCTCGTCGGATAGGAAAGCAGCAGATCAAAGGTGTTGCCCAAGCCGAGCGGGCCAAGATTTGCCGGCGTCGTTCCCGGTTCGAGGTTGGAGCGGCAGGTCGGCTTTCCGGTCGAGGGATCAATCACTGCATCCAGCGCGGCCGCGAAACGATCCGAAACCAGATCGTGTTCGACATCATCACTCAGATCCGTCTGTCCGTAGTCGAAGTTCACCCTGTACTTCGCATCATGGAAGAAATCGGGCAGAGGGAAATCTCCCGATGCCCCTGCCACAAAGCGGTACGTGTCGCGACTCACCTTTTCGACAAGCGGCACTCCGGGAATTTGGAACGGATATTCATTCAGCAGACCCAATGCCGATCCGTCCGGCCCAAGTCCGGAGGTTCCGTTTGCCGTGATCGCGGCGGCGACATTTGCCGGAAGGAACGGGTTCTGATCGGTGATGGCCTGAAACTCGAAGAATGCCGGCTCACTCGCGGAAGAAGTGTCGACATGCGCGAATCGGAACTCACCGCTGAGCTTGAACCAGTGCGAAAACTCCTCGTCGCCCGTGATTTGCGCGATGTGCCGATGCGTATTTGGGCTGAGATCGGCGCCGAAAGCGGCCGCGGCGGGCAATCCATTGCCACCGATCGTGAACTCGCCGTTGATCGGATTGCCCGGATCGAACGGCTGCCCGTTTCCCAGAAAATCCGGATTGCCGTCAAGGTTCGTGTCGATTGCGCCGATTCCGGAAAGGCCGAGAATGAAAGCGTTCTTGGTGGGGATGTTGGCGGGCAGCGCCGGATTGACGCCGCCGGGGTTTGCAGGGTTCGGAACAAAGAAGACTGCTCCGCCCGGCTTTGTGAAGTCGCGCTGCAGAAAGCTGAGACGATCCTGAACCGTCGCCTCATAAGTGAGTTCGATATTTCCCTTGTCGTCGTCGAAATTGTGCCCGACCGAAACGGCTGCGATATATTTGCTTGCACCTCCGTCCTCGGTGCCGCCGGCTTGAATGCGCGCGTCGACGCCTTCCAGGTCGTGCTTCGTGACGAAGTTGACGACGCCCGTCACACCGTCGGCGCCGTAGACGGCGGACGAGCCGCCCGTCACCACGTCGACGCTTGCGATCAATGTGATCGGGATCGTGTCGGTGTCGACACCGGCATCACCGGTCGACGAACTGACGATACGTTGGCCGTCTTCCAGAACGAGCGTTCGGTCGAATCCAAGATTGCGCAGATTCAGAAGATTGAGACCGCTGAGCGACGCGCCGGCGTCGGTCGCAGGCGTGTTGAGGCCCGATGTCGCCACGTCGCCGAGCGAAGCAGTGAGCGCCGGAATGCGCTTCAAATAGTCGGTCAGGTTTATTGTACCGCTGTGCAGAATTTCTTCTTCGTTGACCGTCGTCATCGGGTTGGGAAGTTCATACTCCGGCCGCGGGATGTGCGTTCCCGTCACAACGACCGTTTCGACGCCTGGTGAGGTGTTGGAGTTCGCATCGGCCGCGTGAGCGGCACCCGACACCAAAAAAGCCGCGCCTGCGAGGAGTACCGCGCGGCGGCCAGCAAGCCCTGAGTTCTTCGCCATTTTTGCCCCGTCTGAGTGATCTGCATCCGGCCGCAGTCCCAAGCGATCGATGCAACGCGGGGCAAACTACTAGTATTAAACAGATATAGAACAGTATTCATGAGATAAAATGTCATATAGTGTTATGAATGCTACACATAAATTGATCAACACGTATAATACTTTGTACGTTTTACTTGGTACACTCATGATGAATACTTTATATGTATTTTATGTCGTATATTTAAGGTGGTCTGTTGGCCAATTTTTTTGTCTACACTTCTTGCAGACATACTTGGAGCAGATTGGGGCAAGGCATGGCCTTTCGCGCGTCGCGACGAATTTCCGCCGTTCCCCTTGCCGCAAAGGCAGCGCGCACCTACAAGTGAAACCTGCTGCGCCGGCCGGACACAGGGGTGTCTGGATCGTGAGGTGCAGTGGTTCGGAGTTCGCGCCAGACGGCTTTTTGAGCCCAGGTGCGCAGCGTCCCTCCATTGCAGCAGCGTCCCGCGGCCGGTCCGACCGGCCAAAAAGATTTACGTTCCCATGATCGATTTCGCGTCAGACCTTTCTCCCGAATCCGCAGCCGGTCTGCGGATGGCGGTGCGGCGGCGCGCGTCCACAACAGATCGGCCCAGCCCTTCGTCAGCGCCACGACGCGCGACGGGCTCTTGCGGCCCGCACGGAGATTTCAATGCCCAAGCGCATGCTTATCGATGCCAGTCACCCGGAGGAGACCCGGGTCGTCGTTCTCGACGGACAAAAAGTCGAAGAGTTTGATTTCGAGGCCGCGACCAAGCGGCCCCTCAAAGGCAACATCTATCTCGCCAAGGTCACGCGCGTAGAACCGTCGCTGCAGGCCGCCTTTGTCGAGTATGGCGGAAACCGCCAGGGCTTCCTCGCCTTCTCGGAAATTCACCCGGACTATTACCAGATCCCGATGGCAGACCGGCAGGCGTTGATCGCCGAGCAGGAAGCCGAGGCGCGCCGCCGCTCGGAGGACGACATCGAATCCTTCGAGATCACGTCCGGCCCCAAGCCGGAGATCAGCGAAGACGAGGAAGAGGACGTCGAGGCCGAGTCCGAAAGTCTTGCCGAAGAACAGGCCGGGGGCGAGACGCTCCAGGCCGCCCCGGAAGCGCAGGACGCCCTGCCCACCGAAGACGGCCAGGAGCCGGAGCGTCCCGTCGAGGCCGAAACCGAAGAGCATGACGAGGTTTTCGAACATCCCGGCGCGGCGGAAGACGAAGATGAGCACGACGATCACGACGAGCCGGCGCACGAACACAATCACGAACACGTCCATCACTCGCACAGCGACGAGGAGATCGACGAAGTTGCCGACGCCGAAGCCTCCGCCGGTGTAGCCGACGAGCAGACCGCCGCTGCCGCCGCCTCGCACATTCCCGAAGAAGAGGGTGTTCACGTCCATACGCCGGAGCCGGAGATCACGGACCAGGTCCCGGACATGCAGACCGCTTCCGAGCAGCCGCTGGAAGGCGAAGCTCAGCCCGTCGAGGGCGAGGCGCAGCCGCTGCACGCGCAGCGGCCGTCCCAGAAATTCCTTCGCCGCCGCCACTACAAGATTCAGGAAGTCATCAAGCGCCGCCAGATCATCCTCGTGCAGGTGGTCAAGGAAGAACGCGGCAACAAGGGCGCGGCGCTCACCACTTATCTCTCGCTCGCCGGCCGCTATTGCGTGCTGATGCCCAACACGCCGCGCGGCGGCGGCATCTCCCGCAAGATCACCAATGCGAACGACCGCAAGCGGCTGAAGTCGGCTGCGCAGGCGCTCGAGCTGCCCGAGGGCATGGGCCTCATCATCCGCACCGCAGGCGAGAACCGCACCAAGGTCGAGATCAAGCGCGACTACGAATATCTGCTGCGCATGTGGGACACGATCCGCGAGACGACGCTCAACTCCAACGCGCCCGCATGCGTGTACGAGGAAGGCGATCTCATCAAGCGCGCCATCCGCGACCTCTACAACAAGGACGTCGCAGAGATCGTGGTCGAGGGCGATGCCGGCTACCAGAACGCACGCGACTTCATGGGCATGCTGATGCCCACGCATGCGCGAAACGTAAAGCCCTATCGCGAGCCCGTGCCGCTGTTCCAGCGACATCACATCGAAGCCCAGCTCGACGCGATGTTCTCACCGACCGTGACGCTGCGCTCCGGCGGCTATATCGTCATCAACCAGACTGAAGCCCTAGTCTCCATCGACGTGAACTCGGGCCGCGCCACGCGCGAGCATTCGATCGAAGAGACCGCCCGCAAGACCAATCTGGAAGCCGCCGAGGAAATCGGCCGCCAGCTTCGCCTGCGCGATCTTGCCGGGCTTATCGTCATCGACTTCATCGACATGGAAGACAGCCGCAACGACCGCGATGTCGAGAAACGCATGCGCGATGCCGTCGCCAAGGACCGCGCGCGAATCCAGATCGGCAAGATCAGCCAATTCGGCCTGCTGGAAATGTCCCGCCAGCGCCTGCGCGCCGGCGTCATCGCCGGCTCGACGGTCCCCTGCCCTCATTGCGGTGGCCAGGGCATCGTGCGTTCGGTCGAATCCACCTCTCTGCGCGTCTTGCGCGGGCTTGAGGAAGAAGCGCAGAAACAGCGCGCCGAAGGCCTCACCGTGCGCGTCGCGCCGGACGTTGCCATCTACACGCTCAACCAGAAGCGCCGCGAACTTGCGCGTCTGGAAACCGAATACGCGATCACGATCAATTTCGAGCCGAAGCCCGAACTCATGGCCGGCGAGTTCGAGATCGACCGTGTCGGCCAGCGCAATCCGGAAGACTTCCCACGTCCCGTCATGACGGCCGTCGCAGAGCCGGTCATGCAGGAGGAAGAACTCGACTTGCTGGAGGAAGAAGAGCTCGACGAGGAAGATGAAGCGATCGAGGCGGCCGACAACAGCCCGATCGTCGAACAGGACGAACCGCGCGAACGTCCCGAGCGCACCGAGCAGACAAACCGCGAAGGTGGCCGCCGGCGCCGACGCCGCGGCGGGCGCAATCGCGGCGGACGCGACCGCGATCGACCCAACGCTGCGCCGCGTGAAGGTGCGCCGTCTCCTGAAGGCGTTGCTGCCATTGAGGGCGGCGAGTCCGTTGCGGATGCCGGACTACTCGAACATGAAAGCGGCGACGAGCCGGCTGGCAACGGCTTCGACCATGAGCCGCGTCCTGATGGCCAGTTGGCAGGACACCCGGGTGACGGCAGTCCGCGCCGCAAGCGCCGGCGCCGCCGTGGCCGCCGGGGCGGCAACCGCGACCAGTTTGCAGCAAGCCCGCCGGCGGCGAGTGGCAGCCCGCCTGAGCCGACACCGATTGCTCCGGCAATTGTTCCGCCGGCCGCGATCGATGACCGTTTCGGCGTGGTGACCGATGACATCGACACGACACCGACGGATGCTCCGCGCGTGGCGCCGAACACGTCGTCGACGCCATCCTGGACGCTCAACGATCCGGGTGAAATAGACACGACGCCAAAGGCGGACGACACGCCTGCATCGCCGCCCAAAAAAGGCTGGTGGCAGCGCGCGTTCAAAACCTGAGGCGGAACGGTCTTTTCAGCGACCGATATCGCCTGACGCGCCCATGCCGTGCCCGGCTGGATCCGGCAACGCGACGCATGCACCGCTTTGGCAGGCGACCGCATTGATCGTGTCAAAGGGCACGCCGGTGGACCGCATGTCGCCCGGGCTCAGCAAACGCTCGCCGACCGCCAGCCGGCCCAGCGCGTAGCCGATCGCTGCTGTACCATTGGGCCCGCCTGCGCCTGCACCAGCGAACGACACGTTTCCGGCGCCGCCCTCTGTTGCGATGACGGGCGTCAGGAACGCAGCCGCGACACCGGTCTGTCCGGAAGACGGCGCGCGCGCCAGCGTCACGCCAGTGCCCGTCGCCGTATGTCCCGATCCGAACGGACCGTTCATCGTCACGGCGCAGGCGACCGCCTGACCGCGGGAGTTGATCGCCGCAAATCCTGTTGCGCCGAGATCGGCTGGCAGATTGGTGATCGCGAACTGCGTGAGTGCCTGCTTGACCGCATAGACGACAGTCGCCTGCAGGTCGGCGGCGCCGATGCTGGTTCCCTGCGCGCGATTGATATTGTCGAACAGGGCGCCGGCGAATTTGCCAGAGCCGGTTTGCACCGAGGGCAGGTAGACATAGGAGTTGCCCATCTGCATCGCCTGCGGCGCACCGACTGTAGCAGTCGAACCTGCGAACTCGGAAACGCCGATGGCCCCACCCTGCTCCTGCGAATAGGCAATGATGTGTGCGCCGACCGGTCCCTTGTAGAATCCGTTCGGTCCGTCGACGCGCAACGCTGCAAGTGTCGCGGCGAGGTCCGGATTGGAGACGATCGTTCCTTCAGGTTTTACTTTTCCGGATTCGTCCATGAACTCCGCCGCAAGCTTGGCGTCGAGGCGGATCACATCCTGCGCGGCGGCGAGGCGTGCAGCCAGCGCGCTCGAAATTGGAAAGCCCGTGGCCGCGTAACCTTCGCCGGGCGAGACATCACGCTGCCATGGCAAAGTGCCGTACAGGCTCTGCATCAGCGCGAAGCCGCGAACCGATCCCGGCACGGCATAGGCGCCACCGCCGCTCGAGTCGCGAGCCAGGAAGTTGAACTCCTCATTCCGGCCGCTCGCAGAATCGTGAACGATGCAGATGCCGCCGCCGCCAAGGCCCGCCGCCACGGGATACGTTACAGAAAGTGCAAAGTAGGTCGCGGTTGCCGCGTCCACAGCACTTCCACCCTGCGACAGGATCGACGCGCCCGTCCGCACCGCGAACGGCTCGTCTCCGACGACCAGAGAGCCGGTACCTCTTCCGGTGGCTCCGGTGCCGCCGCTGCCACCGTCAAGCCCCAGTGAACCGGTCAAATCGATGGAGCAGGCGGAAAGAAGCAGGCTTGAAACGCAAGCCAAAACCCGTGATCGCAGCATCGATGTTACATTTCCCTGATGTTAACTGGCGCGCGGTTCCGTCCGTTGACGCCCGTAGCGCGCCCACATACGGTCCCGAGCGAATAAAGGGGGCGCGGGGACCATTAGGAGAGTTCAAGCCTTGGCTTTTTGCAACCCTTTGCCTCTCATCCGGCGCATTCGTACAACAATTTCCGGCCATGCGCGCGCCATTGCGTTCTTGGCGGGGTTCTTCGGCTGTCTGGTCGCATTCACCGCGCCCGCCGCCGCGCAAGGCATATTGCTGTTACGTGACACCGAGACCGAACGCGCACTGCGCAGCTACGAAGATCCTCTGTTGAAAGCCGGCGGCGTGGATCCGGCCGGCGTGCACATCTATATCGTGAACGATCCGACGGTGAACTCCTTCGTCGCCGAAGGACAGAACATGTTCATCCAGACCGGCATGATCATGTTCGCCAGGAATGCGCTCGAACTGAAGGGCGTGATGGCGCACGAGACCGGACACATCGTCGCCGGACATTTGTCGCGGGACAGCGCCGCCATCGAAAAGGCAATGATCCCGATGCTGCTGTCGATGGTCATCGGCATCGCCGCGATTGCAGCAGGCGCCGGCGAAGCGGGCATGCTCATTCTCCTCGGCGGGCAAGGCGTCGCGCAGGCACAGTTCAACGCGTTCAGCCGCGTGCAGGAAGCGACCGCCGACCAGATCGCGATCAAGCTGCTGGACAAGACGCATCAGTCCTCGCGCGGCTTGTTGGCGACGTTCGAACGGCTCGCCGACGAAGAAGCGATGGCTTCCGATCGCATCGATCCGTTCGCCGCCGATCATCCCGTAGGCCGCGACCGCGTCGCCAATCTCGAGACCGAAGTCGAAGCCTCGCCATACAAGGACGTTCCCGAAGATCCGGCCGTCGAGCATCAGTATGAAATGATACAGGCTAAGCTGGCCGGCTATATCGAGCCGATGCAGACAATCTTCAACCGCTATCCGCCGAGCGATACGAGCAAGCCCGCGCGCTACGCCCGCGCCATGGCCTATTCGCGCAAGCCCGACCTTCCCAAGGCTCTCGCCGAGATCAACAGCCTGATCAAGGACGAACCGAACAATCCCTACTTCTATGAAGTGCTGGGCCAGATCTATGTCAGCATGGCGCGGCCCGATCTCGGCGTCGGCGCCTATCAGAAGAGCGTCGACCTGCTTCCCGGCGCGCCGCAGTTGCGCGTTGGCCTTGCCGCGGCGCAGTTGGCGACGGAACGGCCCGATCTGGCCAAGCCCGCGCTCGCCAATCTGAAGATCTCCCTGCAGCAGGAAGACGACGATTTTTCGCCTGGTACGAGGCGGCGCAGGCCTACAGCATGATGGGCGACGAGCCGATGGCCGATCTCGCCACCGCCGAGCGCTATTACAATGTCGGCGCGATGGTGCAGGCGGCGCAGTTCGCTACGCGTGCGCGCCATGGCCTGGCGCAGGGCTCTCCCGATTGGCAGCGCGCCAATGACATCGTGGCCATCGCCGTTCCGGCGGCACGCGAACAGCAGCAACGTTGACGATCAAGGATATCGACATGAATGGTCAGACAAGAACCGCCGTTCTCGGCGCATTGGGCGGCGCAGTTCTGGCGCTTCTCGTCGTGTTCGGCGCGGCGCTTTCGGGCCTTCTGCCGCAACGGCTGGACGGAAAGCAGCTTCACGCCTATCTGCTCGATCATCCGGAAATCTTCGTGGAGATGCAGGTCAAGCTGCAGGCCAAGGATGCCGAAACCGCCGAACGCGACCAGCGCGCCGCCATGGCTGCGATCGGCAACAAGACGTTCTTCGATCCGCGCATCGCCTTTGTCACCGGCCCGGACAACGCCAAGACCACCCTCGTGGAATTCTTCGACTATAACTGCCCGTTCTGCCGCGCTTCGGTTCCGGCCATCAAGCGCTACTACGATGCGCACAAGGGCGACACGCGCTTCTCGTTCATCGAATTTCCGATCAAGGGACCGGACTCCGTCGTCGCCGCGCGCGCCAGCCTCGCCGCCCGCAAGCAGCCCGACAAATATCTCGACTTCCACTTCGCACTGATGAACGAGGAGGGCCTCGTCACAGAAAGCATCGTGTTTGCCGATGCGGCCAAGGCCGGCCTCGACGTCGCCAAGCTGAAGGCCGACATGGCGGACCATGAGATCGACGCCGCTCTCGACATCGCCCACAAACTTGCCATGCGCGCCAAGATTGACGGAACGCCGACATTCGTCGTCAACGGCCATCTCCACGCCGGCGCGGTCAGCGACGACGATTTGAAGGACCTGGTGAAGGACAAGCCGGTCTGAGATGAGCATGCACCCGGCCACGTGCGGTTCGCGCGTTCGCGGGCCATGACAATCAGAGAAGTCGCTGGAACATCTAGATCAGTCCGGTGATCGGGCTCGACGGATCGGCATAGGGCTTCTTGGGCATGCGCCCGGCAAGATAAGCGAGCCTGCCCGCCTCCACCGCGTGTTTCATCGCCGCTGCCATCAGCACCGGTTCCCTGGCGTGCGCGATGCCCGTGTTCGAGATGACCGCGTCGCAGCCCAGTTCCATCGCCACCGCCGCGTCGGACGCCGTCCCGATGCCCGCGTCGACAATCACCGGAACCTTCGCGTCCTCGATGATCATGCGGATATTCACCGTGCTCTGGATGCCCATGCCGGAGCCGATCGGCGAAGCGAGCGGCATGATCGCGACCGCGCCCATATCCTCCAGCCGCCTGGCCATGATCGGATCGTCGCTGCAATAGACCATGACCTGGAAACCGTCCCTGGTCAGCATCTCGGTCGCGCGCAATGTTTCGAGCATGTCGGGATAAAGAAGTTTCTTCTCGCCGAGCACTTCGAGCTTCACCAGCGTCCAGCCGCCCGCCTCGCGCGCCAGGCGCAGCGTGCGCACCGCATCTTCTCCCGTGAAGCATCCGGCGGTGTTCGGAAGATAGGTATATTTCTTCGGATCGATGAAATCGATCAGCTTGGGCTGGCCGGGATCGGTGAGGTTCACCCGCCGCACCGCGACGGTGACGATCTCCGCCCCGCTCGCTTCAAGCGCGCGCGCATTTTCTTCGTACGATTTGTACTTGCCCGTGCCGATGATCAGCCGCGAGCTGTACGTCTTGCCGGCGATGACGAACGGCTTGTCGACGACAGTGTTGCCGCCGCCGATGAAATGCACGATCTCGTACTTGTCGCCGTCGCGCACCTGCACCTCGGCGTAGGTGGAGCGCGGAACGATCTCCAGATTGCGTTCGACGGCGATCTTTCTGGGATCCAGACCCAGCAACACCAGCATCTCGTTCAGCGTCATCGCCTTGCCGAGATTCTTCGCTTCGCCGTTGATGATGACGTTCAAGGTCATGCCGTTCGCCTCTTCTCACAAACAAATGGGGAGTGGCGGCGCCGACGGCCATCCGCTCCCTACGCCGGTATGAACCGGATCAGGTTCTAAGGGACTCGGTGCGCACCGATCTCAGCCTCCATGGCCGGACGTGATCCGGCCAACGGCGCCCCTGGGACGCGGTGATCGTGTCTCCCCGCCGACGGAAGTCAACAAATTCAACGCCATCTTGGGTGTTTCCGTATCCGCCGCCTGCGACTATAAGGAGCGGAATCGCGCCCTGCCCGGAGTTCCCTTGGCCAAATCTGGCAAACAAATCAAGAGCTTGCCGATCTACGTGTTGAACGGCCCGACGCTCAACCTGCTCGGCACGCGCGAGCCCGAGATTTACGGTCGCACCACGCTGGCCGAAATCCGCAACCTTGTCGCCGAGCGCGCCGACCGCTACGGCATCAAGATCGTCTTCCGCCAGTCGAACCACGAAGGCGATCTGATCGACTGGATCCAGGAAGCGCGCGCCAAGGGTTGCGGCGTGATCCTGAACGGCGCCGCCTATACCCACACCTCGGTCGCGATCTACGACGCGCTCAAGGCGCTCGGCAAACCGATCATCGAAGTTCATCTTTCAAACCCGCACGCGCGCGAGCGTTTCCGCCACCGCTCCTATGTGAGCATGGTGGCGAACGGCGTCATCTGCGGTCTCGGGGCGCAAGGATATCTTGCCGCCGTGGACGCGATGGCGTCCCTCATCAAAGGTCAGCAATGAACATGAAAGACATGAAGTCGATCGGTCAGCGGCTCACGAGCGGACCGAAGGGCAAGTCCGGCGAAGGCCTGGTCGACGCGGCCGCGATCCGCGAGCTGGCCGAGCTTCTGAAAGAGACCGGCCTGACCGAGATCGAGATCGAACACAATGGCGCGCGGTTGCGCGTGTCGAAACAGGCGGGCGGCACCGTGATGTCCGCAGCGGCGCCCGCTCCCGCACCGGCCGCACCCATCGAGGCGCCCAAGCCCAAGGGACCGCTGCCGGGCGGAGTGCCCTCTCCCATGGTCGGCACCGTCTATGCCTCGCCAGAACCCGGCGCCGCACCTTTCATCAAGGTCGGCCAGGTCGTGAAGGAAGGCGACACGCTCTTCATCGTCGAAGCGATGAAGACGATGAACCCGATCCTGGCGACGCGCGGCGGCACGGTCAGCGAGATCTGCGTCACGGATGCCCAGCCGGTCGAGTTCGGCCAGATCCTCGCCTACATCAACTGATGTTCGAAAAAATCCTCATCGCGAACCGCGGCGAGATTGCGCTCCGCATCAACCGCGCGTGCAAGGAGATGGGAATCTCGACCGTCGCCGTGCATTCGACGGCCGATGCCGATGCCATGCATGTGCGCCTCGCCGACGAAAGCGTCTGCATCGGTCCGCCGTCGAGCGCGCAGAGCTATCTGAACATTCCCGCGATCATTGCGGCGTGCGAGATCACGGGCGCCGAGGCGATCCATCCCGGCTACGGCTTCCTCTCGGAGAACGCCAAGTTCGCCGATATCGTCAAGGAACACGGGATCACCTTCATCGGCCCGACGCCCGATCATATCCGCATGATGGGCGACAAGATCACGGCCATCCAGGCGGTGAAGGCGGTCGGCATCCCGACGGTTCCCGGTTCAGGCGGCGCGGTCAACGACGGCGAGGATGCGGTGCGCGCCGCGCGTGAAATCGGTTATCCCGTCCTCATCAAGGCAACCGCCGGCGGCGGCGGCCGCGGAATGAAGGTTGCGTTGACGGAAGCAGACCTGCCGCTCGCGCTTTCCACCGCACGGTCCGAAGCCAAGGCCGCGTTCGGCAACGACCAGGTCTACATGGAGAAATATCTCCAGCGGCCGCGTCACATCGAGATCCAGGTTCTTGCCGACTCGCAAGGAAACGTCATTCACCTGGGCGAACGCGATTGCTCCCTGCAGCGCCGGCACCAGAAGGTGTGGGAAGAAGCCGGCTCGCCGGCGCTCAACGCGGAGCAGCGCGACGAAATCGGCGCAGTGGTAACGACGGCGCTCAAGAAGCTCGGTTATCTCGGCGCCGGGACGATCGAGTTCCTGTTCGAGGACGGCCAGTTCTACTTCATCGAGATGAACACGCGCCTGCAGGTCGAGCATCCGGTGACCGAAGCGCTGACCGGCATCGACATCGTGCGCGAGCAGATCCGCATCGCGGCCGGCAGCTCGCTTGAGCTGAAGCAGGAGGACGTCACCTTCTCCGGTCACGCCATCGAGTGCCGCATCAACGCGGAGAATCCATTCACCTTCCAGCCCTCGCCAGGCACGATCACGCAGTTCCACACGCCGGGCGGTCTCGGCATCCGTTTCGATTCCGCGATCTATTCCGGCTATCGCATTCCGCCCTACTATGACAGCCTTGTCGGCAAGCTGATCGTGCACGCCCGAAACCGCAACGAATGCCTCTTGCGCCTGCGCCGCGCGCTCGATGAACTCGTCGTCGGCGGCATCGAGACGACGATCCCGCTCTTCCAGCAGCTCGTCCGCGAGAAGGACATCATCGACGGCGAGTATTCGATCCATTGGCTCGAACAGTGGCTGGCGAAGCAGAAGAAGGCCTAGCGCTCTTGCACCGGCCGCGCCGCCGCGCGACGCTCGGGCGATGGGCTACGCCAGAACCCTCGGCTCGACGCACTACGTCTTCGAAGATCTGAAGACCCTGCTCGCGCGCGCATCGCCGGATCGTTCCGGCGACCGGCTGGCGGGACTTGCTGCGAAGTCGGGCGAAGAACGAGTTGCCGCGCGCATGGCGCTGGCGGACCTGCCGCTCTCGACATTCCTTGACCGTCCGCTCGTGCCCTATGAAGACGATGAAGTCACGCGGCTGATCCACGACACGCATGACGCGCAGGCCTTTCTGCCGGTGCGTGCGATGACGGTCGGTGAATTTCGCGATTGGCTGCTGTCCGACGAAGCGACGGACGAGACACTCGCCGTGATCGCGCCCGGGCTGACGCCGGAGATGACAGCGGCGGTCTCCAAGCTCATGCGGAACCAGGATCTGATCGCGGTGGCGCGCAAGGTGCGCGTCGTCACGCGTTTCAACAACACGATTGGACTCGCAGGAAGGCTTTCCACCCGCCTGCAACCCAACCATCCGACCGACGATGCGAAGGGCATCGCCGCGTCGGTCGTCGACGGACTGCTTTACGGCAGCGGCGATGCGGTGATCGGCATCAATCCCGCGACCGACAATGTCGCGACGGTTTCCAATCTCCTCTCGATGATCGACGAGATCCGCAGACACTGGGACATCCCGACGCAATCCTGCGTGCTGTCCCACGTCACGACCACGTTGCGCGCCATCGAACAGCGCGCGCCGGTCGATCTCGTATTCCAGTCCGTGGCGGGCAGCGAGGCAGCCAACAAGAGTTTCGGCGTCGATCTGTCCGTCTTGACGGAAGCCAGGGATGCCGCCTTGTCGCTGAAGCGCGGCGCACTCGGCGACAATGTCATGTACTTCGAAACCGGACAGGGCTCGGCTCTGTCCGCCAACGCGCATCATGGCGTCGACCAGCAAACGATGGAGAGTCGCGCCTACGCCGTCGCGCGCCACTTCAAGCCGCTGCTGGTCAACAGTGTCGTCGGCTTCATCGGTCCGGAATATCTCTTCGACGGCAAGCAGATCATCCGCGCAGGACTGGAGGATCATTTCTGCGGCAAGCTGCTTGGCCTGCCGATGGGCGTGGACGTTTGCTACACCAATCATGCAGACGCCGACCAGGACGACATGGACGCGCTCCTGACGCTGCTCGCTGTCGCCGGCTGCACCTATGTCATGGGCGTGCCGGGCGCGGACGATGTGATGCTGTCCTACCAGAGCACGTCGTTCCACGACGCGCTCTATGTTCGCGACATGCTCAACCTGCGGCCCGCGCCGGAATTCGAAGCCTGGCTGATGCGCATGGGCATCATGAATGCAGAAGCCCGCATTCGCCCACGCCTTGCGGGCACCGAAGCGGCCAAGCTTCTCGACTATGCGAACCGGACATGAGCGGGCGCGACGAATGGAATGCCCTCGCCGCCTTCACGCCGGCGCGCGTCGCGCTGGGGCGCGCGGGAAACGGCCTTCCCACCAGCCGCGTTCTCGAGTTCCAGCTCGCGCACGCCCGCGCGCGCGATGCGGTGCTGGCGAAGTTCGACGCGCACAGCGTCGCGGACGCGCTAGGCCGCCCGGATACGTTGTTGCTCAACACGCGCGCGACCGACAGGAATGCCTATCTCATGAATCCCGATGCCGGCCGGCGCCTCAGCGCGGCTTCCCGCATCAATCTCACCCATGGCAGCTACGATGCCGTCCTGATCATTGCGGACGGCCTGTCGTCGACCGCGATCCACGCGCATGGCGCAGCGCTCGCACGTCTCATCCTAGGCAGTCTGCCGAATTTGAAGATCGCGCCTGTCTGCGTCGTGAGCGGCGGACGCGTCGCCGTCGGCGACGAGATCGCCCAGGCGCTAGGCGCGGAACTCAGCATCGTCTTGATCGGCGAGCGGCCCGGACTTTCCTTCGCCGACTCGGTCGGCATCTATCTGACGTTTGCGCCGCAACATGGCATCACCAGGGACGCCGATCGCAACTGCATCTCCAACGTTCGGCCCGGCGGTTTGGCCCTCGAAGAGGCCGCGCACCGCCTTGCCTGGCTCGTCGCCGAATCGCGGCGCTTGCGGCTGACGGGCGTGGATCTGAAAGAAGACGCGCCGGACCTGCGTCAGCTCGCCCATCCTGATAGGCTTGGTGGGTGAATCAACCTGGGGGAAACGCAAATGGCATGGCTTGCAAAATACCAGCCGCAACTTCTCAGCGTCTTGCGCATCGTCGCCGCGCTGCTCTTTCTTGAACACGGCACGCAGAAGCTGTTCCACTTTCCGCCGATGGTGATGTCGATCCCGGCGAATGCCGTTCCGATCATCATGGCGGCCGCGGTCATCGAACTGGTCGGCGGCGCTTTGTTGCTTCTCGGGCTCTTCACGCGCATCACCGCGTTCATCTGCTCGGGCGAGATGGCGATCGCATACTGGCTCGTCCACTTTACGCGCGGCGGCTTCTTTCCTGCGGTCAACCAGGGCGATGCTGCGATCCTGTTCTGCTTCGTCTTTCTCTTCATCGCGGCGGCAGGGCCCGGTCCGTGGGCGCTCAGCAAATCCGATAAACTTTGAATCGAAAGCGCTCGAATTTCTTCGCACGCCGGTAGGAGCCGCCGCGTAGCCTCGCAGCATGAGCGCAATCGACGTTTCACTCTCCGGCCTGCAGGCCGCTTCGACGCAGTTCGAAACGGCGGCGTCCAACATCGTGCGGGCCAGCATTCCGCCTTCGAGCAGCGCGCCGGGCGGCGGTAGCGTGAATCCGCCGCCGCCGCTCTCATTGGCAGGCGCCGACTTCGGCGCAGACCTCGTCGGCGCGACGATGGCGCTCGCCAACTACCGGGCCAACATCGCCGCGATCCGGGTCGCGGAACAGATGACCAAGGCGACACTCGACCTTATCGGCTGACCCGCCCGGCGCTATGCTGGCGCCATGCACGGCTCGCCGCCCCTGACGCCTGAGCTTGTCCTTCACGCCTATGCGGAAGGGATTTTTCCCATGGCGGAGCGCGCGGACGACCCGGATCTGTACTGGGTGTCGCCCGAACTGCGCGGCGTCCTGCCGCTCGAATCGTTCCACATCCCCAAGCGCCTGGCCCGGACGGTGCGCAGCGACCGGTTTCGCGTGACAAGCGACGCTGCGTTTGTCGATGTGATGCGCGCCTGCGCCGAGCCGGTCGAAGGCCGTCCCAACACCTGGATCAATGCGGAGATCATCCGCCTCTACACCGCCCTGCACGCCGCGGGTCACGCCCACTCCATCGAGTGCTGGCATGAGGGCAAACTCGTCGGAGGCCTCTACGGCGTCAGTCTGGGCGGAGCCTTTTTCGGCGAGAGCATGTTCTCGCGCGAGCGCGATGCCAGCAAAGTCGCCCTCGTGCATCTCATAGCGCGCTTGAAGGCCGGGTCATACGTGCTTCTGGACACTCAGTTTCTCACCAGGCATCTGTCGCAATTCGGAGCGGTGGCCATTTCGCGGCAGGCCTATCTCGCACGGCTCCGCGCGGCACTGGCGCATCACGCCTATTGGCCGGCATCCTCGGGCAACGCGGCCGGCTTTTCATTGTCCGACGCATCCGGAGAGACCGGCTTGACCGGCTTGAGCGGTCCGACGGCCACCGTCTGGCCCGGTTCGCTGGCTTTGCAGGTGATCACCCAGACATCATAGATCGGGTGTTCCATGCCGTGCAGTCCGGGGCTCGAGGCATACATCCAGCCTGAGAACACTCTGCGTTCGGGCTGATCGGGACGATGATCGTCGATCTGCACGAAGGCGGCGGTCTCCGGCGTCTCGGTCGGCGGCGTCGAATAGCAATAGCGCGCCACGATGGTCAGCGTTGCGTACTGGATCGGTTTTCCGATCGGCGCGACCAGCGTCGTCGACTTTCCGGAAATCTTGTCGAGGCCGCGCAGCACGAGCGTCAGCGGCCCGCGCGGCTTGGGTGGAATTGAGTCCGGAGCGGGAACCGTCGACGCCGCCGGTTTGGCCGTCGTCGCGGTCTTGGGTGCGGTCACCGCAAGCGCTCCGCTTGCGAGCACCACGCCCGCGCAGGCCAGAAGGATTGCGCGTCCTGCCCGCACTATTTTCCGCCCGGCGCCGGTTTCTGGTTGTTGCCGCCGCCGATGAAGCGGCCGACCAGGCCCATCAGATCGACAGAGCCCTGCACATTGGTGATAGCACCGCCCGCGGCGATCATCTTTTCGCTGCCGCCCGGCGAGATCGAGAGATAGGAACCGCCCAGCAGTCCGGTGGACGTCACCATCAGCGAGGAATCATCGGGGATCTGGATGTCGCTGCGAATATTCATGTGCAGCGTGACGAGATAGGTCTTGGGATCGAGCGTCAGGGCGCTCACGGCGCCGATCTTGATTCCAGACAGGCGCACATCGGTTCCGGTCGCCAGGCCGTCTACGCGCGGCATGCGCGCGGTGATCTCGTAGCCGCTGAGGCTGCCCGAGCTTGTGTTCGTATAAGCGAAGTAGAGGAAGGCGGCCGCGACCACCACGACGATCGCCCCGATGATCGTCTCGACTGTATTGTTGCTGCTCATGCCTACTCCGGCTTCCAGGCTTCGTAGTCGCCGGTTGCGGCCGGACGCACACCACTTTTTGCGAGGCTGCCGTCAGGACGATACGCATCGGCCGTGCCGGTGAGATTCGGCGTGTGTTCCTTCTCCCAGGATTTCTCCTTGAAGGGCGTCTTGGTTGGCGGATCTTCGAACGTGTGATGCAGCCAGCCATGCCAGTCAGGCGGCACGCGGCTCGCCTCGACGGTGCCGGCATACGTCACCCAGCGGCGATTCCCTTTTTTTGCCTGATAGTAGCGATTGCCGAATTTATCGGTGCCGACATAGGTCCCCGAGAACCAAATCGTGGCCAAAGTCCCGAACGTGGCGTGGTGCCACCAGGCAAAAATCATGCGGATAAAGGACATGCTGGTTTGGCCAAGTCTCGGATTCGCCGCCGGAATATAGAAGGCAAGTCGTCATCATGCCATTGAGAGAATGGCGACACGGTGACCGGACGTTCGCGGGCGGTGTTTCGGCAGATTATCCACAATCGATCCAAAAAGCGGACGACGTATCGGACTGTCACGGAAGCGAAAAAATTTTCTGAACGATTCCCGTTAACCGCTTGACACCCTCTTTTGCCCAGCAAAACGCACTTCGAAATGTCTACCAGATGTGGTGGGTAAGATTTCGTTTACCACTTCTCGCTTGCGTCGCGTTTTGAAGGGTGTCCATACTTAGGGCCTGTCGCTGCTCGCGACACCAAATCTGGCGGACAAAATCCAACCTCCCGCCGAGGCTGCTGCCCTATAGGCACGCACCCGGCGGTGGGAAAACTGTCCCCTAAATGGTGGCGCGCGGCGACGGCGAGGGTGGCAACAAAATATTCGGGGATAAGTCCAATGAGGATTCGCCGTCAGTTCACGGTTGAGGGTCGTTCTGCCTACGACGGCATCGCTTTCCGTTCCGCTACAAGCGAGATCCGAAACCCTGACGGCTCGGTCGTCTTCTCCCAGTCCAACATCGAGGTGCCGGCCGAATGGAGCCAGGTCGCGTGCGATGTGCTGGCGCAAAAATATTTCCGCAAGGCAGGGATTCCGACCGCTCTCAAGCCTGTTCCGGAAGACGGCATCCCCGAATTCCTGTGGCGCAAGACCGCCGACAGCAGCGAAACGGTGGGCGAACACTCGGCCAAGCAGGTCTTCGACCGACTTGCCGGCACCTGGACCTATTGGGGCTGGAAGGGCGGCTATTTCGACGATGAGTCGGACGCCCGCGCCTTCTTCGACGAACTCGCCTACATGCTCGCGACGCAAAAGGCCGCGCCGAACTCGCCGCAATGGTTCAACACCGGCCTGCACTGGGCCTATGGCATCGATGGCCCGAGCCAGGGACACTACTATGTCGACTACAAGTCGGGCCGGCTGACCAAGTCCGCCTCGTCCTACGAGCATCCGCAGCCGCACGCCTGCTTCATCCAGTCCGTCGCCGACGATCTCGTCAACGAGGGCGGCATCATGGACCTGTGGACGCGCGAGGCGCGCCTTTTCAAATACGGTTCCGGCACCGGCACGAACTTCTCCTCGCTGCGCGGCGAGAATGAAAAGCTCTCGGGCGGCGGCAAGTCGTCGGGCCTGATGAGCTTCCTCAAGATCGGCGACCGCGCGGCCGGCGCGATCAAGTCGGGCGGCACGACGCGCCGCGCCGCCAAGATGGTGATCGTCGATGTCGACCATCCCGACATCGAACAGTTCATCGACTGGAAGGTGATGGAAGAGCAGAAGGTCGCCGCGATGGTGGCCGGCTCCAAGCTCGCCGAGAAACATCTCAAGCTCGTCATGAAGGCCTGCATCAATTGCGAAGGCTCGAACGACGATTGCTTCGATCCCAAGAAGAACCCTGCCCTGCGCCGCGAGATCAAGGCCGCGCGCAAGGCGATGATCCCCGACAACTACATCGAGCGCGTCATCTCGTTCGCCAAGCAGGGCTACAAGGAGATGGAGTTCAAGTCCTATGACACGGACTGGGATTCGGAAGCCTATCTGACGGTGTCCGGCCAGAATTCGAACAACTCGGTGCGCGTCACGGACGAGTTCCTTGAGGCGGTTCTCGAAGACAAGGACTGGAACCTGACCTATCGCGGCTCCAACAAGATCGCGAGCACGCTCAAGGCGCGCGACCTGTGGGAGAAAATTTCCTATTCCGCATGGGCCTGCGCCGATCCGGGGATCCAGTTCCACTCCACGATCAATGACTGGCACACCTGTCCGGCCGGCGGCGACATCCGCGCCTCCAATCCGTGCTCGGAATACATGTTCCTGGACGACACCGCCTGCAATCTCGCGTCGCTCAACCTGATGCAGTTCCGCAAGGACCACGACGGCGGCGCCAAGGTGTTCGACGTCGCGGCGTTCGAGCACGCCTGCCGGCTGTGGACGATCGTTCTCGAGATCTCGGTGATGATGGCGCAGTTCCCGTCCAAGGAAATCGCGCAGCTCTCCTATGACTACCGCACGCTCGGCCTCGGCTTCGCCAATATCGGCGGCCTGCTGATGGCGGCCGGCATCTCCTACGATTCGCGCGATGGCCGCGCCATCGCCGGCGCGATTTCCGCCGTCATGACAGGCGTATCCTATGCGACCTCGGCCGAGATGGCGGGCGAACTCGGGCCGTTCCCGGAATACGGCGCCAACCGCGAGGCCATGCTGCGCGTGATGCGCAACCATCGCCGCGCCGCGCATGGCGAGAAGTCCGGCTATGAAGGTCTATCGACAGTGCCCGTGCCGCTCGATCTCGTCGCGGTGAAGGACAAGGAGCTTGCCTTCGCGGCGCAGCGCGCCTGGGACGATGCAGTCTCGCTCGGCGAAGGCTTCGGCTATCGCAACGCGCAGGCGACCGTCATCGCGCCGACAGGCACGATCGGCCTCGTCATGGATTGCGACACGACCGGCGTCGAACCCGATTTCGCACTGGTGAAGTTCAAGAAGCTCGCCGGCGGCGGCTACTTCAAGATCATCAACCGCTGCGTTCCCGAAGCGCTGCAGACGCTGCAATATACGCAAGGCCAGATCGACCAGATCGTCGCCTATGCGGTCGGCCACGGCACGCTCGAAGGCTATGAGGGCGCGCTCAACTATGACGTGCTCCGCGCCAAGGGCTTCGGCGAGGAACAGATCGCCTCGATCGAAGGCGCCCTGGAATCGGCGTTCGACATCCGCTTCGTGTTCAACAAGTGGACGCTCGGCGCGGACTTCTGCACCAAGGTGCTGAAGATCGACGCCGCCGCGCTCGATGCTCCCGACTTCGACATGCTCAAGACGCTCGGCTTCAGCCGCGCCGACCTCGACGCCGCGAACCTGCATGTCTGCGGCGCGATGACCCTCGAAGGCGCGCCGTTCCTGAAGGACGAGCATCTGCCGGTGTTCGACTGCGCCAATCCCTGCGGCCGCATCGGCAAGCGCGCCCTGTCGGTGGAGAGCCACATTCACATGATGGCGGCGGTGCAGCCCTTCATCTCGGGCGCCATCTCCAAGACCATCAACATGCCGAACAATGCGACGGTGAAGGAGTGCGGCGAAAGCTACCTGCTTTCCTGGCGTCTGGGGCTGAAGGCCAATGCGCTGTACCGCGACGGCTCCAAGCTCAGCCAGCCGCTGGCAAGCCAGGTGTTCCAGTTCGACGACGAGGAGGACGAGGCCGAGGAACTCGCACCCGCCGCCCGCACCACCGTGGTCACCGAACGCATCGTCGAAAAGGTCATCGAGCGGGTTCGCGCGCACGAACGCGAGAAGCTGCCGCAGCGCCGCAAGGGCTACACCCAGAAGGCGATCGTCGGCGGACACAAGGTCTATCTGCGCACCGGCGAGTATGAAGACGGCCGGCTCGGCGAGATCTTCATCGACATGCACAAGGACGGCGCGGCGTTCCGCTCGCTGATGGACGGGTTCGCCATCGCGATCTCTGTCGGCCTGCAATATGGCGTGCCGCTCGAGGAATTCGTCGAGGCGTTCACCTTCACGCGTTTCGAGCCGGCGGGCATGGTGCTCGGCAACGACTCGATCAAGAACGCGACGAGCGTGCTCGACTATATCTTCCGCGAGCTCGCTGTTTCCTATCTCGACCGCAGCGACCTGGCTCACGTCCATCCCGCCGATGAGGATATCGGCGGCGGCGTCGACGACGGCTCGCATGATCCGCGTGACGTGGTCCAGGCCGTCAGAAGCGTAACCTCGACCGGCTATGTGCGTGGCCGCCTGCAGCGCTCCATCGCCGTCGTGCGCGGCGGCGCGGCGCCGAAGATGATGGAGGATCACGACCATCACGGCCATGTCGAGGAACAGCGCACGTCGGAAATCCTCACCGTCGAGGAAACCAGCGTCAGCGAAGCGCTGAGCCAGATCCGCGCCAGCGTGCTCGAAGCCTCGAACCCGGTCGGCGAAATGGTCGATGCGCTCGATGCCCGCCTCAAGGAACGCGAGACCCGCGCCAAGCGCGCCGCCGAAGCCCGCCAGAAGGGCTATGAAGGCGATGCGTGCGGAAGCTGCGGCAACTTCACGCTCGTGCGCAACGGCACCTGCATGAAGTGCAACACCTGCGGCAGCACGAGCGGCTGCAGCTAGGCGTCGACGATAGAAGTGAAATGAGGGCGCGGACCGAACGGTGCCGCGCCCTTTCCTTTACGCGCTTTTCATCGCCCCGCTTGTCCCCGCCATGACGGAGTGAGAAATATCCCCTACACTTCATGCATGACCATACGCACCGCACTTCTCGCCCTGCTCTTTGCGCTCACGACGACTGCCGCGCTCGCCGATTGGGATGGGATGTGGGCGGGCAATTGGGGGAAATCCGACGCGGACGGCGTGCAGATCATCATGGTCGGCAACAGCGTCACCGCCATCTTCTGGCATGGCGACTATCTCACGGACGATATGCACTCGACCGTCTCGCCGGACGGAAACGTCCTGACGATCACCTGGAAGGACGGCGGAGCGACGCTTACGCGTGACGGCGCAAACAAAGCCAAGTTCCAGATCCACTCAACCGCGGGCAGTTCCGAAGGCGAAGTCACGCTCGAAAAATAGACGATATAAAACTTCAGGCGGCTCTTGAACCGAGTCGGTCAAATCGCCAATTCCGCTATATCCCGACACTTGCGCGCAGACGGAACCGGTCAGGCCCGTTCGACGCGGCACGCGTAGCAGCCGCGGCGCGCATAGTGGACATGGAGATAGTCCGTCGCGGGATCGGAGAAAAATTGCCTAAAGAGTTCGCGCGGATCGCTGTCGGCGATGTCTGCATGGATCATCATGCCGTCGGTGTCGTAGGCGCGCACGGCGAGAACCCGTCCCGAGAAGACCGGCGGAAGTTCGTCCACGCGATCGAACGGCTCGCGCGCCCGCTCGCGCACAAAGATCGGTCCGCCTGCTCTGTAGGGCGAGTCCGCTGTCTGGTGCGCGAAGGAAAGAAGGATCACGCACTCGCCGGGATCGGCGTCGACGAGCGTGACGCGGCACGGCGCTGCGTGCGGTTCGTCGATCCGTTCGCGCCGCATGCCGCGCCCGGCAAGTTCGGCGTCCGTGAGAGAGAAAAGCGGCTCAAACTGGCCCGCGGAAAGGCCGCGAATGCGAAACGACATGGGACAGGTCTCGTCTGGATTGCCGCCCCAATCTGGTCCGCCGGGCGGGTGGGGGCGACCCGTTTCTTGCGCAAAAGCCCGGATTTTGGCCAAGGCACCGGGATTGCATGAAAGGGAGGGCCTGTTCCGGAAAGAGACATGCCCAAGCTCCTGGCCTTTGTGATCGCGCTGCTGGCGGTGACCATTTCGATGGCCCTGTCCGCGCCGGCCTATGACGAGGCCGCAGTCGCGCGCATTCATGCCGGCATCGTCGATTGCCCCGGCTGCAACCTGCAGAGCGCGGACCTGACGAACACCTGCGTCAAGGCGAAGAACCTGACGGGCGCGAATTTCGACGGCGCGAAGGCCGTGCTGATGTGCATGTCCTACGCGAATTTCTCGAACGCGACGTTCCGCGGCGCCGATCTTTCAGGCGCGAACCTCGCGCATGCCGATCTCGACGGCGCCGACCTGACGGGCGCAGTCATGACGATCACGTCCCTGAAGGGAACAGACCTTTCGCATGCGAAGGGCCTTGAGCAGAAACAACTCGATGAAGCCTGCGGCGATTCCGACACGAAGGTTCCCGCGGGCCTGACGGTTCACATGTGCAGCTGAATTTGTTCCCCATCCGACGGCGCGTTGCGAGCGCACCGGCGAAGCGGTTTTAGCCTCCTAGGAAATACCTTCAGCCCCCGCCCGCGGATGTACCGGACGGGGGTTTTTTCTTATTCCGCCGCCTGCGGCAGGTCCTTCTGCCTCCAGCGCAGCACGGGCTTTCGCGCGGCGGCGGTCTCGTCGAGGCGGCGGCGCGGTGCGAAGTGCGGCGCGCCGTCGAAGCGCGCGGTGTTCCTGGCAGTCGCCTCGAGCGCCAGTTCGCGCAGCACATGGATGAACCGGTCCAGCGACTCCTTCGATTCCGATTCCGTCGGCTCGATCAGCATCGCGCCGTGGACGACCAGCGGGAAGTACATGGTCATCGGGTGATAGCCCTCGTCGATCATCGCCTTGGCGAAATCGAGCGTGGTGACGCCCGTGCCTTCGAGGAAGCGGTCGTCGAACAGCGCCTCATGCATGCAGGGTCCGTCGCCGAAGGGCGCGCTCATCACGTCCTTGAGCGAAGCGAGGATATAGTTGGCCGAGAGAACCGCGTCCTCGCTGGCCTGGCGCACGCCGTCGCGCCCGTGGCTGAGCATGTAGGCCAGCGCGCGCACGAACATGCCCATCTGGCCGTGAAAGGCGCTCATGCGGCCGAAGGGCCTGGCGCCCGCAGGCAGCTCGTCGCGATCCTCGATCAGGCGGAAGCCCCTGGCGTCGTGAACGAGCAGCGGCAGTGGCGCGAAAGGCGCCAGCGCCTCGGAAAGCACAACGGGCCCGGCGCCCGGTCCACCGCCGCCATGCGGCGTGGAGAAGGTCTTGTGAAGATTGATATGCATCGCATCGATGCCGAGATCGCCCGGCCTCACGCGGCCCGCGATGGCGTTGAAGTTGGCGCCATCGCAATAGAAGTATGCGCCCGCCTTGTGCGTCGCGTCCGCCATGTGGCGGATGTCGCGCTCGAACAATCCGCATGTGTTCGGATTGGTCAGCATGATCGCCGCGACGTCGGGACCAAGCTTGCCTTCCAGCTCGATCATGTCGACGCGGCCGTCGGCCGTGCCCTTCACTTCGTCGATGGTGAAGCCGGCAAAAGCCGCCGTCGCGGGGTTGGTGCCGTGCGCGGATTCCGGCACCAGGATGCGCCTGCGCGTCTCGCCGCGCGCGGCGATGGCGGCGCGGATCGTGAGCAGCCCGCAAAGCTCGCCATGCGCGCCCGCCTTGGGCGACATCGCGACCGCCGGCATGCCGGTCAGCGTCGTGAGCCATTTCATGAGTTCGCTGATCACTTCCAGCGCGCCCTGCACCGTCGATTGCGGCGCCATCGGATGCAAATCGCCGAAGCCCGGCAGCCGCGCCATCTTCTCGTTGAGGCGCGGATTGTGCTTCATCGTGCAGGAGCCGAGCGGATAGAGACCCGCGTCGATCGCGTAGTTCATCCGTGACAGTCGCACATAGTGGCGCACGACTTCCGGCTCGGAGAGCCCAGGAAGGCCGATCGGTTGCCTGCGGCGCATGCCGCCGAGCCGCGTGTCGGCGATCTGCACGTTCGGCAGGTCGACGCCGGTCATGCCGTCGCGTCCGATCTCGAAGATCAGCGGTTCTTCGTGGTCGAGACCCCGATCGCCGGAAATGGTGGCCAGTTCGTGATTGTCGATCGTACCCGGTGCGGACGGGCGGCCCTGGTTGTTCATGGTCATGACAGAACCTCCGCGAGCGCCTTGGCGAGGGCGTCGCAATCTTCGTCCGTGCTGGTTTCGGTCACCGCGACGATCAAGAGATCGCGCACATTCGGATCGTGCGGCATCAGGCGCGAGACCGGAATGCCGGCGATGATGCCTCTGCCGGCGAGCGCTTCGACGACTTCGGCAGCCGGCCTGGAAAGTTTCACCGTGAACTCGTTGAAGAAGGCCGGCGTGATGACGTTCACGCCTTTGACCTTGGCGAGGCGGTCCGCCAGCGCGCAGGCCCTGGCGTGGTTGAGGCGGGCGAGCCGCGTCAATCCCTCCTCGCCAAGCAGCGAGAGATGGATTGTGAAGGCGAGCGTGCACAGGCCCGAATTGGTGCAGATGTTGCTCGTCGCCTTCTCACGCCGGATGTGCTGTTCGCGCGTCGAGAGCGTGAGCACATAGCCGCGCTTGCCGGCGGCATCGACGGTCTCGCCCGTGAGGCGGCCCGGCATCTGGCGGAGATATTTCTCCCTGGTTGCAAAGAGCCCGACATAGGGACCGCCAAAATTGAGACCGTTGCCGATCGACTGTCCCTCTGCGGCGACGATGTCGGCGTCCTGGAAGCCTGGCGCTTCGAGCAGGCCGAGAGATATCGCTTCGGTGACGACGGCGATGAGCAGCGCGCCTTTTGCGTGCGCGGCGGCGGCGATGGGCCTCAGATCGCGGATGAGCCCGAACACGTCGGGGCTCTGCACCACGACGCAGGCCGTCTTGTCGTCGATCAGCGCGATGACGTCGTCGGGCTTGCCCGGCGTTGCGTTGGCGCGCACGACCTGGCCCGAGAGCTCGGCCATCGTCTCGACGGTCTCGGAATAGTGCGGATGCAGTCCGCCGGAAAGAATCGCCTTGGGTCGGCGCGTAATGCGTTGCGCCATCAGAACGGCCTCGGCGGTCGCCGTCGAGCCGTCATAGAGCGAGGCGTTGGCCACTTCCATGCCGGTCAGCAGCGCGACCTGGGTCTGGAATTCGAACATGTATTGCAACGTGCCCTGCGCGATTTCGGGCTGGTACGGCGTGTAGGAGGTGAGAAATTCGGAACGCTGGATGAGGTGATCGACCGAGGCGGGAACATGATGCCGGTACGCGCCGGCACCGCAGAAGAACGGTCCTGCTCCCGCCGCGACGCTCTTGGCCGCGATGCGGGTCAGTTTGCGCTCGACTTCGAGCTCGCCCTGCGTGTCGGGAAGATCGAACGCCGAGAGCGGCACGACGGCCGACGCCGGCACGTCGCGAAACAGGGCATCGACGCTCGTGACGCCGATGCGCTCGATCATCGCGAGCCGGTCGTCGGGTGTCAGCGGATGGTAACGCATGGATCAAAGTCCCTTCACAAATTCCGCGTACTGCTCGGCACTCATCAGTTTGGAAAATTCGTTCTTGTCGGCGAGCTTCAGCTTGAAGAACCAGCCCTCGCCTTCCGGATCCGCGTTGACCTTGGCCGGATCGCCGCTGAGTGCGTCGTTCGAACCCGTCACCTCGCCGCCGACGGGCGCATAGACTTCGCTCGCGGCCTTGACGCTCTCGACAACGGCCGCCTCGCCGCCGGCGCCGACCTTGCGGCCGGCTTCCGGCAGTTCGACATAGACGACGTCGCCGAGCTGCTCGGCTGCGTATTTCGTGATGCCGATCGTCGCTTCGTCGCCATCGACGCGGACCCATTCGTGCTGCTCGGTAAAACGGACTTCGCTCATGAAAAACTCCTCGGTATCAAATGGCGCGGCGATAGCGGTGCGGGACGAACGGCATGGGCGCGACACGCGCCGGCAATGGCTTGCCGCGCACGATCAGGTCGATCTCCGTGCCGTCGCCCGCGAACGCGGTCTCGACATAACCCATGGCGACAGGCGCGTTCAGGCTCGGCCCGAAACCTCCGCTCGTGACCTTGCCGATGACGCGGCCGGACTTGTCGGCGATCTCGGTGCCTTCGCGCGCCGGTGCTTTGCCGTCCGGACGGATGCCGACGCGTTTCCTGGCGGTGCCATTGAAGACGGCGTCCATGATTTTCTCGGCCGCCGGAAAATCTTTGTCGAGCTTGCGGCGCTTGCCGATTGACCAGACGAGGCTGGCTTCGACAGGACCGACGGTCTCGTCGATGTCGTGGCCGTAGAGGCAAAGACCCGCCTCGAGACGAAGGCTGTCACGCGCCCCCAGTCCGATGGGCAGAACTTCGGGCTCGCCGAGCAAAGCGCGCGCAACGCGCTCGGCGTGGACAAACTCAATGGAAATCTCGAACCCGTCTTCGCCGGTGTAGCCGGAGCGGCTGACAATCGCGGGTGCCGCGGCCACGGTGCAGCGCACGACCTTCATGAAGGTGAGTTTCGAGATCCCCGGCGAGTGCCGTTCCAGCGCCGCTGCGGCCGCCGGTCCCTGCAGGGCCAGCAGCGCGCGGTCCGGACGCGGCTCGAGCGAGGCGATGCCCCTCAGCTTTGTCGAAATATAGTCGAAGTCGCCCTGCTTGGTGCCGGCGTTCACGACGAGATAGAGCGGACCCTCGCCGGCGAGGCGCGAGAACATGAAGTCGTCCTTGATCGTGCCCGCGTCATTGAGCAGGAGGCCGTAGCGCTGCAGACCCTCTTTCAGGCCCAGCACGTCCGCAGGCGTCAGGCGCTCCAGCGCCTTCGAAGGATCGGAGCCGGAGAGAAATGCCTGCCCCATGTGCGAGACGTCGAACAGTCCCGCCTTTTCGCGCGTGTGCAGATGTTCCCTGAGCACGCCGGCCGGATACTGCACGGGCATGTCATAGCCTGCGAACGGCACCATCTTGGCGCCCAGCTCGGCATGCAGCGCATGCAGCGGCGTCTTCAAAAGGACTTCGTTCGTGTCGGCCATAAAAGGTCCGTATACAGAGGTTATAGCGGCGCGCCCCGCATCCCTGCGGCACTCGCGCCCCTCTGTCATTGGACCTGAGAGATTTCCCGCGCGCGCCAATTCGAAAATTGGCCGGCGGTTACCCCTTCGGTGGCAACAGCCCCACCGGCCGTCGCGCTTTCCAGAAGTTCATCTCCGATCGCGGTCCTTTTGCCTGAGAGTTTCCGGGGCGGTTGCTCCTTCGGCCTCGGGATTTTTCCCGATGTCTCCCGCGAGGGATCATGTGTTGGCCATGGCCATGCGCCTCACGGCGGATGACGATGTTGGGCCCATTCTAAAGGGGGTGGGTGACGAGTCAATTAAAGCCGCCGGAATGGCTGATTTACTCACATTCTTTGCGGTACTTCGATGCCCAGAATGCCCAATGTTTTGACAAGTGCGGCCAAAGTGAGCTGGCACAGGCCGAGGCGCGAGGCCCGGACCGCAGCGTCCAATTCGGACAGGATGTGGTGCTCGGCATAAAAGCGGCTGTACTGCTGCGCCAGGGTGAACGCGTAGTCGCACAGGATATTCGGCGCGCGGGCCCGTTCCGCACTCGCCATCGCGTCGTGCAGCGACAACAGCTGGAGGAACAGCGTGCGTTCTTCCGCCGAGCGGATCGCCGGTTCGCCGATGGCGTGTCCCTCCGCGGCCGCGCGGCGCAGGATCGATTGGATGCGCACGGCGGCGTATTGCAGGTAGGGACCCGTCTTGCCCTCGAACCGCGAGAACCGCTCGATGTCGAATATGTAATCGGTGAGACGGTAGTTCGAGAGGTCGGCGAACTTCAGCGTGGCGATGCCGACCTTCCGGGCGATGTCGGCGCGCTCTTCCGCGGGATACTCCGCGCCGATGCCCTGCTCGGCGAGGCGCTTCTCGGCTTCGGAGGTCACCATGGCGATGAGATCGAACAGCTTCATCACGCCGCCGGCGCGCGTCTTGAAGGGCTTGCCGTCGGTCCCGTTCATCGTGCCGAAGCCGGCATGTTCGAGCACGGCCTTGCCGGTGATTCCGGCTTTGTCGGCTGCGCGGAACACCTGCTCGAAATGCAGATGCTGGCGCTGGTCGACGACATACAGAATCAGGTCCGGATTCTGCTCGCTGACCCGGTCGATGATCGTCGCAAGGTCGGTCGTGCCGTAGAGCACCGCGCCGTCCTGCTTGACCAGAATCAGCGGCGGCATCTCCTTCTTGTCGGTGTTCCGCTCGACCGGGACGACAAGCGCGCCCTCGCTCTCGATGGCGATGTGACGCGCCTTCAGGTCCTCGATCATCGGACCGACGAGGTGGTCGACGCTGGCTTCGCCCTTCCACAGGTCGAAGTGCACGCCCAGGCTGTCATATTCGCGGTCGAGACCGAACTTGGAGACGTTGAAGAAATGCTTCCAGAGTGCGCGATAACCTGCTCGCCCGGCTTGCAATTCGGCGGTCGCCTGGCGCGCTTCGCTGAGCCGCGTCTCGTCGGCTTTGCAGGCGGCCGATGCGGTCGGATAGATCTCTTCCAGATCCTCCATCGTCACCGGCGACTGTTCCGGATAGGGGCCCGTGAAGTCGGGATCGAAGTAGATCGGCGCGATCCCGCGATGCCCGATTTCCGAGATGAGCTGCCCCATCTGCAGCCCCCAGTCGCCCAGATGGACGTCGCTGACGACAGTCCATGCGTTCGCCCGATAGAGCCTCTGAAGCGAGTCGCCGAGAATGGCGGACCGCAGGTGACCGACATGCATGGCTTTGGCGATGTTCGCTCCGCCGAAATCGACGACGATGGTCTTGTCCGTGCCCGTCTGCGGCGCGCCCAGCCGAGCGTCCTTCGAAAGCGCGACGCCGCGCATGGTCAGCGCATCGTCCGTCATGTCGAGGTTGATGAACCCTGGTCCGGCAATCTCGACCTTGGCGAACAGACGGATTCGCCCTGAGATGCGCCGCGACTTTTTCTGCGATGGCGCGGGGATTTGCCTTTGCCTGCTTGGCAGCCGCAAGAGCGCCGTTGCATTGAAACTGCGCAAGGTCCGGGCGATCGGAGCGGGAGACTTGCCCGAAGGATGGCGAAAGCCCCTCGGCTGCGAACGCGGCTCCCGCGATCGCGCTCAGCTCGGCGCTGAGCCCGCTCATGGCGTGAAGCGTCCCATCTTCTTGTTGTAGTCGAGCTGCGCCTGCGTCATCTGCAGGCCGGTCAGGAACGCGTAGTCATACGGCTTCTTGCCGTTATCGAGGCGCACCACGGTCGACGGCACGTTTGCCGTAAATGTCGTGCTCGCCTCTCCGGGCTGGAACGTGAGCGTCGCCGCCAGGATTTGCTTGCTGACGATCGTCGTCGAATCGCGCGTGATCGCCAGATAGTAGGGAACAGAATATTCGGCCGCATCGCCCGTGGGCGTCCGCGTGGCGCGGAAGGTCACCGTCACACTGGAATCGGCGGTGCCCTCGTCCTTGTCGAAGCTGCAGTCCGTCGTGACGCCGGTCACCGCAACTTCATACAAAATTCCGGACGGGTCGCCGCTCATTTTGTCCCTGAACACGGTGGCATTCGCCGTGTTCGACAAGACGCTCGCTGTCGGGCAGAGCCCGTGCTTGCGGTCCGTCGAACAGGCAGAGAGCGCCAGCGCAACACAAAACAACGCCACCGAGGTACGCAGGAACCGATCCATGTGGAATTTTATAGCCTGTTGTGCGTGCCGTCGCACAGAGGCGCCGACTTGGTGTTCTTGCAGCCGCAGAACCAGACGGTCTTGGTCGCGTCAGCCTTGTATTCGACCGGCGTGAATTGCTTGTCCGTGTTGTGGCTGCCGTCGCAGAACGGCTGGCGTTTGGACTGGCCGCAGGCGCACCACCAATAGGATTTGCCGGCCTCGACTTCGACCGAATAGGGAGACTTCTGTGCAACCACCGGGGCAGCCATTTTGGTTCCTTCGCTTGACTTTTTTCGGGTCGCAGCCGACTTCTGAAAAGCGGCGCAAAACGGGCCGGACTGTAGCCAAGCGGGCTCTCAATGGGAAGCATGGACCATGGCGGTCTACACCGACGTCTCGTTTGAGGACCTGGAGGTATTGCTGGCCGGCTACGATGTCGGCGAGCCGCTGAGCTTCAAGGGCATCGCCGAGGGTGTCGAGAACACCAATTTCTACCTCCAGACCGATCGCGGCAGCTTTTTTTTGACGCTATACGAAAAGCGGATGAAGGAGGGCGACCTGCCCTTCTTTCTGGGTCTGATGGAACACCTCGCCAAGCGCGGCATTGCCTGTCCGCAGCCTGTCCGCCGCAACGACGGCGCGCAATGGACGCACGTCAACGGCCGTCCTGCGGCCCTTGTCAGCTTTCTCAACGGCCTGTCGGTGCGGCGCCCCGAAGTCGGACATTGTGCAGCGGCAGGCGCGGCGCTTGCTCAGCTTCACGAAGCGGGAAAGGATTTTGCGATCCAGCGGCCGAACGCGCTCGGCGTGGAGGATTGGCGCGAACTGGTCGACAAGACGGCGGGCGGCGCGGACAGCATCGAACGGGGACTGCGCGATCTCGTCGCCACGAGCTATCGCGATCTGTCGGTGGACTGGCCCAGCGGGCTGCCGTCCGGCGTCATTCACGCCGACCTGTTTCCGGACAATGTGCTGTTCATGAACGCACAGGTCTCCGGTCTGATCGACTTCTATTTTGCCTGCGATGACGCATTCGCCTACGATCTCGCCATCATGCTCAATGCCTGGTGTTTCGAAACGGACGGCGGCTACAACATCACAAAGGGCAAGAGCCTGATCGCCGCCTATCGCAAGCGCCGCGAACTGACGAATGAGGAGATCGAGGCGCTGCCGATTCTTGCTGCCGGCGCGGCCCTGCGCTTCCTGCTGACCAGGCTTTATGACCGGCTCAATCATGATCCGATGGCGCTGGTGCGGCCAAAGGATCCGCGCGATTTCAGCAAGCGGCTGCGCTTCCACCGCACGATCAGGAACCCAGTCGAGTACGGCCTGTGACGGACGGCATCGTCGACATCTTTACCGACGGCGCCTGTTCCGGAAATCCCGGGCCGGGAGGCTGGGCCGCCATCCTGCGCGTGCACGGCCATGAGCGCGAGATTTCCGGCGGCGAGGAGCACACGACCAACAACCGCATGGAGCTGATGGCCGTCATCCGCGCGCTCGAAGCGCTCAAGCGACCGTCGGCGATCCGGCTGCACACGGATTCGCGCTACGTCATGGACGGCGCCTCGAAGTGGATGAAGAACTGGAAAGCCAATGGCTGGAAGACAGCCGACAAGAAGCCGGTGAAGAACGAAGAATTGTGGCGCGTGCTCGATACCGCGATGGCGGAGCACAAGATTTCCTGGAAGTGGGTCGCCGGACATTCCGGCCACGCAGAAAACGACCGCGCGGACGCCCTCGCCCGCGCGGCCATTCCTGCAAGACGGTCCGCTTAAAGCTGCGTCAGAACATGTTCGGCGCTGGAGACGGCGAATGCGCCGGGCTCTTCGACGTTGAGTTCCTTGACGACGCCATTGTCCACGATCATCGCGAAGCGCTGGCTGCGCTTGCCCATGCCGAAGCGCGAGCCGTCCATCTCGAGGCCGAGCGCCTTGGTGAGGTCGCCATTGCCGTCGGCGAGCATCATGACCTTGTCGCCGACCTTCTGCTGGTCGCCCCAGGCGCCCATGACGAAGGCGTCGTTGACGGAGACGCAGGCGATGGCATCGATGCCCTTGGCCTTCAGCGCATCGGCGTTCTGGACATAGCCCGGCAGGTGCTTGGCCGAACAAGTCGGTGTAAACGCGCCCGGCAGCGCAAAGACGACAACTTTCTTACCGGCAAACAGTTCGTCCGTTTTCACGGGCTTGGGACCGCCGTCCTTCATCTGCATGAGTGTGGCAGAGGGAATTTTGTCGCCGACTTTGATGGTCATGTCCTGCTCCTTGTGGTTGCGAAGTGGCGGGCGTTTTACCGCACACTTCGTCCGGTCGCAAAGGGGCCCCGAAAGTCGTAAGTTCGTCCCATGGCATCGCTCAACTCGCCGCAATGGAGAAACAGCGACGGCTTTCTGACGGGAAAGCTGCTGATCGCCATGCCTGGCATGCCCGACATGCGGTTCGAAAAAAGTGTCATATTCATGTGCTCGCACTCGGCCGAGGGTGCGCTGGGCCTGATCGTCAACAAGCCGCTGGACGGTTTGCCGTTTCGCGAACTGATGACGCAAATGGACATTCCCGTCACGGACGCCACGCCGAGCGTACCGGTGATGTTTGGCGGACCGGTCGAAACCGACCGCGGCTATGTCCTGCACAGCAACGAGCGCGCAAGCGTGTCGGCGTCGCTCGCGGTGACTTCGGAAATCTCGCTGACGCCGACGATCGACATTTTGCGTGCCATCGCGCGCGGCACAGGCCCGCAGAAATTCCTCTTCGCGCTCGGCTATGCCGGCTGGGGGCCCGGACAGATCGAGGACGAGATCGCCGGCAATGGCTGGATCCACTGCGACGCCGACAGCGAAATCATTTTCCGCGGCGACGCGACCTCCAAGTGGGAGCTGGCGCTGGCCAAGCTCGGCGCATCGATCTCAGGCCTTTCCAGCGACATCGGCCACGCCTGAGCGTGCCGCCTGCCCGTCAAAGTGCAGGGCGATGAAGTTCAACGCTTCGGCGGACGGCAATGGGCGCGAGAAATAGAAGCCTTGCGCGAACTCGCAACCGAGCTGCTTGAGCCAGTTGGCGTCCTGTTCGGTCTCGACGCCCTCGACGACGACGCTGCGCTTCAGGTCATGTGCGAGCGCGATGATCGATTTGAGAACGACGTCGCCGTCCGCCTTGGCTTGCGGATCCTTGTGTTTGGCAAGAAAGCTCTGATCGATCTTGATCGTATCGAACGGCAGGTCCTTGAGCTGGCTGAGGCTTGAGGCGCCCGTCCCGAAATCGTCGATCGTGATGCCGGCGCCGAGATCGCGGCACTCATCCAGAGCGTCGCGAAGATCCTGGTTGCCGGCAACGGCGCTTTCGGTGACCTCGATCTTGAGCGACGCCGGAACAATTTTCGCATTGTTCATGACGGCGCCGAGGAACTTGCAGAAATCCTCATCCCGCAACTGCCGACGCGAGACGTTCACGCTCACGAACAGAGGCGGATTGAGCGGAAAGTAGCGCTGCCAGTGGCCAAGGTCGTTGGCGGCACGCTCCAGCGCAATCCGCCCCAGCGCGACAATGGTTCCCGTCTCCTCGGAGTGAGCGATGAAGTCAGACGGCGTCACCAGACCCTTGGACGGATGATTCCAGCGCAGCAGCGCTTCGAATCCGGCGATCACCCCGTCGGCAAGCCGCACGATCGGCTGGTAGTAGACATCGAGCTGCTTGTCTTCGATGGCCCGGCGCAGATCGGTCTCGAGAGTCACCGCATCGCCCGGCGCGAGCATCTCGAGCTCGCGCGAATAGCTGCGGGCGCAACCGCCGCCGAGCCGCTTGGCCTGCATCAATGCCAGTTCGGTGTTCTTGAGCAGATCCAGCGGATCGCGCGCGTCACGGCCGAGCGCCACGCCGACGCTGGCCGGCGCGAAGATGTTGCGGCCGTCCATGTCATAGGGTGCGCTGCAGGCGTCGATCAATTCGCTCCCGATGGCCGACGGATCGTTGACGCCGTGAGAGAAGATGATGGCAAAGGCATCGCCACCCACGCGAAAGACTTCTGCAACGCCCGCAAACCGCTTGGTCAGTCGTTCGGCGATTTGTGTGAGGATTCCGTCGCCCCCGGTATCGCCGAGGCTGGCATGGATGACCTTGAAGCGGTCGACGTCAAGCAGCGCGAAGGTCGTGTCGGCGAAACGCGGACCGCGCTGTTCGAGCTCCTCCATCATCGAAACCCGATTGCCAAGACCGGTCAGCGGGTCGCGCAGGGTGCGGTTGAGAAGTTCCTCCTCGGTTTCCTTGCGCGTGGTGACGTCGGCCATCAGGCCAAGGCAACGGCTCGCCTTGGCGTCGTCGCCCATCATCGTCGCGCGCAACTCAAGCCAGGGATAGCGGCCACTCTCGCTGCGCGCGCGGAACTCGATGCGGAATGCGAGACCGGGATGATCGCGGTAATCCGCGATGGCCCGGCGATAGATTTCGCGGTCCTCCTGATGCAGGCGTGCGATCCAGTCCGAATGCCGAATCCGCGAATTGGCTTCCGACACCCCGACAAGCGCAGCCGCCTCGCGCGAGAGCGTGATCGCATCGGCGGCGAAGTCGAGGTCGAAGATGCCCTGATGCGATGCGCCGATCGCCTGCAGCGCAGCGCTGTTCGAGCGAAGCGCCACGGCCGGCCCCTGCGGCAGCGCCGCGACAGACTGGAATGGAAGGACCGCGATGCCCTCGCCCGCCGCGATGGCGAGCGCAAGCAGGATGGAGCCCGCCGCGGCGAAGGCGCCCGCGGCAGATATAGCGATCGAGTCGCCTGTGCCGCCGATCGTGGCCAGGGCGGAGGCGAGCGTGACAAATGCAAAAACAAGCCCGCTGGGAAAGGAAACGCGCGCCGCCTGCGAGCCGAGACGGCCGTTGTAGAAGAGATAGGCGGCGATCGCGGCTGTGCCCGTCACGACCAGAATGTCGCAAAGGACGACGGCGCCGGGAATGCCGACAAAGGCGAAAATCGAAATCGCGACCAGCGCCGCCTGGCCGCGCCGCAGCCATCGCACATAAAGCGGCCAGATATCGCGCAGCGGAACGATCGCATCCGCAAGTTCGGTCGCCGCGGCAAGCGAGAAGCCGGCGAACATGGCGATAAGGCCATAAGGACCGCCGACCCCGGTTGCGAGGCTGCCGTCGAACAGTCCTGTTTCCGACAGCCGCTCACATAAGACAAGGACAAGGGTCAACGCCGCCCAGCGTGCCGGCGCGTGTCTGAGCATGACCGCAAGACCTGAGACCATCAGCGCTGCGGCACCGATCAGCGCCCAGACGGCAGTGGTGAATATTGCGAGCTGCCGGTTATGCGCGGCGAGCGCGGGTTCCGTCCACGCACGCAACGAAGGCTGGTCACCCGCGTTCGCCAATTGCACGACGATTGCAACCGATGTCGCTGGCGGAATGATGATGCGATAGGCGCGCCTGCCATAGGCATTCATGTTTTCGATGCTGACGCCGGAGTCCGAACTGGCGATGCCCACGATTGCCGGACGCGTCGGGCGCGGCAGCAGGCGGAAGCTGACGCTGGGCGTCTGCGTCGCGAGAAACACGCGGCTCGCAGGGCGCACCGCGCTGTTCGTTGCCTTGATGAGATACCAGTTCGATCCGTCGGGCTGGGAATTGGAGGGACCATGATACGGCGCAAGCGCGCCGCTGAGTTCCAGGACGGGTTCGGGGCTTGCGAAGTCGACCAGCGCCGCATCGCCGGGCGCGCCCTGGGCCGACGCGGACGCGGCGAAGAGGATGACGGACAACGCCGCCACAATGGCCCAACTTTTCATCACCGGCGTCTGTACAGTCCTGATGTGCGACCGCCTCGGAGGCACGCCGCGTGGCAAATGAAGTCTCGCGTGATTCGGCGCCCCATGCGCAGCCGCACGACGGCTAACTTACCTGCGCCTCGTCCGCGAGCAAAGCAAACAGCACATGATCCCGCCACTCGCCGTTGATCTGTAAATAGCGCAGCGCCACGCCTTCCTGGCGAAAACCGACCTTCATCAGCAGGTTTTGGGATGCCTGATTGGACGGCAGGCAGGCGGCTTCGATGCGGTGCAGTCCGAGCGTCGAGAAGATGAAAGGCACCAATGCGCGCACCGCCTCGTACATGTAGCCCTGGCGCGAGAATTGTTCGCCGATCCAGTAGCCGAGCGCACAACATTGGGTAACGCCGCGGCGCACGTTGGACAGCGTACATCCTCCCATCAGCACATCGTCTTCTTCACGGAAGACGAAGAACGCGTAGGCCGAGTCGAGCCGCGCTTCCTTTTGATAACGCTTTATGCGGCGCCGGAACGCACCCTTGGTCAGCTCGTCGCTCGCCCACACCGGCTCCCACGGCGCGAGAAAAGCCCGGCTCTCGCCGCGCAGTCTTGCCCAGGCCGGAAAGTCGCCGATGCGCGGATAGCGGAGGTAAACGCCGCCGCCCTTGATGATCGGCTGTTGCCCACCCGGAAAGGTTAGGCCCCGCATGAAGGCCATCGGGCCAGTATTCATTCGGCGGCGCGCAGACTGGACGCCGCACCGAAGCGGCGTGCGAAGACGTCGTGCTTTTCGAGCTTTCCGACGGGACCGACCGCGGCGATCGCGGGATTGACGCCCTGCATGATGCGTTCGCCGAAGCGGCGCACGGCGGCAGCATCGATGTGCTCCAGCTTTGCCGTCATCTCATCGATCGGAAACACGCGGCCGTGAGAGAACATCTGGCTGGCGATCTGTTCCGCGCGCTGGCCGGGACGTTCCAGTCCCATCAGAAGGCTCGATTTCAACTGCGCCTTGGCGCGGGCGACTTCCTTGTCGGTGGCGCCCATCGCCAGATTTTCCATCTCGCCGGCGATCACCGCCGATATCTCGCCCGCTTCCGTCTCGCCCGTGCCGGCATAGACGCCGATGGTGCCGCTGTCGCGGTGCGCCTGCGCGAAGGCGGAAATGGCGTAGCAAAGGCCGCGCCTCTCCCGCGCTTCCTGGAACAGGCGCGAAGACATGCCGCCGCCCAGCGCCATCACATAAACTTGCGCCGTGTAAAAGTCGGGATCGGCGCTCGAGATTCCGGGCAGCGCATAGACGATATGGGCCTGTTCCAGATCCTCGTGAGCGCGGAAGTCGCCGCCGACATAGCGCGCCGGCACAGGCGTCGCCGACGGGCCTGGCCGGAGCGCAGCAAATTTTTCCTCGACCAGGCGGACGATCGTGGCGTGATCCACCGCCCCCGACGAAACCAGCGTCATCTCTCCGGCGCGATAGTTCGCGCCCATATAGGTGCGCAGTTCCTCTTGCGTGAAGGCGCTGACCGTCTGATCCGAACCGAGGATCGGCCAGCCCATCGGCTGATCGGGATAGATCACCGATTGCAGATGATCAAAGACGATATCGTCGGGCGTATCGCGCGCCTGTCCGATTTCCTGCAGCACCACCTGCCGCTCACGCTCCAGTTCGCCCTGCTCGAACGCAGGCTTGGTCAGGATGTCGGCCAGGATGTCGATCGCGAGCGGAACATCGACCCTGAGCACGCGGGCATGGAACGCGGTCTGCTCGCGGCTCGTATAGGCGTTGAGATAGCCGCCGACCGCTTCGATCTCTTCGGCGATGTCGCGCGCGCTGCGCGACTCGGTACCCTTGAATGCCATGTGCTCGAGCATGTGCGACACGCCCATCACGGCGCGCGTCTCGTTCCGCGTTCCGGCGTTGACCCACACGCCGAGCATCGCGCTCTCGAGTTGAGGCATCGGATCGGTAACAATGGTCAAGCCGTTGGAAAGTCTTGTGATTTCAGGTGTCATGAAGAGCGGAGCTTAGCCTCGATGTGAGCGCGGACCAAGGCCTTGTCGTTACCCAGAACGGTGACCTTTTCCACTCCCTCATAGAGGCCGGCGAGCCGTTGCGGAAGAGCGGGTGTGATCCCCGTTGCTTCCCTAACGGCATCCGGGAACTTTGCCGGGTGCGCCGTTGAAAGCACAACCAGGGGTCCCCGCGATTTGCCCCGCATCTGGTAGGCCGCGTGCAAGCCGACAGCCGTATGTGGATCGATCAGTCGGCCGGTACGGGTGTGCACCTTTTTGATCGTCTCAACCGTCTGCCGGTCATCGCAGCGGGCAGCCGCATAGCGCGCGCGCAGGCTGGCCAGGACATTTTCCGGCAGCGGCAATTTTCTGTCGCGGGCGAACGTATCCATGGCAGACGTCAGCCAGGCCGCGTCCCTGCCCGACGCCTCGAACAGCGCCCGCTCGAAATTGCTGGCGACCTGGATGTCCATCGAGGGACTGAGCGACGGATGAACCGATCCGGAGGCATAGACGCCCTGGTTCAGCGCACGCTCCATGATGTCATTCGCATTGGTCGCGATGACGAGCTTCTCGACTGCAAGCCCCATGCGCATCGCCGCTTCACCGGCGAAGATGTCGCCGAAATTTCCGGTCGGCACGACGAACGTCGCGGGCCGTCCGAGCCTGGCCGTCGCGGTGAAGTAGTAGACGCATTGCGCGGCAATGCGCACGAAGTTGATCGAATTCACCGCCGTCATGTTGACCGCGCGCGCGAATTCGGTTTCGGCGAACAGGTCTTTGACGATGGCCTGCGCGTCGTCGAACGTGCCTTCGAGCGCGATGTTGTGGACGTTGGCATGGGGCGACGTCGTCATCTGGCGCCGCTGCACATCGCTGACGCGGCCCTTGGGATGCAGCACAAAAACCTGGATGTTCGGCAGACCGCCGAGTGCGGCGATGGCCGCCGAGCCTGTGTCGCCGGAAGTGGCAGCGACCACCGTCGCTCGTCCGCCGCGCTTGGTCAGCGCGCGCGAGAACAGCCGACCGAGGACCTGCATCGCGACATCTTTGAACGCCAGCGTCGGGCCATGGAACAATTCCATGAGAAACAGACCGGGCTCGATCTCGACGAGCGGAGCGATGTCCGCATCTTCGAACGTCGCATAGGCCGCGTAGGTGTCGCTCGCGATCTCGGCATCCGTGAAGGAGTCGCCGGCAAAGCTGCACAGAATCTCGCGCGCCGTGTCGCTGTAGACCCGCTCGCCAAAGCTCGCGATCTTTTCGGCCGAGAATTGCGGCCAGAACTCGGGCAGATACAGGCCGCCGTCGGGCGCCAGGCCAGCCAGCAGGACGTCTGAAAAGCTCGCCTTCGGCGCCTTGCCGCGCGTGCTGATCATCGCTGGAAAATTCGTGCTCACGGCTTCTTTCCGAAGGTCAGGCGTCCTAGCGAGATATGATAGGCAAAATAGACGCCGAGCAGACCCGCCGCCATCAGGAACCAGGTAATGGCATATTGCAGGTGTTCGTTGCGGAAATTCACCTCGGTCTGTCCGCCCTGGGGCCAGCCGCCGGGATTGGGCGTGCCATCGGCCTCGACCAGAGCATCAGCCGCCAGCACCTGGTGGTCGACGCGGGCCATCTCCGCCACGTTGCGCGAATACCAGATGCGTTTGCCCAAGTCGGGTGGTGGGGTGAATGCTCCCGGCGGATCGGGCATGCGCCAGACCCCGACAACCATCGTCTCGCCCTGGATCGATCCGCGCGAGCGGGTCGCCGGATCGCGCAAGTCGCGCGGGACGATGCCGCGATCAACCATGATCGTACGGCCGCCGTTCGTCACGAACGGCACGACGACATGAAACACGGGCGCACCCTGGAGCCCGGTGCCGAACACATAGGCTTCCTTCGCATTGTCGAAATGGCCGAAGAGGCGCACGCGGTGGTATTGCGCCGCGTCGCGCATGGCCAGCGCCTGGTCGAGCGTCAACGGCTCCGCCGCCATATTGTGCTTCACGTCCGCGATCAGGCCGAGCTTCCAGTGCAGCCGCTGCAACTGCCAGACGCCCAGGGCGATGAGACCGGCGAACAGGATCATGCAGACGACGGTCAGCGCGGGCAGCGGGCGAAAGGAAACAGACATCAGTCCGCGATCTTACCCTCGCCGGCGCGCTGCTGGTACTGCACGACCAGCAGAAAGGCTTTGACGATGCGCAGGAAGAAGAAGGTCAGCACCGTGATGACGGGCGCCCAGATAACGGCGTGAAGCCATAGCGGCGGCGAGTAGGTGAATTCCACCCAGAGCGCTGCGCCGCAGACGAGCGCGCCGACGACCAGGATGACGAGCGCCGCCGCGCCGTCCCCGACATCGAAGGTCGCGAAGTCGAGGCCGCAGGCCGAGCAACTCGGCGCGATCGTGAGATAGCCGTTGAACAGCGCCCCCTGTCCGCAGCGCGGACAACGTCCCAGCAGGCTCGCGACGAAGACGCTGGGGCTGTGCGCCATCTCAGCCTACGCTGACGGGCCCCTGGCCCCACACGTAGATGCAGGCGAACAGGAACAGCCACACCACGTCGACGAAGTGCCAGTACCAGGCGGCCGCTTCGAAGCCGAAATGGCGTGTCGGCGTGAACTGACCCGCGATGGCGCGGAACAGGCAGACCGTCAGGAAGATCGTTCCGATGATGACGTGGAAGCCGTGAAAGCCCGTCGCCATGAAGAAGGTCGAGCCGTAGATGGCGTCGAAATTGCCGACGCCTGCGCTCAGCGAAGCGTGTGCGGCGTCGGTGAACGGCACCAGGGCGAGATGATTGAAGCCGAATGTGAACGGCGCATGCGCATACTCATAGGCCTGCACGCACGTGAATGACGCGCCGAGAAGGACCGTGAGGATCAAGCCCTGCACCGCGCCCTTCCTGTCGCCATGCTGGATGGCGTGATGCGCCCAGGTCACGGTCGTTCCCGAAGTCAGCAAGATCAGCGTGTTGAGCAGCGGGAAGTGCCACGGATCCAGCGTCACGATGCCGGAGGGCGGCCACGAGCCGATGGACGCGTCGTTGAAGAAGATCGCGTAGTTGAAGTAGGCCCAGAACCAGGCCACGAAGAACATCACCTCCGAGGCGATGAACAGCAGCATGCCGTAGCGCAGGTGCAGCTTCACGACCGGCGTGTGATCGCCGCGCACGACGGATTCATTGACGACATCGCGCCACCAGCCCGCCATCGTGAACAGCACGAGCGCCACGCCGATGACGAAGATCCAGGGTTGGCCATTCACCGGCAGTCCGAAGAAGCCGGTATAGTCCTTGTTCATCCAGAACACGGCGCCGACCAGCATGACGAACGCGCCCATCGAGCCGACAATCGGCCACGGGCTGGGATCGACCAGATGGTAGTCGTGCTTGACCTCTGAATTGGCCATGACTGAAACCCTTCCTCGCTACGGCTGAACCCGCACCATCGTCATCAAATAAAACAAGACCACCAGGGCACCGAGTGCCAGGGCAATCGCAATACTGCGCCTGCGTCGCGCCTTGTCCTCGGCATCGCTCATGAGCATCGCCTCACATCCAACCCGCAAAGGGCGCGATGTGAAGCAGACGCTCTGCAATCAACGAGGCGAACAACGCAAACATATAAACCAGCGAAACCCGGAACAGCCTGTGCGCCGCGGGTTCCTTTGTTTCATCGTTCTCGAGCGCGACGGCGACGGCATCGAACGCGAACCAGGCGCCGATCAGCGCGGAAACTGCCAGATAGAGTGGGCCGGCAAGACCGATGGCAGCGGGCAGAAGCCCGGCCGGGATCAGGACTGCCGTGTAGGCGAGGATCTGGCGGCGTGTCGACGCCTTGCCGCGAACGACGGGCATCATCGGAACGCCCGCGCGCGCATAGTCGCCGGAACGCCAGAGCGACAGGGCCCAGAAGTGCGGCGGCGTCCAAAGGAAGATGATCGCTACAAGCAGAACAGGCGCGAGCGAGAGCGAGCCCGTAACCGCCGCCCAGCCGATTGCCGGCGGCAACGCGCCGGACAGCCCGCCGATCACGATGTTCTGCGGCGTGCGCCGCTTGAGCCAGAGGGTATAGACGCCGACATAGACGAAAATCGTGAAGGCCAGCAGCACGCCCGCGAAAATGTTCACGAGAAGGCCCATCACGGTCACCGCGCCGACAGCGAGCGTCCAGCCGAAGCCGAGGGCCTCACCGCGTTCGATGCGGCCGGCCGGGATCGGCCGGTTCGCCGTGCGGCTCATCAAGGCGTCGATGTCTGAAATCGTACGCCATGTTGAGCGCACCCGACGCACCGGCCGCGATCGCGATGCACAACAGCGCGGTAAACGCCGTCAGCGGATTGATCGTCCCCGGGGCGACCACGATTCCCGCCAGCCCCGTGAAGATCACAAGCGACATCACGCGCGGCTTGAGCAGCGCGAAATAGTCGCCGACCGTCGCGATCTGAGGCTGTGCGGTGAGCGTGGCTGTCGTCATCAGTTGATCTTCGGCAGCTCGTTGAACTGGTGGAAGGGCGGCGGCGACGGCAGCGTCCATTCCAGCGTGGTCGCGTAGGGACCCCACGGATTGTCGCCGGCAACGCGCTTGCGCATGAACGCTTCAGCGAGCATCACGAGGAAGACGATCACGCCGAACCCGGCGATGAACGCGCCGATCGAGGCGACATAGTTCCAGCCCGCATACGCATCCGGATAGTCCGCGATACGGCGCGGCATGCCGGCAAGACCGAGGAAATGCATCGGGAAGAACGCGAGGTTCACGCCGATGAACGTGACCCAGAAGTGCAGCTTGCCCAGCGTTTCGTTGTACATGTAGCCGGTTATCTTGGGGAACCAGAAGTAGAAGCCCGCGAAGATCGTGAACACCGCGCCGAGTGACAGCACGTAGTGGAAATGCGCCACGACGTAATAGGTGTCCTGCAGCACGACGTCGATGCCGGCGTTTGCCAGCACGACGCCGGTCACGCCGCCGACGGTAAAGAGGAACACGAAGCCGACGGCCCAGAGCATCGGCGTCTTGAACTCGAGACTGCCGCCCCACATCGTCGCGATCCACGAGAAGATCTTGATGCCGGTCGGCACCGCGATGACCATCGTCGCGAAGACGAAATAGGCCTTCGTGTCGACGCTGAGGCCCACCGTGTACATGTGGTGCGCCCAGACGAGGAAGCCGATGAATCCGATCGACACCATCGCGTAGGCCATTCCGAGATAGCCGAAGATCGGCTTCTTGGAGAAGGTCGAGATGATGTGGCTGACCATGCCGAAGCCCGGCAGGATCAGGATGTAGACTTCCGGATGTCCGAAGAACCAGAACAGATGCTGGTAGAGGACCGGATCACCGCCGCCCGCCGGATTGAAGAACGACGTGCCGAAATGACGGTCCGCGAGCAGCATCGTGATCGCACCCGCAAGGACCGGCAGCGACAGGAGCAGCAGGAACACGGTCACCAGGATCGACCAGACGAAGAGCGGCATCTTGTGCAGCGTCATGCCCGGCGCGCGCATGTTGAAGATCGTGGTGATGAAGTTGATCGCGCCCAGGATCGACGAGGCGCCCGCGATGTGCAGCGAGAAGATCGCAAGATCCATTGCCGGGCCGGGCGAGCCGTAGGTCGAGAGCGGCGCGTAGATCGTCCAGCCGCCGCCGACGCCGGTGCCGCCGGAGTCGCCTTCCACGAACATGCTCATGACCAGCAGCAGAAACGAGAACGGCAGCAGCCAGAACGAGATGTTGTTCATGCGCGGAAACGCCATGTCGGGCGCGCCGATCATGAGCGGCACCAGCCAGTTGCCGAAGCCACCGATCATCGCCGGCATGATCATGAAGAACACCATGATCAGGCCATGGCCGGTCACGAAGACGTTGAAGGTGTGAGGGTCCTTGAAAATCTGCAGGCCGGGATACATCAGCTCGGCGCGCATCATCATGGAGAGGAAGCCGCCGACCAGTCCCGCGACGACCGCGAAGATCAGGTACATGGTTCCGATGTCTTTGTGGTTCGTCGAATAGACGAACCGGCGCCAGCCCGTCGGATGGCCGTGGGAGTGATCGTCGTGCGCGTGGGCCAGGTCAGCCATGTGCGTCGTCCTTGTTACTGCGCAGCCAGGCGCGTGTTGGTGCCATTGTCGATTGCGGCGAACTTCTTCTTCGCCGTCTTAAGCCATGCCGCATACTCGGCGTCTGTCACGACCTTCACCTCGATCGGCATGAAGGCGTGTTTGGCGCCGCACAGTTCGGAGCATTCGCCGTAGAATGTTCCCGTGCGCGTGGCCTTGAACCAGGTGTGATTGAGACGGCCGGGAATGGCGTCCATCTTCACGCCCATCTCGGGCAATGCCCAGGAGTGGATGACGTCGGCGCCGGTGGTCTGGACTTCGATCACCTTGTTGACCGGAACGACAATCACATTGTCGACGCCCAGAAGGCGCGGTTCGCCTGCCGCCTTGGCTGCGTCATCGGAAAGTCCCAGCGAGTCGAACTGGAAGTTGCCGTCGGCGGGATACTGGTACGTCCAGAACCACTGCTTGCCGATCACGTTCAGCTTCACGTCGGCCTTCGGGATCGCCGCTTCGTAGTAAAGCAGCTTGAACGACGGGATCGCGATGATGACGAGAATGATGACCGGGATGATGGTCCAGGCGACTTCAAGCAGCGTGTTGTGATGCGTCTTGCTCGGCGTCGGGTTGGCGCTGCGGTTGTACCGGACAATGATCCAGATCAACAAAGCCAGGACGAAAAGGCTTATGGCTACGATGATGTAGAGCAGGAGCTGGTGGAAACTCTCGATCCGCTCCATCACCGGCGACGCGGCCGGTTGCAGGCCCATCTCATAATTGTAGGGAAGCGCCGCTGCGGCGGTGGCCCAACTCATGGCCGTCGCGGCCAAGGCCAAGCCAATGCCGGTTTTCTTGATGGACATGTAGGCGACCTCGCAAATTTGACGGACGGGGTAGCCGAGCCCCCCGCTTTTAGATTCTTGCGAAGGATTTAGAGGCGCTAACCCACTAAAGTCATTGCGACCTTCTGGCACGGGGTGGGTTTTCAACGCCGCAGAACACCCTCCGGACGCCGCAGGCAAGCGAACTGGGCAAGCGCCCGCAAAAGCACTTATATCTGTCCGAGAGGCAGATCACCCCCTTTGCGGAGCAACCCATGAGCAATCCCAGCGACTTGTTCTTTACCCGTACGGGCATGGACCGTGGCCGGGTCCAGGCCACGGTCGACGACGCCCTGAAGGGTTCCGACGACGGGGAACTGTTCCTGGAGTACCGCCAGAGCGAATCATTCTCGTTCGACGACGGTCGGCTGAAGGCGGCGACCTTCGACACCACGCAGGGTTTCGGCCTGCGCGCCGTCTCGGGCGAAGTCACCGGTTACGCGCACGCGTCCGACTTGTCGGAAGACGCGATCAAGCGCGCAGCGGCGACGGTCCGGGCCGTGGCGCGCGGCCATTCGGGCGTCGCCGCGGGCGCCCCTGCCCGCAGCAACACCAAGCTTTACACCGATGCCGACCCGCTGCAGTCCGCTGCATTCGAGACGAAGGTAAAGTTGCTCGAAGACATGAACGCATACGCGCGATCCAAGGATGGGCGCGTACGCCAGGTCTCCTGTTCGCTCTCAGGCGAATGGCAGCAGGTCGAGATCGTGCGTCCCGGCGGAGAGATTTATCGCGACATCCGGCCGCTCGTCCGGCTCAACGTCTCGGTGGTGGTCGAACAGGACGGCCGGCAGGAGTCGGGTAGCTATGGCGGCGGCGGCCGCGGTGGCTACGACGTCTACCTGACATCGGACTATTGGCATGATGCCGTCGACGAGGCGTTGCGCCAGGCGCTTGTAAATCTGCAGTCGATCCCCGCGCCGGCCGGCGAGATGACAGTCGTGCTTGGAAATGGATGGCCCGGCATTCTTCTGCATGAGGCGATCGGCCACGGTCTCGAAGGCGACTTCAACCGCAAAAAAACAAGCGCGTTTGCCGGCCTGCTCGGCCAGCGCGTCGCCGCGCCCGGCGTGACGGTTGTCGACGACGGCACGATCGACGGACGCCGCGGCTCACTTTCCATTGACGATGAAGGCACGCCGACATCGCGCACGGTTCTGATCGAAGACGGAATTCTCAAGGGTTATATGCAGGACCGGCAGAATGCGCGGCTGATGGGCGTTGCACCGACCGGCAACGGACGGCGCATGTCCTATGCCTGCCAGGTGATGCCGCGCATGACGAATACCTACATGCTCGGCGGAACGTCGGAACCGGCCGAGATCATCGCCAGCGTCAAGAATGGTGTCTACGCAACAAACTTTGGCGGCGGTCAGGTCGACATCACCAACGGGAAGTTCGTCTTCTCGTGCACCGAAGCCTATCTCATCGAGAACGGCAAAGTCGGTGCGCCGATCAAGGGTGCCACGCTCATCGGCAACGGACCCGACGCGCTCACGCGTGTGAAGATGATCGGCAACGACATGAAGCTCGATACGGGCGTCGGGACTTGCGGCAAGAACGGCCAGAGCGTTCCGGTCGGAGTCGGTCAACCCACCCTGCGCCTCGACGGCCTCACGATCGGCGGCACGGCGAAGGCGGCGTGATCTTCAAGATTGCTTTGGCTGCCGACTGGGCGTTGGCCGAGCGCTCCGGACGATATGACGGCTCCGCCCATGACAAGGCGGACGGCTTCATTCACTTCTCGACCGCGCCGCAGCTCGCTGAAACCCTGCGGCGTTACTATTCGGGTATCGACGACCTTTTGTTGATCGCCGTGGATCCGGGCAAGCTTGGCTCTGCGCTGAAATGGGAACACTCCCCGTCTCGCGGGGAAGATTTTCCGCACCTGTTCGGCCCGCTTCTTCTTTCAGGCGTGCGGTGGACGCATCGGCTCCAGCGCGATGCGCAGGGGACGATTGTCATTCCGCAGATGGCGTTCGCGAAAGACTGAAGGCAAGCTGGCTCCATGACCGAAGCCAGGAAATATTCCGACCGTCTCGGCGCGATCCGGGCCGAGCAGTTCGAGGCTGTCGCGACACGCTGGAATCTTGGCCGTTTCGTGAAGGCCGAGCCGGTTGCGAGCGGCCTTTTCGGCCAGAACGTGTTCGTAACGACGACCGCTGGAGAGTTCGTTCTGCGCGGCGCACCGCACTGGGTGAAAGGTCCGGGCGACGCGGAGTATCGTCCCGAGGACCGCTGGCAGTTCACCAAGGAACGGTATTTCGCACGGCAATTGCACGAGCACACAAACGTGCCCGCACCGTGGCCGATGCTGCACGACGAGGCGAGCGACATCTTCGGCTGGCCCTATCTCGTCATGCCGAAGATGCCGGGAGCTTGCTTCAACGAGCGCGACATTCTCAAAGCCCTCGATCCGTCCGACAGGCTTGGCGTCGCCAAAGCGCTTGGAGAGATGCTGGCGCAGATGCAGACGTTGCAGTCGCCCTTCGCAGGTGATTTCAGCACGCGGACGATCGAGCTCGAACCCTATCCGGATGGGGCGATAGCGTGGAATGTGCGCGAGATTCAGAACTTCGCAGTCACGGCCGAAACAAATGGCTCCATCACGGCCGATGACAGAGCTTTCATCGACGCCATCATTGCGCGGGCACTCAAGACTGTCAGCAATCGCCCGAACACCTATGTTCACTGCGACTACAAGCTCAACAATCTGGCCGTGATGAAATCGAACGGTGCATGGCGCGTCAGCGGCCTTTTCGACTTTCACGAAGCGCGGTTCGCCGACGGAGGACTCGATCTCGTAAGGACGGCATGCAGCTATCTCGATACCGAACCCGGACTCGCACGCACATTCGTCGAGAGCTACCGCGGAAACATTGCCCGAGATGCGTCCCTCGCCGAGCTGATGCCGCTGTTCGTCGTGAACGACCGGATGAAGTTCTGGGAATTCTTCGCCAAGCCGAATGCTGTCGCGAGCTGGCTCAGGGGCAAGACGTTCCGAAGCTGGGTTGCGCCGTATCTGGATTCCATTCTCGAACTTCTGTGATGTTCGCCTGACAGCGTGGCGAAATTCGAAGCGTGAACTGCGTCAACCGTACCGCAACTTCAGCATCAGGATCGTTGCGGCGAGCAGAAACGAGATTCCGTTCGCCGTGATGAGCGGAACGTCGGATATCATCAGTCCATAGACGAACCAGAGAAACGTTCCGAGCGCCAGAACGCTGATCCAGCCCATGGATACGTCCGTGGTCGAGCGTGTCGTCCACGCCCGATACACTTGCGGCAGCAGCGCGAACGTCGTGCAGAATGCGGCAGCAAAACCGACGACCGTTGTAAAAATCAAATCCGCCCCCAAACAATCGGAAGGCGCGAACGTGCCTTGCGCGGGACACGATGGCAATCTCGGGCGATGATCAAGACCGAATTCATCGATCTGGCGCTCAGCAATCGTTTCAGCCGCATCATCCTCGAAAGGCTGGTAGAGCTGGACGCGCCGGATTGCTGGCTCGTCTCGGGTGCGTTGTTCCAGCCGGCATGGAACGCTCTCACGAACCGCGCGCCGGATTACGGCATCAAGGACTACGACATTCTGTATTTCGACGACGACACATCGTGGGAAGCCGAGGACCGCGTCATCAAGGGCGCGGTGGGTCTGTTCGCAGATCTCGCCGTGACCGTCGAGGTTCGAAATCAGGCCCGGGTGCATCTCTGGTACGAGCAGAAGTTCGGCACGCCCTATGCGCCCCTCAAAAGGTCGACAGACGCCATCGATAGATTTCTAATCGATTGTTCGATGGTGGGGATCCGCGCCGGCAGTCATGAAATCTACGCACCCAAAGGGTTTGCTGACATCGCCAGCATGACCATTCGGCCCAACCGGGCGCCGAACTTTCACCCTGCTCGCTATAGGGAGAAAGCGGAACGCTGGCGCGAACTTTGGCCGGAGCTTACCATTCTGCCGGCTTGAGGCAGGACAAGCATGATCATCATCAAAGGCAATCCGCGCGATCTGGGTGACGGGTTCCACGTCAGCCGAATTCTTCCCAGCCCCGGCCATCGCATGGTCGGTCCGTTCGTGTTCTTCGATTACTTCGGACCGGTCGAGTTTCCTCCCGGCAGGGGCATCGATGTCCGGCCGCATCCGCACATCGGGCTTGCAACGGTGACCTACCTTTTCGAGGGCACGCAGATGCATCGCGACACCGTCGGCTCGGTGCAGGAGATTCATCCCGGTGACGTGAACTGGATGACGGCGGGGCGCGGCATTGCGCATTCAGAGCGTACAGGACCGGAGACACGCGCTCGCGGTCATCGGCTGCACGGCATTCAGAGCTGGATCGGCCTGCCCATGATGGATGAAGAAGTTGCGCCCTCGTTCCAGCACGTCGACTTGCGCGACCTGCCGTCGATGACGAGTAACGGCGTGGCGATGAAAATCATTACAGGCCGCGCCTTCGGTCTCGCGTCACCCGTTCGGGTCTTTTCCAGCATCTTCTACGTCGATGCACGGCTTGACGACGGAGCCGCATTTGACATGACCGACGAATTTGAAGAACGCGCCATCTTCGTCGTGGGTGGAATGGCCGACGTAAACGGAACATCGCATGCCGACGGCACCATGATCGTTCTCGACAAAAAGGAAAAAGCGATGGTCACCGCACGCGGCGCGACGCGCGTGATGCTGCTGGGTGGTGCGCCGCTGGACGGTCCCCGGCATCTGTGGTGGAATTTTGTGTCCAGTTCCAAGGACCGCATCGAGCGCGCAAAACGGGAGTGGAAAGCAGGATCGTTCGGTCTCATTCCCGGCGACGACAAGGAATTCATCCCGCTTCCCGAAAACCACTAGGACGAAAGCGATGATACGCGACTGGAAGGAATATCGGGGTCAGATCGCAGCTGCGGTGCGCGAGATTTCAGCGTCGAACCATGATCTCGTCAAAGCCTATGCCGCGTTTCACCACGCCAACTCGCAATCCAAGCACCTCGACGCCAAGACACGCGAGCTGATCGCGCTCGCCGTTGCCGTGACCTTGCGCTGCGACGGTTGCGTCAACGCGCATTCGGAGGCGGCCGTCAGGGCAGGTGCTTCGAAGGACGAGATCGTCGATGCGCTCGGCGTTGCCATCATGGTCAATGCCGGTGCAACGATGGTCTATTCGGCGCATACGATCGACGCTTTCAATTCCTACAAACCCAAGACCGAGGTGACGCCATGAAATACAACCAGCTTGGCAATACGGGGCTGTTCGTGTCGGAAATCTGCCTCGGCACGATGACCTTCGGTACCTTTGGCCAATTCAAGCAGGTCCTGGGAGAAGTCGATCAGAAGGGTGCGACGGCGTTCGTCGCGCGCGCTGTCGAAGCAGGTGTGAATTTCCTGGACTCGGCCGACGTCTATTCCGCCGGCAACTCGGAGAAGCTCACGGGACAGGCGCTGAAGGATGTCGGCGTCAAGCGCTCGGACGTGGTGATCGCGACTAAGTGCTATGGCCGCATGGGACCGGGCCCGAACGACATCGGCGCGTCGCGCGGTCACATCATGGATTCCGTTTCGCGAAGCCTTGAGCGACTTCAGACCGATCACATCGACCTGTATCAAATTCACGCGACCGATATCGTCACGCCGGTGGAAGAGACGATGCGGGCGCTCGACGATCTCACGCGCCAGGGGATGGTGCGCTATGTCGGCTGCTCCAACTGGCAGGCATGGAAGATCATGAAGGCGCAAGGGATCTCTGCGCACCACGGCTGGGCTCGGTTTGAGACGCTTCAGGCTTATTACTCGATCGCCGGCCGCGATCTCGAACGCGAGATCGTGCCGATGATGAGCGATCAGAGGATCGGGCTGATGGTGTGGAGCCCGCTTGCCGGCGGACTGCTCTCGGGCAAGTTCGGTCCGGGCAGCAATGGGCCTGAGGGAACGCGCCGCGCGGCGTTCGACTTTCCGCCGGTCAACAAGGACCGCGCCTGGGCGTGCGTCGAGGCGATGCGCGAGATCGGCAACGCGCATGGCGGCGCGTCGGTTGCGCGGATCGCCCTCGCCTATGTCCTCGCCAAGCCGTTCGTCACCACCGTCATCATCGGCGCAAAGACGATGGAGCAGCTCGACGACAATCTCGAAGCCGCAAAACTGACGCTCACGGCGGATGAGTTGAAGAAACTCGACGAGGTCAGCGCCCTGCCGCCGGAATATCCGGGCTGGATGCTGGCACGTCAGGGCGCCGAACGCCGCCCGCAGCCCAAATAGTGCATTCGACGGGGGAACAAATGAAAACCGTCATTCTGATCGTCGGCGTGCTCGCGCTGATCATGGGACTTTTGTGGGCCGGACAGGGCTATGGCCTTATCCAGTGGCCGCCGCACCAGCCGGGCCAGTTCACCATGGTGGGCCATTCCCACTGGATCTTCATCGGCCTCGGCGTAGCGCTCGGCGGCGCGGCCCTGATCTGGTTCTCGCGCCGCAAGGCGTGAAACGTCAGAGGAAATTGTACTCCTTGAACAGCCGCGCGAGATCGCGGTTCCATTCGCCGTGATAGTTCTTCAATAGCTCTTCCGCGCGCGTGTAGCCGCGCGCCACGATCTCGCGCAGCGGATTGAGGAAGCCGTCTTCAGACATTCCGCCGCTGTCGAGCGAGGCGCGCCGCTTGAGGCCCGCTGACGAAATCTCCAGCATCCGGTGCGCGATGGCGTGCACCGTCGTGTTGCGGAACGGCGTCTTGAAGGCCTGTTTCGGAACCGCATCGCGCATGGCCTGGCGTTCTTCGGCGGACCAGTCCTTGACGAGATCCCAGGCAGCGTCGAGCGCGACCTGGTCGTAGTAGATGCCTACCCAGAGCGCGGGCATGCCGCAGATGCGCCGCCATTGGCCGCCGTCCGCGCCGCGCATCTCCAGGAACTTCTTGAGCCGCACTTCGGGGAAGATCGTCGTCAGGTGATCGGCCCAGTCCGCCATCGTCGGCTCGATGTGCTTGACCTCGGGAATCTTGTGTTCGAGGAAGTCGCGGAAGCTCTTGCCCGCCACGTCGATGTATTTCCCGTCGCGATAGACGAAGTACATCGGAACATCGAGCGCGTAGTCGACATAGCGCTCGAACGACATGCCGTTCTCGAACACCCATGGCAGCATGCCGGCCCGCGCATTGTCGACATCCGTCCAGATCTGCGAGCGGTAGGAGAGAAAGCCGTTCGGCTTGCCTTCGCGGAACGGAGAGTTGGCGAGCAGCGCCGTCGCAATCGGCTGGAGCGCAAGGCCGACGCGGAATTTCTTGATCATGTCCGCTTCGGAAGAGAAATCGAGATTCACCTGCACCGTACAGGTGCGGAACATCATCTCCAGGCCGTAACCGCCGACCTTCGGCATGTACTGCCGCATGATCTTGTAGCGGCCCTTGGGCATCTGGTGCGTTTCGTCCATCGACCAGGTCGGAGCGAAGCCGATTCCGATCACGCCTGCGCCGATCGCATCGGCGACCGTACGCGTCTGTTCGAGATGAAGATTGGTTTCGGCACAGGTTTCGTGCACCGACTTCAGCGGCGCCCCGGAGAGTTCGAACTGTCCGCCCGGCTCGAGGCTGAGCGAGGCGCCGTTCTGCGTCAGCCCGATGATGTTTTCGCCTTCCAGAACCGGCTCCCAGCCGAACTGCTTCATGCCGTCGAGCAACTGGCGAATGCCGGGTTTGGTCGCGTAGTCGAGCGGCTTGTGCGTGCGAAGGTCGTAGACGAATTTCTCGTGCTCGGTGCCGATGCGCCACTCGGATTGGGGTTTGCAGCCGCCCGACAGGTGGCGGACGAGATCGTCACGCGACTCGATAGGACCGCCTGCGGATTGCGGGATGGACATTGGTCGTTCTTCCCTTGGCAGGGGGTTCGATGCCCCCATTGCGTTGTGTAAATTCTAAATCAGTCGTTCAGCCGTTTGTTAAATAGGCGTCAGGCTCTAACTCGGCAAGCCGGGCGATAGCCAACTCGCGTGACGCCCTCTTCCGTGCGCGCGCAAATATTTTTCTTTCGGTCGCCTCTCAGGGTCTTCCGTATTGGGTAAATAATCCTATATAGGTCCATTCGGGATAGCAGCAAAAGGTGGCGAGCATTCATATTTGCGTCTTGACTTAATTAAGTAAGAATTGAAACTAGAAAAATGATCATGCCCCCCCTGTCGGTCCTAGCCGACCCGACGCGCCAACGCATCGTCGAGATGCTTGCGAGCGGTGCGCTCTCGTCTGGCGAAATCGCCAGCCGGTTCGGTCTCAGCGCTCCAGCCATTTCGCAGCACCTGAAGACCCTGCGCGAGGCCCGGCTGGTGAAGGTCACGCCGAAGGCGCAACGGCGGATCTACGAACTCGATCCTGCCGGGGTCGACGAACTCTCGCGCTGGGTGGAGCGCCTGCGCGCGTTCTGGTCTGTGAAACTCGATGCTCTGGAGGAGGAACTGCGCAAATGACTCCGATGGGAACCATGACCCGCACGGCCGAAGGCGGATACGTCCTCGCCTATGAACGCCGTCTCGACAAATCGCCGTCCGAGGTCTGGGCGGCGCTGACGGATCCGGTGATCCTGATGCGCTGGCTGTCGCGCTGCGAAGTCGACCTGCGGGTCGGCGGAAAGTTCATCATCCACTTCTTCGACGGAAAGGAGACCATGTCCGGCGTGATCCGCGCGCTCGAGACCAATCGCCTGATCGAATACACATGGGACGAACAAGGCAGTCCGGATTCGGTCGTCCGCTGGGCGATCGTGCCGGACGGAAATTCGTGCCGCCTCACCCTGACGCACACGTTGCCGCCAGGCTGTGGCGGTGCGCTCGCCGTCGAACTCGGCGGCGGATGGCACGCCATCCTCGACAATCTCGCGCGCGGCTTCGACGGCGTGATGTCTGTCTATGACGGCGCGAAACTGCACGCGCTCGAAGAACAATATCGCGCGCGGTATTCTTCTCTCCTCGAGACGGATGAGCATGCGCGGTCGGCGAAGGCGCTGAGCGTGCGGTTCGAGCGGTTGCTGCCAGGGCCCGTCGGGCGCGTCTGGCAGCACCTGACCGACACAAAGCTGCTTCCTGCCTGGTTCGGCCCACAAAGCAGCATCGAACCTGGGCTGGGCGGCGCCGTCAGCCTGATGGGCGGGCACATTCGCGGCACGGTTACACAGTGGAATCCGCCCACTCGCCTCAGTTACACCTGGAATGTTTTCGGACCCGGCGATGGTCCCGACGCTGTCTCGAGCTATCCGGAGTCCTATCTCAGCTTCACGCTGGAAGAACGCGGCGAAAATGTGCATCTGACGCTGTCGCACATGCCAGTCCTCGACCGCTTTGAAAGGCAGAACGCGATGGGCTGGCACACGTTCCTCGATATTCTGGGCGCGACGTTGCGCGGCGAAAAAGTCGAGGAGCGGTCGTTCTATTCGAAGAAGAATGCTGCGCTCTACGGCGTCGACCTGAACAATCTGGTGCGCTAGTGCCAGTCGCCGCGGACAGACTGCCAGATCGCAAGCGCCGCGAGCGCTGCGGTGTCGGCGCGCAGGATGCGCGGTCCCAGAGTGACCGGCGTGACGAATGCCTGGGCGCGAAGCGCCTCGCGCTCCGCAGGATCGAAACCTCCCTCCGGTCCGGTGAGGATTGCGCAGGACTGCGATGCATCCGCGGCCAGAGTCGAAGCCATTGGCTTGGCGTCGCCGCCCTCGTCGCAGAAGAACAGGCGTCGCTCCTTCGGCCATGCCGACAGGAATTTTTCGAACGAAAGCGGCTCTCGCGTTTCCGGAACGTTCAGCCGGCCAGACTGCTCCGCCGCCTCGACCGCATTCGCACGCATCCTTTCGAGATTGACGCGGCTGACGATCGTGCGCCGCGTGAACACCGGTTGCAGGGCGCGCACGCCGAGCTCGGTTGCCTTTTGCACGACATAGTCGGCCGGCGTCTTCTTGATCGGCGCAAAGCAGAGCCAGACGTCGGGAACCTGCGACTGCGCGGCGATCTGCCGATCACATTCCAGCGAGCAGGAACGCTTGGAGATGCCGGCAACCAGCGCCACCCATTCCCCGTCACGGCCGTTGAAGAGGCTGATCCTGTCACCCGCCTTTGCGCGCATGACATGCAGAAGGTAGTGCGCCTGCTGGTCGTTCGGCGTGACTCGCAGGCCGGAACCGAGCGGCGCGTCCACGTGGAGACGCAGCCTGCCGCCCGGATAGGTGAGTTCGTTTTCGCTCATGCGCGAATACTTGTAGTGTGTCGGCAATGAACCAGACAACCGCCGACCTGAAACCCGCTGACGCCGTGGCGCAGACCTGGGTCGACAGCACGCCGCATGCGCTTCAGCCCTATCTGCGCTTGATGCGGCTCGACCGGCCGATCGGCATTTGGCTGATTTTCTGGCCCTGCGTGTTCGGACTTGTCCTTGGCGCGATCGCCAGTGAACGTCCCTTCGCCGGCTGGCACGATCTCTACATGCTGTTGCTGTTCGGTGCGGGCTCGATCGTCATGCGCGGCGCGGGCTGCACCTACAATGACATCGTCGACCGCGACATCGACGCGAGCGTGGCGCGCACGCGCGGGCGGCCGATCCCGTCGGGCGCGGTGAGCGTCCGCGCAGCCTGGTTGTTTCTCGGCGGGCTGTGCTTTGTCGGACTGCTCATTCTTGTCCAGCTCAACCGCTTCGCCATCGTGCTTGGCGCGGCATCGCTTCTTCTCGTCGCTGCCTACCCGTTCATGAAACGGGTCACGTGGTGGCCACAGGCATGGCTTGGACTGACGTTCAACTGGGGCGCGCTGCTCGGCTTCGCCGCGCAGACCGGCTCGCTCGATGCGGCCGATGCGATGCTTTATGCGGGACTATTTTTCTGGACCCTCGGCTACGACACGATCTATGCGCTGCAGGACAGGGAAGACGACGCGCTCATCGGCGTGAGGTCGACGGCGTTGCTGTTCGGCGCGCACGTCAGGGACTGGATCCTGGGCTTCTATGCAACGTCTTTCGCCCTGATCCTCGCGTCCGGCTTCGCCGAGCATGCGGGCTGGCCGTTTGCGTTCGTGATGTTCGCGGCGGGCGCGCACCTGCTCTGGCAGGTTCACCGACTTGCGCCTGACGATCCGGAGAAGTGCCTGAAGCTGTTCCGCGCCAATCGCGACGCTGGCGCGTTGATTGCGCTCGCGTTTCTCGTTTCGAGCTGGATTTGGTAGCCATGACGCAGCGGAACACGGCACTTCGCAAGCCATGCGAACGGTCTATAATTACTCAATGAACGTACAGCGCTTCGACCCGACTCACGTGTTTTCGCCCGAAGAGATGGCGAGCGTCCGCCGACGCTCCGACCTGACCGGGATGCTGTGTGTTGTGCACGCCTGGGCCGTGATCGGCGCGGCCATGGCGCTGTATGCGCTGTGGCCCAATCCCCTCACCTTCATCATCGCCGTGATCATCATCGGCAGCCGCCAGTTGGGCCTTGCGATCCTGATGCACGATGCGGCGCATGGCGTTCTGATGAAGACGCGCTGGCTGAACGAATTTGTCGGGCAATGGCTGTGTGCATACCCGGTGCTGGGCGAAATGATCGGCTATCGCCACTATCATCTGGTGCATCACCGCCGCACGCAGCAGCCCGACGATCCGGATCTCGGACTGTCAGCGAAGTTTCCGATCACGCGCGAAAGCTTTCGCCGCAAGATGGTCCGGGATCTGACGGGGCAAACTGGCTTCAAGCAGCGCAAGGCGCAGTTCCTGCGCGCACTCGGCGAGCCCGGACAGTCATTCGGCGAACGCGCGAGGACCTTCTGGATGCGGGTCGGGCCGCAGTACACCGCGCAACTGGTTCTGCTTGCCCTGATGACCGCGTTCGGCAAGCCGCACTACTATTTGATGTTCTGGGTGCTGCCGAACATCACCTGGCACATGGCGATCACGCGCGTGCGCAATATCGCCGAGCACGCCATGGTGCCGGACAATAACGACGTGTTCCGCAACGCCCGCACGACCTACGCGTCATGGTGGGTCCGCGCGCTGGTCGCGCCCTACTGGGTCAACTACCACGTCGATCATCATCTGCTGTTCTACGTGCCGTGCTACAATTTGCCAAAGCTGCACGCGCTGCTGCTGGCAAAGGGCTTCAGGGACAAGATGGAAATCCAGCCGGACTATCTGACGATGCTGCGGCTGGCGACATCGAAGCCGGAACCGATGGCCGCACAGGCCGCGTGACCGATCCATCCGATTTCATCCGCGCCAACACTGCGCTCGTTTCGCCGCCGCTGGTGCCGGAGATCAGGCTTCATCTGGCGACGGAAGTTGTACCGCTCTGGCGGCTGACCGAAGACGAGCTGGCCGCGAAAGGCGTCCCGCCGCCTTACTGGGCATTCGCCTGGGCCGGCGGTCAGGCGTTGTCGCGCTACGTGCTCGATCATCCGCAAGTCGTGCGTGGAAAGACGGTTCTCGATTTCGGATCCGGCTCCGGTCTCGTCGCCATCGCAGCCGCAAAGGCCGGCGCGGAGCGGGTGATGGCCGCCGATGTCGACGAATTCGCGTACGCCGCGATCAAGCTCAACGCCGTCGCGAATGCGGCGATCGTCAGCGTCACGACCGACGATTTGATCGATTCCGATGGAAATTGGCGGATAATCCTTGTCGGCGACATGTGCTATGAGCGGCCGCTCGCCGAGCGCTTGCTGGCATGGCTGATCGACCGCTCCGCACACGGAGCAACGGTTCTGCTGGGCGATCCGGGCCGTTCCTATTTTCCCAAGGGCGGCGTCGAGAAGCTTTCGACCTATCGCGTGCAGACGACGCGCGATCTGGAGGATCGCGAAATCCGCGAAACCAGCGTCTATCGCTTGCTCGCACGTCCCGGCGCCGGTCCCACATAGCGGGCTCTTGGACGGATGAGCGCATGGCTCTCCAACTGTTCGATCGCATGCGCGATCCAGCCCGCCGTCCGCGACATCGCGAAGATCGCGATTTCGCTGCCGCGCGGAAGACCGAGCGTCTTGCACAGCACCGCGAGCGCGTAGTCGATGTTGACGAATGCGCCCGTGGCATCCGCTATGCGTTCGGGAACTTCGATCGTGAGACGCTTGTCGGCTCCGGCCTTGGTGAGTTCCTCCAGCAACGAGATGCCGCGGGGATCGCCTTTGCGGTAGATCATGTGACCGAAGCCGGCGAAGCGTTCGCCGAGCGCGACGCGTTCGCGCACGATGGCCGCGATGTCGCCTTCGAGCAGAGTGTCGACAAGCTTGGAAGCCAGCGGCCCGGCGCCGCCATGCCTGGGGCCTTTGAGCGCAACCAGCCCGGCGATCACGGCGTCGTAGAGACTGATCCCGGTTGAAACAGCGCAGCGCACCGTGAACGTCGACGCGTTCAACTCATGATCGGCCAGCAATACGAGAACGCGGCGGATGAGGTCCTCGGCACTCCTGTTCCGAGGCGCCCAGGCTTGCGCGATCTGCTTGTGCAGGAGATCGGCGGATGGTTCGGTGCCGATCATCGAGGCAATGACGAGCCGCAGTATTCGCGCGCCGATCGCAGCCCGTCCTTCCGCCACGCTGTTGAACGCGCGCGGGTCGGCGCTGGCGGCCAGCGCCAGTACGGCGACTGCTCGGTCTATCGGCGGCGCGTCACGTGTCGCTTCCAGGATCTTGCGCATCGCGGGTGAGACAACGGGCAAGTTCGTCTTTGCAAACGGATCGGAAGACTTGGAATCCCAGAGCAATGTCGCCGCCTGCTCGAAGGTCGCCGTCTGCGAAAGGGCAACGGCATAGACGCCGCGATAGATCGAGCCTTCTTCGGTGATGGTCGAAATCGCAGAGTCGAGAACCGGCAGATCCGCGGCCTTGAGACCCTGACCTTCGAGCATTGGTGCGCGCCGGCTCTTGAGCCCCCGCACATCCTCCGCCCGGTAGCGGCGGCTGCGCGGATTCTCTCCAGGCTCCGACCGGATGAGACCGCGGCTGACATAGGCGTAGAGCGTGGCGGGCGACACGGCGAGTTCTGTCGCGGCATCGCGGGCCGACAGGTAAAGCGTGTCATCAGAATTATTCATGTTGATTATGCTAATCAAGATTGATCAATGTGTCGAGGCCCCCGATCTTTTGTGCACTGCAACAGAGGAGATCGAAATGACAATCCAATCCAGCAAATCCCCCATCGGGCTAGACGGCGTTCCGGCGGCAGAGACGGCCCTGTCTCACGTCGACGGTCAGAAGGGCGAACTGATCATCTCAGGCGAGCGGGTCGCTGATCTGGTCGCCAGATCGAGCTTTGAGGGCGTCACGGCGCGTCTGTGGACGGCAGCCAGTGAGGTGCCGATCAGCGAAGCCGAGGTACGCGCGGCGCTTGGCGAAGCCCGCGTGAGGGCCTATGCGCGTCTGCCGCAACTTCTGGCGGCGAGCGACGGACTTTCCATCGTGGATGGATTTCGAGCCGCAGTTGCTGGGCTGCGGGGCGAGAATGGACTGACGCACGAGGCGACAATTCTGGGCGCCATGCCGGTGATCGTCGGCGCTCTTGTGCAGCGCGCCCAGAATAAGTTGCCGAACATCCCAAACGTGAAACTCAGCCACGCTGCCGATACTCTTTCGATGCTCCACGGCCGCCCGCCGAACGCGAGCGAAACGTCAGCGCTCGATGCCTATTTCGTGACCGTGTGCGACCACGGAATGAACGCTTCGACGTTTACGGCTCGCGTGATCGCCTCTACTCAGGCCGACCTGTTCTGCGCCATCACCGGCGGCTATTGCGCCCTCACCGGCCCGCTTCATGGCGGCGCACCCGAGCCGGTGCTCGAGATGCTCGATGCCATCGGCACGCGAGAGCGCATCAAGCCATGGATCGACGATGCGCTGGCGCGCGGAGAACGGCTGATGGGCTTTGGTCACCGCGTGTATCGCGTACGCGATCCTCGCGCCGACGTTCTGAAGGCGGCCATCGGAAGGCTTGCGGCAAACGCAACGGACCTGCCCTTCGCGGCGGAAGTGGAAGCCTATGCAAGAGAAGCGCTTCGCCGGAAGAAACCAGATCACCCGCTGGACACGAACGTCGAATTCTTTACGGCAATCCTGCTTGATGCACTGCAGATTCCGCGGCAAGCTTTCACGCCGATCTTCGCAGTGGCCCGGGCAGCCGGTTGGACGGCGCACGCTCGCGAGCAGCAGCGTCGTGGTCGGCTTCTTCGTCCAAGTTCAGCCTATATCGGCGATCTGCCCTGACGGCCCGCTTCCGTTCGTCGAGCCTCAGCGGGATGGCGCACCGGACCGCGCCATCCCCAAGCGGCTTTTCGCTGCGCGTCCCTTCTGCCAGAGTGCGGCTACTTCGGTCGTTCGGCCGAGTCCACACACAACCATTGGGGACATATATGGCCGCCGGAATTCCGGAAGATCCTGTTGCCGAAGTTCACGAGCTCAAGCGGACCTTGGGCCCGCTTCACCTCATCGCGCTTGGTATCGGGGCGATCATCGGCGCAGGCATCTTCGTCCTCACCGGTCATGCGGCGGCCAGTTTTGCTGGACCGGGCGTAGTCATCTCATTCGCCATTGCAGGCGCCGGCTGCCTCTTCGCGGGTCTATGCTACGCCGAATTTGCCTCGATGATTCCGGTCGCAGGCAGCGCGTATACCTACACGTACGCAACCATGGGTCGCTTTCTGGCCTGGATCATCGGCTGGAACCTCGTCCTGGAATACCTCGCAGCCTCGTCGACCGTCGCTGTCGGCTGGTCAGGCTATTTCAACGACCTGCTGAAACATCTCGGCGTCGTGCTTCCTGCCATCATTACCGGAGCGCCCATCAAATTGATCGGCGTCGATCACCTGGCCCTGACGGGAGCTTACTTCAATCTTCCTGCCGTGCTGCTCATCGGAGCAGTCTCGACCGTACTCATCGTTGGCGTGCATCTTTCGGCGAATTTCAACAACCTGATGGTGGCCATAAAGCTTGCGATCGTGCTCGTCGTGATCGGTGTCTGCCTGCCGCTTGTCGTGCCCGCAAACCATGTTCCGTTCATTCCTCCGAACACCGGAACGTTCGGCCAATTCGGATGGACCGGCGTATTCCGCGCGACTGGCGTGATCTTCTTCGCCTATATCGGCTTCGACGCCGTTTCCGTTGCCGCCCAGGAAGCGCGCAATCCGCAGCGCGACGTACCAATCGGCATCCTGGGATCGCTGGTGCTCTGCACGATCCTCTACATGCTGATGTCTTATGTGGTGACTGGCATCGCGCCCTACTCAACGCTGAACGTCGCGCATCCCGTGTCGCAAGCTGTCGAGGCGCTGCCTGGCAAAGCGTGGCTTGCCATGTTCGTGAACATCGGCGCGGTGGTCGGGCTTGCGTCTGTGGTTTTGGTCTTGCTGCTCGGGCAGTCGCGCATCTTCTACGCCATGGCGACGGACGGCCTGTTCTTCAAGGCATTCTCCTTCATTCACCCACGCTTCCGCACGCCGTCGCGCGGGACGATCCTGACCGGTCTGTTCGCGGCGTTGATGGCGGGCGTCTTGCCTCTGGATGTGCTGGGCGAACTCGTGTCGATCGGCACACTTGCGGCGTTTGTCATCGTCTGCGTCGGCATCATGGTGCTGCGGGTCCGCATGCCGCGGGCGATAAGACCGTTCCGCACGCCTTTTGTCTGGATCGTCGCCCCGTTGGGTATCGGCATGTGCCTGTTCATGATGGTATTTCTGCCGCTCGATACTTGGCTGCGTCTCGCGGGCTGGACCGCAATCGGTCTCGTGATCTATTTCGCCTATGGCGCGCGCAATGCCAAACCAACAAGATTTCATATTCGGGAGCATCCGGCCGAGTGACGTCACAGCGGCTGCGGATTAGTTTGCGTTCATGACCTACCGCTCGCTGCGAGATTTCATTGCAATGCTCGAGGCATCGGGCGAACTGGTTCGCGTGCGCGAGCCGGTCTCGACCGTGCTCGAGATGACGGAGATTCAGACCAGGCTGATCGCCAACGGCGGACCGGCCGTGATTTTCGAAAAGCCGGTCAAGGCTGACGGGACGCCAAGCGACATTCCGGTTCTCGTCAACCTGTTCGGCACGGTGAAGCGCGTCGCGATGGGCGTTACGATGGATGGCGAGACCCGCACCAACGCAAAGTCTCTGCGTGAAGTGGGTGAAGTCCTTGCGACTTTGCGCCAGCCTCAGCCGCCGCGCAGTATCGGCGAAGCGTTCGAACTTCTACCGCTCGCCAAGACTATCCTGGCCATGAAGCCGAAAAGCGTGTCGCGCGCAGCGTGTCAGGAAGTCGTGCTACGCGGCGAGCAGATCGATCTCAACCAGTTGCCTATCCAGACGTGCTGGCCGGGCGAGCCGGCGCCGCTCATTACCTGGCCGCTGGTCGTCACCAAGGGACCCGGCGAGGCGCGCGAAGACAACTTTAATCTCGGCATCTACCGCATGCAGGTGCTGAACAAGAACCAGACTATCATGCGCTGGCTTCGCCATCGCGGCGGCGCCCAGCATCATGCGCGTTGGGCAAAGGAAAAAGCTGCGCCTCTCCCTGCAGCGATCGTGCTTGGCGCCGATCCCGGCACGATACTGGCCGCGGTGACTCCAGTTCCTGACACCTTGTCGGAATACCAGTTTGCCGGACTGTTGCGCGGCCAGCGCGCCGAACTTGTCGATTGCGTGAGCCAGCCACTCAAAGTGCCCGCCGAAGCCGAGATAATTTTGGAAGGCGAAGTCTCGCTGACTGACTATCGCGACGAGGGTCCGTACGGCGACCACACGGGCTACTACAACTCGGTCGAACAGTTTCCCGTCTTTACGGTCACTGCCATCACAATGCGCCGTAAACCGATCTACCTTTCCACATACACAGGACGTCCGCCCGATGAACCAAGCGTGCTCGGCGAAGCGCTGAATGAAGTTTTTGTCCCCCTGATCCGGCAACAATTTCCTGAGATCAGCGATTTCTGGCTCCCGCCTGAAGGGTGCAGCTACCGCATTGCAGTCGTCAGCATGAAGAAGGCGTACCCCGGACATGCGAAGCGCGTGATGATGGCCGTGTGGTCCTATCTGCGCCAGTTCATGTACACAAAGTGGGTGATCGTCGTTGACGACGACATCAATGCGCGCGACTGGAAGGATGTCATGTGGGCTCTCTCGACCCGCATGGATCCGGCGCGCGACATCACGGTGATCGAGAACACCCCGATCGATTATCTCGACTTCGCGTCGCCGGAAAGCGGACTTGGCTCGAAGATCGGGCTTGATGCCACCAACAAGTTGCCACCTGAGACACATCGTGAGTGGGGGCGTCAGATACGTATGGATGCCGAGGTCGTGAGAACGGTCACGGAAAAGTGGCCGCGATTGGGCCTTCCGGGACAAGGCAACCCGGTATGGAAATAGGCGCGACGAGCGCCGCGCACTCCCAGCTTGACCCTGCTCCGTTCTGCTCTACTTATGAGCTTTAGATTTTGGGGTTTTCGCCGTCATGCCTCCTATTTTTCTTGTGCCATACCCGATGGTCGCACTCTATGCGGCCTTCAACGCGCTCATCATGCTCGTGCTCGCAATTCTCGTCGTGCGCGCCCGTGTAAGAACGCGCACGGAGATCGGAAATGGCACCGATCCCGCCATGATGGGGGCGGCGCGGGCACATGCCAACAACACGGAATACGTGCCTCTCGCACTACTCCTCATGCTGATACTCGTCCCCCTGCGGGCCAATGCGATAGTCATTCATTCGGTCGGCGCAACGCTCACGCTGGGGCGCCTGCTCCACGCTTTCGGGTTGTCTCGAAATGTCGGAACGTCGCTGCCGCGCCTGTTGGGCATGGTCCTGACCTGGACGTCCTATCTCATCGCGATTGTCGCCGTGGTATGGTTGACCTTTCAGCTTCCGATACAGGCTTCAAACTGAGTCATGGCAAAGACCGACATCAAAGAAACTCTTAGTTCTCTTATCCGCGCCGCCAAATCGGCCGGCGCAGACGCCGCTGACGCCCTGCTCGTGGAGAATGTCTCGTCAAGCGTTTCCTATCGGCTGGGAAACCTGGAAGACGTCGAGCGTGCCGAATCCCATGACCTCGGACTTCGCGTGTTTGTCGGTCAGCGAGTTGCTTTCGTCTCCTCGACCGACTTCTCACGCGATGCGCTCGAACAACTTCCGACGCGGGCCGTTGCGATGGCCAAACTTGCCCCGGAAGACAGGTTCGCTGGACTTGCGCCGCGCGATCGACTGGCGTCGAATTTTCCGAACCTCGACCTCGAAGATCCAAGCGAACCGTCGACTGAGGAGCTGGTGGAGTTGGCTCGCAGCGTCGAGGGCGCTGCCATGGCGGTCACGGGCGTCACAAATTCGGAAGGCGGCGGAGCCAGTTTCAGCCGAACCGCAATCGCGCTTGCAACAAGCGAAGGGTTTTACGGCTCCTATGCTGGAACGAGCCACGGGATCGGCGTCGCAGTTCTTGCGGGCGAAGGCACGGACATGGAGCGTGACTACGATCAGGCAAGTGCGCGGCATCGCAACGATTTACTGAGTCCGGAAGCCGTTGGAAAAAGCGCCGGCGAACGCACCATACGCCGCCTGAACCCGCACAAGGTTAAGTCGCAAGCCGTTCCCGTCGTCTATGACCCGCGCGTTTCCAACGGATTGATCGGTCATCTCGCGGGCGCGATTTCGGGTGCCTCCATCGCGCGTGGTGTGAGTTTTTTGAAGGACATGCTGGGCAAGGAGATATTCGCGCCCGGGAATCAACATCGTCGATGATCCTCACCGGATCCGCGGATTGCGCTCCAAACCGTTCGACGGAGAAGGAGTTGCAAATCGACGTTGCGCGCTGGTCAACAACGGCGTGCTGCAGACCTGGCTGCTCGACTGTGCCAGCGCGAGGCAGCTTGGTCTGTCGACAACAGGACATGCCGCGCGAGGAACCGGTGGCCCACCGTCTCCCTCGTCTACCAACCTTTACATGGAAGCAGGATCGCTGACGCCCGACGCGCTGCTCGCAGATATCAAAGAAGGTTTTTACGTCACAGAACTGATCGGCATGGGCGTGAATGGCGTAACCGGCGATTACAGCCGCGGCGCTGCCGGATATTGGATCGAAAACGGCAACGTGACCTATCCTGTCTCCGAAATCACGATCGCCGGCAATCTGAAGGACATGTTCCGGAATCTGACCCCTGCGAACAATCTTGAGTTTCGCTATGGCGTCAATGCGCCCACGATCCGCATCGAAGGCATGACCATTGCCGGCGCGTGACGACGCTGCGGCGGACCTTGTCCTGCTCGAGGAAAGTGTCCGCGAGGCGGGGAAAATCGCTCGTTCGTTCTTCGGCGGCAGCTACAAGCAATGGGACAAGGGCAAAGGCAATCCCGTAACCGAGGCGGACCTCGCCGTCGACAAATTCTTGCGCGAGCATTTGCGCGCGGCCCGGCCCGGCTATGGCTGGCTGTCGGAGGAAACGGAGGACGACACATCCCGCCTGACCTCAGAGGCAGTTTTTGTGGTTGATCCGATCGACGGAACAATCGCATTCATGAAGGGCCGGCCGCACTTCACCATCTGTGCAGGCGTAGTGAGCGATGGCGTGCCGGTGGCCGGTGCGGTGTACAATCCCATCACCGACCAGAGTTTCACTGCTCACATTGCCGGCGGTGCGCACCTGAACGGGGCACCAATCATCGTCAGCCAGCAATCGGCGGTCGAGAATTGCCGGATGCTGGGGGACAAGCCGATGTTTTCCCATGCAGCTTGGAGCAACCCGCCGAACGTCCCGTGGCCTGCGATGCAGATCGAGACCCGCAACTCGATCGCCTACCGGATGACACTCGTCGCGGACGGCGAGTTTGACGCCATGATGGCGCTTTCCGCCAAGCACGATTGGGATCTCGCCGCGGCCGAGATCATCGTCAGCGAAGCCGGTGGGGTCGTGACCACACACAGCGGCGCCAAGCTACGGTACAATCGTAAGTCGACGCTGCAGCCTTCGGTCGTTGCAGCGGGTCCGATGCTGCACGCGCAACTCATGGCGCGTGTCAGTCATTTGAACTTGTCGCGCACATAGGGGACGACATGACAGAGCGCAAACCGGAACAGCTGCTGCATCTGGTGTTCGGCGGCGAACTCATCTCGCCGGACGACATAACGTTCAAGGATCTGCACAAACTGGATCTGGTCGGGATGTATCCGAACTACGCAACCGCGTTGGCTGCATGGCGCGGCAAAGCGCAGGCAACCGTCGACAATGCGCAGATGCGCTACTTCGTGGTGCATATCCACCGGCTGATCGAACCGGACGCCAACAGCTAGTGGCCGCGCCCTTGCACCACCACTCGCGCGAGCCTGTCATGGCGTGCTATGGCGCGCGTCCATGACGAATGCGATGAATTCCAACGCGCCCGACCGCACCCTCTCACTGGCGCCCAAAGGCGATGCCAAGACCGCATTTGACGCCGGAAATCTCTCCGTCATCGTGCGCCTTTTTCGCGACTATGTCCGTGAGCAGTGGATACTGTTGGCCTCGGCGATTGCCTGCATGCTGGTGACATCCGGCGCCAGCGGCCTGCTTCCTCTTATTGTCGATTACGCGATAAAGCACCTTTTCCTTGAAAAGCGGCCCGAGATGCTGGCGATCGTTCCGCTCATGCTGATGGTCACCATGCTGACCCGGGCGGTGAGTTGGTACGGACAGCAAACTCTGATCAACTCGATCGGCGAACGCGTCATTACATCGGCGCAGCGCGACATGTTCGATCGACTCATTCGCCGCGATCTTGCTTCGTTGAACGCGGTGCACTCAAGCCAATTTGTGTCGACGATGCTTTATGACGCGACGCAGATGCGCGATGCGATCACGCGGGGCGTCGCGGCCATTGGCTTGGAAACGACGCAACTCGTGGCGTTTGCGGCCGTCATGTTCTATGAGGATTGGCAGCTGACGCTGATCGCAGTGCTCGTTCTTCCACCGGTCGCCTGGGCGATGGAGCGAATTGGCAGCTCGGTCCGCCGCGCGTCAACCCGAGGCATGGAGCAGACCGGCGACTTGGCTACGTCGTTGTCGGAAGCTCTCGACGGCAGGCGCATAGTCAAGGCCTACAGTCTTGAAAAGCACGTATCGGAGCGGGCACATCAAAGACTTGCCGTTCGTTTGGGGACGTTGATCAAAGTCGTTCGCCGGCGCGCCGCAGCCGTGCCGACAACGGACATTTTCATCGGGATCGTGATGGCTGCGACGCTCTTCTATGCAGGATTTCAGACGCAGCAGGGTAGTCTGGGCCTGAATAACTTTTCCGCGTTTCTGGCGGCCCTTCTTCTGGCGCAGCAGCCCGTACGCAATCTCAGCCAGCTATGGCCATACGTGTCCAGCGGCGTCGCCGCGTCCAATCGCGTATTTTCCGTCATCGATGCCAAGCCAGAAATCATTGATGCACAGAACGCGGTCGTGCTGTCGGTGAAGCCGGCGCCGCTGGGTGGTTCAATCAAATTTGAGAATGTCCGGTTTGCGTATCACGGAAACGATCCGTCGATTAACGGGGTGTCACTTTCGATCGAGCCTGGATCGAAGATCGCGCTTGTCGGTCCATCGGGCGCTGGTAAGAGCACGCTCTTCAACCTGTTGTTACGCTTCTATGACGTCGATGGCGGAAAAATCAGCATTGATGGCCAGGACATTCGCGACGTGACTTTGGAGTCGCTGCGCCGAACGCTTGCGCTTGTTACCCAAGACGCGATCCTGTTCGACGAGACGGTAGCCGAAAATATTGCGCTCGGCGATCTGACGGCTCAACGCTCCGCTATTGAGACGGCGGCGAAAAACGCGGCAGCCGATGAATTCATTCGCCAGCTCCCCGAGGGCTACGACACGCGCGTCGGAGAAGGCGGCCTGAAGCTTTCGGGCGGCCAGCGCCAACGAATTGCAATCGCGCGCGCAATGTTGCGCAACTCGCCGATACTATTGCTGGACGAAGCAACGTCGGCACTGGACACGGAGAGCGAGCGCCACGTGCAGGAGGCGCTGACGCGTCTGATGAAGGATAGAACGACGATCGTCATTGCGCACCGATTGTCGACCGTCTTGGACGCGAACGCAATTTACGTTCTGGACCAGGGCAGAATCGTAGAGTCAGGAACGCATCCAGAATTGCTGGCGCGCGGCGGAATTTACGCCCGCCTCTATCAGCACAATTTCAGCGACGTGCCGGAGCCTGTCTGATGGCCAACACGCCGTTCGGCATTCGAGCCTATCGCATGGCCACCACGCTGCTTTCGCCGTTGGCGCCTGCGCTGCTGCGCCGACGCCGCAAGCGTGGCAAGGAAGATCGCGATCGTGCGTCAGAGCGGCTGGGCATCACCGATGCTATCCGTCCCTACGGCAAGCTTGTCTGGGTTCATGGTGCCAGCAACGGCGAGTGTCTGGCGGCGCTTCCCTTGATCGAAAAGTTCGTCACCAGTGGAATAAACGTCCTGGTCACCAGCGGCACGGTCACATCTGCAGAACTTATGCACACGCGCCTGCCCAAAAGCGCGGTTCATCAATTCGTGCCAATTGACACCCCTTCCGCCTCGGCGCGGTTCCTTGCGCATTGGCACCCGGATGTGGGGCTGTTCGTAGATTCAGATTTGTGGCCGAACCTGATCCTCGGCGCGAAAGCCGCCGGGACGCGTCTGGCGCTCGTCAATGCGCGCATGTCGCAGCGCTCGTTCGAGAGCTGGCGCTGGGCGCGCAAGACGGCCGCGACCGTCCTCGCATCATTCGATGTCTGCCTCGCCCAGGATGAAGAGATTGCCGATCGATTTCGAAAGCTTGGCGCACCGGACGTTCGCGTCATCGGCAGCCTCAAAGAAGACGCTCCGCCGCTGCCATTCGATGAAACGAAGCTGGTGGAGCTCAAAGAGGCCATTGGCAGCCGGCCCATTCTTCTGGCTGCGCAGACACACGCAGGAGAGGACGAAACCATCCTTCCGGCGCAAGACGCGCTCCGAACCCGTCACCCCGATCTTCTGACAATCATCGTTCCGCGGCACCCTGCCCGCGGCTCCGAAATCGCCGAACTTTGCGCCACACGCACCTGGCAGCGCCGCTCGCAAGGAGGTGCGCTCAACAAGGATACAGCGGTTTATATCGCCGATACGATTGGCGAGCTGGGCCTTTTTTACCGCCTTGTGCCATTTGCGTTTGTCGGCGGAACGCTTGTTCCGCAGGGCGGTCACAATCCATTGGAGCCGGCCCGGCTGCACTGCGCTGTGCTGGCGGGACCGCATACATTCAATTCAGCGTCTGCCTACGAAGCGGTGTTCGCGGCGCAGAAAATGGGCCTGGTAAGATCCAGCAGCGAAATCGCCTCGACAGTGGAACGCCTCCTCGCTGATCCGGTTCGCGCCAGGGAACTTGGGGATTCGGCGGCCCGCGGCGCTGCTGCGCTTGGTGGTGCTGTCGACAAGACTTATGACGCAGTAAATGCTTTGCTGGCTCGCCATGCGTCAACCTGACATTTGGACCGGTCACGACCTTGCCTCGCGACTTGCCTTAGCGCTTCTGTCACCACTGGGGCAGGCTTATGCGGCCAGCGTGGCATATCGCGCTGCTCACACCGAACCGTATCGCTCCTCCGCGAGCGTGGTGTGCGTAGGAAATCTGACTGTCGGCGGCACAGGAAAAACTCCGATCGCGATGGAGATCGCTCGATTGCTGATTGCGCGTGGGCGGCGCACCGTTTTCCTCACGCGCGGATATGGCGGGCGCGTTCGCGGGCCGGCCTTTGTGAGTGTCGACGATCGGGCAATCCATGTCGGCGATGAGCCCTTGCTGCTTGCAACCGTTGCTCCGGTCATTGTCTCGCGCGATCGCGCTGCGGGCGCCAGGTTGGCGGACGAACATGCCTATGACTGCATTGTCATGGACGACGGCCACCAGAATTTCTCGCTCGCCAAACATCTCTCGATCGTGGTCGTCGACGCCGAAGCGGGTTTTGGCAACAATAGGGTTCTGCCGGCCGGACCGCTGCGAGAAACGGTGAGCCAAGGTCTCGCCCGCGCAGACGCAATCATCATAAACGGAGATGGAAATCCGCACGGATTGGCAGAAATTTCCATTCCGACGATACACGCACGGCTTGCTCCGACATGCGACAAGAGCTGGTCGGGCAAGCGCGCTGTCGCCTTCGCAGGCATCGGCCGGCCAGCAAAATTTTTCGGATCGCTAGCGGCACTCGGCGCCCAAATCGTCGAAGCGCGGCCCTACGGAGATCACCACATCTACACGCAATCCGAAATCGCGCGCCTGAAGGCGAGAGCGCGCGCCGAGAATGCGACGCTGGTAACCACCGAGAAGGACTATATGCGGCTCACGCAAGCCGAGCGGGAAGGCATCGACGTCGTGAGAGTGCGAGCCGTGTTCGACGACCGTGCGCTGCTGGACCGTTTGCTTGACAGGCTTGTCATGCGTGGGCTACCGCCCCAGCCATCATGAGTGCAAATGTCCTGGCCAAAATGCCGCTGGCGAGCAGGCTGCGTTATCGCGCTGAGGCCGTGGGCTTTTTCACGCTCATGTGGCTCTTCCGACTGCTTGGACTCGATCTCGGCTCGGCTCTGGGCGGGTTTATCGGTCGGAATATCTATTATCGCCTGCCCCCGGCGAACCGGGCGCGCGAGAATCTCAAGCTCGCATTTCCGCAGAAGTCCGCCGCCGAGATCGAGGCCATGGTCCTTGCGATGTGCGACAATCTTGGCCGCACCGTCGGCGAATACCCCAACCTCGACAAGATATCGATCGCAGGTCCCGACCCGCGCATTACCGTCTCGGGTGCGGAACTTCCTGCCGCGGCCATCGCATCGGGCAAGCCGATGATCTTCTTTTCGGGCCACATCGCAAATTGGGAAATGATGGCGATCGGGTCCTTCCAGGCGGGATTTCCTGGCGGAACAGTTTATCGCCCGCCGAACAATCCGTTCGTCGATGACTGGATCGCCAAGCAGCGCGCGAAATGTGGCTCCAAAGAGCTGATCGCCAAGGGTTCGCAAGGCGTAAAGCGCATGTTCACGTTCCTTCGCCGGAACATGCCGATCTACATGCTCGTGGACCAGAAAACCAATGAAGGCCTGTCGGCGCCGTTCTTCGGACGTGAAGCAATGACGACGCCTGCACCGGCGGCATTGGCGCTCAGACTGAATGCGACGCTGATGCCGATCTCTCTGCGACGGACAGGAGGCGCACGATTTCACATGCAATACCATCCGCCCCTGGCATTTCAGCCATCCGGCGACCATGAAGCCGACATCCTGGCGCTCACCGTCCGCATCAATGCAGAAGTCGAGCGCATGATCCGCGTTGAGCCGTCACAGTGGCTCTGGGTTCATCGCCGATGGCCGACCGACAGAGATCGCATGACCAACCGGCGCAACGCTCAGGACCTGGGTGGAACGGGCGTGCGCGTCGAGCGCGAAGGGTCGAGTTTGACCTGAAACCAGTTCATGGCCCAGTGCAGATGGGGACCGGTGGCGCGGCCGGTCATTCCGATCAACCCGATCACCTGTCCCCTAAGTATGACATCACCCGGCTTCACCAGCCGTTTGCTTTGATGCAGGTAACTGGTCGAGACGCCATGGCCGTGATCTAGGAGCGTGAAACCACCATCGAGATAGTAGTCGTCCGAAATCGACACGGTCGCATTGGCCGGCGCATGGATCGGCGTGCCTTCGATATTGGCCATGTCGACGCCCATATGCGGCGACATCGGTTGTCCATTGTCGATGCGCTGACTGCCGAAGACGCCGCTCATGATGCCCGGCGCGGGCCAGTCGAACGGCTCGGCGAACCAAACCGCATCGCTATCCTTGCGACGCGCATCGCCAATCATCTCGGCTTCCCGATGTATCCGTTCCAGGACATCGGCTGGCGGCGTGACCGTGTTCGGCGGCAAGCCGTTCACGTGTTGAACGTTGTAGGTCCGTACGACCGGCGCGATTTCGTGCGATTCACTCGTTCCGTCCGCAAATTGAACAGAGAGGTGCGCGGCCTCAGTGCGATTCCACTCGAGCCCGCACGCAAACAAACCTTCGGGAGAGACGTGCAGAGGATCGCCGTCGAACAGCACTCTCGCCCGCGGCTCCGTGCGCCCGACGATCAGACTGCCCTGCTCCATGGTGCCGCTGAGAGTAACCCGCGACGATGTTGCGCGCGCGGAAAAAGCCATGACAGTGAGTGCGCCCCCACTCGCCAACAGCGCGCGGCGCGAAATCATTTTGGCGTTTTACCGGTTTCCTGCATGCGCTTCAGGGCAGCCGCAGGATTGGCGTAGGCCTCCTGGAGATCGACGCTCCAATACCGCAGCGCATCGACCGGCACGTGCACGCCGGTCACGGCGCAGATCACGAATGAGCCCGCCTTCACGACGCGATACTCGCCATCGAGATATTCAAGTTCGGCCAGCCCTTCGGGCCGCAGGTCGCGTTCCATCTTGTTCATGACGCCAGTTTATCCAAGAGACCCGTTAAAACAAACTTTCTTGTCCGCCGCCGGTTCCCTTCGGACGCGATTTGGATTTTGGCGCAGCGGGACCGTCCGCCACGGCCGACCGTATCCCGTCGGCAAATGCGAGCGACAAATGCTCGCCGGAAACAACGGTTTCGGCGCGGCGCCTGACCGAGCCGTCTTCACTGCGCACCAGCACAAATCCGCGTTCGAGCACGGAGCGGTACGAAACGCTGTCCATCACCCGGCCAAGCGCGTCCAGTTGCTTTCGGTTTTCGACCAATCGCCCGCGCTGAGCGCGGGCCAGACGTTGCGCAAGTTTGTCGAGCCGTTCTGCGCCGAGAGCGAATTGCGCGACGATGCGGTTCGGCCGCAGAACCGCCGCGGTCTCGACCAGTCGTCGCCTGTGTTCCTGCAAATTGGCCCGCAGAGCTGTTGCCAGACGCTCACCCGCAAAATCGAGCCTTTGCCGTGGCGCAGAAAACAGTTGCTCGGCGCGGGGCAGAACGCGCGCAGTCTGGGCAAGATGGCGACGCCGCTCGTCCATGCGCGATGTGAAACTGCGCAACAGGCGCCGGTCAAAGTCGATCGCCTGGGCTAGCAGCTCTGCGCGCACCGGAACGGCAAGTTCTGCCGCCGCAGTCGGCGTCGGCGCGCGCATGTCGGAGGCGAAATCGATCAGCGTCGTGTCGGTCTCGTGACCGACGGCCGAAATGAGCGGAATCCGGCTCTCGAAGACCGCGTGAACCACAGCCTCTTCGTTGAAGGCCATCAAGTCTTCAATTGAGCCTCCGCCGCGCGCGACGATCAGGAGGTCCGGCCTCGGCAGCGCACCACCTGCAGCCATCGCATTGAAGCCGCGTATTGCGGCCGCGACTTCGGCGGCCGCGCGCTCACCCTGCACCGCCACGGGCCAGAGCAAAACGCGGCGCGGAAAACGCGCGTCGAGCCGGTGCATGATATCGCGAATGACGGCCCCGGTCGGCGAGGTAATCACGCCAATCACGTTGGGCAGGAACGGGAGTTTCTTCTTGTGCGCCGGATCGAACAGGCCTTCAGCAGCGAGCTTTTTCTTGCGCTCCTCAAGCATGGCCATGAGAGCGCCAACGCCGGCCAATTCGACCTGCTCGACAATGATCTGATATCGGGATGATCCAGGATACGTCGATATGCGGCCGGTGCAGACCACTTCCAGACCTTGCTGGGGCTTAACCTTCAGTCGCTGCGCTGTACCACGCCAGCAGACAGCGTTCAGAACAGCTTTGTCGTCCTTCAGGTCGAAATAGACGTGCCCCGACGACTGGAAGGTCACTTTGCTGACTTCGCCCCGCACGCGGACGAAGCCGAATGCGTCCTCGATCGTGCGTTTGAGCGCCGCCGAGACTTCGCTGACGGAAAACTCGGGCAAATTGGCGCGGGCTTCGGACATGATTCCAATGATATAGGAACTGGCGGAAAACGAGTCTGGAATTTGACCATCCAGGGTCAGGGGTTTTGGCCATGAAGGTTCTTGTTGTTGGTTCCGGAGGACGCGAACACGCCCTGGCGTGGAAGCTCAGCGCCAGCCCGCTTCTGACAAAACTTTATTGTGCGCCTGGCAACGCGGGCATCGAGGCCGTAGCCGAATGCGTGCCAATTGCCGCGACGGATTTCGCCGGCCTCGTCAATTTTGCCAAAGACAAGCGCATTGATTTCGCCGTCATCGCCGCGGACGCGCAGCTCGTCGCCGGACTATGGGACCACTTCGAAGACGCCGGCATTCGGGCAAGCGGTCCGAGCAAGGCCGCGGCAATCCTCGAAGGCTCGAAGGGCTTCGTGAAGGACCTGTGCAGCGAGGCCGGCATTCCCACGGCGGCCTATCGGCGCTTTCACGAGCCGGCGCCGGCTAAGGAATTCGCGGACGCGCTGGGTTTGCCCGTTGTCATCAAGCCGGACGGTCTCACGGCGGGCAAAGGTGTTATCGTCGCCGAAACGAAGGCGGACGCGCACCAGGCGATCGACTTCATGTTCGATGGTGGGTTTGGCGAGAGCAGCCGCGAAGTGGTTGTTGAGGAATTCATGGACGGCGAAGAAGGCAGCTTCTTTGCTTTGAGCGACGGCACGATGGCAATTCCGCTCACCGGAGCACAGGACCACAAGCGTGTGTTCGATGGCGACGACGGACCGAACACGGGCGGCATGGGTGCCTATTCCCCCGCGCCGGTGCTGAACCCGGAAATGGAAGCCATCGCCATGGAGCGCTTCATCAAGCCTACTGTTGCGGCGATGAACGCCAAGGGCATCGCTTACATGGGCGTGTTGTATTTGGGTCTTATGTTCACAAAGAACGGGCCCAAGCTTGTCGAGTACAATTGCCGTTTCGGCGACCCGGAAACCCAGGTCATGATGGTGCGCTTGAAGAGCGATCTGCTCGCCGCGCTGCTTGCGGCCCGTGACGGCCGCATCGGTGATACCAGTCTGGAGTGGAGCGACGACGTTGCGCTGACAGTTGTGATGGCCTCCAAGGGGTATCCCGGCAGCTACCAAAAAGGCCACGTCATTCACGGCCTCGAGGAGGCAGCGAGGCTCCCGGGCGTCCAGGTCTTCCACGCTGGTACCGAGAGGCGAGATGGTCGCATCGTGGCCGTCGGCGGCAGGGTTCTGAACGTCACCGCAACCGGGAAGTCGGTCCTGGAGGCGCAATCTCGCGCCTACGCAGCGGTCGACGTCATCCATTGGGAAGGCAGTTTCAGCAGGCGCGACATAGGCTGGCGCGCCATCGTCCGGGAACGCGCGCAATAGGCTTGTGCCCGTCCGCGCGCCGGGCCAAAAATGCTTCCAACAAGAAATTAGAACCGGGAGTATGGCGATGAGCCAGGCAGGCGCGAGCCGTCAGGAAACGTTCTCTGGCACGAAGGAAGTCACGGCTGCCCATGCCTTCGACGTCAAGAAGCTGGAGGCCTATCTCGCGGACCGTATCGAAGGCTTTCAGACGCCGCTGGAAGTGCGCCAGTTCAAGGGCGGTCAGTCGAACCCGACCTATCAGCTCGTTACGCCGAACCGCAAATACGTGATGCGCCGCAAGCCGCCTGGAAAGCTGCTGCCCAGCGCGCACGCGGTCGACCGTGAATTCAAGGTAATCTCGGCGCTTTATCCAACCGGATTCCCGGTCGCCAAACCCTATGTCCTGTGCGAGGACGAAAGCATCACAGGAACAATGTTCTACGTGATGGATTGCGTCGAAGGCCGCGTCTTGTGGGAAGGCGTGCTGCCCGGCATGGACAAGAAACAGCGCTGGGCCACCTACGACGCGATGAACGAAACACTCGCGCGGCTGCACAATCTGGACCATGTGAAAATCGGGCTCGAAGATTTCGGCAAACCCACTGCCTATGTCGCGCGCCAGATCGCGCGTTGGACCAAGCAGTACCAGATGTCGGAAACCGAGACGATCTCCGAGATGAACAAGCTGATCGACTGGCTGCCGAAACATCTGCCCGCCGAAGGCAAGCCGTCGGTCGTGCACGGCGACTACCGTCTCGACAACATGATCCTGCATCCGACGGAGCCGAAGGTACTGGCTGTGATCGACTGGGAACTCTCAACCATCGGCGATCCGCTCGCCGACTTCACCTATCACCTGATGCAGTGGCAGCAAGACGGTCGCGGAACCAGCGCCGGCTCGATCATGGGCATCGACTACGAAGCCATGGGCATTCCGACGTTGGACCAGTATGTCGCGATGTACTGCAAGCGAACCGGCCGGACCGAAACTCCGAACATGGACTACTACGCCGCCTACAACTTCTTCCGCCTCGCCGGCATTTTGCAGGGCATCGTCGGGCGCGTGCGCGACGGCACGGCGGCGAACGCTAACGCAGCGCAGAACGCCGCCGCCGTCCGTCCGCTTGCCGAGCGCGCATGGGCCTATGCAAAGCGGGCCGGTGCGGTCGACTGATGACGTCTAGGACTTAAAAGAAGCGGCCGGACACTTTCACCGCGCCCGGCCGCCATTCTCTTGAGCGCTCGCTATTCTGCGGCGACGCGCTTGGGCATTTCCGCATGCTTGCTGAATTCCAGGCGCGCAATCGTGCGGCAATGGACTTCGTCCGGACCATCGGCCAGGCGCAATGTGCGCTGGCTGGCATACATCTTCGCCAGACCCGGATCGGATGTGACGCCGCCGCCGCCCCAAGCCTGGATCGCGTCGTCGATCACCTGAAGCGCCATGCGGGGCGCCGCAACCTTGATCTCGGCGATCTCGGCGCGGGCGACCTTGTTGCCGACCTTGTCCATCATGTCGGCTGCCTTGAGCGTCAGCAGACGGCACATGTCGATGTTGATCCGCGCTTCGGCAACGCGCTGTTCCCAGACCGAGTGCTCGTAGATCTTCTTGCCGAACGCCTCGCGCGTGAGCAGACGCTTGCACATGATCTCCAGCGCGCGTTCCGCAACGCCTATCGTGCGCATGCAGTGATGGATGCGGCCAGGTCCGAGGCGGCCCTGGGCGATCTCGAAACCGCGGCCTTCGCCGAGGATCATGTTCTCGACGGGTACTTTCACGTTTTCCAGCAGGACTTCGCCGTGACCGTGCGGCGCATCGTCATAGCCGAACACGGGCAGCATGCGAACGACCTTCACGCCGGGCGTGTCGCGCTCGACGAAGATCTGCGACTGCGCGCTGTGGCGCCCGCCCTCGGGATTCGTCTTGCCCATCACGATCATGATCTTGCAGCGCGGATCGCCAACGCCGGACGACCACCATTTGCGGCCGTTGATGACGTAGTGATCGCCCTTGCGTTCGATGTGCGTGGAGATGTTGGCCGCGTCGGACGAGGCGACGGCGGGTTCGGTCATGAGGAACGCCGAGCGAATCTCGCCGGCGAGCAGCGGCTTAAGCCACTTGTCCTGCTGATAGGGGCTGCCGTAGCGCTCCAGCACTTCCATGTTGCCGGTGTCGGGCGCGGAACAGTTGAACACTTCAGACGCGAACCCGACGCGTCCCATGATTTCGGCCAGCGGCGCATATTCGAGATTGCTCAGACCGGCGCCATGGTCGCTTTCATTGAGAAAGAAATTCCACAGGCCCTGCGCCTTGGCTTTCTTCTTCAGTTCTTCCAGGACCGGCACCACGATCCAGGGATTGCCCTTGGCGCGCGCCTCTTCCATCTGCTTGGCGTAAACCGGTTCGGCCGGGTAGACATGGGCGTTCATGAAATCGCCCACCTTCTTCATCCATTCCCGCTGACGCGGCGAATAGTCGAAATCCATCGTTTCCTCCATTTTTTGATATCTAGTGGCGGCGACAGTACCGCGCCCATCGGCGGCCTGCCAGACGACAAAAGGACCGGAATTGACAGGCGGGCCGGGGCACGGCAAGCAGCGTCCATGCTGCTTTGGGCGGGCGTTTTACTCTTGGTCATCGGTGCCGCGTGCCTGCCCTTCGACCGGCGGGTGGCGCATGCACTCTATGACCATGAAAGCGCGGCGTTCGAGCAATTCCTCGAGCGAACAACACATTGGGCCAAGGCGGCGCACTGGCTGGCCGCCGCCATCATCGCCATCGCTGCCGCCCAGGCGGCCTTGGCCATTTGGGGCGAGCGGCCTGATCTTCGTCTTGCGTCAAACTGCGCAATCGCATTCGTCGCCTGCCTCGCCGCGGGGAGCATCATCCTGCACGGTATGAAGCTTGTCGTCGGCCGCCGCCGGCCACGCGACGATATGGAAATGGGGCTCTACGGCTTTGTCTGGTTCAAGTTCAGGCTCGATTACAACTCCTTTCCTTCCGGTCATGCCCTGACGATCACGTGCGTGGCGGTCATAGCGTCCTGCGTCTGGCCCCACCTTGCGATCCTGTGGTTTGCGATCGCCCTTTGGCTCGGCATTACCCGCGCGCTGCTCACGGCCCACTTTCTCAGTGACGTTTTCATCGGCGCCGGCATCGGACTACTCGCGGCGCGCGAGACATTGCTGTACTTCTTTCCCTATCTTGCTCCAGCCTGGTTCTGAGCCTCGATCTGCCGATGTACGCCCTCTTCTTCTCCGTCGATGCCTGGGTCGCGCTGTTCACGCTGACGGTCCTGGAGATCGTCCTTGGCATCGACAACATCATTTTCCTGGCGCTGGTCGCCAACAAAGTGGCGCCCGAGCAGCGCGCGATGGCGCGGCGCATCGGCCTGGTCCTGGCGCTGGGACTGCGGATCGCGTTTTTGTCGAGCATCGCCTTCATCATCTCGCTCCAGGCGACCGTCATCACGGTCTGGGGCATCGATCTTTCTTGGCGTGATCTCGTTTTCGGAGCAGGCGGCATCTTCCTGCTCACCAAGAGCACGCGCGAAATCCACGACATGGCGGAGGCGGAACACGACATTCGCGCCCATGTCCATTCGACGCTGTTCGCCGCTGTCATTCAGATCGCGATGTTCGACATCGTCTTTTCGATCGACTCGGTCGTGACCGCCGTCGGCATGGCGGAGCATCTCTCGATCATGATCGCAGCGGTCGTGCTCGCGATGATCGTGATGCTCGTCGCCTCCGCCCCGGTCGGCGATTTCGTCGAACGCCACCCGACCGTGAAAATGCTGGCGCTGAGCTTCCTGCTGCTCATCGGTACGGCGCTGATCGCCGACGCCCTGCACTTCCACATTCCGCGCGGCTATCTCTACTTCGCGGTCGCCTTCTCCGGCATGGTCGAGATACTCAACCAGTTCGTGGCGAGCCGGCGCTCTCGCCAGAAACCCGGCGAAGACTAGCTTCAGGCAGCGCGGAAGCGCTGCACGAAGGGTCGTTCTTCATCCAGCACGGCCTTGAACGACGGCCTGGCGTGGATGCGTTCGACATAAGCGGCGAGCTTCGGCCAGCGCTTGGCGTCGATCGTCTCGCCCGCATGTTCGAAATTCACGAACATCGTGCCGATCGAAATGTCGGCGATCGAAAACGCACCCCCGACCAGAAAGTCCTTGCCGCCCACTTCGTGCTCGAGATGATCGAACAAGGGCGGCAGTTTTTCCGTCAGGGTCTTCTGGCACACCGCTTCGTCGGTCTGGCCGCGCATCATCTTCTTGACGACGCGTTCGAAGAACAAGCCTCCGCCGATGTTCGAGGCCAGCGCGGAGTCCGCATATTCCTCGTACCACAGGGCTTTGGCGCGTTCGAACGCATCGGCCGGATAGAGCGCGGGCTTGGGGTATTTGTGCTCGAGATAGTCGCAGATGATCGAGGAGTCGGGCAGCGTGTTGGGCTCGGGCCTGTCGGTGTCGCGCAGCACCGGAATGCGCTTCAGCGGGCTGATCGCCAGAAATTCCGGCGGCGGCATGAAAGGATTGACCTGTTCGAGCGTGTATTCGACGCCCTTCTCGGCCAGCGTGACGCGCACCTTGCGCACGAAAGGCGAAACACTGCCGCCATAGACGATCAAAGCCATTGCCCACTCCCTGATTATGTTTGCGCCAAGGTGTCACTCATCGCGTGTGCAAATCAAGCGGGAGCCATCACTTCGAGCCTGGGAGAGCGTTCCTCCGGCAGATTGTCATAGAGGTCGGCAACGAGGTCCGTCTTTAAACCTTTGCACTTGGAGTCGTTCCACAGATTGTTGAACTGATGCGGATCATTCCTGAGGTCGTAGAGTTCGCCCTCCGTGCCGTCGTAGCGGATATGGGTCTCAAACCCGGCATAGGCAGGGAAATGCGTCTCAAGGCCGTTCGGCTGGCCAGCCGTCGAAGGCTCGTAGCGCGTTAGTACATGGCCATCGCGGTAGATTGAGCGGAAGTGGAAACCGTAGCCCGGAAACTGGCTGTCCCACTCGCAGATCGCGCGCTGGCGCGAACCATCTTCCGACGTCGGCAAGACTTTGCCCTGCATCCACGGCGCCGGACCGATCCCCGCGATCGAACAGAACGTCGAAGCCAGATCGACCTGCTCGACGGGTTGGATGACCACAGCGGGCTTCACCTTCGCATTCGGCGCAGGACGCCAGATGAATGGCAGCCGCATCAGCGCATCGACATGGAACGGTCCCTTGTAGACCAGCCCGAAGTCGCCCTGCAGCTCGCCGTGATCGGTTGTGAACATGACGTCGGTGTCGTCGTTCCAGCCGCGGGCCTTGATCTTCGCCATCACCCTGCCGACCGCATCGTCGATCATCTCGTTCATCACGTGAACTTTGGCGTTGATCTCGCGGATATTGTCCGATGAGAGCTGCTGCGGCCGGAAATTCTGCGGTCCGCCTTCCGCGTTGATGAACTTGCCTTCGTAGTAATCGAGCCAGTGCGCCGGCTTGCGCGCGAGCACCTTGCGGATCTCCTCGGGCGATCCCGGATGACCTTCCGGCAACGGCAAGTCGCGCCAGTCGCAGCGGCCAAGCTCGCTCACCGGCGGATCCCAGGGATGGTGCGGGTCCGGAAAGCTCAGCCACAGCATCCAGTCTTCATCGGCGTCGAGCGTGTCGAGCCAGTCGAGCGCGAGGCCGGCCAGCCAGTCGGTATGGTAAAATTCGCGACCGATCCGGTGATTGCAGGTTTCCGGCGCGCCCGTGTCTCCGCCAGGGCTCGCATTGAGCAGCGGCGGCCAATTGTCGAAGGCTTGCTTGTTGTGCTCGCGCAACCAGCGGCCGTAGTGGCCCACGGGACGGCCGCCGAAGCTGGCGATGTGCATGGCGTGGATCGCATAGTCGAAGCCGCGCCACGGACCAAGATTGCCTTCGCGCTGGCGCGAGTTTTCCAGGAACTTGAACTGCGGATCAAAGCCCGGCTCGAAGTGCGCTTTGCCGATCAGCGCGGTCTTGTAGCCGGCCTTCTCCTTCAGATACTGCGCGAAACTCGGCGCATCGGTTGGCAGCGGCACGCCGTTGGCAAAGACGCCATGGGTGCGGACATATTGGCCGGTCAGGATCGACGACCGCGCCGGCATGCAGACCGTGTTCTGGTTGTAGCCGCGCGCATAGTTGATGCCGCTTGCCGCAAGCGCATCGATGTTCGGAGTGCGGCAGAACTTGTTGCCGTTGCAGCCGAGCGAATCCCAGCGTTGCTGGTCCGTCGTGATGAAGAGAATTTTGCGCCCCATGTTCAGCCCTTCAACGGTGCAAGGCAGCCGGTGTCGGCGAGCAGCGGTTCGATCCTGGCTTTCGCGGCTCCTTCAAGCTTGGCGTAGGCCTCACGCAAGTCCCACAGGCAGCGTTGCTGATAGCGGAAGGAGCCCTGCGAATAGGTTCGTCCGAGCAACGTGACCGCGAACGTCTTGTCGCCTTTCTCGAACGCCGCAGCATTTGCGAGAAGGAACGGGAAGTAGACCTCGCCGGCCATCTTCAGGAAGCCTTTGATCGCAGCCGACACGGGAGCCGTCGGATCGCGCCACGCGCCCTCGACGCCGGACGCGTCGTCCAGATTCATCAACCAGCGGAACGTGAACGGCGCGATTTCGCGCATCAGATCGTCCGGCGTCGGGTCGACCGCAAGCTGGCTGAGCTGGCCCATCCAGCCGAAATCGGCGAGGGACGGACGCGTACCGAAGAGATAGGCCTCCTCGGTCACATGCGCCTCGAGCAGAGCCATGATCTGCCGGGCGGACTCCTCGATGATCGGAGCGTTTTCCGGCGTGCAGCCGACGAGCGCCATGCGTCCGACCTGGCGCGCGCGGAACATCGCGGCGCTTTGCAGGATCGCATCGCGCCCCTGGCCGTGCAGACGGTCGAAGGAGAGCCATTCGCTCATCTGCTTCTGGTCGCGCTCGCGGTACCAGCGATAATGGAACATCGCCTTGGTGCCCCATTCGTCCGCCATGTCTTCGAGCAGATAGGCGAGGAACGCCTGGCCCGCATCGTCCGGAATGATCGAACGTTCGCTGTGCAGCTTCTCCAGCGTGTAGATCATCGGCGTGGAGTCGTTGTGCCAGGAACCGTCGGGAAACTCGATGATCGGAATGACCGGCGCCTTGACCTTGGCGAACATGCTGCGGTCCGCCATGTCGACCTGCTTCCAGATATGCGGCAGGCGGCGATAACGGAAGATCGCGCGCATCTTCATCGAATAAGGCGAACCAAGGCCGCCATGAATGGTGTAGTGTGCCATGCCATTCCTCCGTGTTCGACTAATGCGAACTTGTGTTCCGGTTCGGAGTTAGGCAGTCTCGCGCCGCTCCGTCAATGAGGGGACAGTTTTGACGCTTTCCATCGATCTTTTCTGGTCTTTTCGCAGTCCCTATTCTTACCTGGCGACGCCGCGCCTGGTGGAGATGACGGCGGAGTATGACCTGGTCGTAAATGCGCGGCCGGTCTATCCGCTCGCGGTGCGCTCCGGCGAATTCTTTTCCCAGGTCAATCCGCTGTGGATCGGTTACCTCATGCGCGACACGATGCGGATCGCGCAGATGCTCGGCCTGCCCTATCGCTGGCCGCGGCCCGATCCGGTCGTCGTCGACATGCAGACGCGTGCCGCGACGCCCAACCAGCCTTACATCCATCGCCTCACGCGTCTCGGCTGCGCGGCGGCGGAAGCGGGCCACGGACTCGCGTTCCTGAAAGAAGTCAGTCACACGATCTGGTCGGGGACCGTCGACAACTGGCACGAGGGCGATCATCTGGCGAAGGCCTCCGCGCGCGCCGGGCTCGATCTCGCCGAACTCGACGCCAGGGTGACCGCCGATCCCGTCAAGTACGAAGCCATCATTCTGGAGAACCAGAAGGCGCATCTCGCCGCCGGCCATTGGGGTGTTCCGACCATGGCGTTCGAAGGCGAGCCGTTCTTCGGACAGGATCGGCTCGACGTCCTGTTGTGGCGGCTGAAGCAAAAGGGACTGCAGAAACGATGAGACGCGGAGCTCTTATCGGCATCGCCGCCGTCATCGCGCTTGCGGCTCTGGTCGGGATCGCGCTGCAGTCCGTCGCTGTGGACACCTGGCTGTTCCGCCAGGTCGTGCGTCATGCGGTCTCCGGTGGGGACGCCAAACTCGCAGACGCCAATGAACTCTCCGTCCTGCTCGTGGGCACGGGAACGCCGCTGCCGGACGTGACGCGCGCCGGACCGAGCACGATGATCGCGGCCGGACCGCATCTCTATCTCGTCGATGCGGGAGTGGATTGCGCGCGCAATCTGCAGCTTTGGAAGATACCGCTCGACAAGATCGACGGCGTCCTCATCACGCATCTGCATTCCGATCATATCGGCGGTCTCGCGGAAATCCGGCTCCAGACCTGGGTTGCCGGACGCAAGACGCCGTTGAAGGTCTATGGGCCGCCCGGCATCGAGCGCGTCGTCGCCGGTTTCAACGAAGCCTATGCCATCGACGATTCCTATCGCACCAAGCATCACGGCGCGGCCATGCTGCCGCCGGAAGCGGCGAACCTTGTTGCCGTTCCGATCACGATTCCGGCCGATGTGACGACAGCGCCGGTGTTCGACACCCTGGGCCTGAAGGTCACCGCCGTGCGCGTGAAGCATGAGCCGGCCAATCCCGCCTACGGCTATCGCTTCGACTTCGCAGGACGCAGCGTCACCGTCAGCGGCGACACGATCTACGACGAGGACCTCGCCCATGCCGCGCAGGGCAGCGATGTCCTCGTTCACGAGGCGCTTTCGCCCGTTCTTGTCGGCATCATGCATGATGAGATGCTTGCAGCGGGCCGACCGCGCCCGGCCAAGATCATGCACGACATTCCCGGCTACCACACCTCGCCGGTCGAGGCAGCGCGCATCGCCAACATGGCGCATGTGAAGCTGCTGCTCTACACGCACCTGCTGCCGATCCTGCCGAACCAGATCGCCATCCGCGCGTTCCTCAGCGGCGTCGACGATGTGCGGCCAAGCGGTGTGAAGGTCGGACATGACGGCCTCATCGTGCGCCTGCCGGGCGGCAAAGCCGATGTCGACGTCGGAGACATCAACTGATCGTCCCCTTCCCTGGCGGGGAAGACCGAAACGTCAATTCCTCCGTATACGGAAGAATTCCTTCAGCATCGCGCCCGCCGCTTCGGCGTCGCCGGCGCGCGCGACGGCCGGCCGGTGATGGCAGGTCGGCTGCTCGAAGAATTTCGGGCCATGCAGGATCGCCCCGCCCTTCGGGTCTTCCGCGGCGAACACGACCCGCCCCACCCGCGCCAGGCTGATCGCGCCGGCGCACATCGCGCAGGGCTCCAGCGAGACGAACAGCGTAGTCCCCGTCAGCCGCTCATTGCCGAGCTTGGCCGCGCCGGCGCGCAGCACGAGCTGCTCGGCATGCGCGGTGGGATCGCGCCGCTCGACGATCCGGTTTCCGTCGGCAGCCAGAAGCCCGCCCTCGGCCGACAAAAGCACCGCGCCGACCGGAACTTCTCCCCGCGCCGCGGCCGCTTGGGCTTCTGAGAGCGCTAATGCTATGGCTTCGTCGTCATCCATGATCGGACCCAAGAGTTTGGCCAAGACTAGCACGGGCAAGTGGACGCCCAAGACCGACGCCGAAAAGATCGAGCGCATCGCCGAAGAGAGTCCCAAGGGCGAACGCATCGCCAAAGCCATCGCGCGCGCCGGCATCTGCTCGCGCCGCGATGCGGAGAAGATGATCGTCGAGGGTCGCGTCGCCGTGAACGGTGCGACGCTGAAGTCCCCTGCCCTTAACGTCGTCGAGAGCGACGCCATCACCATCGACGGCAAGCCGCTTGCCGCCAAGGAGCCCGCGCGGCTGTGGCGGTACCACAAGCCGAGCGGCCTCGTGACCACGCACAAGGATCCGGAAGGCCGCCCGACCGTCTTCATCAATCTTCCCAAGCATCTGCCGCGCGTCGTCTCGGTCGGACGGCTCGACTTCAATTCGGAAGGACTGTTGCTGCTTACCAACGACGGCGAACTGGCGCGGCGTCTCGAGCTGCCGGCGAGCGGCTGGCAACGCACATACCGCGCCCGGCTGTTCGGCAAGGTGACGCAGGCCGATCTCGACAAGCTCGCCACGGGGATCACCATCGACGGCGTGAAGTACGGCCCCGTCGTCGCCGATCTTGAGCGGACCAAGGGCATGCACTCCTGGGCGAGCGTGACGCTGAAAGAAGGCAAGAACCGCGAAGTGAAGCGGCTGATGGAACGCCTCGGCCTCAAGGTCTCGCGTCTCATCCGCGTGCAGTACGGCCCGTTCCATCTTGGCCACCTCGCCGAAGGCGCGGTCGAGGAAATCCCCACGCGGCTATGGCGCGAACAACTAGGTATCGGCCGCAAGAAGCGTTGAACCACAACGTACTGTTTTCGACTTCGCGCAATCCCTTTTCCAGCCCGCAATGAAGCAGCGTCACGCGCGCGTTCTTCGACAACATAATTGTTCGTCGATTTTTCGCGATTTGCGCGCGCGCATGATGGTGCGCCCATGCGCAATGCACGCGAACGCGCGCTCCCGCGCAGTCCTGGGACGCGCAGATGTAAATGCTCCCTTGTCATGGCCGCATTATACGCGAGGGTTGAGGGGTGTTGGATAAGTTGGCTTGTCTTCGAAGCCCGACGGCTAGGATACGATCAAACCCTTGCCCTGCAGGAACGACTTGAACGGCAGGTCGGCGCGCAGGATGTCGTCGATCAGGCTGGTGAAGATATTCTCGAGCCCGTCGCGCGTGCTTTTGCCGTCCTTGGCTAGGCCATCCGTGATGGCCTGAACCCGACGCAGTATGTGAGAGTGATGTATCTTATGCTCGGTGAGTTGCGGATAGCCTTCCGCTTCCATGACGCCTTCCTCATGCGCGAAATGTTCCGAGAGCGACGCGTTCAGCTCTCTCAGATGGACGTCCAGACGCTTCGGTGCGGTTGCGGCGAGATTGATGATGTCGATCAGTGCCTGGTGCTGCTCGTCGATCCGGTTGAAAGAGATGCTCAGCGACGGCGGTAGAAAGAAGCGGCCGCGCGGTCCACTCGAACTATTTTCGTCTCGCGCGTCTTCATCCGACATACCCAATTATAATACTTTGTAAGACGAGGAGACATGGGCAAAAGTCAAAAAAAGGACCTTTCCTGCGGTATTGAAGTCTTCGAACTTCAAAGTGATGTCGGTGACAACATAGAGTCGGAGTTTTGCTGGTTCATGCCCCCTTTCGCATCAGATCGCGCAGGCCGCGAAAACTGATGCGCTTGACGCCGGCCTTGTCGAACCTGGCCTTGAGCGTCTTGTCCGCACCGACCTCGGCGTCATGCAGTCGGATCGAAAGTTCGGTCTTATCGTAGGCGCGCAGTTCAGCTCCGTCGCTGACGCAATGGAGGAGCATCTCCATCACGCCCGCGCGCGGTGCGGCGAGATAGTCCTCGAACGCCTGGCGCATCGGCTTGCCTCCCCAGTCGAAACTGAAAAAGTCGGGATAAAGGACGCCGGCCGCGTCGCATTGTGCACGGCTTTGGAATCCGAGCCGCGCATCGGCGCTCGCGCCCGCCATGCGCAGAGGCAATTTGTATTCCCGGGCCAGCTTCACGTAGATCGGAAAATACTTCGCGTTCACCTGCAGCGTGCCCATGTGGTTGTCGAGATGGGTGATGTCGACGCCCCAGGACAGCGCCTGATCGATCTGCGCGCGGCATTCAGCTTCGACTTCCGTCGGATCGGCGCGTTCCCAGAACTCCGCCGCGCTTCGCGGCATGTAGCCTTGTGCGTCGCGCAGGCTTGGCGCGTCGGTCAGGGAGCGCCAGCGATAGGTCGGATATTCCGCCGTGAGCGTGAGATGAATGCCGACGTCGAGGTCCTTGAAACGCTCCACCGCCTCGCGCGCCCAGGGACACGGCACCATCAATGTCGCAGAAGTCGCGATGCCGTCTCGCATTGCCGTCTCGCACGCGACATTGGCCGAGTGCGACGAGCCGATATCGTCGCAGTTGATGATGATCAGGCGTGCATCGGGCGAATAGCCTAAACGCTCGGCAAGTGTCGGCATGGCTGCCTCCTTTTTCATCCCGGACCAGTCTGTCATGGCCCGGGAATCCGGGCCACCCGGTTTAAGACTTGCTCGTTGCAGAAAGGCGCGGAGCGCTTCACTGTCGACGTCGGAAACAAGATTACCTGGGTGGCCCGCATCTGCGGGTCGTGACAGGAGTGAGGAGCGAAAGCGTGTCCGCCAGCATCAGGCCCTATGTTTCGGAAGACCTGCCGGCGCTTTATCACGTCTGCCTGGCGACGGGCGATTCCGGCAACGATGCTTCGCACCTCTATCACGACTGGAAAGTGCTCGGGCACATCTATGCCGGTCCCTATGCCGTGCTGTCGCCCGAGTCCGCTTATGTCGTCGAGGATGAGTTCGGCGTCGGCGGCTATATCGTCGGTCCGCACGACACCCGCGCGTTCGAACATCAGCTCGAAGCCGACTGGTGGCCAGAGCTGCGCACGCACTATGCCGACCCGCCCGAGCCGCGCGATCAGTGGAACCGTGACCAGCGCATGGCCTATCTCATCCATCACCCGCCGCGGACTCCCAAGCGAATTTGCGAGCCCTATCCGGCGCATCTGCACATCAATCTGCTGCCGCGCCTTCAGGGCATGAAGATCGGCCGTCTCCTGATCCGCACCTGGCTGGAACGCATGGCCAATATGGGCGTGGACCAGGCGCATCTGGGCGTCGGGCCGGCCAATGAACGCGCCGTTCGCTTCTACCAGGCCTATGGTTTCAAGGAGATCGAGCGGCTGCCTGCGCCCTACGATGTGATCTGGTTTGGCATTTCGACCGGTCGCTGATAGAAGCCCGGCTTCGCCATCCGATCCGGGACTCCCATGCGCAAGAAAAACAACACATTGCCGCCTCCCTATGCCACCGAAACCAAGGATGCGCGCTATGCCGGCACGTTCGAAGTTCTGATCCCGGTCGAAGGCCGCAACAAGCCGCTGCGCGCCCCGCGCCAGTTCGACACGATGCAGGCCGCCGAAGCCTGGCTGCACAGCCCCGACGGCAAGGACGCGATCGCAGAACTTGTCGAAGACGAGGTAAAGCAGCGCGCGAAGTAACGTTCTCATCCGTCATGGCCCGCGCGTGCGGGCCGTGACGATGGGTTTTGCGCGCCGCGCTTCCGCAACGCCCGTATGCGCAAACGCGCCTTGCCCGCACCGGCCTGCCCGGGCAGTTTGCGAACATGACCGACACGACCGCCAAATCGGCGCCGATCCAGGTGCATTCGACCGTGTTCGCGGTGCTGTTCGCGGTCGGATTCTGTCATGCGCTGAACGACATGATGCAGTCGCTTCTGGCGGCGATCTATCCGAACCTGAAATCGACCTTCGATCTGGACTTCACCCATGTGGGTCTCATCACCCTCACCTACCAGATCACCGCCTCGCTGCTGCAGCCGCTGGTCGGCGCGTACACCGACCGCCGCGCCGTTCCCTATGCGTTGCCGGCAGGAATGGTGTTCACCTTCTTCGGCCTGATCGGTCTTGCGGTCGCGCCGACCTATCCGCTGCTGCTCGCGGCATCGGCGCTGGTCGGCGTTGGTTCGTCGACGTTTCATCCCGAAAGCTCACGCGTCGCGCATCTCGCGGCAGGCACGCGGCGCGGACTTGCGCAATCCATGTTCCAGGTCGGCGGCAGCATCGGCGGCTCGCTCGGCCCCCTGCTCGCGGCCTTCGCAATCTCGCCGGGGCAACGCACCGGCGTCGCCTGGTTTTCCGGCGCCGCCCTGCTCGCCATCGTCATCCTGTGGCAGGTGGGAGAATGGTATCGCCGGAACGGCACCACGCGCGCCGCGCATCATGGCCATCTCCACCTGACGAGTGCGCTGTCGCCATTTCGCGTGCGCGCGTCACTCGCCATCCTCGTCTCGCTCGTCTTTTCCAAGTTCGTCTACATGGCGAGCATCACGAGCTATTTCACCTTCTATCTGATTCACAAGTTCCATCTGTCGATCGCCGAGGCACAGATTCATTTGTTCCTGTTCCTGGCGGCGACCGCCGTCGGCACGATCAGCGGCGGACCGATCGGCGACCGCTTCGGGCGGAAATACCTGATCTGGTTTTCGATCCTGGGCTGCCTGCCCTTCGCGCTGGCGCTGCCTTACGCGAATCTTTTCTGGACGAGCGTTTTCAGCGTCGGCGCGGGTCTTGTTCTCTCGTCGGCATTTCCCGCCATCGTCGTCTATGGCCAGGAGCTTCTGCCCGGACGCGTCGGCATGATCTCCGGCCTGTTCTTCGGCCTCTCGTTCGGCATGGGCGGCATCGGCGCGGCGGCGCTCGGCTATCTCGCCGACCGCGAGGGGATCGAGTTCGTCTATCGCGTCTGCTCGTTCCTGCCACTGATCGGCCTTTTCGCGGCCTTCCTGCCCGATCTCCGGCGTGCTTAGACGCCGAGCGCATCCCGGCGTTTCAGACTCGCCGCGGGCCAAAGTTTTCTCATGTTGTAATAGACCTTGAACGCCGGCACGCCCGCCGGCAGTTTCACCCATGGCAGTTTGGAGCGCGTAAAGATGTGCACGTCCGGCGGCAGCGCGGCCGGCTTGTCCAGAGTTCCGACGCGCACGAACATCAACACGCCGCGCCTGCCATAGTCGCTCCACAGAGCCGTCTCGCATTTGGGACAACGCGTGACGTCATGCGGCCGCCCGCTGTCCGTCGGCAGCGTGACGACCTGCGTCCTGCCGCGCGCCTTGACGTGCTTCGTCTCGATGAGCGCGTTGAGCACGAACGCGCTGCCCGTCTGGCGCTGGCAGTCGGTGCAATGACAGCAATGCACGAACATCGGCCGCGCCGTGAGGCGATACGTCACCGCACCGCAGAAACATTGTCCTTTCAGCACCGCCGCCATGTCTTCCACTCCCTGACGCGAAATTATGCGAGTCCGCCGGTCGTACCAAATTCGGCGCGCGCAGACGTCCGGCGGGCCCGATCTCGGGCCATCTTCGCGGCAAACCGCGGAGAAACCGGACAATTTTAGCATTCCCAAAAACCAATGTTTCAGTGCTCTCTGGCAAAATCTGCAACGTCGGTCGGCCGGATGAGCGGCCGCCCGCGCACGGGGTTGGAGCCCGAAATGCTCAGAGGTCAAAGTCGCGACCAGCGCAAGATACTGACGCAGGGTGAGTTGAACGCCATCCTGATGGCCGGTTCGCGCGCCTTCGGCGGCGCCCGCGACGGCAACCGCGTGCAACTGGCGCGGACCAAGCTCGACGGTCTCGATCTCTCCAACCGCAACCTGACCGAGGGCGATCTTTCGGAAGCATCGCTGATCAGCGCGATCGCCTTCGGCAGCGACTTCACGCGCGCCAATCTTCACTGCGCCGACCTGCGCGACTGCGATCTCAGCAACACGACGCTGGTGCGCGCCGAGATGCGCGGCGCCATGGTGTGCGGCGCCAATCTGGAATTCGCAACGCTCGACGGCGCGGACCTGCGCGCAACGACCGTGGCCTATCGCGGTCCGGGCGCGGCTGCGCGCGAGAAGGAAGGCGAGACGCGCGTCAGCGTCGACTTCTCCAACGCCTCGCTCAAGGGCGCCTCGCTCGGCCACGCCCAGCTGGACGGCGCGAGCTTTGCCGGCGCGCTGCTGCAGGGCGCCAATTTCAAGAATGCGCGGCTCACCAATGTCAGCTTCCGCAACGCGGTGCTGACCGGCGTGAACCTTGCCGAACTCGACGTGCCGCCCGAAGCGCTGGAAGGCGCGATCACCGACGTGCCCGAGGAAGCCGTGATCCGCTCCAAGACGATCGCGCTGATGCTCGACGCGCACCAACTGTGCATCACCAGCGGCGGCCGCAAGGGCGCGCGCGCCGTGCTCGACAATGAAGACCTTCGCCCGATCGCCAATCTCCTGATGGGCCGCCCGCTCACCGGGCTCTCTGCGCGGCGCGTTCTCGGCATCGGGCTCGACTTCTCGGGCTGCCAGCTCCAGGGCGCGCGGTTCGACGGCGCGGACCTGCGCGAATGCGACTTCTCCCACGCCGATCTTCGCGGCGCATCGTTCCGCCATGCCAAGCTCGCGCACGCGAATTTCGACCATGCCGATCTGAACAGCCTGCGCCTCGCCGACGGAAGTGACCTCGCGCCCGACTTCACCGGAGCGACGGCGACCAAGAGCCGCCTGTTCAGCTCCATCCTCGACGACAATGTCGCCGCGCTCAGCCTTCAGATGACCCACGCCCGCCAGGACGCCAAGCACCGCTAGCGCGGCCTCGCGTCACACGTGCTGACCGCCATTGATGTGCAGCTCGGCGCCCGTCACGTAGCTCGATTGATCCGTGCACAGATAATAGATCGCCTTGGCGACTTCTTCCGGAAGGCCGAGGCGGCGCAAGGGGATCGTCTCGACGATTTTGTCGGTGCCGGGTGAAAGGATCGCGGTGTCGATCTCGCCCGGCGCGATCGCGTTGACGCGCACGCCGAGCGGTCCGAAGTCCGACGCCATCTCGCGCGTCAGCGCGGCGAGCGCGGCCTTGGATGTCGAGTACGCCGCGCCGGCGAAGGGATGCACGCGCCCGCCGGCGATGGAGGTGACGTTGACGATCGCGCCCTGCGCCTTTGTCAGTTCCTCGCGCAGGCCGCGCGCCAGCCAGATGGTCGCAAAGAGATTGACCTCGAAGACGTGCCGCCACGTCGAGCGGTCGGTCGTGAGCGTGGTGAGGCGCTGGCCGCGGTCACCCTTGGGCGAGATGCCGGCATTGTTGACGAGGGCATGCAGCTTGCCTCCGACGAGGCGCTCGCGCATCTCGGCGATGGCGCGGTCGGTGTCGTCGGGATCGGCGAGATCGACCTGGATGTGATCCTCCGGACCGGCCGCCCAGGGGCAGTTTTCCGGAAAGGCATGGCGCGAGCAGGTGATCACACGCCAGCCCGCGCTGGAGAATCGCTTCACGGTGGCGTGTCCGATGCCCCGGCTGGCGCCGGTCAGGATGAGCGTCTTGCGCTCCTCGTTCGATGGTGTGCTCGATGTCATGAGGGCACTGTATCATTGCACTGCGGGAGTCGCGAAACCCTCACATTTCCGAGGGTTAGCGAGTGGTGGGCGCCGCAAAGCTCCGCTGAGACGGTTCCGGTCACCTGCGACTTGACCTTCATGAAAACGTCGTACAAGTGTCACTATATGCATTGCGGCGTGCGACGCGCCGGCGCCATCGGGTTCTTCCCACGCCAGAGAGTTTGTCCGTCCGCATGCCCGCCTCCGAATCAAACCTGGATGAAAGCCGCCCTCATGCCGCTTGCTAGGCGTCTGCGCCTGTTCCTCAATGTCGTGATCATCGTCGCGGTGCTCATCGCCGCCAAGCTTGCTGTGCACCGGCTCGGGCTGGAGTTCCTCACGCTCAACTCGCTGTTTTCCAGCATCGTCGCCGGAACGATCTTCATCATCGGCTTCCTGCTCACCAGCACGCTTCCCGACTACAAGGAGGCCGAGCGCCTTCCGGCCGAAATCCGCGTCGCGATGGAGGGCATCCACGACGACGTCGAGAGCTTTGCGCGCCAGGAACCGCGCGCCGACATGGTGCGGCTGCGCGCAGAGTTGCTCGACATCCTCGCCGCGCTCGAACGCGGCCTCGGCCTGGAGGGCCATCACGCCCATCTCGAGGATGCGATCGCGCGCGCAGACGCGCTGCTGCCCTTTTTCAGCGAACTGGAAACGCTCGGCCTCGCCAACAATGAAGTCGTGCGCATCCGCAACAGCCTCGACACGCTGCGCCGTTGCCTGTTCCGCATCAGCTACATTCAGAAGATCGAGTTCGTGCCCTCGGTCAACGTGCTGATCCAGAGCCTCGTCGCGGCGGTGCTGTTCCTGCTGCTATGCCTCAAGACCGACGGCTCTGTCGGAACGTCGCTGATCTTCGGGTTTGTCAGCTATCTCTTCGTCTACGCGCTGCACCTGATCGCGGTGTTCAAGCAGCCGTTCCGCCAGGGCGAGCACTCGGCTGACAAGGTCAGCCTTTATCTGCTCCGCGATTTCGCAAGCAAGATCGAGGCGCGGCAGAAAGCGGCTTAGGCTTACGTCGCCGCCAGCGGGATCGGCATTTCCACGCCGGCCGGATCCTGGTGGATGATCACCTCGGCGCGCGGGAACGCAGCCATCAGGTCGGCCTCCACCGCGTCACTGATCTCGTGCGCGCGCACCAGCTTGATGTCCGGATCGAGCTCGATATGGAGCTGGATGAACATATTCACCCCGGCCGAGCGCGTGCGCAAATCGTGCATGCTCTTGACCTCGCGATGGCCGCGCACGATCGCCTTGATCTTCTCGCGGTCGTCGTCCGGCAACTCGCGGTCCATGAGCTGGTCATAGCTCTGGCGGAACACATGCACTGCGCTCCAGGTCAGGATCGCGGCCACTATGATGCCGATGATCGGATCGGCAATGAGAAAGCCGAACTCCGTCGACAGGATGATGCCGAGAACGACGCCGGCATTGGTCACGACGTCGCCGATATAGTGCATGCTGTCGGCTCCGACGGCGATGGAACCGGTGCGCGCGATGACAACGCGTTGGGCGATGATCAGGACGATCGTCGTTCCGATGGAGACGACCATCACGCCAAGCCCGAGCCAGGGATGCTCGATCGGATGCGGTGCGACCAGGCGGCTGACGGATTCGATGACGAGGAACGCTGCCGAGCCGGTGATGAAGGCGCCCTGCCCCAGGCCCGCTAGCGGCTCCGCCTTGCCGTGGCCGAAACGGTGCTCACGGTCGGCCGGCTGCAGCGCATGGCGGATGGCGAGGAGATTGACGCTGGAGGTGAAGACGTCGAGCGCGCTGTCGGCGAGCGAGGCCATCATCGCGATCGAATCGGTCACGATGTAGGCGACCGCTTTCATGATCACCAGCAAAGAGGCAACGCCCACTGCGGCGATGGCGACGCGGATCATCATCGGCCCGTACGCCGTGTCCGCATCGCCGCTCATGGAAACAGGCGCTCTGTCGACCATGTGCCGGCGCCGGCGCGGCGATAGACCAGCCGGTCGTGCAGGCGAAAAGGCCGGTTGCGCCAGAACTCGATCTCGAATGGCGTCACGCGGAATCCACCCCAATGCGGCGGACGAGGAACCTTGGCGAGTGCGTACTGCGCGGCGTATTTCGCGATTTCTTTTTCAAACGCCCAGCGTGTCTCCACGGGCCGCGACTGCGCCGACGCCCAGCAGCCGATCTGGCTGTCCTTGGGACGCGTCGCAAAATAGGCGTCGCTCTCCTCGGCGCTGGTTTTTTCGACCGTGCCGCGCACGCGGATCTGCTTGCCGAGGCTCTTCCAGTGAAAGCACAGCGCGGCATGCGGCTGGCCAAGCAGCTCGACGCCCTTGGCGCTTTCGTAGTTTGTGAAGAAAACAAAACTGCCCTTCTCGGCATCCTTGAGCAGCACCATGCGGACGTTCGGCCGCCCCTCGCGGTCCACGCTGGCGATGGACATCGCGTTGTGGTCGTTGGGCTCCGATTTTTTGGCTTCGTCCAGCCAAGCATGAAACAGCGCGAAGGGATCCTCCTTCGCGCCGATGCCGCCATCGTCAACCGGTCCGCCTATGTCGCTCATGGCTTTCGAATAGCATCTTGATTTGCCTTTCGGTAGCTTGGCTCCAGAGGAGATGCCATGCGCATGCGTCTGACCGCCCTTTTTCTGGCCTGCCTTTGTGTCACGTTCGCAAGCGGTTGCGCCGTTGCGCACGACACCGAAGAGCTGAAATCGATCTTTGATCAGGGCGTCGCCGCCTATGATGCGGGCAAATATGAGGACGCCTTCAAGCTCTTCCAGTCGATCGACGACGAGGATGTGGCCGCCATGCGCAACGAGGGGTTGATGCTGCGAAAGGGCCTCGGCACCCCAAAAGACCCCAAGGCGGCGGAGGACATGCTGCAACGTGCAGCCGAGGCAGGTCTGCCGACGGCACAGTTCGACCTTGCCGAAATGCTGCTGGACGGCGAAGCCGGCGATCCGGACCCCAAGGCCGCCCTGCCCTGGCTGACGCAGGCCGCAGCCTCCCACCATGCGATTGCGGAGTACCGGCTGGGGATTCTGTACGAAGAAGGCACAGTCGTGGATAAGGACGTGCGCGCCGCGCGGACGCTTTATGCCGACGCTGCCGCCGCGGGCGTGCCCGGCGCAAAGGAGCGGCTGGCTGCTCTGGGCGGTCCGATCCCGGGCGCCGAGCCGCCGGAATCGCCGTCGACCAAGCCTTAACACTCGAAATCGCGTACCTATATTGTCGGCTGGCTGCGCGATTCTGGGCGCAGCAGGAGATTCCATGCGCGATCCGTACGAAATTCTGGGTGTATCCAAGTCCGCGAGCGAGGCCGAAATCAAAAAGGCCTTCCGCAGCCTCGCCAAGAAGCATCACCCCGACACGCATGCCGGCGACAAGAACGCCCAGAAGAAGTTCCAGGAAATCTCCGGCGCCTACGACATCGTCGGCGACAAGGAAAAGCGCGCCAAGTTCGACGCTGGCGAAATCGATGCCGCGGGGAATCCGCGCGGCTTCGATCCGCGCCAGGGTGGCGGCTTCCATCCGGGCGGTCCCTTTGGCGGAGGCGGCGGCCAGGGCGCGCGCGACTTTCACTTCACCTGGGACAATGCCGGAGGCTCCGGGCAAGAAGGTTTCAGTGCCGAAGACATCTTCGCCGACCTGCTCGGCGGGCGCGGCGGACGGCGCGGCCGACAGCAGCCTGCGCGCGGAGAGGACTTCACCGTCTCCACGACAATCAGCTTCGACGAAGCCGCGCGCGGCGGCACGCGCCGCGTCGTGGTTCCGAACGGCGAACAGATCGATGTGAAGATTCCGGTCGGCGTGAAGGACGGCCAGCAGGTGCGCGTGAAGGGCCGCGGCGGCGCCGGCCGCAATGGCGGTCCGCCGGGCGACATCCTGATCCAGATTGCCATCGCTCCGCATCCGAGCCTCTCGCGCGAGGGCAACGACATCCGGATGGAACTGCCGGTCACGCTGAAGGAAGCGGTTCTCGGCGGCAAGGTTCCCGTCGAGACACTGACAGGTACCGTCACGTTAAGCGTGCCGCCCAATTCCAATTCCGGAACGACGCTGCGCCTGAAGGGCAAGGGAATTGCGCCGCCGAACGCGACGGCGGGCGATCTGTATGTGAAACTCATTGTCACCTTGCCCGACAAGTCGGACGGCGAACTCACGAAGTTCGCGGAAGGCTGGAAGGCGGACTACGACCCGCGCGCGAAGCTGAAATAGCCGATGACAAAGGCGGCGATCAACTTAGTGGCCGCGCAGCCAGCAATGATCGATTGACGCGGGCGTCAGGCGCGGCTTCACTTCGCACGTGGCTGGGACCGGAACACAGATTCTGGCAGGCCGCAGGTTCCGGAACCGGAACCGTTGACGAGGAAAGCTCAGGGAGCCGCGAATGAAGACGACCCTTCTCATCATCGGATCCGTGCTTGCCCTGCTCGGCGTGCACTGGGTTGGACAGGGTACCGGACTTTTCGTCTGGCCTGCCAATCCTGCGATGGTGAACCACATCGAATGGGCAGTTCTCGGCGGCTGGGCCGCAGCCCTCGGCGCGTCGCTGATGTGGTTCGCGCGCTGGCGTCTGCAGTAGTCGACGGCCGGCAGGCATGAACTTGCCGCCGCGAACAACTCTTTGCTAAAATAATTCCGTCGCGCGACTGGCGAGAAGATGGGTCACCATCGGGGAGCGCGGCGTCAACTGGCCGTTCGCCTGGGCAGCCGATCCATCTGGACCGGTTCATCTTCCAAAAGGGGAGACGCCCATGGACGCGCACCGCCAGCTTCTGAATTCATTCGATCCCGACATCGCCGACGCGATCAGCGCCGAAGAGCGCCGTCAGGTGGACGGCGTCGAGATGATCCCGTCGGAGAACTACACCTATCCCGAGGTGCTCGCGGCGCTTGGTTCGGTGCTCACGAACAAATATTCGGAAGGCTATCCCGGCCGCCGCTATTACGGCGGTCAGGAATTCACCGACCGCATCGAGAATCTGGCGCGCGATCGCGCTTGCGCCCTCTTCCGCGCCGAGCATGCCAACGTGCAGCCGCTATCAGGCTCGCCGATGAACCAGGCCGTCTATTTCGCGTTTCTCAACCCCGGAGACACGGTGCTGGCGATGGATCTTTCGCATGGCGGGCATCTCACGCACGGCGCACCCGTCTCGCACATGGGAAAGGTCTTCAACTTCGTGCGTTACAAGAGCGCGCCGCACCAGGGCGGCGCGATCGATTTCGACTCCCTGATGCGCGTTGCCAAAGAAACGCGGCCCAAGATGGTGCTCTGCGGTTATTCCTCCTATCCGCGCGACTACGACTATGCCGCGTTCAAGACGGTGGCTGACGAAGTCGGAGCGCTGACCATGGCGGACATCTCGCATATCGGCGGGCTCGTCGCGGCGGGCGTGATGCGCAATCCGTTCGATTCCGGTTTCGACGTGGTGACGACGACGACGCACAAGTCGCTGCGCGGTCCGCGCGGCGGACTGATCCTGTGCAGGAAAGAACATGCGAAGAAAGTCGATCCCGCCGTCTTTCCGGGCCTTCAGGGCGGACCGCACATGAACAATGTCGCCGGCGCGGCGATCACGTTCAAGAAGGCAGCCGAGCCCGCGTTCAGATCCTATGCCGAGGCAATCCTGCGCAATGCGAAGGCGCTTGCCGCGGCGCTGATGGCACAGGGCGCCAAGCTCATCACCGACGGCACGGACAATCATCTTCTGGTGATCGACACTGTGGCGAGTTTCGGTCTGGACGGCCGCGCCGCCGAGGAGGCGCTTGATCGCATCGGCATCACGACGAACAAGCAGATCATTCCGGATGATCCGCGTCCGCCGCTCAGGCCGTCCGGCATCCGCCTCGGTACGCCTGCCTGCACCACGCGCGGCATGGACGAAGACGATATGCGCCAGCTTGCGAAATGGATGGTGCAGGCGCTTCGGGCACCGGGCGATGCGGACGCAATGGGTGCAACACACCGCGAGGTTGTCGCGCTGTGCCGCGCGCACCCTGTGCCGGGGATCGCCTAGGCTGCCAGTCCGCTGACCCATACTGCGAAAGCGTGCCATGGTCGCGGTGTGCGAGATCGTGTCGCGCACCGGGCCCTGCGCGAACAGCACCACGACGCCGATCACGGTCGCCGGATGAAGGCGCTTTCGCGAGTACAGGTCCCAGGCCAGGAGCGGCAGTGAGAGAGCTGCCGTCGTCCACACCTCAAGCTGCGGGTTATTCTCGTAGATCGCAAGCGGCCAGCGCGCGATGCCGGCTTCCGAGATCGCGATCGTTCCGAGCAGCATGAGCCGCTTGTGCGTCTGCGGATCCGCTCTCAGCAGAAGCGCAACCCCGCTGAAAACCGCAAAGATGAGAATGCCCGCGTACGGGACGATGAGGAACTCGAGCGGCGGCACAGGAATGTCGATGAAACCGCCCGGCCGATGCGCCGCGATCGATCCGCCGATCAGCCCGAGCACGACCATGAGCGGCACCATGACGAAGCCGGCGACGCCGAGCCTGCGGTGCATCGCAACATTCCCGGCGCCGACCAGCGAAGCCTGCGTGAACAGCAGCGCGAGCCAGAGCGTGAAGACGGTCCCGTGAAGATAGAAGAAGATTTCCTGTGGCGCGTGGACGCCCGGAAAGAGCGGCCTGAGGAAAAACGATCGCGAAAAGCCGAACACAACCGTGGCGATGACCACCACGATCATTCCCTGGTAGAAGATGCGTTCGGGATTTCCCGCACGTCCCGCGGTCATGGACATCGACATGTCTGCCCCCCAACCCTTTGTCCTGCGATCAATCTAGCGCAGGAACGAGAGGCTGTCAGCGAACCGACAGGCGGCTAGCGAAGTTGGGGACCGGGCGTGCCAGCCAGGGAGCGGACTCCGTCCGCTCCCTAACTTCTTTGCGCTCTAAGGTTTTGCCGGTGCAGGCTTGGCCGGCGCGGGATTGGCAGCCGGAGCCATCGTCGATGCGCCCGGCGTCTTGTCCTCATCGCCATCGCGATCACCGTCCCTGCCCCAATGATGCGCCCAGCCCGGCCCGCCATGGTCGTGACCATGCATCATGTCGATGCCGAAGGGCTTGCCGCCGAACATCGGCGCCGAGACGACGGCGACGACCGAAAGGATCGCGAGGAGAAATACCCAAAGGCCCAGCAATCTGCCGATCAGAGCGACGATGCCCTCGGCCTTGCTGGCAGTCCACAGGAGCGCGTAGCCAACAATCGAAAGGACCGTGACGTGAAGAACAATACCTACCAACATATGCATGCTTCCCCCTTCATCGTCCGTATACGGACGGCTTCTGTTGCGCCCGCATCCTAGCACGGGGTGCAAGCCAGCGTATGTCAGCCCGTGTTCTCCCAAAGCTTTTGACGCTGTAATGTTTTGTGGTGGCGACTCGCCTGTGACTTGGTAAATGGCGGCCGCTTTGCGATCCGCGCCGGGCAAATGGTGAAACGATGACACTTTCTGACATGGCCAGCATCGGCAGCCTTGCCAGCGGCCTCGCCGTTCTTGTCTCGCTGCTATTCGTCGGCGTGCAGATCATGCAGAACACGCGGGCGATCCGGGCCCAGATCCACCAGAACGTCACGGATGGATGGATCGGCGTCGGCGGCGTGATCGCGGACCACGCGGCGCCGTTCGCGCTGGGCCTCGCAGCCGATGAAAGTTCGTTCGCTGCGATGAGCGACACCGACAAACTGACCTACATGTCGACGGTGTTCATGTTCTTCAAGCATTACGAGAACATGTACCTGCAGCATCGCGAGGGCTTCATCCGCGACGAAGACTGGAACGCCTGGGTCAAGCACATGTTCATGTACTGGCGCATGCCGGGCGTGCAATTGTGGTGGAAGGCGCGGGCCGACGCGTTCGCGCCCGAATTCCGCCGCTTCATCGAGACCTCGCCGCAACCGGCCATGCCGTCGCAGGTCGATGTGTTCACGCAGCGCAGCGCCACGGCGCCCGTCGACTGACTCCTAACCGGTCGGCCGCCCGCCAAGGATGTTGCGCCCCTTCGCCTGACGCCTGATGAATCCCGGCACCAGCCGCGCGAGCCATGCCAGCTGCGTGCCTTTCGCGCCGACGATGTGCTCAAGCGTGCCGGAATGGACCGCATTCCAGATCACCTGCGCGCTGTCCTCGACGGGATAGATCGTCACGCCGCTGGCGCGCGCCGCGTCCGCGAAAGTCGTGTTGGTTCCCGGCACCGGGAAGGCGAGGATCGGCGTGTCGATGAACCACGGCATGATGCACTTCACGCCGACGCCAAAGCGCGCGAACTCCGCATCGAGCGATTGCGACAGGCCGCGCACCGCGAATTTGGTCGCGCTGTAGATCGCCGATTGCGGCGTTCCGTAGATCGCGGCGCAGGATGCGACGTTGACGAGCTGCGATCCGGGGTTTTTCTTCAGATAGCCGATGCCCGCGCGCGCGCCGTTGATGACACCCTTCAGGTTGATGTCGAGCTGGCGGTCTATGTCCTCGTCCTTCATCTCGTCGAAGTTGCCGCCTGCGGCCACGCCGGCATTGTTCAGCAGCACGTCCAGCTTTCCGCCCGCCGCGGTTGTGAAGACCGATAGTGCGTCGTCCCAGGCGGCGCGGTCGCGCACGTCGAGCAGATAGGTCGCCCCGTTCTCCCGCCCGATGGTCTCGAGCGCGGCCTTCAGGCCCGCAGCATTGATGTCCGCGAGGCCGACAAACCAGCCTTTTTGCGCGAACAGCTTGGCTGCCGCCAGCCCGATGCCGCTGGCCCCGCCGGTGACGAAAATGGACTTTCGCGCGCTCATTCGTGCCCCCCGTTCCGCGACATTATGTACGCGCGGCCCCTGTAATTAAGCCACCCCTAGCGCCCATGCGCCAGTTGGGCCATGTTTGGGGCAATCCATAAATTTTACGGGGAAGGAAGACCAATGAGTAGAGAAGCCGTCATCATTTCATACGCCCGCACGGGCCTCGCCAAGTCCGGCCGCGGCGGATTCAACATCACGCCGACCATGTCCATGGCGGCACACGTGGTGAAGCACGCAGTGGACAAAGCCGGCATCGACAAGGCGCTGGTTGAAGACTGCTACATGGGCAATGTCGCGCACGGCGCAGGCAATGTCGGCCGTCAGGCTGCCCTGCTCGCCGGCATGCCGATCGAAACGGCCGGCGCCACGATCAACCGCTTCTGCTCCTCGGGCCTCAACTCCATCGCGCTCGCGGCCAACTCGATCCGCGGCGACAATGCGCAGTGCATGGTGGCGGGCGGCGTCGAGTCGATCTCCATCCCGGGCGGCGGCGCGGGCGCGAACAATGTCGACAAGCGCCTCGTCGAAGAATATCCGGCGATCTTCATGCCCATGATCGACACGGCCGACATCGTGGCCAAGCGCTACAATATCAGCCGCGAATATCAGGACGAGTATTCGCTGGAATCGCAGCGCCGCATGGCTGCGGCCCAGCAGGCTGGCAAGTTCAAGGACGAAATCGTGCCGATGAAGACCAAGATGAAGAAGGTCAACAAGGACACGAAGGAAGAAACGATCGTCGACTACACGGTCGACCGCGACGAGTGCAATCGTCCCGACACGACCATGGAAGGCCTCGCCGCTCTTCAGCCGGTCAAGGGTCCGGGCAATTTCATCACCGCCGGCAATGCTTCGCAGCTTTCGGACGGCGCGGCCGCGGTCGTGCTGATGGAAGCCAAGGAAGCCGAGAAGCGCGGACTTCAGGCCATGGGCCGTTTCATGGGCTGGGCAGCCGCCGGTTGCCAGCCTGACGAAATGGGCATCGGTCCGGTGTTCGCCGTTCCGCGGCTCCTTGAGCGTTTCGGTCTCAAGGTCGATGACATCGATCTGTGGGAACTGAACGAAGCATTCGCGAGCCAGTGCCTCTACAGCCGCGACACGCTGAAGATCGATCCCGCCAAGTACAATGTGAACGGCGGCTCGATCGCCATCGGCCATCCCTTCGGAATGACCGGCGCGCGTCTGACCGGCCACGTGCTGCAGGAAGGCCGTCGTCGCAAGGCAAAGTATGCCGTCGTGACGATGTGCATCGGCGGCGGCCAGGGCGGCGCCGGACTGTTCGAAGTGTTCCACTAAGCGAACGGTATGTTTGAAAAGAAAGGGCCGGAGGCGAAAGTCTCCGGCCCTTTTTTCTTGGCGCCGATGCAACACCCCAATTTGAGTGAACGCATGGCGTGACCCCGTGCGTTGAGATAGCCTGCGCCCCGGTCGGGCAGGACCGCGGGGGAACAAATGGACTTGGCGAAAACGCAGAGCGACATCGCGTGGCCGAAGAAGACGCGCGAAATTCAGAATTTTCTCATGGACTCGACGCGCTGGAACGATTTCCAATTCCGCGACGACGACATCGTGGTGGCCACCTGGTCGAAATCCGGCACCACATGGACCCAGCAGATCGTCGCCCAGATGATCTTCGACGGCTCGGCAACGGTTTTCGGACAGGCGGAATCGCCCTGGATCGATTTTCAGCTCACGCCGGACGCGCCGGCAACGGCCGCGACGCAGACGCATCGCCGCTTCATGAAGACCCATCTGCCGATCGATGCGCTCGTCTTCTCGCCAAAGGCGAAATACATCTATGTCGGCCGCGATGCGCGCGACGTGGCGTGGAGCTTTCATCACCACATGACCCACATGTCGGGCGCCATTGAGGCGTTCGGCGAGGTCATGCAGCGAACTCATGTGGCGCCGCCGCCGCCGATACCTGCCGATGTCCGCGAGTTTTATCTCGGCTGGCTGGAATTCGGCGCCGAGGGCGAGACCGCGTTCTGGGACAACGTCCGGGGCTGGTGGAATGCACGACATCTGCCGAACGTCCTGATCGTTCACTACAACAATCTGAAGAACGACCTTCCGGGACAGTTCATGCGCATTGCGAACTTTCTCGATATCAAGATCGACCCGGCCAAGCTTCCGCGCATGCTCGAACATTGCGGCATCGAGCACATGAAGGAGCGCGCGGCCAATGTTGAGTGGCTGGAGAAGATGTTCGACGGCGGCGGCCGCACCTTCGTGCACAAGGGTACCAACGGCCGCTGGAAGGATGTTCTGACGCCGGCAGAGGCCGCCCGCTGCGACGACGTTGCCGCAAGGTATCTGAGCCCCGACTGCGCGCACTGGCTGAAAACAGGCGAAATGAGGGACTGAACCAAGAGGCGCGTGCATGACGAAGATCACGATCAATCGCGCGCCGGTTCTTTCGCTTTGGGCGTTCGTCGTCGCCAGGCGCCTTGGTCATTCGCACGACACCGCGCTTACGCTTGCGAAGGCGATCGCGGGCATGAGCGCCTATGCCAAGGCAAAGTCGCTCGGTCTCGTCGAAGAACGCGAGCCCGGGAAGAAAAAGGAAAAAGCGGCGCATCCGCACTTCATCGTCTTCATGGGCCGGCGCATTCCGGTTGCGCCCTCGCCCTCTGGTCCGCTCGCGATCGCCGGCGGCAAAGCCATTCAGCCGAAATCCGTTCAGAAATATCTGGCCGCGAAATTCGCAGGGCATGAAGACGCTGCCGTCGCGGCCATGACCAAGCTCGCGCGTTCGCGGCCGCCGGCGAAACTCGCGGTCGAAGCGTTTCACCTCTACGAGACATTCCGCCCGTCGATCCCCGCCGGCGTCACGGGATGGGGCAAGGCCGGTGAGCTCGATCTGAAAAAAATCGAACGTCTTGCTCTGCAAAAGAAACCCGCAAAAACCTGACGAAACGGCAATCTTGCGGGCGCTGCCTCGACCTGTGAAGGTTGCGGCCCACGGAGGACCGCGCCATGCGATTTGGAATTTTCTACGAGCATCAGTTGCCCAAGCCCTGGAACGAGGGCGATGAGGCGCGGCTGTTCCACGAAGCGCTCGCGCAAGTCGTTCTGGCCGACAAGCTCGGCTATGACTATGCGTGGGAAGTCGAGCATCACTTCCTTGAGGAATATTCGCACTCCTCAGCGCCGGAGGTTTTTCTTTCCGCCTGCGCAGCATTGACCAAGAATATCCGCGTCGGTCACGGCATTCGTCAGGTGATCCCGAACTACAATCATCCCGCGCGCACGGCCGAGGGTCTGGCGACGCTCGACATCATTTCCAAAGGCCGTCTCGATTTCGGCATCGGCGAAGGCGCGACGCGTCTTGAGCTGGGCGGCTTCGGCATCCCGGCCAAGGAAAAGCGCGCCATGTGTCTGGAGGCTGCCGAACAGATCGCCAACATGATGGTGATGGAGCCTTATCCCGGCTATGAGGGAAAAAGTTTTTCGTTCCCCTGCCGCAACGTCTTGCCAAAGCCGTGGCAGAAGCCGCATCCGCCGATGTGGATGGCCTGCACCAACCGCGACACGATCAAGGTCGCCGCGTCGAACGGCATCGGGGCGCTCGCTTTCTCGTTCGTCGATCCGGACGAGGCGCGCAACTGGGCGGACATCTACTACGGCATCATCAAGTCCGAGCAGTGCATCCCCATCGGCCACAGTGTGAACGCAAATATCGCGATGGTCTCGAACTTCTCCGTGCATCAGGACCGCGCCGAAGCGATCCGGCGCGGGCAGGAAGGATTCGAGTTCTTCAGCTATGCGGTCAACGCGCTTGTTGCGCACGATGTGCTGCCGGGTCGCTCGCAACTTTTCGCCGACTTCCAGAAATCACGCGCGCGCCAGGATGATGAGATCATCGCCGCCACGCGCGGTGCGGCGCGCAACGCCAACGGCATCGGCACGCCGGCGGACATCCGCGATCACATCCGCGGCTTCCAGGACGCGGGCGTCGACCAGGTGATTTTCCTGCAGCAGGCCGGCCGCAACAAGCATGAGCACATCTGTCAGTCGCTCGAACTCTTCGCCGGCGAAGTGATGGGCGAGTTCAAGGCAGACGTCGCAGCGCGCGAGAAGAAGAAAGCCGCCGAACTTGCGCCCTACATTGCCGCGGCGATGGCGCGCAAGAAATACATGAAGCCGCTCACCGACGAAGAGATCCCCGTCGTGAAAGCCTCCGTGCAGCGCGCCCAGATCAACGCGGAGAAGCGTTAGGCCGCTTCCCGTCAGGCTCTACTTCGCGAGCGCTTCGTAAGTCATGCGCTGGAACATCGGCAGTGCGAGGCGGCCGCCCATGCGCTGGCCGGCGGCGAGGTTCGCCATCGCTCCGGGTTCGAGCGGCATGGAATTCTGGATCAGGTAGATCATGATCAGGTCGTTCGCCGGATCGGCCTGCCACCAGGTGCCGAATGCGCCCGGCCAGCCGAACGAGCCGACGCCACCCATGCCGAGGAAGCCGAGCTTCTCGGGCGCGTCGATCACCGAGACGCCGAGGCCAAAGCCCATCCCGTCCCACATCGGTATGGCGCCGAGGAACGGAATGGCGCGCTGTGCTGCCGTCAGCCGGTTCGTGCACATCAGCTCGACGGTCGTCGTGGAGACGAGCCGCGTGCCGTCCAGCTCGCCGCGATTCATCATCATCTTGGCAAACTTCAGATAATCGTCGGCCGTCGAGATGAGACCGCCGCCGCCGCCGCAATAGGCCGGCGGCGTGTCGTACTGCTTGAACGGCAGCGGCTCGAGCACGTTCTTCTGTTCGTTCATGCGATAGACGACGGCGGCGCGGTTGCGCTTCTCCGGCGGCACATAGAAATCGGTGTCCTTCATGCCGAGAGGTCCGAAGATCCGCTGCATCAGGAAATCGCGGAACGGCATGCCGGCAATGCGGCCGACCAGGAAGCCGAGCACATCGGTCGAATGGCTGTAGTGGAATCTCTCGCCCGGCTGATAGAGCAACGGCAGCGACGCAAGCTTCGCCATCCAGTCGTCCGGCGTCATATGGCTGTTGAGCACGTCGCCGAGCACGCGCTGGTATTCGTGCGCGATGGGGCCGAGCGAGCTGAAGCCATAGGCCAGCCCCGAACGATGGGTGAAAAGGTCATCGAACGTGATCTCGCGCGCCGCCGGTTCGGTCGCGTCGATCGGACCCTGCGGATCCTTCAGTACACGCAGGTCCTTGAATTCCGGCGCCCACTTGGTGATCGGGTCCTCCAGCTTGAACTTGCCTTGCTCCATCAACATGAGGGCAGCGAGAGAGGTGACCGGCTTGGTCATGGAGGCGATGCGGAACAGCGTGTCGCGCTCCATTGGCTGCTTCTTTTCGAGATCGCGATGGCCGATGGTGTTGATCTGCGCGATCTCGCCATGGCGATAGAGCAATGTCACCATGCCCGACAGATCGCCCGCCTCGATGATCGGTGTCAGAGTCGGCGCGATCTTGGATAGACCCTCGGCGGAAAAGCCCTTGGGGTTGGTGACGACTTTATCCATGGCGGTGTTCCTCAGTTCTTGTCGGCGGCGTTTGGCGGCAGCCCTGTTTTCGCTCAACACCGTTTCAACCACAAAATCCCGGCCCAGCGCAATTTTTGAGCGCGTAAAGCATCCGGTGCGCAAGTTCAGATTTCGAAAAGGTACCTCCGGGGAATAGCCAGACTGATGCGAACAGACTTGGCCATCGTTCGGCCACGCAGCCGGTAACCTTGTGAAGGCGTACAATTGACTTGGAAAGGACAACATCAGATCAATTACGTCGTAATCAACCTATGTTTTCTTTGCTAACATTTTGGGGGAGCCACGGCGTGTTCAAATTGAAGTTTGTCGTTTTCAGTTCACTGCTTCTTCTCTGCGGCTGCGCCGGTACGCCCCCGCAGACGGCCTCGCTGACAGGTGATCCCGAACAAAAAATCTGCAGGAACGACGTCGCGATGACAGGGACTTCTCATTCCTCGCAGCCGCGTCTGCCTGACGGCCGCGCAGTGGAAGGACATCGAAGATCGCTCACAACAGGCAATCACCCACGCGCAAACCATGCCGCAGCAGCACAATCCGAAGGAATGAGCCGAGCGAATCTGCGGATTGAATCCGAGCGACCTTCTGGCCGGACGCCGTGTTGACCGCCAGGCCGCGGCCCTGACGGCTAGGACGCCGTCAAGCCCATCATCTCCTCGAAGTTGCGGTGATAGAAGCGATCGACCGCCGATGCGCTGATGCCCTCCATCGTATCGTCGAATTTCTTCACCGGGTCCTTGCCGCCTTCGATGTGCGGATAGTCCGAGGAGAACAGGAACACGTCGTCGCCCGCATCGCGGATCATGCGGCCGATGTCCTCGCCCGGGAACGGCGTGAACTTCACATGCTCCTTGACGATCTCTGACGGCGCGCGCGTCAGCGCGCCGACGCCGGGATCGGACTTCTTGAACATCTTGTGCCCATGGTCGAGACGGCGCAGGAAGTCGGGCACCCAGCCGCCGCCCAGTTCGATCACGCCGCCACGCAGTGCCGGAAAGCGCGTGAACACGCCGTGGAAGGTGAGCGCGGTCAGGAACATCTGCGGCGCAAAGTTCATCACCATGTAGTCGAGGATGCGCAGATTCTCGCCGCCGCCGAGCCAATCGCTGGGCCGTGGCTGGCCGTTGTTCTCATATTCCTTGCGCAGCGTGCGCGTGCCCGCGCCGATATGGAGCATGAACGGCAGATTATTGTCGACCATCGCCTTCCAGACGATGTCGAGATCCGGATGTCCTGGCGACTTGTCGCCGGCCGGAGCGGCAGCAACCCACACCGACTTGCAGCCGAACTTCGCCGCGTTCGCGATTTCCTGCGCCGCGAGTTCGGGTTGGTCGAGCGGTACGACCGCGACGCCCATCAATCGCTTGTCGCCGGCGCAGAACGCGCCCATGGCGCGATTGTGTGCGCGGGCGCCGCCATATTTGAGCTTGGGATCTTTCTCTCCCAGGAACTGCGTAGGTGCGAATGTCGGGAACACGAGCTGGCAGCGGAAGCCGAGATCATCGAGCGCCTGACGCCGTTCCGCGGGATCGAATGCGCCGTAAGCGCCCCAGCCTTTTGCGCCGCCGATAATGTTGGCGCGTAACTCCGTTGCCTTTGAAGGGTCATTGCGGCGGGCCAGCGCATTCTCGATCGCTTTCTCCGCGAGCCGCCCTGCTCCGCCCAGCTTCAGTGGCGGAATCGAATCCGCAGCTCGGGATCGGCGTGATCCTTGAGCCAGTCGAATGTTTCCATGATGTGGCTGTCCGCATCGCACATGATGCGCGTTCCCGCATATCCCATGATCGATTCTCCCGCGTTGTTGTTCTTGTTGTTCGAATTGTGGGTATGGCGTGACGGGCCGTCAACTGTGCGGTGCAGGTGGACGGGATTATGCTTGAATTTCTTGGCTTTTCGGGTCACACCGTCACAATTGCGCGCGACCGGAGCATAAGAAATGGCGTTTGAAGGACTCATGAAGGGCAAACGCGGTCTCATCATGGGCGTGGCCAATAACCGTTCCATTGCCTGGGGTGTGGCCGACGCACTCCACCGGGCCGGCGCCGAACTCGCATTCACCTATCAGGGCGACGTGTTCAAGAAGCGCGTCGTGCCGCTGGTCGAACCGCTCAAGCCCGCAGCGCTTATCGATTGCGATGTGAGCAACCAGGGCTCGATCGATGCCGCCTTCGCCGAGCTCGCCAAGGTGTGGGACAGCATCGACTTCGTCGTGCACGCCATCGGCTTCTCCGACAAGGAACAGCTCACGGGCCGTTACATCGATACGACGCCCGACAATTTCCGCATGACGATGGACATCTCCTGCTACTCGTTCACCGCCGTCGCCCAGCGCGCCGAGAAGATGATGACGAATGGCGGATCGATGGTCACGCTGACCTATTACGGCAGCGAGAAAGTCATGCCGCACTACAACGTGATGGGCGTGGCGAAGGCAGCGCTCGAAGCGAGCGTGCGTTATCTTGCCGAGGACCTGGGCAAGAAAGCGATCCGCGTGAACTCGATTTCCGCCGGCCCGATCAAGACGCTGGCGGCGAGCGGCATCGGCGACTTCCGCTACATCCTCAAATGGAACGAGTACAACTCGCCGCTGCGCCGCAATGTGACGATCGAGGAAGTCGGCAACTCCGCCCTCTATCTGCTGTCCGACATGGGCAAGGCCGTGACCGGTGAGTGCCTGCATGTCGATGCCGGCTACAACATCGTCGGCATGAAGGCGGTCGACGCGCCCGACATCGTTGTGGGCAAGAACGGCGATGGCGCTTAAGCTTTCGCCGGGTCTCTCGCTCTATTTTTCGCGCCACGGCGAGACCGAGGCGAACGTCGAGAAGCGCTACCAGGGCCTGACGCTCGATACCCCACTGACAAAAAAGGGCCACAAGCAGGCCAAGGCGATCGCGAGGATTCTGCATCGTCATGTCGACGACGTGGCCGCACTCCGCTACGTCGCAAGCCCGCTTCAACGCGCGCGAACGACGATGGAGATCATCCGTTCGCATCTGGATCTCAAGCCCGACGCCTTTGCCACCGACCAGCGGCTGCGCGAAATCAATCTCGGCGACTGGGATGGTCTCACGCACAAGCAGGCGAAGGCGCTCGATCCTGACGAGTACAAGCGGCGCGAAGCGGACAAGTGGAACGTCCGCATTCGGGGCGGCGAGAGTTACGCCGACGTCGCCAAGCGCGCCGAGCGCTGGCTCACCTCAATCAAACGCGACACCTTCGCCGTCACCCATGGCGACTTCACGCGCATCCTGCGCGGCCTGTTCGAGGGTCTGAACGCCGACCAAATCTCGGCTCTCGACGAACCGCAGGGCGTCGTCTTCCGTGTGCGCGGAAGCAAGGTTAAAAGATTTACAATCGTCAAAGGCTGACGCGATTGCTTTTGTTCGACGCTTCGGGTTGACGGCCGACTTCAGGTCGCGGATCTCAGGCCGCAGCACATGATTCTCCAAAAATGGGTGGAACGCGGAGATTGACCAGGCGAAAACCGCTGGGAGTATCGGGGGCGAATGTGGTCACGTCGCCCGCCGGGTAGGCGAACTCGTATCTCATCAGGAGCCATTCACATCCCGTTAGCTGTGTGGGGCGATCCGCAAACTTATGGAGACTGCTGAAGTTGTTGCAGAAAATCCGTTTTAGCTGCACTGCGTGCATCCGATACTTAAAAGACGATGGGCACGCTCCTTCACTTTGGGAGTTGAACGACCGCTATCAGTTGAGCTGCTTTGGAGCGTCGCGAGCATGTGGTAGCGTTTTCTTCGAAGGCTGGGAGATTTGTAATGCGCAAACTCTTGCTCGCGGCAGCTGCGAGTGCGTTCCTCGCAGCGCTGATGGTTCCGTCAACTTCGTTTGGCCAAAGCGGCGAGAGTGGCGCCCCGGTGGGCGTGAATGGGCCAGGATATGGAGCTGCATCTGCGCATGTCAGAGCGTCCTTAAGCGACTACGAAGTCGGGATGCACCTGACTAACCAACAAAAATATGCGGATGCCATCGTTCATCTGGAACTGGCTCTTGCCGACAATCCCTACAGCGCGGATACGTTGAAGTATCTCGGTTATGCAAATTACATGATGGGCAAAAATTCGGATTCTCTAGTCTTCTTTAGGCGCGCGTTGGCAATTGACCCCAAACGTAAGGGTGTTCACGAATATCTTGGCGAGCTCTATCTGCAGATGAGCGACCTAACCGCCGCCAAAGCCGAGCTCGCTACGCTTGCCGAGCTTTGCCCAGGAGGTTGCAATGAGCGCGCCGTTCTTGAAAAAGCCATCGCCGCCAACACGCCATCGGCTGGAGCGGTGGACGCAGCGGCAGGGAGTGGACCAAATGCAGCCGCGTCAACCACGCCGACGGCAACGACGGCCGGTCACTAACTCAAGCCGACGCCGTCGTTCTTGCGTGAGAACAGCTTGGTTCTTGGCAAACACATGTCCAGTTTGACCCTGCAGAAAATTTACCTCGTCGCTCATAAGTCCGATGTTGCAGCTGCGACTCCACCGCTTCCAAGTGAAGTAAGAAAAACCGGCAAGATGATTCTCTATGTCGCGTCGAACGCGGACTTTCGGATCTGTAACTGACGGAGCCCTAGTATCAGTGGCGGGAATGAGAACACTCAAAACACTGCTTCGTTTCTACGCATTTCCGAACAACTCCAGACTTCGCCGACTTCAGCCATTGCCTAGCGGAAAATCAATACCACAGCCAATGCAGAAATCGGGCGGGGCTGTAGTGGAATTTCCTTATCGCGTTCGTCCCAGCCAAATTCGAAAATTTACAGCACGGGCGCGAACTGTTCTCGGCGCCAATCATTTCAACTTAGTACGTCGACAGAAACGCAAGCTGGCGTGGAACGAACGTCCGCCTTGGGTCGATAACGGACGTTCATAGAAGCAGTCGCCGCGAATGGCACCGAACGTTTGTCTTGGGTCGAAAGAGGCGCGGTGCAGAGCTAGCTTTGCGGCCATGGCAAACCCCACCGTGCCCCACTCTGGATGGCAAAGGCGCTGTCCGTACTGTGCCTGTTCCTGCCGATGCTAGCCGGCGCTGCCGGAGCGGACGCGCCGCAGATGACGAACGGTTGGTGGTATTCTTGAGCGGCCGACAGACGGCGAGCGTTTACGCACGATTGCAGCCTTCGTCCCAAAAAGTGCTTCAGACTACGGGGTAGATTGCTCGATTTCGATGGATTGCGAAACTTGGCGAAACACGAGGCCCTCGGGCTCAGCGCGCAACCACTTTCCAATGCCCTTCGGAGACAATTTCGACCGTTCCGTCGTTCACTTTTATCGCAGTCTGATCGTCGATCGCATACGCCCTATGTCCCATTCCGGCCGCCCATCGTCTCGGCGTCGGCCATCGTGTTCTCTGGCAGGTCTGGATGATTCAGATGCGGAAAGATCGAAAAATCGACGAGTCCCAGACCGCTATCGCCACCTACGGGCGGTCTCCACCCGACAAATTCCTTCCCAATGCGAGGTGTCATCGCCATGCTACCGGCGCTTAGACCGACCCAGACTGTGTCGCGCAGTGAAGGGAGGAGATTTGCAAGCCCAGACTCCCTAATCCAGTGAACAAGATACAAGGCATCACCGCCTGATACCAACAGGACGTCAGTCCCTCGGACTAGAGGAACCCAACGGTCTTCGCCGATGCTGGTCAGCGCCGTGAGCTCCAGCACGCCCAACGACTTCCAGCCCAGCTCGCACATCGGTTCGGCGGATTGTCCAGCGATAAACTGCCATGCCTTTCGACCCGGACCGACCGAAGGGTGCCCGTACATCGCGGTGGGAATACAGAGGGCGCTAAATTCCGAAACGGGCTTTTCGAGAAGGTCGACGAGCGCGTCGTTGATGCTCGCGTTCTTAACCCCAGCGGAGGTGAGAAGAAACTTCAATTGTACTCTCCTGTGGCGGGCTCGTGATGAGTTCACAACTCATGCCATGCATATTCAGCTGTCCGAGTGCCATTCTACTTAACTTGGAGCGCCACTTAAGCCAAATTCAACACAGGAATGATGCGGGCTGCGCCGGCCGAAAGTGTGCATTCGTTCGGTTGCTCGATCTTTTTCTCAGTCGAGCGCTGTTTCGAAAATCGAAATGTTGCCAAGGTGTTGCTCAATTGCCACGCCCCAGCTGTTCTTAACCGTGTCTCGTCGTGTGCCGCTCCGAAGATGTGGATACGCGAAGCTTGACGATGTAATTTGGCGCCGCACAAGGGGAAGATTAACGATGAAAAAACTGATCGCTGCGACTGCAGTTGCCGTCCTGGCAATGTCGGGAACAGCTTGCGCGTCCGGCTGGAACGGCGCCTACATCGGCTTCGAAGCCGGCGGTGGTTGGGGTCATGTCAGCGAGCCCTACACCAACGTACCTGGCGGTCCGTTCACGAGCTTTGAGGCTCCAGCGAATCAGACCGGAGTGCTCGCCGGATTTCATGCCGGATATAATTTTCTCGTGGATCCCAACTGGGTGCTTGGACTTGAAGGCAACATCGATTGGTCGACCGTTAAGGGGAACGATAACCAGAGCGGTGGCGACGTAAATCAGGACGATCAGAATTGGGTTGCATCGCTTCGCGTACGCGGCGGATATCTCGTAACAGACTCGACCATGCTGTACGTCACTGGCGGTTATTCGCTTGCGGACTACGTCTTGCGCGACACTACGTTTCCTGAGATCCATTCTGCGACATTTGACGGATGGACCCTCGGTGCGGGCGTCGAAACCGAGATCAGCAGTCGAGCCACTTTGCGGCTGGAATATCGTTACAACGATTTCAGCCAGAAGCGCGTCGTGTTCACTGGCTATGAACTGGGAGCATCGCCGGAAATCAGTACGGTCATGGTTGGACTAAGCTGGCGTCTGGGAGCGGAGGCACCTCCGCCGCCCCCGCCTCCGCCTCCACCGCCGCCACCCCCGTCACCCCCGCCGCCTCCTCCGGTGAAGACGTTCATCGTCTTCTTCGACTTCGATAAGTCGGATTTGACCGACAAGGCTCTGGAAGTGGTGCAGGAAGCCGTGCACACGGCCAAGACGAACGGCTTTGTGAAGGTGCTGGTCACCGGTCACACCGACACCGTCGGCTCGGACAGCTACAATCAGGCGCTGTCGATCCGCCGTGCGGAATTGGTCAAGGACGAAATGGTCAAGGAAGGCCTGGACGGCTCGGGCATCGCGATCGATGGCAAGAGCTTCCATGATCCGCTGGTTCCGACGGGACCTGGCGTGCGTGAGCCGCAGAACCGCCGCGCGGTCATCGACCTCGGCGGCTAAGCAAGAGCCATCGCTTGGTAGAACAATAAGGGCGGACCTCACGGTCCGCCCTTTTTGTTTGCGGCCGAAGGCGCGAGCGTAACGGTGAAGAGCCCGGCATGTTCGGCGGGCTCTTGATAGGCCAGAATAGAATTTCGCAGGGCCAGTTAATTCGCGTCCAACAAATTTCGCGCACTAATACGTGACAAAGTTCGTTTGTTTACAAATGCTGACGATGTAGCTCGCCCGCGTGCACTTTCTCAGCTGCGAGCAGCACAGCAAATCGGTCCTACACTTCAAGACTTGGGGGCGATGAGATTTGGAGCCGGCTCGAGCCCTTCTACGAAGTGAGTCATATGGGCGACTTCCGCTACTTCACGCTGTCGCCGCAGTTCGGGCGCACTCTCTCGGCTTGTCCCCGGAGCAAGCGATGGGCTACCACATGGGAAACGCCGGAGTGTTGCGCCTGTCCATGGGGACGGAAGCGCTGTTCGGCCGATAGATCGGGCCATGTCGTACAACAGCTTCGGGCACCTGTTTCGCGTCACGACCTTTGGCGAGAGCCATGGGCCGGCGATCGGTTGCGTGGTGGACGGCTGCCCGCCCGGTATCCCGCTGACGGAAGCCGACATCCAGGCCGATCTCGACCGCCGCCGCCCGGGCCAGTCAAAGTTCGTCACCCAGCGCCAGGAACCGGACACGGTGAAAATCCTTTCCGGCGTGTTCCAGGACGAACGCATGGCGCAGCAGGTGACGACAGGAACGCCGATCGCACTCATCATCGAAAATGTCGATCAGCGCTCCAAGGACTATGCCGACATCCGCGACAAGTTCCGCCCGGGCCATGCCGACTACACCTATCTCGCCAAATACGGCGTGCGCGACTATCGCGGCGGCGGACGCCAGAGCGCGCGCGAAACCGCGACGCGCGTCGCGGCAGGCGCCGTCGCGCGCAAGGTTCTCGCCGCGCTCTACAAGAACATGAGCATCCGCGGCGCTCTGGTGCAGATGGGAACGAAGACCATCGACCGCGCCAACTGGAACTGGGCCGAAGTCGCGAACAACCCGTTCTTCTGTCCCGACGCCAGCGCGGTTGATCCGTGGACGGAATATCTCGAAGGCATCCGCAAGGCGGGCTCCTCCGTCGGCGCGGTCATCGAAGTCGTGGCTGACGGCATTCCCGCCGGTCTCGGCGCGCCGATCTACGCCAAGCTCGACGGCGACCTCGCCGCCGCGATGATGAGCATCAACGCGGTCAAGGGCGTGGAGATCGGCGACGGCTTTGCGACAGCGGCGCTCACGGGCGAAGAAAATGCCGACGAGATGCGGGCCGGCAATGACGGCAAGCCGCGATTTCTCGCCAACCATGCGGGCGGCATTCTTGGCGGCATCTCGACGGGTCAGCCGGTCGTCGCGCGCTTCGCGGTCAAGCCGACATCATCGATCCTTGCGCCGCGCAAGACGATCGACCTGACGGGAAACGAGACGGAAATCCAGACCAAGGGCCGCCACGACCCCTGCGTCGGCATCCGCGCGGTGCCGGTCGGCGAAGCGATGATGGCCTGCGTGCTTGCCGATCATGCGCTGAGACATCGCGCCCAGATGGGCTAGCGCCAGCGCGGCAGTTCACCGGCGATGTTGGAGCCGATCTGCAATTGCGGCTCGGACGGCAATGCGCCGATCTGGTGTTCCTTGGTCGAGACGCAGGCGCGGATCGAATTCGCCAGGCCGGAGAAATCGCCTGTGCTGCCGATAGAATCCAGCCAGCAATTGTCGAAGAAGGTGTAGTGGTCGTTGTCGCCGCAACCGAAAGACGGCCGGTCCGGCCGTGCGGCCGTCATGACAAACCGGTTCGGACCGGACAGCGCATCCACGAACACGCCGGAGAAGCAGGCGGCGACGAACACCACGGTCGGGCGGCTGCCGCAGGCATTGTCGATCATCGCCGCCATCGAGCTGGGCGACATCACGCCTTCGTCCAGCACGATGCCGTCGGGCGAGCCGTGCGAGGTGAAATAGATCAGGCACCCGCCGCTCGTTCGGTTCGACAGGTCCCACAGATCGTTGGCGATGGTCTGCTTGTCGGAATGTTCGGAACCCGGATAGCGCGCCGACTGCACGGAGAATTGCAGGATGTTGTTCTGGCTGAATCCGATACGCACAAGGTCGGCGGAAATATCGCGCCGCGCATTGTCGAACACTTCGGACGGCGCGCCGGAGTGCGAATGCCAGTCTCCGGCGACAACAATGGCGGCCCAGTCGGCGAGGCCGGCGGCATTCGCCGGCGCCGCGACCAACACCGCAACCAACGCCGCGAAGAAATACGAAACGAACTTCATCCAGGTCCCCGCACTTACCGCGCGAACGCGGCCACCAACTCAATATGCTCCGACCACAAAAATTGGTCTACGGGGGTAACCGGTCCCAGCCTGAAGCCGCCGTCCACCAGGATCCGCGCATCGCGGGCAAATGTCTGTGCGTCGCAGGAAACATAGACAATACGGGCAATTTTCGACCTGGCGAGCTGGAGTGCCTGGGCCTGTGCGCCGGCGCGCGGCGGATCGAGCGTGACGGCATCGAATTTACCAAGTTCGACCGGATTCAGCGGCACCTTGAACAGATCCCGTTTCGCGGTGGTCACCGGCTTGAGACCCGATGTCGCCTTCGCTGCCGACATGAGCGCGGCAAGCATCGTCTCGTCTTTTTCGACCGCATGCACGCGGGCGCGCCCGGCAAGCGGCAGGGAAAATGTCCCGCAGCCTGAAAAGAGATCGGCGATCGACTTGGCGCCTTTCGTTGCGTCCAAGACGCGCGCGAGCAACGCGTCTTCGCCGGCACGCGTCGGCTGCAGAAAACATTCCGGCGGCAGCTTCACATCCGCTTTGCCGAAGCGAACGACCGGCGCCGCGCTTTCAAACGCGAGTCCGCCGTTCCACAGGACGCGCACAATGCCCATCTTCGGGGCTGCCTTGGCGAATGCTGTCGTGAGCGCAGGTTTCAGCTGCACATTGGCGCGAAACCCGATGTCGATGCCGTTGTCGGCTTCGGTGACATGCGCCTCGGCATGCTGTCCATTGGCGAGCAGCGTGTTCATCAATGCGCGCAGTCCTTGTGCCAGCTTGACCAGAGCCGGCGTCAGAACGAGACATTCGCGCATGTCGACGATCGAATGGGATTTCAGCGCGTGGAACCCGACCTCGGTCACGCTGTCTTTCCTCGCGATCTTGAACACGGCGCGCCGCCGCGTCCCGCCGGGCACCGCAACGACGGCGGCAACCTCGGCATCGCCAAGGCCCTGCTTCGTCAGTGCACGGACGACTTCGGCGCGCTTGCGCTCGCGGTATTCGGCTTGCGGGAGGTCCTGCAGGGTACAGCCGCCGCAGACACCGAAGTGAATGCAGCGCGCATTCACGCCTTCTTCGCGGCGAGGAGAAATTCGCGATTGCCGTCGCCGCCTTCGATCGGGCTCTCGATGTGACCGAGTACGCTCCAGCCGCTGACCGAGTTGATCCAGCCGGAGATATCGCTCAGCGCGGCTTCCTGCGCCTCGGCATCGCGGACGATTCCACCTTTGCCGACGGCAAAGCGCCCGACCTCGAACTGCGGCTTGACGAGCGCCACCAGCCACGCACCGTTCGGCGCCATGGCAAGCGCCGGCGGCAGCGCGAGCTTGAGACCGATGAAGCTGACATCGGCGACGATCGCCTGAGGCGGTTCGGGAACCTTTTCGCTGTCGAGATCGCGGGCGTTGACGCCTTCGCGGCTGACCACGCGCTCATGTCTCTTCAGCTTGCCCGCCAGTTGCCCGTGACCGACGTCGATGGCGTAGACGCGCTTTGCGCCGCGCTCCAGCAGGATCTCCGTGAAGCCGCCCGTCGATGCGCCGATATCGAGACAGACGAGATCGGCAGGCGAAAGCTCGAACCGGTCCAGAGCCGCCGCGAGTTTCAGCGCACCGCGCGAAACGTAAGGGTGCGGCTTGACGTACTCGACCGAAGCGTCGGCCGACATCTGGTGGGACGGTTTGTTGACGACCTGCCCATTGATGCGCACATGGCCGGAGCGGATCGCGGACTGGGCCTCGGTCCTGCTTTTCGCATAGCCGTGTTCGACAAGAAAAACGTCTGCGCGTAAGGCTTCACTGTGTGTCGGCGTGTTCATCGCTTCTCTTTTTTCAGTTTCAGCCGCGCGTTCACGCGCGTGATTCAGGCGATGTGCGCGGGCGCCGACGCTTCGTGTTCACGTCCCAGCGCATTCAACGCCATCTGCACGATCGCTTTGGCATCAAGCCCGGCCGCTTCGTACATCTTGTCCGGTGAGTCCTGATCCAGGAAACGGTCCGGCAGGATCATCGGGCGGATCTTCAGACCGCGGTCGAGCAGGCCCTCATGCGCCAGGAACTGCATCACATGCGATCCGAAGCCGCCTATGGCGCCCTCCTCGATCGTGATCAGCACTTCGTGCTCGCGCGCAAGGCGGCGAACGAGATCCTGGTCGAGAGGCTTGCAGAAGCGCGCATCGGCGACCGTCGCGGATAGTCCGTACCCGGATAGTTTCTCCGCCGCGAGCATGGAATCGAACAGGCGCGTTCCGTAGCTGAGGATCGCGATGGAGGTGCCTTCGCGCAGTACCCGTCCCTTTCCGATCGTCAGCGGCATGCCTTCAGGCGGGCGCTGCAGGCCCCAGCCCTCTCCGCGCGGATAACGCAGGGCGCTCGGCCGGTCGTCGATCTGCGCGGTGGTCGCCACCATGTGCATGAGTTCGACTTCGTCGGCCGCGGCCATCAGGATGAAATTCGGCAGCGTTCCGAGATAGGCGATGTCGAACGAGCCGGCATGCGTCGGACCATCGGCGCCGACCAGACCTGCGCGATCCATTGCAAAGCGGACGGGCAATGACTGGATCGCCACATCGTGCACCACCTGGTCGTAGCCGCGCTGCAGGAACGTCGAATAGATCGCGCAATAGGGTTTCATGCCGTCGGCGGCAAGGCCGGCCGCGAACGTCACCGCATGTTGCTCTGCGATGCCGACGTCAAAGGTGCGCGACGGAAATTCCTTCTGGAACAGATCGACGCCCGTGCCGGACGGCATCGCGGCGGTGATCGCAACGATGCGATTGTCCTTCCTGGCTTCGCTGATCAGGCTTTCGCCGAACACCTTCTGATAGGCAGGCGCCTTGGCGTTCGACTTGTTCTGCTCACCCGTGAGAACGTTGAATTTGGTAACGCCGTGATACTTGTCGGCGCTGGCTTCGGCGGGCGCGTAGCCCTTGCCCTTCTTGGTGACGACGTGAATCAGGACCGGTCCATCCTGCATGTCGCGCACATTCTCGAGAACCGGAATGAGGTGGTCGAGATTGTGGCCGTCGATCGGGCCGACATAGTAGAAGCCGAGCTCTTCGAACAGCGTCCCGCCAGTGACCATGCCGCGCGCGAACTCCTCGGCGCGGCGCGCACCGATTTTCATGGGACGCGGCAGATGGCGGATGATGCGCTTGCCCAGATCGCGCAGCCCGCGATAGGGGCGGCTCGAAACAAGTCGCGCCAGATACGCGCTCATCGCGCCGACGGGCGGAGCGATGGACATATCGTTGTCGTTGAGGATGACGATGAGGCGCGCATCCATCGCGCCGGCGTTGTTCATTGCCTCGTACGCCATGCCGGCGCTCATGGCACCGTCGCCGATCACGGCGATGACGTTGTTATGCTCGCCCTTCAGATCGCGCGCGACGGCAAATCCGAGGCCGGCAGAAATGGAGGTCGAGGAATGCGCGGCGCCGAACGGGTCATATTCGCTTTCCGCGCGCTTGGTGAAGCCCGAAAGGCCGCCGCCCTGGCGCAAGGTGCGCATGCGCGATCGCCGGCCGGTCAGGATCTTGTGCGGGTAGGCCTGATGGCCGACGTCCCAGATGACTTTGTCCTTGGGCGTGTTGAAGACGTAGTGCAACGCGACGGTGAGTTCGACGACGCCAAGTCCGGCGCCGAGATGACCACCGGTGACGGAGACGATATCGATCGTCTCCTTGCGCAATTCGTCGGCGAACTGACGCAAATCATGCTTGGGCAGAGCGCGCAGCTGGGCAGGCTCGCTGACGGTATCCAGGAGTGGCGTTTTTGTGGGCAGACCCATCGTGAATTGATCTCCGCGCGTTAGCGCCTTTTTCTATTGCAGTGCGAAAAGTTCGGCCTTTTCAGCGGCCAAATCAAGGCGAGCCCAGATCCAATGGTTCGCTCCGAATAGCCCCACCGGTACCATGGACAATCTTCTCCAGCCGGCTTTCTGCCGCCTTGAGCTTCTTCTCGCAATGAGATTTCAACGCCTGACCGCGTTCGTAGAGGGCGATCGAATCTTCCAGGTCGACCTCTCCCTGCTCCAGTCGCGAGACGATGCTCTCAAGCTCCTTGAGGGCCGCCTCAAAGCTGAGTTGCTCGACAGGCGCCGGCTCGTCGGCGCTGGATGATTTACTGCTTCGCGTCATCTGCGAACCTAGATGCCTCATGGTCCGGGGCACGTCAACGCTAACAAAGATTGGCAAAAACCAAGGTGCCGGCGCGGCCGCAGCAAACCCTCCCGAAGGCCATGTTTAACCAGCTCGGGCGCGTTTACAGCATCTCCCGCTCCTGGAGTTCGGCTGGTATAGGAACGCGACCTGCGTGACGGCCGCCCAATTTGACAGGCGCGGTGCGGGAATTTCTGGAGTGCAGCATGGCGGACAAAAAATTCGAACCACCGCGAGGCGGTTTCCCGGCCTTTAACCCGCGCGCGGCCTCCCCCGTCATGCTCCAGAAAATGATGGAAGAAGGGATCGAACACCATAAGGCCGGCCGCAAGGAAGAAGCCGAGCGCTGCTATCGAAGCGTCCTCGAGTACGCGCCGAACCAGCCTGACGCCCTGAATCTGCTCGGAGTCCTGGCTGCCGACGAAGGCCTGCTCGACATGGCTGTCGAGCTGATGGAGCGCGCGCTCAATACAAGGCCTCGTGATCCGCACATCCTCAACAACCTGGGCCATGCGCTGTCGGAGCTGCACCGGTTTGAAGAAGCGCGCGAGCATCTTGAGCGGGCGGTCGCGCTCAAGCCCGATTTCGACGAAGCAAAGTACAATCTTGGTCGCGTGCTGCGCCATGTCGGAGAGGTCGACCAGGCGCTTCAGCTCTGGCGCGATGTCTGGGCCAAGGATGATCGAGTTTATGCCGCACTGGTCGGCATCACCGGCATTTTGTCGGACCAGGGCAATTTCGAAGAAGCGGAACGCGCGGCGCGACAAGTCATTGAGCGCCTGCCTCAGCGGCCCGCGGGCTATATCAGCCTCGCACATGTGCACAAGTTCCGGACCGATGACGGCACGCTGGCCGAGATCGAAGGCCAGCTCAAAAATGAAACGCTCGAAACAGTCGACAAGATCTCGCTGCACTATGCTGCGGGCAAAATCTGCGACGACTTAAAGCTGTACAGCCGAGCTTTTCATCATTTCGATGCGGCGAACAAGCTCGCTTACAAAGGCTATAATCACGAGGAAAACGAGAACTACCGCCGCCTGAAAAAGCAGGTCTTTTCGAAGAAGTTTTTTCGCGAAAGACAGGGATGGGGATTCAAGTCCGAAGTTCCGGTGTTCATCGTCGGCATGCCGCGATCAGGAACGACCCTTACCGAGCAGATACTTTCGGCTCATCCGCAGGTATATGGCGCCGGCGAAATCGAGTTGTTCGAGCGAATGGCGAAGCTCTCTGAGCTGGTTTCACCCTCGCGTGACATCTTTCCACTCAGCACGCTCAAGGTGACCTCGTTCGGCGCCAATCTCATCGGTCAGCGCTATGTGCGCGACTTGGTCAATCGGGCGGGCGGAACGTTCATTCGGATCACCAACAAGATGCCGCACAACTTCGAGCTGCTGGGATTGATTGCGCTCGTCCTGCCCAACGCCAAGATCATTCATTGCCGGCGCGATCCGGTCGATACGTGCCTTTCTTGTTGGACCAAGAACTTCAATGACGCCCACGGATACAACCGCTCATTGAATGATATCGGGAGGTACTATCAGGAGTATCACAGTCTGATGGAGCACTGGCGAGAGACCCTGCCAATTCCGATCCTAGACATCGACTATGAGAGTTACACCACCGACCTTGAGGGAAACGCCCGCCGAATCGTTGAGTTCGTGGCACTCGACTGGGACCCAAAATGTCTGGAATTCTATAGCGTTGACAGAGCAGTCAGGACCGCAAGCCAGTGGCAGGTTCGTCAGCCGATCTACCAAACCTCGGTACAAAAATGGCGCAAATATATGCCGGAACTTCAACCGCTCCTGGATGCCCTGGGATCCTTGGTACCTCCTGAACACTAATCGTGCTCAGATCGATTGTTTGCGGACAGAATAACACTGTCAACGCTGAGACTTAGAGCCTAGACACCGTCGAAGTGACAAACGTATCTGATTTGTCACATCGTAAATCAGAACGTACATTTACGGCCCATTTTGCGTTGCTATACAATTTCATGACGGCATAAATTCACCCCCAATCGGCACCGTGCTTTGGCTCGGTCAATGCAACCTTAGAGCGGGGAAAATATGAAAATCCGTAATGTCTTGCTGGTTTCAGCGTCCGTGACCTCGCTAGTGACCACCACTTCCGCGGCAGAAGCGGCCTCGTCGTACGTAAGCGTCTTCGGTGGGGCCAGCCTCCTGCAAAAGCCGGGTCTCAAGGGTATTTCGCACACCCACACGACCACGACATCCACCTTCATCTCGAAAACCTCACTTGATACGAGTTTCAAGACGGGCTTTGTCGTCGGCGGCAACTGGGGCGTCGATTGGGGCAATTTCCGCACCGAGCTCGAATTGGCCTATCACAGCAACAGCTCGAACAAGACCGGTCATCTTGTGACGTCATACCAAGCCGGTCCGATCGGAGGTCCCGCGACCACGACGATCGCGTCGCGCGACTCTGTCGTTCCGACTGACATCACGCTCCACGCTTATTCGCTGATGGCGAACGCCTGGTACGACTTCCACAGTTTCAGCTCGCTCGGCATCACCCCTTATATCGGCGCAGGTATCGGTCTGGCTCAGGTTCAGATCGGTGGCCGTCTCAACGGAATAAGCCTCATTGAGAAGAACGACTACACTTTCGCCTGGCAGGTCGGTGCTGGTGCAAGCGTTCCTGTCTCACAGGATCTCAGCCTGTTCCTCGACTATCGCTACTTCGCAGCAGACGGCGCAAAGCTCGAGCTTCGCCCCGGCTTCCATGGTGGCGGCATAAACGCCGACTTCGACGCCAACGAGGTTCTCCTCGGTCTCCGAATCAAAATTCTGATTCGATCATCAACCTTTTCACGGGGGATTAACTGTGCAGACAGTTCCAACCAACCGCATTTCCATCCGAAACGTGCTTCTCGTCGGCGCCGCCGCTGTTGCGCTCTCGAGCGCAACAGCCAATGCGGCCGATATTGAAACCGTCATCGTCACAGGTTCGTTGATCGGACACGCAGCCGGCGACGCACCGATTCCGACGATGATCGTCGACTCCGATCTTATCGCCAAGACAGGTCAGCCCAATATCGCAAACGTGCTATCGCAGCTGCCCCAGGTCGCAAACGCTGGTGGCCTCGGCGACCTGACGCCGACCAACTCGAACTTCCTGACGTCCGGCTTCGGCGTTTCGAACGTCGATCTTCGTTCGATGGGCGCCGCGCGTACCCTGGTTCTAGTCAACGGTCGCCGCCAGGTTGCCGGTTCTCCGACAGGTTCTGCCGTCGACTTAAATACAATCCCCACGCAGCTGATCGAGCGTGTTGAAGTGATCACGGGCGGAGCGTCGGCTGTCTACGGCTCGGACGCTGTCGCTGGCGTCGTCAACATCATCCTCAAGAACGATTTCGAGGGCGTGATCGCCAATCTGCAGGGTGGCGAAAGCTCTCGCGGCGATGGCGGCGACACGTATGGCGCCGTAACGATGGGAACGAACTTTGCGAACGATCGCGGGAACATTGCGGTTTCAGTCACCGTTGAGCATAGCGGGGCGGTCCACTCGTCTGGCCGCGACCTCACGCTCACAGACGAAACGGCGCTTCCCGGTCTCTTCCCCGCTTATGGAACGCACGGAAACATCGCCTTCTCGAGCGCCTTCAGTTCGTTCGGCCTTGGCGGCCGATTCCAGGATGCTGTGCCAAATGCCGTGGGCAATCCGCTAGCATTCGGGACAAGCTACAATCCCAATGGGACCGTATTCAGCACCAAGGTCAACGGATTCGACCGCAATCCGAACCGCTATATCGAGGTGCCGCTCGCGCGTCGCGTGATAGCCGAAACTGGTCACTACGACATCACGAATTGGCTGACATTCTTTCTTGAGACGACATACTCGGAATCGCACTCGGCCCAACAGCTTGAGCCGTATCCCGGCGCATCGACAGATGGTCTCAGCAAGCCTACATCGTCCGGTGGCACCGGCATTCTGATTCCATTCAGCAATCCATTCATTTCCGCGGGCTTGTTGAGCTCAATTGCAACCGAGTTGGGCGGAACTAATCCCCGCGACCGACCCTGGACTATTCTTTTCGCGCCGCTTTGCCGACCTTGGCGATCGGACGGGCGTCGTGGATCGCAACATGGGAAAAATCGTGGTCGGATTGAAGGGATCTTTGTTCGACGACTGGACATGGAATTCCTACTACGAGTGGGGCCGCACGGCAGAAAGCCAGACCAATGGCGGTTACTATGACAAGATCAAAATGCAGGAAGCGCTGAACGCGCGACTTCCGATCGGTAGCGAAGTTGCGCCAGCTGGCGGCGGCGGATTTGTCTGCGCCGATCCGATCGCCCAGGCAGCCGGCTGCGTGCCGATCAACCTGTTCGGCGCGGGTTCAATCACGCCGCAGGCCGCACACTATGTCTCTTCGCTCATCACTCTGCAGGACCAGGCTGTCGAGCAAGTTGCGCAGGTAACCGCGAACGGCTCACTCATGACCTTGCCCGCCGGAGCAGTGAAGCTGGCGGTCGGCGCTGAATACCGCGACGAGAAGGCGGACTTTGTGCCCGACGCTGCAACTCAGGCCGGAACGGTCGCAGGCAACCAGCAGTCTGCAATCCACGGCCGGTTCAGCGTCAAGGAGGCTTTCGGCGAAGTGCTGATTCCCGTCCTCAAGGACCTGCCCTTCGCAGAATATCTGGAGGTGAACGGCGCGATCCGTTTTGCCAACTACAGCACAGCAGGCAACGCAACGAGTTGGAAGTATGGTCTGAGCTGGCAACCAATCGATGATCTTAAGTTCCGCGCAACCGAAGCTGCCGCTACGCGTGCGCCGAACATCGCCGAACTGTTCGCGCCGAACGCGCAGACATTCCCCAGCATCTCAAAGGACCCGTGCTCAGCACCGGTTGCCGGCAGCAATACTGCCATCAACTGTGCGACGCAGATCGCTTTGCTCGGTCCTGGCTTCGGCGGCGAACCCGCCAACCCCACCTATACGGGCGCAACCGGTCAGGCTGCCCTACAGGGTGTTGGCGGCAATATTTCGGGCAACCCGAATCTTGCGCCGGAAACGGCGCACACGCTAACGGCTGGTCTCGTCTATACGCCGAGCTGGCTGAAGGGCATGCAAGCGACGATTGACTACTATGACATCCGCTTGCAGGGCGCGATTGGCAGCCTGTCGTCAAACGACACTCTGAATGCTTGCTATCAGGCAAGCCCCACTTTGTTCGCGACGAACATCTTCTGCCAACAGATCATTCGCCAGCACGATTTGGTTCTGGGACCGATCATCAAACAGATCAACTTCCCGACCTTCAATCTGGGCTCGATCAAGACCTCAGGTGTCGATGCCAACTTTACCTATGCGTTCGACATGAGTGATCTCGATGATTCCCTTGTCGATGCGGGTAGCTGGAACCTCGCCATCAACACCACCTACCTAGACAGCTACAACACGGATCCGGGCGTGACTGGAACAAGTGTGATCGTGGGTGCTGGAACTGTCGGACTTCCGCGCTGGAAGGGCCTGCTGCGTGCGACGTATGACAACGGTCCGCTCGCCGTCACAACAACCGTCCACTACATCGGTTCGGCGCTGGTCGACAAGACCGGAACGGTTCCGATCGATGATCCGGCTAACAAGATCCCGACCTTCTATTATCTGGATCTCAACGTAGCCTACGACGTCACAAAATGGGCGCAAGTCTATATCGGTGCAAACAACCTGTTCGACACCCGTCCGCCGGAAATCTACCCGGGCTCGGGGTCTGGACACGACTGGTACCGGAACGGACGCCGACGTCTACGATCCGATCGGTCTGTTCCTATATGCAGGCGTGACACTCAAGACTGACTAGTGTCAAAGCGGCGGTCCCGACGGGCCGCCGCCATTCTAGTTAATTCCGTGAGAGCGGCGGCCATTTGGGCCGCCGTTCCTTTCTGTCGCGCCTCGGAAAAGTGATCGAGTGGCTATCGGAAGCATCTCTTTCCATTGGCATTCAACGTAGAGCGAGACTGTGTCAGCCCTGCCCCCCAAAAAAGGGACCAAAGTCAGCGGTCGTGGAGGCACAGGAAAGTTGCTGGACGCGATGACGTGCGATCCCGGCGCCCAAACCCTAGCAATGAGTGTCATCCCGACGACTACGCGTGCGCCAAGTGTGCTGATACCCGTGCTCGGTAAGTCCCACGTTCTTCGCGGCGTACCTCTGATGGGGCTTGGCCAGCCGGCCGGTTGGACATGGTCGGACCCGACAACGCCCCGCCAAAGACTGGCAGAAAAGTAGATCCTTCGCCAAAGGGCTCACCCTGCCGATTGGCCGCTGGTTCTACCACAGTGCGATGGCAGTCGCGCACCCTTAGTGCCGCGCACGAAAGTTACACAGTTCTGCGGGCAGCTTCGTCTTTAGTTACTCAGACAACGACTTCGGTGGTTAGGATTGATACCGAAATGCAACAGGATTTCATGAAATTGTCTCCCCAGCGTCATCCCTTTTGACCGCACACCCCCCCGCTCTTAGTGTGAACACAAGAGTTTACGTCGTTCCGAACCAGCTCAAAGTCGATCCGCACCATGAAAATGGAATCTCGGCGGACGATGTTTGTGCTTTTCGCTACCAAACACGGGGGTTCAAGTGTTCCAACTCAAAGTGAATAACCTGAAGACTGTCTTGCTTCTTGGGGCAGCAACAGCCTCTGCGCTCAGTTTGGCCATTCCGGCAAGCGCCGACGAGACCACAGAAACGGTCATAGTAACTGGATCGCGCATTCCCAATCGCGACTACTCTAGCGACAGCCCACTGTCGACGGTCTCCGGCGACACTCTGAAGCAAACTGGCGCCATCGAACTAACGGACCTGATGTCAACTCTGCCCCAGGTCGTTCCCAGCTTCTCGCCCGGTTCGAACAATCCCCCGAGTAACGGAGAACAGAAGGTCGACCTTCGCGGTCTGGGCTTCAATCGCACTGTCGTGCTGGTGGATGGACGCCGCGCCGCGCCCTCCGACATCGACGGCACGGTCGACTTGCAAACCATTCCGCAGGCCATGATTGCCCGCGTCGAAGTCATCTCCGGTGGCGCGTCAGCTGTGTACGGACCCGACGCCATCACAGGCGTGGTCAATTTTATCATGAAGGACGACTTCGAAGGTGTTGCGGCCGATGCACAGTACGGCATCAGCGATCGCGGCGACGACGATGAAAAGTCTGCGTCGGTCTTGCTTGGCGGCAACATCGACGGCGGAAAGGGCAACGTCGTCCTCTCTTACGACTATGCCTATCGCCGTCCGATTTTCGACAGCGCACGTTCCTTTGCTGACCAGGCAACCACAGCCACTTCGCGCTCGCCGACGGGCGCCTATATTCCGAAAACCGGTGATCTTCCCGATCAGGCTGCTGTTGATGCCGTATTTCGCCGCCCATGGCGGCGCAGCCCCGGGCGCCGTCGCAAACAACAGCTCGTTCGGTTTCAACGATAATGGGTCACTGTTCGATTTCGGCAACAGAGGCGCAGGCGGCGTTTACAACTACGCTTCCAACCCGAACTATCCTGCAACACTCTTCTGCTCAGATTTCACATCGGCATCGACCTGTCACACTTATTCGTTCAATTTCCAGCCTTACAACCTGATGATTATTCCGTTGCAGCGCCAAAATTTCATGGGCAGCGGTCATTACGACATTTCGCCTGACGTTACGGCTTATATGCAGGTGAAGTTCACAAACTACTCATCCAGTTCGTCTCTGGCACCGACCCCGGCGCCAACGTCGACCGTAACCTCGCCTGACGGTGGCACTTCAGCAGCTGGCGCCGGCTATATCGTGCCGATCAACAACCCATATATTCCGACCGACCTCGCCGCTCTGCTGGCGACCCGCACGGGCGACAGCTCGCTTCCAGGAGCGGGCGCCAATGAAGACTTTACTATTACGACCCGTTTCCTGGCGCTCGGGCCAAGACTTCAAGTCAACAATAACAGCATCTTCCAGGAGACATTTGGCCTAAAGGGCAACCTGCCGTTCAACCTAAAGTTTGATGCCTTCGCTTCTTACGGCCAGCTCGACGAGCTCCAAACTCAGTTCGGAAATGTGTCGAATTCGGCTGTGGAAAAGCTCCTGTTCGGCCAAGGACCGGCGACCTGCGCTGATCCGGGCTATTGTGGCTTGAATCCGTTCGGCGCGCTCCAATTTCAGACCTGAAGCGCTCGCTTACGTTGGTCGAGAAGCCAAGAACTCGACCAAGACCACCTTCACGAACGTCGAAGGGCATGTCACCGGTCTGCTTTGGGATCTGCCTGGCGGTCCGATGGCATTCTCGCTCGGCGCGGACTATCGCGAACAAACGTACGTGTTTACGGCGGACCCGCTGCTGGCTTCCGGTGACATCTCCGGCTTCGGCGCGGCGCAGTCCACGCGCGGCGCAGTCTACGACCAGGAAATATTTGGCGAATTGTACTTGCCCCTTCTCAAGGATGCGCCCTACGCCAAGTCAGTCTCGCTCACTCTTGGGCGCCCGCCTGACGGAGCAGGCCCATACTCACCACGGCAACGCCTGGACGGAGAAGGCGGAAGGCGACTGGACGGTCGAAGACGGCATTACGCTTCGGGGCTCGTTTGAAGTCGCGACGCGCATGCCGAACATCAACGAACTGTTCTCCTCGACGTTGCAGAGTGCGCCTGCCTTCGCCGATCCGTGCAACTTCAACGGTCCCTTCCGCACCGGCCCACACGCCGCCCAGGTCACGGCGCTTTGCACCTCACAGGGCGCAGGCGCTGCGAACTTCCTGCAGTCGAGCGGTCAGTTGACGACGCTAGCTGCAGGCGATCCGAATGTTCGACCTGAAACCGCCGATACCTGGACGTTGGCGCCGCCTGGACCTCCCAGTTCGAGGATCCGTGGCTGTCGGGCATGAGCGGCACGCTGGACTATTGGAACATCGATCTGCACTCACCGATCACGTCGAACTCCTATGGTATTATCTACGGATGCTACAACTTCGACGGCTCCAACCCGACATATGATCCCCTCAACGCAAATTGCCAGAAGATCGCTCGTTCTGGCGGATCGCTGTACATCTTCGCGAACTACACTAACCAGCAAAAGGCGCAGCTCAGCGGCCTCGACCTGGCGTTCAACTGGGCGCTCGATCTGCACGATACCGTCGATGCTGACCCGATGTGGGGCGGCCTGTTGTTCAACCTGTCGGGCACTTATCTCGATCAGTACACGGTCACTTTCAACGCCAACGGCACACCGATCAACTTTGCCGGAACTATCGGTGCAACCGCTCCGCTCGGCCTCAGCACGGACTCATCGATCCCGCGCTGGAAGGGTCAGCTGACTGCGACATGGCATATTGGAGATGGTAACTTCAGCACGAGGTTCACCTGGGTCGACGGCATGAAGAACAACCTCTCCGCGACTGGTTGGTCGGGACTGCCATTCGGCATTGGTCCGGTGACTGGCACTCCCGCCAAGATCTATATCGATCTGTTCGGGGACTATGCCATAACGCCGGAGATCGCCCTGCGCGCCGGCGTCCTGAACGTCGCGGACTCGCAGCCGCCAGCTTACAACCCAAGTGAACAGGACGGCACGAACCCGGCTCAGTACGACATCGTTGGCCGCCGTTACTTCGTCGGCCTCGGCGTTAAGCTCTAAGAGGTTTCACATTCACAATGCGAGCGGCGGCCGAAAGGCCGCCGTTTTGCTTTTTTGAGGCCGCCAACCCAGCCGCCACATCTTCTCCCATCGGACGACAGCGTATGGTACCCTTACCTTTCCGACCCCTATTGAACGCTGGCTAGCATCCCGGATGACACTGACTGCCCCAATCGAGAATGGCGACACACTGCGCCGGCAGGGTCGGCTGTCGGAAGCCGAGGCCGCGTTTCGCGCGGCGATGGCGCGCGCACCAGGTGACGGAACCGCCGTCTACGGCCTGGGCGTGACGCTTAAGGACGCTGGGCGCGCGACCGAGGCACTCGAGGTCTTCACACGGGCGGCAGCTCTGGCACCGCGACCGGTCGAAGCCTTCATCGAAGCAGGCGTTTTGTCGGCTCAGCTCGGACGTTCAGGCGACGCAGAACGCTGGATCCGCCAGGCCGCCGAAGTCCACCCTTCGCGTTACGAACCCTACTTCTTTTTAGGCTGTATCCTCGCAAACCAGAACCGGTTCGCCGATGCGATCGAGAACCTATGCCGTTCGCTCTCGATTCACTCGCCCAATCTGGAAGCCACCAAGCCGCTGATCTATTCGCTGCGAAGCGCTCGCCGGTTCGACGAAGCACAGGCGGCTGCTCTTGATTGGTCCGAACAGTTTCCCGATGACCCAGAAGCGGCAGCGACGCTGGCGCAGATCGCGCGCGAACGGAACCTTTTGGACGAAGCGCTGATTTACGCCCGCCGCGCGCACGCATTGGCGCCCGGTTTTGTCGATTGGACTTTGTTGGTGTCGCGCGTGCTGGTCGAACTGGGCCTGACCGACGAAGCTATCGAGGAGCTGACACGCGCGCGTCAATCGGAACCGAACAACCCTGCCGTCTTGATCCACTTGGGTAACGTCCTGAAGGTTGCCGGAGACTTCAGGGATGCGCGCGACGTTCTGCGACGGGCTTCCGAATTGTCGCCCCACGATCCCTCTGTCTTCTATGAGTTGGCGGACATCACGAAATTTTCCGCAGGCGATCCGCTGATTTCGACGATGGAGAAACTGGCGTCAGACTTGAATTCCTCGCCAGCTCGCATTCCCACCTTGCTCCACTTCGCTCTAGGCAAGATGAACGACGATCTCGGCCGGACCGAACGCGCCTTCGCTCACTTTAAGGCCGGAAACGATCAGCAGCGCCTGCAAAACCAATATGATGAAAAGCCCAATTTGGCAGCCTTCGAGCGCATACAGCAGGTCTTCTCGGCCGAGACCGTGAACCGCCTGAGAGGCGGTGGTGCGACGTCGGACCTGCCGATCTTTCTCGTCGGCATGCCGCGCTCGGGTTCGACGTTGCTCGAACAGGTTCTGGTGAGCCATCCATCGGTCGTTGGCGCCGGCGAGGTACCCTATTTGCCACAAGTGCTCTCGGAAGTTCTTGGCCTAGGATCGAAGTTCGACGACTACCTCGATGAACTGACGAAAGACAAACTTGGAGACATCGCCCGCCGCTACATCGCGCGCCTGCAAGCGCTGGCGCGACCCGGCTCGCGCGTGACGGACAAGCTCCTGGCCAATTCGCTTCTGGTGGGTGTCATCCATCTCGCGCTGCCGAACGCCAAAATCATCCATTGCGTGCGTGATCCTGTCGACACCTGCCTGTCCTGCTTCATGAAGTCGTTCGGAAATCGCATGCCGTTTACGAATGATTTGTCGACGCTCGGCCGTTACTATCGCGCGCAAGCCGCGCTCATGGCGCATTGGCGCGATGTTCTGCCGCCTGACGCGTTCCTCGATGTGCGCTACGAAGACGTTGTCGGAGACGTGGAGTCCCAAGCGAGGCGGCTGATCGCCTATTGCGGGCTGGATTGGGATAACCGCTGCATCGCATTCTACGAGACGCGGCGGCCGGTCAACACCGCCAGCATGGCCCAGGTCCGAGAACCTATCTATTCCGCCTCCGTGGGTCGCTGGCGCCGTTACGAAAAACAGCTGGCGCCGCTTCTGGATGCCTTGGGAGGTCTTGCAAGCTGATGCAGAGTGACAGGCCGTTCCGTCTCGCCGCCAAAGACCATATGCGCGAGCAGCTAAAGGCTGCCGAGCAAGCTCTGCGCTCGCGTCAATTTGATGCCGCCGAATCGATCTCGAAATCTGTCCTTGCGAATACGCCCAATCAGCCCATCGCGCTACAGATTCTCGGACTCGCACTGGCGCAGCGCGGAGACCTCGGCGGTGCGGAAGCCGCGTTTCGCAGCCTGCTCGAGATCAATCCGCGCGCGGCCAGCATTCACGCCAATCTCGGCAACCTCGCCATGCTGCGGCAGGATCCAAAAGAAGCCGAGCGCTGCTATCGCAAGGCCATTGAATTTCAGCCATCGCACGTCGAGGCGTTGTTCAATCTCGGACTGGTGCTGAAGTCTCAGGACCGGCTGGTCGAGTCCCTCGCCGTCTTAAAGAAAGCGACGAACATCAAGCCGGACTATGTCGACGCCATTACCCAGACGGGCGCCGTTTTGCTGGCGGCCGATAATCTCAAAGACGCGATCGAGACCTTCAAGCGCTCCATCGCCATTCGTGACGACCAGTTCGAGGCGCACTACAATCTCGGCTTGGCTTATTTCAGGCTCGACCAGTTAGAGAACGCCAAGCTAAGTTTGGCGCGCGCCGGAACAATCAACGATCAGAGTCACGACGTATTCCTGACGCTGGGTAAAACGCTCCGTCGCTTGAAGAACCGCTCGCTCGCCGCATCGGCGCTAGTGCGCGCCATCTCGCTGAAGCCGAACAGCGCCGATGCGCACGGCGAGCTCGCCGCCGTCTTTCTCGAGGACGGCATGATCCGGGCCGCTGTCGATGAGATCGGAAAAGCCCTTGCGCTTGCGCCAGACTGCTCGGACTTCCATGTCACGCACGCACGCGTCCTCGCCGATCTCAACCGACCGGAGGAGGCCGAAGCCGCGAACGAACGAGCCGTCGAGCTCGATCCGGAATCACTGGACACGCTTACGGCACTGGGCCGCGCCCATCTTGGCGTCGGTCGGATCGATCAAGCAAAGCTCGTCTTCGAACGCGCCCGCGCCCTGCATCCCGATGATATCCATCCGATTCTCGAACTCGCGCGCGCGGAAAGATTCACTCCTGACGATCCGCGGCTTCCAGCGCTCGAGTCATTCCTGGCCCAGGAGGAGTGGCTGCCTGGCGAAGATCGCGCGGCCCTGCACTTCGCTCTCGGTCACGCCTATGACGAAATTGGCGACTTCGATCGCGCCTTCGAACGTTTCGAGGTGGGAAATCGCCTGCAACGCGAAAGGTGTGCCCGACACCGAGGCAGACGATATTCTCTGGTTCGAGCGGGCGAAAGAGGCCTACTCCGAGGAGTTCATGCGAGGGAGGACGGCAGCCGGCAGTCCGTCTCGCGTTCCGATTTTTATTCTGGGCATGCCGCGGTCGGGCACAACACTTGTCGAGCAGATCGTTTCAAGTCACCCGCGGGTCCGTGCCGTTGGTGAGGTGCAGGACTTGGAGATCGCGACGCAGTACCTGATCAACAAGCGACGATACACCAAGCCCATGCCGGCGCTGGTGCACGACCTGACAGACGCCGACCTGCGCGAACTCGGGGACGCATACGTCGAACGACTAAGGCTGCGTGCACCCGAGGGTGATCACGTAACAGACAAGTTGCTCGGAAACTACAACCGCATCGGGCTCATCAAACTCGCTTTGCCGAATGCCACGATCATTCACTGCCGACGCAATCCGGTCGATTCGTGTTTGTCGATCTACTCCAACCACTTCGCCGACATTCAGGAACATGCAAACGATCTGGGACGCCTTGGCCGCTACTATCGGCGCTACCACTCGCTGATGCAGCATTGGCGCAATGTGTTGCCGGAAGGAGCATTCCTTGATCTCCAATACGAGGAGACCGTGCAGGACATCGAAGCCGCCGCCCGCCGCATCATCGCCTATTGTGGCCTCGACTGGGATCCCAAATGCCTTGACTTCAGAAACAATGCGCGGCGCGTTGCGACTCTGAGTATCACTCAGGTTCGTCGCCCGGTTTATACTTCTTCGGTCGACCGCTGGCGGAACTACGAAAAGCACCTGGGTCCGTTGTTGAAAGGGCTCGGAGAGCTTGCTCCCGACTAACCGCCCAGAATGCGCGTTCTGTCCGCCGCCCTGTCCGGTGCCGACGGATAAATTCACGTTGCGCGACAGGCCGCAGGCGAGCAGATTCCCGATATGAGTAATCCGACGAAGGACCCGTTTCAAACTCCACAGAAACTGGCCCGCTCACTTTCCGACGCGGAACGGCTGCGGCTGACAAATCGCAAGGCCGACGCCGAGAAGGTGTGCCGCGATATTCTTGCTGAACAGCCGCTGGCCGCTGCAGGCCATGAATTATCTGGCGTTGCTGCTGAACGATCGTGGCGTGGTCGTCGAAGCCGAGACGCTCCTGCGTCGCGCCCTGACGATTGCACCAAAGGAACCGGCTCTGTTCAACAGTCTAGGCAGCGTTCAATTCAAGGCCGGAGACGCGATCGGCGCCGAGGCCGCCTATCGGCAGGCTACGCTTCTCAAACCGGACTATGCCGAGGCCCAGTACAATCGCGGCCTGATGCTGCGTGAACTCAAATGCAACGACGAGGCGCTGGCGGCCCAAAAAAGGGCTGTCGAGCTTCGACCGAACTATGCCGAAGCGCTGACGCAGATCGGCGCCTTGCTGAATGATCTGGGCAAGCCTGAAGAAGCTCTACGATCGCTCGAGAGCGCGGTCGCCCTCAATCCGCGTCACTTCGAAACTAACTACTATCGTGGAGTAGTACTCGATGCTCTCCATCGCTTTGAGGAAGCGATCACGGCCTTCCAGGCCGCCTTGCAAATTCGCCCCGACAGTCACGAAGCGCACTATGCGCTGGGCAACGCCTTGAACTATACAGGACGCGATGCCGAAGCGTTGCAGGAATATCGCAAAGCTATCGATGCGTCACCCGGATTTGTCAACGCGCATGTCGATTTCAACGCTCTCGCCTGGACTATGGGTCGCGCGGATCTCAGCTTCAAGTCGTTTGAATACGCCAGAACCCGCATTGGCGACGATGTCGATCTGCTTATGGCCGAATCCGAACAGCGCATCCGCTTCAACCAGCCCGTGGGTGCCGAACAACTGTTGCGCCGTGCGCTGGAACGCGCGCCGGACCGAGGTGAGATCCACAACGCGCTCGGCCGCGCGCTCGTCGTCCAGGGTCGTCTGGCCGAGAGTATTCTCGCATTTCAGAGCGCGATCCAAGCGCAACCTCTGGCGGTTGCTCACTACCAGGAGCTGGCGATCGCGCAGCTGCATCACCGAAAAGCGGGCGATGCTCTGCAAACGGTAGAACGTGCGCTCTCCGTGGCTCCCTTCGAACAGCTCAGCCTGGGTCTTTTGACACTGGCCTACCGAGAGCTGGGAGACGCGCGACACGGGCAGCTCACCGATGCCGCCTCACTTATACGCACCTACGAACTCCCACCACCGCCGGGATACACCGATCCAGAGTCGTTCAATCGAGAGCTGGCAGAGGAACTAGGCAGACTTCACACAAGGCGAGTGGAACCTTTCGACCAAACGCTGCGCGGCGGAACGCAGACGATGGGACATCTCTTCACCCGCACGTCTCAAAGGATCGGCATGCTTCGCCAGCGGATCGGCGATGCGGTCGGGGACTACATCGGGTCAATGCCGGAAAGTTCGGAGCATCCGCTCTTCAGCCGCAAAACGGCGGAGTTCTCTTTCCGCGGTTCCTGGTCGTGCCGCCTGCATTCCAGAGGCTATCACACCAACCATGTTCACCCGGCCGGCTGGATCAGCTCAGTCTATTATGTGTCTCTGCCAGCAGAGGTGGTCGACGAACGTGATGGACAGGGGTGGCTGAAATTTGGCGAGTCCAATCTCAATCTTGGAGAACTCGACCGAGCCAGCGATCGGGTCCAGCCGGCGGTCGGAAGACTGGTGTTGTTTCCGTCGTATTTCTGGCACGGGACAGTACCGTTCGTTTCGTTAGACCAGCGTTTGACGGTCGCATTTGACGTGGTTCCCAGATAGGGTGGGAATCGGTTACAAATTCAAACGGTTGCGCATCCTTCAACGGCCGACAGTTTCGACCATACTTCAGCGGAGAGCTTCGGTCCGCGCACGATCACTACCAAAATGTGCCAGTTGGTTGACATGATCACCGCCCGAAAAAATTCCGCCTCAGAGCGTAAAGCTTATACTGAAGGGCATTTGACAGTTGACTCACGATAGCCTTCTAGCCTAGACGCGCAGCCTTGCGTCGGATTTACCGCCGAAACGCTCGAGTGTCGACCGCCACATACCTCGGAGCGCCGCGCGGCCTTCTAAAACAAAACCAGACTAACCTCGAACTAGAGAGTTTGATTTGTCATCCACAGTGCATGCGCACGCATAAGTGGCTCAACCCCCTTCTCGCGCCACCAGCTCATCTCGTTTCCGAAGGCATGCAGCTCGTTGTGATGGACCGCACAGAGGGGCACGGTGAACTCGTCGCTAACCTTTTGCGAAAGACCGCGGGGTTGGGCGAAGGTGATGTGATGGGCATGGCACGGCTGCGTCTCGCAGATGAGGCAAGGCTTGGCCGCGACGAACTGCAGATGAGCCTTGGAGCGCAAGCGCCGCTCGCTCGGGATGAGCAGCACGCTCTTGTCTATCGAGAAGCCGCCCGTGATCTGTGAGCGCCGGGTTGGTTGCGGTGCCTCGGATTCAACTGCCGACGGCTTTGGAGTTACTGCCGGCAAGTCTCTCTCATCAGAGCGCGCGCCAGGCGGCTCCGCGCCTCCTTCAATCCTTGGCGCCGCGACTTCACCCGCCTCGTCACTCGTAGCGCGCTTGAACCGCTCGATGAGCCCGCGCAGGGGATAAGGAGGGACTGGGACGAAGGGTTCGTAGAAGATAGGCACCGCATCTTCGGCAACGGGCCTGGCATTTGCGATCGCGGCTTGGAGCGCTCGAGACGGCAGGTCGGTGTGACTGCGCGCAATCGGCACGCCCGACGCTAAAGTGGTCTCGCCTCGCGCAACCGTCTCGGGCCCCTCAGACGGTTGACGCTGCACGTCTGACGCTCTGTTCTCGACCATCTTTCGCCGGCGCGCCTGTTCATTGTGCGCGGCTTCCTCACTCGATCTGCCGCTAAGCTCAACTAGCGTGTCCTCACTGGGAACAGCCGCGTCTCTGAGCGAGGCCTTGTCACCCTCGATCCTTACGCCTTGGACATGCTCGACATCGTCGGCGAGCGTTGCTGCGCGCGCCGCGATGAGACGCTCCAGGATGTCGGCATAGTGCCGTCCGCTGGCAGCCACGAGGTTTGGCATCTGGCGCAGCCGCGTCAGCGTCGGCTCATTCTCCCAACGCAGACGCGCCAGTTCGCTATTGCCGCGCGCTGCCTCGACCAATTGGCGCAGTCCCGAGCAGAAGCTTTGCGGCGATTGCACTTCGGTGATTGTGCCGTCGCTGGCGATGAGCTGATAGGGTGCGGACGTGGCGGAGGGTCTGTCTCGGGTTACACCTGACTTAGCCGGCGGCGTGGAACAGGTTCCGGCCGGGCTCTCAGGTTCACCGCTTTCGCCATCATCAAGCTGTTCATCGCCTCTCAACGGGTGTGAACTCTCGTGCCGCTCCACGGCTTTGCGCTGAACAGCGACTCTACCCTGCTCTGCGCTTGCGCCAACCATTGTCTCTCGGCGACCCGGATGTTGGCTGGCTGAACCGAGCTCCTCTTTTGCTCTGTGCTCCTTGTCATAGAGCATCAGCCCGAAGCGGCCGCCGAAGGTCACGAGCGCCCGCTTGGTGGCATCGGTCTCGGCGGCCTTGAGGGCGCGTTCATGGGCATCGCCCAGTATCGAGGCTGTGGCCTGGCCGACACCGGTACCTTCGCGAACGATGACGGTATCGTTGGCGCGCACCCTTATCCGAACGCGGGCCGCATAGCCGCAGGAGACAGCGTCGATGGTCTTGCGCTCGAACAGCTTCTCAGCAATGAACCATCTCGCGGTCCCAGCCATCATAGCCAAAGATCCGGTTGGCCTCGTGCAACACGAACCAGCCCTCAACATAGGAGAGTCTCCTGCCCGTCCTGCTCTCGGCTCTGGATGCGGGCCTCGATCCAGAGGGCTCGCCAGCTTCTTGAGCTGGTGGCGAGCAAAGCCCGGGCTCATCGGGTCGAGACCGTGATGTAGGGCTGGCCCTGGACAAGGGCTGCTCCCTCCATCGCGATCCCCTGTTTGAGGGCATGGCTGATCCCGGCCCGGTCCAGCTTGGGCGGCTGGGGAACCAGATAGTGCAGCGGGATCTTGCTCTCATCGCTGATCTCAAGACGGATGGCCCCTTCTGAGAGCGAGACCGTAAAGTCGTCGGCCTTGAGCCTGGAAAGACCGGCGGCACCCAGAGCCGTGGCTGCCAGTTGGCGCTTTTTCTGCTGGCGCTCTCTAAGCCGCGCCAGCCTTGCCGCCATGGCATCGGCCCTGGTCTTGAGACCGGCGATCATGGCCTCGTCTTCGAGGGCAGAGCGGATGATCTCCTCGATCATCTGCGGCAGGTCCGAGAGACCCTCCAGCGTATCGGCCAGGGTCTCATCATCGAGACTGGCGTAGTCGGTTTTGAGCTGGTCTGAGAGCAGCCGGTACTGGCTGGCCTCCAGGCGTAAGACTTCCGCGTTCATGACAGGTCCTCCTTCAAAGCGTGTGGAACAGAGGGCGCCAGAGCGGCGCGCAGGCGATGAACGGTTGGTAGGGCCTGGCGCATCAGGTCGATGGCGCTGAGCGCCTCGTCCTGAGACAGCCGGGCACCGCAGGCAAAAGCGGCCAGCGTCAGCTCATCCGCCAAGGGGTCTTTCAGAAGGCTGTTGCAGCGCCCGCCTTCGGCAAAGAACAGAAGATGATGCAGGACATCGATCCGGGCACTGGCCGGGTGCGGAGCAACCAGTGCCCTCAGCTCCGGTTCCTCCTTGGCCAACTGGGCCAGCACCGCCCGACCCGAGCGGGTAAAGCCGTCAAAGGCATAGGCCGGCACGCCATCGATCAGGGGAACGGGATCCAGCTCCTGGTCCAGAGCTTCACCCCTGCCACCCGCCGCGTCCGTCGCCTCGATCGCGAGGGGCAAGAGCATGGGCAAGAATACAGCGCGAGACCCGTACCCCTTTGGCGCAGAGTTCGAGCATGCCGGCATCGATGCGGCCGTCGCGTTCCATAGCGGACAGGATCCGCTCGCAGGCCTCCGGCACGATGCTGCGAAACGAACGCCGTGGAACCGGTCTTTCACAGATGCGAAGCAGCTGTGCTGCCTCATGCACCAAGGGGGCAATGACACCGCCAAGAGGACCCGCTCTCCAAGAGACGCAGATAGGCTGGGTCAGCGAACACCGCTGCACCCAGTGCGGCGAGATCATCGAGGCGGCGATCCTTGGGGCGCGCACAGAGAAGGCTGATCAGATGCCGCAGCACCCGCTCTTCGCCGACCACCATCCGCAACGCTTTGCTGGCCGCAACCGCTGTCACCCGTGCGGTGACGCCAAGATCGACAAGGCCAAAATCCTCAAAGGCGCAGACAGCAAGGCGGCGCCACAACCGTTCGGGATCGCTGATCCGCAGCCTCTCGCCAGCGGCCAGCGCAAAACCCTCATCACCGCGGCGCAGCGCTTTTTGCAGACAGGCGCTCGCAATATGAACGTCAGCAAAATGGCAGGGAGCAGCTTTGATCTCAGTGCCCGGCTCTGCTTCGCCGATCTCCTTGGTTACAAGTTCACGATAAGAACCAAGCCCAAGAAGATGATAAGAAGAAGAGCACATGCAAAAATCGTAACTGAGTTGCTCCTCCCACAAAGAGAAAAATCGTCAACGCAACTTGATTTGCAAAATATTTTTGCGTACCAAAAAAAGTCCGATCGGCGAAGCGCTTCAGTTATTTTTTTTGCAAGCAATGCGAGACGCGAGTCCGGCTCAGCCAAGGCCAGACAGCAGATCGGCAATCACGGGATCTTCGGCAAGCCGTGCGTATTCGCGGACAAACATGTCAAGCTCACCCGCGCTCTGCGGCAGCGCCGGCGGGCTCTCGTCGCGCTCACCAAGTTTGCGCAACTGTTGCTCGATAGCCTCGAGGCCTTTTTGACGAGAGCGCTGGCGCGCTTCGCGTTGCATCACGCTGTCCTCGTCAGGACAGACCCATTCATAGAGTTCAGAGCAAGCCCTACGCCAGGCAAGATAGTAAAGCGTTGCATCGCTGGTGTGAGCGCGGCGCAACGGCCAGCCCTGCTGGTCCAGATGCAAAAACGCCTGACAGACCGCGTCAGCAAAGCGCTCGGCCGATTTAAACCAGCTTGGCTCCTGGCAAAGCAAGTGGTAGAGATTGCGCGTGGCGAGGAGTTCGTCACAGTAGGCGGGCCCATGCTTGCCGGCCCCGTCAAAATCGGCCTCCAATTTCCTAGTAGCTCTCCGCAACACCTTGAGCGTTCGCGCGCCGTTCCACCCGAGCCTCGCCATTAGCGGATTGGCTGGCCGCGCTCCGCTTTGCGCCAATGCCAGCGCGTCGCGCTCCAGTCGGGGGATCCGACTACGCTCCACTGCGCTGAGGCTTCGGAAGTGCTTTCGTTCAAAGGCATCGAGCCGATTTCGCCCACCGACATAGCCGCCATGCGTCAAGGCATTGAGATTGCCCTTTGGCGAACCCGACCTCGGTGCACCACCATGGGAATGACAACGTCCTTTGCCCGCAACCGGCGCGCTCTGGCAGAGCCCACCCGTCCTCAATTTGGCGCCGCAGACCTTTGGGGCCTCAGGGGTCTTACGCGACACGGCGAACCCTGCCGTCGCGCGCGCGAACCGTGCTTGAGTTGTCGATGACCTTCTTTTCCTCAATGACAATGATCTGTCGACCCGCGCGCTTGAACTTACGGAGCTCTTCGATGACAAACGGCTCCATGGCCAACGCCTTGTCGCTCAGCGACCGCCAAGCGATCGCGACTTTCGTACACGGAACCTCCTCGCCCTTGGCTTTGGCGCCATGAACCACACGAACATCTTCGGAGTTGAACTCGACCTGCTTGGCGGTCATCTCGAAGTGATCAGCCACACTCGCGAACAGACGCGCAATATCTTCTATTCGATCATTCAGTAGCCACTCGGGCGAAAATTCTTCCGGCTCGAGCATCTTTTCTAACTTCGCGATCAGTCCGATTTTCGGTTCCGAGCTGGTGAGTTTGATGATTTTCTGCTGGGCCGGATTGCGATGTGCATTGAGGTTTCGTGCGGCCACCATCAAGGCCTTGAACAATTTGCACGCACTCTGGAAGTACTGATGCGCATCGGCGACGGTTTCGCTCTTTGTTGCATGCCACATCGCCTTGTCGAACCTCTCGTGGAGCCGAAGCACGATCGATACCAACTCCCGTTCGCGCTGATCACCGACGACCAAAAGCGGATCCACCGCAGAGGGCGACTGCCAGGACGGTCCGGAGCGGTGCGATATCTCGATCTCCACGACCTGGTCTGGGCTGAAGCGCGAGACATATTCGTATTCGCCGTCCGCATTTATCTTGGACCGGTCTTCTTTGCTGATATCGACCACGACGATCCCCAAATCATGTGCACCCTTGATTCTACGGTAAGTCGAACCGGGCCGAAGTGAATTCGTGCGTAAATGTTTCCCTAATAAATTCCGCTTGCGCAGCAATTTGGCACCTCGAACAAGTGAGGTTTGTTTTGGTTTTGTTCCAAATCATTTTTCGCATTTCACATTATTTTTTCTGCGTCTCGTAGATCAGCCATCGCTCAAAAAATCCGGGACCCATGATTTCAGGGACTTAGAGAAGGGTTGTTTTCACGAACCAGAAACGGCGGTCCTCCCGTTTTCAAACAAAAAATATCCCCCCCCACTAAATGTTTCGGACGCCGTCCCGATCTGCAAGCGTTGCAACCTGTCGCAATCGATCACGCCGATTTAACGAAAGCTAAACGACTCCAGCGCTGTTCACAGCCAAGCGTGTGCAGCGTGAACCAAAAGCCGCTTCAGCTCGCTTCGTTTTGATCCTTACGACCCGCCCTGGGTCACACGGTCACGACACAAGCAACTCACGGAGTGAGCAACGTAGTGTGCGAGGTACGAGACGGCCCTATCTTGGCAAGTTCGTTGCCCGTAGTTCCACCCCGCCACGGGGTAGTTCACTCACTGCGCCGACGACGGCGCGCACTGGAGCAGCATTCATCAGCGTGACGAAGCCCTGCACCGCGCGCGTGCTCGCTTCGGAGTTGCCGAAGAGATCGCCGATCGCGTCGAACAGGTTCTTCTGCCGCGGATAGAAGCGGAACGCGACGCGTTCGCCCGGCGCGATGCCGGCGAGTTTCTTGGCTGCATCGGTTGCCGTCCACAGTCCACCCAGTTCATCCACCAGACCGTGCACCTGCCCGTCTGCACCAGACCAGACGCGGCCTTTGGCGATATCTTGCACCTGCGCCAGCGGCAGCTTGCGGCCCTTGGCAACCTTGGACGTGAAGTCGGCATAGATCGCGTCCACTTCGTGATTCAACGAAGCAAGCTGGTCTGGCGTGTAAGGCTGGAACTCGGAATCATACAGTGCATTGCGGCCCACTCCGACCGAGCTTGTGCCGACACCGATCAGCGCCAGGCTGCGGTCGACGGAAACCTTGCCTGTCAGAACGCCGATCGAGCCCGTAATCGTCCCCGGTTCCGCGACGATGCGGTTCGCCGACAGCGAGATGTAGTAACCGCCCGATGCGGCCACGCTTCCCATGCTGACCACGACTGGCTTGCCGGCCGCCTGGGCCTTTTTCACGGCATCGAGGATCTGGTCGGACGCCGAAACCGAGCCGCCGGGCGAGTCGACGCGCAGGACAATCGCCTTCACCGCCGTGTCGGCCGCAGCAGCCCGGATCGCCTTGGACAGGTCATCGCCCGCAATCACATTGTTGCCGCCCAAGAAACTGCTGCCGGCCGAGCCGTCCTGGATGTCGCCGGCCGCCTGGATCAGCGCTATGCGCGGGCCGGCCGCGAAGTCGCCCCCGTCCTTGGCCACACGGACAAATTCGGACATCGGCACCAGCTTGGCGCCGCTCCCCGCGCGTTGCAGGGCGGCGTTCTGCGCATCATCGTCATAGCCGATACGGTCGATCAGCCCGGCTGCGCGCGCGTCTTCGGTAAACTGCGGGCTCGCTTCCAGCGCCGCGACGACCTTTGCCGGCGACAGATGGCGGTCGGCGGCCGCGCCCGAGGTGGCTGAGTCGTACCAGGACTGCATCAGCCGCGTCAGTTGTTCGCGGTCGGCCGGTGTCATGTTCTTTTCCATGTACTGATCGGCCGCGCTCTTATAGTCGGAGCGCTTGACGATCTGCGGATCGGCCTGAATTTTGTCGAGCAACCCGCGCAGGAAGATCTGACCGCCGCCCTCACCCGCCGCAGTGAACGGCGCATTGGGCTGCATCCAGATCTGGTCCGCGGACGCCGCGGTCAGGTAGTCGCCCAAACCCGTCGCGAGGAATCCCTGGCTGTGCGCGATGACGAATTTTCCCGACTTGCGGAATTTCTTGATGGCCGTGCCGATCTCTTCAGCCTCCGCGATCGAAAGATTGGCGCTGCCGATGCGGATCGAAACGCCTTTCACGCGGTGATCGCGTTCCGCCGCATCCAACCCCAGAACGATATCCATCACGGTGACCGGCTGATTGCCGAGCGAAAAATTCACGTTGGAGGAATCCGAGATCGGACTGCGCAGGTCGAGCGCCAGAACCATGTTTCCCGGCAATCCATCGCCCTGGAACATTGCGATGGCGATGAGGACCGCCGTCACGATGACGAGAAAGACCACAAATTTGGCGATGCCATTGAGGACGCTCAGACCGATCGACTTGGACCAGCGAAGAAACGCGACCATGCGAGTTGACCCTCCGGGGACGGAATTTGAAGTGGCGTTGTTATATGGCGCCTTGATTAAGGAACCCCAATGGCGAAGGCGCCAAATGCGCCTATCGGCAAACCTTGAAGGCAATATAAGTTGCTGATTTTAATACAAAACTTACAACTTAGAATTTCGGTCTCCTGTAGGATGAGGCTGATATTTGAGCGGCACCGAGCCAGCACTGCTGCGCCGCTGGAAACAGATTACAATTTGCGCGGAAATTGCTTTCCAATCGATCGGGACCTTGATGGTTGAGACCACAGAAACGCTACTTTCACGGGCGGCGGCCGACGGCGACCCGGGCGCTCAATTTGATCTCGCCATGGCCATGGCCGCCAGCGGCCAAGACCGCGACGCCCTGACATGGATGACACGAGCAGCCGATTCCGGCTTTCCGCTCGCCGGCGCCCAGCTCGGCCTGTGGCAGGTGATGGGTCGTATCGCAGAGCGGAAATCGCAGGAAGGATTGAGGCGCATCGAGCGCGCAGCGGGAGCAGGCAACGATATCGCCTCCCTTTTGCTGGCCGGACTGCACGCGATGGGTACCCATGCCCCGCAGGACTGGGATCTGGCGGCCGACTGGCTGATTGCGTCGGCGCGGCTGGGGAACGTGCGGGCACTGACGCAGTTGTCGCTGCTTCTTCCGGAATCTTTCGCTGACAGGGAATTGTTCGGCGCACATGCCGCCGCAGCCGGCTATCCCCCTGCGGTGAAAATCTTTCGTGAAACGCGCCCCACGACTAGTCCGGATTTCGATCGCGCACGCCTGGCGCTGGATCTGCGAGCACTCGCTGCCGCGCCAAAGGATGAAGCGCTGTTAGAGTCGCCGCGACTGCGCACCGCGCGACGACTACTGCCGCTTTCTTGGTGCTATTACATCTGCGCGCTGGCGGAACCGACGCTTCAGCCGTCCGACGTGCACAACGCAACGCTGGGTCGAACCGTGCTGGGCGTGCGCACGAGCCATCACATGGCGTTCGGACCAGCCAATTCCGATCCCCTTCTGGCGATCCTGGCTCATCGCACCGCCGCCTGGACCGGGACTGACATCGCCTGGGCCGAGGACACCAATGTCCTGCGATACAAACCGGGACAGGAATATCAGCGGCACGTCGATTTCTTCGACCCGCAAATTCCGACGATCTGGGCCGAAGCCGAGCGAGCGGGCCAACGAACCGTAACCGTGCTCATCTGGCTCAACGATGAATACCAGGGCGGCGAGACCGAGTTTCCCTTGGCTCGCCAATCGATCCGCGGCGCAGCTGGCGATGCGCTAGCGTTCTGGAACACAATGGATGACGGGTCACCGGACCGCTCGACCGTTCATGCCGGACGTCCCGTGCTGCGCGGCGAGAAGTGGCTGATCACCCAATGGATCCGCGACCGGCCGCAAAAAGTCTGATCCCGGCGACCGCCTGATCACAGCGTGTTGTAGCCGAAGGCACTGAATTCCTCGGCAAAAAGCTGGTTGATGCGCCTGATCTGATCGGGCCGGAACACGTCGGCAGGATTGAGTTGATCTGACATCAGCCCCTTTTTGGCGTGTGGCAGGATCGGAACGTCACTCACGCCGAGACTGCGGACAAACGCGTCGAAATCGGTGTGCAACGAGGAATAGCGCATCGCCTCCGCCGCGAGCTTGCCGTCCGGCCCGCGATAGCGGTCGATATTGCGCGGCTCACGGATCGCGCCAGTCGCGAAACCCTTGTCGACAATGGCCTTCAGCGCCGCCATGTCGGCTCGCATCGCGCCACCCACTTTATAGGCGCCATAGGACAGTTGCATGTTCGCCCAGGAAATCACCTTTGCATAAGGCGAGCGCTCGATGCAGACAATGCGAAAATCCGAAACGTCCTTCTTGTAGCGCAGCGTCACGGCGGCTAGCGGCATGTGATTGTAGTAACCGCGTGGCGGTTGCGACAATTCGTTGAGCTGCAGCTCAGGTGTCGCGCGCAGCCGCTCGAGGTAAAGATCCTCCTCGGCACGGTCAGCGGCGTAGTTCTGACTGCGCGTCCCGTTCTTCAGGCGCAGAAGCTCGTCGATGGGGGAAATGGGCGTGACGATGTCATGCGGTCCGCAAAGGTTCGAGAGAGCAATCTCGACGCTCGTGCCCGCAACCTTCATGCCCTTGATAAAAATAAACTTGTGCCGCTCTGAGAGGATCATCGAACGGTCCGTCAGACCACCAGTTCGGGTGGAAGCACGTCGCACAGCAGATGCACGCGCCGCTGGTCGCTCTGATTGTCCACGGAATGGGCGCGGGTGTTGTCGAACTCATAGGCGATATCGGGCTTCAGATAATAGGGAATGCGCTCGATAATGAACTTCACGCCCTCGTTTGTCAGAACAGGAATGTGACAGCGATGCACCGCAGTGATGCTGATGCCGTTGTCGATATGGGTCGTGATCTTGCCGCGCGGCGCCAGTTCCGCCAGCGTCATGCGCACGAGCTTGCCGGAATACTGCGCCTCGAGCCTGTCGGCCAAGGCATAGACCGGTGCGCATAACTCGGGCGGCGCGTAGTTGTAGCGCTTTACGTTAACGGGTCCGCCAACTTCCCAGTTGGCGTCGAGCCAGTCGAAAATGATCGAACGAGTCTGGCGGTGGACCTGATAGGTGGTTTGGCGGGTGCGGTCAGCATCCCACAGCGGCGAATTCTCGTCGGGCAGCGCATTCAGGATGTCCTGTATGGGCCAGTCGAACAGGTTGATGAGCGGTTCGTTAAGTTTCATTTCACCGAAATCAACGACAGACCGATCGTGCGATTCAGCTGCATCGAGCTGCCACTCGGGCGAACCGCTGTCGGCCTCTATTTAATCGTACGAGGTTCTTATACGCTCGGCGCTAGCCGCCGACAATATAGCTAAATAAGTCCCCAGACCGATGCCATCCAATCTTCAGTTTCGGCTCTCCCCGCATCACGACATCAAACTCCTGAGCAAGGTGTTTGCGCGAGGCGGGCGCATCCACATTCCCGAGCTATTGCGGCAGGAAGACGCTAAGCGGATCCATGACGCGCTTGTCTCGCGGACACCCTGGAATGTGACGGTCATCCACAAGGACCTTGTTTATGATGTCACCCCGCAGCAATGGGAGGAGATGAGCGACGAACAGAAGCATGCATTTGACATGGAAGTCGTCGAATTCGCGCGCAAGCAGTATGAAGGTCGGTATCGCACCTTGCGGCTTTCCGACCATGGCGAAGCCTTCACCGGACCGATTCCGGAGCTGGTGGCCCTGACCGAGTTCCTTAGCGGGGAGGAATTCATTTCTTTCATCCGGCGGGTGACGGGCAACCGCCATGTCGATTTCGCCGATTCGCAGGCGACTTGTTACTGGCCAGGCGACTTCCTTCATCCGCATTTCGACGTCGTTGACGAAAAGAAGCGGTTGTTCGCGTATGTGCTGAACCTGACGCCGCAGTGGCGCGTCGAGTGGGGCGGTCTGCTTGGCTTTATCGACCCTGACGGGCACCTGTCCGAGGCGTACGCGCCGCGCTGGAACGCACTCAACCTGCTGGATGTTCGCCTGCACCATTATGTGAGTCATGTTGCGCCGTTCGCGGCGGCGAACAGATACAGTATTACAGGCTGGCTGCGATCGCGTTAGCGGCGCGCCCGAACCGGTCGCCACGGGGAGCAAGTGTCGCAAGTTGGCGGCGAGTGTGCCTGCCGGGCAATAGCACTGGCACTCGTGCTCCCGGCTCCGTACAATGTTGCAATCAAACAACAATGTCGGCGCGAACTCGCGGCGGTAGGGACAGGCGGCGTCAACGCGCCGGCGAAACGAATTGAGCGTCTCCGAAATTCAGCAGGCTAAGACGGCCGGCCGCAGTCCGCTCTGGCGGCTGCTTCCGCTCGTCCGCAAGCATGGCTGGCAGTTCTGGGGCGGGATGTTCTTCATTTGCCTGGGGCGCGTGTTCGAAGCCGGCATGCCGCTCTTCGTGCGCCAGGGCGTCAACCGCATGGCCGGACATGACTGGCACCTGCTGGGGCCGGTGCTCGGTATCCTCGCACTTGCAGTCGTGCGCTACGTCTCCGTGGCCTATGGCCGCCAGCTCGTGCGCCTTGTCGGCGTAACGGTGACCTACGACATGCGCGAGCGCCTCTACTGGCACTTCGAGCTTCAGGGACCGCGCTTCTTCGCGCGCTTTCCGACGGGCGACCTGATGGCCCGTGCCATCAACGATCTCAACCTGGTGCGCCAGTTGATCGGCGTCGGCAGCCGCACGCTGATCGTGCTCGGCTTTTCGGGCCTCGTCGCCTTTGCCTTCATGCTGTTCTTGTCGATGAAGCTGACGCTCTGGCTCCTCCCCATCATGCCCTTCATAGCCGGCATGGGCTACTTCCTCTCCAAGCGGATCTACGAACAATCCACGATCGTGCAGGAAGGATTCTCCTCGCTTTCGGAATCCGTGCAGGAAAACCTGAACGGCATCCGCACGATACAGACACATGCGCAGGAGGACCGAGAAGTTGCACGTTTCAAGGCGGTATCGGGCGCCTATGCGGACAATTACTTCCGCCTGATGGTGATGAACGCGGCTCTGAACGCCTGGATGGTCGTCTTCACCGGACTTGCCGTCATGATCATCATGGGTTTTGGCGGCTACCAGGTGCTGCACGGCGAGATGACGGTCGGCACATTCACGGCCTTCACGCTCTATCTCGGCATGGCGGTGGCGCCGATCCAGCAGTCCGGTCAGATCGTGTCGATGTTTCAGCGCGGCTCGTCCGGGGCTGCGCGCCTGTTCGAGATTCTCGACTACGAGCCCGAAATCCGCGACGCGCCGGACGCAAAGCCGTTGGACAAGATCGGCGGCGACATCAAGTTGCAGCATCTGTCCTACACCTATCCCCGCCGCGCCTCGGCAAAGGATGCGCGCGGCACCGATCCCAACGCTCTTGCGACAGGTCTTGCGGCGCTGAACGACGTTTCTCTGGACGTAAAGTCGGGCGAGATGATCGCCATTCTCGGCCGCGTGGGCTCGGGCAAGTCGACGCTCCTGCGCTCGATCGTGCGCCTTCTGGATCCGCCGCCCGGCACGGTCTACCTCGATGGCCGCGACATCCGCCTGCTGCCGATCGCCCAGGTGCGCGGACAGATCGCGCTGGTACCGCAGGATCCGTTCCTGTTCGCCGACGAGCTCGGCCGCAACATTTCCTACGACAATCCGACCCGTGCAACGGACGAAATCTGGAGCGCCGCGGAAGCCGCCGATCTGGAAGATACGATCGAACGCTTTCCGGACCATCTCAAGACCCTGGTCGGCGAACGCGGGGTGACTCTCTCAGGAGGCCAGAAGCAGCGCACAAGCCTGGCGCGCGGGCTGATCCGGGATACGCCTGTCTTGCTGCTCGATGACTGCTTCTCCAGCGTGGACACGGAAACCGAAGAGCACATCCTGTCGCGCCTCAAGGAACTTCGGGCCGGCCGCACGACCATGCTCGTGTCGCATCGGGTTTCGACCGCGCGGCACGCCGACCGCATCGTCGTGCTCGATGGCGGCAAGGTCGTCGAGCTGGGAACGCATGCGGAATTGATCGCCAAAAACGGAATCTACGCCAACTTCGCGCGCGTGCAGGGCCGTCGCGAGGAGCTGGTGCATGAACTCGAACGCGAAACCGGCCATCCGGTCGAGGCCGTGAAATGACCGACACCACCGCCGGCCCGATCCCGAACGCGCCGCGCCGCATGAAGGGCGCGTTCGACGACGACGTCTATGGCAAGAACCTGGACGTCGGACAGGTGTCGCGCCTGATGCACTGGATGCGGCCCTATCGCGGCCAGGCCATCGGTTCGCTCGTCCTCGTTCTGCTTGCGGCGGTGGCCTCGATCATGGCGCCCACGGTCATGAGCCGCGTGCTGGTAGACGGCATCGTTCTGAAGCATCAGGGACCGGAACTGGCCGATCTCGGACAGCAGGCGTTCAACCAGTGGATCGCCGCGACATTGTCGGTGACGCCGCTCATCGCGGCCTGCATTCAGTACATGATCTGGATTCTGCTCGCCGCCGCGCTCGGCCGCGGCTTCGGCATCCTGTTCGGCCGGGCCACGCTCAATACGCTGCGCGACCTGCGCTGCGACCTGTTCGAGCATCTGGAACATCTGCCGTCGAGCTTCTACGACCGCGTCGCCGTTGGCCGCGTGATGACGCGCGTCGCCAATGATGTCGAGACGCTTTTCGAGCTCTTTGCCGGCTTTGGTCAGTTGGCCGGCCAGTTCGTGCCGTTCTTCGTCGCCATCTCGATCATGCTGACGCTTTCACCGACGCTGACGTTCGAGCTTTTGCCGGTGATGCCGGTCGCCGGCTTCTTCACCTGGATGTTCCGCCGCATGTCGCGCCCGCTCTACCGCGCCATCCGCATGACCGTGTCGCGCCTGAACGAAAACCTGCAGGAAAACCTGTCCGGCATCGAAGTGGTTCAGCTCTACGGCCGCGAGAAGATCAATTTCGAGCGCTACAGCGGCATCAACAATGAGAACCGGGTGAGCGAGACCAGGGCGCTGACCATCGAGAGTTTCTACGGACCGTTCATCGACGGCATGAACTATATCGGCATCGCTGTCATCGTCTGGTTCGGCGGTCATCTCGTGCTCGGCGGAACCATGACCGTCGGCGTGCTGCTGCTGTTCACGCAGTTCCTGGACATGCTGTTTCGCCCGATCGTGGCCATGGGCGAGCAGTGGAACATCGTCTTTCGCGCCATGGCGAGCGGCGAGCGCATTTTCCAGGCGCTCGACTGGAAAGAAGCGCTGAAGGAGCCGGAGCATCCGGTCGCCCTGCCTCCGCAACTCGACGGCAAGGTCGAATTCCGCCATCTGACGTTCGGCTACATACCCGAGCATCCGATCCTCAAGGATGTCAGCTTCACCATCAATCCCGGCGAGCGCATCGCGATCGTTGGGCCGACAGGCTCGGGCAAGACCAGTCTTATCCGGCTGCTCTGCCGCTTCTATGACGTGCCGGACGACAGCATCTTCCTCGACGGCATCGACATCATGCAGATCCGCCCGTCGGATATCCGCCGCCGGATCGGCGTCGTGCTGCAGGACTTCCACATCTTCTCGGGCACCGTCTACGACAATATCGCGCTCAACGATCCGCGCATCACGCGCGACGTGGCGGAGCGTGCCGCCAGGCTCGTCCATGCCGATCCCTTCATCCGCGCACTACCGCAGGGCTACGACACCCCGCTCAACGAACGCGGCCGCAACCTCAGCCACGGCCAGCGCCAGCTTCTTGCCTTCGCACGCGTGCTGGCGATGAACCCGGAAGTTCTGGTCCTCGATGAAGCGACGGCCAGCATCGACACCGAGACCGAATTGGTCATCCAGGACGCCCTTCTCAAGCTTACCGAAGGGCGCACCTCGGTGATCATCGCCCATCGCCTGCAGACGATCAAAGATGCGCATCGCATCGTCGTGCTGACGGAGGGACATGTTCGCGAGATCGGCACGCATCAGGAGCTGATCGCAAAGGGCGGTCTCTATAACACCCTCTATGAGCTGCAATTTCAGGAAGCCGGCGCGCTCTGAAGACGTTCGAGCGTGGAGGCACGGCGGGTCCGACGGATGAACCGTTCCGACTTATCCAACGCCTTGCCCCGCATTCATTCCGTGAAATTGCGGGTTTTTCGGACTACTGAATCACCAATCTGTTCGATAACGTTTTGAGTTCGAACTTTTCTCGGAATTTGCTTTGTAAGATTCCAGCGGGCCCTTGAACCGAGTCGGTCAAACCACCAAATGCGCTATATCCCCACAATTGCGTGCCGAAAAGTGAGCCGCTCGCGGAGCTTTCCCTAGAGGGAGGCTTGTGGCGCGCAGCATTTGGGGGTTGTTATTCGGGCAGATGTAAATGAATGGGATTGCATGACACAGGCATCCTTGGACCAACTCCTCGCGCACACGGTCATTGTTCCCGGCGTCTATGATGCGCTGTCGGCGCGGATCGCCGTGCGCGCCGGCGCGAAGGCCATCTACGTGACGGGATTTGGCGTCGCGGGTGCGGCGTTCGGCGTCCCCGACGTCGGTCTGGTGAGCGCATCCGAGATGATCGAGCGGGTCGGAGTTGTCGCCGGCGCATGCGCGCCCGTGCCGTTGATTGCCGACGGCGACAATGGACATGGCGGCCCCTTGAACGCTGCAAAGCTGACCCGCGCCTACGAACGCGCGGGCGCCGCCTGCATCCAGCTCGAGGACCAGGTTTCGCCGAAACGCTGCGGCCACATGGAAGACAAGGAAGTCGTGAGCCGGGAGGAAGCGTCGCAGAAAATTCGCGCCGCTGCCGAGGCGCGGTCGAGCACCGCCTTCAAGATCATGGCCCGAACGGATGCGCGCGCAACGCATGGACTGGATGAATCCCTCGCGAGAGGTGAAGCCTTCTTGAAAGCTGGCGCCGATATCCTGTTCATCGAGGCGCCGCGAAGCGCCGAGGAAATGCGGCGCGTGGCGGAGACGTTCAAGGGCACCCCACTGGTCGCCAACATGGTGGAAGACGGCAAGACCCCGCTGCTCACGCCGCAGGAGCTGGAGGCGCTGGGTTACAGGATCATCCTTTACCCCATATCGGCGCTCCTGGCCGTCACCAAACGGCTCGAAGAGGTTTATGATCTGCTGGTGAAGGGTGATCGTACAGGCGTGGATGCCAGCCGCTCGACCTTCACGCATTACAACGAGATCATGAATCTCCCCGAACTGTTGGCTGTAACCACGCGGCTTTCGAATACGAATATGGGGTAGCGAGCTTCGGCCCCCGTACGGAATGGAGAAATTCGATGCAGTCCCGGCGCAATCTGCTCCAGTTGCTACTCGTCGGCGGTGCGGGCGTCGCGCTTGGTGCGTCGCCTGCCCTCGCCAAGACGTTCGAGGTGACGCACACCGATGCCGAATGGCGAAAGATGCTCTCGCCGGCCGCCTATAACATCCTTCGCCAGCAGGGCACCGAAGCGCCGTTCACGAGCCCGCTGCTCAAAGAGCACCGCAAGGGCACGTTCCTGTGCGCCGGGTGCGCATTGCCGTTGTTCTCGTCCACCACCAAGTTCGAGAGCGGGACCGGCTGGCCGAGTTTCTGGGCGCCGCTCCCGAACGCCATCGAGACCACGACGGACAATAGCTGGATCGAGACCCGTACCGAGGTCCATTGCCGGCGCTGCGGCGGCCACCTCGGCCATGTGTTCGACGATGGCCCCAAGCCCACGGGACTGCGCTATTGCATGGACGGCGTCGCCCTGACCTTCAAGCCGGCCTGAATTTGAGGTTGTGCGGACGCAGCCTTCGCCGGACAATGTGGCGATGGCGACTTTCGAATCCGGCGGGCTGACCCTTGCCTATGACGATATCGGCGGCCCCGGCGAGGGCCGGCCGATCGTGCTGGTTCATGGCTTCACCTCCAACCGCAAGGAAAACTGGCAACGGCTTGGCTGGTACGGTGCGTTCGAGCGCAAGCACATCCGCATGATCGCCCTGGACTGCCGCGGTCACGGCGAGAGCGCCAAACCGCACGATCCGGCCGCGTATGGGCGTGAGAACATGGCCGGAGACATCCTGGCGTTGATGGATCATCTCAGGATCGATCGGGCGCACCTACTGGGGTTCTCCATGGGATCGCGTCTTGCGCTCGCCGCGGCGCTGAAGGCTCCAAAGCGCTTCTCGACGCTGACGATCGGCGGCGTCGGCGAGAAGCTGTTCGAAAAACGCGACGTGGCCGGCAATCCGATGGCGGACGCCATGGAAGCCGCCGACCCGGAGACAATCAAGGAGCCGATGCTCAAGAGCTTTCGTCAATTCGCGGACGATCAGGGCGAAGACCGGCTGGCTCTGGCCGCGTTGACACGCGCAAAGGACGAGCCCTTCACGAAAGAGGAACTCGCCAAGCTTGAGGTGCCGGTGCTTGTTGTCGCCGGCGCGCGGGACGAACTGGCGGGCGATCCGGAAGTGCTCGCCAAGGTGTTTCCGGACGGCCGTTCGGTCACCCTGCCCGGCTGCGACCACTTCTCGGCAATTCCGCATGCGCTTTTCAAGGCGACGGTGTTCGACTTCCTTGATGGCACGCTCGCCTGACTATTGCGCGCCGCTCGACGCCAGCATCACGGGCTTGTCGCGATACATAGTCGGAAGGACGCGCTTCAATGCGTCGATCTTCGGCAGGTCGTTGTAGACGATATAGGGATAGGTCGGGTTATGGATCAGGAAGTCCTGATGATAGCCCTCGGCCGGATAGAAACCGCTCAGCTTCTCGATCTTCGTCACGATCGGAGCATCGTAGGCGTGGGCGGCTGTGAGCTGCGCGACATAGGCGCGCGCGATCTTCTCCTGCAGCGGCGAGGCGAAGAAGATTTCGGAGCGGTAGCTCGAGCCGGTATCGGGTCCCTGGCGGTTCAACTCCGTCGGATCGTGCGCCACGGCAAAGTAGACGCGGAGAAGTTCGCCGAACGAAATGATCCGCGGATCGAACGTGATCTGGACCGACTCGGCATGGCCCGTCGTCTCGGTGCCGACCATCTCGTAGAAGGCGGTCGCGCGGGAACCGCCGGAGTAGCCTGCAACAACCTTGGTCACGCCGCGCACATGCTCGAACACGCCCTGCAGGCCCCAGAAGCAGCCGCCAGCGAGCACCGCAGTCTCGCTCGCCGCAGCACCGTCCTTCGGCGCATCGACGCTTGCAGCCGGAATGGCTTTGTCGATGGCGTCTGCCTGCGCGCATTTGTAGATCCCGGCACCAGCGAGTGCGGCAACCAGTGCAAGAATTCCGAATTTCTGCAGGGTGGCGTTCATCAGCGTCTCCGATCGCGTCCAATTTAACATTCGAACGGTGGACGGGTACGGTTACAGTCGCTTCGCGGATCAGCCTACCAGCGCAGTGTCAGGCGGCCGAGCAGCGCGCCGAGCGCACCGACTGCTGCGATCCCACACGTATACCAGATGGCCACAAAGGGCGCGGCGCTCTCATTACAGTGGAAAGCGTAGATAAATGTACCGGCGGCACCAGCCAAAGTCCCGGCGACGGCGCCCGCCAGCGTCAAACGCGTCGGCGCGAGCGATCTGAGCGCCCAGAACAACCCGAAAAAAATAGGCGTCGACAAGATCACAATGTTGCGAGCACAGACCTGGTAGGAAGCCCCCATCATCATCTTCATGCGCAAGTCTTCCGGCGCGCCAAACAGTTGAAAGCTCGCCAGCGCCACCATGACCGCCAATGGCGCGAGGATCAGCGGACCGAATATCCCGCCGTCGCCGTCCGGTCTCGCGAGCCGATCGATCAGGCCGAAACCCAGAACAGCAACACTCAGTGCATAGGCGAACTTCATCCAGAATGGCCCGGTCATCATCGCATGCATCAGGTCGGCGCGAACACCGAGCCACAGGACCATCACCGCCGTCGAAACGACGGCCCCGACAGCGAGGCCCAGGCCGAGCGTGCGTCCGACGGCATTCGGCTGTGTCGGCGTGACGTCACCGGCGAGCGCGGTTATGAGATCGTCGGTTTTCATGACCCGCCGTCCTCGATCTTGGCGCCCAATGCGCGAAGTCCGCGATGCACGCCAACTTTCACAGCGGATTCGGACATGGAATGCCGCTCCGCCGCCTCTGCCGTCGAGAGGCCATCGATCTTCACATCGCGGATCAAGCGGCGCGTCTTTTCCGGAAGCCGGCGCAAAAGCTGATCGACGTCGATCTGTGCTTCGGCGGCGTTCGCATCCTGTGATCCGAAAAGAATGTCGGGATCATCAAGCGGATCTTCGGCACGGCGCTTGGTGCGCCGGAAGTGATCGATCAGCTTGTACCGCGCAATCGCATGCACCCAGGCCGTGAAGGGCCTTGAGGTGTCGTATGTCGATCGTCGGGCATGCATCGCAATCAAGGTTTCCTGCAACAAGTCTTCTGCGTCGGCAGCCCGTCCAGAACCGAGGCGACGTAAATAGTAAGCTCTGAGATGGCCGTTCAAGCGGCGCAAAAGAGTCGAATAGGCAGCGCTGTCGCCGGCCAGCGACGACACCATCAACGCTCTCAACTCCGCTTCCGCAGCTATCAAGCCGAAGCCTTCGCCATAGAATTCGCAGGAACCCGGCCAAAGGTTACATCGCCGTCACGCGGACGCCAAATCTCGCGATTTGGACGGACGGCTGTAACCAACGTCGAGCGTGTCGCGAATGGAGTGGTGTAACGCGGGACGACTGCACATGAACAAGAGACTGCTCAACGCCGGCGCTTTGGGAATGTCCCTGTTGGTCAGTGGCGCCGCACAGGCGCAGCCCGTTGTGGTCGAGCTTTTCACCAGCCAGGGCTGCTCCTCCTGTCCCCCGGCGAACGCAAGCCTGGCCGCCATCAGCAGCCGGCCCGATGTTCTGGCGTTGAGCTTTGGGGTGACCTATTGGGACTATCTCGGCTGGAAGGACACGTTCGCCAAGCCCGAATTCACCGAACGCCAGGTCAGCTATGAACGCGGGCTTGGTCACTCAGGACCCTTTACGCCCCAGATCGTCGTCAATGGCTCGGCGGATACGGTCGGCAATGAGTTCTCGGCCGTTCAGCAGCTTGTGAACGCGTCGCCGTTGAACGGACCGCCAATTTCTCTCGTCGGACAGACAGTCTCGATCGGCGCCGCGACGCACGGGACGAGCGCAGATGTCTGGCTCGTACGGTACGAGCCCCGCACCATCAACGTGCCGGTCGCGCGTGGTGAAAACGAAGGCGCGACGCTGCCGCACAAGAACGTCGTGCGCGAACTCACACGGCTTGGTGCCTGGACGGGCCAGGCCGCGACGTACCGAATTTCACCTGCTCAGGCCGGTCTGGCGACCGCGATCCTGGTTCAGAAACCACATGGCGGCGCAATTATCGCAGCCTTCAAGGGATGAACCGCAGGCCATCATGTTCCGGGGCAACTCGAAACACGTGCCGGCAAGCCGCGCACGCTCCATCCAACCGCAAACACGAAAGAGGAACTTCATGAAGACGCAACTGACTCTGGCAACGCTCGCGCTCGGCATTACGCTGGCTACTGGCGCTGCCTTCGCCGCCGACACGATGGCCCCGAGCAACACGATGGCGCCAGCCAGCACGATGGCCCCGGCCAATTCGATGGGCACAAAGAACGCCATGGGCACGAAGGACGCGATGGCGACCAAGCCCATGAAACATAAAAAGAAGAAGATGGGCACGATGGCTCCAGCGAACACGATGGCGCCGGCCAATACGATGGCCCCGGCCAACACCATGGCGCCGGCCAATTCCATGGGCGGCTCCACGCACTAGCCCCCGCCCTCCCTTGTGCGAGGGACGCCCGGAAACGGGCGGGATGGGGTTCCGCCTCATCCCGCCCGGGTCTTTTGCAGGTGCGAAGCCGTTGATAGTCCCGCGCAAGGCCGCCTAGCATGCGTCATGATCAAGCGCAGACACGGCAATCTGGTCCTGCTCAAGGAGCCGGCTCCTTCAGCGTCGAAGCATTTGGAGCTTGAAGGATACGCCCATCTGCGAAGCGTTCTGACGCTGGATGAAGTCGCGGCGCTCGGCGCGGAGATCACGCAGGTCTTCGAAAATTCCGATCCCGACCGGCCGCAGGATGTGCGCGACGAATTTCGCCACGGGATGCTCAACCGCTCGCCGCTGTCGCAGAAGGCGATTGCCTCGCGCGCCATTCTCGATGTCATCGAGCCGCTGCTCGGCGAAGATTGCCATGTCATCGCAAATACCGCTTGGCGCAATCAGCCGGGCCATCAGGGCGGACCGTGGCACTGCGATGCCGGACCTCACGTGCCGCGGCCGGAGAACGTGCCGTGGCCCGACGCCATTCCGTATCCGGTCTTTGCGATCGGTGTGCACATTTTTCTTCAGGACTGCCCGCTGGACGCAGGACCGACTGCCGTGCTGCCCGGCTCGCACCGCTCCGGGCGACTGCCGCCGCGGGACCGCATCAACGACATGGCCCTGACGTTCGAGAACAAGCCCGCCGTGCTGCTGCCTGCAAAGGCGGGCGATGCGATCCTGTTTGTCTCCGATGCCTGGCACCGCGGCACGGCGGCTCGACCGGGACATGGCCGCTTCTTTCTGCAGGCGCACTATGCGCGCCGCGACATCGCGCAACGCATCGCCATGACCAGCGAAATCAATCAGGTCGCACCCGATGCGGCTGCTCGCGCGACGACCGAGCGTGAACGGACGCTCATCGGACTGCATGCGCCATACTTCTACGACGGCTGATCCGGCTCAGATGCGGATGAGTTCGGTGCTGATGCGCGGCTCCGGCGCTTTTGCAGCCACCATGTCCTGGCTGATGAGACTCTTTAGCTCGCCGAGCAGGCGGCGCACCTGGGAACCGTCGATGAAGTCGTCGAGTGCAAGATAAATATCGAGTTCGCCCTTGGGCATGGTGGCGTCGGCCACCACGCTCATCTCACGAATGGGACAATGCTCGCGCAGCGTGTTTTCGCGCTGGTTCAGGTCGAGCTTGAGCATCGACAGGATTTGTTCTGTCAGCTCGTGGACTTTCACTCGATACACAAACATGACGGACCTTCGGTTCTGCTCCCATTCGGGAACAGGCGAAGCATGACGAAAAAAAACTAAGCACCGCCTTCGCGATTACATTGCATTTTATGTATTCCGAACGCTGTGCAGCGTTGCGCGAAGCGATCGCTAAGTGACTCAAATCACAATCAGATCAGACTCTTCGTGCACCTTTAACGAAGGTTAACGCGAAAGGTTAACAGACCCCTCAAACGAGGGGGGCGCATCTCCTTGATTCGTCAGACTCTTTCGACTATTAATACTTCATTAACCTTCTTGAAAAGCGACCAGCGACTCAACGTCTGGCGCAGGGGTTTTGGGGTGGGCGCCTGAAGAGAAACGGCGCCGGTGGGGTGCCTTCGAAGGGAATTGAGTTCTGTTCTCTATGGGGTACCAGCATGCTTGCGTATGAAGAATTGAAGGGATCTACCGGGCGGCAGATCCGCTTCCGGCCGCAACGCTACGACGCGCGTCAGCTTTTTCCGCACCTGGCGCCGCGCGTCAGCGTGCGCTCCAATGCCTATCGCCTGCATGACATCAGCCTTGGCGGGCTGGCCGCGCTCTCCAAGCAGGTTCACGACAGTCACCTCGAAGTCGGCGAAACCGTCGACCTCAGCATCCAGCAGTCCGGCCTCCCGATTTTCGAATCCACGGCCCGGGTTTGCCGGACGGAGAGCACGGTCTTCGGCTCGAAAGTGGCGTTCAGCTTCGTGGACCGCTACGTCGAATTCGACAAGCTTCTGACTCGCAATACGCAGGCCCAGATTGCCGCTCGCAGCCCGCTTTTCGTCAGCGAGACGAGCCAGCTCGTACCCCAGGAATATCGAGCCTTTTGCGCCGACGTCCTCAAGCTGCTGCGCGCCTACCGTTCGGTTCTGGAATCCAATTCCAGCGTTGCGCACGAATTCAAACACGGCCTCAATCAAATCGAGGCATTCGAGAGCTGCGAGCCGCGCCTTCTTCAGCAATGGCGGCAATTGTGGCGCACCGGCAACGAACTGACCCACGGCATGGTCAACGACCGCGAAGTGCGCGAAGCCACCAAGGAGTTCACCGAGATGGTGCTGACGCCGGAATTGCGGCTCGGCGCCATCTGGGACCGCTCCTATGCCAAGCCGCTGGGCTATCCCGGCGACTTCGAGATCATGAACCAGGTTTACGATTGGGAGCGGCTCGGCAACAACGCTTACGAAATGCTCATGCACCGTGTCGGCCTCGAAGTGGCCGAGTGCATTCGCACCCGCATGGAGGTTGTCCGTTCGCACATCGCCGACGTCGTGCACGCGCGCGGCCATGACCGCCCTGCCCGCATCACCAGTCTGGGCAGCGGGCCTGCGCGTGAAGTGGAAGCCTTCCTCTCCAGCCACACCGGTTCGGGCCACCGCGCGGAATTCTCCCTGATCGACCAGGAAATGGAAGCGCTGCAGTACGCGCATGAGACGACCTATCCCTACGTGCTCAGTTCAGACGGCCGCGTGAAAGTTCAGGGCCTGAACATCTCGTTCACGGACATTTTGCGCGGAACGCAGGGCCTGGCGGGATTGCCGCCGCAAGACCTCGTCTATTCCGTGGGGCTGCTCGATTATCTGACCGCGCACCGCGCCAAGGCACTCGTGAAGCGGCTCTATGAGCTTCTTGCGCCGGGCGGCCTGCTCGTCATCGGCAACATGAACGAGTGCTCGCTCAGCAATTTCTGGCCGATGGAATTCATCTCGGACTGGTCGCTGCAGTATCGCAACGATGCCGACATGATGGACTGGGCCAACGACCTGAATGCGGCAGCAGCTTGGACCGAGACGGAGCGCACGGGCCGCGTACGCATGCTGTTCGTTCGCAAACCCTGACCTGGCATCAACTCGCTTGCTGCATGGCCCTGACAGGAGAGGCGCGCAACCGGTCTGCCGGAAGGCGGACGACGACCGTCGTACCCTTTCCGACCTGGCTCTGGATGTCGAATGTTCCGCCGTGCAATTCAGTGAGCTTGCTGGTCAACGGCAGGCCGAGCCCGGTTCCGCCATGAGTGCGCGACAGGACGGTCTCGACCTGTTCGAACGGGCGAATGACGCGCGCGATGTCCTGCGGCGCGATGCCGATGCCGGTATCCTGCACCTGGATGAAGATGCCGTGCTCGCGGTCGGCAACGACACCGAGATTCACCTGGCCGCCCTCGCCCGTGAACTTGATGGCATTGGTGAGGAGATTCAGAACGATCTGGCGGATCAGTCGTTCATCGACATGGGCGAAGATGGATTCCGACGCGTTGGCGAAATTCAGGCTGACGCCGGCGGTTACCGCGCGGCCGCGGCACATGCGCATCGCATCATCGAGGCAACGGACGATGTCGATATCTTCTTCCTGAAGCGTGAGCTTTCCGGCTTCGGCCTTGGCGAGGTCAAGGATGTCGTTGATGATCGCCAGAAGATGGTTGCCGCTGTCGTTGATGTCCTTGACGTATTCGGTGTAGCGCGGATCTCCCAGTTCGCCGAACAGCTGTTTCTGAAGAATGTCGGAGAAGCCAATGATCGCATTGAGGGGCGTGCGCAATTCATGGCTCATGTTGGCGAGGAACTCGCTCTTGGCCTTGTTGGCTTTGTCGGCTTCCAGAAGCAACAGGTTGGCCGCTTCGTTCTTCGCCTCGATGACCTTTTGCGATTTGTAACTGCGCCGGATGTAGGTTTCCTGGATGTAGGCCGAAAACAGCCCGACGGCTGTCGCCATCACAAGGAAGAAGTTGTTGTTGAGATAGTCCTTGAACGGGATCGGATTGATGAGTGTCGAAACGATCTGGTAGAGCGCAACCAGCAGCAGCGAGATGAATACGGAATTGATGAACTGCAGCCGCACGAGCGAGCTGCCATAGATCACCACCATGATCAGGCCGGCATAGTACAGGCTGTTGAAGGGTGGCGGCATGATCGCGGTCATGATTACGATGCCGATGCCGGGCGCGATCATGGCGATCGAGAGAGCCGTCTGGGCGAACTTGTCGAACGCTGGAACGTATGTCATCGCGGCCGCGCTCAGAAGGATCGGGCAGACCAGCGCATAGCGCACGAACCAGAGCGTTCCGACCATCGAACCGCCGACAACCCAGTCAAGGATGCCGAATGTGAGATACAGAACGGCCGCAGCGATGAGATAGGTTCGGATCAGTGTCCGCGATTTGTTAAGGCTCTCGGTCAGGTATTGTCGTTCGATCGCCGGTTCGCGAAACCGCAGGCGCAAACGGTCGAGACCGTACGCTTGGTCAGGCGTAGACAGGCTATCGTCGAACTGCAAAGACATCCGCGTTGCCAGGGGTCTTCTAAGCGCCCCAAGGCATCATCGATGCACCAAGTAAAGAATTGCATAGCGGTGAAGGTTAATTGTGCTTTGCCAAGTTTATCCTTTTACAACACCTCTGAGAAAAGGCCCGGTATGGTTGCATCCGGCGACATTTCCCGCCCAACAGGAAGAACAATGCGCCGGATTGGTCTACTCAGTTTCCTCGCCGGAGCCCTCTTTTCAACGTCGGCATTTGCAGCGGGTTTCGGCCTGAAGGAACACAGCACAGACGCGATGGCGGCGGTATACGCAGGCGCGGCAGCAACCGGCACGGATGCGACCTATCTCGTCTACAATCCGTCGTCTCTGGCGTCGGTGACCGATACCGACTTCGCGGTAAGCGCCATCCAAATCCTTGCCGGAACAAGCGCCGACTACACGAGTGCCACCACGTCGGCAGGCAATCCGACCGGCGGTCTGGCGACTCCGAAAGACTTCATTGCCGATGCGACGGTGCCGGCGTTTGGACTTCGGCAGCGCCTTTCGGACCGCTGGGCGGTCGGCTTTTCAATCTCTGCGCCATGGGGACTGCGCACCAACTATCCCATGACGTGGGCTGGCCGATACTATGCGCAGCAATCGTCTCTGTTCACGATCAACGCAACGCCTGTGGTGTCCTATCAAATTACACCCGACCTCTCGATCGGAGCCGGGCTGCAAATCGAATTCGCTCGCGGGACGCTGACCAGCGTGATCGACACCGGAACGCTCGGTGCGCTTAGTCACGTCCCAGGCTCGATCCCGGGCGCGCAGGACAGTTTTGCACGCCTGAGCGGCAAGAGCTGGACATATGGCTACACGCTCGGAGCCACAGATCGCATCGGCGACGTGACACTCGGCATCGCCTATCGTTCCTCGCTGCAGCATGACTTGAGCGGGCCGCTGACGTTCACGCTCGACAGTGCAGGTATCGGCGCCACGATTCGCTCGCTCACCGGAATATTCACGAATACGAAGCAGACAACTCCCTTCACCACTCCGGACATGATCACGTCCGGTGCGCGCGTCGATCTGTCTGATGACTGGACGGGACTTGTCGAAGTCGACTGGACGCACTGGAGCCGCTTTCGCGACATCAGCGTTCATGCGCTCAATCCCGCACAGCCCGATGACGTGACGACAACCAAGTGGAAGGACACGTTCTTCGCGTCACTCGGCGCTGAGTACCGCGCCAGTCCGCTTTGGACGTTCAAGGCCGGCGCGGGTTACGACCAAAGTCCCGCGACCGACGCGAACCGCGAACCGCGCATTCCTGACGCAGATCGGATTTGGCTGTCTGCAGGTGTGCGCTATCGCATGAGTGAGACTGTCGATCTCAACGTCACTGCGTCCCATCTGTTCTTCCTGCAGTCGAACGTCGATCTAAGCCAAACGGTTCCCGGCGCCGCGCTGCGGGGCGACCTGAGCGGAACGACCAACGCCTACGTCAACGTGGTCGGGCTTCAGGTGAGTTATCGGGCCGACTGAGCCGCCGCAGCGATGTAGCGCTCTGGCCGAATTTGCACGCGTACCAGCGCGAAAAGGAACTGAGACACGAGAAGCCGAGCAGCACAGCAACATCGGACAGAGGCCGGCCGCCTTGTGCGATATGGGATTGCGCAAGTCTGCCGCGCTCGTCATCGAGAATGTCTGAAAAGCTCGTTTTGTGCTCAGCGAGGTGACGATGCAGCGTGCGGCGATCGATGCCGAGCCGCAGCGCCACTTGCATTGCCGTGCACTGTCCCGTCGGCAAAAGTTCAAGCACGAGATGGCGGACAGCCTCGTCCGCCGATGTGCGGCGCCGGCCTGCCGCGCTATCAATAATTTTCTCCAACTGGCGCGCCGCCGAGGGATCGCTACGTGGAATAGGCAGTTCCAGGTCGCGCCGCGCCAGGACGATGCCGGAAAAATCATGATCGAATTCCACCGGGCAGTTGAACAGACGGGCGTGCGGCTGCCTGTTCGCCGGTGCGATGTGGCTGAAGCAGACGAGCTGCGGGCGCCAGTTTTCGCCCAGCAGGGTTCGCAGGCTCAGCACCAGAATGGCGAGCATAAGCTCCGTTGATTGGCGCGAAGCCGCCGGCAGAGCTGCGGTGACAGTAGCGTTGAGGATGACAAGACCTCCGGCCTCGTCGATCCGCAGCGACACGCCTTCGTTCTGGATCCAGCCATATTCTATGACGGCATCGATTGCCTTGCGAACATTCGGCTGCTCGCGGACGAGCAAACCGAACGCCCCGAGGTTTGAGAGTTTGCGGCGGCTGGCGATACGCAGGCCAAGATCTTCCACTCCGGCGCGTTCTGCGGCGGCCTCGAACAGGCGCACGACGGCACCTGCGGAAATCGTCAGGTCGGGATTGCTGAGCGCGGCGCGCGGAATGCCCGCCTCGTCAACCATGCGGATGGGATCCAGTCCAATCGCTCTTGCCACCTCGGCAAAGTCCGAAATCGCTGCGCTGCGTGCGAGGTGCGTCAACGGCATGTCCCGGAATGTCAAATAAATGTCCCGAAATGTCAAATTCTTGTTGCCCTTGCGGCATAGGTTCCGCCCGCAAATCAACCGGTCAGCCCATGAACATTCTGGTTCCCCAGGAATCGGCTTCGCCTATCTCTGAACGTTCGGAGCTGAGTCTGGCGTTCGAAGCCTTCTGGCATGCGCAGCCAAAGGCCGGCCTTGTTCCGAGCCGTTCGGAATTCCGACCAGAGCGTGCGACCCGCTTCCTCAAGAATCTCATCCTGCTGAAGGCTCCCGATGAGGTCGGTGGACCGCTGATAATCCGGCTCGCCGGCAGCGCCATTCAATTCCGCATTCAGCGAGACGTGACCGGGCACGATGTCCTTGAATATTTGTCGCCTCTCCATCGTGACGGCGCGCGCCAAAGTCTGAGCCTTCTTCAGTCGCATCCCTGCGGGCTTTGGCAAGTCATGGCCTTCCACTATGAGCGCGGATTCTCGCAGAAATTCGAAATGACCGCGTTCCCGTTGCGGGATGCGGAAGGAAATCCATCCCTGTTGCTCGGTCTGGTCATTCCGATCGAAGAGCCCGTGATGGCTCAGCCTGTTCAAGGTAAGGCCATGCTCATCGACACGGCGAGCGCATTCTGCTGGCTTGATATCGGGGCAGGATTGCCTGATTGGCCCGCCAAATAACCGGGTAAGGCAACAAATACAGGGTTTTCGAATTTCGCCCGCAGCCTTTGACGCCGATCAAGATGCGTCGGGCCTCACGGGTCTACATGCATCTCATTCGCGAAAGGCGCCTGCTGTTGCGCCGGGAACGTGCAAGGAGGTCAACATGTTCAAGACCATTCTCGTACCGGGACTGAATTCGGTCTCCACGCCGAAAGCCATGGGCATGGCGTTGACGGTTGCGCGCCTGTTCGATGGCCATATCGAGCAACTTCATGTTCATCCCGACGCGGCAGAGATGGCGCGCTACACGGCCTCGCTCGATGTCGAGTCAGGCGTCTTTGCCGGCGAGATCTGGGAAGCACTGGAACGCGCCGACAAGGCGCGCACCGCTTTGTCCCGCGAAGACTTCGCCCACTTCACGTCCAAGGAGAAAATCGCGAGCGTCGGAGCAGTGACCGCCGCCTGGCATGAGGTGTCGGGCAACGAACTGGAAGAGACGATCCATCAGGCCTATTACAACGATCTGGTCGTGTTCAGCCGTCCGGAAGCGCCCACGACACTTTCGACGATCGGCGTCGGTGACGTACTCGTCGGGTGCGGCCGTCCACTGTTGCTCGCGCCTACGAAGACTTGCGAGAACCCGATCACGACGGTCGTCATCGCCTGGAAGGATTCGCCCGCTTCCGCACGCGCCGTCACCGCTGCGATGCCGCTTCTGGCGAAGGCCGAGAAGATCGTCATCCTGGGCGCCGTCGAGGATGGCACCGACCCCCAAACGGTCATCGACTCCACGGAACGTCTTGCGGCGCATCTTCGGTATCACGGGCTGAAACCGCAGGCAGGTCACATCAAGGTGGAAAAGCGCGACGCGTGCGAAGCCATCCTGGATTCGGCCATGAACAAACTCCACGCAGGGCTTCTCGTCATGGGCGGATATGGACACAGCCGTGCGCGCGAATTGATGTTTGGAGGCTTTACCAGGCGCGTCATGCGCGAAGCGCCGTTGCCTGTTTTCCTCTGTCACTGACCGTCTTCGGGCACCAGATCGAACGAGTCGCGGTAGGCGGGCACGACGACCTGCCATTTCAGCGTGTCCTCGATGCGCTTGCGCAGCGCATCGGCTGCATCGGGCTCGCCATGGGTGATGAAGGTGGTCGTCGGCGGTTTTTCAAAGTGTCCAAGCCAGGCCAGTATCTCGTCGGCGTCGGCATGTGCGGAGAGCATGTCGAGCGTCCGCACCTCGGCGCGCACCGGGATGTGGTCACCGAATATCTTGATCGTCTGCGCACCGGCGATCATCGCCGCGCCGCGCGTGCCGCCGGCCTGAAAGCCGGTGAACAGGATCGTGTTGCGGTGATCCGGAGCAAATACCTTCAGGTGATGCAATACGCGGCCGCCGGACGCCATGCCGCTCGCCGACACGATAACCGAGGGTACGCGGCTTTGATCAATCACCTTCGACTCCGCACCGGTCGGCGTCTGGCGAGCGATGGCGCATACGTCTCTTGCTTCCAGAGGCGATAGACGATGATCTTTGGCGTGCGCGCGAAAGATATCGCTGGCGTCGATCGCCATCGGACTGTCGAGAAAGATCGGAAGATCCGGAATTCGCTTATCCTGCTTGAGGCGGTAGAGGTGATAGAGCAGCAGCTGCGCGCGGCCGACGGCAAAGGCCGGAACCACCACTGACCCACCGCGCTTGGCAGTCGACGTGATAATCGCGGCCAGTTCATCCTGAGCGCTGGTGGCCGGATGCTTGCGATTGCCATACGTCGAATTCGACGACGACATAGTCGGCCTGCGCGATCGTTTCCGGATCACGCATGATCGGATCGTTCGGACGTCCAAGATCGCCAGAAAAAAGGATCGTCTTTCCGTTGAACCTGAACTGCGCCATCGCAGCGCCGAGAATGTGACCGGCATAATGGAACGAAAACGACAATCCCTTGCCGAAATCGTGTGCGCGGTGGAATTCAACCGGCGTCAGACGCGACGATGCATCCCGTGCGTCGTTCTCGGTGAACAGTGGCAGCGCAGGGTGATGCTTTGAATAGCGGTGGCGATTGGCATCCTCGGCAGCGCGCTCCTCGAGGTGACCGGCGTCCGGGAGAAGGATACCGCACAGATCGAGCGTCGCCGGCGTGCAGTACACCCGGCCCCGAAAGCCGTGTTTCACAAGCAGGGGAATATATCCTGAGTGATCGATATGAGCGTGCGTGAGAACGACAGCGTCGAGCGTACGCACGTCCGTCGGCAACGGCGCCCAGTTGCGCAGGCGAAGTTGTTTGAAGCCCTGAAACAATCCGCAATCCACCAGAATCCGGTGATGGTCCGTTTCAAGTAGATATTTCGAACCTGTGACCGTTCCAACGGCTCCGAGGAATGTAACACGCATCACAATTCTACCTCTCGAATCGCGTCCGCGAGTTGCGCGGAAATGTCGATGCCGTTGGTGGGATGTTTGACCGTGTTGGTGGTGACGATCCGCGCCGGACGCGCGGCGAGAAGGCTCTCATAAGCCGCTGGCGCAAAAATCGCATGCACGCCCATGCAGACGGCCGGTTTCAACTTTGCGTGCCGCAGATGGCCGAGCGTTTCGATCATGGTTCTGCCCGTCGAGATGATGTCGTCGACCAGGACCGGGGTGTGGTCGCGCCATTTGGAGCTTTCGGGGACCGACACTTCTACGTCCTGATCGCCCTTTCGGATTTTCGCGAGAACGACGAATGGCGCTCGCGCGTCCTTCGCCACCTCGGCCACCCACTGGGCGCTTTCGGAGTCCGGGCCGATGATGACCGGGTCTTGCACATTGTCGACGATCCATGCCGACACGGCCGGGGCAGCGTGCAGCACGCGCGTCCGCACCGTGAAGATCTCCCCCAGCGCGTGCACGCGGTGAAGATGCGGATCGATCGTCACCAGCCAATCGAAGTGCGGCGAAAGCTCCGATGCAAAAATCTTAGCCGAAAGAGCCTCGCCGGGCTGAAAGCGTCGGTCCTGGCGCATGTAGGATAGATAGGGCGCCACCAATCCCACGCGCGCTGCACCAAGATCGCGTGCCGTTTCGGCTGCAAACACCAGTGGCAGAAATTTCGAGTCGGGCCGGTCGAGCGTACACACCAGCACGACTTCTCGGCCGCGCAGATTCACGTCCAACTTGAAATATGTCTCGCCGTCCGGAAACGCTCGTGTAACAGGAAGAACCATCTCTCCGCCGATTCGGCGCGCGAGGCTCGCTGCCATCTCGTCATTGCCCGGCAGTGGCACAATGATCGGCGTGTTCATGTGCGCGCCAGTCCGATGATGTCCGGATTCAGCGCGACATAGGACATGGCGTATTCAAGTTCGCCTGGGCTCTCGGCAAAGACGGTATAGGCCGGCTCACCGCGGCTGACCGGAGCTCCCAGACGCAAGTGCAATTCGACGCCCGCCGCCTTCGCATCCGGCGCGCCAGCGAGTTTGGCTACGCGCGAGAGCTTGCGGCTGTCGATACGTTCGACCAGTCCGCTGGTTCGCGCCTTCACCACCTGGTGATGCTGCGCGACCGGAGGCGTCCGCATGCCGCCCTGGGCATCGCAGATTCGCTGGAATTTTTGCCATGCTTTGCCGCTCGCAAGCGTTTCAGCGGCGAGCCGCAGTCCTGAACCTTCCGGCGCCGCACCGCCCAGCTCGAGCAGCGCGCCTGCGAGCGCAAGTGCATGCGAACGCAAATCCGACGGAGCCATAGCTTGCCCTTGTAGCACGGCGAGCACATCGCGCGCCTCGAGCGCGGGACCGATCCCGCGGCCGACAGGCTGCGTGCCGTCGCTGATGATGACTTTTGCGACGAGACCGAATGCGCGCCCGACTTCGACGAGACTGTCGGACAGCGTTTGTGCAGCCTCATAGCTGCGCACTTTTGCTGTCGGACCGACCGGCAGGTCAAGCACGAGATGCGTTGCGCCGGCGGCAACCTTTTTCGACAGGATGGAGGCAACCAACTGGCCCTCGCCGTCAAGGTCAAGGACACGCTCCACCCGGATCATGATGTCATCGGTCGGGCTGAGGCCCATCGCACCGCCCCACGCGATGCAGCCGCCTTCTTTGTCGACCACCCTTCTCATCGTCGCGAGATCGAGATCGACAGGCGCCATAGTCTCCATCGTATCCGCCGTGCCCGCCGGAGACGTGATCGCGCGCGACGACGTCTTGGGAATTGTCAGTCCGCACGCAGCCACAATCGCAACGACGATGGGCGTGGTGCGGTTTCCCGGCAAGCCGCCGATGCTGTGTTTGTCAACGATAGGTTTACTGGGCCATTCGATGCGCTCTCCGACATCGATCATGGCGCGCGTGAGGTCCCGCATCTCGTCATAGTCCAACGCACGCGCGGCGCATGCAGTGATAAACGCCGAGAGGTGAATCGAAGAATAACGTCCGGCCTGGACGTCATTGATGATGTCGCGCAGCGCCGTTGCGTCGAGACGATTGCCTCGAACCTTTCCGCGTATCGGACTGAGAGACTCCAGCGGCGGTGCATGGCTCACGCTTACCTTGGCGCCGATGCCAAGACCAAGTTCGCCCCACGCCCATTCCGAAAGTCCGGCTTCGTTCAATCCGACCAGACCTGACGTGACATGATAGAGCGTCGCGACGACAGACTTCGTACCGTGCGAGACCACGACGCGCGAGCGCGCGGCGAATCCCTCTGCCCGGCATACGTGGCAGTCCTTGTGCATGAAGATGTGCGCTTCGCTCGGCGTCTCGATGCCCAGCCGCAGCGCAGTCATGACATGTCCGGCCGTCATGGAAGAAGCATCTCGCTCTGAAGCCTGTTGGAATTGTACGCTCATTCCGTATCAGCTTGAAATCCCTCGCATCTTGATCTGACGCAAGGAGGTCCGACCCGCGCGGCACCATACTATTTGGAGTGATAAGCGAAGTGCGCGTCACACTTCATTTACGGGAGAATTCATGAGCGCGGCCAAGATTGCACAGCAACATGTCGATCAGGCCCTGGCAGAAGCCAAGGCCGGCGGCTTCGACCCCGATGCCACGGCGCGTTACATGCTTGGAGCGATCGTGCGGAAGTATCTGGAGTATCGCCCGATCCAGGACGTTCGAGCAGAACTCGAATTCGTGGCCGAGAACTGCGACCCAGATACCGATTACATGTTCATGCGGCCGTGACAGCCTGCATCGCCTGTCGCTTTGCCGGCGAGCGGCGTCTAGGATTGTGAAATGGACATCTATGCTCTGCTCGAACGGCTTCTGCTGGCTCTCGCCATCGGATTCATGATCGGCGTCGAACGCGGCTGGCAGGAACGCGAAATGAAGGACGGCGCGCGCGCCGCAGGTGTGCGGACCTATGCACTCATCGGTTTGCTCGGCGGCGTCTGTGCTTTGCTGATCCCCTTCGCAGGCAGTTTGTTTCTGGGCGCCGCATTTGTCGCATTTGCGGCCAGCCTTGCCTTGTTCGAATGGCGCGAAGCCAACGTATTCGATAGCGCCTCTGCAACGGGAATGATTGCCGGCCTGATCACCTTTGCGATCGGCGCCTATGCGGCAGTGGGCAACATGGTCGTTGCGGGCGCATGCGGCATCGCCGCGACGTTCATTCTCGCCGAGCGCAAGGCGTTGCACGCATTCGTCGAAAACCTGAAGTGGACCGAGCTGCGCGCGGGACTTCTCTTGCTCGTCATGTCGTTTGTGCTCTTGCCGCTTCTGCCCGATCACCCGATCGATCCCTGGCAGGCGCTCAACCCGCGGCAGCTCTGGCTGATGATCGTGATCATCGCCGCGCTTTCCTTCGTAGGCTACATAAGCGTCCGCGTGGCCGGAGAGCGCGCAGGTCTGATCTATGCGGCTGCTGCAGGCGGATTTGTCTCATCGACCACCGTCACCTGGACATATGCGCGTCTTGCACGCGCGCAGCCCGACAGCAGCATGCCACTCGCCGCGGGCGTGACGACATCATGGGCGGTCTCGCTCACGCGCATGAGCGCAATCGGCATCGCTCTGGCGCCGGGGCTCCTTTGGCCGTTGGCCTCGGTCCTGGCGGTACCGGTCCTGCTGCTCCTGGGCGCCTCGTTCTTGCTCTATCGACGCGCAGCCATGGAACAAGAAAGGTCGCCACTGATCCTGACGAACCCGTTCGAATTGAGCGAGGTGCTGAAATTCGGCCTGCTACTCGCGGCCGTAACGTTCATCGCCAAGGTAACGGGGTCTGGTACAAACCAACTGGGGTTAATACCGCTGGCAGCGATTTCCGGTCTGGTGGACGTCGACCCCATAACGCTATCGACGGCCAAAATCGCAGGCCAAGCCGTGACGCTGCCATTCGCGGCGACCGTCATCGTCATCGCAGGGGCCGCAAATCAGCTATGCAAGACCGTTTTGGCGATAGTGCTCGGATCGCGCGCGTTCGCGTTCTACGTCGCCGCCGCGTCCGCCATAAGCGCAGTAAGCGCCGCCGTACTGTGGACGGCGTTGCGCTGAAGAGAGCTATTGGTCGGCGCCGGCAACCCACGAGCCATAGGCCAGGGCGAGTGCAAAAACCGAAAATGTGGCGATAACCAGAATCAAGAACGCATGTTCCATGAACGCAATTCCCCAAGTGACATGGGGGACCTTGGCCAATCCGATCTGGCTTGAAATTGAGCCAAATCAAGAATTGGGAGCGTTCAATGACGCGGGTCGAGGGACCGTATGTAAACGACTATGAGGTCGAGGTCGCGCGGCAGAAACTGTTGCTCGCGCATCGGATGTGCAGGCGTGCGAATAAAGGCGCGAAGCGCAGCCGTATTCTTGCCGTACTTGCGAGAAATCTCGACAAAGCTTGGTGCGGCGACGTGTTCGAGCGTGTCGGGATTGAACACCGGCCTCGACGGCGACTGTGTTTCAGTCACCTGGTGACATGCCGAGCACGCCTGGATCGCCAGCGTACGGCCTTCCGCGATCGCAGGAGGGCGGGCGTGGGCCGCGCTGAAATTACCTACCGCGAGTATCGCAAACGCAGTGACCCGAAAAAGATTCCATCTCATGCACGCCTCCTATTTTCCGGCCGCCGCGAGCCGTCGAACGGTCGCCAGGCAATTGTCACGGTGCCGTTCCGACAATTCGATAGCGCCGAAATAGGTTTTGCGCACAGGCCATACGCCCGACAGGCGCAGGATCCCCCGTTCGAAGGCCTTTTCACCATAGCCGCCAAAAATGATGCGAAACGCGACGGCCGGCATGCCCATCGTGACGATGAGCCGAGCGGATTTTCCGGTCAGCGCCCGTTTGGGGTTGCCGGCCGTCCCCGTGTCAAAGGCAAAACCGCCACAGGCGACCCGCTCCACAAAAGCCTTCAGCATCGCTGGAATGGTGCCAAGCCAGAGAGGATGGATGAAGACCAGATGTTCGGCCCACAGAATATCCTCCTGTGCCTTGCGGATATCCGCATTGTCGATTGCCGTCTGGAACTCCTCGAAGCGGACCAGTATTGGGAATGTGAGCGCGCCAACATCAATGCGCCGAACTTCATGCCCCGCCCCGGATGCGGCGTCGACGTAGGCCTTTGTAAGGCCGGAGCAGAAGCGTTCTTCGCGCGTATCGGGATGGCCATTTATGACTAGAATGCGCCTGGGCATGTGCCTCGCTCCGCTGCGAAATACTGCATATTGCAGCCGACCTGCGTTTGACGAAGATCAAGCCGTGCAGCAAGATTCGGCACTGGGAGCATGTCTGGCCCCACATGCGCGAACTTAACCGCATGATAGGCTGAAAGACTTCTGAGGGCCATGTAAATGCCGGTCGTACGCCAATCTGCGGGACGCGTTGCGGAGGATAATTCGCTGTTCGACGCGCTGATCGCCACGGCGGTCGACGGAATCATGGTCATCGATGAGAAGGGCAGCGTCCGAATCTACAATCAGGCCTGCGAGCGGCTCTTCGGCTATACGGCCGCCGAGGTCATCGGCCACAGCATCAAGATGCTGATGCCTGCTCCGTACCATGACGAGCATGATGGGTATCTCAAGCACTATGTAGCCACTGGCGAGAAACATATCATCGGCATCGGACGCGAGGTGCAGGGACGCCGCAAAGACGGATCCGTTTTCCCGATGAACCTGTCCGTCGGCGAAGGCGTGATTCGCGGTGAGCGCATCTTCCTCGGAATTATTACCGACATCTCCCACCGCATAGAACGTGAGCGCCGCATTCTGGATCTGCAGTCCGAAATGCTGCACGTCAGCCGCCTCACCGACATGGGACAAGTGGCGGCCGGCCTCGCCCATGAACTCAATCAGCCCCTGACTGCCATTCTCAACTACACGAACGCCGGCCTCGACATTGCCGATGAGCGTGGCGACGACGAACTGAAGTCGGTGTTCGCCAAGGTCGCGGAACAGGCTTCGCGTGCGGGTAACATCATTCGCCGCCTGCGCGCATTCATCGAAAAGCGCGGTCCGAACCGAACTGATGAAGACATCACGCGCACGATCGACGAGGCGATCCGCCTTGGCCAGATCAACGCTGCCGAGCGCGGAATCAAGCTGCGCGTTTTGTTCGAGCAGGGCTTGCCGCCGGTCTCGGTTGACCGTGTCCAGATTCAACAGGTGCTGATCAACCTCATGAAGAACGCAGCCGAAGCCATGGAGGGACAGGAACGGCGCGAATTGACCGTCACGACCAGCCGTATCTCGCCCGAGCTGCTGCAGGTCTCGGTGGCCGACACCGGCCCTGGAATTTCCGATGAAATGGCAGAAAAGCTGTTTCAGCCTTTCGTCACGACCAAGGCCACCGGAATGGGTATGGGCCTGAGTATCTGCCGCGGTATCGTCGAAGCTCACGGCGGTCGGCTGTGGCTGGAGGCAAGTCCGGGCGGAGGCGCCGTGTTCCGCTTCAACGTTCCGGTCGCACAGGATGCGAAATCATGAGTGGCGACAAGACCGTTTGCATCGTCGATGACGATCCTGACGTGCGCGACTCCTTGCAGATGCTGCTTGGCCGTTCCGGCTATCGGATTCTCGCGTTCGAATCCGCCCGCGCATTTCTGCAGGCCGGCATAAAGGCCGAAGGTACATGCGTGTTGGCCGACATCCGCATGCCAGAGATGGACGGTCTTGCGCTGCAGCGGGAAATCAATCGAACGATTCCCGGCCTTCCCGTCATCGTCATGACCGGGCATGGCGACGTTCCGCTCGCCGTTCAGGCAATGAAGGCCGGCGCCATCGAGTTTTTGGAGAAACCGTTCGAGAAGGCGACGCTGCTCGAAGCGATTGAGACTGCGTTTCAGCACGTCAAAGTTGCCGCCGAATTTTCAAAATCTCGCTCCGACGTTCGCCCGGAACGCGTACTGACCGAACGTGAGAAGGAAGTATTCGATCTGCTCATTGAAGGTCAGCAAAACAAGGTGATCGCGCACAAGCTCGGAATTTCCGCACGCACAGTCGAGGTGCACCGAGCACGGGTGATGGAAAAGCTCGGCGCACGAAACCTCGCGGACCTCGTGAAGCACTCTATGTCGCGGCGGCGTACGTAGTCGCCACGGGTAATGATTGATCCGGATCAGCGTAAACACTCATCTCATCCTACTACTGTGCTTGCGCAATTTGGATGATGGCGCGAATTCGGCGCGCCTAAGATCAATGACTGTCATGCAGCAAAAACCGCTTGTCGGCATATTGGAAGACGATGCGGCCGTGCGCGATTCCCTTCGCCTGATGCTTGAACGCAACGGCTATTCCGTTCAGACCTTCTCGTCACCCAATGACTTTCTTCTCACCAGGGAAATCGACCGGTTCAACTGCCTTGTGCTCGATTTTCAGCTCCCGGGAATGAGCGGGCTCGAATTGCTGGAGTTGCTTCGGCTGCGTGCTTACTCAAAACCGGCCATCATGATCGCGTCCGCGTCCGATCCGCAGCTTGAGAGTCGCATGCGAAAGGTCGGTGTCGACGACCTGTTGCGAAAACCGATCGCCCCGGACACGCTTTTGGGCGCCTTACGCAGCGCCATGGGGGGAAAATCGGAACACACGGTCGCACTACGTACGTAGTGACCCCTACGTCTTTGGTTCCGTGGTGGCCAGATACGTAGAGGTAATTCGCAATATTCGCGCAGGCCGCTGTGCGTCAATCTCTCCGTACTGAAACTGATCTGGGAGAGATCGATGTCCGTAGCAGTCCATGAGATCCGCACCGCGCAACACCCCGCCGCAGCATCGCTGAGGGTGACCGACGCGAAGTCGCCGCTCAGCGCCTTTGGAACGGTATCGCACTACTCCCGCAACAACACGATCTTCAGCGAAGGCGACGACGCTGAATATTCCTATCGCGTCATGACGGGCGCCGTCCGCCTCTCCAAGATGATGCCGGATGGCCGGCGTCAGATCGCAGAATTTGCCCTGCCCGGCGATTTTTTCGGGCTCAACTGGCTCGAAGATCACGCTCTGACCGCAGAGGCGCTCACCGATGTTACGCTGATCTGCTACGGCCGCGGCCGTCTCGAGAGGCTGGGCGACGAAAACCGAGAGGTCCGCGCCGAACTCTTCTCGACGCTTCGCCACGACCTGTGGGCCGCGCAGAACCATCTCGTCATCCTTGGCCGCCAGAGCGCCAATGAGCGGGTTGCCTCGTTCCTCATCCAGCTTATGGGACGCAGCAAGCAGACCGATAAGCGGTCCATCGACATTCCCATGACGCGCCAGGACATCGCTGATTATCTCGGACTGACGATCGAAACCGTGTGCCGCACGCTTACCAAGCTGAAGCAGAGCGGACTGATCGACATCCCCAGCCGCCACGAAATCGTGGTGCGCAACGCCGCTGCTCTGCGCCGTGCAGCCCAGCCGGAGGAGCAGAACTGAGCACGCGTTCCGACGCATCTTTGGGAGTTGTGAAGGTGCCATACAGTATTCAGGGTTATCAGGAACGTGCGGATGAGTGCGTCCGGCTGGCAAATCTGGCGAGTGATCAACTTATCCGGAGCGAGTTGTTAAAGCTGCGCCAGACGTATCTTCATGTCGCCGAACGGCTGAAGCAACAGGGCTTCGAATCGGAGCCGCGCCGCCAATAGGGAATTTTTGGCCATGAAAGCGACCGGAGGCAGGCTGATACATTGGGCTCTGCTCGCCGGCTTGCTGATCGCGGCAACACTTATTGTGCTCGTTTGGAGCACGCATAGCGTAAGCTACCCCAATCCCGCGGATGCAAGGCGTTCTGTCGACCAATTGTCCCGGAACGGTGCGCGCGACCGCGAGTTCGCCGTGACCCGCCTGCTACTCCTCTGTCTGGATGATCTGTCGAAAGGTGACAATGGTGGAGCGGTCGCCCAGTGCAGTTCGGTCACGATCATAGATCCGCAGAACGTCACCGCGTACAAGCTGCGCGGCAATGCGTACCTTCATTCCCGCCGCCCGCAACAGGCCGTTGAGGATTTCACGCGCGCTCTGACACTGTCGCCAGCCGATGCGGATACCATCCGCTTTCGGGCGAATGCTTACGCTGCGCAAAAGCGGGACGCGCTTGCACTTGCGGACTATGACCGCGCCATCATTCTGACTCCGGACAATCCGATCAACTTTCAGCTACGCGGATATCTCTATCAAATCCGCGGAAAGTACCACCTCGCGATCGCGGACTTCTCCACCGCCATCGCAATGCAGCCGCGACTTGCCGCAGCCTGGAATTCGCGCTGCTGGACGCGCGGTGTGGCCGGCGTTGACCTTGCCGGGGCGCTGGCCGATTGCGACAAGTCGATTGCGCTTGCCCCCTCCAACGCCAATGCATGGGACAGCCGTGGTCTGGTGCTCTTGAAGCTCGGCAGATATCGCGACTCTATCGGTAGCTACACCAACGCCCTGAAGCGTGAGCCCAAACTGGTCACGTCGCTCTTCGGACGCGCGGTTGCCAAGCTTCGTATCGGCGACCGGACTGCGCCCAAGGACCTTGCGGACGCGAAGGCGATCCAGCCCGGAATCGAGGCAGAATTTCTCAGGTATGGCATCAAACTGAAGGCGAACGGCCCACCGGGAACCTAGCCAGGTTGATCCGGGTCAAGACGGGCTGCCAGAAAATTCCTAGTGTAAGAAACGGTAGCGGCAGTTTTGCGCATGAAGCACGCAGTTATCCTTGCCCATCCCAGGAGCGACAGTTTTGTCGGCTCCATAGCCTCGGCCTATCGTGAGGAAGGTTTGGCGCGCGGACACGAGATCCTGTTTCGTGATCTTTACCGGATGAAATTCGACCCCTGCCTGCATGAAAGCGAGATTCCCTGGTCGAACCATTTCGCGTTGCGCGATGACGTTCTGGCCGAACGGGAACTCTTGAAGGACGTGAATGTCTTCGTCCTGTGCTATCCGATCTGGCTCAACTCCCCACCGGCAATACTGAAGGGTTATCTGGAACGCGTGTTCGGCATGGGCTTTGCCTTTCGTCGCGAGGCGACCGGCAATGCTCCGCTGATGATGGGGAAGAAGTTGATCAGCTTCACATCATCCGGCGCTCCGACGGAATGGGTGATCCAGTCCGGCGCCTGGCAGGCCATGCGGACCTTGTTCGATGGTCACTTCGCGGCCGTGTGCGGCCTGCAGTTGGTCGACCATGTCCATTTCGGCGGCGTAGTGCCGGGTATTCGCGCGGATTCCGTCGAGGCCGACATGGAAACAACGCGAAAAACCTTCGACAGGCATTTCCTCGATTAGCGGTCGATTTGAGCGAGATCAGTCGACCGCTTCAAAAACCAGATAGCCTGTACAAATCGCATAGACACGGAGATATTCGATGCCTCTCGCACGGGTACGTCTGGAACTGGGTCGGGTCGAAGGATTTCCAGACGGAAGTTCGCAACACGGTTATGAGTTCGTCGCGCCGCTTACAAAAGACGGGCACATCGATCCATCGGAATGGACGACGCACAAGGATCGTTGCCGCGTGCGTCGTTTTTGGGGGCCGGAACCGGAGGAAAACGGCCTACTGAAGCGGCACGGCCAGCATGGCTGGTATTTCGACTATCCGGCCCATCCTTCAGAAGAAGATGAACCATTTTTCAGGCTCGACCGCCACCACCTGTCCAGCGGAGCCTATGTTTCGATCACCGAGCACGATGGCGTTCAGCGGCCGTTTAAGGTCGTGGAAATCACACCGATACTGTAAAATGCGTCGCGTTCCGCGTTGATACTGTCACCGTCGGCAACCGGGGAAAATGCGTGAGCGTTCGCAATCTGGATTCCATTTTCAAGCCAAAATCTGTTGCCCTGATCGGCGCGAGCACGCGCGCGCACTCCGTCGGCGCCGTCACGGCCGACAATCTGCGCAGTGCGGGATTTGACGGCCAGATCATGCTGGTCAACGCCAAGCACGCCGATGTCGCTGGAACCACAGCCTTTCCCGACGTCGCTTCCCTGCCGCAGGCGCCCGATCTCGCCGTAATCTGCACTCCTGCGCCGACCGTTCCGTCGCTCATCTCCGAGCTCGGCGCGCGCGGCACCAAGGCCGCGATCGTCATCACGGCTGGTTTTCGCGAGGCGGGCAATGCCACGGGCGTGGCGCTTGAGCAGGCGATGCTGGACGCCGCAAAGCCCCACCTGATGCGCATCATTGGGCCGAATTGCCTTGGCGTCGTTTCGACCCCTTCAAAACTGAACGCCTCCTTCGCGCAAGTGATGCCGCAGATAGGCGGTGTCGCATTCGTCGCGCAGTCCGGAGCCATGGTGACGACTGTGCTCGACTGGGCGACGGGTCGCGGCATCGGCTTCTCGCACCTCGTCTCGCTTGGTGACATGAGCGACGTCGATTTTGGTGACATGCTCGATTATCTCGCAACGGACAACGATACCGGCGCAATCCTGCTCTACATCGAAGCCGTCACCCATGCGCGAAAATTCATGTCGGCCGCGCGCGCGGCGGCGCGCCTGAAACCGGTCATCGCGATCAAGGCCGGTCGCCAGGCCGCCGCTGCCAAGGCCGCCGCTTCACACACCGGGGCACTGGCCGGCATGGACGCGGTCTATGACGCCGCCTTCGAACGCGCGGGCATCGTGCGCGCATACGATCTGGACGAAATTTTTGATGCGGTCGAAACACTCTCGGTTCGGCCTCGAGTGAGAGGCGACCGCCTGACGATCCTGACCAACGGCGGTGGCGCAGGTGTTCTGGCAACGGATTCGCTGATATCCCAGGGCGGCACGTTGGCCACTCTCTCAGACGAGACAGCCAAACAACTCAACGCCGTTTTGCCCGCCACCTGGTCCCATGGCAATCCGATCGACATCATCGGCGATGCGGGTCCGAAGCGCTATTCCGATGCGTTGACGATTCTCCGGGCTTCTGCCGATCATGACGCCATCCTGGTACTCAACTGCCCGACTGCCGTCGCCTCCGGTTTGGATGCGGCAACCGCCGTTGTCGAAGCAGCGCGCGATTCCAGCGTTCCGATCCTGACGAACTGGCTTGGTTCCCAGTCTGCAGAAGCCGCGCGCGCGGCATTCGAAGCCGCGAAGGTTTTGACTTACGACACGCCCGAAAAAGCGACCCGGGGTTTCATGCACATGGTGCGTTATCGGCGGGGCCAGGAAACGCTGATGGAGGTGCCGCCATCGATCCCGGAAGGATACCAGCCAGACCGCGCGAAAGCCGCGGAGATCATCAAACAGGGACTAGCGGACGGCTTGCCCTGGCTCGACGCCCTCGCGGTGCAGTCTCTCCTCGAATGCTACAGGATTCCCATCGTTCAGACGATGCATGCCGCGACGCCCGATGAAGTCGCGATTGCCGCGCGCCGGATCGGCGGCCCCATTGCGCTGAAAATACTTTCCCCGGACATTAGCCACAAATCCGATGTTGGCGGCGTGATCCTGAGCATTGTCGGCGAGGACGCGGCACGTTCGGCGGCCGCAAACATGGATGTGCGCATCGCGAAACTGTTGCCTGGCGCCCGCCTTACCGGATTCATCGTGCAGCAAATGGTGCAGAGACCTCATGCCCAGGAACTGATCCTGGGCATGGCGGCTGACCGCACGTTCGGTCCATTCGTTCTTTTTGGTCAGGGGGGCACGGCAGTCGAGATCATCGACGACAAGACGCTCGGCCTGCCGCCACTCAATCTCAAGCTGGCACGCGAAATGATCGCCCGCACGCGCGTGCATCGCAAACTTGCGGGTTATCGCGACACGCCGGCGGCGAAGTTGGATTCGATTGCGCTCGCGCTGGTGCAATTGTCACAACTGATCTGCGACTTTCCGGAAATTGCGGAGCTCGACATCAATCCGCTCCTCGCCGATGAGAATGGCGTCATCGCGCTTGATGCGCGGGTAAAACTCGCCCCGATCACCGGTGCAGACCGTGATCGGATCGCGATCCGTCCCTATCCCGAAGAACTTGTTGAACGTTTGATCATCCCCGATTTCGGCGAGGTGCTGTTGCGGCCCGTTCGACCAGAGGATGCGCCCTTGTTCGTCGAGTTCTTCTCACGTCTGGCGCCTGAAGACGTCCGCATGAGGTTTCTGTCCCCGTTGAATTCACTGCCGAAAACGATGCTCGCGCGCCTCACCCAGATCGATTATGACCGCGAAATGGCTTTTGTGCTGTTTGACGCTGCGAATGCCATCGCCGGAGTGGCGCGGATCGCGGCGGATCCTGACAATGCCCGGGCGGAATTCGCCGTTACAGTCCGCAGCGACCTCAAGGGTCACGGTGCTGGGCGTTTCCTGATGCAACGCATCGGCGCCTACGCCAAAGATCGTGGTATCGGTGAACTGTTCGGCGACATTCTGGCCGAAAACACCAACATGCTCGCACTCTGCCGTGAGCTCGGCTGTTCGATTTCCTCCGCCCCGCACGACCAGTCGCTCATGCGGGCAACCCTGAAAATCTGACGGGAATGGGCTATAAATCACCTTAAACCGGCCTCTTTTTTGCGCAGCGCCTGACCTAGGTCAACGTGCCTTTGCTCTTATGCGCGAAACTTCAAAAAAGAGACGAAAGGCGTTTAAACGTGGCAATCGCCAAAATCCTGGTACCAGCAACCGGAACACCGCGTGACGACGTGGCGATCGCGGCCGCACTGCAGGTGGCAAAGCTGTTCAACGCGCATGTGCAGGTGCAGTTCGTCCATCCCGATCCGGCGGAGGCTGTTCCCCTCGTCGGTGTCCCGCTGTCGGGCGAAGCGATGCAGGCGATCATCGACGGGCAGACAAAGTTCGCGCAGGCCGCGGCCGGCCGCGCACACGAATCGATGACTGCCGTTTGCCGGCATGAAGAAATCGCTGTCCTGAAGTCGCCGGAATGTCATGCGAACGCCACCTGCTCCTTCCGCCAGCTTTGGGGCAATGCCGACCGGACCATCTGCGATGCGGCCAAGCTGAGCGATCTCGTCGTATTCGGCCCCGTGCGTTGGCGCGACTCTCCGGAGATCAATGAGGCATTTCTCGATGTGCTGCGCACTGTTCGGCGCCCCGTTCTGGTCGCCAACCACGCGCCACATGGTCCGTTCAGGAAAATCGCCATCGGTTGGGACGGCAGCGCGTTTGCCGCACATGCGATCTGCAGTGCGATGCCATTTCTCCAGCACGTCGAACGCATTGTCGTGATCGTCGTGCATCGCCGCGGTTCGGAGCCCGTCCCAACCCAGGAAGTTGTCGACTATCTCTCACGGCACGGTGTTTCGCATGAGCTTCGCATCGTCGACGCCGCCGGAAAACCGCCGGCCGAGGCTCTCATGGCCGAAGCCCGCGTGGCCGGCGCCGACCTCCTCGTCGCAGGCGGCTACGGCCACGATCACTTGTGGGAGACATTTTTCGGCGGCGTCACGGAAAAATTGCTCGCCCAATCAGATATCCCGGTACTATTCGCGCACTAGGCGCTTTCAATTGGAGTTGAAAATGACCCACCACTTCCACGCCGTTGTCTGGATCGACCATCGCGAAGCTCGCCTGTTCGAACTGGGAAAAGACGATGTGACGGAGAAGCACATTCTCGCCCCCGCGCACGAAGGTCACATCCATCACAAGTCCGGAACCGTCGGTTCGGGACACTCCCATGACGCAAAGGCCTATCTCACGGATATTTCCAACGCACTGATGAACAGTCAGGAAATTCTGATTGTCGGTCACGGCACGGCAAAGACCGAACTGGCGCACTTCATCCGCGATCATGTACCGGCCCTGGCGCCGCGCATCATGGGCGTCGAAGCTCTTGATCAGCCCACGCCGGGTCAGATCGTGGCCCATGCTCGCAAGTTCTTCGAGGCCAAGGACCGCATGACGCCGCAACGCTGAGCTGGACGTCGCAACATGGCTATTGCGGACATCTTCGTTCCCCTCACCGGCGCGCCCGACGACGCGGCGACGCTGGCTACCGCCTTCGCGGCGGCGCGGCCATTTTGCGCACATGTCAATGCTGTCTTCGTCTCTCCCGACGCGCGCGAAACAGTCGGCATCTCCGACTGGCATGCGTCTCCCGCGGCTGCGCAAGAGCTGTCTGAAGTCCGCATAAAAATGACGGAGCAGTCCCAGCAGAATGCGCGGGCTGCATTTGCTGCTGTCACGCTTCAGGCAGGCGCGCGGATTGCACCACTCGCAGAACGATCGGATTTGGTCACTGCGTCCTACCGCGAGGAAACAGGCCGTTTGTCGCGCGTTCTTGATGCCAGTACGCGATTTGCAGATCTCGTGGTCTTTCCGCCAATGGCAGGGTCACGCAACGGACAGTTGCACGACGCCTTCATCCACATGCTGTTGCGCGCCGAGCGTCCAGTGCTCTTGTCGCCTGAGATTGCGCCAGAGCAGATCGGCGCCAAACCCGCGCTCGGCTGGGACGGCGGCCGCGCAGCGGCTCACGCACTCGTCGCGGCACTGCCATTTCTCGAGTTCAGCCGGACGAGCCGATCTATTGTGCATTGGCCAGGACGCCGCCGGGGAATACGACCTTTCCGAAGTCAAAGAGTATCTCGCCCTTCATGGCGTGAAGGTGGCGGAAAGACGCGTTGTGAAAAGCGTGCGCCCCGTCGGAGAAGCCCTTCTCGACGCGGCCGCGAGCGCGGGCTGCGACCTGGTCATTGTCGGCGGATACGGACACAACCGAACTCTGGAAACGATTTTCGGCGGCGCTACCGATCACATCGCTTCGCATCCGCGCATTCCGATCCTCATGGTGCACTGATCAGGCAAGGTTTGCGCGCGAATGATCAGCGGCGAGCGCGATTCGCACCACTTCTGACAAGCTTCGCGCATGCATCTTGTCCATGATATTGGCGCGGTGGATTTCAATCGTTCTCGGTGAGATGCCAAGTTCGTATGCGGCGACCTTGTTCGAACGCCCGGCGACCAGTTTTTCCAGCACATTGAGCTCGCGAGGCGTCAGCAATGCGACAAGTTCCTGCGCCGCCTTTGCTTCGGCCTGGCGGGCGCGTTCCTGATGCCCGATCAGAAGGGCGCGCTGCACACTCGCCAGCATGCCTTCGTCGTCGAACGGCTTTTCGACAAAATCGAGCGCACCGGCCTTCATCGCGCGAACCGCCAGCGGCACATCGCCATGGCCCGTCATGATCACGACAGGAATATCCATTCCCCGCCTGGTGATCTCTTCCTGCAGTTCCAGGCCGTCCATATCCGGCATGCGGATATCGGTGACGAGACACCCGCCGGCGGGAAGCGGCTCCTTCAGGAAAGCCTTGGCGGACGCATAATCCTTGACCACATAGCCCGCCGACTCCAAGAGCGCACGCATAGAGTCGCGTACCGCCGGGTCGTCGTCGACTACAACCACAATCGCCTTGTTTGTCATGCTGCAGCATCCAAGTTTCCGGACAGGGGCAACCGGAAGCGGAAGCCCGTGCCTGATGGCATGTCCTGTAAAAGCCAGATCTTTCCACCATGCGCATCGACGATCGACTGGCAGATCGTCAATCCGATTCCCATACCCCTGTCCTTCGTGGTCTGGAACGGTTCAAACAGCCGCGAGGATATGTGCGGCGGCAGACCGGGCCCGGTATCGCGTACGGTCACATTTGCAAATCCCGGGTCGCCATGTCCTGTCGCCAGCAGCAATTCGCGTTTTTGCACGGCCAGCATCGCTTCGATGCTGTTGCGGATGAGATTTATCAGAACCTGTTGAATCTGAATCTTGTCGATCAGCACAGGCGGCAGCGTTGAATCCAGATTGAGTTTCAGTTTGACGTTCTTGTCGGCCGCCCCGACAAATGCCAGCGCCAGCGCTTCCTCGATGACCTTGCTCAGATTTTCCGGCGTGCGGTTGGCGTCTCGTTTTTCGACGAAGTCACGCAGATTCCTGATAATTCCACCGGCCCGCAAAGTCTGCACGGCCGCCTTGTCGATCATGTCCTGGGCGCGGACGATCGCGTGCGGATCGGTCTCGCGCGAGTCCAGTGTCCGGCGCGCGGCCTTCACATAATTGGTTATGGCAGTCAGCGGTTGGTTGAGTTCATGGGCGATCGCGGCCGTCATTTGGCCCATGGCGCTGAGGCGTGACACGTGCAGCAATTCGGTCTGAAGTTCCTGCAGCCGGTGCTCGGTATCCTGTCTTTCGGTGATGTCGCGCACAAAGCCGGTAAACAGCCGGCGCTCCCCGCCGTGCACCTCACCAACCGCAAGTTCCATCGGGAACGTGCTGCCATCACGGCGCAAGCCGACGACAATGCGCCCCTTTCCAATAATCCGCCGCTCGCCCGTTCGCCCATAGTGCTCAAGATAGCCATCGTGTTGATCGCGATACGGCGGCGGCATCAACACTTTGACGTTTTTGCCGACCACCTCCGGCGGTTCGTACCCAAATAGGCGTGATGCGGCCAAGCTGAAGGACTCGATGATTCCCTTTTCGTCGATCGTGATAATTGCATCGGGAACCGTGTCGAGAATAGAGCGCAGCCTCGCCTCGCGCTCGCGCACTGCTGCTTCGGCTTCCTTCTGCTCGGTCAGATCGTGAATGATGCCGACAAATATCTGGCGCTCGTGGATGCGTCCTTCGCCGACGGACAGATACATCGCAAACGTCGAGCCATCGTTGCGGCGGCCGACAACCTCACGTCCAATCCCGATGATCTGCTTTTCGCCCGTAAGATGGTAATTCTGCAGGTAGCCATCATGCTCGGCATGATAGGGCTCAGGCATGAGCATCTTGACGTTTTTGCCGATTACGTCTTCCGGATTGTATCCGAACAGCTTCTTGCAGGCAGCGTTGTAGACTTGCACAATTCCATTGGCATCGATGACGATTATGCCGTCTACGGCGGTCGCGATGAGCGCGCGCGCCAGCGTGTCGCTTTCCATGATCCAGATGCTTTGTTCGACCGACCTGTTAGCCCCCTAACAACTACGGCCCCTGAGCCGTATCGGTGAATAGTAACTCAACTGTGCACTTTCGTACTATTAAATATTGACGTGATTCACATTTGTATTGACGGTTTGTCATTCAAATAAAAATCTCATCTAGACTTGTGCTATTTGAATGTAGACACGCGTCACGACGCGCGCATTCGCAACGAACGCTCGTTCTGTTGAGAGCAGCTCAGGCTTCAACCTGACGGCGTCGTCCGCGTGTAGGCACTGTCAGAAGCCCTGCAACGCAGCGAATTCATCGACTGGCGCGCGCTCAGTCCGAAGGCGATTGATCGGATGATTGCGGTCCATGAAACCCAATGCCATACCGCAAAAGAGCATCAACTCCTCGGGCATGCGGACAAATTCGGCGACAGTCTTAAACCAGAACGACCAAGATTCTAGCGCCGCCGTGTGAAGGCCGTGCTCGCGCGCGAGCAGCATCACGGATTGCATGAACATCCCCAAATCCGCCCACTGGCCTTGCTGCATCGACCGGTCGATAGCGAAAAACATCGCCACGGGCGCGTCGAAGATCGTGAAATTTCGCGCCAGCTCCTGCATCCGCTCCGGCGCATCGTCCCGCTCCACACCGATCGCGGCGTACATCGCGGCACCCGCCTTGAACTTTCGCGAGAGATACGGCTCCTTCATGTCCGGCGGATAGATCGAATATTCCGGCCAGCCATCGGCAAGCTGCCCTGCTGCGAGCTTTTCAGCGAGCACCGCTTTCAGGCGAGAAAGTTCATTGCCGGTCAACACCCAGACGCGCCAGGGCTGAAGATTGCCCCCGGACGGTGCGCGTGACGCGCCGGCGAGTATGGCGCGGACTGTCGCTTCCGGCACCGGCGTGTCGAGATAGGCACGGCACGTCATGCGCGTTTGAAGCGCTTCGGACACCTTCATCACGCGCTCCCCAAAGGCCCACAGAGCAGCAGCCCGAACATCCGGGCAAGGCCGCTTCGGCCTCACAGTACTGTCCAAGACTGACCGACCCAACGAGCGGTCATGTTGACGTGAGTCAACTCCGAAGGGTCAGAATCTTCTGGCGGTGGCGTGATGTTCAGCGTCAGTCAATTTCAACACTGAACTGGCAACGGCAAACTGAGAGTTCAGACCAGACGGGCGCGCGGCTAGACGCGAACACAGCTTCGGATCAGGCAAACAAGTCCGCGCGGCGTCCGGATCGCGCACTGTCTCAGCGCGTTGTAACGCGAAACAGCAAGGTTAGGGGAAATGAACCAGCCGAACGCCACTGGACTTCGCGCGGTGCACCTGTAAGCGCGCGCGCTTGCATCCGTGGCGGTTGTGAACAGGCTTGCGGCGCACAAACCGGCAATCACCATGATCCTGAACGACTTCATTCATCCCCCCTCGTCGCAGAGTTCCCTGAAACTACCTCGATAGCTTAGTAGAAACCGAGGGGAACGGAACACAAAATCTGTCGCAGGTACGCCGGGCGCTATGTGCCGAGGTCCAGGCGGTGGAGCGATCAGGCGCTGTGGCTAGTTCGCAGTCTCAGGATTGCGCCTGCGGGGCCCCGAGATTCTGCTGAAAGTCATCGCGGACCGCATCCAAGCGCGACAGCAAAGTCTCGTGCAAAAACTGTGACGATTCCCAGACCCGTTCGACGATGTTCCCGGACAAGCCAGCGTTGCGGTCCCCTGGAAGGCCCGGGCAGTTCAATGTCGCGACGACACCGCATCCAAAACCCAGATCCGGTTCGTGAGGTGCCATGAGCCACACAAACGCGACTGTTGCGATTGCGCGGCCGAGCATCTGGCGCCTATCCGTAGGAGCGCCGGCCTGCTTCAACCTGGCGCGCGGGAAATGAAAGCGTCGAAGGCCAGCCCGAATACACCGGCAGCAGATCATCTTCGTTGATGAGCTTCCATGCCGTCAGATGCTGAAACGCGTCCGACGCGCCGGCCGATGCGCTGGAATTGTTCAACGTCTGAGCCAAGCCGATGAACCTTGTCGGTTCGCCGCTGTGCGAGCTGATCGGCGCAAGCAAAGTTTCGAGCTCAACGACGCATCCTTCGCTGACTGCGCCGACTGAGCGGAGGCAGACAGGGCGGCGCAGCCTGAGGGAACGACGCAAGAGTGACGCGAGAGTCTCGAACGAATGCGCATCCCATTGCGCCAGGAAATTTGTGCCGCGAAGTTCGAAACCAACGCGTTTGCACAATGCGGTACCGGCAAGCCGATAGGTCGGGAATGACGGGTTTGATGCGTCGAGTATGAACACGGCCGGCAAGAAATGCTTGATGACGCGCGGGTCGATGTCGGACTGATCCGGTACAATGCGGCCCTTGCGCAGGCGGCTCCAGTAGTCCACCAGAAATTCGCTGTTCACATGTTCCATGTTCATGCGTCCCGTTCGCATAGCGATTCCTTTTTCTCAGTTTCCGGGGGGGCGAACGACCCGGATCGAAAAAAGATTTCCGCGAACTTCAATGTGTCGACCAAAACGCGCGACAAGCTCTAAAGCTCAAGTCATGCGAATAGTCACGCATTCTACCAACGCAGCCAGCGCTTAAAAGTTGCGCCCTCCCGTTGTCCAAAATTTGTCACACCGCGATGCAGCAAAGCGGCCAAAATTGCTGAGTTATTCACAACATGCCGCACCAAACATTCTTCCTCTCCGGTTTCGAAATGAGCAAATGTCTCGATGAAATTCCGGTGATGCTCGAAAGCCGGAAAAAACTCTTGGCGAGCACGATACGCAACATGCTGCTGGTGCCTGCACTCACGGTTTGTTGGATTTTGCTATTCGATCCGGAAATCCTGGGCGCTGGCCCCGTCCACAAGTTGACGGCGCTCGCCACACGGCTGCTTGCCCGCCTCTGACGGTTCAAGGTCGCCCGTATCTACACGCGCCCGCGCAGGCTGACTGTAACTTCGAATCCGCCCTCATCCCGGTTTCGTCCGACGACTTCTCCGCCCAGGCCCTCGATATTTCGCTTCACGATCCACAGCCCAAGTCCCTGATGATTCTCTCCCGCCCCACTCTCCGAGTCGCTGAGCTCGGGCCCGGGGCGGTTCGACACGTAGCGGTCGAAGATTCGCGGAATTGCCACCGGATCAACGCCGGGACCGTGGTCGGCAACCGAGAGCGAGACAAAATTGCCCTTTTTGGCGAGTGTCACCTCGATCTTCTCGCCCTTCGGGGTGTAACTCGCCGCATTGTCGAGAAGATTTTCCACCACCGTCTCGATCAGTTCTTCGTTCGCGTAGGCGATGATGCCATCGGCAATATGTGGCTCGAGCCGCTTGCCTTGCAGCGAAAGCGCCGCCTCATGGCCTGCCAGGAGGCGTTTGAGGAAGTCTGAAAGGTTCATCTGCGTCCGTTCGGGAAACACGACCTCAGCACCGGCTTCTTCCAGATCGCGCGCCGATGTGACCAGTGCATCCAGCCGCGCCACCGAACCCTCGATGAGCTGCAGCGAACGCCGAGCCACAGCGTTTGTCGGTTCCACGGCGCGCTTGAGCGGCTCTATCGACTGCGAGATTACCGCGAGCGGAGCCTTTAAAGCATGCGCGGTTTCCTCGGCGGCCTTTTTGATAGCCTGTTGGGATGCGACGAGGGCATCGACAAGTGAATTGAAGTCGCCAGCGACGCGGCCTAGTTCGGGAATGGAATTGAGTTCGCGAAATGATATTGCGCCTGCCTCGCGCAGCCGGATCCGGCGCGCCGCCTGGCGAAACCTGGCGACGTTGCGCCACATCTGGATGAAGAGCGCAAAGATGAGCGCCGTGCTGATGATGTAGATACCGGCCGCGATACGCATGGAGGGTGTCGCCCAGAACGTGAGATCGAGCGGAACTGGCGCAAGGTCCGTTGCATTCTGCGAAGTGATGACAATCCAGCAGTTTCCTTCCACATGCACCGGCGTCATTGACGTCAGAATTTCCGATGTGCGCTTAGGCTTGTCGACACGAATGGCAAGATCGGTCGCCGCGTCGCAGGTCGGGGCAAGGCGGCCGAAAACACCGGACCGCAACAGTTCGCCGCGCTCCTGCTCCAGCGCGCTTGCCGACAGGCTCGGATAGGCCGCGACGTAGATAAAGTCATCGCGTCCCGAATTTGCCGGCCGGACCAGAACCTTCACGTTTGTGCTGCCGACGGCGGCGCCCTTGAGTGCGTCGGCCAGATCCTGCGGTGACTCGCTTTTGAAAAGTTTGAAGCGCGGCTCGAGCATGGCGGCGATCACGCGCCCGGTTTGAGTTGCCGAATTTCGCAGCAACCGTGACTGTGCCTGTTCCGCCCGCTGAAACTCCCAGTAGAGGATGAGAGGTACGGTCAGAAGTACCAGGGCCAGAGCGATCAGCTTGACGGAAAAGGAACGAAGCAGACTGAAGAGCGGTCTGTCCGCCCTACTGTCCGCTTCCATCGCTCCACCTGTAGCCGAATCCCGGATAATTCTCGATCTGGGAGAAATTGGGATCGACGTCACGGAATTTCTGGCGAATTCGCTTGATGAAGGCACGCACATTGGTTCGATATCCGACTTCGCCGTCTCCGGCTACGAATCCCTCACCGCGCACGATGTCGTATATCTCGCGATAGCTGACATCGCGGTTTGCCCGCTCCGTCAGAAACACCAGAATGTTGAATTCCGTCAATGTCAGAAGAATATCGGTGCCGCCCCAGGATGCTCGCCGAGAGTCGAACCGCAAGGTCAGTTGGCCAAGCTGAACGACACTGGCCGCCTCCGGCGATGACGGCGCACTCTTCTGCGTCTTTTGTCCGCTGAGGATCAGCTCGATCCGCTTCAGCAGAATGGAGAAACTACGGGATTTTTCGACGAAATCGACCGCTCCACCAAGCAGGCCAGCTTCTTCGTAGATTTGCGCGCCCAGCACGGTCAGAAAAATGACGGGGATATCGATCTTCTCGGTCCGCATGCGCTGCAAGACCTCGATTCCTGTCATGCCCGGCATTTTCCAGTCGAGCAGGATCAGGTCGGCGTTCGGAGTTTTCGTCAGGTAATCGATGGCTTCCAGTCCGCCGGCGAAGCAATCGGTCGAAAAGCCGGCATCCGTCAGGTTCGTGCTCACGGACTCGCGGAAGAGATCGTCATCGTCGACGACGAGAACATGGCCACGGAGAGCCTGCGCGCTAGCCGGGAGCATTGGTCTTGGCCACAAGAATGTCCCGGATGCAGGGCTGCGAGGTAACGAGTGATCCTCCGCTACCGTCCGTGCCGCCATATTTCAGCGCGTGGAAGGCGGACGTTTTCACGTCCGGGTAGAAGAAAATCTGAAACGCGCAACCGGCTCCGGAATATATCCAGACGAGCGAGATATTGTTCTTGGTAATTCTCGAGGGCGAGCCCAAAAGTTTCTCAACCGTCGAAGGCTCCATTCCGATCAGGCTGTTGGGATCGACCGAAGCCAGACGTTCAAGTTTTTCAGGCTTCTCCGGCTTGGGCGGAGGTGCTTCACGAACTTGAGCAGGCACCGGCGGCTTTGGCCGGGGCGTCTGAACAATCGTCGGCGCAGGCGCGACAGGATGTTCGGCAACCTGCGGTGGTTTGGCGTCGTGGGTGAACCAGCCATCCACTTTCTGGAATACCGCGCAATTCGAGACGAGAGAACTTCCGGCTACGATGAATGCCGCCGCGCCAAGTCTTCGGAGAGAAATCCCGAATGGCCTCCCAAATCGGCGTCGAGCCGGCCACGCTTTCACCTGGCCTGCAATCGGCGATGTCATGACCGCTTCATGGCAACCCTGGTGGTCTGTCATGTTGAAAAGCGTTGCGGTCACCTGGCGGCAATCCTTTTTTCGTTCAGCGTCAGATGGGGAGCCGAGCTTCGCGGACCGTAAAGCGCAACGATTCCGGCAATGTCTCCGGGCTGAAGGCGATCAATATCCTCGTCGTACGCGAACGACATCAATTCCCCAGTCGGACCGGGATGATCCAGTCCAAGAACATGTCCGATTTCGTGCGCCAGCGTATAACGCAATTCATAGACGCCAAAATTGGCATTCGGTAATATGGCACGTCCGGGCTTGCCTGCCGTCCAATAGACGTCCGGATTGAGACAAACTATCCCCTTAGCAATCGGTGCTACAACGCCGCCGCTGGATGACGCAAGGGTCACGTCCGCATAGGCCACGCCGTCAGGGATCGCCTCGGCGCTGATCACAATGTCGGCGGAGCTGACTGACGCTACGCGGCGAAACCGGACATTCGCCACCGCTTCCCAGAGGCTGAACGCCTCCGACAGTTCATGTTCGAATGCATGCCGTGTGATCCGCGAACGCACCAAAAGACTGCCGATTCCAGCTAGTTTCCGGCAATTGTGGCTACCGGCCAGCGGCGACGGCGCGTACAGAACTTCATAAGTGAGCGACGCGCCGCTGCCCATGGCGGCGGAACCCCATTTGACCTCGCGCCCGTCGAGCCGAAGAAGACGATAGGCATCGCCCCCGTGCGCAGAACAGATCGCACCGGCGAACCCAGCGAGCAGTAATGCCAAAGTGGGGAAGAGTCGCCGTGCCCCGAGCTTCTCCCAGGAATCGGCGCAAGCGCAAAACAGCGATACAGCAGGGATTTTCGGCAGCAACGTCCCTGCCAATTCAATCCGAAACAGGACCCGATCTTTTCTCAACATGCCTCAGCACGCGTCGAGATACTCGATTCGCCATCGCGGATTTGTCTGACGATCCAGCGCCATGCAAACCCAATTCCGCAACGGCGTTTAACGCCGAAAGTACGTTCAACTGCCCAATTTTGTCCCACAATTATCACAACCGGACAAGCGCGTTGCCGTTAGCTTCAACCGTGCGCAGAGGCGCTTCGGCAGTCGTCAATAACGCTCGGGAGTCCGAGCCTGAAGCAATGAGGAATTCATGAAATTTGTCTTGATCGCCTGCGCAATGCTTGCCTTCGCTGCCGGCTCGTTCAGCCAGGCTGTCGCAGAGGATTCCATGACACAGGCATCGCCCACGCCGGCTTCAGACAATGCCGCGCCCGCCGACCTGACAGGGCAGATCATCTACAATCAGCAGGATCTCGTCGTCGGAAACGTGTCGTCCATGACGACCGACACGAATGGCCAAAGGCAGGCTGTCGTCGGCGTGGAAAAGTTCCTGGGCATGGGCTCGAAGAATGTTCCGATCCCCGTGTCTTCGCTGCAGCCAAGGGCTGCGGGTGGTTACACCACGTCACTCTCCGCTTCCGACATCAAGAATTTGCCTGAAGTCCAGGCCGGCACGCACTGATACGCATGGTTTTTTGAACTGGTGGAGCGAAGGTGGCGCTTGCGCACGCTGCCCCCCCACCCGCTAACGGCGGACGTTGGCGCTCCTTCGCTCCACCAACTTTTTTCTCGCCTGCGAATTGGCTTCGCCGACATCCTCACAACGATGTAACGAAGCTCGGGGCTCATCTCGGATGATACACGTCAACACGCAACGGCCGTTCATCGAAATCGACGGCACGCGCTATACGCTCGACTGGAAGCGAGCCTCGCTCGCGGAGATGTTGTTGAACGCCGACGGAAAGACGGTTGTATTCGAGCGGATTACGACGCGTCTGAAAACCTCGAAAGGCGCCGTGCAAGTTTATGCACATTCTCTGCGCAAAATCTTCGAGCAGCACGGCCACGCATTGGTGAACGAATTCGGACGCGGCTATCGCCTTGAGCGCTCGGCCGCAGGTGAACGCGCAATCGTGACGGAGAGTTTGATCGCAGTGTGAATTGAAGAAGCGCGGACTTAAGCGATCGATTGGTCCCGCTGGCGGCTGTCAAATGCTTCATTGCTGGTCGGGTTGCAGGCGATGAGAATGCTGCAGCCGACATGGTCGCTCAGATACGTATGCTTCGAGCCGGACCACCATCGTGAAAGCGCATTCTTTCGTTGATGTCCCACGACAACGAGATCAGCGCAAACCTCTTTCGCCACGGCGCCGATAATCTGCGCGGGGTCGCCGATCAGAAGTTTGGGCGTAGGCTCAATACCGCGTTCCTTGAGCCATGCAACAGCCTGCTTGAGCAGGTCTTTGTAGTCCTCGACCTGCACCGACAGAGCGCCCCCCAGGCCCTCCGCGAGCTCCGCCGCACCGGTGGTATTGGGGACGACCGATAGCAGGAGGACTTTTGCCTTGCAGGTCCGAGCAAGCAGCGCTCCCTCGCGAAGCGCCAGCGCGCCTTCCATCGATCCGTCATAGGCCAGCAAGATACTCTTATACATTCGAGCCCCCAGGTTCGGCGTCCGAAGTGTGCCCTTCGGCTCGCCTGACTGCGGCATTGAGACAGATGCCGGGCAAGGCGGCAATCCCGGTTCACGCCCCTGCCAGGGTCCATCGGTCCAAGACTCAGGGCGGATTTTGCGGCACAATTGCCCTCAATCCAGACATCTCAAGGTGAGGGAACCAAAATGAACGTGGCAGCCGAAAAGGCGCAAATGAGCCCGGAAGCGATCGAGGCGGAACTGAACAATCTCGGCATGTCGAAGGACGCGCAGCCGCTGTTCGATGCCGTCAAGAAACACATCGCCGAAAACGTCGCGCCGATCGAGGAGGAGTTCAACCGCCTTGGCCAAGGGCGCACTGACCGTTGGAGCTGGGCTCCCGGGCAGCTGGAGCTCCTTGAAGGCGCGAAAAACAAGGCGAAGGCCTCAGGCCTGTGGAACTTCTTTCTTCCGACTTCGGAGATCGGGCGCGGCCTGACGAATCTCGACTACGCCTACATCGCGGCTGAGCTGGGCAAGCAGCCCCTCGCATCGGAGACGCTGAACTGCTCGGCGCCCGACACTGGCAATATGGAAGTGCTGGAGCGCGTCGGCACGCCGGAGCAGAAGGAGAAGTGGCTCAAACCGCTTCTGAACGGCGAAATCCGTTCGGCCTATGCCATGACCGAGCCAGGCGTTGCCTCGTCCGACGCCAAGAACATTGCGACGCGTGCAGAGCTGGTCGGCGATGAATGGGTGATCAACGGCGAAAAGTACTATATCTCTGGCGCCGGCGATCCGCGCTGCAAAATTATGATCTGTATGGTCAAGACGAGCCCGAACGCGCCGTCGCAGTTCCAGCAGTCGCAAATCCTTGTGCCGATGGACACGCCGGGCGTCGAGATCGTCGGCCCGATGGAAGTCTTCGGACATGATCATGCGCCGCGCGGCCACATGCATCTGCGCTTCAACAGTGTCCGCGTACCGGCTGAAAATATCCTGCTCGGCGAAGGACGCGGCTTCGAGATTTCGCAGGTGCGGCTCGGACCAGGGCGAATTCATCATTGCATGCGCACGATCGGAAAGGCCGAGCGCGCACTCGACCTGATGGTGAAGCGTGCGACGACGCGCGTGGCGTTCGGCAAGCCGCTCATCCAGCTCGGCAAGAACCTGGAACTGGTGGCGCGCGCGCGCATCGAGATCGAGGCGATGCGGCTGATGGTGCTCAAAGCGGCCAAGGCGATGGACGTGCTCGGCAACCGTGAGGCGCGCGTCTGGGTGAGCATGGTGAAGGCGATGGTCCCGGAACGCGCGTGCCAGATCATCGACCAGGCGATCCAGATCCATGGCGCAACCGGCATCTCACAGTGGACGCCTCTGGCCGAGATGTACACGGACGTGCGCCATCTGCGATTCGCTGACGGGCCTGATGAAGTGCATCACATGGTTGTGGGACGCGCGGAATTGAGCCGGCACTAGCAGAAAGACGTTGAGCGAAGAAAATGGGGCCTGACCGAAGTGCTCGGGCGCCAGACTGGGGAGAGTTGAAGATGTCGGACTTGGTAAAAGTGTCGGATTCGGGTCACGTCCGTACGATTGTGCTCAACCGGCCCGAAAAGAAGAACGCGCTCAGCAACGCACTGGCATGGGGCGTGATTGGAGCCGTCGAAGACGCAGCGCGCGACGACAATGTTTGGGTCGTTGCGCTCACGGGTAGCGGCGACGCCTTCTGCGCCGGCCTCGATCTGTCGGGCGGTGAGCGCTTTCACCCTCTGTCGCCGCAGTCAGCACAACTCGACGACATCAGCTGGGTTGGACAATTCCTGCTCACGATTCGCAAAAAGTGCGACAAGCCAGTCATCGGCGGCATTAACGGCGTTGCCGTAGGCGCCGGACTGGGGCTGGCGATGGCGACCGATGCGCGTATCGTCGCGCGCGGCGCAAGGTTGATGGCGGGCTACACGCGCATCGGCGGCTCGCCCGACGCGGGATTGACGATCACCCTGCCCCAGGCGATGGGATACGAGCGCGCCATGCAATTCATGATGGAAAACCGCACGGCGAACGGTGACGATGCCGTGGCGCTCGGCATGGCGGGCGAGGTCGTCGACGACGATAGGCTGTCCGAGCGTCTGGCGGCCTATTGCCAGCAATTATGCGAATGGTCGCCGATCACCCTGCGGCTGCTGAAGCGTGGAATGGTCAAATCGCTCGAGACCAACGATATTGAGCAGCAGCTTCGATACGAGGTTTCCAACATTCGAATGGCGTTCAGCAGCGAAGATGCGAAGGAAGCGCGCAAGGCATTTTTCGAGAAACGCAAACCCGTCTTCACGGGCAAGTGACGCGAAGTTGGATCGAGCGGCTCGAACCATTCCCAATGAGAGTCAATCGTAGGCCAACAAAATATCGTCGATGGCTTTTTCGATATCCGAGATGGTCGCGCAGTGCGTGACCGAAGCGCAGAATGGACGATACTGTGGCAGGATACTGTCACCTGAGCCCCACAGTCCCGGAGGTTCGGGACAGAGCCAGATGACGCGCTTGGCCTGATCGGCCATGTCGCGGAACAAATCGAGCCTCGGATTGCTGTGGTTGGAACGCCCGTCACCCAGGATGAGCACCGTCGTCCGCCGGTCGACAGCGTCCGTGAAGTTTTCGCTGAGATCGAGCAGCGCCTGGCCATAGTCCGTGGAGCCGCCACCGACCGTGCGCAAGATGGAGTTCATCGCCGGTTCGAGATCCTGTTGCTCAAGCATGTCGCCGACATCCGCCAGATGCGACGAAAACGCGAACGAGCGCAGGTCGGCGACCCGCTCATTGAGCGCATAAAGCAGCATCAGAAGAAAGCGGACGTAGCGCGCGACTGATCCCGACACATCGCAAACCGCGACGATCTTGGGGCGGTCGCGCTTCTTGACCTTCCAGAAGACATCGAACGGAACGCCGTCATATCCCGCACTCGCCCGTATAGTCTTTCGGACATCGAGCTTGCCGCGATCCTTGAGACGTCGTCGCCGGGCGTGCCGGTCGGCGAGCCGCTTGGCGAGGCGCGCGACAACGGCTTTCACGCGCTCCATGTCGTACATATCCAGATCATCGATTGAGCGGCCTGCGATGACTTCGTTCTGGAACGTCTCGGTCGCGCGCCGGCCATAGACCTCAAAATGCTGGTCGACGAGCTGGCGCGCCATTTTCTGCAGGCGCGATTGCGCCTCGATCATCCTGCGCGCCTGCGCTTCGCCCTCGGCAGAATGCGCCTCCAGAAGCTGCACGATCTGTTGCTCCATCCGCTCGATCCCGAGCGCCTTCAGCATCCGCCGCGCATAGTAGGAAGCCTGGGTGGCAAAACGGATATTTTCCACCTGCGCCGCCGCGGCGGCACGCTCCATCGCTGCGGCCGCTGCGCCACCTCCCGCCTGGGCCAACGCCATGAGCTTGTCGACGTCATAGTCGAGTCCGTCCTCGTCCTCTCCTCCGGTCGCATCATTTTCACCGCTGGATTCTTCGGTGCTCCTGCCCTGCTTGTCCTGCGGTTCGGTTTCCGACTGCCGATTGAAATAGAGTTCGAAGAGCGCATCATGGATGCCCTTCTCGCCTTCCGTCTTTGCGAGCGTTATCCCGAGTGCGTTCTTCAGAACGTTTCGATCGCCATACCCCACAAGCGCCACTGTGCGCGCGGCGTCGATCGCTTCGGCAGTCGAGACGCGCGCGCCGGCCGCCCGCAGAGCGCGAACGAACGACGTGAGCGCCCGTTCCATCAGACGACTTCGGCCGCGTCGGCCAACGCTTCCACCACCAGTTGCTCGACGTGGCCGGCAACTTCCGAGATGTCGCCCTGGCGCTTGAGAAGCACTCCGAGAGTCTCCTGAACCATTTTCGGGTCGAGCGTGTCCGCATGCAGCAACACGAGCGTGCGCGCCCAATCCACCGTCTCGCTGATCGAGGGAAGCTTGCGGATCTTTTCGTTACGCGTGCGCTGAACAAACGCCACGAGCTGGACCAGAAGTTCGTCTGAAATGCCAGGTACCCGGGCGCGGACGATACGTCGCTCGCGTTCCGGTTCCGGAAATCCGATGTGAAGATGCAGACAGCGTCGCTTCAGCGCATCACCCAATTCGCGCACATTGTTCGAGGTCAGGATGACGAGCGGCGGGACCTGTGCGGAAATCGTTCCGATCTCGGGAATCGTGATCTGGTAGTCCGAGAGGATTTCGAGCAGCAGCGCTTCGAACTCTTCGTCGGATTTGTCGATCTCGTCAATCAACAGAACCGAACCGCCAGATTGCTCCATCGCCCGCAGGAGTGGCCGCGGCTCGAGAAATTCGCGCGAGAAGAAGATGTCCCGGAAACCGCCGAGTTTGTCGAGCAATTCCTCGAGCGTGTCCGCCTTCTCGATCAGATCGTGGATCTTCTCTTTCAGGATCTGCGTGTAGAGCAGTTGTTTGCCGTACTTCCACTCATAGAGCGCCTTGGTCTCGTCCAGGCCCTCGTAGCATTGCAGGCGCGCGAGCGGAAAAGAGAGTGCTCTCGCCAGCGACTGGGCAAGGTCGGTCTTGCCGACACCGGCCGGTCCCTCGACAAGCACCGGCTTGCGCAGGTGATAGGCGAGATAAATCGCCGTCGAGATCGCCGGCGTTGAAATGTAGCCGCAGCTTGCGAGCGCGTCGGTGATCGTCTCGATCGAGGCAAGCGCCGTAGGTGTGGGAAGAGGTTTCATCGTGTCATTCCTAGAGGTAGGCAGGCGCCTACGGCAACAGTTCTTTCCCCGATTTTCACGTCAGCACTAATTGACGGACCGGAAGGCTAGGCACCGGAAAAACGTGGCTCGAGCTCGAGCATGGTCGGAAATTTCGATCGCGGGCACGGGACCGCCGGGCAGGGAAACAAGCAATAGCCAGCCCGATTTTGGCAACGCGTCGGCGGTTGAAATTGAATGGTGCCCAGGGACAGAATCGAACTGCCGACACGTGGATTTTCAATCCACTGCTCTACCGACTGAGCTACCTGGGCTAACCGGGAATGTCCGGAAAGGACGCGCTTTTTAGGCGAGCCGTGCGGCCCTGTCCAGCGCGCCAAAAATCAATGGAATTCAGCGTCTTCCTCTGGGGAAACGGGCTCATTGCCCTCCCCGGTCGGTGCACCCGGAATCGCGTAGTCCCCGGAGAGCCAGCGCGCCAGGTCGAGATCCTTGCAGCGCTTGGAGCAGAACGGACGCAGATTAGGGTCGCGCGGTTTGCCGCAAACCGGACAGGTTCCCCCTTCACCCGTTGGTGACATCAAATCCCTCTCGGGCAAAAGCCTCATTCACTTCGAACGTCACGCGCGCGGCGCCGCGCCGAGCCAATGCTGCGCGAACTTCTTCATCATGTTCGTCGAGCCAGCGCACGACCTCCGCCGATGCACGCACGTTGATCGGTTTTCCCGGCGCCGCAGCCGCTGTTCGCTCGATACTGCGAAGCACTTCAAGTGCGACGCTGTCGCGCGTGCGCTTGCGTCCGTGGCCGGAACAGGAACGGCAGCATTCACTCATCAGCTTCACCAGCGGGTCGCGAATACGCTTGCGCGTTATTTCAACGAGCCCGAATTCCGACATGCGGGAGATTTAAGTCGGCGTGTGGTCCTTGGAGAGGCTTTCGGCGAGCGTATCGAGCACCTTTTCGATGTTCACCGGGTCACTCAGATGGATGAAGTCGACGACGATAAGTCCGCCGACGCCCCGTAAGCGCACTTGCCGGCCAATCTCATCGGCCGCCTCGAGATTGACGTGAAAGCTGGTTTCCTCGAGGCCGGTCGACGCCGTGAAACTTCCAGAATTCACATCTACAGCCGTCAGAGCTTCGGTGCCTTCAATCGTGATCCAGCCGCCGGATGGCAAGGGTACCTTGGGATCGATCAGGCGGTCGATCTCTTCCTCGAGACTGTATGCGTCAAACAGCGAGCCAGGTCCGGCAAACAACTCCACCTTGTGCTCGGCTTCCGGCATGGCGCGGCGGCAGTAGGCCCGAGCGGCTTCGAACGCTGCCGCATCGTCGATGACGATTTTGGAAGTTTCGTTCCGCACTGTGTCGCGCATCGTGCGCTCGACAGGGTCGAGATCGTGATACAGCGTCGCCGGAGCACGGGCCATTTGACGGCGTGCGAGAACAGGCCGCCATGCTTCCGCCAGACGCTCGGCGTCTTCCTTCAGGTCGGTCAGCGTCGCGTCGCTCGCCGCCGTGCGCAAAATGTATCCCGCTCCCGGCACAAGCTTCTCGCCGCCTTGCGCGATCATGGTTTCACCGAGCGCCAGCATACGTTCGCGCTCGCTCTCGTCCTCGATGCGCCGAGAAAGCGCGACCCCAGGTGTGTTTGGAACGAGTACGGCCAGGCGCCCAGGAATGGTGATGTTCGCGGAAAGCCGCGCGCCCTTTTCACCAATCGGGTCCTTGACCACCTGCACCAGGACTTCCTCACCCTCATGCACGCAGTCGCCGATCTTGGGCGTGCGGTCTTCCTCAAAGCCGGGCAGATCGGCGAGACAGCGCGCCTCGCGCGCGCCCAGAAACCCGGCACGCTCCAGGCCGACGTCGACGAACGCCGCCTGCATGCCGGGCAGCACACGCTGCACCCGACCGAGCATGATGTTGCCGATGATACTGTGGCCGGAGCGGCCGTTCGATTTCTTGCGCGGGCCGCCCTCTTCGAGGCCGATCGTGCGTTCGAGCATCAGGTCCTGGAGCCGGCCATCCTCGACAACGGCCACACGAATTTCTCCGGCTCCTGCGTTAATCAGGATATCCTTTTGCATGCGGGTGCTCAGGCAATAGCGACGCGAAACGCTAACACGAATATCCGCTCGCACGAAGCAGTGTGACAGTTTCGCGTAAGGGAAGGCCGACCACATTCGAATACGAACCACTCAGGCGGCGTACGAAAGTTTCAGCCCGCCCCTGGATCGCGTAGCCCCCGGCCTTCCCCAAACCTTCGCTGCAACGCACATAAGACTCGACTTCTTCGTCCGTCAGCCGTTGCAGGCTAACGCGCGTCTCGACGATCCGTGTACGGAGTTCTTCCGTTCGCCGCGCTTACCGCGACAGCCGTCAGGACCATATGATTTCGACCCGACAACAGTTTCAGGCATTCGCGGACGTCTGCGTCGCTCTCTGCCTTGGGCAGAATGCGCCGCCCGCAGGCTACAACCGTGTCGGCAGCCAGGATCACCGACGGCGCGCCGGTCCAGCGTTCCACAATCGTACGGACCTTCGCTTCGGCGAGCCGGCGGCTGTACTTACGGGGTGTTTCGTTCTTGTGGATGGTTTCGTCGATCGACGCGGCCAGGATGGCGTCAGGGACGATTCCCGCCTGGGCGAGCAGCGCCTTGCGCCGGGGGCTTTCGCTCGCCAGGACGAGCGGCACGGTCTTACTTGAAGCGATAGGTAATGCGCCCCTTGGTAAGGTCATAGGGAGTCATCTCCACCATCACCTTGTCGCCCGTCAGTACGCTGATGCGGTTCTTGCGCATTTTTCCGGCGGTATGGGCGATGATCTCGTGGCCGTTCTGCAGCATGACGCGAAATGTCGCGTTGGGCAGGCGCTCGCTGACCGTGCCCTCGAACTCAAGAAGTTCCTCTTTTGCCATTCGTCCTCAGATTGGGTTTCAAACCGGCCGGGAGATTGCACCGAAACCGGCCAAAAGCAAGGGTTTGGGGGTGAAAGCCGGACCTCGGAGCATGAGCGCAAAAAGGCCCCGGCGCGGTTTGCAGCCGGGGCCCATGCTTCGAAAGCGTCACGGCTCACGGTTTAGCGCGTGTTCCAGTTCCCGCTAAAGTCGCGGCAGGCGGTTCCGGAGCGCTCGAACCGCTGACCGTCACGGTAGGTGACGGCCCGGAAGTCGCGGCATACCTGGCCGCCATCCCGATATTCGCGGGTCGAAGTGAACGTCCCATAACTGTTGCCATGGCGCCAATCATAGTCGCGGCCAAGATCGCCGTTCAGGCTGCTGCCATAGGCATCGAACGCGTAGCGCTGGTCATCGCAATCGATATCGCGCGAAAGCGTATTGCCGAGCAGTCCGCCCAGAATGACGCCGCCGACAACCGCACCGCCATTGCCGTGGCTGGCAGCGCCCCCGATCAGGCCGCCGGCGATGGCGCCGAAGACCGTTCCGGCAGCGGCGTTGCCCTGGTGGCAGGAGCGCTCATAGTCGCCCTCGCGATAGTAGTTGGAGGGAGGCGGCGCATTGTTCGCATCGTGGTCGCCGTGGCCCCAATCGCCGGCGCGGTCATCGTGCCAATTGTCACCATAAACGTTGTTCGCGGCCCAATCGCCGTCGCCCAACTGATTGCCGATGTCGCGCAACTGGATCGCGTAACGCCGGAAGGTCTGGGGATCGATTCCGTTGTTGCTCTCATAGTAGCTCTGCAGGGCCTGCGCCTCGATCGAATCCAGACTCTTCTGGATCGTCCAAGCACGGCGAGGATTGAGCGAGTTGTGCCGCACGCCATCGGCGATCGTGTCATCGAGATGCTGCTCCCAACGCATCAGGCGCGAATAGCCCTCGTCATTGTCGTTTAGGCGAATCGGGTCAGCCATCGCCGTGCTCGACGCGAACAGAGCAGCGGCCGAGACTGCCAATGGAATAATCCTACGCATTATGTTCCTCCTGCTTGATTGATGGGGTTCGATTGTTACGCGCAGCCGGACGTCTGGCAGTTTGCAGATTTGGTGTCCAGCTTCGTTCAACGTTTACGTCACTCGTATCGTTCCACGCACATAACCAACGATAAGATGTGCCGCGTGGGGTGAACCGTGCATGAACCAAATCAGGCAAATTTGTGTCGGGTTGCAGTGCGCGATCAATTCACGTGTCCGACGCTTGCTGGACCCCGAACCGTTCTCGGATTTTCCGCAGCATATTGTCCCGTACCGCACGATAGGCATCGAGTTGCTGGTCGCGCGATCCTTCGACCAGGGTCGGATCCATCGTTGGCCAGTATTCGATTTCGATCGCCGACGTGTGTGCGAGATCGGTCGCGCGATGCTGTGCCTCCGGCGAGAGCGTGACGCAAAGGTCGAACGAGCTGTCGACCAGATCCTCGAAGCGCTTGGGATGGTATTTGCCGATCTCGATGCCGATCTCCTCCATGACTTCGACCGCCATCGCGTCCAGCGCGCCGGCCCGCACGCCGGCCGAGTCGACATAGACGAACTTGCCGAACAGATGCTTCATGATCGCCGCCGCCATCGGGCTGCGCACCGAGTTCATCGTGCAGGCGAACAGGATCGCGCCGGGCAAATCCTCACCATGAGGCCCCCGCATCGCTCAGCCCTTCAGATGCAGCACGCAGATGAGCGTAAAGATCCGCCGCGCCGTATCGTGATCGACTTCGATTTTTCCCTTGAGGCGTTCGCGCAGCAGCGCGGAGCCCTCGTCGTGCAATCCGCGCCGGCCCATGTCGAGCGCCTCGATCTGCGACGGCGGCGCGTTGCGAATGGCCTTGTAGTAGCTCTCGCAGATCAGGAAATAGTCCTTGATGACTTTGCGGAACGGCGTGAGCGACAGCATGATCTTGCCATGCGGCGTCCCGTCCTCGAGCTGGATGTCGAATGTCAGACGGTTCTCCTCGATGCCGAGGATCAACCGGTAGGGACCGCCGTGAGATCCTTCCGGCTGAAAACTGTTGGACTCCAGAAGATCGTAGATCGCAATGTCGCGTTCCTGCTCGATCTCGCGAGTTCGGCGCACGATGCTGCGCTCGTCCAGCACGATAGAGCACAGACGGAACCGCGACTTTGCCGCCATCCGCTAGCGCCCGTCTTTCGAATTCAGTCGGGCCGCGATGGAGCGTGCATGCGCGTCGAGACCCTCGGCCTCGGCCAGCGCAATGGCGTCGGGGCCGAGAGCGGAGATTGCCGACGGATCGCACTGAAGGAGTGTCGTGCGCTTCAGGAAATCCAACACCGACAGCCCTGACGAGAAACGTGCCGTGCGCGACGTCGGCAGGACGTGATTGGGTCCGGCGATGTAGTCGCCCATGGCCTCCGGCGTGTGACGGCCAAGGAAGATCGCGCCGGCGTGGCGCACACAATTCAGAAGCGCGTCCGGATCGGCAGTCGCGATCTCCAGATGCTCTGGCGCGATGGCATCGACGAGCGGCGCGGCATCCTCGAGTTTTGCGACAAGGATGATCGCGCCGTTGTCGTTCCAGCTTGTGCGCGCGATCTTTTCGCGCGGCAACAGCTTCAAGGCATTTTCGACTGCGGTGGAAACCTTGTCGGCGAACGACGAGGTCGTCCGTGATCAGGATACTTTGCGATGACGGATCGTGCTCGGCCTGGCTCAGCAGATCGGCGGCGATCCAATCGGGGTTGTTGGCGCCATCGGCAACAACGAGAATTTCCGACGGCCCGGCCACGGAATCGATCCCGACCCTGCCGAACACGTCGCGCTTCGCCGCGGCGACATAGGCGTTCCCAGGGCCCACGATCTTGTCGACCGGCCGGATCGACGCCGTTCCATAGGCCAGCGCGGCAACAGCCTGTGCGCCGCCCACTCGATATATCTCGGTGATCCCGGCGCGCCTGGCCGCCGCGAGCACAAGCGGATTGATCTGGCCGCCGCTTGCCGGCGTCACCATGACAACACGCCCTACGCCGGCAACCCGCGCGGGCATCGCGTTCATCAGCACAGAACTGGGATAGGCCGCGGTGCCGCCCGGAACGTAGAGACCGACACTGTCGAGCGGTGTCCACCGCCAGCCCAGCTTCGCGCCGGCATCATCGGTGAACCACGCATCTTCAGGCATCTGCCGCCGTGTGATAGCTCTCGATCCGCTTCGCGGCGACGTCGAGCGCGGCAAGCGCGTCTTTTCCGCATTGCGCCTCGGCGACGTCGATCTCGCTTTGCGGCAGCCGCAACGTCGCCGCCGTCAGGCTCGTTTTGTCGAATTTGTTGCGTAAGCTCGACAAGCGCCGCGTCGCCGCGCGCGCGAACGTCCGCGATGATCCCGCGCACGACCTGCGCGACATCTTCCTCCTCTTCCCGCTTGGCGTTCAGAAGAGCGTCGAACTGCGCCGCAAAGCCGGGCGCGCGTGCATCGAGCCTGCGCGCCATGTCAATTGTCTTCGTGTTCGGGGCGGCCGCGCGCCGCCCACACGCTGCTGACGTCGGAGAGGCCCGCGTCGATGCATTCGACATCCAGCTTCAATGTGCCGCCACCGGAGAAAATGAGTTCGATCACCCCTGCCGGATCGTCCGCGCCTTTCGGCGTGAACCTGATCGCGAGCAGCGAGACGACCGCATCTGGCGCACCGCGCTTGATGTGGCTCGACTTGACCGACAGGACGCCGTCGAAATGCAGGCCCGACTGCACGCGCAGATCGCCCTGGCGCGCACCGGCCTCCCATTGGAAGCGGTTGAACACGGCCGCGAAGCGCCGCCGCTTGGGCAGATAGACCAGGTCCTTCACCTTCGCGACGGCGTCCTGCAGCCGCGCGGAGATCACTTCCAGATCCGCGGCATCCTCAGCGGCCAGTGTCAGAACAGGACTCATGTCGACAGCCGCTCGATCTCTGCGCCGACGCCGGAGAGTTTTTCCTCGAGCCGTTCAAAGCCGCGGTCGAGATGATAGACGCGATTGACGATCGTCTCGCCTTCCGCGACCAGGCCGGCGAGCACCAGACTCACCGACGCGCGCAGGTCCGTCGCCATCACCGGCGCACCCTTGAGCTTTTCCACGCCTTGCACCGTCGCACGGTCGCCCTCAACTCTGATGTTCGCGCCCATGCGCGCCAGCTCCGGAACGTGCATGAAGCGGTTCTCGAACACAGTCTCGGTGATGTGGGACGTGCCGCTCGAAATCGCCATCAGCGCCATGAATTGGGCCTGCAAATCCGTCGGGAATGACGGAAACACATCGGTCGTCACGTCCACCGACGTCGGCCGCACGCCGTTGCGGTGAATGGCCATGCCCCGATTGGTCTGCGTCACGTCCGTGCCGATGCTGCGCAAAAGATTGTAGAGCGTCACGTTCGACTCCGGCCGCGCGCCGATCAGCTCCACCTCGCCGCCCGTCATCGCCGTCGCAATGGCATAGGTGCCGGTCTCGATGCGGTCCGGCATCACCGTGTAGTCGACGCCCGACAGCTTTTCGACGCCGTCGATGGTGATTTCGCCCGTACCGAGGCCGGTGATCTTCGCCCCCATTGCGATCAGGAAGCGGCCGAGATCCTCGGTCTCCGGTTCGCGCGCCGTGTTCTTCAGAACCGTGCGTCCCGATGCCAGCGTCGCCGCCGTCATCAGATTTTCCGTCGCGCCGACGGACGCGCGCGGCACGGTGAAGGTCGTGCCCTTCAATCCGCCCTGCGCGCTGGCGATCACATAGCCGTCTTCGAGGTCGATCCTGGCGCCCATCGCTTCGAGGCCCTGAATATGAAAGTCGACCGGCCGCGCACCGATGGCGCATCCGCCGGGCAACGAGATCTTGGCCTCACCGTGCCGCGCCAGCAGCGGACCCAGGACCTGAAAGCTCGCCCGCATCTTGCGCACGATGTCATAGGGCGCGAGCGCGGACTCGATCGCCGGCGCGTGCAGGCGCATCGTGTCGCTCTGGCCGAGCCCCGCGCCGCGGCGGATGTTCATCGAGACGCCGAACTGCATCAGCAGGTCGCTCATCCCGCCGATGTCGGCGAGGCGCGGAATATTGCGCAAGGTCACGGGCTGGTCGGTCAAAAGCGACGCGGCCATCAGCTTCAGCGCCGAGTTTTTCGCGCCGCTGATCGGGATCTCGCCCTTCAGGCGATTCCCGCCCCGGATTCGTATTCTGTCCATTGTCCCTCGGGCCGCGGAAATACCGCGTTCTCGGCCTCTTGTAGCGTCCGGCGAACCGGCGCGCTACGGCCTCGGATTACGAGGGCTTCTGGGCCTTATTCGGGCGATCCGAAGCCTTATCCGGGGCACTGTCCCTGGCCGGCACAGGGCTCGAGTCGGCGCCGGCGCGGGCAGCCGCCTTGCGGCGCAGCAGGTTCTGCCGAAGGGCCGCTGCGCGGCGTTTTTCACGGTCCGAGGCCTTGGTCGACATGGCCGGTTGGCGGCTCTTTCCCTGTGGAACTTCGTAGGCTATAGCAGCCGCCTTCGGGCGCAGCCCGGGGATGCCGGAGTAGCGTAGTGGTAGCGCAACCCCTTGGTAAGGGGTAGGTCGAGAGTTCAATTCTCTCCTCCGGCACCAGTTCACTGTCTATCACAGTCTGACCGACTCCAATTTCTTCGATAAAGCCATTGTAAAATAAAGCTTCTTGGCCAAAGCAATCTGAAGCCGTCCAATAGCATCCAATCGTCTTATTGGTACCGTCGCGGGTATCGAGTTGGTACTTCTGTTGGTATCCCTACCCCGATATGTTGGTATCGCCCACTCGGGAGATTTAGCATTCCGCTCACTGATAAAGAGTGCAAGGCCCACGCCCGTCGCTCACTGGAAAAGCGTTCAGATGGAGGCGGTCTACAGCTCTGGATAAAGCCAAACGGGTCCAATCTCTTGCGCCTCGCATACCGTTTCGGCGGAAAACAAAAGCTGCTCTCACTGGGGAGTTACGATGCGACGTCACCTCTTCTAGACGCGCGAGCTTCGCGACGAGGCGAAGCGACTACTCGCCAAGGGCATCGATCCGTCAGTCGCAAGACGAATAGCCAAAACCGAAGCGAATCCTCTCGACTATACATTTAAGAAGATAGCGGAAGGGTACATCGCAAAACTCACACGCGAGGGTCGTCGGAATTCAACGCTTTCAAAGCTAAATTGGCTTCTGGGATTTGCGTACGCCGATCTAGGAAGCAGGGATATAAGAACGATTTGGGCGCCAGATGTGTTGCCGGTCCTTCAGTCAGTTGAAGTTCGAGGACGACTTGAAACAGCTCGCCGTCTACGTGAAACCATCGGAAGTGTATTTCGTTTCGCGATGGCCTAAGGCAAGGCGGAAAAGACTTCCGACTGTTGCGACTTCGGGGAGCATTGGCGTGTCCGCAGCGCGTACCCGGGCTGCCATCACCGACGACAGCGGTTCGGCGCCTGTCCGAGCGGTCGACCGCGGCTGAGGGCCAACCAGAACGCGCGCTTGCGTTGGAGCTTCATTGCACTGCTATTTCCACGACCCGGCGAGATGCGAGCGGCTGAATGGTCCGAATTCGACCTCGAAAACAAAATATGGCTCATCCCCGCAAGTCGGATGAAAATGAAGCGTGAGCACCGAATCCCACTTTTTTGCCGAACAGGCGCTTGCGATTTTGAAGGATCTGCACCCAATCACCGGAAAAGGCAGGTATGTTTTTCCCTCCGTACGAACAATTGCAACCAATTCCGGCTAGAAACTCTAAACGCGTCCCTGAGGCGGCTCGGATACGGACCGACCGAGGGCAACTGCCCACGGATTCGCGCCTCCGCATCAACGCTCTTGAACGAGTCCGGTAAACCTTCGCATCGCTCCCACCCGCCGTCTTCCCAAGTGGAGCACCTGATCAAATGACATTCAAACACTCCGGTAACTGCCCCCAGCTTGCGGCATTGGTCGGTGATCAATAACTGAAAGCTCCGGTTTGTCAGCCCGAATCACGGTTTTCGGCTCGGTCGCCGACGCAGTTACGAGAGGTTTGCCGCTCTAAACGGGCCACTCAATCCTGCCCCAACCCCAGCCCTGTTCGTTGCCATCCCGAACTCGCGCCGACTTCTGCATCGGAGGTTACGTCGCTTCGCGGGGAAATAACGGGCCGATGAACTGATGATCGCTACACCGTAGACACCTAGTAACATACTGATTCGTATACAGAATTTCGGTACTTTGCCCTGACTATCCGAGTAAATCCGATACAATAATATCGTGCAATTGATGCCCAATCCGCAGCCGTGAGCCAGGTATCGCTCCGCGGTTTTTTGAGCCTCCAGTTTTGGGATGACGCGAGCGGTCGACATTTTCGCTACCGGGACATAATCGAGTGCGGTTCCACGTGGCGCCGATCGCGCATCGACAACCGGCCCACCCAGCCTGCCACCTATAGCGCGATCGCGGCGCTGTGTGCAGACGTCCTCGATCCAATCGTCGACGAATTTGGCCCCGTTGAACTCACATTCGGGTTTGCGTCGGTGCAGCTCGATCGAGCCATCCGGCAAAACCCAAGACCGAACACAACCCGCTCTCCTTAGCTGCAGGGTGCGAGCTCAACAGTCATGGTCGACCCCTGTTGCCCGCGTCTGTGCCAGGCCGCCGTAGATCTCAAATCGCGGGAACTCGCGTCGATGGGGAATTAGTCCGCTGGCTGCTCAAATCTGAGCTCCCCTTCGACTGGATCTATTACTATGGAGATGACCGGCCATTTCACATCAGCGCCGGTCCAGAGAAGCACCGTCGGGCAGTTTGGATGCAGGAGTCCAGTCCGGGACGCTACATGCCGAGGTGGCTGTCGTTGGACGACTTCAGAGCCAAGCCTGACGACACCCAGCGACGAAGCATAGATGCGCCCCTCAACACACCTGTCGCAGACCCGGCGGTCGGCCGTGCTTCGCCCACTTCCGATAATGTTGGTTTATCGGAAGTGAAATGTACGCGAGCCGGTCCGTGCAATCGATTCCACGGACGCGTCGCTCTCCGAAAGCGTTTCGAAGTATCTTGACGCGGCTCGAGCACCAAACACGCGGCGCGCCTACAGAATTCGACCTCAAAGACTTCCGCGATTGGGGCGGGCACCTGCCCAGCGATCCGGACGAAGTGAGCCGCTATCTCGCCGATCGCGCGACCAAGCTACGTCCTTCGTCTCTGCGCCGTCGGCTCGCTGCACTGGCAAGCCTGCATCATGATCAGGACGCCCCCGATCCGACCACCATAAGCAACGTTGGTCCGTCGAGTGATGCAAGGGATTGAACGAACCCACGGGATCAAAACCGAACAAGTCGCACCGCTCGTCATAGGCGAGTTGGCCGCAACGATTGCGTCCATGGGTGCCTCACGCCGCGATCTCCGCGACAAAGCGATCCTGCTCGTCGGATTTTTCGGCGCGCTGCGGCGCTCGGAAATCGTTGCGCTAGATGCTCCTCAACTACCGACACTGCCCTGGGGATTCGCTCTGAGGCTAGAGCACTCCAGACCGACCAATCAGGTCACGGTCGGACCGTTCATCTCGTGCAGCGACACGATGCGCTTTGTCCGGTTCGAGGTTTGACAGAGTGGTTGGCTACGCGCGGGTCAGGGCCTGGCGCTCTATTCGGCGCCACCATCAACCCAGCATCTGTGGAGCGCCTGAGCGGTCGGTCAATCGCGACGATCATAAAGAATCGGACCGCTGCTGCGGGCCTCGTCGGAAAACGCTACAGCGGCCACAGCTTACGGGCCGGCTACGCAACATCTGCTGCCTTGGCCGGCTTTGATGCTACCGTCATCGCAAGACAGACGGGACATAGGACGCCAAAATTCTCTGAGCGCCTATGTGCGCCCCGATCAACGGTCAATACCGAACTTTCCGGTTAAGACTGCTGAACAAATTGACTAGTAGCGAACGGACCCAATCGATTGCGAAGTCAATCGCGGTGCAAGATCTCGATCGTAGATCCGGCAGCTACCACAGAACTCTGAACTCAATATATCGATTTCCCCAAATACATTCTCGGCTCCGCAAAATGATGAAGAACCCTCCTACCCAACAACGTCCGCGCGCTCGGGCAACACCACGACAGCGAGTTACGCGCCATTCGACGGGGCGGGCACGGTGCTGCAATCGCACGGGCTGTGGTTTCCTCTCCCTTGCGAACGGCGCAGGGGCCGATGCGACCAACGTGGGCGCCACAGCACACCTCGGTGGTGGCTGGCCGCTTGGAAGTTCCACGACATGGGCTCTCACAACGGCGCCGCAATCATCGATTTCAAAGCTGGCACTGGCTTCTGGAGGCCAGCAATCTACAGCTTACGCGTTCGTAGCGGCCAAAAATCGGTGTCGGCGTTTCGCCATCTGCCGGAGCGACATGAAAGCGCCGCCGCTGGTATCAACCCAATGTTGCGCGAATTCCGCTGGAGAAGGCGCGGCGGCGGATTATTCCGTGTCGGCGTGCATTCAGGGAGAAACCAGTACAGCAGCACGCCGCCCAGGACGCAAAAAGGCACCGGTCTCCGGCAACCGCTGTACTCCTGCGGCGCAGCGACATAAGTGGTGATACGCCCCAGGTGAAAGCCCAGCCATTGCAGGAACGGCAGCGTGATCCCGATGCCGGCGGCGGGCGCCACCTTTTGAGCAAAGGACCAGACGCCCGATCGATGCCTCCGCGCGGCTGGCGGTGGATCAGCGTGTCATAGTCAATGATGTCGCCGATGATGCCGAGCGGCAGCGTTATGAAGCCCGAACTCGTGGCCCCCATGATTGCGAGCAGGCCGATATTCCGCGCTGGCGCGCCGCCCGGATGCCGAGCAGCGGAGTGACGCCGCCGTAGAGCAGCATGGTGAGTAGGAGTGACGTCGCCGTCGCCGCGTCTTGATTATGCGGTGGCCCACCAGCCATAAGGGGACGGCGGACAAGCGTCATGATGGTCACAGTAAACAGTCCGGGTCCGACGATCGCCAACTGTTTGCGGTAGCGCCGCTCATGAAAAAGACGAGGGTCGCGCTGGCAACGCTGCCGCCGAGCGTGAAGACCACGTAGCAAAAGCAGAACAGACGGAACGGTTTGTTCGCGAACAACGCTTTGAGCGAGGGAAGCCACGGCACATGGATGCGGCGCGTGACTGGCGGCTCTTCGACGAAGGTGGTGCCGGTAAATCGCCATGCCGCCACCGAGCACCAGCACAATGATGACGGCGGCGACAATTTCCATCGTGAAACGATCGATGGTGTGACCATAGAGCCCCATAATCGCCGGGATCACGCAGAGATAATGCCGCCTGGCGCGCCGGCAGTATCGCGAAAGGCCTAGAGCCGCGAACGGCCGTGATAGGTCTCGACGATCTCCATTACCCAGGCCGAATAGGACAAGCCATAACAGGAACCACGAGCGTAGATAACGAACGACGCGAGCATGAGGTACCAGCCGGCCCCCGACACGAGCGGAACGTAGAGCAGGAAGGCGCCAAACATCGCGGATCGGGGTGCCGATCATCATCCAGAGCTTGCGGCGGCCGTATCGGGACCGGGTCATGTCTCGGCAAGGAGCGGCCGATCATCGGATCTCGACGACATCGGCGGCGCGGGACAGAAGGAGAAGGAGGCCGACCGCCCCAAGGCTGACGCCCACTTCTCGCGCGTAGAACGCCGGCATCAGGATCGCGGCGGGGTAAAACCGAAAGGAAAGCGGGATCGACGGCAGGGCGTAGATCGCCAGCTTCCAGTTGGAGGTTTCCGCGGCGCACGGCGCGGCGCGGGCATCGCATCGGCGATGGAATGTTCCGCTTCACCGATCGCCACGCTCGCTTCGCTTACCGACATGCGCCGCCCTGGCCCGTCACGCGCGTATTTGCAGATTGGCATCGCCCGGTCGTCGTTGCGCCCATGGCGCTGCTTTCTCGAGCTGAGCCGGCGAGGCGGAACAGAAAAAGGAATCGCCGGGCCGCGCGGCGAACATTATGCCGATCGGCATGCCGTCATCGCTCATGTGCAGCGGCACGGACATCGCGGGGGAGCCGTTGACGTTGAACGGTTGGGTGTTGGGCATGAAGCTATAGAGCTTCTCTCCATAATTCGTGAGATCGGCGGCATTTGTGTTTAAGTGGCCCAGTGGCACCGGCAGCTGGGCGAGCGTAGAGCAACATAACGACATCGTACTTTTCGAAGATCGAGCTAATCACGCGGCCGACGGCATGGATCGCCTGGAGGGCGTTGTAGTATTCGAGCGCCGTCGCCTTCTTGGCGTTTAAGAAGATCAACATGGTCACGTCTCGACATCTTCAAGCGTGATGGGTTTGCCGCGCTGTTCTGCGGCACGGGTCAGGGACGAGGTGACGCTGCCGGTGACGCCGACATTGACCGCCGTCGCCATCGACAGGAAATCACCGGGGAAGGTTGGAAGCTCTTCGACGTGATGGCCAAGGTTTTCGAGGATCTTGGCCGTCTTCTTGACTGCATCCACGATCGGCGGCTGCAAGCTGCCATAGGTCAGCGCGGCGGTGGTGAAGGCGATGGGCGGAGCGCTGCCGAGGGTCGCGCGCGGCTTCCTCTAGAAAGGGGCGTTGGGGCGGGGGTGCCCAGTACGGATCGCCAAGCTGCGGTGTACTGGCGATGTCGAGCAGGAGCGCGCTGTCGCGCACGCTGCGTGTGACCGCATGCTGCTGGCTGAGGCGCCCCTCCCTTCGCCGCGATGGCGGGCGCGACACGGGCCACGCGAGGGCTTCATGCCGAACACGCCGCAGCACGATGCTGGCGTGCGGATCAAACCGCCGCCGTGGAGGTGCGCCGCGGTACGATGCGGCCCGACCGCCGCGCCGAACGCCGGAGGCGCCGCCGGGCGTACGCTCCAAATTCCACGGATTGTGCGTTGCGCCGAACAGCACCGGGTTCTGTTGTGCAGGCGAGGCCGAGCTCTGGCGTGTTGGCCTTGCCGAAGATCACGAGGCCCGCCTTGCGATAAGCAACGACCAGCGCGCTATCCTGGTCCATCACCGTGTTCTGAAAGAGGCGCGAACCGGCGGTTGTCGGCACTCCTTTCATATAGGCGGAGATGTCTTTCAACAGATACGGCCGTGCGCTCGGGCAGTTGTGCCGACACCAACCTTGATCATGACGAGGGGTGGTCGTCGAGATTGCGCACCACGGCGTTGAGCTGCGGATTGACGGCATCGCGCCGCTCGATCGCCGCTTCGAGAAGTTCCGCCGGCGTCACGTCCTTGCTGCGCACCAGCTCGACGAGTCAGGCGGGTCAACTCTGGTACTTTGCCGTATTCCTTGAAACTCGCCATGCGTTATCCGATGCGTTTAACGGCAGAAGGCGTGTGCTGGGCTCGGTTCACGGCCAGCATACGATCCCGCTCGGACCGCCGCTGCCATAACCCTGCCACTTGTCACGCCCCAACAGGCGGGCGAACTCCGGACCATATTTCTCCACGATCTCATCGGGCACGTCGGAAAAATCCTCCGCCGGGTCGAGATAATTGCGGGCCAGGGCGGTCACCACATGCGCGCGCCTTTTGGTATCCTTCTTCGGATAGGTGCCGTGCCACATGTTGCCGTTGAAGATCAGCAGCGAGCCCGGCTTGGCGATCACAGGTATGCCGATGTCGTCGTCGTTCGGACCACCCATCATCCTCGGCTGGTCGGGCGCTGTGGGATGGCGGCAATAACGGTGGCTTCCCGGCACTCAGGAAGAAGGTGCCCTTTTCCTCCGTGTAGTCGGTCAATATCCATGAGATGTTGCACATGTGGCCGTAAGACGGGAACGGCGGCGGAATGCCCCGAAACAGGAGTCTTGAATGGATCTTGGTCACGCCAGCCTCGCCCTTCTTGAGGAAGGCCACATTGCTGAAGAGACGGCAACTCGCGCCGGTGAGGTATTTGCCGAGCGTAAGCGCTACCGGGTTCATGATCGCCTCCGCCGAATTCCGGATCCTTCGCGACGAGGGTCGAGTTCAGGCTTGCCGGCCATCGAGCGCCGGGCGATCTTACTGGGCCCGGGTATTGAGGTAGAACTTGTCCTCGCCTTCCTCGTCCGCGATCCGCAGCAGGGCCCCCAGCATGCGGTCGGTGAAGCCTTTGGGGGCGACCTTCTCGGGCGGGACGAGTCTGAAGCCGAACGCTTCAAGCTCCGCAATCCCGCCGTCGACCCCCAGTTACTAGCGCGCCTTGGAATCGAGTCGCGTTCAGTTCCGCTGTCGCCTTCCAGTTGCCGATGTCCATGGCCCCGCTGTCACCTTCGCCGTGTTGAGATGAGTTTAGACACGCAAAGACGTGGATTTCCGCCACCAAATCAGGCGGGCTGAGCGAACCCCCGGAAATAGCGGTGCAACGTGCGGCTCTGGAACCGCCAGGTGTCGCCGACCTTGACGAAGTGGTCGTGAAACTCGCCGAAGGACGGGGCTTTCGACTGGGGGAGAGGTTGGCACCTTGGAGCACAGTGTCCTTATTAGCTCACTGCACCATCAGATAGCAGTATGCCCGTGCCGTGCGTGGGGCTTAGCACCTCGATGGTATGGTTGGTCACGACATGACGCATGAACGTGCCGCTCTCGCGCCACTGCTTCTGTCCCTCCATGAT
>CAVUJC010000006.1:0-766902 GCA_963741725.1 uncultured Alphaproteobacteria bacterium | reverse complement strand
CCATCGACCCTCTGATTAAAAGTCTAACCTAGTCACCAAATATAGATCAACGACACTCAACAAGTCAGAGAGTGTTAACCAGAGTATTCATTTCCTCTCAACACTTTCAGTTCAACCGTGCTCAACTTGGCTCGACAGGGACACACTCCACTCATCTAGAGCTCGTGTGTCCCCTGTGTGACCCCGAGCCGACTACTATGAGCAAACGCATTACTAAGATGACACTCGAGCAGCGGCCCCCAGCTTCGGGCCGCGTCGAAGTGCGGGATGCAGATAGCCCCCTCGTGTTTCGGCTGACCACTGCTGGCGCTCGCAGCTTTTGCGTCCGGACGCGCCTGGGATCAGAACAGGTCCGCCTCACCTATCCACGCGCAGTTACCGTCGATAACCTCGCTGACGCCCGCCAGTGGGCGCATCAGGCCGTCGAAGCCTGCAAGACGGGTATTGACCCGCGCCTCCGTCAACAGGCCGATGAAGCGGCTGCTACGCGCGAAGCAGAAAGGAACGCGCGGCTGAAATTCGAAGCGGTTGTCGCCCGCTATCTTGATCGTCGTGTTCGCCGCGAAAAGAAAAATCGAACCGCCGATGAAGTTGATCGAACGTTCAAGATTTACGTGACACCCCGATGGAAACATCGCCTCATCACTGAAATACGCCGCCGAGACGTAAACGATCTCATCGACGATGTTTATGACAAAAATATCATCGTTGAAGGTCGAAGATATGGTGGCCAAGTTGCAGCAGATCGAACACTCGCGCAGATCAGAGCGCTCTTCAATTGGTATGCCACTCAAGACGACGAATTTATATCGCCAATCGTGACAGGTATGGCGCGAACAAATTCGCGCGAGCGAGCAAGATCACGCGTTCTTTCCGACATAGAGATACAGACAATGTGGCCGCTGCTCTCTGACTTTGGCACATACGGCGCCATTATAAAAACGTTGCTCCTTACCGCTCAGCGGCGAGACGAAGTTGGCCAAATGGCACGTTCAGAAATTGACGAGAATGGCGTTTGGACTATCCCTGCCTCAAGGTACAAGACAAATCGCCCCAATACCGTGCCGCTCTCCCTTGCAGCACAATCTGTCATTGAAGAACAAGATGTCATCAACAAATCCGATCTGGTTTTTACGCTGAATGGTAAGACTTCTTTCGGTGGTTACTCTAAAGCGAAGACAAAATTGGACCAGCGTTTGCTCGCCAAGTTGCGGGAAGCCGCCATCAAACGGAACGAAGACCCTGCGAAAGTCGCGCTTCCCGATTGGCGTCTTCACGATTTGAGACGGACGGCCAAAACCTTGATGGCCCGCGCCGGGATCCGACCAGACATTTCTGAACGCGTGCTCGGCCACCAAATCACTGGCATCGAGGGGGTCTATGACCGCCACTCGTACATTGAAGAAAAGCGAGCAGCATTGGAGCGGCTAGCGGCATTAATTGAGACAATCGTCAAAGCGTCTCCTGACGTCAGAACGATGCGCGAGGCAGCGGAATGAAACGATTGCCCCTTGCCACGGAAGAAAGTTTGCTATCCGTGTTGCATCGCGCCGGCCGAGAAATGGATGTAAGGCAGGCGCGAAGTGACCTGGCCGGCATCGCTAGCCGCATGCCCATGCTTGTCCTGCTAGAGACGCGCCGCTCCGGTCGAGGAAGACGCCGATCTGCCATACGCATTTTGGCTGACATCGCCGCCGAAATATACTTTGCTCACACAGGCGAGGTACCCGGACACGCGCAGTATAACAGTGGTCGTTTGGGCGGACAGTTTCCGAGATTTGTAACAATGCTCGCTGACGCACTATGCATTCAGTTCGATCGAGCGAAGGTACCTTATATATGCAAAGAGGTTAGGGAAGAGCTGAGCCGAAAGGCGAAGCTACCGGTTCAGCGCGATCGTGTTTCGGGCGACGAGAGCCGGATCATTGCGCGAGGCAGGCAGTTGGTCGCGCACGTTTCTGGTTGGGACGACGACGGGGAACCAATCATTGACGGCTATCAGCCTGCTCCCGATCTCGATTTGAGCGTCGAAGATATTTTTTCCGGCGCCATTCGCGATAAGAGCTAGTTCGGCTCCTGCCGTTAGGACGCAGGCTCCCGAGAGACCTCCGAGATATCGTGACAATTAGCTAGAGGAGCAAGAGACGGTTCGCACCAAATTGAAATCCAGCTAGCCTCCCAGGTCTTCAACGATTGGAGGTTTGCGATGCGCCGAAACGAAAACGGAATTCCACATCTCAAACGGAAAACATTCGGGTCTGGACGCAACTTATACTTTTGGAACCCTCCCGCGTATGCTCGAAAGACAGGCCTTTTTCATTTCACGACGCTCGGGGACGATTTTCAAGTCGCACGCAAACAGGCAAAAAAACTAAATTCGCAGATTGAGCCCTATTTACCCGCCTACAGGCGCATTGTTGTACTCGAACGCGCTGAAGCAAATTCCGCCGCTTGGCTAGCACGTTCTTTCGAGGCCTCTCCAAAATACGCAAAATATAGTGCACGCACCCGAAAGGACTACTCACGCCTTTTTCGGCGACTTGAGGTTTTTGTTTGTGATGGCGGTGAATTGTTCGGCAACCTCAAAGTGGTCTCGGTTACGAAACATTTGGCGCACTCAATTTATGAACATCATTCTACACGCTCCGGCTTTGGTACTGCCAATAAAATGGCAACCGCGTGGCAAGCCGCTTTCAAGTACGGCACCCATCGAATTCCTGAATTGACTAGCAACCCCTTCTCTCAGCTTGGACGCGAAATGCCACCTGCTAGGAGACAGCGGTGGACAAACGTTCAATTGTCGTCATTTATCAAAATGGCGAACAGACTTGGCTATCAATCCATTGGTCTCTGCGCACTAATGTGTATGGAGCTTGTGCAACGCCCGGGCGACATTCTGCGTCTTACATGGGACGCGTACCATGAAGATGATGGTTACGTTTTCATACGACAAAGTAAGCGCGGTGTTGAAGTTCGCGTTCCGCCAACCGAACGTCTGAAGTGCGCGCTACACCGCGCAAAGTCGAAGGCGAGAGCCGCCTCAACGGCCTTCGCGCACCAATATATTTGTCCAACCAAAACCGGAAAGCACCGGCATCGTAGGAATTTTGCCAAAGCCGTCCGGCTGATCGCGAGGCAGGCGGGAATTCCGGATGAATTGCAGGTCAGGGACTTGAGACGAACAGGCGCGACGGAGGGGGCTTCTGCGGGCGCTACGCCTTGGGAGATGATGGCCACCGGTGGCTGGCAGAACCAGGCTTCAATCCAGCCGTATCTAATTTGGACAACCGAACAGGCCGCAGCTTTTCAGGCGAAGAGGGAGGCGTATCGACTGCGGCTGCAGCAGCCAAAGCGGTGAAATAGATTGTCACCTTGAGATGGTCTTTATTCGCCCAAAAAGACGGACATTCGCCCGGTTGACTACTCACTGCTAAGCCGCTCGGCCATGCGCTCGACGATCCAATTTTCGATTTCCTCTTCGATCCATCGGACAGCGCACTTGTCCGTGGGCCCAAGCCTGATCGGCTTAGGAAAGCGACCGTCACGCGACAAGCGCATTATGTGCTCTGGATGGTAGCCGACGCGCTTGGCTGCCTCTCTCTTCGTCAGCAGATTGCGCATCTTGTTCGTCTCCGTATCGTGTCACAGAGCCTCAAATAAGCTCGCTAGAGACGCCCATAGGAGAATGGGGAAAAAGAAAATTCGAATTCTCCCCATTCTAAACGGCGCTGTGGGTTGCAACTAAATGAACCAGCGACAGCACCGGAGAATCAAGCCATGTCAGCAAACTCATCTGCCTCGGCACTAGCAGCCGCGCTGAGGCTCTGCGCATACGGACTGTTTTTCTTCCCCATCAAGGCCAATTCGAAAAGCCCCCCATTGGTGTCTTCGTGGGAGAGCGTCGCGACAAATGATATCGCAAAAATCAACCGATGGGCCGTTCAGTTCCCAAACTGCAACTGGGGTTGGGCGCCTAGCCGCTCAGGCCACGTAGTCTTCGATCTGGACTGCAAGCACGGAAAGGACGGTAAAGCGGAGCTTGAGCGGCTCGGATCCGAATATGGCTTCGACATATTCAACACACTAACAATCGAAACGCCAAATGGTGGTTTGCATCTCGTAACTGTCGGTACAACGAGAAGTTCTGCGAGCTGGATCGCGCCGGGTATAGATGTGCGTGCGCGTGGCGGCTACGCAGTGGCGCCGGGCTCAATACTTGACGGCAGAGCGTACAAAATCACGAAAGACGTTGACCTATGGGAAATACCAGACGCGCCTCCAAAACTTCTCGAGCTGAACGACAGAAAGCAAAACGCACCCTCACCTTCACCAGTCTCGGGAATTCCGTTCACACCTGCCCAGCTCACACGGATGCTGGCGCACCTTGACCCGGACTGCCCGCGAGACGAGTGGCGGGACATAGCGGCTGCGCTCCACGCTGCGCCTTGCACCGACCCACAGTTCGACAAGTGCGCACTCTTTGTACGTTGGTCACGAGGTGAGGTACGCCATGTCTAGTACCAACTTTCCAAGCCGTTACACGTGCGACGACGATGCCGTGAAAATTTACTCGGATATGAAACCAAAAGTCGGTGGGATCGGGGCTGGGACGCTCGTCAAAAAGTTTGTTCGCGCCGGCGGGCGCCTTACGAATTCCGAAAACGAATACGAGGCACAGGCTAATTTCGCCCCAAAGGATGTCGCGAACGATGCTTATCCACCGCCGAAGAGCGCAAGTGAGCTTGCGAACGGTAGCTTTCCCGTACCGTATTATGTCTGGGCGGATTTTGTCTTGGGCGGCTTAGTCAATCTGATCTACGGCGACGGCGGATCGGGCAAAACCCTTCTCACCCAGCACATCGCCGTTGCGGTTTCCGCGGGCATCAAACTCTTTGGGCGTTGCACCGTCCAAATGCCGGTCCTGCTCGTGCTAGCAGAGGACGACTATGGAGCGACGAAGACGCGGCTCGAGGCAATTGCCAGAATGTTCGAAGTGAATCTGGGCGATCTCCCAATCACTATTTGGTGTCTTCCGGGCGCTGACGCCAGCATTGCGAACATAAGGGACGATGGCACGTGGACCCCTGGACCATTTTTAGACCCCCTCCGCGATCAGCTTACGGCAATCGGTCGGCCCGCACTCCTCATCTTCGATACTGTAAGCGATGCGGCATCACTGGATGAGACGAAGCGGCTGCCAGTCAACACACTTTGCAAGAAGGTGTTCGGCGGCCTGTGTCGTGAACTGGGAGCCACAATCATCATAAACGCCCATCCCTCGAAGGCTGCCATGGCGGACGGGTCAGGATATGCCGGCAGCACGGCTTGGAACAATGCGGTTCGGAATCGACTGACGCTGGAGCGCAGCGAACCACGGAACCCTCGCCGCATCCTTAAGGTAGCCAAAGCCAACTATGGAAGCGAAGCCGAGCTGGAACTATTTCTCTTGGCTACCACGTTTATGCAGTCGGCGGCAGCAGGCAGAACTGAAGGTGACGAAAGAAGCGCGGTGCTAACGGTAATGCTCGAGCTGATCGACAACGGTGTTCAGATCGTTCGCAGCAATGGAGCAGGCCAGGGCCCTGAAGACATTGCTGTGGCCGTCAATGGCCGCTTCGGAATGACATTGACGAAACAACACGTGCGCCGGCACCTCGGTGCGCTCGAACGCGATGGCCTGCTCGCATACGCGGCTTCTGACAAGTCGAAGCATCTCCCGGCTGGCTTCAAACGGGGGCCCAAATGTTCGAATTGAGCGGTAATTTCCTTGCTGAATGCGGAAGTCCACGTGGAAGCCACGCGGAAACTATGCGCAAGCATGCGGAAGCCTTGGAAACAGAGGAGATTGCGTGCGCGCACGATCAAATGCGGAAGCTGATGCGGAAGCTACGCGGAAGCTGTGCGCAGCGTGACGCGGAAGCCATGCGGAAGCCGTGCGGAGGCACGCGCGGCGCTCTCCCTTATACCCTAGAGGCTTCCGCATCGCTGGCGCTCCGCTCGCCTTCTGATCAAGTCACTCACTTCGTAGTCTTAGCGAATTCTCGTTGCCACGCCCCAACGGTAGATTTCCCGGCTTCCCACCGGCTCAATTCAGCGCCTACTCGTCTGCACAAAGCTAATTCTGAAAGCGGCAATTTCCCAGAACGCGCGCCCTCGCAACCGCTCACCTCCCCTGTTCGTGTTGATACTGCCCGGAAGGGCTGGCTCGAAACGATGCGCATTCCGGTCGAGGCTTTCGGGCATTCGGCAGGGATACCGTGTCTCTTCGCCGACGATGGGGCGCTCCACTTGAAGGACTAGAACAATGACTGCACTTTTGCCGGCCAGCTCCAACGGCTTGACCGAAAAGCAAATCGCTTTTGTCCACTGGTATGTCGAACTGGGTGGTCGTGACGCATCTCGAGCCGCGGAATTAGCCGGATATTCGACGCAGGCCGAAGGGCATCGTGTTATCGCCCATCGGCTACTTCGAATGCCGAAAATGCTTGCCGCGATCCGTCACGAGGTTGAAACAAAAGTGAAGGCCGGAGCTGCGCTTGCAATGTCACAGCTGCTACACTTGGCGGAGCATGGCGCCCCCGACAGTGTGCGCCTGGCTGCCTCGCAAGCCGTGCTCGACCGCGCCGGCCTGCTTGTCTCGAAAACTAGCTCCCACCATGTCGTTGTTGAGGATCGGCGCAGCACTGCCGAGTTGGTCGCCCGTATCCGAGAGATGGCCGGCAGACTTGGGCTAGACCCGAAAAAACTGTTGGGCCAGCGTGATATCGAGACTGAGGCTATCGAAGTCGTCCAGGACGACGATGACATGTAACAGTCGCAGGGCATTCTGCCTTGCCCTTTTTGACCCGCCGCTCACCGCTCACTCGAAGCTTTGGTGCTCCATTCATTGCGTTTTGTGCCCCACGTGCGCCCCCAAACTGCACCGGCGGCCACATCGTAGGTAGAATGTCGCTGAGATCGCGAGTTTTCTCGGCCAGACCCTCTGATTTATTATCAGGAGCCCGTGAAGCAACCGAAACGCCGTACGTTCAAATCTTCAGCGCCGCCCTCGTTAGTTCCTGAGATCGAGCAGTACAGCGGCAGGACCTTTTAAAAAGAAACAGAACGGTTAGTCACCCTGACCCTATTGCTCTCTGGCCGCGGTGCAGCCAGGAGGCCGATCGCTCAACATTCTCGAGGGGGGGTACCCATGCCCCTACCCCGCCGCGCGGTTCAGCGCGCATTTCGCCAACAAGCGCTCGATTTCGCGGCGGCCGCAAGAGTCGCGTTAACAAAGTGGTAACTGCAGACAGAAGCGAGCCAAACTGCTGGGCTGACGAAGTGTGCAGCGGTCGCTGAAAAGTTGTGGCAGGTGTCACACGAATTGAAGACTTATTTTAGTCTGACTGTACCACTCTCGCGAAGGCCACGCGCGCGGCCAATCCATCACTATTACAAGCAGATAGCAGCGTCGGCGAAGAACGATCCACTTAAGGCATTGTTCGATGCGGTAGTTGCGATGGGTCTGAAACGGGAGCAGGCGCCTGGCCTGACGTCTTTTTTGTACCAGCGGAAGTGAGACTACTGCATAGCTGATGTCCCATCTAGATGGGACATCAGCGGCGCAAAAGTTTGTGGCGCTGGCGGTCGGTATCCAAGCGCTGAGTGTGGTCTGACGGTGTTGTAGTGATGGCGCCATTGACCAATGACGACCTTGGCTTCCTTGAGGCTGTAGAAGATCTCACCGTTCAACAGCTCGTCACGTAACTCTGATCCAAGATCTCCGCTTCACGGCACGCGATCGCCACCGACTTACCCGACGACGTCGCAACTTCAATCTGCCGCAGCAGCGTCACTATCTGCTCCTGGCTGGGTCTCTTCTTCGGCATGACAAAGCTCCTTTCCAAGCCAATTTCTATCAATTCGCTTGGTACAAAAAGAGCCAGTCAGGTCACGCCCTCGATCTACGAGCAGCGCGGTATGCTCACTTCGTGGCAAAAAAAACCAATGACGCCGGACCAATTTTGCGATCCATGACCGAAAAAAATGGCCGTCGCTCCGCGGTCGCACCGGTTCACTGTGATGGTATGCCGGTCGCCACACGAGACCGGCGAATACGACTGGCCTGATCCTTCGATCCCACCCTTACCCGTAATATTGTTCTCCGCGCGATGTCACTATTCGCAACCGGAGGATTTTGGACCGCGTGCCGTTCAGTTTCTTTCCCAATCCGTCGAGCACAACGGCGCCAATTATAGAGCTGGCGATGACACTAATAACGCTGAGACCGAGATGAATTTCCAATCGCGGCAACAGCCATCCGCCGACAATTGCACCGATGATTCCAACGAACTTGTCGCCAAGAAGACTAAATCAACCGCCTTTAACGACAACGCCGGCTAAATACCGGCGACCCCGCCGATCACGAGCCAGACAAGAAGTCTCTCCACAGGCATGTCTATTCTGCCTGACTCTTCGCTCAGTGCCTAGAGCGGTGCGGGGCAATGACGGACCGTCTCGGCTTTCGGCCTACCAGCTCCACTGGCGGCAATAACGAACCTGGTGATGGTTGCGCCATCCCCAGCGGACGCAGCGACGGTGATGATGATGGCGACCGCGATCGTAATGATCGCCGCCAACGCCGGCATGAACGCCGACGCCGCCTACGTGCACTCCGACACCAACGTCGGCGCTGGCAGCTGTAGCGTCCAGCATTGCCAACGCAAAGACTGAAGCGAGTAAGGTTTTCATGGGAAGTTCCTTTGTTTAGGTGAGTTGGAGTGATTTGTTCGTAGAGTGGTCGATGAAAAATAGGCCCGGGTGACGTGTGAAGCTGTGGTGGCGACGGCCCCCGACAACATTGTTTGCCGAGGACTGTCGTTTGCGGACTGCGACTAGTCAAACAAGCCGTAGACAACCTGCAGCACTTCGCCGGTTCGTCTGTTGATCAGCACTGCATCATCGCCATACCGCACCCAGACATAGCCGTAGGGCGGGATCGGAAGATCAAACATCCAGTATTCGTTGATCCAATAGTTGCTCCCCCAGAATATGCTTGGGAAGATCTGGCCGTAGCTCCAGCGCTGGTAGTACCAGCCGCGAGGCCTGTTATAAGTCCGCCAATGATAGCGATGCTGCGAGAAGACGTTGCGTTGGTAGACGTTCCTGTCGAACTGGCGAGGATAGTTGTTCCAGTTCGAAGGGCGCCGGCCAAAGACAGTACCGCCAACCTGACCACCGCCCGTTATTGCGGCACCGCCTGAACGGCCCCGCGTCCCAGCTCCGCTTCGGCCTCGGTCACCGGTTACGGCTCCGCCGCCTGTATAACCGCCGTTGGTTGTTGCGGCACTACCTGTGCGGCCACTCTTTCCAGATCTGCCTCGGTCACCAGTTACGGCAGCACCGCCTGTGTAGGAGCCGCCGGTTGTTGCAGCACCACTTGAGCGGACGCTCTTTCCAGATCTGCCTCGGTCACCAGTTGCGGCAGCACCGCCTGTGTAAGTGCCGCCCGTTGTTGCAGCACCACCTGAACGACCACCCGTCCCTGCCCCGCTTCGGCCTCGTCCGCCACTGGCGGCACCGCCGGCGCCTTGACCACCGCCCGATGCTGCAGCGCCGCCTCTTTGTCCATTGCCCTGATTTCCACCGCGGCCGGAACTATTGTTGTCGCCACCGCCCTTGCGGTCCTTTGAGTCATTTGCGGCAATCTGATTGAGGCGCGGTCCACTTTCTGATGCGTCTGTCGCTACCAAACTGCCGCTGAAGGAATTCTCGGCGAGCAGAAGGGGTAGCTGGTGAAGCGTTTGGGCTTTGGCCGGCAGCCCGGCAAGAAGCAACGCAGAAAGTGCTGGGACGATGAGATGTTTCATGGCGCGCTCCATACCGATGTCTGCAATCAGACATTCGCTATTGAATTATGGTCAACACGCCGGGCAACAAAATTGTCCCAAATCAAACTCGACACACCATTCGTCGCCTTGCTGACTGGTGCGCGATGAACACCACCGCCGGGTAATGTCATGAATCTCCTGAATGATTTGAAGTCCACGCGCTTCACAATCAGCGACTTCGACTGTCGGTCAAAATAACGTTCTGGCCTTGTTGTCGAGAGCTGCCGCGACGCTCCGGAATTGATCCATGACAAACAGTAGACCCAATGCAGTTGCTACAGGATTTTGAACCTGCGAACGGAGATTTTCATGCAGCGTAACAGACTTCTACCCTGGTTTATTGGCCTGGCGATCATCGTGGTTATTGATGGTATCCTGCTTTTTCTGACAGATGAGGGACAGGCGGAACTCGCCCAACAGGCGGCTCTAATTGCGGTTCCCGTCGTTGGCCTTGGACTAATGTTTCTGATGTTCAGAAGCCAGGAGTAAGCTCCGCGCCCCGTAGTACGACACGTTCGGCGCCCGATACTAGTCACCGGGGAACACGGCCAACCCTTGTTGTCCTTGCACGTTGTCCTTGCACGAGCTGCAATTCCGCAATTTTACGAGTGACTCCAACTCAAATGTCTCCGAGAACACAGAGCGACAGATGATCGGGAATGCGGCAGCCCTGCTTGCCAGTCCTGTATGGCACCTTCTGGTGGCTCTTTCGATCGGCATGTTGATTGGTCTGGAACGCGAACGCCACAAGGGCGAGGGCGCAAGACGCGCGGCCGAGGGAATTCGCACCTTTGCTCTCATCGCTCTTCTGGGAGGCTTGACCGCACAATCCGGGAGCACCGAACTAGTCGTTCTTGGCGCTTTGTTCACGAGCCTGGCGGCGCTGGTCGCCTACTGGCTTGGCGATCGCAGCGATCCAGGGCTCACCACGGAAGTAGCGCTGGTCGTCACCTTTGTTCTGGGCGTATTGGCGCAAGCGCAGCCTGTACTGGCGCTCGGATCTGGTGTCGGAGTTACTGTGCTCCTGGCGGTTCGCGACCCCCTGCATCATTTCGTGCAAAATATTCTAACCAGGCAGGAGCTTCAGGACGGTATCGTTTTTGCGATTGCGGCACTTGTTGTCTTTCCGCTGCTGCCTAACCACGTTGTAGATCCATGGGGCGTACTCAATCCCTTTGCGTTCTGGCGATTGATTATTGTGCTTATGGGCCTGAGCGCAGCAGGCTATGTGGCTATGCGCATTCTGGGTCCGCGATATGGACTAACCGTCGCGGGCTTTGCGTCGGGCTTTGTTTCAAGCAGTATGGGAATTGCTGCGATGAGTGCGCGAGCTCAAAGCGATTTATCGCTCTCGCGGATTGCGGCCGCCGGTTCAGTCGCGTCAGTGCTGGGGAGCCTCGTCTATCTCGTAGCCCTCGTGGCAACAGCCGATGCAGTGCTACTCTGGCGGTTGCTGGTGCCGATCGGTTGCGCAATTGTTCCGACCCTTGGTTACTCAATACTTTTGTCGTTGCGCGCGCGCCTTCCGGGAAATTCTGTAGCAACAACCGGCCGCGCATTTGATCTAAGAACAGTCCTGGTGTTCGGCACTCTTGTCGTCGTGTTCGCGCTGCTTTCAACATTCCTCGTTTCGCGCTTTGGGCAACTGGGAGTACTCGTCAGCGCGGCGACAACCGGTCTGGTCGACGCACATGCTACTGCTGTCTCTGTTGCAACCATGATTGCGGCAGGCAAAGTCGACCCTGTACCGGGAGCAATCGCCATTTTGATCGGCCTGTCTGCCAACATGGCGATAAAGATACCGGCCGCTTTCGCACTAGGGCCGCGACCTTTTGCAATTCAGGTAACATGGGGATTGATCATTCTTCTCGTGGGTCTCTGGTGTGGATTTGCATTGGACACCGTCTTTGTTGCCGCGCCGACCTAGCAACAAAATATCGCCGGTGCCGGAGTCGTTCCGCGCGACTTGAGCAGAACGCCAAAAAGCCGGATAGGCTTCTGGGCTACTACCCATTCTGAGGTGCTAGCACTTTTGCCGAATGCGCTGAATATCGCCCGTCGTAGTTGATTTGGCTCAAGTCGAAAGTTTCTTACGTGAAGCAACCTCTTTAAATTGGGTCGACCACACACTTCACGGACCTCGGCCGAATCCTGATCGATTTCGAGCGTGAGGCCAAGACGAGAATTTCAGGCTCGGTATGAAGAAAGAAATTGAACACAAATTTCTCGTACACGATGGCGCGTGGTCACCAAGTGATCCGGGTGTCCGATACCTGCAGGGTTATCTCTCAACAACACCAGAACGAGTCGTTCGCATTCGAATTGCAGGCGCGAACGCTACTCTTACCATTAAGGGAGCGACAAGAGGCCTTGCGCGTGATGAATTCGAGTACTCAATTCCTCTGCTGGACGCCGAGAGAATTCTGAGAGACCTCTGTCCCCATCCGCTCATCGAAAAAACGCGCTATCTCGTGAAAGAGCGATCTCACACATGGGAAGTTGATGTTTTTCATGGCGTCAACGAAGGTTTGGTCGTGGCCGAACTAGAAGTTGCAGACGAACTCGAGATATTTTCCAGGCCATCTTGGCTCGACCGAGAAGTTTCGGGTGACGTTCGCTACAGCAATACAAACCTTTCGCTCCGACCATTCAATAGTTGGTCTGCCAGACCGAGTTGATTCGTGCTGGAGCTTGTTGGAGCCCGTCCAGGTCTACCAACAAACTGCACGTCGAGACGTTGCGCCACAGAACTGTTTGCGATTTCATGCGTGGCAAAACCAAAGCGCGTTGGTTGTCACGCACACCGGCCTTCCACACCGAGCTGTTCACCATCAGCCGGACCTACGTCACTCATCATCTCGGCTAGAAACTGGCCAGCGCACGCGCGGCTCCAATCGAAGCTGCCGTGACGACGGCGAAGCCAAGAACCGCGAAAAGCATGCCGACACCAACAGCCAGCCCATCTCGCTCAAGCAGGCCAAGAGCTAAAACTGTTACTGCGATGCCCGGAACAAAATGCCCGAGTGGTATGGGCAGCGTGATGACAATTGCGAGCACCAGACAAATCAACCCGACGGGAAAAGTTGCCCAGCCGGTCAGCTTGACGCCCGATCTCGGACGAATGATGCGTTCGAGGTGCTCTAAAACCGGTGCAACTTTTTCGGTTAGACCGGCGAACGATGATCGAGACATCGATTGTCGCGCAAGAAATGACGGCAACCAGAGATGTCGGCGTCCCAGCGCCAGTTGCGCGGAAATGAACATCATCGGAATTCCGAAGCCAACAGAGATTCCCGGCGCTGGCACGGGCAGAAACATTGGCAACGCAAACACCACGAGCAGCGCCGCGATCGAACGATGGCCGAATAATTCGGCAAGATCGCCAATGCTCAAGCGGTCCTTCTCGTTCGTTCGGCCGACCCGTAGCAAAAGTTCCGACAATCGTTCGTCCGTGCCGCCAGTCGACTTTGTTGGGACTGCAGGATCAAGCATCTTTGCTGGGTTCGAATGCAACGGCGTCTTCGACCGCATATAATCTGCCGGCCACGTCCGCCTAGCTCCAAACCATCTCCGTTTTTGACCAGCGTTTGCTGTCATCTACTGGTCAACAGTTCTGGTAGCGGGAAGCTTCACAGCGCGTTGCCATTTCCTGCGCTTGTCTGATTTGTTCAGGGCTCATTCTAGTCGCCACCGCATCTCGAAGCGGAATTGGGTTGTCCTTCAGAAAGCGGGTGCCCCTGTACCCCTGTCCAGCTGCGAGATTGAACCACATGTGCGCCCGAACATAGTCGAGAGATGTACCTTGCGACTTCTCGTACATCAAACCCAGCGCTACTTGGGCCATCACATCTCCCTGTTCCGCTGCACGCCTGTACCACCGCAGGGCTTCCGCGTCGTTCTGAGCAACCGCCTTCCCAATGTGGTATGCTATCGCAACTCTTATCTGGGCCATGGGGATACCTTGCTTTGCGGCAAGCAGTTCCAGCCGGAACCCTTCGTTCACGTCTTCACGAATGCCAAGGCCTTCTGACAGCAGGACTCCAAGCCTGAACGCCGCTGCGGCGTGCCCCTGATTGGCTGCAAGCCGATACCATCTCACCGCTTCCTTGCAGTTTCTCGCCGGGTAAATCGTGCAGTCATCATAAACGAAACCAAGTTTGTATTGTGCGTCTGCATTCCCAGATTCCGCAAACGACCAGAGTTGCTCAATCGATCGCGCGCGAACTTCCCCGCCGCTATCTTGAGATTTACCGCAGCCTGACAGACCGACAAGTCCGACAACTCACAACCACCACAGCGAAAGTAACCTTCTTGAACACTGTCGCGGTCCCTATTTCCCGTTCACTACTATCGCCTGGTGCCCGGCTTCTGCCGGGCGAATTCCGCCAATCCCTCATGGCCCGGGTTTGTGCGTGGACGAAGTGGGAGACTGGGACGCTGCAGCGGGATCCTTCGTCAGCGGATTGTCGACCGGATCATAGTGCATGATTGTACGATCAAGCTGTTGGCCATTTTCGCGACCCTTCATGTAGGGTACTTCGTACTTCTCGACCTTGGCACGATAGGCCTCGAACTTTGCTTCGTCGGAGGGTAACCTCTTCTCACAACGATCGTATGGCAGGTGCTGTGTTTCCTGGCACCACATATCGAAATTCATCGTATGCAATTTGTATGGACGGCCCTGTCCAGCGGCGGATGCGGTCAGTACCACAACCGCTAACGGCAATACGAAGATTGATTTCATTGTGTTCATCGCGTGAAACTTTCTGCGGTAGTTGCTCGGATTGCAGACTCAGCTCACTTCCGGCCGAGCAATCACTCGGACCCGCCGAGACTGATTCATGGCTGGGGGCGCGACGTCGAAGCCACGCTTGGCGGAAGTATCGGATAGACAATCTGGGGCTGCTCGCCGGTCAAGCTGTTCAGAAAGTCGGTGATCTTGTCGATTTCTGCGGCTGTAAGTTGCGTACCCAGTTGGCTGGTACCCATTACCGCAACTGCCTGACGAAGGTCCCAGGCATTGCCAGTATGAAAATACGGCGCAGTCAGTGCGATGTTGCGCAGTGTTGGCACCTTGTACACATACTTGTCGCTCGTCGTATTGGTCACAGTGAACCGGCCCAAATCGCCAGGCGGAAGAAGATCCGTACCGGGCTTATTTGCTACGCCAAACGGCGCATACATGCCTCCGCCGACATTGATTCCATTGTGACAGGCGGCACAGCCCTTCTGCATGAACAATGACAGGCCTTCCTTCTGTCCGGGTGAAAGTGCGTTGGCTTGCCCGTTCAGAAAGCGGTCGAATGGCGCATTCGGTGTGATCAGTGTGGCTTCGAAAACCGCGATTGCCTTTTGCACGTTGGCCAGAGTGATCGGGTCCTTTTCTCCCGGAAACGCCAGTGCGAACGGTGCGCTATAGCCAGGAATGTTCTTCAGTTGTTCAGCCACATGTGCCTGAGGCGAGGCCATCTCGACCGGATTGATCATGGGACCGCCCGCCTGCCCCTCCAGATCCTTGGCACGACCATCCCAGAATTGGGCAATGTTGAATACCGCGTTCAGGACCGTGGGAGCGTTGCGGCCTCCATGCTGCCAACGGTGCCCGAGTGATGTCGATTGACCATCCGCGCCGCCAAGCCCGACGTTGTGACAGGAACTGCAACTGATTGCGTGGCTGGCCGACAACCGGGGATCAAAGTAGAGCATCTTCCCGAGCGTGATCTTCGCCGGTGTCGCAGGATTGTTCTTCAGTGCGGGCGCCGTCGCCGGGATCGCTGAAAACTGCTGACGTGCCGCCGCCAGCAACTTGTCTGCCACAGGCGCAGACGATGCAGCCATGCAGGGGGAGGATATCAAAAGTAAAAGGGCGCATTTTGTTGCAATTGAAGCGACTTTGGACACCACAAGCCTCCTTCTCAGTGAACTGTGGCTGCTTCGGACGATCGCGACAGAGAAGACAACCACGCCGAGCACGGTTTTCGCTGACGAAGTGAGCGTTGAAAGTCCGGCACAGCCAATTTATGAGTTCTTATGTGTCCATTCGATCCACGTATTGACTTGAATCAAGAATACGGTTGCTTGGCTGCACGTCGGCCAGCAACGAGTACTTTCCGACTGGGTACAGCGCCCTGATACAAAGCCATTACTCGCACCGACATTGTCCAACGAGCGACGTCGGCGCCTGGCATTTCGCCGCCAGGCGTCGTGTATCGCTACGCCAACTAAGGTTCGCCGATCAGAAATATGTCCTTGTTCGCCTCGGCATACGCCAGAGCGTAGTCAAGCTCACCCGGTGACTCCGCGTGGACCCAACAGAGTGTCTCTCCGGCAGCGATTTGTGCGCCAAGTCGGACATGAACTTCTACCCCCGCCGCCTTGTCTTCGGGTGCGCCAGCCAGCTTCGCCAGCCTCGAAATTCGGCGGTTGTCGATCGCGATCAGTCGACCAGACCTTTGCGCAAAAAGCGGTTTAGCGTTGCTGGACACGGGCGGAACGCGCATTCCTCCCTGCGCCTCGCATATACGCTGAAACTTCTTCCAGGCGCGGCCGTCGTCCAGCACCGCATTCGCGATTGCCCAGCCTGAACCCGGGGACGCCGATCCTGCCAATTCGATGAGAGCCCCGGCCAACTGCACCGCACGATCGCGCAGATCCGCCGGCGCGTCAGGATGGCACTGCAATACGGAAAGCACATCGCGAGCTTCAAGCGCAGGTCCGATCCCGCGGCCCACAGGCTGATCGCCATTGCCAATAATGACGCGAGCGTGAATGCCAAATAAAGCGCAAACTGATAGCAGCCCTGCGGACATGGATTCGGCAGCGGCCGGAGTTCTTACCTTCGCGGTTGGCCCTACCGGCACGTCAAGGACCAGGTGCGTCGCGCCGGCAGCAACCTTTTTGGACAGGACCGAAGCGATAAGCTGGCCCTCCGTATCGAGATCGAGGGCCCGTTCGACACGAATGAGAACATCGTCTGCGGGAGCGAGTCGGACTGCGCCGCCCCAAACCAGACAGGCGCCCTCCAGCTCTACGACGCGGTGAATGTCGGCGATGGATAGTTCAACTTGCGTCAGCGTTTCCATCGTGTCCGCAGTGCCGGAAGGCGAGGTAATCGCCCGCGATGAAGTTTTCGGTATCGTTAGTCCAAGTGCGGCAACAATCGAAACAACTATTGGGGTGGTCCGGTTACCAGGCAGCCCTCCAACCGAGTGCTTGTCGGCAATGACAGCTTTCGACCACGAAAGACGATCGCCGGTGTCCACCATGGAGCGAGTCAGTGCGAGCACTTCGTTTGGAACCAGCGGACGGGTGGCGCAAGCAGTCAGAAACGCTGCAATGTCCAGGTTGGAATACTGGCCGTCAACAATATCGCGAACAATTGCATGGAACTCGCTTTCCAGCAGCTCGCGCCCGTAGATCCTGCTGCGCACCAGACCCAGAGACTCGATCGGACCGGGATGTGTAATTGTTATCTCGTCGCCTTCGCGTAGCTCTAAATGTGTCCATGCCGCATCGGAGAGACCCGCTTCATTTTCGCCAATCAGCTGGTCGGAAACCTGAAAAAGCGTCGCGACGACATAACGCCCGCGAGCCCGAAGAAGCACTCGATTGTGTCCGGCCAGCCCCTCCGAGCGGCAGATGTCACTTTCGCGATGGAGAAAGACTATTGCTTCGGAGTGTGTATCGACACCAAGTCGCCGCGCCCTGATTTTAGGCCGCATGTAAACTGGCTCTGCTTCCGCCGCGGTAATCATCCGAAAACAAACTCCAGATCTGAATTCAAGGCTACAACCTGTGCACGCGCTTCTTTCTCATTATCCTGTGGCAAGCGTTCAAATAGGCAGAATCTCATGGGCGGAATGTGAACGGTATCACGGACCCAAGTCAAAGCCGTGAACGAGCGAACCAGGACTGCGGCAACTGTCGCGCTCGCAAATTTTTTTGCAAAACTGCGTCCCAAGTTGAGAGCCCATCGGAACCGGGCATTTGGGTTCGGTGTCGCCCCAGACTTTGCAGAACTTCGAACAAAGTCCAGAAATCGAGCGCTTTAAATTGCCGGCTCTTCGGAGGGCAACCAGCGAAACGACGACGCTGGCATTCCTTTGCGGGCTCGTCGATTTTGATGGTACACCACTTTCGCGAGTGCAGCCCAGGCGCTGCAAATTTCAAAGCGGATCTCCCATGCCGAATGAGCCTCAGTCGAGTTCAATCGAGGTGCGGATCACATCTCTCGAGCAGCTTTTCAACAGCCTCGACCCATTTCCGTTTCTTGAACGTGATCTCGATAAATCCGCGGAAGAATTCATTGTGGGTTGGGCACGCGAGCTGCCCGCTTCCAGCGCCATAAAGATCGTAATCCACCTCCCGTCACCACAGACAAAGGGGCTACGCGAAAGTGACGTCGAGGACGCGTTTCACCGGTACTTCGAATATCGGGCGGACATGATCGGACGCGACCTTAGTGAGCTGTTTCGGGTAGGAAGGCGTTCGCTTGCGATCGGGCTTGCCGTGCTTTTGCTCTGTGTTGCGCTGAGCGAATTTTCGCTCGCCACGTTCGGCCACGACGGAACTCTTTGCGTTCGTCAATGAGGGTCTCATCATTCTTGGCTGGGTGGCGAACTGGAAGCCGATTGAGATATTTCTGTACGACTGGTGGCCTGTCGCCGGAAATCGCCGCCTTTACCGGCGATTGGCCAAAGCCAGTGTCTCGTTTGCACTTCTCGCTGGCGTTGGCGTGTAGCGCGCTACCAACTACGCAAACCTGTCTTTCGAACAATCCACTTCACGAGTTCCAGTACCATGAGCGATCCTAGGCCTGCTGCGACGCAGAGGATCAGGTCGTCGCGGTGAAGCTGACCGAAGAAGAAGAGCGTCCTTATGGCCGGGATGACCAGCGTGCCAGCCAGAAACAGCGAAGTCAGGCCAAGCACGCCCCACAGTGTCCAGTTGGGACGACGGACGAGTTCAGTAACCGCAAACCCCGTGGTTCGGTTTGTGAAAATGAGTGCAAAATTGGTGATGACGAGCGTGACGAACGCAAGTGCGCGAGCTTCGACGACCGGTGTTTTGAGATGCAGCGCAATAGCATAAATCAGGCCCACAACGAGCAGCATGCAGCCGCCCTGCAGGAGTGCTTCTGCAATGACTGCACCGGACACAAGTGAGCTGTCGGGACGGCGTGGTGGACGAAGCATCGAGCCTTCCTCGGACGGCTCGGCCTCAAAGACAATCGAAGAAACCGGATCTATGACCATTTCGAGGAACACGATGTGGATCGGCGTGAATATGACAGGCCACCCGAGCGCAAGGGGAAGAATTGAGAGGCCGGCGATCGGCACGTGGACGGATAAAATGTAGGAAGTCGCCTTTCGAATGTTGTCATAAATCCGTCGCCCGAGGCGAACAGCTGCGACGATTGAATTGAAGTCGTCGTCCAGCAACACCAGAATTGCAGCTTCCCGCGCGACATCTGTCCCGCGTTTGCCCATCGCGATTCCAATTTGAGCGGCCTTTAGCGCCGGGGCGTCGTTTACCCCATCGCCGGTCATTGCGACGACTTCGCCGCTTCGCTTGAGCAGTTCGACGAGTCTCAGCTTCTGTTCGGGCATAATGCGGGCAAAAATTCTTGCTGTCCTCAGTCGCTCAAGCAAATCAGCGTCGGAGAGCTTGGAAAGCTCGCCGCCAGTAATCACGGTTCCATCGCCTGAAAGTCCGGCCTGCTTCGCAATGGCGTGGGCCGTCGCCGGATGATCGCCCGTGATCATGACAACCTTGATGCCCGCCGATGTAGCCTGAGCGATCGCGTCCGCCACTCCCGGCCGCAAGGGATCAGCGAGGCCAATCAGTCCAACGAATTCAAATGCAAAATCGCGCTGGGAGGCTGGCCATTCCTGTCCCTTAGAGATGGCCTTGGCGACAGCGAGAATCCTCAATCCACGCGCTGCCATTTCTTCCGCCGACTGGAGCAGTTCTCTTTTTCGAGAGACGTCGAGATGACATAGTTCCGCGACGGCCTCGGGCGCCCCCTTCGTTGCGACGACGAACTCAGCGCGATCCGGTTCTCTCCACCCTTGCGACATCGCCAGCATGCGTGGCTCCAGCGAATATTCGTGGACCAGTGTCCAGGCTTCGTGGAGACGTCCTGACTGAGCGAGATAGTGTTGGCCAAGTTCAAGAAATGCCTTTTCCATTGGATCAAAGGGGGAAGGGTGACTGGCCAGAATCGCGTATTCGACAAGCTCGTGAAATGCTTCTGGAAGTTCGCGATCACGTTCGTAATCCACGTCGTGGATGCTGCCGTCGACACGCAGTACGGTTGCTGTCATACGGTTCATCGTGAGTGTGCCAGTCTTGTCCGTGCACAGAACCGTGGCGGCGCCAAGCGCCTCGATCGCGGTTGATCGTCTGGTAAGAACCCCCTTTTGGGCAATTCGCCGCGCACCCATCACCAGGAAGACCGTCAGAACGAGCGGGAGTTCCTGCGGCAGGAGCGACATGGCGAGAGTAATGCCGGCGAGCAATCCCTGAAGCCACTCACCCCGAATTGCCACATACAGCCCAAACACTGTCACACTCAATGTCAGGGCAACAACGGCGATCGCTCTCACCAGCTTCCTGACCTGAAAATGAAGAAGCGTAGGCCCCACGCTTATCTCACTCAGCGCAGTTCCGATTTTTCCGATCTCGGTTCCGGCCCCTGTAAAGCGTACTTCCCCGGTTCCATGTCCCTTCACGATGAGGGTGCCGGAGTAAATGGCGGGGTGATCATCGCCGCCCGCCCGCGCCTCAATCTCTCCGCCGCTCCACGCCAGCTTGCGGACGGGAACCGCTTCTCCGGTCAGGAGGGACTCGTCTGCCTCTATGCCTGTACCAGACACAACCAAAGCATCGGCAGGCACACGGTCACCTTCGCTTACAACAATGATGTCGCCTCGAACCAGTTCCCGGCTCGCAATCCTGCGCCGCACGCCGTCACGAATGACAAGCGCTTTAGGGCTGGCGAGATCTCGTAGCGCCTCAAGCGCACGTTCCGTCTTGCTTTCCTGGTAGGTGGCGATGAGAACGTTGACAAACGCAAATGCTAAAAGCATGAGGGCTTCTCTGAGGTCGCCGATCGCTAGGTATATGAATCCAGCCGCAATGAGCAGCTGAAACATGGGCTCACGAAACACTTCCAATACGATGCGAAAAACCGTTCTGCGTCGCTGTCGAGGCAGTTCGTTTGCTCCGTCGATCGCCAATCTAGCAATTGCTTGCTGCTCGGTAAGTCCGGTCGTGGTTCCGCCTTGCACTGCGCTCATGCTGACGTCTCAAGCTCTATAGCAAACCCAAAATCGGGCTCAGGTGCCAAAGCGGACATTTGCAGATCTTTCAATCGGGATTTTCCAGGTCTCATCTCGGTCACTGACGCAAGCCCAAAGCGTATACCTGACTTCGATGACGCAATCACCGTCAGCGCCACATCACCAAGCGACGAGCTTGTCAGAGCCCGCGACAGCGAACTTATCCATGCTCGAGTCCACCGGACGCCTGCCCCACTCGCATTTTTTCTCGCGACTGCTCATCCTCAACGCGAGGATGTTCGCGGACTATGTAGGGGACGCCAGGTCACCCTGAATGTGAGTCCAGAAGATCTGATTCATCAACACAAGCGAGCAAAGCGACAGATTCATCACCGAATGTTGCAGCGTGGTTCATGACCCATGTCAATGTCTCACATCCCGACCCGCAGAGACTCGAGAGTGAATTCGAGACATCGGAGTGAACCGTGATCAGAACGATTCTTGTTCCACTGCTGGGCCTGAAGAGTGACGAACTGGCTCTGCAAAGTGTCCTTCAGCTGGCAGAGGCGTTCAATGCCCACATCGATTGTCTCCACGTTCGACCGGACGCGAGTGCGAATGCGCTTCCAATGACCGGCTACCTATTGGGACTGAGAGGCCTGCTGCCCGATCTACTCAAGCATTTTGAAGACAGCGCGCGAAAATCGGCTGACAGCGCCCGACGCACATTTGACCAATTCTGCGTCAAAACGGGGACTACCGTAGTCGAGCAACCGCTCCCATCTCGTCGGGTTTCTGCGAGTTTCAGCGAGGTGGAAGGTGATCTCGTCCCCGTAATTGTCGAACAGGCCAAGACGCATGAACTTGTCGTACTTCTCCGAAATCCGGGCTACTTCGGTTTCAATGAGTATACACTGGGCGACATTCTCGTTGGATGTGGCCGGCCGATTTTGCTTTCCGCAGACGAGCTGCAGACGAGTTTTGGCCGGCACGTAGCGATTGCCTGGAAGGCGACTGCGGAAGCCGCTCGCGCAATCACTGCAGCCATGCCGCTGCTGGAAAAGGCCGAGAAAATATCGATCCTGTCAGCGGAGGAGGACAGCACGAGCGCCGAACGGGCAGCTGCGTCCGTTCGCCGTCTCACAAGGGAATTGGGATGGCACGGAATTGTTCCTGAAATCCGGCACTTGGATCGATCGTCTGACAGCGCTGATACCTCCCTGCGGGAAGCCCTGATCATCGGCGCTGATCTACTGGTGATGGGGGCTTACGGTCACAGTCGTGCGCGTGAGATGTATTTCGGCGGCTTTACGCGGAGCGTATTACGCGCAGCCCCTCTGATCGTGTTTTTGTGTCACTGACGTCGAACAGACAGCTTCGTCATGTCAAATGCACAGCCTCCCGGTACGTTTCCCGCAAGCGCTGGCGGGTAGCTATCTTCAGTAACTGTCGTCATTCCGGCGTGTGTCAGCCTCGATTGATCCAGGTCATTGTTCCAGGGTGGAACCTCTGATTTTTGTTCATTGATGTAGATTTTTGGAGCGCGGCGATGAAAAAACGTTTTCTGAAGTTGGCCGCAATCGTTTTGGTGATCGTACTCGCTCAATCATCGTCTGCCGTCCAGGCCCAGACTGCGTCATCACAAGTCGGGATGCAAAATGGACAACTATCCGAGATGAAAGTGGCCATCCTTCGGGCAACTGGAGCGCAGGCACCGACAGTGCAATTGACAATGACGGGATCTGTACTGACCGTCACCCGAATAAACAGCAACCTCAACGAGTCGACGCATGCAGGACGTGACAACGAGGCACGCGCAATTGTGGGCGCCATTGCAAACTTGATCACGGGTAAGCCGGAGTTCAAATCTCTAACAACGATACGGGTTGAATACGTGTTTCGCTCGGTCATCGGCGGCGTCAATCGAGTTATCGATGCCGTTGAATTTCGTGAAGACGCGAACGGACTTTTTCAGTTTCACCGTACCTGATCACAGGTTCTGCACCTCCCGTGCAATCCCAGTTTGCTAATGGCGTCACGTGCTGCGACTTTTGGGCCGCATTCAGAAACACTTATAATCGCAAGCACTTTGACAAACTTCTGTCGAACGCCGACCTTTGCGATTTGGCCAACTTGATCTCCGTCAATACCCTGTCCGACCAGCACCCACATAGTTTCCCGTTGCCTGAAGGAAAGTAGTCATGACCGAAATAAGGGACTGCTTGCTTGCTCTGGCCAGTTACCCCGACCCTACGCCGGACTACATCGTTGATCAGGCGGTGGACTTTTCAAAACTGATGGGTGCCCGCCTCTCCGGCCTTGTATTCGTGCTGAACAGAAGCCGGGTAGCGCGGATGCACTCGATGGGAGAGTGGCTGATCGACGTTCCGAGTTTGATTGACGAAGCTGTTCAGCAAAGTTCAACCGAAGCGAAGAGGTTGCTGGCCTATTTCGAAAACGTGGCCAAGAGACAAGGCGTCTTCGAAAAGTCGTTGACCGAGCAAACTTCCATTTTCCCGTCCCCCGATACAATTGTGAGCCACTCCCGCCTGCACGACTTGACCTTCCTTCCAATCCCCAATCAAGTCGGCCTCGACGAGCTCAACTCTGAAACGGTTATCTTCGGGTCCGGGCGACCGACGATCCTTCTGCCGGCAATGACAGATCACAGACCAAGGCCCGCTTCGCTCGATATCGTAGCCGTGGCATGGGATTTCAGCCGACCGGCTGCGCGGGCACTGGCCGATGCGATGCCGATTCTCGAAAGAGCCAAACGCGTCCACTTTTTCTCCATTGTTGACGAGAAGCCCCTGCCGGAGAAAGCGAGCGGAGAGCGCCTCGAACGGCATTTGTTGCTGCACGGTGTCAACGCAACACTCGAGCGGGTCGAGGCGCGCGGACGTGACATAGGAAAGGTGATGGAAGAATTCGTCGCCGCGAACCATGTCGACATGCTGGTGATGGGGGCCTTCGGTCACTCGCGCATGATGGAGTTTGTCCTGGGAGGTGCCACACGCAGCATTCTGAACCATCCCCCGGCTCCTGTCATGATCTCGCACTAGATTATCAGGTCGCCAATGGCGCTCGATAAACCCGGCGTCCGACTTCACGATGCAGTGCTATGCTGTTTCGGCGAGGCGAAGCAGGGTGCGGCAGTACCCGGATGAGCGAGATCGGCAACTCCTCCTCAAAACCAGCCGTGGCGTTTCATGTTCACGGCATCACAAAGACCTATCGTTCGGGAGAAGTCGACGTCCATGCCCTGAGAGGCATCGATCTCGACATCTATGACAGAGAGGTCCTGGTCCTTTTGGGTCCGTCGGGATCGGGAAAGTCAACGTTTCTCAACATACTCGGAGGGCTTGATCGAGCCACATCAGGCGAAGTTCGTTTTCGCGATCACAATCTCACTGATATGAGTGAGCGCCAGTTGACCGTCTTTCGGCGCGATCATGTCGGTTTTGTTTTCCAGTTCTACAATCTTATTCCAAGCCTGACGGCGCGTGAAAATGTGGCGCTTGTAACCGAGATTGCCGCCCGGCCCATGAAGCCAGAGGAGGCGCTCGCCATCGTCGGACTCACTGACCGTCTCGATCACTTCCCGGCACAACTCTCAGGTGGCGAGCAGCAACGCGTGGCCATCGCGCGAGCGATTGCCAAACGCCCAGAAATACTTCTTTGCGATGAGCCAACCGGCGCACTGGACTCTCCAACAGGCGTGATTGTTCTTGAGGCCATCGAGCGGATCAACGCGGAGCTTGGAACCACATCCGTCATAATCACACACAATATTGTCATTGCTGATATGGCGTCGAGGGTGGCGTCATTTGCCAATGGTAGAATTGCCAGCGTGGTCACCAACGCGCGCCGGCGGCCGGCCCGCGATCTGAAGTGGTAACGATGTTTCGTCCGCTGAACAGGAAATTGATGCGGGACTTGTGGCACCTCAAGGGTCAGGCCGCTGCAATTGCTGCAGTAATGGCGTGCGGCGTTGCCGTTGTGATCATGACGTTTGGTGCAATGAAGTCACTCGAAGCAACGCGCGATGCTTACTATGAACGATACCGCTTTGCAGACGTGTTCTCGCAATTGAAGCGCGCGCCCCTGAGGGTCGCACGTCAAATCGCGGAGATCCCAGGTGTGGCTACCGTCGAGACTCGTATTACACACTACGCAGCCCTTGATATCACCGACTTGCCTCGTCCCGCGGCAGCCTACCTGATTTCCCTTCCCGACCGTGGTGAACCCGCACTGAACAGGATTGCGTTGCGAGAGGGTCGGTTTCCGGCGGTCGGTCGCGATGAACTTGTCATCAGCGAGAATATGGCCACCGCGCTGGGCTATGGAGCTGGTCAAACGATCAGCGTGTACCTCGGAGGAAAGAAGCGCACCTTTACGATCGTCGGCGTCGCACTCTCGCCAGAGTTCGTCTATGTTCTGGCCCCCGGACAATTGATGCCCGACGACAGGGCTTTCGGGATCCTCTGGCTCGACGGCTCACTTATGGAAGCCGCGTACGACCTTGACGGCGCTTTCAATGATGTAAGCGTGCGTCTCGCGCCCGGCGCGTCCGAACCGGATGTCATACAGCGTCTTGACCATGTGCTCGGCCGATATGGTGGAACGGCGGCTTATGGTCGCGACGATCAGACAAGTCATGCATTCATCTCCCAGGAGCTCGATCAGTTGCGGACGATCGCCATTGTCATACCTCCGGTATTTTTGGGCGTGGCTGCCTTTCTGATGCACATGGTTCTCTCCCGGCTTGTCGACACCGAACGGGAATCCATAGGTCTCTTGAAGTCCTTCGGTTATTCAAACTGGGAAGTCGGACTGCACTATCTGAAGTTCGCGCTGGTCATATCCGGTTTCGGTGTGCTGCTCGGATGTGTCGCAGGAACGCTGCTGGGTCAGTGGATGACACAGATGTATCAGCAGTATTTTCGCTTTCCGTTCCTCGAGTATCAATTTGATCGCACAGTGATACTGGCCGCAATTCTCATTTCGTTTGGTTCGGCAGTCATTGGAACGATGAATGCCGTCCTGCGCGCAGCAAGGCTGGCGCCTGCAATAGCAATGATGCCGGCGGCACCACCCACCTTCCACCGCACCCTTGTCGATCGCCTGGGCCTTGATCGCTACATTTCGATGCCGACGCAGATGATCCTGCGGGACCTCGAACGCTGGCCGTTTCGTGCGCTTCTGACCACTTCCGGAGTGGCCATGGCAGTCATGCTGCTTGTTGGCCTGTTCTTCTTTTTCGATGCAATCGATGAATTGGTCGACAGTGTATATTTCCGTTCAAATCGCCAGGACATCGTGATCGGTCTCCTGGATCAGCGAAACGACAGCGCACGATTTGACGTTTCCCGGCTTCCTGGCGTGCGAAGCGTCGAGGCCGTACTGGAGGTGCCCGCGCGGCTCTCCAATGGTCACCGTTCCCAACGACTGGCATTGTCGGGACTGGAACAGGGCTCGGATTTCCGGGCGTTCTACGATTCGGCTGGCCGTCCCTTTACGCTGCCGGAAAACGGTATCGTTCTCTCAAACAAACTTGCAAGCCTGCTTTCCCTGCACCTCGGAGACAGCATTCAGGTCGAAATTCTCGAAGGTGCACGGCGAACGGAATTTCTGCCGGTCGCGGCAATAGTTTCAGAGCATGTCGGGCTCTCGGCCTATGTGAACAAGCGTCGCCTTGAACAACTCACCGGACAGAGCGGAAGCGTCAATTCCCTGAAAGCCTTGCTGGACGGCTCACGGCAAGCGGCCCTTCTGAGGCGCCTCAAGGAGATCCCTGCCGTCTCGACGATTTCGACGCGTGCGCAGGCTATATCGTCCTTACGCGACACGATGGCCAGAAGCATGACGATCGTGATCGACTTTTACATCGCGCTCGGAGCCATTATCGCCTTTGGCGTTGTCTACAATGCAGCACGCATTGCGCTGTCGGAGCGTGGCAGGGAACTGGCAAGTTTGCGGGTTCTGGGATTCACCCGCGCCGAAGTGACATACATATTGCTCGGGGAACTGGCGTTGCTTGTAGCATTAGCTCTACCTGCCGGTTGCGGTCTCGGGTACGGATTGGCCTGGTTCATGAGCCAGGCGATGGAAACAAAGTTGTTCAGGCTTCCGTTTGTTGTCATGCCTGCTACCTACGGCATTGCGATGGTGATTGTCCTGCTTTCGGCCGGCGCGTCGGCCGTTCCGGTTGCCTGGCGGATAAGCCGGCTGGATCTCGTTTCTGTACTGAAGACGCGGGAGTAGCCCATGACACCGAACACTCAGACGCGCCCTGCTTTGGTCGACGCTTGGTCTGCTGCTGGCTGCTTTCATCATCTGGAGCTTTTGGCCTCAGGCTGTCGCGGTCGATGTCGCGACCGTGGTTCGTGCTCCAATGAGTGTCGTCGTTTCCGACGAGGGCCGGACGCGCGTGCGGGAAGCTTTCCAGCTGTCGGCGCCAGTGAACGGCCGGCTTCTGCGAATCGAAAAGCACGCAGGCGACGCCGTCATCGGCGGCGAAACCGTTCTCGCCGAGCTTCTTCCAATTGCTCCGAGTTTCCTGGACGTGCGTACGCGCGCCCAGGCCGAGTCGGCCGTGAATGCGGCAGTGGCAGCTCGCAGTCTTGCTGCCGCCGAGCTAGAACGAGCCAGGGCCGAACTCGCATTTGCTTCCTCCGAACTGGCCCGTGCAGAAACGCTTGCTAAGTCGGAGGCAATTTCGCGTTCAAACCTCGAGCGGGCGCAGCTCACATTCAACACAGCGACCGCGCAACTGGCTACTGCTCAGGCGGCTTTACGGGTAAAGGAGTTTGACCTCGCTTCGGCCAAAGCGTTGCTCATTGACCCGAGCAATCCGGCATCAGGCCGACGCGAGCCTGACAGCATCTCCCTTGTCGCGCCTGTTACCGGTCGCATCCTCCGAGTACTGCATGAAAACGAAGCGGTGGTCGCCGCAGGTGCACCCATTATGGAGATTGGCGATCCGCAAAACCTAGAAGTCGTCGTCGAGCTGATTTCGGAAGAGGCAGTGAAAGTGCACGAAGGCGCAAACGCGGAAATTACGGATTGGGGTGGAAGTGGGTCCCTCGCCGCACGCGTTCGACGGGTCGAGCCATCGGGATTTACGAAAATTTCTGCGCTCGGCGTGGAAGAGCAACGAGTAAATGTTTTGCTTGATATAACGGTTCCGCGGCCAGCCTGGCGCGCGCTTGCGGACGGATATCGCGTCATCGCCAGTATCGTGATCTGGCAACAGGATGGCGTGATACAGGTTCCTGCATCCGCGTTGTTCCGTCGAGGCGATGGCTGGGCGGTTTTCGTTGTTCGCGCCGGCCGTGCAGTTCTGACTCCGATCAAAGTGGGACACGGAAACGAGATGACGTCCCAGGTTCTGGGCGGACTGGACGTTGGTGATCAGGTTATTGTCCATCCCAGTGATCGGGTCGCGGACGGCGGACGCGTGACAGAGCGCAGCGAGAAGTAGCCCCTGCACTCTGACGAAGAGTGGCGGTCAAACTACCGCGCCAAAGAGCCTGCCGACTCCTGCCGTCACTGCCATTGCCAACGCTCCCCAGAACGTCACTCGAATTGTGGCGCGCAAGACGTTTGCTCCTCCTGCCACTGCACCGATTGCCCCGAGAAAGGCCAGACAAACCAGCGCCGCTACAGACACTGCGGGAACAAGTATTCCGGTTGGTGAAACGATGGCTACGAGCAGAGGCATTGCGGCGCCGACTGAGAATGTTCCCGCCGACGTCAGCGCAGCCTGAACCGGTCGCGCTGTGGTCGCGTCCGAAATCCCAAGCTCATCGTGGGCATGCGCGGCCAGGGCGTCTTTCTTCATCAGCTGTTGCGCAACCTGATGTGCAAGGGTGGAATCTAAGCCGCGCCGAATGTAGACGCCTGCAAGCTCATCAAGCTCAAACGCGGGGTTCGCCGCGAGTTCTTCGCGTTCGCGCGTCAGATCTGCGCGCTCGGTGTCAGATTGCGAACTAACTGACACATATTCGCCAGCCGCCATAGCCATCGCTCCGGCGACCAGTCCCGCTATACCAGCGATCAGGACTGCTTCCCGACCTGAAGCTGATGCAGCCACGCCGACGATCAAACTTGCTGTCGAGACAATACCGTCGTTCGCCCCAAGCACGGCTGCTCTCAGCCAGCCTATGCGAGCAACAAGATGGCTCTCGGGATGGAGGTGGAGACGGGTCATACATTGCCTTGAGATTGAGTTAGGGAGCTCTGCCATACGCCAAGTTAGGCAAGAATTGCGAGCTCAGAATGGCTTGGCCAGGATCGGCACCCTAGAAATAACATCGCTACAAAGAAAACCAGAACTCGGCTTCCGGCTGAAGGTCAGCAGAATCTCCGCGTATAGCCTTGTACTCGGTCGCCCCGATGAGTCCATCGCCGGTCGCGCCGTCGCTCGACAAAGGCAACATGATGCGCTCGCCCAGACCAAAATGGTCAGCGTGCTCGAACACCATGCCCTCCCCTCGATAGAAAGCCGGCTCGTCAACAACACGTTTTGCGCGAGCGAAAAGCCGCGGATACTGGTCGGGTGGATAGACATCTTTCATCGGCACGCCGCGAAGGTTCTTCCCGAATATTCGATCGATTTGATCCCCCGAGAGGCGGCCCGTGAATGTGTCAGTGAAACGGTCGTACCTGTAAGACCAGACAATCGAAAGCTGTCCGGCGATTGCTGAGGGCCGAATGCTTGTCCAATCCGGCACGAGTCGATCGCGTCTCGCGTCGTTCCAATGCCTGGCAACGGCTTTGAGAGCAGTTGATGTGATTGACTGTTCGAATTCCAGAAAGCTCATCACGCTTGTCCCTCGTTTGAAAACCTCGCAGCGCAACCGAACGCCCGGCGACTCGCACTGAACCCGTTCCTAGCCAGCGAAGGCAGACGCTCCCGACTTTTGTCGGGTCAGGGACCACACGTAGTTCACAAGCAAAAAAGGGCTGGCGCCGACCGGTGGCGGGGGCTGGCGGTCGGCGCCATGCGCGGCTCACTCGTGATGGAGCTGAGCCAGCGCGTCCTTATAGGCCTTGTAGTGCGTCTCTTCGTCATGAGCAATCTGCAGAAACATCGCAGCAACCTTGCTGTCGCCGGCGGCCGCCGCCTGTTTCGCGTAGTCAAGATACATTTGCGTGTACTCGTGATGCTCCCCTGCCATAGCATCCATCAGATTAATTGGGTCGGCGCCTCCGAGTTGGAGCGCCTGAGCTTCGCGGTCGAAATGCTCGCTCGCTTCGACATTTGCTGACTGCCGAAAGAGGCGCGCCAGGTCTTTCTCGCCATGCGCGTCGGCCAGATCGGCGTAACGCTGGTATTTCAGGTTGGCGTATGCCTCTCCGTGCATTGCTGCTTCCAGATTTGCCTTCGTCTGGGGTGCCAGCGGACTTTGTGCGTCTGCCGGTCCCGCCAGGGCAACGCCGGGCAAGCTGGCAAATGACAATGCGATTGCGACCTTCGTGAACCTATTCATGACGTGTCCTCATTTCCGTAGGGCTTCTGAGATGCTGCCTATTTAGGTTTGCGACCTGACAAGGACCTGACGGAGATCAAAATATTTCTTCCCGGCGACTGACTTTCTTTTGAGGTTGTCAGCGTTTTGTCAGGTCTGGACACGCATCTAGAGCTGAGAAGGCCGGATGGTCGGCCGCTATAGGAGTAAACCTGATGAAGACCCGAACAATCCTGTCCTTTACCGCGGCCGCTCTGGCTATGACGCTGGCGACCGCAGCATCGGCTGCTCCCAACTGCACCAATGAGCCACAGTCACACTGGTTGAGCCAGACAGATATGAAGGCTCGCATTGCAAAGATGGGATATCAGAAGGTGAAAGTCTTTCAGGTCTCTGGAACCTGTTACGAAATTTACGCTTACACTCGCGATGGCCGGCGCGCAGAAGTGTATTTCAACCCGGTTACGGGCACGATCGTCGAGAACAACGAGGATTGAAACCATGGTGTCGTTACAGCCGATTGAAACGGATACCTCCGCTGCGTGGTCGAACCGCATCCGGGTCTGGGATCCGGTCATCCGCACTTCCCATTGGTTCGTAGCACTTGGCGTTCTCGCGGAGCTGACAGTACTTCGCGAGATCAAGACCGCTCATGTATATGTTGGTTATGCCGTCGCCGCCGCATTGGGACTGCGTATCTTATGGGGTCTGATCGGTACACGGCACGCTCGCTTTGTCGACTTCGTCCCAAGTCCTCGGCGTCTGCTTGACTACCTGAAATCGGCTACGCGACGGAAATGAGCCCCGCTACGTTGGCCACAACCCGGCGGGCGCCGTGATGATGCTCCTTTTGATGGCGCTCATTGCGATCATGGGTGTGACGGGCTGGATGATGCGAACCGACGCATACTGGGGTGTAGAGTGGGTTGAGGGCGTACACGAAGCGACGGCCAATATCATCATTGCCGCTGTTGTGCTGCATGTCATTGGTGCACTTGTAGAAAGCTTTCGACACCACGAGAATCTGCCCTTGGCGATGGTGACCGGTTACAAGCGGGCCGGCACCGGAACGGACATTGATCATGCGGATATTGCTAGTTGAGGATAATGCCCGATTGGCCGCCCTCATCACGGGCGGTCTGAGCGCGCAAGGTTATGCAGTGGACTGGAACGAGAATCTCGGCAGCGCGAAACACGCACTCGACATCAACAGCTATGACCTTTTGCTGGTTGATCTTGGTCTTCCTGACGGTGACGGGCTCGACCTCATTCGTTCGATGCGCCGCAGCAGGAATCGGGCACCCGTTCTGGTCCTGACCGCTCGGGGCGGCCTCGACGATCGCGTTGTCGGACTGGACGCCGGCGCCGACGACTATCTCGTAAAGCCGTTCCAGATGCCTGAGCTCGCGGCACGATGCCGGGCATTGCTCCGGCGGCCCAGCGCGTCACTGGACACGGTGCTTTCGTCAGGCAACGTCACGCTTAACACCGCCACTCGTTCTGTTCTCGTCGGTGAGGAAGCCATCGAGGCGACTCCCAGGGAAGTCACACTGCTGGAGAGCCTGCTTCGCCGAGAGGGCCAAGTCGTCGCGCGAACCGCGCTGGAGAACTCGCTCTATGCAATGAGTGCGGAGGTCACTCCGAATGCGCTGGAGGCGACCATGTCTCGTTTGCGCAAGCGGCTCGCAGGAAATGCCGCCAATATCGAAATCAAAACCGTGCATGGGATAGGTTACGCGCTCTACAGTCCGAAACAGCGCCATGACTGAGCGCGCGCCATCAAAGATCAAACGCTCCGGTCCAACGCTCTTTCGTCAGATCGTTACGCGGCTTGCAATTGTGACTGTCGTTTTTGCGCTCTCTGGCGTCGCGATTGTTGTTTGCACCTATAGCCGCCAGCCTGAGTCACTCGCCCAGGAACTCCTCAATCTGGAGGCCGAACGCGTTGCGAATGCCACATCGGACGAAGCAGCCGCGCACGATGGTCCTCCTGGTGCCGATCACTGGCTGGTTCGTCATATCTTGCCGCCCAAGTCCGCGTCCATTCCAGGGGACGCTCATACGGCCGTACCGCAACTGATCGATTCAACAATTCGCGAGAAGCTCAACAAGGGCTATCGCATAAGCGGGATTCGATCGATCGAGCGAAACGGCCAACGCGAGTTGCTCTACATGCAGTTCGAGGGAGACGGTTTGCGTCCCTACGTTCCGGTTATCGTCAACGAGATCGTGCAGCACGTTCTGATCCCGCTCGTGCCGCTGACGGTGCTGATGCTGCTGTTTAGTGTCTTCGCCGTTCGACGGGTACTTGACCCGCTGCAAAGTGCCGAAGCAGAGGTCGACCAGCTGGACCCCGATAATATGACTCTCAGACTGACGGAGCCGCCGGCACCGCGCGAGGTCAACACTCTGGTACACGCCGTAAATCGAGCGCTTGACCGTCTTGATGCTGGCATGACCGTGCTCAAGACATTTACTGCCAACGCTGCACACGAACTACGTACGCCTCTCTCCATCATGCAGTTGACGATTGACCGACTTCCCGAGAGCTCTGCGCGAACTGATCTTGAGCGCGATAACGCTCAGATGACGCGACTTGTCAGCCAGATGCTCGATCTCGCCCAGGCCGATGCGCTATCGTTCGATACAGGAGCAACAGTGGACTTGGCCGAAATCGCGCGCGAGGTCGTGACCGCGCTTGCGCCAAAGGCGCATGCCGTCGAACGTGAGCTGCATTTTGAGGATCGTGGAAACGCGATTGCGAAGGGTCATCGCGAGGCAATCTACCGGATTTTGCGCAACTTGATCGACAATGCTTTGGCGCACGCGCCGGTCGGAACATCAATCGAAGTGGCCGTCGGACCCGGCTCACAATTGGTCGTGCGAGATCATGGTCCGGGCGTACCACCTGAAGACCGCACCCGGATATTTGAACGTTTTTGGAGGGCAAATCGGCAACGTGGCGACGGAGCGGGCCTCGGTTTGGGAATTGTCAAGCGACTCGTCGAGGCTCACCATGGAGACGTTTTTGTGGATGACGCCCCGGGTGGCGGAGCAGTTTTTCGGGTCCGCTTCCAGCCGATGTCCGCTGCGACCGCATGAATTCGACCCGAGTAAGCCAGCGGAATTAGGACCTTAGCGGGACACAGACCAATTGGGATTGGACGGCCTGAGCTGTAAACTCCGTTGAGAGGATGGGCATGTCTCCTATCGACAAAAAGCGCACTTGGCGGAGCCAACAAGGCCTCGCTATGAGATTCGCTGATTTTGTGAATGAGGATTGCGAAACCTGAACGGTTGACTCGGAGCGCGCAGAAACCCGACCTGCGGCACAAATCCAATTTGGATGAGCGCCACAATACCGGGCTTTTTGCTAGATCGAAGTTTAGTTGTGAGGATTTCCCTGTCCAGGCCGCCAGTCGGGCCGTTTGCCCTTGCGCCAATCGCTACGATAGGGATCGCGATCACGGCTATGGCTTATCGGAAAATACGCGTCCCGATGATTCTGGCGATACCAATTGCGCTCCTGGCTATTCCGCCAGCGGTGCCAACGGCGATTCTGATCGTAGTACCCATCAGTATAAGCGATGCCCACATTGCCCAGCGTGATGGAGAACGATAGTGCCGCGACTTGTTGCGCTTCGGCAGGCGGCACCGTTGCTACCATCCCGGCTGCGCAGAACGCAGCTGCTCCCATCAACCCAAGTGTGAATTTGTTCATGACTGAAGCTCCTTCGAATTGTACCTAAATCTCCTAAGCAGCGACGTTTACACCACAAAGGCATCATGCCGAGACCCATCCGTAGGCGACAATCAACTGCACTAGAGCCGATGTCTTTGATTCCAATCAAATGACTAGGCTTGTTCCGACTGTGCCGAAAGCGCATCTCTTGACACGTTGGCAGCAACCGATCGAACCGACCGCCAACCCCCTGCTGTACCCGTTGCCGCCTGATCGAGATCAATTTGAACCAATGCAAAAGTGCTCTGGTTAGTTGTTTCATCACCCGCACGGAGGTGAGTTTATGCGCCGCTCATTGCTACGAGCTGTTGTTTTGGCTTCCGGCACCCTTGTCGTGAGCGCCGCTCAGTCACAGACGCTCGATCAAGATCGAGAGCGTTGTCAGCAGCGCGAGCCAACCGTCGTCTTCGCTGCGTGTACGGCGGTGATACGATCGGGCGATCAGGTAACGCGAGACGAGCTCGTTCAGGCCTTTAGCAATCGCGGCCACGCCTACGCACATCTTGGCCGCTACCAACGTGCCATCCAGGACTATGATGAGGCGATCCGTCTAAAACCAAATAATGCCCGTGCTTTCTATAATCGCGGCAAAGCGAAGTTTAAGATTGGTGATAAGGTGGGCGGAAATGCCGACATCGCCCGTGCCGTCAAGTTGAGCCGCAAGCCGTAGTCCGCGCAACAGAAATGCTCGCCCTCTTCAGTGTCGATCGTGCCTCCGCGGCCATAATACGACGTCGGCGACGACCAAGTGCTGGCACCGTGAGTTTGCAAAGCGTGAGATCTAGCGCATCAAAATACGGGCCAACCCGTCCGGGAACTGATCGCTCAACGCAATGCTCGCTTTCGAGACGGAGCGGACATTCGCAGTTGAATTTCATCTTCCGCAGTTGGCTACTCCTTGATTTCGGTCAAGGCAAGAAGCGGTTTGGCCTTTAGATAAGTACGGAAGTAGAGAACCCTCGCTAATCTGGCGATTACGCTTGGCAAACCGCGCTGCCGAGGTTGGCTCTAATGGACGCACGCAATGGCGAGATTTCGCAGACCGGCGTGCAGCAGGTCTGGAACGCCACGCTGAGCCGGTACGGGCGCGCCCGCGCGGCACTCGGCATGATACTATTCTATGGACTTGGTGCGGTGCTCGTGTTGCTCCTGGCCGGTGCGCTCTACTGGCTGCTCGCCGGCGGGACGGCGGCTACTTACGTAACGCAGCCCGTCACCCGGGGAACGGTCGCGCGGTCGGTCACCGCTACGGGCTCGATCAACCCTGTGCTGACCATAACGGTCGGCAGCTATGTGTCGGGGGTCATCCAGGAAATCGATTGCGACTTCAACACTAAGGTTACAAAGGGTCAGCTCTGTGCGCGCATCGACCCGCGTCCATACCAGACCATCGTCGATCAGAATCGGGCAGCCGTCTCGTCGGCGCAGGCCCAGTTGCTAAAAGATCAGGCCGATCTCGACTATGAGCGAGTTAAAGCGGCGCGCTTCGCGAACCTTCTCGCCCAGCGCGCCACCTCTCGCGACAGCTACGATGTCGCAGTCAATGCCCGCAATCAGGCCAGTGCCCAGGTCGCGCTCGACCGCGCGACAATCGTCCAGCGCCAGGCGGTACTCGACGCCGCGCAGGTCAATCTCGGCTACACGAACATCGTTTCTCCAGTCGATGGAACGGTCGTCTCGCGCAACGTCACCAGAGGCCAAACAGTCGCAGCGAGTTTTCAGACACCGACCTTGTTTCTGATCGCGACCGATCTTTCGAAGATGCAGGTCGACACCAATGTCAGCGAGAGCGACATCGGTGGAATCCGGGTAGGAGACAAGGCGCAGTTCCGGGTCGAGGCGTTTCCCGACCATCCATTCAGCGGTGTGGTGACGCAAATTCGCCAGGCGCCGCAGACCGTGCAGAATGTCGTCACCTATGACGTCGTCGTCGCGGTGAACAACGATCAGCTCCTTCTGAAGCCGGGCATGACGGCAACGGTGCGTATCACCACCGCCAAGCGCGACAAGGTCGTGCGCGTGCCGGACCAAGCGCTGCGCTATGTGCCGGGCGGGCTGTCGGCGGCCGGTCAGGGCGCAGGCGCGCCGTCGCCGCAGGTTTGGCTCCTGCACAACGGGAAGCCCGCGCGCGTAGCCGTCAGCACGGGGCTTGATGACGACACATTCACCGAACTCACCAGCGGTGACGTTCACGTCGGTGACAGGGTAATCGTCTCCGAACGAACCGCACTGAGTACAGCGCCGACGATTAGCGCTACCCCGGCCATGCGGTTCCCATGAACGTTGCAACGGCCGCCACGGTTATCGAAGTACGTAGACTGACCCGTACGTATCATGTCGGCGATGTGGACGTGCTCGCGCTTCGCGGCGTCGATCTGACGATCCGGCGCGGCGAATTCGTCGCCATAATGGGATCATCCGGCTCAGGCAAGTCGACCCTGATGTCGATATTGGGCTGCCTCGACAAGCCCACGAGCGGACAATATCTCTTCGAAGGCATCGACGTCGCCGGTTTGCCCGAGCCCGCGCTTGCGGGCATCCGCAGCGAAAAACTCGGATTTGTCTTTCAAAGCTATAATCTCCTGGCGCGAACCAGCGCCATCGAGAACGTCGAGCTGCCGCTCATCTATGCGTTGACCTCGACGACGGGATCGGAGCGTTCCGAGCGGGCGCGCGAGTCCTTGCGCGTCGTCAGTCTTGCCGACCGCGAGCGCAACACGCCTGGCCAGCTTTCCGGCGGCCAGCAGCAGCGCGTCGCGATCGCGCGGGCCCTTGTCAATCGTCCCTCAGTCCTGCTCGCCGATGAACCGACGGGCAATCTCGACACGCGCACTTCGCACGAGATCATGGAAACGCTGGTCGAACTCAACCGCAGCCGCGGGCTCACCATCGTTCTGGTGACGCATGAAACGGACATCGCCGCCTATGCCAGTCGGCTGGTCACGATGCGCGACGGCCGCATCGAATCCGACAAACGCAACGAACGGCCGACCCAAACTCCGTCGAACGTTCCGGAAAAAAGTTCAAGTACCGCCGCGGGAGTCGTCGCCGGGAAGGGCGGCGACTCGAAAGTGACCGGTTCGGCCGCGTTCGGCATGATGATCGTCGCCGCGGCCCTGCAGGCGATATTCCGCAACAAGATGCGTTCAGCGCTGACGACGCTTGGCGTTTTCATCGGCGTCGCCGCGCTGATCGCGATGGTCGATGTCGGTCAGGGCGCCAATGACACGGTGCGCAAGCAGATTGAAAGCCTCGGCACCAATCTGGTTGTCGTTCAGTCGGGCTCCAGAACGGCGGGCGGCGCGCGCGGCGGCTCGGGCAGCGCCTCGACATTGACGGTGGAAGACGCCCGCGCAATCCAGCGCGAAGATCCCGCTGTCGCCCAGGTTAGTTATCTGATCCGGCAGTCGGGGCAGATTCAGTACGGCAATCAGAATTGGACAACGAGCATTCAGGGAGTGACGCCGAGTTACCCGCCGACGACCAACTGGCAGATTGCTTACGGCCGTGGCATTTCCGAAACGGACGAGTCGGACGCAGCGCTTGTTGTTCTGATCGGTCAGACCGTCTGGCACCAGCTGTTCGGCGAATACACCAATCCCCTGGGTGCGATGCTGATCGTCAAGAACACGCCGCTTCGGGTCATCGGAGTACTGGGCTCGAAGGGACAATCGGGCTTTGGCACCGATCAGGACGATCTGGTGATGATTCCGTTTTCGACGGCGGAGCGCAAAGTGCTCGGCTCCGCAGTGCCCAGTCAGGTCGCGACCGTCAACGCCCAATACGGGACGGTCAGCAATCCTTATGGAATCCAGCCGCGTCTGACGGGTCTCGTCAACCAGATCTATGTGCAGGCTGTCACGGCAGATCGCGTGCAGGAAGCCATTTCACAGGTCAGAAACACGCTCACCATACGCCATCGTATCCGCCCCGGCAGCGATCCGGATTTTTCCGTCCGCAATCTCAGCCAGATCGCCAGCGCAGCGGAGGGCAGCAGCCAGACTATGTCCAATCTGTTGGCAGCGGTGGCATCAATTTCACTTCTGGTCGGGGGCATCGGAATCATGAATACCTTGCTCGTCTCCGTTACCGAACGCACGCGCGAGATCGGCCTTCGCATGGCTATAGGCGCGCGACGAACGCAGGTTCTGCTACAGTTTCTCGCAGAGGCAATTCTGCTGAGCGTCGTCGGCGGAATTGCCGGAATTGCCGGCGGCATCGCCGCGTCTCTGACGATTTCACTTGCGGTGGGATGGCCGGCGCCGATTTCCTGGATGGCGATCGCCGGCGGATTTGTGTTTTCGGCCTTTGTCGGCGTGTTTTTCGGATATTATCCAGCGCGAAAGGCAGCCCGGCTAAACCCGATCGAAGCGCTGCGCTACGAATAGCAAATTTCGAAAATTTTAGATTGTCAGGCCAAGCTCCGTTGCCCCCTAGGAATATCCGTTTTCCACCCAAAGTGGTCATTCGCCCTCAGTGCCGCTAGCTCCTCGCTGAACGTCCGCCTCCGGCCCAAAGCAGAGATTCGTAGGGTTTATTTGGCGGATCGTCTGCCGTCGGAACGCACCAAACCTTCATCACGTCCTGCTTAAGCGAGTGACGGAGCTTACGCCCGGCGGTGGGCCAGTTGCTGGAGCGCAGTCAAGCCGATCGGCGGCGTTGCCTGCCAGGGTACAAAGAACAATCTTTTGGCCATCGCCTCACGAACACGGTCAATTTGCTTTTGCTCACCCAGCAATCGTTGCTGAAGCAGCTCGTCGTGAGTGCCAGCCGCAAGCAGGCTCTTGTTGATGACCCAGGCGTAAGGCTCGATCTGCGCGCGTCTCAAGTCCTCCTGCAGTGCGTTGGCCTGGGACACCGGAGTGGTTTCCGCCAAGGTGACCAACAGGACGCGAGTGTAGTCGGGATCCTGGAGGCGCATCAGCGGCGTAATGATTCGCCCTTTAAGTTCACCTGAGCCCATCTGATGCATCATCTGCCGATGATAAGCGCCAGTTGCGTCCAGCAACAGCAAAGTGTGCCCCGTCGGAGCCGTGTCGAGCACAACGAACGCGCTGCGTGCCTCTGCAACAATGCGTGAGAAGGCGTGGAAGACGGCGACCTCTTCAGTGCAGGGCGAACGCAAATCCTCACGCAGGAGGGCCAGCCCCTGAGCGTCGAGCACGCGACCTCGATCCTTCATAATTTTGTCGACATAGCGGTCGGTCTCCGCCTTGGGATCAATTCGGTCAATGCGCAAACCGGGAACCTCACCCGCGAGCGTCATCGCAAGATGGGCCGCAGGATCGGTCGTGCTGAGGTGCACAGTATGACCCCGCTGCACCAAACCGAGAGCGACAGCAGAAGCGATGGTGGTCTTGCCCACGCCGCCCTTGCCCATGACCATAATCAGCCCCTTGCGATCCGTTGCCAGAAGGTCGATCAGCCGATCCAGGGCAGGAAGGTCGATGGCGAATGGTAGAACAATGGAGGGCCGGTTCGGCGTCGCATCTGCCTGACCTGGACCGAGCAGGGAACGCAATGCGCCGAGGCCCATCATTTCGAACGACCGCAACAAAATGTCATCGCGTGGAAGAGCCTGAAGTGCGGCTGGCAGATTGGAGAGTGCCTGTTTGCCCTGGTTTTCCAGCGAAGCAGCTGTCGCGTCGGACCGGTCGCTGGCCCGGAAGATACCGTTCACGACCAGGCGCTGGTTCGAGAGGCCTAGCGCGCTAAGCTCCGTCGAAGTTCGAGCCGCCTCGGCGATCGCCCCGACTTCAGGTCGCGTCACGAGAATGATGGTCGTCGATGCCAGATCGCAGAGCGCCGTCATCGCTGTTTTAAAGCGAGCCTCTTGCATCTTGAGACCGGAATGAGGCCCTAAGCACGACGCGCCCTCATCGTTGCCTTCGAGAAAGCCGCTCCACGCCTTCGGCAGGCTTAGAAGCCGAAGTGTATGTCCCGTTGGGGCAGTGTCGAAGATGATGTGATCGTACATCCGATCATTGTCTGCTAAGCGACCGATGAATTCGTCAAACGAAGCGATCTCGGTCGTGCAGGCGCCTGATAGCTGTTCCCGAACCGTGTTCCGGTCCTGGTCGCTTGCGTCTTGCCCCATTTGGGCCAGCACTCTTACGCGATAGGCCTCGGCGGCGGCGGTCGGATCGATATTGAGCACCTGCAGACGCTTGGCACCAGAGACTGCAACCGGCACATTGCCCAAAGGCACGTCCAAAATCTCGTCGAGATTGGATGCTGGATCGGTGCTGACCAAGAGCACCGTCTTGCCACCATCAATGAGTGCCAAGGCAGCGGCGCAAGCGATTGAGGTTTTGCCTACTCCGCCTTTGCCGGTAAAGAACAAAAAGCGTGTCGGATTGACGAGAAATCCCGGTGGACCAACCGCCTTATTGTCGTTCATGGCATCTCTCGATCCGTTATCTGGTGCGCAAATTTGTTTCGCTTTAGTGGTCAAACCCTACCATCACTGAGACATGATCCGAATGTTGCGCGTTTAGACACGGCGGTGATCTCTTGATCGAGGTCAACGCCGGCGGCGCTAGTTCGGGACATGCTTTCAGGTTGAATTTCTCCGTCGAGAAGGATGGCTTCCATGAACAAGCTGCTAGTCGCTGGGACCCTCGCACTCGCGATGTGTGCAGTCGATCCCATGATCGCAACTGCTCAGGCGAACGTGAGCGGTATGAGCATGATGGGCGGAAGTTGCCCGATGATGGGGATGATGGGTCAAGGTAGGTCTGGTCAGGGCATGATGGGCGGATCCGCGATGTGTGGAAACATGATGGGGGCGCCGCAATCGAATATGAGCGCGATGGCCGCGTGATCTGTCTGAATGAGTCTGGGTGCATGGGCACTCCCCAATTCGAGGGACAATACCGCTCCAAAACGGTGACAATTTGCAGTTAAACTGACAATTCCCGATGAGCGAAGGCATTGTTGTCTTAGATCAACCGTCTCCGATCTTTATAGGCGTCAAATACCAAAGTGAAAGCTCGATGGACGATGACGAGCTGTCGTGAACGCTCAGCGCTTCTGGAGGGGCGAGGTATCCCCTTCGTTGAATGTCTTTAGAACAAGGAGGCTTTCCGGTGATGCTCTTCAAGCCAATCCTAGCTTTTGCTTTTGTGTGGCTCACGGTGCCATTCGCGCTCGATATGGGACCAGGAACTCGGCCAGCTCCCTTGACGAATTCTGAATTGAAGCATGCCCGAGTCATTGTGCTCGATGCATTGAACAGAGTTCGTGCTGACTTGAAGGACAATGGGAGGGGTACAAAGCTTCTCTGATCTGCGTGTCGCCGGATTCGGTTTTCCGCAATGAACTAAATTTCGAAGAATGTTTAGGGGCCGGAGCCGGAGAGAGTTCAAGCGAAGCGTGCTAAAAATGAATTTGGCATGCACAGCCATTATCTTTGTTGGCACGCAAGCCATTGGACAAGGCCGCCCCTACAAATTACCGACGATGAATTTGACCTTTGGTGCCAAGAAACCGAACATCTGCCGCCGGAACGCTGTGACAAGAGGTTATCCAAAGATAACGCCGTGTTCGAAGCATAGCGTGCGAAAGTCGAGAAATTCGAATTGCGCTATCACAAGGGACGCGAGAAAAGCCAATATCTCAACCGCGCTATTCTGCACAATGACCCGGTCGATAATCCGATGACAAAGAATCCGGAAGGCGCGTCGCAGGCGCCGCCGCCACCGACAACGAGACCCTCGCCTTAGACCTTGCGGTATAATTGTTCAGCCGTCGTGCGCCCTTCCTCTCGTGGCTCCAACGAGAACACCAACGGCTTGCTCAGGCAGTACTGCCCCAAGGGGACTGACATGTCGGTTTACTTGCAGGCCCATCTGAATAAAATGGCACGAGAACTCAACGGACGGCTGCGCAAGGCTTTGGTGTTCCGAACCCCGACCGAGAAATTTGATGCTTGTGTTGCGTCGACCAGTTGAGGTCGCTGTCGAAAGCGGACATTCATCGGAGGCGCGGAACGACGTCAGTGCCGCTAGCCAGTGACGAGCTCTGGGGCACAGGAGTCCACGGATCGCCCAATTGCGGGCTTTTCGAGAGCATGTTTGTTCCCGGTACCCGATCCTCCGCCACTTACGCCCCCGTTGAAATTTCTCCGCTACGGTCAGACCTAAGAACCAAGCCCGGTCTCGTAGCGATCGGCCGGCGGCGAACGCTGGCTGCGCGCCTTCACCGCACGCACACGGGATTGTGTGTCCCTATATGTGTCCCCGACGGGAATTCTAGGGCGATGACAACCTCATCCTAGAATAACCCATTGAATATATTGATAAGTTTGGTGAGCCCGGATGGGATCGAACCATCGACCCTCTGATTAAAAGTCAGATGCTCTGCCGCTGAGCTACGGGCTCGTCCAAACGCGCCGGGACCATAGGTGCCGGGTCGGCAAGGGTCAATCGAGCATTTCAGCCGTTTTCTTGGCCGCATCGCGAGGATAAGCGGCGGCGATCTGGTCCACGACTTCTCGTACCCTCCCCGCCGCGATCGCCGCGCGCAGATCGGCCATGATGTCCTGGAAATAGGTCAGATTGTGCCATGTCAGAAGCATCGATGCGATGATCTCGCCGCTCTTCACGACATGATGCAGATAGGCGCGACTGAACTGGCGGCAGGCAGGACAGCGGCACGCCTCGTCGAGCGGCGCGTTGTCTTGCGCATGCCGCGCATTGCGCAAGTTGAGCGTGCCGTGGCGCGTGAAAGCCTGGCCGTTGCGGCCGGAGCGCGTCGGCAGCACGCAATCGAACATGTCCACGCCGCGCAACACCGCCCCGGCAATATCATCAGGTTTGCCCACTCCCATGAGGTAGCGCGGGCGATCGGCCGGAAGATGCGTGACCGTGGCATCGAGCACGTCGAACATCGCGTTCTGGTCTTCACCGACGGCAAGACCTCCCAGCGCGTACCCGTCAAATCCGATCTCGCGCAGAGACTGCACGGAGCGCCGGCGCAGCGCGGGAAACACACCGCCCTGAACGATGCCGAAACAGGCCCGGCCGGGCTGTTCGCCAAAAGCGGCTTTCGAGCGGGCGGCCCAGCGCATCGACAAAGACAAGGATTTTTCGATTTCTGCCTCGGTTGCCGGATAGGCCGGACATTCGTCCAGCACCATTTGGATATCCGATCCAAGCAGCCGCTGAATTTCCATAGCGCGCTCGGGCGAGAGAAACTCCTCAGCGCCATCGATGTGGGAGCGAAAGCGAACACCCTCCTCCGTAATCTTGCGCAGTTTCGACAACGACATCACCTGAAAGCCGCCGGAATCGGTGAGAATTGGCCGGTCCCACGCCATGAACTTGTGCAGACCGCCAAGCCGATTGATGAGGTCGGCGCCCGGCCGCAGCATGAGATGATACGTATTGCCGAGCACAATGTCGGCGCCTGTCTCGCGCACGGATTGCGGCAGCATTGCCTTCACCGTTGCCGCGGTTCCGACCGGCATGAACGCGGGCGTGCGAATGTCGCCGCGCGGCGTCTTCAAAACGCCCGCGCGCGCAGCGCCGTCCGTCACAGTCAGATCAAAGCGAAATGCGTTCACGGCCGCGGCCTGAATAGCAGACAGGCGTCGCCATATGAATAGAAGCGATATTGCTCGCGAATGGCTTCCGCGTAAGCGGCGCGCATTACGTCAAGGCCGCAGAACGCGCTGACGAGCATGAAGAGAGTTGATCGCGGCAAGTGAAAATTCGTCAAGAGAACATCGACCGCCTTGAACTGGTATCCTGGTGTTATGAAGATATCCGTCTCGCCCTCATAGGGCAAAATCTTCCCGTCCCCTGACGCGGCCGACTCCAGAGTGCGGAGCGAAGTCGTGCCGACCGCGACGATGCGGCCGCCGCTCGTCTTGACGGTGTTCAACCGCTCGGCAGTAGCGGCGTCGATGCTGGCCCACTCTGCGTGCATGCGGTGCGCCGTGGTGTCGTCGGCGCTCACGGGTAGAAAAGTGCCTGCACCGACATGCAGTGTCACGCTTCGCAACGCCGACTCCTTGCGGCGGACAGACGATCGAACAGTTCAGGCGTGAAGTGCAGCCCGGCGGTCGGCGCGGCGACCGATCCATCATGCTTTGCAAAGACCGTCTGGTAGTCAGTCCGGTCACGCTCATCCGTCCTTCGCTTGCCGGCGATGTAGGGGGGCAAGGGCACTTCACCCTGCAGCGCAATTTGCGCATCCAGTACTGGACCTGAAAGTGCAAATTGCACTTCGACTTCGCCGGCCTCGCCTCTGGCGCGAACATGCGCCGTCAGAGACGTTCCGAGCAGGAGCGCGTCACCTTCGGCAAGCTTGCGAGCGGGACGCGCGAAAGCGAGAAAAGCATCGGGCGACAAGCGCTTGTGCAGCATGATTTCGATCTTCGGCGAGGTGTCCCCACGCCCGACGCGGTGCCCATGCAGCCGAGCCGAGATGACTTTTGTGTCATTGACGACGAGACAGTCGCCACGCTGGAGAAGATCCGGCAAATCATCGGACAACTCTATGAGACACCTTGCCCTTTGGGTCGACGACGAGCAGGCGCGCTGAATCGCGCGGCTCGGCGGGGCGCAGCGCAATTCGGTCTTCGGGCAGCTCAAAGTCAAAGGCGTCGACGCGCATGGCCAAGCAAGGTGAACCTCACCTGAGGCAACACCACATACCGGCACACCAAGTCAAATTTGGCCGGACCAAGCGGCAAAACCGGCCAGAAAAGAGCAAAAAAGGGCGGCGACGATTTAGTGCCCCTCATGACTGCGTTCAGGAACGTCAAGCACTACGACATTGCTGTTGGCCACGAGGCGAAAACGCTCCGCGTCCCTGGCCGCTTCGGCCGCGCGAACCTCCATCGCCTCCTCCGTGTCGATCCAGGCGAGGCTGAAATAGAACGCCGTGAGCAAAAGAAGGCAAACAATCGAAATCGCGGGGACGAGCGACGCGGCAACTGACGTTGCTCCGACCGCGCCAAGATAGATCAACAGCCCGTAACTCTTCCCGACATGATCCTGGAGGCGATGATGAAAATGGTTTCTGTCGCCATCGGTGGGCGCCTGTCCTTGCAGCAAGCGCGTGAACATCAGGCGCAGGCAGTCCATGACAGGAACGAAGAACCAAACCCCGATCGTTTCGGCAGACACGCCCCACGAATTGTGCGCGCGAATGGCGAGAAGACCAAAAACGAAAGTCACACCATAGGTTCCGGCGTCACCGAGAAAGACGCGGCCCGCCATATTGAAAACAAAAGCGATGAGGGCCGTTGCAAGCAACCCCAGTGACACGATCTGCGTCACACCTCCGGTGATCGAGAGGAGACAGGCTGACCATATGACAAACATTCCTGTAACAATGCCATTTTGGCCGTCCGCCATATTCACGGCGTTGACAAAGCCTGCCATCGAAAGAGCGATCAGCCCGTAGCCAGCCCAGGGCGCAAGCGAGAGCGGCTGAAAATTTCCCCAATTCACCCTGGCAGGAACAAGCGCAGGTTCAATCGTCAACGCAATGGCGGTGAGTAGAAAAAGCGACAGCAAGCGGCTCGACGGCGATGTCGAAGACTGGTCGTCGGAATAGCCCACAAGTGTCGCGCCGGCGCCGCAAAGCAGGACGGCGCAGACAAGCCGGTCGTTTTGAACATGCCCCCATACGAGCACGGCGCCTGACCACAGCAAGATTGAAATCATGATTGCGAGCCCGCCCACGAGCGGCGTGACGCGCGGATGGCGTTTACGGACCGAATCCGGATGGTCCATCACCTTCAGAAACTCGCCGATCTGCTGAGCGTTCAAAAGGATCAGCAGCTCAACGACGAGCGCACCAAGAAACCCTGCGCACTGAAAATAGGTGAGTGCCGAATTCATGACATGCCCCCGCCGGCCACGTATCGGGTTGCGGCGTCTTCGCCTCGTCACAGTCTTCAACGAATGAAACTGTAAATGCCGGCGCGAACATAGGCGAGTAGTACTGTAATCAACAAACACAAACGCTGTGATATTTGAGGATCAGTTTTTATTTACGAGGTCAATTCAATAAAACCGCGAGTGATAGATTTTTATTTACGACGCTTTTTCTACGCACTCCAAAACCGCTCCGATGATTGTCTCGAGCGTCTGCTCATCAATGTAAGGGTGCATCGGCAGGCTGATGACGGTTTTTCCAAGCGCATGGCTCACTGGAGTGGGAGCCGAAGGATAGGCTTGATATCCCTTTTGCTGCGAAACGGGATCGTGTAGTAGATGGCCGTCGGAACACCCTTCGCCTTCAATGCCGCCTGCACCGCGTCACGGTTCGGAACCTGGATCGTGTATTGCGCCCAGGTGGATTGCGCCCCTGGTATCACGCGCGGCACACGTATCTTGTTCGACTTGCCCAGTGCCTCATTGTAGCGGCGCGCGATCGCTTCCCTCTTTTCAATCTCATCGGGAAAGATCTTCAGCTTTTCGAGCAGGATTGCCGCCTGGATCGTGTCGAGACGCGAATTCACGCCGATGCGCACATTCTCGTACTTGTCGCTGCCCTGCCCGTGAATACGAATGGAGCGAAGCAGTTCGTCCAAACCGTCGTCGTTTGTAAACGTTGCGCCGCCGTCGCCGTAGCAACCAAGAGGCTTGGCAGGAAAAAAGCTTGTCGAGGCGGCGTCTCCGATTCCTCCAGTACGCCTGCCGTCCAGTGTGCCCCCGAATCCCTGGGCGGTATCGCAGAGCATCTTGAGACCTTCGCGCGCGGCGATGGCTTCCAGCGCGGGATAGTCTGCCGGCTGTCCGAAGAGATCGACCGGCATCACAACGCGCGGGCGCAACTTGCCGTCGCGCCGGGTCATCGCGATTGCGGACTCCAGGCTTGCCGGATCCATGTTGAATGTGTCTTCGAGAACGTCGACGAATACTGGTGACGCCCCGACCAGCGCAACGACTTCGGCAGAGGCGGCGAACGTAAACGCCGGAACAAAAACTGCGTCTCCTGGTCCCACGTTCCAGGCCCGGAGGACAATCATGAGCGCATCGGTCCCGTTGGCGCAGGCGACGCAGTGCTTTACGCCGGCAAAGGCAGCCAGCTTTTCCTCGAGCTCCGCAACCTGCGGGCCCATGACCCATTGCCCGCTCTCGACGGCGGCAAGAATGGCGCGGTTCAGCGGTTCGCCAAGGCGCCGGCGCTGAGCTTGGAGATCGATAAAGGAAATGGCGGCGGCCAACACAGGCTCCAGTTCTGAAATCGCTTCGGTCTTTTAGGCGGCTTGTCCGTAACCGCGCGACACACGTATATATTGCGATTTGCGTCATGGTGTGGGAATCACAAATTGAGCTAAAAGACCGTTTCCAACAAGCGATCCTGTCCATGTCAAGCGACAGCCGCAATTTCAGCAACTCGAGAACCTTCGACCTGCTTGCCGCCTTCCCGCTCATCGCCTGGTACGGGTTTGCGGTAGCCGGCCTTCTCAGGAGCCTACGCCTCGTTTCTGCAGCGCTGCACGGTCCATATTGGCGATTGGTTCTCGATGTCAGTTCCCAATCAGCAATGACCATGATCTGCTATGAGGAGCAAATTTTGAGCGCAACATTTGCGAGTTATCGCGAATAGATGCCCCGACCTAAGCGGCCGATCCCGGGTCTTTACTAAATCAGCCGACGATAGTGGGAAATTCTACTTCAGTCCGAACAAATGCGACCGACAAAGGCCGGTCACGCCAATAGCAAACCGCGCACCAATCGGCCATTTGAGGGCTGCGCGGTGACGGAGACGATATATGCGGCGTCGCAGATTGGAAACTGACGCACGGTTCAAGCCGACGGACGAGGAGGAGCCACCCCTCTTCACATACTCTACGAATTCCAACGAGAACATCCGTTCAAAATAGCTCCATTCGGACCTATCCGGCCGTTGAGATGGGACGGGTGCTGTCTGAGTTCAGGTCGATGAGCCCGTACTCCCGCGCGACACTCTCGTTCGAACATCGCAGTTCTTGGACAATTTTCTCCTGGCACTTTGACGACAGCGCCAGCGCACCAGCATCGTATTCAGCGTCGATGATCTGGATTTCGCGCGTGCGTAAAGCCCTTTGCAGGTGCGCCTCAACAAATCTGAACACATTGACTTTTGCGTTCTGCGTTTCGTTCACGCTTTCGGCGTGCACGCCCGCAAGAGACTGAGAATTCGAGCGCCAGCACAGACAGAAAATCGTCCAGCACACGATTTCGGGCAGCATCATAGCTTCGCACGGTCAACTTTGCGCCGGTCAACTCCCGGGCCCGCTCAAGAAGAAGACAATAGTCGGATGTGAACGCCATTTGCCTAAAACGAAAAACGCCCGCGATTGACGAATGTACAAACGCGTCGAAACAGACATCCATCCCCATCCCAACAAGGGTGAGATAAAGCGACGGAAGATAGCTGAGCTGATTTCGCAGATAGACGATCAGCACAACCTCAAAACCGACATCTCTTATTGAACGGACAAATTGATCTAGTTCATCGCCGTTGAAAAGAGCCGACTGAAAGTCTTCAGACGAGAGCAGGACATCGCCATCGAAGGATTTTATTTCCTTCAACAGTCGACGCTGGTCACCGCACCAGCGTCTAAATCGGGAGTCTCGTGCCATCTGCAGGGCGATGTTGTGCTGGCCATGCTGTCCGAACGGCCGCCCCGTGCGAGCGTAGAGAATTCCACGCCCCTCAAGCGACGCCGATCCCGCAGCGAGCGCCTGTTGTATGGCGGTGGTCGCAGTCTTGAATGTTCCGATGTGGATAAAGCAGCGCCTCATAGCAAGCCGCCGAATTCAATTCGCCTCGCTGCCGCGTCGCCCGATACGCTATACGGAGTCCGTATCCTGCGCAGCTTAATGCGGTGCTCCATCCTGGCGGTCGATCACGAGGTTTTTGCGTCCGGCGTCCGGCGGCTTGATGAGAAGTCCCTGACCAGTCGGAAGTGCAACGATGGAGACGCCCTTACTGTGCGCCACCTCGTCAAGCAGCGCCTTTTGCACGCTCGCTCCGTGATAGGCGTAGTCGTCCATGAGCACGAGTGCCCCTGGCGTCAGGCGATCCCAAAAATGGTTGAGCGCCCGTGCTTCCGGGATCGCGCAATTCAGATCGAGATGTAGAAAGGCAATCCGTTGCGCGTCGACCTGCGCCAACGTTTCCGGGACAGAGCCCACTATTATTCTGGTGCGGTGCCACTCGGAAAAATTTTGTCGAACCGCATCGACGTCAACTGCATACAAACCGCTTGTGATATTTCGCGCACTATGGCGCATGATGCCGTTGTCCTTTTCGGCCTCCGAAACGTAACGCTCGTCGATTCCGCGGAACGTATCGAGAAGATAAAAAGTTCGATCGAGCGCATTCCAATCTATCGCGGTCATTATTGCCGAACTGAGAAAACCCGAGCTCACGCCGCATTCGACAAAGTCGCCGGCAAAACTCTGGCATGATTGGCAGCCCAAAGTCCCACATGGACACGCCAGTGCCAATGGTGATCTGCGCGTGCCGAAGCCACGCCGCGGCGGTAGGCCCGCCGGAACGCGGGATCCTTCATAAACGTATGATCGTGGATCGTTCGGAGGCCGTCCTGATTGTAAACCTGCACTCCCGCAATCCGGAGCCTCAACGCCGATATTGCCGCGCGAGCGTATGCACGATGGACAATCTTCGCAGCCACCAAAAGTGCGGACGCAATTGGCGATCCCAGATGCCAATTTCATTACTCATTACTCGCCCTCACTGACGTTGCCGGAAGACGTCACCCGTCGGAAAATTGAATTTGATTGACGACTAGGAGTCTCGCGTCCAACTCACGGGACAAGTTGGCCGCAAGAAGCTTCATTCGGTCTTGGATTCCAAAATGCAACCGACCGGTCCTATTTACATAGTACTAGAAGGCTTCAACCGATCTCTCCAAAACTAGACTACAGACTATACTTTATCGTTCAAGACTCATTTTTCTTCTTGCAGTAGAACTTATCGACAGTATTTGTAACGTAAATACTCTTATCGACATTTAGAATGACATTTTCCATTTTACACTTTCGCTTCGGCTTCGAAAGCTCACGCCGAAGAGCTGCGTGCGTACAGAAACAACTGGAGCGAACTATGCGGAAGACTTCGTTTCTCGGCGTTCTCGTTGCGTTGTGTACATTGGCGTTGCCGGCCGTGCCGGCGCATGCGCAAGCGAGTCGTACATCGGTGTCGGGCGTTGGCGACGATGCCAATCCCTGCAGCCGTACAGCTCCATGCAAGACCTTTGCAGGTGCAATGCCGAAAACTGCGACCGGCGGGGAAATCGACGCGCTGGATCCGGGTGGGTTTGGAGCATTGACCATTACCAAGTCCATTACGCTCGACGGCGGCGGCGGTCAGGTGGCATCTGCTCTCGTGTCAGGAACCAACGGGATCACCGTCAACGCTCCAGGCGCGATTGTGACCCTGAGAAACCTGAGGATCAACGGCATTGCTTCCGGGGTGAACGGCGTAAGTGTAACTCAGGTGGGTGAGCTTCATGTCGAAAATTTGGACATCTTTGGCTTCACCCAAAAGGGTGTCGATTTTGAGCCGACTGCAGCGGGAACGTCGCACTTATTGATCCGCAATACGGTCATTCAAGACTGCGTCGGTGGCGCGATCCTTGTAAAGCCGGCTGCGGGCGTGTCTGTACTGGTTCCATCGACAGTTCATCGCTGAACACCAGCCTGTACGGTGTGCGGGCGGAGGATGGCAGCAAAGTAACGATCAACAACACGGTATCAGCATCGAACGTCAATAACGGCTATCTCGCGGTCGCAACAAGCTCACCAACTGAGATCAACCTGATCAACAGTGTTGCGGCCAACAACGGCATCAATGGACTCAATACCGCTTGTCCAGCTGGAGCCGTAATCCGAATGCAAAACGTTATCATTTCGGACAATCCCAACGGTATCAACACTTCGCTTGGCGGAAGTGTTATCGGGACGGCCCCCGGAAGTAATTCCAATGTGGGCAACACGACGTCCGGCGCTCCGGCATCGTCAACGACGCTTCAGTAATTGGGCGTGTAAGGCCGGGCGGTCACTAGTGTGGCCGCCCAGCCGTTTCCGCCGGACGAAAAATTCGGCACGAATACAGTATTTGCGCTATCTACATTGTCGTTGAACTTCATTTTACTTTGTCATTATTTTATTTATACTTAAACTGTTCCCTTGGTTGCGAAGCTCGATACGGGCCAGAGGGACTGATTTCATGCAAATCCGCATTCTGCATTTGCGCCGTGCTGTGCTGTTTATATGCGCTTCGGCCCCAGTTCTGATGACCAATTCAGCTTTCGCGGCGAACGCGGAGTGGGACCTCAACCCGGGTTCGAACGACTTCAACACTGCAACGAACTGGAGCACCAACAGCGTTCCTGGAAGTGGTGATATCGCAACTTTCGATGCAACAAACACACCTTCCATTGTCATCGATCAGAATACGACCGTTGGCGAAATCGATTTCACGCCGAATGCGCCAAGTGTTCAGATTCACATTGATGCTTCGCCTTCCACCGATACGATCCTGACGATCGATACGAACGGGATCGTTAATCAGAACGCACCGGACACGATCCCGGTCTTCACTTTAACGGGTGGAACACACATTGCCGGTTTGGCGTTCGCGGGCGCCGGCTCCGCGGCCAATGCCGTTATCAACGGCACGCCGACGAACAGTTCGGTCACTTTCAACGGATCGACCGATGCTGGAAACGCGGTGATCGACGCGGCGGATATAGCGTTTTCGGGAAATTCATCGGCCGCTCTTGCGCAGATCACGTCGCGGCACGCCCTGAATTTTTCGGGAAGCGCGACAGCATCGAGCGCGCTGATCACGAACGATGGAACCGCGGGCTTTTCGGGAAGTTCAACAGCCAACTCTTCAACAATTCTGAACAATGGCGCTTTGTCGTTCAGTGATACGTCGACAGGTGGCGCGACGACCATTGTGGAATCGGCGAACGCCACGCTCGACATAAGCGGCCTCACCAACGGCATATTCAGCGTGCATTCCATTTCCGGGGGCGGCCAAATTCTGCTCGGCTCCAACACGCTCCAGAGCGGCGGCGACAACTTAAATGCAACGATAAGTGCCATGATTTCGGGCTCTGGCGGTGCGCTTGTCAAAATCGGCAACGGCACACTTACGCTGACAGGCGCGAACACCTACACCGGCTCAACAACAATCTCGGCGGGCACTCTCCAAGTTGGCGCAGGCGGTTCTGCGGGATCGATCAGTGGCGACATAGTCGACAATTCGACTCTCGTGGTCGATCGATCCGACAGCATCACGATTGGCGGTTCCATCACGGGCTCAGGAACTGTGCATGTGATCGGTACAGGCACGACGATCTTCACCGGCAACAGCAGCTATAACGGCGGAACGACGGTTTCGTCCGGCGCACTGGAAGTCGGAAACGGCGGCACAAGCGGCGCATTCACCGGAAATGTCGTCGACAATGCAGCTTTGATCTTCAATCGGTCTGATACAGCGGCGTTCGACGGCACCATCTCGGGCACCGGGTCGGTAACCCAGGCCGGAAGCGGCAAGACGGTATTGACGGCCGCCAGCACGTATCTTGGTGGGACCGTGATTTCAGGTGGAATCCTGCAACTCGGCAACGGCGGTGCCGCTGGTTCGATCAGCGGAAATGTGTCCGACGGCGGCCTGCTTGTCTTCGATCATTCGAACGATGTCGGCTTTGGCGGGACTATCTCGGGAATCGGGGCGCTCGAAATTTCCGGAACAATGGTCGTCGCCCTCTCGGCCGACAATAGCTTTACCGGCGGCACGACCATAACATCCGGCGCATTGCAGCTCAGCGCCGGCGGCACGACAGGATCAGTTCAGGGCAACATCGTCGACAATGCGAACCTGGCGATCGACCGCTCGGACACGGTGACCGTGTCGAACACGATCAGCGGTACCGGCGGGCTGATCAAGGAAGGCAGCAACACGGTCATCCTGACGTCGGACAACAGCTTTAGCGGCCCGGCGACTATCGCGGGTGGAACGCTGCAGCTTGGCAACGGCGGAACGTCCGGCACGGTGGGCGGGGACGTCGTGGATGCAGGGACTCTGGCGATCGACCATAGCGGCAACTTCACATTCTCGGGTGTCATCTCCGGTTCGGGAGGCCTCGACCAGAATCGCCCGGGGACCACAATTCTGACGGGAGCGAGTACCTATTCCGGATCGACTACCGTCAATGCGGGCATTCTTGATGTGAACGGCTCCATCGCCAACTCGGCCATTTTGCTGAACGGCGGAACACTCAAGGGTAGCGGGAGCGTTGGAAGCGTGAGTGCGTCGGCGCCATCCATCGTCGCGCCTGGAAACTCGATCGGCACGCTGACTGTGGCCGGCAACATCAATTTCGCCGACACGACCTATCAGGTCGAAGCCAATGCCGCCGGCGCAGCGGACCTGATCCTTGCGGGCGGAGTGCTACCGCGACAGGCGGCACCGTCTCGGTCATCGCATCACCGGGCCAGTACTCGCATCTGACCACTTATCAGATTTTGTCGGCGTCAGGCGGCGTCTCGGGAACCTTCGCCAATCTTGATGTGAATTTTTCCGGCCTCACTGCGTCACTGGTGTATGGACCGACAAGCGTCGATCTCGTCCTCACAGTCAGCAACATCGATTTCGGCCCCTTCGCGCACACGCCCAATCAAATCGCCACTGCCGCAGCAATTCAGTCCGGCAGATCAGCAGGTGCTATCTACAATGACTTTCTCAATCAGCTTCCGGCGACCGGCTACCTCACTGCCGCATTCGACTCTCTGTCAGGTGAGGTACATGCCAGCCTGCGCAGCGGCCTTCTTGATGACAGCCGTGAAGTGCGGCAGGCAATAACGGACAGGCTGCGGCAAACATCGACGGGCGCGCCATCCTCTGCGGCAGCGTCGTCCGGCCCCTCGCGGACGGTGTTTCGATGTAGGTGCTCGGTTTCGCAAACTGGGGTGATACTCTCGGCGACGGAAACGCGGCTGAACTGGGCCGCAACATGTCTGGCGTCATCGCTGGCGTCGACACGACGCTGGACGACGCGGTCACGCTCGGAATTGCGGGTGGCTACACGCACGCAATCATGTCCGTTGACGCACGCGCCAGTCGCGCCAGTGCCGGCAACGGCCATGTTGGGGCTATGCGGGTTGGACCGATGGATCGCTCGCCTTGAGGCCGGTGCGGACTATGGCTGGGGCGATGCGCTGGTGCTTCGCAACGTCCGGTTCCCGGCTTCAGCAACTCGTTGTCGAACAAGGAAAGCGAACACACCACGCAGATGTTTGCCGAGGCAGGTTATGCCGCCGCTCAGGACCGGTCGGTATCGAACCGTTCGTCGGTCTGGCCTGGGTCGGCGCGGGAACTGGCGCTTTCGCCGAGACGGGCGGCGCCGCCGCGCTCAGCGGATGGGCCAAAGACCAGACCGTCGTATTCAGCAGTCTCGGGGTTCGCCTAACGGGTACTGAAGTGGCGCAGGGCACGATTGCCATTCTGCCCAGAATGGCGTTTGCCTGGCAGCACGCCTTCGGGACGCTTATTCCGGCACAAAGCGTGGAATTTGAAGCGACGTCGCAAAGCTTCGTCACGCTGGGCGTTCCGCTGGATGCGGATGTCGCCACCGTTCAGGCCGGCCTCGACCTGGTGTTTTCGCCCTCGGCGCGGTTCGGTGTCGGATATGACGGTGAGATGTCCAGCCGCACGCGCGACAGTGCGGTTCGCGCCGACTTGAGTTGGGATTTCTGAGCATCGACGCCGGCGTTAGCGGGTCTCTGCAAATTCGGACGCGTGGACTTTTGCGCCAGGCAGGATACCCAGCTTCTTTGCCAGGCCCCCATTGATTTCGATGACTATGCGGATGGGCTCTGCCGATACGATTTCGGCGGTGGAATAGGGAACCGCATTCGCAGCGACGGTGGAAATGGTGCCGTCGGCGCGCACGAACAGCATGTCGAGGGGCAGCGGCGTATCCTTCATCCAGAACGCCGCCATGATGGGCGACTTGAAATCGAAGAGCATTCCGGCGTCCGGTGCGAGTTGCGTTCGATGCATGAGCCCCATGGAACGAGATGCATCGTCCGCGGCGATCTCGACCGAGAAGCGGCGCGGCCCACCGCTCGAGTTCGATCACGATGTTTTCGATCGGCAACAACGGTGCTGCGTCCGCGGCGAAGGGCGCGAGCAGCGCGACGGCGAAAATTGCCAATTGCAGTCGCATGATGATTTCGCTCGTTCAGACTCGGACTGATCTTGTCTCATTTTCGTCGGCGATTGCAGCAAATTGCGGACACAACTGATAGTGCCGCCGTAAGTTTCTGTGCCGGGAACGAAAGCCGACACGATGCCGCGACGACATTCTGCCGGGCAAATGTTTCCCCCTGAAGGCGGCAATTGCCACACTTGTCGCAAGAGTTTCACCCGTAACGATTTGCTAATGCTGTTTTTGGCTTAGGGCCATTTGCTCAATTTGGGCACGACTTCTGCAGAGCAATCTGGGTCCGCGGACCATGTCGCGGAAATATGAAGCTCCAGCGGAGACGCACGATGTCCATTGGTGGAATTGGCAGCCTTGGCCATGACGTAAGCGCACTGCTTGCGCGACTGGGCGGCACGCAAGGCGCATCTGGCGTCGACTGTGATGGCGACTTTGACGGCAGCACCGGTTCTGTCCCGACAACGACAGCAACGGCTGCGGCCTCTCCGGGCAACGGGCTGACCGGAAGCACGAAGGCGGCGGTCAGCGACCAGATTCTGGCGCTTCTCACCCAGTTGCAGCAGATTGCGAGCACGCAGGCCGGAAGCCCGGCGGTTGCCTCGACACTCATCGCCGCGACCAGCGCAGCCACATCATCGGCCACCATCGCACCGGCGAGCACGACAGCGGACCCTCTCTCAAAACTCTTTGCCGCGATCGATGGCAACGGCGACGGTGCAATCTCGCAGTCCGAGCTCGAAGCCTACATCCAGAAGCTCGGCGGAACGACGGCGCAGGCCGATGCCCTATTTTCGGGACTCAATCAGGGCGGAACGGGCGATCTCACCAAGGCCCAACTGGCCAGCGACCTGCAGCAGGCCCAGACACAGGGCATTGGCGGCGGTCACCACCACCATCACCATCACGGCGCGCCGTCCGCAACAGAACTCGGCAACAAGCTCGCCAGCGCCATCGACAGCAATGGCGATGGCAGCGTCAGCCAGAGCGAATTCACGTCCTTCGTGACTGGGCTAGGTGGCACGGCCGCGGAAGCAACAACGGACTTCGCGGCGCTCGATCCCAACAACACCGGTTCGGTCAATGCCGCCCAGTTCACGACCGCCATCCGCGCCTTCGAACAGGCGGGCAACGCCGCGAGCATAACGGCCAACCCGGCCTCGCCGATCCTGACCCTGCTCGACGCGTTCACAAAGAACCCGCCGGCAGCAGGTTCCGCAGCAAGCGTGACAGCCTAGAAGAAGTGACGCCGGCGCAGAATTGCGTCAGGCGTCCGCCTCGATCCGCATCTTCAGGATCTTGTCGGGCGCCCCGCTGATCATGCCGTTATTGTGTTCGCCGCCCTTCTTGATGGCATCGACATGGTCCATGCCTTCGATAACTTCGCCCCAGACCGAATATTGACGGTCGAGCCAGGGCGCGTCTGTGAAGCAGATGAAGAATTGACTGTTCGCGCTGTTCGGATTGTTCGTCCGTGCCGCCGAAACGGTGCCGCGCTTGTGTTTCTCGCCCGAGAATTCCGCCTTGAGATCCGGTAGGTCCGAACCGCCGCTGCCCGTGCCCGTCGGATCGCCCGTCTGCGCCATGAAATCGGGAATGACGCGGTGAAACACGACGCCGTCATAGAATCCCTGGCGCGTCAGCGTCTTGATGCGCTCGACATGGCCCGGCGCAAGATCCGGACGCAATGCAATCACGACCGGACCGGTCTTCAACTCCATGATCAGGGTATTTTCTTTATCGCGAGACATTCGGTTATCCGGTTTCCTTGCAGCGTTTAATGAGAAGTTCGGCGACGTAGGGGCTGGTGAAGGCCTTTACCTCACCGCCAAGCATGGCGATCTCTTTCACAAGCCGCGACGCGATCGCCTGATGCCGCGGGTCGGCCATGAGGAACACGGTTTCGATCTCCATGTTCAGGCGCTGGTTCATCGCCACCATCTGGAATTCATATTCGAAGTCGGACACGGCGCGCAGGCCGCGCACGATGACGTTGGCGCCCACCTCTTCGGCAAATTTCACCTGCAGCTTCTTGTCAAAGCTGATGACCTCGATCGTGGCGCGGCCTTCGGCCAGGGGCGTCGCTTCGTGGCGCATCATTTCGATGCGCTCCTCGATCGTGAACAAGGGCGATTTCGACGCATTGGTGGCCACACCGATCACCAGATGATCGACGAGCTTTACCGCGCGCTTGACGATGTCGAGATGACCCAGCGTGACCGGATCGAACGTTCCGGGATAAAGTCCCACGCGCGGCTTGCGCGCGATCTCGATTTTTCCAGTCTGAGCCACTACTCGCCCCCGTCGCCCGATACGTCCTCGATACGCTCGACGGAAACGACGCGTTCAGTGCCGTCCACCCGGAAGAGCGTGACCCCCTGTGTAGCACGACCCGCGACCCGGATGCTCGCTACCGGAACGCGAATTGTCTGGCCCTGGTCAGTAATCAGCATCAGATGGTCGGATTCCTCTACCGGGAAGGAAGCCACGACGCCGCTGTTCTTCCTGGCCATTGCCATGGCGACGATGCCGGAGCCGCCGCGGCCGGTCACGCGGTACTCATAGGAGCTGGTGCGTTTACCAAAGCCGTTTTCGCTGGCCACCAGCACGAACTGTTCGCGGGCGCCGAGCTGGGCGTAGCGGGCTGGCGTCAGTGTCGCCTCCTCGCCGCCTTCCTCGTCCTCGGCAGGCTCTTCCGCCGGACCGGCTTCTTCGCCAAGAGCAGCGCGCCGCGCGGCGCTTGCCTGTTTGAGATAGGCGCGAGCCTCGGCAGTCGTCGCATCGGAATGCCGCAGCAAGGTCAGGCTGACGACTTCATCGCCTGCAGCCAGCTTGATGCCGCGTACGCCTGTCGACTCGCGGCCCTTGAATACCCGGACGTCGGTGAGCGCAAAGCGGATGCACTTGCCGCTTTTGGTCGTCAACAGCACGTCGTCCTGGTCCGTGCAGACCTGCACGCCGACTATGCCGTCGCCGGCATCGAGCTTCATCGCGATCTTGCCGTTGCGGTTGATGCTGGCGAAATCGGAGAGCTCGTTGCGGCGAACGTCGCCGGACTTGGTCGCGAAGACAACGTTGAGATTTTCCCACTTCGTCTCGTCCTCTGGCAGAGGCAGGATCGTTGTGACTTTTTCGCCTTCAGAGAGCGGCAATAGATTGACCATCGCCTTGCCCTTGCCCTGGATGCGCGCTTCGGGAAGCCGCCACACTTTCAATTTGTAGGCCATGCCTGTCGACGAGAAGAACACGAGCGGTGCGTGGGTCGAGGCGACAAAGATGAAATTGACAAAATCCTCCTCGCGCGTCGCCATGCCGGAACGGCCCTTGCCGCCGCGTCCCTGCACGCGATACTCGTCGAGCGGCGTGCGCTTGATGTAGCCTGCATGGGTTACCGTCACCGCGACGTCCTCGCGCTCGATCAGCGCCTCATCTTCGACTTCGACGTCTGCGTCGATCAATTCTGTTCGACGCGGCACGGCGAATTCGGTCCGTATGTCGTCCAGTTCGGTGCGCACGATCTGCAGCACGCGCGGCCGGGAACGCAGAATGTCCAGATAGTCCTTGATCGCTTCGCCGAGCTTGCGGACTTCATCGCCGATCTCGTCGCGTCCGAGCGCCGTCAGCCGCTGCAGGCGCAGATCAAGGATGGCCTTGGCCTGCTCTTCGGAAAGGCGGATCGTGCCGTCTTCCTGCATGATGTGGCGCGGATCCGCGATGAGCAGAACGAGCGGCGCGACATCGCGCGCCGGCCAGTCGCGCGCCATCAATTGCTCGCGCGCCGTCGAGGCGTCCGGTGCGGCACGGATCAGCGCGATGACGTCATCGATGTTTGCCACGGCGACGGCGAGGCCGACCAGGGTGTGGCCGCGATCCCGCGCCTTGGCGAGTTCGAACCGCGTGCGACGGGTGACCACTTCCTCGCGGAACGCGACGAAGGCGCCGATCATCGTCTTCAGATTCATCAGCTCGGGCCGGCCGGAATTCAGTGCCAGCATGTTCACGCCGAAGCTCGTCTGCAGTTCGGAGTAGCGATAGAGCTGGTTCAGAACGACTTCGGACGATGCATCGCGGCGCAGCTCTATCACCACGCGCATTCCGTGACGGTCGCTCTCGTCGCGGATGTCCGAGATGCCTTCGATGCGCTTTTCGCGCATCAGCTCGGCGATCTTCTCCTGCATGCGCGCCTTGTTCACCTGGTACGGAATCTCGGTCACGATGATGGCTTCGCGATCCTTCCGGATTTCCTCGATGTGGCACTTGGCGCGCATCAGGATCGAGCCGCGGCCGCGGGCCAGCGCCGCGCGCGCCGCCTGCTTGCCGATCAGAAGACCGCCGGTCGGAAAGTCCGGACCCGGCACGATCTCCGTCAACTGCTCCAGATTGATGGAAGGATCTTCGATATAGGCGAGACAGGCGGTGATCACTTCGCCAAGATTGTGCGGCGGAATGTTCGTCGCCATGCCGACGGCAATGCCGCTCGAGCCATTGATCAGAATATTGGGGAACCGCGCGGGAAGAACAATGGGCTCCTTTTCGGTGCCGTCGTAATTGTCCTTGAAGCCGATCGTGTCTTTCTCGATGTCCTCGGTCAGCAGATGCGCGATCTTTGCGCGGCGCACCTCGGTGTATCGCATCGCGGCCGGAGGATCGCCGTCGACCGAGCCGAAATTGCCCTGCCCGTCGATCAACGGCGCGGACATCGAGAAGTCCTGCGCCATGCGCACCAGCGCGTCGTAGATCGACTGGTCGCCGTGCGGATGATACTTGCCGATCACGTCGCCGACGACGCGCGCGGACTTGCGATAGGCCTTGTTCCAGTCGTAGCCGTTCTCGTGCATCGAGAAGAGAATGCGGCGATGCACGGGCTTCAGACCGTCACGCACGTCGGGCAGCGCGCGCTGCACGATGACGCTCATCGCATAATCGAGATAGGAGCGTTTCAGCTCGTCTTCGATTGCGATACCGCTGATGTGACTGCCGCCGGGTGACTGGGAATCCGGCTCGATTGGGTCGCTCAAAAATCGGTCCTTAAACGGGGCAAATCTGAGCGCCTACCTAGCACTTCGCTTTCGATTCGACCATAGCGATTAGTGCATAAAAAATGCAATTATTTCAATGTGTTATACGACTTGTGAGACACCGCTTCCGGGCCGGTCTTTTTGGGCCTTAATCCACGTCCACAGGCAGTTGGTGCATGACCGTCGCAAGCTCGTTGCGAACGCGCTTGATGGGATAGGCATACATCGTGCGGCGCCCTCTGGGATCGAGATATCCGAAGGTGATGCCGACAAGCTTTCCGGTCGTCGCATCCACGACGGGACCGCCGGAGAAGCCTGGACCAGCGTCGCCTTCGAACGTGAAGGCCGTCTGGACGAGGCACGTCGCACATCGGGCAGCGACCGGCGCATCGAGCTGTTCGATCACGCCGCGGGATTCGCGCAACTCGCCTGACGCTCCCTGCCCATAGGCGATGACCTTTTCACCGAGAACGGGCGTGCTGATCGGGACTTCGGTTCGGTTTTCGACATGAAAGAACAGCAGATCATAATCCCGCGACTCCCCAATGACGGGAGCTCCGCCGATGATGTTCGCCGCATGCGCGTTGGTGACTGCGACGCCCGGTGCGACGACAAAGGCGGCGGCCCTGCCCTCCAGAACCATCATGGATACGCCTTCAAGCGGAAGATAGGCGTTTGCGATTTGCGAATTCAGAAACCCCGCCGCGCGTTCTCCCGAGGAGACCGCGCAGCCGCCGAGAGCCAGCGCAAGACCGGCTGCAATGATACGACGCATGGGTGTGATCAGAAGGGAATCTCGTCTTCCATCTCATCGCGCTGGAACGCGGCCGGCGCGTCGCTGGCGCCGATGCGCTCGCGGCTCGCCCCGCCGCCCTCGCTTCGCCCGTCAAGCATGACGAGCTCGCCGCGGAAACGCTGCAGCACAACCTCTGTCGAGTATTTCTCGTTGCCGTCCTTGTCCGTCCATTTGCGCGTTTGCAGCGCGCCTTCGAGATAGACCTTGGAACCTTTGCGCAGGAACTGTTCGGCGACCTTGGCCAAATTCTCGTTGAAGATGACCACGCGGTGCCACTCCGTGCGCTCCTTACGCTCGCCAGACGCCTTGTCACGCCACGTGTCCGACGTCGCGACCGAGAGGTTCACGATCGGCTCGCCGGACGTCATGCGGCGCACTTCGGGATCCTTGCCCAGGTTGCCGACCAGAATGACTTTATTGACGCTGCCCGCCATGACCGTCTCCTTCTTCTCTCTTGCGCGAACCTAGTCCCGGTCCGCGGCTGCCGCCACAGCACGCACGCGAACCTGCTGTGGACAGGATGCGATTGCGTCCACGGTACCGATTTGTTCCTATTATGTTCTATTCGCTTACAGACCGCAAGACCAGCACTCGGACCTTTAAAAGACGGGCTTGAACAAGGCGGTCAGCTGCAGCGCGCCGAAGACACTGAGATGATGATGGTCGAAATACAACGGCTTGCCGTCGCGCATGAGAGAGCAGCGGCCAGTCGCACATAGCACGCTCGCAGGGTCAACGATCGTCACGCCATACTTCGCGCGCAGCTTCGCCAGATCGCCGAGCACGAACGCATTGCGCGTGCGATAGCTTTCGAACGATGGCTCACGATCCCGCGTTGATCCGTGTATCGCGGCGAGCGCCATCGTTTCGGGAACGTCAGTGCCCGCTTCAGGCACCGGCGCGACGAGTACGACTTTCTTTCCCGAACTCCGAAGCAAGCGAACGGTCCGTTCCAGCATGCGCGCGAACGTCGCGTGCTGTGAGGCGTCGGGCCGCGGCGGCGGATCGAGATCGATCAGATGGCGAATCTCATTGGCGTCCGGACCATATCCGGCTCCCTGATCATAGTACGACCAACGCGCGACGAGAATCACTTCGGAAATTCGCGTCTGGAACGCCAAGTTCAACGCTGCATCGTTCAATTGGGCGCACCGTCCCGTCGGTTCGTCGGTGAGAGACAGATGAAGAAGCGGCGGACAACGGCCATGCGCAATGAAGAGACCTTTTTGACCGGCAAGCCGCGCTGCCGCATCCACCGCCGGCAGAACGGCGTCGGCATGCGAGTCTCCCCACAAGATGAACGTTGGCAGCGGCGCCGTGGCGGCGCCGATCGTGCAAGCGCGTCCCTCTTTCACTGCATCTGGTGAGAGATTGAAACAACCATGGCGGCGTGGGTCGATATCGTCGGCCTCCATGAAAATCCGTCGGACGTCCGGCGAGAAACGCTGCGGCAGGCCGTGCAGCGCGAACAACAGGCCCGACACGCACAACGTCGCCAACATCGCAGCGCCGCCAATGCGAAAGACTGCACGCCGCGAGAAAAGGTCCCGGCGGCGAAACGGTTGTTCGACAAATCGCCAGGACAAAACAGCGAGAGCGAGCGACAACGTGATGAGCGCGCCTGTCTGAACGGGGCTCTGGATGGAGTTTGAGTACATATTTCGAAAAAACGTGAATTGGCCAATGCCAGAGATAGAACGAGTAGGAAATCAGCCCCACGAACACGACGGGCCGTACCGAGAGCGCGCGCTTGACATAGGTGGCTTCACCCTCGCCTGCATAGATGAGCGCCGCTGCACCCAGGCAGGGAAAGAGAGCATTTGTTCCCGGGAATGGCGTTGCTGCGGTGAAGTCGAACACCGCCCATGCAATACCGCCCAAACCTGCTAGTGAAATGAGTTCGCCGCTCCAGCGCGCCTTCGGCACCGGAAATTCGCCGAGCGCCAGGACCGCGCCAAGCATGAGTTCCCAGGTGCGGAACGGCGCGAGATAGAACGCCGCGCTGGGATAGCGTCCGACAGCCCAGACGCTCAAGCCGAACGAAACGATCGCGAGGGCCCAGACCAGGCTCAGCAGCGTCGTCCGGCTTTTTGTGTGCAGCAAATAAAGCAGCGCAGGAAAGACGAGATAGAATTGCTCCTCGACTGCGAGTGACCAGGTGTGGAGCAGCGGCTTGAGGTCCGCCCCGACATCGAAGTAGCCCGCCTGCTGCCAGAAGTCGAAGTTCGACCCGAAAAATGCGGTCGCTGCGGCGCTCTCCGCCAGCCGCGTGAGGTCGCGCGGCAGGAAAACGGCAATCGCAAGGGCAAAGGTCGCGGCAATCACCGTGAACAGCGCCGGGAATATGCGTCGCACGCGGCGTTCGTAGAATTTCAGGATTGAAAATTGGCCCTCACGCAGCTCCCCGAAGATCAGCGATGTGATGAGAAAGCCCGAGATGACAAAGAAAACATCGACGCCGACAAATCCGCCGCCAAAACCGGGCACCCCAAAATGGTAGAGGACCACCGGAACAACCGCGATCGCACGCAGCCCGTCTATGTCAGGGCGGTAGGTCAGGCTGCCCGGCGCGGACGGTGTTGTCTGGGACATCGGCTCTTGAGCTGAAAAAATGAGCGACCATGCCTATATCGCGGTGGAGAAGACGGCCATAGCGCTTCTTCAACGGGCCCTAAAACGATAGACACAGGGCCTGCCTCATGAAATAAAGAGTTCCCCTTTTGTTCTGCCGATTCCGAATTTGGCAGCAGCGTGGGGGGCGGCGCTTGCAGGCGTGTTTTACGCACAGCAAGCTTGGAGTTTGGTCGGGACACACATGCTGAAAAACATCTCCATCCGCGGCGCACGCGAGCACAATCTCAAGAATGTCGACGTCGAGATTCCGCGCGACTCGCTGACGGTGATGACGGGGCTTTCGGGTTCGGGGAAATCCTCGCTCGCTTTCGACACGATTTATGCGGAGGGCCAGCGCCGCTATGTCGAATCGCTGTCGGCCTATGCGCGACAGTTCCTGGAACTGATGCAGAAGCCGGACGTCGATCACATCGAGGGACTGTCGCCCGCCATCTCCATCGAGCAGAAGACAACGTCTCGCAATCCGCGCTCGACGGTCGGCACGGTCACGGAGATCTACGACTATCTGCGCCTTCTGTTCGCGCGCGTCGGCGTACCTTATTCGCCTGCGACGGGACTTCCGATCGAGAGCCAGACTGTCAGCCAGATGGCGGACCGCATCCTTTCGCTCGACGAAGGTACCCGGCTCTTCCTGCTTGCGCCGATGGTGCGCGGGCGCAAGGGCGAGTACCGCAAGGAATTGGCGGAACTCCAGAAGAAAGGTTTCCAGCGCGTCAAGGTCGATGGAAAGTATTACGAGATCGGCGCTGTGCCTGCTCTCGACAAGAAGCTGAAGCATGACATCGAGGTCGTCGTCGACCGCATTGTGGTCAAGAAGGACATCGGCAACCGCCTGCCGGACTTGATTGAAACGGCGCTCGGCATCGCAGACGGGCTTGTCATTGCGGAATTCGCGGACCTGAAGGAGAAGGACGGTTCGGCGAAACAGATGATGATGTCGTCGAAATTCGCCTGCCCCGTTTCCGGCTTCACGATCCCGGAGATCGAACCGCGCCTGTTCTCCTTCAACAATCCGCACGGCGCCTGCCCCGCCTGCGACGGCCTGGGCACGCAACTCTATTTCGATCCTGCGCTTGTCGTGCCGGATGAAACGCTGACATTGCGCAAGGGCGCCATTGCGCCCTGGTCGAAAGGCTCGTCGCCCTATTACCTGCAGACGCTCGAGGCGCTGGCGCGGCATTATAAGTTCTCGCTCAACGAGCCATGGGAAGACCTGCCCAAGCGGGCCAAGGACATCATCCTGCACGGCTCGGGCGAGGAAGAGATCAAGTTTATCTATGACGACGGCCTTCGCCGCTACGAAACCAAGAAGGCGTTCGAAGGCGTCGTGCCGAACATGGAGCGCAGGTTCAAGGAAACCGATTCCGCCTGGGTGCGCGAGGAACTGGAGCGCTTCCAGGACACGAGCCCGTGCGATGTCTGCAAAGGCTACCGCCTGAAGCCGGAAGCGCTGTGCGTGAAGATCGGCGGCAAGCACATCAGCGAGGTGTGCGACCAGTCGATTCGCCACGCCGACGAATGGTTCCGCGACATCGACAAGAAGCTGAACAAGCAGCAGACGGAAATTGCAGCGCGCATCTTGAAAGAGATCCGCGCGCGGCTGAAGTTTCTCAACAATGTCGGCCTCGACTATCTGACTCTGGCACGCGCTTCCGGAACCCTGTCCGGCGGCGAGAGCCAGCGCATCCGCCTCGCCTCGCAGATCGGCTCGGGCCTGACCGGCGTTCTCTACGTTCTCGACGAACCGTCCATCGGCCTGCACCAGCGTGACAATGAAAAGCTGCTGGAGTCGCTCAAAGGCCTGCGCGACATGGGCAACACGGTGATCGTGGTGGAGCATGACGAGGAAGCGATCCGCCAGGCCGATCATGTGATCGATATGGGTCCGGGCGCCGGAATCCATGGCGGCGAGATTGTCGCCGAGGGTACGCCCGAAGACATCATGGCCAATCCGAACAGCCTGACGGGAAAATACCTGACGGGACTCGAACAGATCGCGGTGCCCGCCAAGCGGCGCAAGGCGGTCCACGACCGCTGGCTGAAGGTCGTCGGCGCCAAGGGTAACAATCTGAAGAACGTTACCGCCTCGTTCCCGCTCGGCACGCTCACCTGCGTCACCGGAGTGTCCGGCGGCGGCAAGTCGACACTGACGATCGAGACGCTGTTCAAAGCGACATCGCGCAAGCTCAATCAGGGGCGCGAGCATCCCGCGCAGCACGACAGGATCGAAGGTCTCGAATATCTCGACAAGGTGATCGACATCGACCAATCGCCGATCGGGCGCACGCCGCGGTCGAATCCGGCGACTTATACCGGTGCCTTCACGCCGATCCGCGACTGGTTCGCGGAGCTGCCGGAATCGAAGGCACGCGGCTACCAGCCGGGTCGTTTCTCCTTCAACGTAAAGGGCGGCCGCTGCGAGGCATGCCAGGGCGACGGCGTCATCAAGATCGAGATGCACTTCCTGCCGGACGTCTATGTGCAATGCGATGTCTGCAAGGGCAAGCGTTACAATCGCGAAACACTGGATGTGAAGTTCCGGGACTACTCCATTGCCGACGTGCTCGACATGACTGTCGAGGCGGCTGCCGACCTGTTCAAGGCCGTGCCGTCGATCCGCGAGAAGATGGACACGCTCAAACGTGTCGGTCTCGGCTACATCAATGTCGGCCAGCAGGCGACGACGCTTTCTGGCGGTGAGGCGCAGCGTGTGAAACTGTCCAAGGAGCTTTCGCGCCGCGCCACGGGCCGCACACTCTATATTTTGGATGAGCCGACGACCGGCCTGCACTTCCACGACGTCAAGAAGCTCCTGGAAGTGCTCCATGAGCTTGTCGACAACGGCAACACCGTGGTCGTCATCGAGCACAATCTGGAAGTCATCAAGACCGCCGACTGGATCATCGATCTTGGCCCGGAAGGCGGCGATGGCGGCGGTGAACTGATCGCCGCGGGCACGCCGGAAGAGGTGGCGCGCAATTCCAGAAGTTACACCGGACAATACCTGAAGACGCTGCTCCGGAGCCGTGCACCGGAAAAACTGGCAGCCAGGAAAATGAAGGCGGCGGAGTAACGACTCCGCCCGCCAAAATGCACCCAGGTTCCCCGCCGGCCGGACGGGCCAGGGTCACGCCGCGGCGGCATGGTCCTCATGCGTCATCTGCTGCAGTCCGGCCGTGTCCAATACGCCGCTGTCAGGCAACGCGTGATGTCCGGAATGGCCGTCGTCCGGATTCGCATGATGACTGTCATGGCCGTGATCGCCATGTCCATGGTCACCATGTCCTCCATCGTCGTGCCCATGGCCGCTGTGTCCATCGTCGTTGTGCGCATGGTCGTCCTGCGCCAGTCCGCCGTGACCATGTTCGCCACCACCGCCGTGCTCCTGCGCCGGTTCAGGCTCAGCATGCGCTCCGACGTCGTGCGAATCCTGCCCGTCATGTGCGGCGGCGTTCGCGGCGTCTTCATGATGGCCGTGTTCCTCTGCCGGCAGTTCATGACCGCCGCTCTGATCGTCCGGAGCATGATCATCATGCACGGTCTCAGCGCCGCCCACGTGAACCGGTACGACAGGTGCGAGCAGCGGCGCCACCAGGGCGTCGTCATCTTCACTCTCCGGTTCCTCATGACCGGTAACGGTGCGATAGGCTTCAGCCGTCGCACCCGATTGCAGCGCCGCCATGAACACGAAAACCAGGCCCGACACGCACGCGAGCATGAGAGCATGGTCGGCACCGAATTGACCGATCAATTTGGGGTCGAGCGGCTTGGCTGACATCGTGACATGCAGCAGCGTCGCTTCCGGCTAGAAGCCAGATCGCGGCACCCGCCGCGAGTGCAACCGGCACAAGCACGCAAAGATAGATCGCCAGGAGACGCCATGCGCTGCCCCGGGTGAGCGCCCATGACCGCGTTAGCGTGACGTGCGGCTCGACGGCCGCCACCGGTGCCAGCAGAAAGCTGAGGCGCAACATCGACAAAGCGAATATGAACAGAAGCGCGAGCGAGACCGCACCCGTCAGAATCGGCAGAAGCGGAACGCCGCGCACTGTCGTCGCGGTTGCGACAGCAGATCCCGGCCCCGCGAAGTGCTTGACCTCGTACAGGCCAAGTGCGCTGAGCAGGATCCACGCCACGTAGAAGACCACAAAAATCACGAAGAAGCGCACCAACGCCGCGAACAGGTGCGTCTCACGCGGACCGATCACAAAATGCGCGAGAGCAAAGTCCTTGCGAATGCCGAGCGCCTGCTGAGTCAGCGCGTTCGCTATCACCGCATGCAGCATGATGGCCGCAAAGAATGCGAGCAGTGAAAAGCCGACAGTCTGCAGTCCCGCGATCACTGTCTGGTGATCCGCCGGCATCCATGTGCCGGCGTTCTTCAACCAGAAAAAATATCCGGCTCCATAGAACAGCGCAGGCAGCCACGCCAAGCCGACGATCTGAAAGAACCGCGCAAAGACGAACCCGTAGGCGTGCGCAACGCTTCTTCCGATAGAAACTTTTTCCATTCCAAGCCCCCGACGCATTTTTTTGACAGCCGGGAAACCTTAACAGTCCTGCATGTAACTGTTACGACGGCTGCGCCGGAAGCACCTCGCTCGGCGTTCCCGTTTCCCAAACAATGGCAAGAATTAGCGCGACGAGAAAGACGGCGGCGGAAACAAAGAATGCTGCGCCGGGAATGATGACCGGCGCGGCATCACTTACGAAGTATCCGAACAATCCTGTCCAGATTGGTGGACCCGCGATGCTGGTGAGACTCGTAATGCTCGACACGGCACCTTGCAGAAGTCCCTGCTCATTCGCCGGAACGGCGCGCGACATCAATCCCTGAACGGCTGGCTGCGCAACCGTCCAACCGGAAATCGCCAGCGGCATAACGCAGTACATCATCCAGCCTTTGTTTACGGCGCCATACAGCACGCTGACGACAATGCTGACGCCGAGACCGATCAGGATCGCGCGCCGCTCGCCAATGCGCGGAATCAAAATTCGCGTGAACCAGCCCTGCCCGACGACGAAGATCACGCCGACAATCGCAAGCGAGAGCCCGATCTGTGTCGGGGTCCAGTGGAAACGGTAGCCCGCGTAAAGCACCCAGGTCACTTCCGCGACGCGATTGGCGAACATCGCAAGCACAAGGATCATCATCAGGCTGAACACCGAAGGGTAGCGCCAGACTTCACGCAGCGCACCGACCGGATTGGCGTGGCGGAACGCGAAAGGCTTGCGGTTGTCCGCGCGCAACGATTCCGGCAACGCGAAAAAGCCGAACATGAGGTTGGCCAAGCAAAGGCATGCGGCGACCAGAAACGGCAGATGCAGATTGATCGCACCGAGCAGACCGCCGATCACAGGTCCGGTGATGAAGCCGAAGCCGAATGCCGCGCCGATCAATCCGAAACTCTGCGCGCGCTTTTCCGGCGGCGTTATGTCCGCGATATAGGCCCCGGCCGTGGAGAAGGATCCGCCCATGGCGCCTGCGACGAGCCTTGCCGCTGCGAGCCAGATCAGGCTCGGCGCCAGCGCCAGCAACATATAGGCCGTCCCTGCGCCGCCCAGCGAGAGCAGGATCACGGGCCTGCGTCCATAGCGGTCCGACAGGGCGCCGATCAGCGGCGCGAAGATGAACTGCATCAACGAATAGCCGGATGCGAGGAAGCCGACGATATAGGACGCGCTCGAAACGTTTCCATGCTCGAACTGCTGCACAAGCCGCGGCAGGATCGGGTACGCCAGACCGATGCCCAGCATGTCGATATAGACGACGGCCAGGACGATGATCAGCCTGATATTGCGCACGTGCTTTGTTCCGGAAAGTGTTGCGGCCCGGTCGCGCCTAACTCCCCGTCCTCGGCGCGGTTACAGACCGGCCCGACACGGTGCGGTAAGCGAAGGCTGACGCAGAAAACAACAAACCGTACAGAAGCGGTGAAATGACGAAGGTCAGTCCCATCAGGACCGGCATGTGTTTCTGCAGGAGGCGCATTTGCCCGGCCATTGCGTGAAGGCTGGCCGTCCCATCCGTCGCTGGTTTCAGATTCGGCACGAAGAATTCCGGACCCAGAACGGCGAACTCGGCGATGATGAACACAAGCATCAGAGGAAGCAGCGTGCAGGCGCCGATCAGGACGATGCGCCAGAAATTCCCTTTCGTGAGTTCCCAGCTTCGCGTCAGGCCAAATTCGCCGCCGTCGACGACGGCCGGAACCATCAGGAAACTGAGTCGAACCATCGCAAAGACCACGGCGCCGGCGCCGATCAATACGGCCAGGACGACGGCCACGCCGACTGGCGCCGCTGCGGCTGCATTGGCCTTGATCACGGCACCGCCGCCCGCCGCAATGATGCCGACGACGAGAGCCACGGCGAGGACGAAGAGAACCATCAGCAGATAGAGACCGAAGAAACCGCCGAACACGCGAAGTTCTGCGCTGCCCAATGCGACGTGCGCGAACGCCGGACCTTGCCTGAGACCAAGCGCCTGCTGGGTGATTGCGACTGCGATCATCGCCACCAACAGCATGGAGACGAACGCAAGCACGAGTGATAGCCCGATTGCCGAACCGACCGGGGGCATGCCGCTTTCGAAACTGTCCGCCAACGCCGAGTAGTAGCCGCCGGCCGCGAAGAAGCTGGCAACCGCGTTAATCAGCGTGGGAATCCAGATCAGCCCGATGACCGTTCCGATTTCTCCGAAAGTGAACGCGTAGGCGAAGCGAATGGTCTGGCCTACGGGTATCTTGTTCATACGGCGGCCTTTGGTGCGTCAGGCTCTGATGCGCCGGTGACGAGTTTGTAAGCGGTTGCGATCGCTCCGGCAGACAAGCCGGACAACGCCATCATATAGAGCAGTTCCATGATGACCAAAATGGGCCACACCGACGCTATCGCCCCGAAGATGATCATAAAATATTGCCGCAATTCTTCGGGTGACATCTTGTTTTGCACCATGTGCGGCCACACTGCAGCGAGTTCCGCGGCATGACTCGACATGGATATCTGCAAAACCGACGACAAGATCGTCGTAAACACGAGATAGGGCGGAAGCGACACAAGGATCATGATCCCGACGATCCGCCAGAAATTGCCGCGCCCCAGATTCCACGAACGGCGCAGGCCGATATGGTGTTCGGCGACGACGACGGCTGGAAGGAAAAACTGGATCCGGACAAAGGTATAGATGCCTGCCAGGATCGCGACAAACGTCAGCAGGCCGGTCACGGGCGCCTGCGCAGCGGGAGCGAATTTTGAGAGTGCGAAACTGACCAGCGCAATTCCAAGTGCGAACGCGATCATCAATCCCCATGCCAAAAGCATGAGGAGCAGAAACGCACCGATCATGCGCCAGACCTGCTCGCCAAGAGAAAAGAAGAAATAGACGGGTGCGGGATGCTGGCCCAGCGCTTTGCGCATCATTCCAACACCGATCATCGCATACACCACGATCATCGCGACAAACAGCAGCGCAAAGGAACCCAGGAGAGACGACACAAGCGGGACAATCTGCGTTTGATCCCATTTGTCCGAAGTCGTCGTGAGCAGGGTAGTGAAGAGCGGCAGGAATGACGCAACCAGCCCGGCCGCGAGCAGGCCCAGAAGCAGGAACGGAAACCACGCGATTCCCATGATCGACAGAAAGTTCGAGAAGGTGAACTTGAACGCGCCAACCAGCGTCTTCTCGAACGGAATTTTCATGCTGCGCCCCCCGACCCTATTCCGCCCATCCTAGATGGCGGCTTCCGTTGCGGCAAACTCTGTGGCGGAGAAACTATGCTGCAGTGCCGCGAAGAATGCGCCGCGGTGACAGGTGCAAGATGGCTCATTAAGGTCGGTCGATACTTCATTAGTTATATTGGGTGGTGGCATGAGTTTGGATGCGTATGGCTCGCACGACGGGCTTGGTCTGGCCGCGCTTGTCGCGAAGAAAAAAGTAAAGCCGATCGAACTCATCGACGCTGCGATCGCGAGGGCCGAAGCGGTCAATCCCAAACTCAACGCCATAATTTTCAAGGACTATGAACGCGCACGCGACGCTGCAAAGGGCAAGTTTCCGAAAGGTGCCTTCAGCGGCGTGCCCTTCCTGTTGAAGGACATCGGTGCAATCGCGCAGGGACTGCCGTCGCGGCAGGCATCGCGATTCCTGCCCGCATTCCCGCGCCCCGCTGACAGCTATCTGGTTCAAAAATTCAAGGCTGCGGGATTGAACCTGTTCGGCGTGACGAACGTGCCGGAATTTGGACTCGTCGCATCGACCGAATCGAAACTCTACGGCACCGCCAACAATCCCTGGAACCTGGCGCATTCGCCGGGCGGTTCGTCCGGCGGTTCAGCGGCGGCCGTCGCCGCGGGAATCGTGCCGCTTGCCCACGCCAATGACGGCGGCGGCTCGATCCGCATTCCGGCAGGTGCCTGCGGGCTGGTGGGCCTCAAGCCGTCGCGCGGACGTATCAGTCAGGGGCCGTTCTTTGCCGATGCGCTGGATGGAATCGCAACCGATCTTGTCGTCACGCGTTCGGTGCGCGACACCGCCGCGGCGCTCGATGCCGTGCACGGCAACATGCCCGGCGATCCCTACTCCGAGTCTCCGGCCCCGGATTCCTATCTCGAAGCCATCAAGCGCAAGCCGAAGCAGTTGCGCATCGCATTCTCTGCAAAAAAGGTGGACGGCGCGGCGCGTACATGCCGATTGCGCAGCGGCGGTGAAGCACGCCGCGAAAGCGTGCGAGAAACTCGGCCATATCGTGGAGGAAGTCTCGCCTGCCCTCGATCTTGCGGGGCTGATGGGGGCGTTCACCGTGTTTTGGGGCAGCGGGCTCGCGGCGGGAATCGACACGATTGCAAAGCTGACCGGTCAGACTCCGTCGCGGGAAATGTTCGAAGGCATGACCTGGGCGATGTATCAGAACGGCAAACTGGCCACGGCAAGCGACTATTTGCAGGCCAAGGAGATGATCAACGTCGCGTCGCGCGAGATGGGCCGGTTTCACCAGACCTATGATGTGTGGATCACGCCGACACTGGGCCGGCCGCCCGAGCGGAACGGCGTTTTCGACTTCGACGATACAGACCTGCTGAAGTCGTTCGCGCCGCAGATCGACTATGTTCCGTTCACCGCGCTCCAGAACGTGACTGGCCAGCCCGCCATCAACATTCCACTCTACTGGAACAAGGACAACCTGCCGATCGGAACCCAGTTCATCGGTTCGTTCGGCGACGAGCTCACTTTGTTGAAACTCGCGGCGCAGCTTGAGAAGTCCAATCCCTGGGTGGATCGCTACGCCAACATAAGGGTGTGAGAGATGCGCTTTTCCGAATACGGCAAGTACGACGCCCTCGGCCTCGCCCAGGCTATCGCAAAGAAAAAGGTGTCTGCCCGCGAAGTGATGGAGGAAGCCATCGCGCGCGCAGAAGCGCTCAATCCCAAACTCAACGCGATCGTGTTCATGGCCGCCGACGAGGCCCGCGCTGCAGCGAAGGGAAAGCAAGGCAAGGGCGTCTTTGCCGGCGTGCCGATGCTGCTCAAGGACATGCGCGCCAACGTCGTCGGCTGGCCCACCCGTTCGGGCTCGCGCTACGTGCCGGCGACGCCGTCGCAATTCGAAGCGACGCTGGTCACGCGCTGCAAAGCCGCTGGAACTCATCCCGCTGGGCAAAACCAACGTTCCGGAATTCGGGATTCTGCCGACGACGGAGTGCAAGCTCTATGGACCTGCCCACAATCCGTGGAATCTCGAGCGTTCGCCCGGCGGATCGTCCGGCGGATCGGCGGCGGCCGTCGCTGCCGGAATTGTTCCCATCGCACATGCCACCGATGGCGGCGGATCGATCCGCATCCCGGCGTCGGCGTGCGGCCTTGTCGGATTGAAAGTCTCGCGCGGACGCCTCACGCAGGGTCCGGGTGCGGCCGATGCGACCGGCGGACTCTCCGTCGATGGTTTCGTGACCAAAAGCGTCCGCGATACCGCTGCCGCGCTCGATGCGACCTGTGCGCCAGACTATGGCGATCCCTATTTTGCGCTGCCGCCGGAAGGCTCCTATCTCGAAGGCATCAGGCGCAAGACCAAGCGCCTGCGCATCGCCGTCAGCACCAAGATGATGAACGGCACCGAGCACGATCCGGAAGTCACCGCGGCGGTCAAGAAAACCGCCAAGCTGTGCGAAAGCCTTGGTCACATCGTCGAGACGAAAGATCCGCCAGTCGATGCCGGCGCGCTTGTCGGCGCGTTCTCGACCATCTGGTGCGCCAACGTCGCCTTCACGCTCGACACGCTGGCGGCGCAGACCGGCATCAAGCCGTCGCTCGACGTCGTCGAAGGCTTGACGCTCGGCCTTTACGAAATGGGCAAGCGCGTCAGCGCCGCCGAGTTCATCGCTGCGCGCTCGGTCATGACCACGGCGGGGCGTGCATTTGCTGCGTGGCACGAAACCTATGATGTGTGGCTGACGGCAACACTGGGCCGGCCGCCGATGAAACTGGGCTCCATCGACATCAACGAGACCGACGTGCAGAAGGGCTTCATGCCGAACTTCGGCTATGTGCCGTTCACCTCGATGCAGAATTCGGCCGGAACGCCGGGCATCAACCTGCCGCTGAACTGGAGCAAGGACGGGCTTCCCATCGGCGTGCAGTTCACCGCGCGCACCGGCGGAGAGATGACGCTTCTCAAGCTTGCTGCGGAACTCGAAAAAGCGGCACCATGGGCGCAGAGATACGACACACTAAGGATCTGAGATGGCGATCGCGGAATACGACAAATATGACGGTCTCGGCCTTGCGCATCTCGTGCGTCGCGGCGAAGTCACGCCGCTGGAACTTCTCGATGAAGCGATCGCACGGATCGAGCGCCACAATCCCACCCTGAACGCCGTCATCTACAAGGCTTATGACCAGGCGCGCCAGACCGCCAAGGGCAAGCTGCCCGACGGACCATTCAAGGGCGTTCCGTTTCTGATCAAGGACATCAATCTGCCCGTCGCTGGCTGGCCGATGACGAACGGCAGCGCATTGCTCGCCGGTTATGTCAGCGACGCCGATGCCGAACTGACGAAACGCTATCGCGCGGCCGGCATGGTCTTCGCCGGCAAGACCAACACGCCGGAGTTCGGAATTCCGGGAACGACCGAGGGCCGTCATCTGGGCAACTGCCACAATCCCTGGAATCCCAATCACAGTTCCGGTGGTTCGTCCGGCGGAGCCGCTGCGGCCGTCGCCTCGGGCATGGTGCCGATGGCGCATGCATCGGACGGCCTGGGCTCGATCCGCATTCCTGCGGCGCAGTGCGGTCTTTTCGGAATCAAGCCGACCCAGTCTCGAAATCCGGGCGGACCGGACGATCGCGGCCGCGCACACGGCATGATCTGCGATCACGTCGTCACGCGCACGGTGCGCGACAGCGCCGCGATGCTCGATTGGACCGGTTATCCCGAAGACGATGCCCCCTATGCGCCGTTGACCAAGAAGCGGCCTTTCGTGGATGAGCTGGAAACGTCGCCCGGCCATCTGCGCATCGCGTTCTGCACGGAGAACATCCAGAACACGCCGCTTCATCCCGATGTTAAGGCGACGTTCGATGCCACGGTGGCACTGCTCGGCGAGCTCGGTCACACGATGATTGAGCTTCCGTCGCTGGGCGTGAACCTGCGCAAGCTCTACAAGGCGCAGGGTTTCGTATCGGGCGCGATGAGCGTCGTCGGCTACGAAGAATGGGCCGAGAAGATGAACCGCCCGCTCGACGAATCGACGCTGGAGTTCCTTGCGCTGGTCGGATACCGCGCGGCGCAGCAGATCACGCCCAAGGATGTCGCGTGGGGCCTGCAGACGATCAGGCAGATCGGCCGTGAAATTCTCGCGCTCTATCGCAATTTCGATGTGCTGCTGCAGCCGATGACGCTTTCGCCGCCGCCGCCGCTCGGCTTCCTCGACCCGATGAACGTGCGCGCGAGAGAATTCAATCGTCGGCAAGGACAGATCTTCGGATTGACGCCGCTCGCCAATCTCACCGGTCAACCATCCATGTCGGTGCCGATGGGTCTGTCGACGGACAAACTGCCGCTCGGAATGATGTTCAGCGGCCGTTACGGCGATGAAGCGACCTTGTTCCGCCTCGCCGCACAACTCGAACAGGCGAGTCCCTGGATCGACCGCAAGCCGCCGATCTGGGGCTAGACCGCCAGCGGATTGAACCAGCGCAGCTTGGGAAAGCGCGCGAAGTCGCGATCGCTGCTGCAAAGCGTCAGTCCGTGTTCGATGGCGAGCGCCGCCAGATGCGCATCCAGGACGAGCTTCGAGGTCATGCCCGGCAATACGATCATCTCGCCCAGGATGTCCGCGTGATGCACCGTCGGCTGCGGAATCCATGCGGATGCGCAGTTCGTCCACGCTCGCACCTGCTCCCATGCGCCGCTCACGGTCTGCGGACGCGGATAGAGTCTCGGATTGGTCGCGATGCGCACAAAGCCCATCAGGCTTTCCCACGGCAATCCGACCCGGGTCGCACCGCCAAGTTGCGCGTCGAGCCAGCCGCGCATGCGCGCATGTTCATCGTGACTCGAAAGATGCGCGTGGAGCAGGACGTTCGCGTCGACCAGGATCACGTGCGCGACTTCTCTCTGCGTTCGGCCTCGTCGAGGACCTCCAGAATGTCGCCCACATTGTCGATGGCGGTGAAAGGCTTGCCAGGGTCGTAGACGCCGGTCCGGAAGCGTTCGCGCGGTTGGACAGGTTCGGCCATCGCGTTCAATCCAAGCCGGATGGCTTGGTTCACGACGTCCTTCAAACTGGCGTCTCGCTCCTTTTGCAGCCGTTCGAGCCGCACATAATTGTCGTCATCGAGGGTTAGGGTCGTTCTCATACATCAAGACATCATGTCATTGATGCTTTGATGTCAAGAAATATTTCTTATCTTTTGCTTGATTACAAGGTATTTATTCTTATATCGGCAACGCGTGGAATCCAGATTGGAGACCCAAGAGGATGTAGGTCAAAGCCGGGTCGTGCACGAACGCGGTGCGTGATCTGAGAAAATTTCGAAGTCAGTACAAAACGTTAGAGGAAAACCGGGCGATTTGATCCCGAAAAAAAGACAGACCCACCCCCCTATGCTATCCAACAATCCATGAGCGATCCCATCCACGTTATCGGCGGCGGCCTGGCCGGCAGCGAAGCGGCGTTTCAGGCGGCGCAGGCCGGCGCCAAAGTCGTCATCCATGAGATGCGGCCCGTGCGTGGCACCGAGGCCCACATCACCGACGGCCTGGCCGAACTGGTGTGCTCGAACTCCTTCCGCTCCGACGATTGGGAGAACAATGCCGTGGGCCTGCTGCATGAGGAGATGCGGCGCGCTGGCTCGCTGATCATGCAGTCGGCGGACCAGCACCGCCTGCCCGCCGGCGGCGCGCTTGCGGTCGACAGGGTTCCGTTTTCGCAGACGATCACCCGCACGCTGGAAACCCACCCCAACATCACCATCGCGCGAGAAGAGATTGCTGGCCTTCCCCCGGATGATTGGCGCGCGACCATCATCGCCACGGGCCCTCTCACCTCGCCGCCCCTGGCCGATGCAATTCGCGGCCTGACCGGCGAGGACTCCCTTTCGTTCTTCGACGCCATCGCGCCGATCGTGAACCGTGACTCGATCGACTTCGACATCTGCTGGATGCAGTCGCGCTACGACAAGGGCGAAGGCGCGGACTACATCAATTGCCCGATGACTGCGGAGGAATACGACGCCTTCATCGCCGCGCTGCTGTCGGGCGAGAAGACCGACTTCAAGGAATGGGAAAAATCGACGCCTTACTTCGAAGGCTGCCTGCCGATCGAGGTGATGGCGTCGCGCGGACCAGAGACACTGCGCTTCGGACCGATGAAGCCGGTCGGCCTGCACGATCCGCGCAAGGTCCAGCGGCCGCATGCGGTGGTGCAACTGCGCCAGGACAATGCGCTCGGCACGCTCTGGAACATGGTCGGCTTCCAGACGAAGCTGAAGCATGGCGAGCAAACGCGCATCTTCCGGATGATTCCGGGGTTGCAGAACGCGACGTTCGCGCGGCTCGGCGGCCTGCATCGCAACACCTTCATCAATTCGCCCCGGCTTCTCGATGCGCAGTTGCGCCTGAAAGCACGGCCGAGCCTGCGCTTCGCCGGACAGGTAACCGGCGTCGAGGGCTATGTCGAAAGCGCATCGATCGGATTGCTGGCCGGACGTTTCGCTGCGGCTGAAATCCTTGGCCGTACCGTCGAGCCGCCGCCGCCCACGACGGCGTTCGGCGCGTTGCTCGCGCACATTACCGGCGGCGCGGACGCGAAGACCTTCCAGCCGATGAACGTGAATTTCGGCCTCTTTCCGGAACCGCCGGCCAAGACGCGCGGCAAGGATCGCAAGCGCGCGCAATCGCATCGCGCGATCGCGGACCTGGAAGTCTGGCTGGGAACGGCAAAAGCCGCGGCGGAATGATCAGAGTTTGCGGCGCATCGCGGCAACCAGAAGCCGCATCTGTTTTCGGTGTTGCGGCACGTCTGCGGAATGGCGCAGCGGATTGAAGCTTCTGCGGTCCGCGCGCCGCAGATAGAGCGGCACCAGCGCGGCAGGCAAGAATGCAGGAAGCAGCTCGCGCGACACCGCCAGGCTTTTGGCCGCAAGATGGTGTTCACGCGCTTTCAGCACCGCCTGCGCGACCGCGGCCTTCACTTTCACGTCGAACGTACCGGCCATGATCTGGTCCGGCAAAAGGCCGACGGCTCCGAGCAGATCCTGCGGCAGGTAGACCTTGTGCCGTGCGGCATGGAACGGCAGCGCGCGGACAAAGCCGGCGAGCGCATAGGCCGTGCCTGCCTCGCGCGCCATCGCATCCTGCTCGCCGCCCAGAATGCGCGCGGCCAGCCGCATGAGATTGCCGCTGGTGGCATCGCAATAGCGTTCCGCAGCATTCCAGTCGGCGAACATCTCCGCGGAGGAATCGAAGGCGCGCGCATCGAGGATCGCGTCGAACAATTCGGCGGGGAGCGCGTGCGCCCCAAAAAGCTCCGCAAGTGCGCGCGCCACGTCGTGATTGCGCGGCGTTCCCTTGCGCGCGCCGTCGAGCGTTTCGCGCCACCATTCCAGCCTGATCTCGCCCATCAGCGGTTGCCGCACCGTCTCCGCGACCCGCGCCACTTCATGGTTGAAGGCGTAGAGGGTCATCAGGTGCACTCGTGCCGGTTCCGGGGCGAACAGAGCGCTAAAATACCTGTCCGGATCGACCCTCCGAACCGTCTGCGCAATGGTTTCGAAAACCTCGGTCATCGATTGTCCAATGAAAGAGCCGCCGGATCGCTCCGGCGGCTCCTGGCTTTCATCGCTCCGGACTGCCTAGGGCCAGTGCGTCGCCGCAGCCATGCAGAACAGCATCGGAATCGAGAGCAGCGTGTTGATGCGCGAGAACTGTCCCGCGGTCTTCGCCGCGGCCGCCTTGGCCGGCGCCGCAAGGTCGGGGTAGCGATTGTCGATGTTCAGCGCCTTCTGCTGGTTCGGCCAGATCACGAACCAGACGTTGAACCACATGATCGTGCCCAGCCACATGCCGATGCCGATCGTCAGATAGGTGGTCGACGAGAACGCGCCGTTCGCGTCGATGATGTCGAGCGTGTAGGCCTGGACGATGTAGCGGTTAATGCCGGCGAGCAGGATGCCGAAGATGATCGTTCCCATCGCGCCCCAGCGGAACCAGAACAGGGCCGCCGGCGTGATGAATCTGCCCAGCGCGGGTTTCAGCTCATCGGGAATTTTCGGCATGGTCGGCGTCGCGACGAAGTTGAAGTACCAGAGCAGGCCGATCCACATCACGCCGCAAATGATGTGCGCCCAGCGGATCAGAAACGCGACGAAAGTCTCCGGATCGATGTTCCAGCCGTTGCGCTGGCCGTGCATCACCAGAACGAGAAGTGCGAGCACGAAACCCGCGATTACGACGTTACGAAGATTTCCCAAAAAGGCCGCCATGGCCATCCTCCCCTTATGAGTCCGGGCTCAGTCTACCGCATTCGCCGGGCATTTCAGCCCTTTTTGCTATATGGCCAATGTCCGGGGACGCCGGATGTTGAGCCACAAGATCACGATCAGGCGTGTCACCATCACGGCCGTGAAGAACGAGGTGATGATGCCAACACCGAGCGTAACCGCGAAGCCGCGCACCGGTCCCGAACCCAGCTGGAACAGAATCAAGGCCGCGATGACGTGCGTGGAATTGGCATCGATGATGGTGGACATGGCGCGACGGAAGCCCTGGTCGATAGACGCCAGCATGCTGCGCCCGTTGCGCTGCTCTTCGCGTATGCGCTCGTAAATCAGCACATTCGCGTCCACGGCCATGCCCATGGTGAGCACAATGCCAGCGATGCCGGGAAGCGTGAGCGTTGCGCCGAACAATGTCAGCACCGCCAACAGCAAGATGATGTTGAGGGTGAGCGCGACGTCTGCGAACAGACCGAACAAGCCATATCGCGCGATCATGAACAGCGCGACCAGGATGAGGCCCGCGAGAGCCGAGTAGCGGCCCGCACGCACCGAGTCAGCGCCAAGTTCGGCGCCGACCGTTCGTTCTTCGATGACTTTCAGCGGCGCGGGCAAGGCGCCGGCTCTGAGAAGGGCGGCCAGATCGGACGCCGACTGGGAGGTGAAGGATCCGGAAATCTGTCCCGAGCCACCAAGGATCGGCTCGTTGATGACGGGCGCCGAGATGATCTGCTTGTCGAGCACGATGGCAAAGCGTTGCGTTTGCGGCGGATAGGCCTTTGTCACGTCCGCGAACTCGCGTGCGCCGACACTGTCGAAGCGAAAGTTCACCGTCGGCTCGCCCGTGCGCGAGTCAAACCCGGCGCTGGCGTCGACGAGGCGGTCGCCTGCCACCATGACGCGCTTCTCGACGACGATCATTTGCGGGATCGCCTTGGGATCCTTGCTCTGCAAGGGCAGGATTTCATCGCCGATCGGCGCCACGCCGCGGCTGGCAGCGCCGCCACGGTCAGCAGCCTCATCGACCAGTTGGAACGTCATCTTGGCCGTCTTGCCGAGCGTGTCTTTCAGATGCTGCGGGTCCTTGAGGCCGGGAACCTGAACGAGGATACGGTCATCCCCCTGGCGTTCGATGGTCGGCTCGCGCGTGCCGAGCGCGTCGATGCGCCGGCGCACGACTTCAATCGACTGATTGACGATCTCCGCCTGCGTCTGGGACTTGTACTGATCCGTGATTTTCATCGCGAACGTTCCCTGACCATTGTCGGAGAACTCGTATGCCTTGCCGCTGACGCCGATCACGCCGGAACCCAGGTTCGGATTGAGCCCTTCGATCAGCGTCTTGGCGTCATCGCGCTGCGCGGGGTTCTTGATTTCGACCGAGAACGTGTCGCCGGTGACGCCGATATTGTCGTACTGGATATGCGCCTTGCGCAGCGCGCGACGCACATCGCCCATCAGCGATTCGAGCTTGTCCTTCTGAACGGCATCAAGTTCGACTTCGAGCAGAAGGTAGGAGCCGCCCTGAAGGTCGAGACCGAGCGTCACGGTCTGGCTGGGCAGCCAGCCTGGGATATGCGATCGGATATTGTCGGGCAGCGCATTCGGAACCGCGACGAGCAATCCTGTGAGCAGAATGAGCGCGACAACAAGTCTGGTCCAAGTCGAAACCTGCAGCATCGCGGTTCAGCTCTTGTCCGCTTTGGGGTCGACCGGCTGGCTCTTGGCCCGCACCTGGGCGAGCGTCGTCTTGACCACCTTGACCTGAACATTGTCGGCAATCTCGACGGTCACTTCGGCATCATCCTTCGTCGGCGCTTTCGCGATGCGGCCCACCAGACCGCCGGCCGTCACGACGGTATCGCCGCGGCGCAAATTGTCGATGGCCGTGCGATGTTCCTTTTGCTGCTGCTGTTGCGGACGCATCACCAGGAAATAGAAGATCAGCCCGATCGGGATGAACATGAACAACGGGTTTGTCAGAATATCTTGCATACTGGGTCCGGAAGAGCGCTGGCGGCCGCGACGAGTGGCGCGGCATTTCGGGCGCGAATATAGCTGTGCGGACTTCCTTTGCAACTATGGAAAAACAAGGGTTTAGGTGATGGCGAAGGCCAAGAAAAGCAAAGCGGACGCCCCTGACGACGCCGTTCTGAAGCGCATCGCATCGGCTCTCGACCGTCTGGCGCCCGGCGCAATGGCGAACACCGCCCCTGCTACGGGCGACGCGTTCGTCTGGGAGCCGGCCCAGGGCGGCCTGCTCGCGGTGACCCGGATCGCAAGCGTACCCTTGTCGCTTCTGAAGGGAATCGATGCAGCGCGCGACACGCTGTTCGAGAACACCCGCCGGTTCGCCGAGGGACTTCCTGCAAACAATGCCCTCCTCTGGGGTGCGCGCGGCATGGGAAAGAGCTCGCTCGTCAAGGCGGTTCATGCCGCGGTCAACAGCAGCCGCAAGGGCAAAGGCCGACTCGTCCTGGTCGAGATCCATCGCGAAGAGATCGCAAGTCTTCCGCTCTTGTTGCGCGTATTGCGCGGCGACGCGCGGCGCTATCTGCTCTATTGCGACGACCTTTCCTTCGACAAGGACGACACCAGCTACAAGTCACTGAAGGCCGCGCTGGAAGGCGGGCTCGAAGGACGGCCGGAGAACGTCCTGTTCTACGCGACATCGAACCGGCGTCATCTGATGCCGCGCGACATGATGGAGAATGAACGCTCGACCGCGATCAATCCGTCGGAAGCGGTGGAGGAGAAGGTCTCGTTGTCGGATCGCTTCGGCCTTTGGCTCGGCTTTCACAATTGCGGCCAGGACGAGTATCTCGCGATGATCGAAGCCTACGCCGCGCATTTCGGATTGAAGCTCGAAAAAAGCGAACTGCATCGCCGCGCGCTGGCATGGGCGGCGGGCCGCGGCGCGCGCTCGGGCCGCGTCGCCTGGCAGTTCATCCAGGATCTTGGCGGCGAACTCGGAAAGACGCTCAGCTAGCGTTCGAGGCCATCAGCATCGTGCGCGGGTTGACCGGCTGCACGCCGTGGCGGATCTCGAAGTGAAGCTGCGGCGTCGTCACGTCTCCGGTCGTCCCGGCATAGCCGATGACCTGGCCCCTGGTGACCGTATCGCCGCGATTGACCACGATGCTTTCGGCATGCGCATAGGCCGTGACATAGCCGTCGTCGTGCTTGATGAGGATGAGATTGCCGTAGCCCTTCAGCTCATTGCCGGCATAGCTGATCGTTCCGGATGCCGCGGCGCGGATCGGTGTGCCGAGCGGTGCTGCGATGTTGATGCCGTCGTTGCGCTGTCCGTTCCCATTCACGCCGAAGTCGGAAATCACGCGGCCGGAAACCGGCCACTCAAAACTCGGCGTCGAGCCATAGCTGACGGCCGGTTCAGCCGACGGATTGGTCGGCGGAGGCAGATTGTTCGCCGTGTACCAAGCCGGCTTGGCGCGCGGCGTCGGGCAATCGAGCGCGGCAGTCTCCACCGGCGTGCGATGGTAGGCCGGGTAACGCGATGTGTCGCGATGGGTCGGTGCGACGGTGTCGCGAACATTCCAGGACAGATGCGTCCGGGGTGTCTCGGCAACGCATCCGCTCAGAAAGACGGACGCCAGGATGATGGAGGCGAGCAGCGTTGCGGCCCGCTGAATTTCAATGTTCCAGCCCATGTGCGTTCTCGCACCTCACGGTAGGCCCGACAGCATCGGGACAAACACGACAGGGATCAGGACTTCTTCCGTCACGCCCGTCTGGGTACGGATCATCTTGGTTAATTGTTGAGAAATGCTTTCCAAGCCCCGCAAAGTGTCCGAATTCGGGACACTACCTATGGGGGCGATGAGTATTCCGCCTACCTTTAGCTGATCAATCAGGGTTTTGGGCACTTCGGGAACCGCACAGGACAGGACAATCCGGTCGAACGGCGCCTGTTCCGGCCAGCCGGCAAAACCATCGCCATGCCTGGGCACCACATTGTGCAGGTTCAGCTTCTTGAACCTCTGCTTGGCTTCGTCGAGCAGCGGGCGATGTCGCTCAATCGTGTAGACGCGCCGGCAGAGCGGACTGAGGATCGCCGCCTGGTAGCCCGAACCGGTGCCGATCTCGAGCACGCGCATAGTCTCGTCTACTTCGAGATGCTGGGTGATGTAGGCGACGATGTAGGGCTGGCTGATCGTCTGGCCGCAGGCGATGGGCAGGGCTGTGTTGCGGTAGGCGTTTTCGACGAAAGGCGCATCGACAAAAAGCTCGCGCGGCGTCCGTTCCATCGCGCCGAGCACGCGGTTGTCCGTGATGCCCTGCTTGCGCAGTTCCATGATGAGTTGGATCTGGCGCGGATCGCTGGTCATTTAGGCCAGTGGCAGCTTGCCGAGCTTCCGCTTCATCTTTTCCAGCACGTCGAATTCGGTGAGGTTGAGATGCAGCGGCGTCACGGAGATGCGCTTGTTATAGATTGCGTGCAGGTCGGTGCCCTCTGGAGGAGTGGAGCGGACATATTTGAAGCCGATCCAGAAGTAGGGATTGCCGCGCGCGTCGATGCGCCTGTCCATCACGGAATTTTGCATGTCGCGCTTGCCTTGCGCGGCGATGTCTATGCCTTTCACTTCGTCGGGCGCCGCGTCGGGGAAGTTGATGTTGATGAGCACGTCCTCGGGCCAGCCAATCTCTACCAGCTTTCGGATCAATGGCGGGCCTTGCACTTCGGCGCACGCCCATTGGACGTCCGCGCCCTCAGTCCAGCCGTAGGAGAGACTTAGCGCGATGGACGGTATGCCCAGGGCGCAACCTTCCATGGCTCCGGCTATGGTGCCCGAGTAAGTCACGTCGTCGGCAATATTCGAACCTCGATTGACGCCGGACAGAACCAAAGTCGGCGGCGTGTCCTTCATCACGTAGGTGCAAGCCATCATGACGCAGTCGGTCGGTGTGCCGTCCACTGCAAAACGCTTCGGACCAATCTCGCGCAGGCGCAGCGGCATCGTCAGTGTCAGGGAATGCGAGGCGCCCGACTGCTCGGTCTCCGGCGCGACGATCCACACATCGTCGGTCAGGGCGCGCGCGATTTTTTCCGCCGCGACCAAACCCGGAGCGTGGATGCCGTCGTCATTCGTAACCAGGATGCGCATTCGATTTGTTCCTCAACGCCCAATTTGGGCTCGTGTACATTTTCCGAAACAATAAACCCGAAGCATTCCGTTCTTCGGCAACATAATTGTTCGTCGTTTTTCTCAACTCTTGAGCCGCCCCTCCCCGTCATCCTTGGTCGGGCTCGGGATGAGGACGACACCATGGCCTCATCCCGAGCCTGTCGAGGGATGAAGCACAAGGCTCAATCTTCACAATCCATCGTAGGAAAGTAGTCCTTAAGCGCTGCCATTCAAGCGCGAGTTGGCGACTTATTTTGTAATCCGCTCCAGCCCACCCATGTACGGCTTAAGCGCATCGGGCACCGCGATCGAGCCGTCCGGCTGCTGATAGTTCTCGATGATCGCGACAAGCGTGCGACCAATGGCGAGGCCCGAGCCGTTCAGCGTGTGCGCCGGTCCTTTCACCTTGCCGTCCGCGCCGCGCACGCGCGTGTTCATGCGTCGCGCCTGGAAGTCGCCGCAATTGGAGCAGGACGAGATCTCACGGAAGCGATTTTGTCCCGGCAGCCAGACTTCGATGTCGTAGGTCTTGCGCGCCGAAAAGCCCATGTCGCCAGTGCACAGCGTAACGACGCGATGGTTGAGGTCCAGCTTCTTGAGGATCTCCTGAGCGGCATCCGTCATGCGTTCGTGCTCGGCATTCGACTGTTCCGGCGTCGTGATGGAGACGAGCTCGACCTTGTCGAACTGGTGCATGCGGATCATGCCGCGCGTGTCCTTGCCGGCCGCGCCCGCTTCGGCGCGGAAGCACGGCGTGTAGGCGGTGAAGCGCAGCGGCAGTTCGGCCTCGTTCAATATTTCGCCGTTGACATAGTTCGTCAGCGGCACTTCCGCCGTCGGAACCAGCCAGAAGCGGTTCTGTTTTTCCTCGGCCTTGAAGGTCTGGAACAGGTCCTCTTCGAACTTCGGCAATTGACCCGTGCCGAACATCGCCTCGTCGCGCACCAGATAGGGCGGGACGACCTCGGTATACCCGAAATGTGCCGTGTGATTGTCGAGCATGAAGCTGGCGAGCGCGCGGTTGAGGCGCGCGAGATGTCCCTTGAGATAGACGAAGCGCGCGCCGGAGACTTTCGCGGCGCGCTCGAAGTCCATCATGCCGAGCGCTTCGCCGAGCGCGACATGATCCTTGGGCGCATTCATGCCGGGCGCACGACCGAAGGCGCGGGCCGCGACCGGCATGTTCTCGTCTTCGCTCGCGCCGTCCGGAACGTCGGCGGCGGGAAGATTCGGAATCACGGCGAGCTCGTTCTTCAGCGCCTCGCTAAGCTCGCGCTCCTTCTGCTCGCCGCTCTGGATTTCGTCCTTGAGTCCGGCGACTTCTGCCATCAGCGCCGACGCCTGCGCGTCGTCTTTCTTGGCTTTCGCCTGACCGATGAGCTTTGATGCTTCGTTGCGGCGGGCCTGCGCCTGCTGCAGGCGCGTCAGCAGATCGCGCAGTTCCCTGTCGCGCGCCAGCAGGCTGGAGGCGACCGACGAGGCATCCGCGATCCCGCGCCGCTTCAGCCCCGCGATGAAGCTGTCGGTGTCGTCCCTGATCGCCTTGATGTCGTGCATGTCCGCGTCTCCGTAGCCGCGGGTAATGGCATGGGGAGCGGAACTCGTCAAAACCTCCCTTGTCATTCCCGGACGGGCGTCAAGTCGGCGACGCGAGGGAAAAGGAAGCGAGGTGGAAAAGGCCTGGAGCAGGTATCGATCCACTCGATCCCTGCCATCGAACGTACGGCGTTGCCGTCCGTCCTCGCCGGGAATGACGCCTACGACGCCGCCTTCGCCGCGTCCTTCTTCGTCCGGTCGCGTTCGATCAGCCAGACGCAGAGGATCGAGATCTCGTACAGCGCAACCAGCGGAACCGCGAGACTCATCATCGAAAACGCGTCGGGCGGCGTCAGGACCGCAGCGACGGCGAACAGGCCGACAATCGCGTAGCGCCGGACCGAGCGAAGCTGCGCCGACGACAAGATCCCGACGCGGCCCAGCAGCGACAGGAGCACCGGAAGCTGGAAGCACAGGCCGAACGCAAAGATCAGCGTCATCACGAAGTCGAGATATTCGCTCACCTTGGCCTGAAGCTGGATGCCGAGCGCGCCGTTGCCGCCCTGCGTATCGAAGCTGACGAAGAAACGGATCGCGTTCGGCAGCATGATGTAGAAAACGAACGCCGCGCCGAGGGTGAACAGGAACGGCGTCGCGGCGAGGAACGGCAGGAACGCGTTGCGCTCATGCCTGTAGAGGCCGGGCGCGACGAACATCCACAATTGCGCGGCCATGAACGGGAACGAAACACAGAGCCCGGCGAACATGCCGACCTTCACATAGGTGAAGAAGGTTTCCGTCAGTCCGGTCGCAATCATGTGCTGGCCCGGCTCGCCCTTGAGCGCGGCGGCGAGCGGTTCGGTCAGGAACCCGTAGATCGGCTTGGCGAAGTAGAAGCACACCAGAAAACACAGGACGAATGCGATGATCGACCAGACGAGCCGGCGGCGCAGCTCGATCAGATGATCCATCAGCGGCGCCTTGGTCGCGTCGATGGCGGCTTCGTCGTCCTCGCTCGGCTTGTTCATGGCGATGGCGGCTTGTAGCCGTCGGCGGCGACGGGTTCGTCCGCCGGCTCGGGCACATGCGGATCGATGTGCACGTCCTGCGGTGCGGTCTCGATCTCGACCGGCGGCGCGGACTTCATATCGTCCGGTACGATCGACTGATGCATGTCGCGCTCCAGATCGGCGAGCGGCTTTTCATTTCGCAGATTCTCGATTTCCTTGCGCAGCTCATCCAGTTCCGACTGGCGGGCCATTTCGTCGAAGCTCTTGCGGAACTGGTCGGCCATCGAACGCGCCTTGCCCATCCATTGGCCGACGATGCGCATGAGGCGCGGCAGATCCTTTGGCCCCACCACGACAAGGGCCACGATCAGAAGGATGAGGATGTGGACGCCGCTGAAGTCGAGCATCAACTACCGCCCGACGGTGGTCTGGTCCTTGTTGGGTGTCGGCGGGGGATTGTTCGGCGAGCCGGGAATGACCTTCGGATCGTCCGGCTCGTTCATGCCCTGGCGAAACGCCTTGATACCCTTGGCCACGTCGCCCATCAGGTCGGAAATCTTGCCGCGGCCGCCAAACAAAAGCAGCGCGAGAACCGCCAGAATCAGAATGTGCCAGATGCTCAACGCACCCATGAAACTCTCCTTTTACCCCCGGTTGAACGGTGCGAACGCGCTCGTCCGGCGCAAAGCCGTGCTTCTTAAAGACCTTTCGGGGCCTCGAACGCAAGATCGTGGTCCGAAACCGCCCAATATCGGCGGTAAATCAGCCGATCAGGATTTCGCCCTTGCGGCCGAACGCCGCCGCGAGCGCACCCAGCCGCTTCTGCACGGGCTCGCCGGCAATCGCCTCGTGCCGCCGCGGCACGTCCAGCACGACCTTGCCGGGTGTGACGCGCAAAGAATAGAGCGGCAGCGCACCGGCCGATGATCCGGACAGCGAGAATGCGAGGCGGCAGGCCAGACCCATGCGCAATGCGCGCGCCTGGTCGTCGAGGTCGAGCAGTTCGGCGTTGGCGATGTCGCGCGGGAAATCTTCGTCGCCGGAGTGGCGGTGGAACACCGACGTCGCGATGAGCGCGCGGCCGCGGTGATCGGCGCCTGAGAACGGCGCGGTGAGAACCTGGCTGAACGCGCCGAGCGCGCGATCGTCGGGATGCCGGCGCCACGCGATGTCCGAAAAAAGGCACACCGCGCGGCGGATGCGGCGCATCTGAGCCGTGTCGTCGCCGAACAGCGGCGTCATCCACTCGAACATCTCCATCGCATGCGCCGGCGAGCGCGCCTGGCGCGTGTTCATGCCGTCGGCGAAATCGATCAGCGGATCGAGCGCGCGCTCTTCGGCGGACAATCGCGCAAAGAGCAGGCCCTCGCGCAGGCCGAAGGCTGAGACGACAACGGATTTGAGATCGCAGGCGAACAGCAACCGCTCCAGCACGATCGCGCCATAGGGCAGCGACTCGGCGCGGCGCCTGGACACCACCTTCATCTTTTCGACCGACTTGCGCGACAGGCCCGAAAGGACCTTGCAAAGCCGGAGCGCACGATTGCGCGGAATCTCATATTCCTGCAGCACGTGAAGCGGATAGTTGATCGCTTCCATGTCGACGCGGGCAAAGCTTCGCCAGATCCCGCCCACGGCATAGAGCGAACGGTCCCTCATGCCCCGCAGGTCGAGCTTGGAAAGCCCCTCGTCCACCAGCTTGCGCGCCTTGTCGGCGTCGCCCCTGGAGCCATCCATCAAACGCAGCGGACCGAACGGCAGCGTGAAAGCGTCGCCCGTCTTGCCGCCGCGCACACTGACCATGTCGAGGCTGCCGCCGCCAAGATCGGCGACGAGGCCGTCTGCTTGGGGAATGCCCGCGATCACGCCTTCGGCGGCGATCCGCGCTTCGTCTTCTCCGGACAGCACGCGCACCGGTGCGCCCCAGGCGGCTTCCGCGCGGCGCACGAACTCGGCGCCGTTCGAAGCATCGCGCGCCGCAGCCGTCGCCACCGCTTCGCGGACGGTGACGTTCAAACCGTCGGAGAGCATCTTGAAGCGGGCCAACGCTTCGAGAGCCATTGCGCAGCCCTCGCTGTGCAGGCGACCGGTCGAAACCATGTCGCGGCCGATGCCGCAGATCGATTTTTCGTTGTGCAGCGTCGCGGCCGCGCGCGTCTCGGATTCGTAAATGACGAGACGGACGGAGTTGGAGCCGATGTCGACGACCGCGACGGGTCCGCGGGGTTTTGAGCGCGGACGCGTCCCCGACGGAGCACGAATTTCCGTCGAAGTGGTCGATGATCCGCTCATTCAGTCCCGCCGGGTGACAACAGCCACCGGGCGCGGTTGCTGCATCTTCAATGCACGGCCGCGGCCGGATAACGAGGGATTCGTCATGAAGTAAGTATGCGCCGAAAATGCGTCCGGCAACGAGGCCTCAGGGTCGCGGGCATAGGTGCCGTCGGCGCTCATATGCCAGCTCTGGGCCTGGTCCTTGAGGAGCGCGACCATGATCTGGTCCTGCACCTGCTGGTGGACCGTGGGATTTTCGATCGGGACCAGCGCCTCGACACGGCGATCCAGGTTGCGGGGCATCCAGTCCGCCGACGAGATGTAGACCTTCGATTCGGCAGACGGCAGGCCGTGCCCGTTTCCGAAGCACACGATGCGGCCATGCTCCAGGAAACGGCCGACAATGCTTTTCACGCGGATGTTGTCGGAAAGGCCCGGCACGCCCGGACGCAGGCAGCAAATGCCGCGGACGACGAGCTCGATCCGCACGCCCGCCTGGCTCGCGCGATAGAGCGCATCGATCATGTGCGGATCGACGAGCGAATTGACCTTGACCCAGATCGCGGCGGGACGCCCCGCCTTGGCATGGACCATCTCGTGCTGGATCGCATCGATCAGGTGTCCGCGCATCGTGAGCGGGGAAGCAGCGATCTTTTCCAGCGACGTCGGCTCGGCATAACCGGTGATGTAGTTGAAGAGCTGCGCCGCATCGCGGCCGAGTGCGGGATCGGCGCTGAACAGCGAAAGATCCGTATAAATCCGCGCCGTATTGGGATGGTAGTTGCCGGTTCCGAAATGCACGTAGGTGTGAAGCTGACCGCTTTCTCGCCGCACGACCAGGCTGACCTTGGCGTGGGTCTTCAACTCGATAAAGCCATAGACGACCTGCACGCCGGCGCGTTCCAGGTCGCGCGCCCATTTGATGTTCGCCGCCTCGTCGAAGCGCGCTTTCAGCTCGACCAGGGCGGTGACCGACTTGCCCGACTCCGCCGCCTCGATCAACGCCGAGACGATCGGGCTGTCGCTGCTCGTGCGGTAGAGCGTCTGCTTGATGGCCACGACATTGGGATCGGCGGCGGCCTGGCGCACGAACTGCACGACGGCGTCGAAACTCTCGAACGGATGGTGGACGATGATGTCCTTTTCGCGGATCGCGGCAAAGCAGTCGCCGCCATGATCGCGGATGCGCTCGGGGAACCGCGCGACATAGGGCTTGTATTGCAGGTCGCGCCGCTCATCGAGGATGAGCTTCTGCAGGTCCGACAGTCCGAGCATGTGCTCGATGATGACAAGGTCCTGCGCGTCGAGGTCGAGGTGATCGGCGATGAATTCGCGCAGGTCGTCCGGCATGGAGCGCGAGCATTTCATGTGGATGACCGAACCGCGGCGCCGGCGCTTCAGCAGCGACTCGAACAGCAGCATCAGGTCTTCGGCTTCTTCTTCGACTTCGACGTCGCTGTCGCGAAGGATGCGGAACACGCCGGAGCCCGTGACTTCATGGCCCGGAAAGAGTTTGTCGAGGTAGATCGTCACGACCTTCTCGAGCGGCAGGAAGCGGACTGTCCTGCCCGTGTCGGGCAAGCGGATGAACCGCTGAAGCTGCGGCGGGATCGGCACCAGCGCCGTGACGATCTTGCCGTCGTTGCTGCGCGCAAGGCGGATCGCCAGCGTGAAGCCGAGATTGGGAATGAAGGGGAACGGATGCGCCGGATCGATCGCCAGCGGCGTCAGGACCGGAAATATCTGTTCGCGGAAATGGGCGTCGAGCCAGGCGCGGTCGCTTTCCATCACCTCTTCGGGTTCGATCACAGCAATGCCGGCGTCACGCAGCTCCTTGCAAAGTGTCGTCCAGACGCTCTGCTGATCGGCAATGAGCTCCTTGGCCATGCTGTCGACCTGGACGAGCTGCTGCACCGGCGTCAGGCCGTCATCGCTCTGCGTGTTCACGCCGGCATTGACCATACCTTTGAGGCCCGCGATGCGGACCATGAAGAACTCATCGAGGTTCGAAGCAGAGATCGACAGGAACCGCATGCGCTCCAGCAGCGGATGCCGCAGGTTGCGCGACTCCTCCAGCACGCGGCGATTGAACGCCAGCCAGGACAGTTCGCGGTTGACGAAACGCTCGGGCGACGCGGGATCGATCGCGCAGTCCGGATAGCCGGCCAGATCGGCAGTCTCGGACGATTCAATCGGATTCGACATCACGCAGTCACCGCTGGGGAGGCACCAAGGGTACCCGGTTTACACGACTCTGTCATGACAGCGTCTCCCCATCTGCGGCGAGCAGATCTGTCACCAAAGCGGCAGTAATCGGCCTTTTTTCGGCCAACGCGCGGGCGTCCGCGCGGGCGACGAAGTCGCGTATCGCGGCCGGAGAGCGTTCGACGGAGCGTAGGATGCGCATGATCACAGGATCAGGCACAGCCAGTTGCCGGTCCGTGAACAATTTTCGAGTTAGTGCGGCCAACAGTGCGTCATCGGGCTCCCACAGCGAGAACGCGAGAAGTGCGCCAAAACGGGACACAAGATCGGGAAGCTCTGCTTTCCATATCGCCGGCGGGTCGCGGCCGGTCAACAGCAGCGGTTCGGGCCGACTGAACAGTGCGAACAGCGCGGCCTCGTGCGCAGCGCCGGCGACGGCGTCGACATTCTCGACGGCGACCGCGCGGCCCGCTGGGAGTTGCCGCACGAAATGATCGTCCAGCGCGGTGGCTTCGATAACGACGGCGCCGGACTTTTCCGCCCATGCCGCGACGAGGTGCGACTTGCCCGAGCCGGAGGGTCCGTAGAGCGCCGCCGCATGCGCGGCCCAGTGCGGAAAGGAATCGATGAAGGCGACGGCTTCGGCGTTGCCGGGCGCGATCAGAAAGTCTGTGCGGCCCAGGGCCGGCGCAGTCTGCAATGGAAGGATGAGTTGCGACGGCAAGCGTATCAGGCCGGACGCCGGCCAAGAGCAAAGGCCTTCAGAAGCAATTGGCCATAGGCAAGCCAGGACAGAACCGTAAAGACGCCCGCGATCGCCGCCGCAACCATCGTGAGCTGCGGCATGACCAGATTGAACGTGAGCAACAGCAGCAGCAGACCGATATAGCCGACCTGCACCACCGTGCTCGCCTTGCCGATGGCGAGCGGCTCCATCTTCACCGGCAGCGACAATGCGCGCGCCACGAGGACGCCCAGAACGATGGCGGCGTCGCGCCCGATCACAATCGCGCTCAGCCACAGCGGCGCCTGGTGCATGAGCGTCAACGTCACGAAGCAGATCAGCATCAAAAGCTTGTCCGCGGCGGGATCGAGATATTCGCCAAAGCGCGAGACAAGGCCGAAACGGCGCGCGAGAAATCCGTCGACCGCATCGCTGGCGCCGGCGAGCGCGAAGACGCCCAGCGCTTCGAGATCGCTGCCGCGGACGATCAGATAGGCCGTGAGCGGCGCAAGCACGACGCGCACCGCCGTCAGGACGTTCGGTATGTTGCGCAGCAGCGGGGTCACGGCGTCGCCGCGCTGGCTGATGGTTTCGGCGGCGGCGCGTAGGCCAGTTCCCAGCCGCCCTCGTCTTTCGTCAGGGCGACGCCGACCGGCACGAGCGCGTCGTGAAGCTGATCCGGCGTGCCGAGATAAGAAACCGACACGCGCATCATGCCGATATCCATCGCCACGACGCTGACGTCGCGGACATTGGCGATCATGCCCATGGCCGTCTGGATCGTGCTCCATTGCGTCGGCGAACTCAGCCGGATGTCGGCGACGAGACTGTTCCTGGTGGAGAAGTCGACCGGGCTCTTTTGCCGCCACATGTCTTCGATGCCGTGCACGGCGGTGTCGGCGGCCGACGGATAGGTCTGCGTCACATTGTTCTGCACAAGCGGCACGTCATAGGACGCCTTGGTGGGTGTTTCGGCCACGCCGATGCGCTTCAGCCAGACCTGCACTTTGCCGGGAATAGGTACCGCGAGCGCAAGCACCGCCTCGGTGGCGTGTATCCGTCCGGCGACGAGTTCGACATCCGCCCAGTTCGTCGCGTCGAACTGCAGGCGGCTGAGCGCGACGACGTCCGGTGCGCTGCCCGAGGGCACGAGGAACGGAACAAGGCTCCCCGCGAAGCGCGGACTCGAGAACGCGCTCGTCCAGCCGGATGCGACGCTGAACGTCGGCGACATCGGAATGACGAGAATCCGCTTGGCCTGCGTGAAGACATAGCCGGGCGACACGCCGCGCAGGACGCGGGAGACGGCTTCCGGACTGAAGATGTAGGTAATGTCGGCGACAAAGCGCGTCGTCGAACGCTTCTCGTTGCTCACCGTGTAGCCGCGCGCCAGACCGCGCAGCGCGACGGCGTCGAGCTTCGGCTCCTTCGGCCAGTCGGCCTGCTTGGCGATGCGCTTGTAGAGAATGTCCCATGCGCGCGGGCGGCCCTGATCGATGGCGATGGCCTGGGCGGCGGAAGCGGAGGCCGCCGTCGAATTCGACGTGAATCCCGCTGACCGTATAGGTCGGGTCAGCCGCCTGCGCGCCAATCGGCAATAGCGCCGCGAAGGCGAGCGCCAGGACGGGAGCAAGCCGGGAGAAAAACTGTCGCATCGGGAACCTTGTTTGAACCCGGCGAGTATAAGGGGCGCGCGCTGGCTAAGAAAGTGTCTGGAATCACGCCCGAATTAGGCCCGAGAGCGGTTTGACCGCACCGCTGTCCGGAAACACGGCCGCGTTGAGTGCCGAGGACCGGCACACCCATCTGCTCGGCCAACAGTCCCTTGAACAGGGCGCGCAAGTCGGTGCGCGGCGGCTGGTCGCGTCCGTCCTGCAAGGCGGACGCGGATAGACCGGTCCATTCGGCGTGCACCGCACCGCCCTTCACCGCGCCGCCCAGAAGCAGCGCTGCGCCGCCCGTGCCGTGATCGGTGCCGTTGCTGCCGTTCGGGTGAACGGTGCGTCCGAACTCGGTCGCCAGCACAACGGTGGTCTTGGACCAGGCCGGACCGAGAGAGGTCTTCAGCGTATCGAGGCCCTGGTCGAGCGCCTGCAAGCGCCGCGCGAGCTGGCCGTCGCCCGCTCCCTGATTGAAATGGGTGTCCCAGCCGCCGGCATCGAACACAGCCACGCGCGGACCATCTGCAGCGGCGAGCAGCTTGCCGCCACCCGAGAACAGCGGCGTCAGATCGGCATAGCCCGCGCCGGCTCCCGGCTTCTTCATCGCCGGATCATCCATCGCGGCATGCGCCTGGGTCTGCAACTCCATCGCGCTCGACAGCGAAGCGGCAAGCACCGGATCGCTCGCATACATGCGGCGCACGCGGGCAAGGAACGCCTCGGTCGGCGCCGGCAAGGTCTCCGGCATCCAGCTTGTCGCGCGCGCCGGTCCCGAAAGCAGGAGCGGCGGCGTCTGCGCGACCGCAAGCGCAAGCTGACCGTCGGCAAGTCCCATCGGAGTCAACGCGCGATTGAGCCAGCCGTCCTGCAACACATGCGGACCGGTGCCGCCCGTCTCCAGCACATTCTGCCCGTCGAAGTGCGAACGGTCGCGATATGGCGAGCAGATATTGTGGAAGATCGCCGCTTCCTTCGCGTCGTACATCGCCTTCACATTGGTGAGCGAGGGATGCAGACCGAAGAACCCGTCCAGATCGTGCAGAGGATTGGTGCCGCTGGTGCTCAGAGCCAGCACGCCGCGAGTCGATGCATAGTCCTTGTCGCCATGCGGCGGAACGATGGCGAGACCGTCGAGCGCGCCGCGCAGGATGACGACGACAAAGCGCCTGTCAGTCGGAACATTCGCAAAGGCGTAGCGGATCGGCGTGTCCCACAGCGACAGCGCACCGGCTGCGGCCATGGTCTGCAATATCGAGCGGCGTGTGGTCATGGCACTCACCTGCGCTGGAATTCGGGACTGGAAAGCAGAAGCGCGAGCGCGTCTGGTTGGCTTTCGGCCTGCGCCATCGCGGTTTTCGTCGAAGGCTGGAGAAGCGGTCCCACGCCCATTTCTGCGACGGCCGCCGAATCGAGTGTCGCCGGCATTCTCTGACCGACCTGCTGCGCCCATTCGATGCGCGTGAGAACGGCGTCGGGTCCGGACCACGCAGTCGGACGTATCGGGCCAGCCCTTCGGCGCGGGCGGAGCAAGCGGCGTCTGGCCCATCAGCCGCGTGGCGGCAAGCGCGCCGCGAACCTGCTTGTCGGTGTTGTCGCCCTTGGGCAGATCGAGAAGACGGTAACCCGCCGTCACATATTCCACCGGCGTGCGCATTTTTCCCGGCCCCGGCTTCCACGCATTGGGATCCTCCACAATCGCATGAGCGAGCGCGTGAAGATCGCCGCCCGTATCCTTGAAAACTTTTTCGAGGCGCGCCACAGACTCGGCAGGCGGCTCATCTGCGATGAAATGAATCGCCATCTTGCGCGCGATATGCCGTGCGGTCGCCGGATCGTGCGCCAGATCCTTGATCGCGGCGATGCCGCCGTCGAGAGTGGGCGGATAGGTGCGGCCGCGCAACGTCACGTCGCCCGGCTCATGGCGATTGTCGTAATAGGCAGAAGCCGTTGTTCTCGCCGTTGCGGCTGAGAGACCAGCCGGTCAGGATCTTCGCCATCGCGATGACGTCGTCCTGCGTGTAGCCGCCGTCCACGCCGAGCGTGTAGAGCTCCATCAATTCGCGGCCGAGATTTTCGTTGAGTCCCTTGCCGGCAAATTCTCCGGCGCGCGAATGCGGGCCGATCGACTGCGCATTGTCGAGATACAGAAGCATCGCGGGATGGCTCGCGGCGGCCAGCACCATGTCCTCGAACTTGCCGGTGATGTGCGGTCGGATCGCCTCACGCTCGAACGCGCCGACGAAAGTGATGGCGCGCGGATTCTGCGCCGAAACAACGAAGTGATTGCTCCAGAACCACACGAGCCGTTCGGCGAACGGCCTGTCGGTCGTGAAGCCGAGCGCGTAGCGCGCGGCGAGCTCGTCGAGGAATTCCTGCGCCTTGACCTTGAAGAACATCTTGACCGGATCGGTGCCGGTCCCGTTGCGCTTCTCCATCGCCCGGTCGCGCTGGTACTGGAACATTTCCACGACCAGATCGCCGCTGTTCTTGAAGCTGCCGCCGTCCAGCGGCACCGGTTGATCGGCGGCCGTATTGATCTGGGACAACAGCCACGCCTTGGGATTTCGGCTGGCGCGGTCGATTTCTCCGGGCCGCGCGCCGAGACCGAACCTGTGCGCGGCTATGGCACCTTCCAGCGACATGTGGGCTACCTCATTCGGGGCGCTTGCAGGTTTACTCTCACCATCATAAACGGGGGATGAACCAACCTCCGTCGCGCCGGACCATAAGATGACCGACAAGACCGGCCGCAACAGCCTCACCTACAAAGATGCCGGCGTTGACATCGATGCCGGCGAAGCGCTCGTTGCGCGCATCGCGCCTGCGGCCAGGTCGACGCGCCGTTCCGGCGCCGACGCCGATCTTGGCGGCTTTGGCGGTCTATTTGATTTAAAGGCCGCCGGTTACAAGGATCCGATCCTCGTCGCCTCGACCGACGGCGTCGGCACCAAGCTGAAGATCGCGATCGACACAGGACTCTTCACCGGCATCGGGCAGGACCTGGTCGCAATGTGCGTTAACGATCTTGTCGTGCAGGGCGCCGAGCCGCTCTTCTTCCTCGACTACTACGCGACGGGAAAACTGAACGTCGACGAAGCGGCGACCGTGATCGAGGGCATCGCGCATGCGTGCCGCGAATCGGGCTGCGCGTTGATCGGCGGCGAGACGGCGGAGATGCCGGGGCTCTACGCCAAGGGCGATTTCGACCTCGCAGGTTTCACGGTCGGCGCCGTCGAGCGCCACAGCGTCCTGCCGCGCACCAGGGACATGAAGCCGGGCGACGTGATCATCGGCGTTGCTTCGAGCGGCGTGCACTCCAACGGCTATTCGCTCGTTCGCCGCGTGGTCGAAGATGCGGGTGCGGCGTATGACGCGCCTGCGCCGTTCGACAAGTCGCGCAAGCTGGGCGAGGCGCTTCTTGCGCCGACGCGTCTCTATATAAAGAGCGGTCTGGCGGCGATCCGCGCCGGCGGCGTGAAGGGTCTCGCCCATATCACGGGCGGCGGCATCACGGAGAATCTTCCGCGCGCCCTGCCCGAGGGCTTGGATGCCGAGATCGACCTGAGCTGCTGGACTCCGCCGCCCGTATTCGGCTGGCTGGCGCGGCAGGCCGGCATCGCGGAACGCGAGATGCTGCGCACGTTCAATTGCGGGCTCGGCCTGATGGCGATCGTCGCTCCAGAAAGCGCCGGCCACGTGATCGATGCGTTCCAGGAGAACGGCGAGAAAGCGCTGCGCGTCGGCCATGTGATCGCCGGCGAAGGCGAAGCGAAAGTCACCTACAACGGCGTGCTGAAGCTTTGACGAAGAAGGTCCGCACCGCCGTTCTGATTTCCGGGCGCGGCAGCAATCTTGCCGCGCTGATCGAAGCATGCCGCGATCCGAAGTTTCCGGCCACGATCGCTCTGGTTTTTTCGAACGTCGAGACGGCCGAGGGACTGAAGATCGCCGCGGCGGCCGGCATTCCCACCAAGGCGCTCTCGCACAGGAGCTTTGCCTCGCGCGAGGAGTTCGACGCGGCGATCGACAAAGCGCTGGCGGACGCAAATATCGAATTGATCTGCGAAGCCGGATTCATGCGCATCCACTCCGACGGCTTTGTGCGCAAATGGGAAGGGCGGATGCTGAACATTCATCCTTCGCTTCTTCCCGCGTTCAAGGGCATCCGAGTGCACCAGCAGGCGATCGAGGCCGGCGTGCGCATTTCGGGTTGCACGGTTCACTTCATCGTCCCCGAACTCGACAGCGGGCCGATTATCGCGCAGGCGGCCGTGCCGGTATATCCGGACGACACCGCCGAAACGCTTCAGGCGCGCATACTCGTCGAAGAGCACAAGCTCTATCCGGCAGCGCTGAAAGCTGTCGCTGAGGGCAGTGTCAGGCTGAAGAACGGGAATGCCGTCTTTCTGTAGCGCACGTCTCCAGTCGTTTCCGATCGAACCTTGCTCTGTGACTTTCCTCCCCTGCGCGCCGGACCTCCCCTGTAACAATGGGGAGGAAAGAAATGCGCGCTAAGGCTTCTTCGGCTGCCACAACTCGATCTTGGTGCCATCGGGATCCAGGATCCACGCGAACTTGCCGCTCGGGTCGCTGTCGTCGCTCTTGAGGATCGTTACGCCCTTGGCTTTCAGACGCGCGAGGAAGGCGTCCAGATCGTCGACCGCGAAATCGATCATGAACTCGCGCGTCGACGGCGCCATGTAGCCGGTATCGGCCGGAAACGGACTCCAGACAGCGGTGGGCGGATGGCCCGGTGCATCGTAGCGCAGCATCGCACCGCCCCAGTCCTCGACCTTGATGCCCATCACGTCGCGGTACCACGCCGCAAGCGCCTTGGGATCCTTGCTCTTGAAAAAGATGCCGCCGAAGCCGGTGATACGCCCCACGCCCATGTCTGCACCCTTGACGGTGTCCGCCTCAGCGTTGCAGACGGCAACGAGCGTCGCAAGAACAAATGCGAAGCCAAATCTTCTCGCGACGGCAGTCATTTAGCCAACTCCGGCCAGTTTCGCCGATACGTCCCACAACCGTTTCGCGGCATCGTCATCCTGCGCGGCAAGCGTCGGCTCCGCGACCTTGCATTTGTAGAAATACTCGCCGCTGATCGTCGCCACGTCTGGCGAAGACGCGAGATAGATGATCGTCTTGGCGCCTTCCTCCGGCGAGATGCCGAAGGTCATGATCGTGCGCGCAAGCAGCTTCATGAATGTGTTCGTCGCGTTGTTCTGTCCGAAGCGCGTGCCGACGAAGCCCGGATGCAGGCAGTTTGCCGTCACGCCGGTACCGTCAAGCCGCCGCGCCAGCTCGCGCGTGAAGAGGATATTGCAGAGCTTGGACGTCCCATAGGCGCGGAACGAGCTGTAGCTCTTCTCGCTCTGCAGGTCATCGAAGTCGAGCCGGCCGGACTTGTGCGCGTCGGACGCGGTGCAGACGATCCGCGCGCCCGGCGTCGCCTTCAACCGGTCGAGCAGCACATTGGTCACGACGAAGTAGTTCATGTGGTTCGTCGCGAAGGTCATCTCCAGACCGTCGGAGCTCGTCTTGCGCGCGAGAAACACCGCGCCGGCATTGTTCACCAGCACGTCGATCTTCGCCTCTGCCGCCGCGACTTCGCCTGCGACGCGCCTGGCATCCGCGATCGATGACAGATCGCCATAGTGGATGTTGTGAACGGACGACGGGTTCGCCGTCCTGAGCATGCCCATCGTGACTTCGGCGCGTTTGGGATCGCGCGCGATCAGAACGATGCGCGCGCCCTGCTCGGCCAGGCGCACCGCCGCGACCTCGCCAATGCCCGAGGTTCCGCCCGTGACGACGACTGTCTTGCCCTGCATGACTCACTCCGCTGATTTGCGGCGGAGCGTAATGCGCCTAGGGAACGATATCGAGACCGCTGAAGAAGAATGCGATTTCCTGCGCGGCCGTCTCCGGCGCGTCAGAGCCGTGGACCGAGTTCGCCTCGATCGATTCGGCGAAGTCCTTGCGGATCGTGCCGGGCGCCGCATTGGCCGGGTTCGTCGCACCCATGACTTCGCGGTTTCTGGCGATGGCGTTCTCGCCTTCGAGAACCTGGACCACGACCGGTCCCGATGTCATGAAAGCGACAAGACTCCCGAAGAACGGCCGTTCCCTGTGAACGCCATAAAACGCCTCTGCCTGCTCCCTGGAGAGCTTGATACGGCGCGAGGCGACGACCCGAAGGCCCGCCTTTTCGAATCGGTCGACGACGGCGCCCGTGAGATTCCGGCGCGTCGCGTCCGGTTTGATGATCGAAAGGGTGCGCTCAACGGCCATAATTCACTCCAGTGTGCGAAAGCGCGCGCCTTATGCCGCGGGAATTACCGTGATACAAGCCCCGCCGCCATGCTCGTTATCGACAACGTCATAGTCCGCATTGCCGGACGCGAGATCCTGAAGGGCGCCAGCGCAAGCTTGCCCGCGGGGCGACGCATTGGCCTGGTCGGACGCAATGGCGCGGGCAAATCGACGCTTTTGAAGGTGATCCTCGGACAGCTTCATCCGGATGACGGCGATGTGGCCTGGCCGAGCGCCTGGCGGCTTGGCGCCGTGGCGCAGGAAGCGCCGGGTACGCAGACGAGCCTGATCGACACCGTCCTCGAAGCCGATGTCGAGCGCACCAGGCTGCTGGCTGATGCCGAGCATGAAAGCGACGGCCACAAGCTCGGCGACATCTATCACCGGCTGGACGCGATCGACGCCTACACCGCGCCGGCGCGGGCGGCGGAGATTCTCGCCGGTCTCGGCTTCTCCGCGGAAGACCAGCTTCGTCCGTGTGCGGAGTTTTCCGGAGGCTGGCGCATGCGCGTCGCGCTTGCCGCGATCCTGTTCTCGGCGCCGGACCTTCTGCTGCTCGACGAGCCGACCAACTATCTCGATCTCGAAGGCGTGATGTGGCTGGAGAATTTCCTGCAGCGCTATCGCGGCACCGTGCTCATCGTCAGTCATGACCGCGACCTGCTCAACACCGCGGCCGAATTCATCCTGCATCTCGAGCACGGCAAGCTGACGCTCTACAACGGCAACTACGACACCTTCGTTGCGACACGTTCGGCGCGGCGCGCGCTGGACGTGGCGTTCGCCAAGAAGCAGGAGCTGGCCCGCAAGCACATGCAGGCCTTTGTCGATCGCTTCAAGGCCAAGGCGAGCAAGGCGCGCCAGGCGCAGAGCCGCATGAAGATGCTGGCGAAGCTGGAGACGGTGGAGCTTCCGGTCGACGAGCATGTCGCGCCGATCCGCATTCCCAAGGCGACCGAGGCGAGCCCGCCGCTCGTCACGATGGACCGCGTTTCCGTGGGCTATGAGCCCGGCAAGCCGATCCTGTCGCACATGTCGTTCCGCTTCGATCCGGACGACCGCATCGCGCTGCTCGGCAAGAACGGCAATGGCAAGTCGACGCTGGCGAAGCTTCTCGCCGGCAAGCTGCAACCGATGGGCGGCGAGATGACGCTCGCGCGCAAGCTGGTGCCCGGCTACTTCGCGCAGCATCAGCTCGAAGAGCTGCAGGGCGACATCACGCCGATCCAGACGCTGCAGCACCTGCGCCCCAAGCTGACCGAACGCGAAGTGCGTACCCAGCTCGGCGGCTTCGGATTCTCCGCCGACAAGCAGCTTACCAAGGTCGGCAATCTATCGGGCGGCGAACGTGCGCGGCTGATGCTGGCGCTCGCGACGCTCGACAAGCCCAACCTGCTGATCCTGGACGAGCCGACCAACCATCTCGACATCGATGCGCGCGGCGAGCTGCTCAACGCGCTGAACGATTTCGACGGCGCCGTCGTTCTCGTCAGCCATGACCGCCGCCTGATCGAGGCGACGGCGGACCGGCTCCTGCTCGTGGCCAACGGCGAAGTGAAGCCGTTCGATGGCGATCTCGACGACTACCGCAAGTTCCTGCTCCAGGGCGACAACACACCGACGCGCCGCGCGCCGGAGCCCGAGGTGAAAGCGACGAAAGACGTCGCGCGCCGCGACAGCGCCGAACGCCGCCGGCAGTTGAAACCGCTCAAGGACAAGCTCGACTCCGTCGAGCACCAGATCGCCGATCTGAACACTGAAATCGCCAAATGCGACAAGTCGCTGACCGATCCGCTTCTCTTCACCAAGGACCCCGCGCGCGGCAAGGCGGTCTCCAAGAAGCGCGCCGACGCACTCAAGAAACTCGAAGTACTCGAAGCGCGCTGGATCAAGATGCAGGAAGAGTACGAGCAGGCAATGGCCGAGGCTTGAGCCGGGCGCCGGCAAGTCGCTAAGGTCCCTAAGTATCTGGGGGGACCGATGGCCGCGTTCGAACACGTCATGGTGCTGGTCTCGTTCGTCTACGCCGTGGCGCTGACGCACCTGTTGTCGTGCACGGCGAGCTACATCCGTGCGTGGCCGCGCCTTCGCTTCTCATGGGCCTATGCGTTCTGGTTTCTCAACGCGTTCATCATCATCATCGTGAACTGGATCTCGTTCTGGGACATGCGCCTGCTGCACACATTCAGCGTCGGCATGATCCTGTTCGTCTTCCTTCTCGCCTTTACCAACTACCTTCAGGCCGCTTTGGTGTGCCCCGAGATCGTGCCGGGCGAGGAAATCGACCTTGAGCGCTTTCACGACGAGCAGGGGCGACGCTATGTCGGCGCGTTCGCCGTGTCGGCCGGCGCCGCGATCGTCGCGAACGTCGTGCTCGGCGGGAGCTTTCAGGTTCAGGAGTGGTTGCAGCAGAACATCGTCGTCACGCCGATGCTGGTGATCGCCGTGATCGCGACCATCTTCGTCCACAATCGGTGGGTGCAGTATGCTTCAGGCATACTGATTCTCGCAGCCTGGGCTTATCTTCTCAGCATGCTTCAGGGCGCGCTCAGTTGAGACATCAGCGCAGGCCCTTGCGCGCGATGTCGCCCCATTCCTTCTGCGCGGAGCGGTAGCGTGGCGGCGCACCGTCGAGCAGCTTGACGATTTCCTGATAGAGCGCGCGCGCTTCGTCGTGAGCGCCCGTTTTCTCCAGCAGCATCGCAAAGCGGGCGCGCGCTTCCTCGCCGGAGAAATAGGGCACCAGGCGGCGATATTCGGCGAGTGCTTCGTCCGTCTTGCCCTGCGCTTCCAGCGCGCGCGCATAGAGCAGATGCGCATCGCCCGACACGAAATTCGGATCGGCTGCCTGCAGCGCATCGAGGCTTGCCTGCGCGCCGGCCGGGTCTCCATTCAGGAACCGTGCACGCGCAAGGCCCATGAGGAGAGCGGGATCGTCCTTGAACTGCCCGACAGCCGTCGACTGGTAGATATCCACGGCATCGGCATAGGCGCCGCGCGCCATATATTCCTCCGCCAGCGCGCGCTTGGAATTGACCGAACCCACCAGTTGCGCCGCGCGGTGCGCGTCGCGAAACGACTTGTTCGGATCGATCGCAGCCGCCGCGCCGGATTTCAGACGCGCTGCGGCACGGCCGCGCAGCAGCTCGGGAATGATCTCGATCGCGATGTAGATCAGGCTGCCGATCCCCGGCAGGAACACGATCACATAGATCCAGGGAAAAATATTGCCGCGCCGCACCGCATGCACCACGCAGATGACGATCAGCGCGAGCGGAATGAGCGAAAGCGGATTTTCGAGATAGACGAGTGGGTTGAGCAAGGATGACTCCGGTTGCGGCTCTCTATCAGATGGCCGCGCCGGACCGCAATCTCAAGCCTGTTTTTCGAATTTGCCGGACGGCGATTCTTTCCAATATGTCACGTCATGGCCGGCTGCCCTAGCGTCCTTCCAGGCCGCGCGCGCGCGGGCGAGCGCATCCGCATCGCGCCCGTCGAACATCAGAACGACGCGCGTGAGGTCCTTCGTCGCCTTGTCGTCCCAGTGCGGCGGCGCCGCGCCGCCGACGAGAAACAGTACGTTTGCGCCGTTCGGATTGTCGTTTTCGACCGTGATCAGCACTGGCTGACGCTTGGGGTTGCCGTCGCCCGACTGCGCATGCGGAACGAACGACTGGTCATTATACGTCCAGAGCAGGTTGTCGATCGCGTCGGCGCGCTCCGACGAACTCCGTGCGAATGACGGCGCGCCAGCCCTTTTCCAGAGTCCTTTCGATCAGACCCGGAAGCACATCATCCAGCGCACGGCGCTCGAGATGGTAGAAGAGAGTTTCGGTCATGATGCAAACAACCTTCTCCCCCGCTGCGCGGAGCACCCGCCGCGCGAACCGGGGAGGAAGAGCTCAACGCTAGTCCTCATAATGCTCCGTCACCAGTTCGTTGAGGGTGCGTACGCCCCAGCCCACGCCCCAGCTCGGCGCATGCGCTTTCTGCTCCCCGTCCTGATAGGCAACCCCGGCGATGTCCAGGTGCGCCCATGGCGTCTTGTCCTCGATGAAGCGCTGCAGGAACTGCGCCGCTGTGATCGAACCGGCGCTGGGGCCGCCGATGTTCTTCATGTCGGCGATCTTGGAGCGCAACAGCTTGTCGTAGTTGGGGCTGAGCGGCATGCGCCATACGGGTTCGCCGACGGCCTTGCCGGCTTGTGAGATGCGGCCTGCGAGCTTGTCGTCGTTCGAGAACAGGCCCGCATGCTCGGGTCCGAGCGCCATGATGATCGCGCCGGTCAGTGTGGCAAGGTCGATGACGAATTTCGGCTTGAACTTGCGCTGCGTGTAGGTGAGCGCGTCGGCAAGCACGAGCCGGCCCTCCGCATCCGTGTTGAGCACTTCGATCGTCTGGCCCGACATCGACTTCACGACATCGTCCGGACGCTGCGCCTTTGAGTCCGGCATGTTCTCGACAAGGCCGATCACGCCGACGGCGTTGACCTTCGCCTTGCGCGAGGCAAGCGCCTGCATCGTTCCGACGACGGCCGCGGCACCGCCCATGTCGCCCTTCATGCCCATCATGCCTGCACCCGTCTTCAGCGAGAGGCCACCGGAGTCGAAGCACACACCCTTGCCGACGAAGGCGACCGGCGTGTCCGACTTCTTGCGCGCGCCGCTCCAGTGCATGACGACGAGCTGGCTCTCGCAGTCGCTGCCCTGCCCCACGCCAAGCAGAGAGCCCATGCCGAGCTTCTTCATGTCCGCTTCGCCGAGAATGTCGACCTTGACGCCGAGTTTGGTTAGAAGTGTCTTCACGCGCCTTGCAAACTCTTCGGGATGCAGGACGTTCGGCGGCTCGTTCATCAGATCGCGCGCCGTGGCGATGCCGTTGGCGACACCTTCGAGCAATGCCCAGTGCTTCTTCGCATCGGCCAGCGCGCCGGTGGCGATCGTCACGGTCTTCAGTTTGGACTCATACTCGTCCAGATTCTTGGTGCGGTACTTGTTGAAAGAGTAGCTGCGCAGGCGTGCGCCGAGCGCCAGATGCGCCGCGAGTTCGCCGGGCTTCAGCTTGGAACCCTTAGGGGCTTCGATCTCGTAAGTTGCGGCCGTCTCGCCGGCACTACTCAACCTTCCGTTGATCGAGGCCGAGAGATGTTCAGCCTTCGGTCCGTCGAAGTCCGCCGCCTTGCCCAGACCGACCAGAACAACGCGCGATGCTTTGATGCCCGCCGGCGCGAGGATTTCCAGAACCTGTCCGGACTTGCCGGTGAAGCGGCTGACCTTGAGCGCGCGGCTGAGTGCGCCGCCGCACGCCTTGTCTGCCTTCTGAGCGGCAGCGGTCAACGTGCCGCCCTCCAGCGCAGCGACGACCCAGGCGCCAGCGTCCACCGATTGCGGTGCGGCAAAGGATAATTGCATCGTATCTCTCCCGAAAATGTTTGCGATGGCGTGACTTTATGGGGTCAATGAACGGTATAAGAGGCGGGCGCGCGGTCCAGGCATATTGTCGGACAACCGCGTATGAATGCTAGTTTAGGGCGAATCACAGAAGGGGCGAAAGGGCGTACACAAAAGTGTGCTGTCCGACGCCATAACGGCCGCAAGCGTGAAACTGCCGCGACTGTCGATTTATGTGCTGGGCCAGATGATCGGCCCGATTGCGCTTTTTGCCTTCCTGCTGACGGCAGTCATCTGGCTGACCCAGTCTTTGCGCCTGCTCGACCTCGTCATCAACCGCGGGCAGTCGGCGCCGACCTTCGTCTATCTCACGCTGCTCATCATCCCCAGCCTGCTCGTTATCATCCTGCCCATCGCCTATTTCGCCGGAACGCTGTTCGCGCTGAACAAGCTGAATTCGGACAGCGAGCTTGTCGTCATGTCGGCCGCCGGCTTCAGCCGCGCCCAGATCGCGCTGCCCGTGCTGATCGCTGCGCTCATCGTCATGGCGCTGACCTATCTCAACGGTCTCTATCTGATGCCGGCGGGGCAACGCGCGATGAAGGACAAGGTCGTCGACATCCGTGCCGACATCGGGGCTGCGCTTCTCAACGAAGGCGAGTTCAATACGCCCGCCGACGGCCTGACGGTCTTCATCCGCGAGCTCAACTCGGACGGGACGATCCGCGGCGTCATGGTGCATGACAACCGGAACAAGAGAACGCCGATCACCTATCTCGCCGTGCGCGGCCAGTTGGCGCAGACCCCGGGTGGCGCGCGCCTCATCATGTTCGACGGTACGGTGGAAGAGAGCGGACATTCCGGCGGCCAACTGACCGTACTCAAATTCCAGCGCGACGTGTTCGATCTGGACCAGTTTGCCGGGCCGGCGCGCGCGACGGAGCGCGCCACGAGCGAGCGCTACCTTTCCGAACTCTTCTCTCCCAATCCCAAGCTGCCCGCGAAGCTGCGCAATGCCTATATTGCCGAAGGCCATAACCGCCTGTCGCAGCCGCTCTATTGCCTTGCCTTCGCGATGATCGCGCTCGCCGCCGTTCTGCGCGGACGGCGGGCGCGCGGCGCCAATGCTTTGCGCCTTGCGCTCGCTGCGCTCGCAGCCGCCATTGTGCGCATCGCCGGTTATGGTGTGCAGGGACTGGCGGTCGGAACGCCTTCGCTGATGTTTCTGTTCTACCTGATACCGCTTCTGGGCGCCGCGATTGCCCTGGCCGTGCTCGCCGGCTTCGTTCCGACGGGATGGTTCCGCCGCCGCGCGCCAGTCGAGGCTTTCACATGAGCTGGTCCTGGACGCTCTATCGCTATCTCGCCGAGCAGTTCCTCGCAGGCATCGCCATCGTCTACTCCGTCTTCCTGCTGCTGGCCTTCTCGATCGACGTCGTCGACCTGACGAACCGCACCGCAGGTCACAATGTTTCGACGCTCGTCATCGTCGGCATGGCGATCCTGCAATTGCCCGACCTTGGCCAGAAGATGCTGCCCTTCGCCGTGCTTCTTGGCGGCGTGTTCGCGTTCGCGCGGCTTTCGCGCAGCCAGGAGCTCGTCGCGATCCGCGCCGCCGGCATGTCGGCATGGGATTTCCTTGCGCCGCCGCTGGCGGTGGCCGCGGCGCTTGGCATCTTCGTCGTGATGATCATCACACCGATCTCCTCGCGCATGCTGGGACAATTTTCGGCTCTCGAGGCAAAGTACATCAAGGGCGAGGCGTCGCAGCTTGCCGTGTCGCGCAACGGCCTGTGGCTGCGCCAGGGCGACGAGACGCAGCAATCGGTGATCCATGCACTGCGCGTCACAGACCAGGGCGTTCATCTGGAAGACGTGATCGTCTTCCTGTATGGAGCCAACGACCATTTTGTCGGCCGCGTCGATGCCAAGTCCGCGCAGCTTCAGTCCGGCACATGGATGCTGAAGGACGCCTGGGTCAGCGGAACGGACGGAAGCCCCGTCCATCATGACGAATACAAACTGGAGACGACGCTGACGCCGGCACAAATCCAGGAAAGTTTTGCGCCGCCGGACACGCTGTCGTTCTGGCAGTTGCCCGGATTCATCCGCACGGCGCAGAATGCGGGCTTCTCGGCCATCCGGTATCAGCTCTATCTCTACACCCTTCTCGCCATGCCGGCGCTGTTTGCGGCGATGGTGTTCATGGCGGCGAGCTTTTCCGTGCGCGTCGGGCGCGGCGGCGGCCTGCCTCGCGTCATCCTGATCAGCGCGCTCGCAGGTTTCGGCGTCTATTTCTTCAGCGAATTTTCCCGCGCTCTCGGCCAGACAGGCATTCTTCCCGTTGCGCTCGCCGCAACCGCGCCAGCCGTTGCTTCCATCCTGATCGGCATGACCCTCGTGTTCAATCAGGAGGACGGATGAGCCGCGCTCTCCTTCTTCTTGCAGCGATCATGTTTGTCCCGTTCTGCGCCGCGTATGGCGCGACGGAGACCGACATCAAGGGCCAGTTCCTGCTCCAGGCCGACGAGATGGACTATGACGTGGACAACCACGTCGTCACCGCACACGGCCATGTCGAGATCGACAGTGGCGGGCGCGTGCTTCTCGCCGACGATGTCACCTACGACCAGACGAACGACAAGATGGTCGCCAGCGGTCATGTCAGCATCACCGACGACAAGGGCAATGTCGCCTTCGCAGATCACGTGGAACTTCGCGACAAGATGCGCGACGGTGCGCTTCGAAGCTTCGCTGCGCTGATCGGAAAGAACGGCCGCCTTGTCGCCGCCAACGCCACGCGCAGCCAGGGACGTTTCACCGAAGCCTTCGATGCGGCTTACACGCCGTGCAAGATCTGCAACCAGCCCGGCCAGCGCACGCCCGTCTGGCGCGTCGAGGCGAACCACATCATCTACGATCAGTTGAAACACAGGATCGTGTTCAAGGGCGCGACCCTTGAGTTTCTCGACGTTCCGATCTTCTACACGCCGTACCTCACCGAACCCGATCCGACCGTGCACTATGCGTCAGGCATCCTGACGCCGGACATCGGTCCCTCGACGTCGCTCGGCTGGTTCGCGCGCGTGCCGGTCTATGTCGCCCTGTCGCCCACCAATGACGCCACCATCACGCCGGAAATTACGACTCGCGCCGGCGCCGTGCTTGAGGGCGAGTACCGCGAACGCTGGCAGCGCGGCGGCCTGTGGCTTCAGAGCAGCATCGCCTACAACCCCAATGGCGGCATTTCCGGCCACCAGGTCCAGTGGTACGGCAGCCTGTTCGGCTCCGGACGCGTCCCGATCACCGACGACTGGACGACGGGCTATGACGCGCAGCTCACGTCGAACGACACGTACCTCAAGCGCTACGACTTCTCGCAGGCCGACCGGCTGGTGAACGACCTGTTCATCGAAGGCGACAATGGGCGCACGCGTTTTGCGATCACGGGTTATTTCTTCCAGGGCCTGCGCGCCACGGACACCAGCGACATCATTCCGCTGGCGCTGCCGCTGGTCGAATTCAGCTACAACCCGCTCCATCACTGGCTCGGCGGACAGTTCCGCTTCGACTTCAGCAGCGTTTCGCTCACGCGCGACATCGGCGTCGACAGCCAGCGCGCGACGGCTGAAGCACGCATGCGCTGGCCGACCATCCTTCCGGGCGGCCAGATGCTGACGCTGCAGCTCGATGCGCGCGGCGACTTCTATCATGTCAGCAATTCGCTGACGCCCGGCGTCGGCGACAAATTCATCTCGCGCGGCGTTCCCTACGCTGCGCTCGACTGGCGCTGGCCGTTCATCTCCAGCACGCAGGCGGGACGCGCCTTCATCGTTGAGCCGATCGCGCAGCTCATCCTGCAACCCTATGGTGGCAATCCGGCCGGCATTCCGAACGAGGACAGCGCGTCGTTCGAACTCGACCAGAACAACATCCTCAGCTTCGATCAGTTGCCGGGCTACGATCTTGTGGAGAGCGGGCCGCGCGCGAATTTCGGCCTGCACGCCCGCGCAGCGTTTGAATCCGGTTCGATCGATGCCGTGCTGGGCCAGACCTATCGGCTCAAGCCCGACCCGATCTTCGGTCCCGACTCAGGCCAGTCCGGCACGACGTCCGACATTGTCGGCCGCGTCAGCATGAAGTTCCTGCCCTATATCGATCTCACCGACAGCTTCGATGTTGATCGCAATGACGGCACCGTGCGGCGCCACGAAGTCTATCTTACCGGGATTTACGGACGCTCGACCGTGCAGGTCAGCTACGTGCAGTTGCCGGCCGAAGTGGTGACGCTCGGCCTGGGCGCCCGAGAGGAAATCAACGCACAGGCTGATATCAATTTTTACAGGAACTGGCAGGCATTCGGCGCGCTGCGCCGCGATCTTCTGGCCGGACAGATGCTGGATACCGAGCTTGGTCTCGGCTATGAGGACGAGTGTTTGGGTATATCCATCGCCTACCGGCGCAAATTCACGACCGACCGTGACGTGCCGCCTTCAACGACCTTTGTCTTCAGGTTCAACCTGAAAACCGGAGACGAAGCGATCACGCCGTTTAGCCTGTTCCCCGAAGACGTGTTCTCCCGTCCTTGAACCGCAGGCGAATTTGCTTATTCTCCCGGCCCGGTTCGGGGGCGAGCGCGTAAACCATTGAGATTGCTGCCGAAGGGCCGAGACTTGAGCCATAAACACAACTTCTATGTCGTTTTCGGGTTGGCGCTGCTGCTTGGCGCCACGCCGGCGCTCGGCAAACATCATAAGCCCAATGCGGCTGCTCCAGCCGCTCCAGCAGCCGCGCCTGCGACGCCCGGCACCGCGCCGCCGTCACCGCCGGCCGGCGCCGCAGTCCAATCCGACACGGGTCCGGCAGACGGCGTTGCCGCGATCGTCAACGACGCGATCATCACCGAGTACGATCTTCGTCAGCGCATCCTGCTCTTCGTATCGACATCCGGCCTGCAGCCGACCCCGGAGATTCTGACCAAGCTTCGCAGTCAGGTCCTGACGCAGCTCGAAACCGAGCAGCTCCAGATTCAGGAAGCGCGCAAGAAGGGCATCACGGTCTCGCCGACCGACGTCGACAAATCGATCGAGCGCATCACGAGCGACAACCACATGTCCAAGGATCAGCTGGCCGACCTGTTGAAGAAAAGCGGCGTCGACATGTCCACGCTGCGCGCCCAGATCGCCGTGCAGATCGCCTGGCAGAAGGCCGTCGAGGACGAGTTCTCGGATCGCGTGAACATCACGCCCGCCGACATCGACGCGGAGCTTGCGCGTCTTCAGGAAGGCGCCAACAAGCCGCACTTCCAGGTCTCGGAAATTTTCCTCGCGGTCGACAATCCCGAAGTCGACGCCAAGGTTCTGAAGGACGCACAGGACATCGAAACGCAGCTTCAGTCCGGCGCGAGTTTCGGCACTGTGGCGCGCCAGTTCAGCCAGAGCCCGACGGCGGCATCCGGCGGCGATCTCGGCTGGGTGCATGAGGGTCAGCTCCCGGCCGAAGTCGACGATGCGCTGCAGCACATGCAGGTCGGCGCAGTATCGCCGCCGATCCGTTCGTCGGGCGGCTACTACATTCTGGGTTTGCGCGACCGACAGGAAGGTTACGGAACCAAGCTGCCCGATCCGGCGACGCAAAAGCCCGTCGGGCCGCTGACGGTCCAGCGCGTGCTGCTGCCGCTTGGTCCAACTCCGCCCAAGCAGCTTCTGGAAAATGCGATGAAGATAGCGGTCCAGATCCACGATCACGTCAATGGCTGCGAGACACTGCCCAAGATCGCGCAGCAGATCCACGGCATGGTCGTGCAGGATCTTTCCAAGATGGGAATCAAGATCTCCGATCTCAGCCCCGAAATTCAGGGCGCCATCGAGAAGGCCGGGCCGGGCGAAGCAACTCCGCCCTTCACCTCGCCCGCAGGCATCGAGATGATGGTTCGTTGCGACAAGCGCGCACCGACCATCACCGCGTACACGATTCCTTCACGCCAGCAGATCGAAGAGCAGCTCTTCGACCAGCAGATCACGATGCTCTCGCGGCGCTATATTCGCGACCTGCGGCGCAACGCCAATGTCGAAACCCGCTAAGAGAGCCGGCGCCGACGGACCGATCCTCGTGACGATGGGCGAGCCGGCCGGCATTGGCCCGGAGATCGCGGTCGCTGCATTCAACGCTCTCGGCGGACATGCCGGCCGGCATCCGATCAGGCTGGTCGGCGATCCGGGTGTTTTCAAAAGCTGCGGTCTTGCGGACGCAGGCGCCGTCGTTGCGACAAAGGCGGCAGCTCTCCGCGTTCCAGGGCAAGCCTCACCGCAAAATGTGCCGGCTGTCATCGAAGCCATCGAGATGGCCGTCGCAATGGCGCAAGACGGCCGCGCGGCGGCCATCGTCACTGGGCCGATCAACAAGGCCGTGCTGATGCATGACGGCTTCAAATATCCCGGACATACCGAATTCCTCGAGGCGCTGACCGGAGCGCCGCGTGCCGTCATGATGCTGGCGAGCGATCAACTCCGCGTCGTGCCGCTGACGATCCACACTCCGCTGTCATTGGTGCCGGCCGCGATCACGTCCGCTGCGATCGTTGAGACTGGCGAGATCATTCTGGCGTCGCTCAAGAAATATTTCGGCATCGCCGTGCCGCGCCTTGCCATCAGCGGACTCAATCCGCACGCCGGCGAAGACGGCGAACTGGGCAGGGAGGAAACCAACCTGATCGCCCCCGCCATCGCCGCACTCAAGGCGCGCAGCCATGACGTGCGCGGGCCCCTGCCTGCCGACACGATGTTCCATGCCGAAGCACGCGCCGCGTTCGATGCCGCGCTGTGCATGTATCACGACCAGGCGCTCATCCCGATCAAGACATTGTCCTTCTGGGATGGCGTGAACGTCACGCTCGGCCTCCCCATCATCCGCACCTCGCCCGATCACGGCACGGCGTTCGACATCGCCGGCACCGGAAAGGCCGATCCGCGCAGCATGATCGCCGCCATCCGCATGGCTGCCAGTATGGCTGATGCCCCAGCCTGATCCTCTTCCGCCGCTGCGCGAGGTGATCGCGGCGCATGATCTGCGCGCGAAGAAATCACTCGGCCAGAATTTTCTCTTCGACCTCAATCTGACGCGGCGCATCGCGCGCGCGGCCGGGCCGCTCGACAACAGCACGATCTATGAAATCGGTCCGGGTCCGGGCGGACTGACGCGCGCGCTTCTGGCCGAGGGCGCGCGCCGCGTCGTGGCTGTGGAACGCGATCATCGCTGCCTGCCCGCACTCGCCGACATCGCAGAGGCCTATCCGGGCAGGCTGCAGGTCGTTTCCGCAGATGCGCTCAAGATCGACGAGCGCGAACTCTTCGGAACCGAGCGCGTGCGCATCGCCGCCAACCTTCCCTACAACATCGGCACCGCGCTTCTGGTGAAGTGGCTGACGGCGCCCAACTGGCCGCCCTTCTGGGACAGCCTGACTTTAATGTTCCAGCGCGAGGTTGCGATGCGCATCGTCGCCAAGCCGGACAGCGAGGCCTATGGCCGCCTGTCTGTCCTTGCGCAGTGGCGCACGACGCCGAAGATCCTGTTCGATGTCTCGCGCAACGCGTTTGTGCCGCCGCCCAAGATTACCTCCAGCATCGTGCGGCTGGAGCCGCTGGCCGAACCCGTCGCACCCGCAAAGTTGGGAGACCTGGAAAAAATCACTTCTGCCTCTTTCGGCCAGCGCCGCAAGATGTTGCGCCAAAGCCTGAAAACGCTCTCCGCCGACGCCGAGGACCGCATCCGTGCCGCAGGCATCGACCCGACCGCGCGCCCCGAGCAGCTTTCCGTAGCGGAGTTTGCGAGCCTGGCGCGCCAGTTCGCGGCCTGATCCAGCGCGACAGCACGACCTTTCTCGGCAGGCATGACAAGGCGGGTTTGGCCATGCCACAGTGACGGCAAGACAAAAATCCAAGGGAGAGACACGCATGCAAAGTCAGGCGATCACGGAGTTCGGCAAGCCGCTGCAACTCGTCGAAACACCGACACCGACGCCCACCGGCACCGAAGTCCTGCTCAAGGTCCACAATGCCGGCGTGTGCCATTCCGACGTCCATATCCATGACGGCTATTTCGACATGGGCGGCGGCGCCAAGCTGCCGATGGCGAACATGAAGCTGCCGCACACGCTGGGTCACGAGATCGAGGGCGAAGTCGTCGCGATCGGACCGGACGTCAAGGACGTGAAGGTCGGCCAGCGCTATGCCGCGTTCCCGTGGATCGGCTGCGGCAAGTGCCCGTCATGCCTGCGCGGCGAGGAAAATCTGTGCGTCGGCGGACCGCGCCAGCTCGGCTGCTCCAACGGCTGCCCGGGCGGCTACGCGACGCACGTCATGGTTCCGCATTCGAAGTACCTGATCGATTACGGCAAGACCGACCCGGCGCTCGGCGCGGCTTACATGTGCTCAGGCCTCACCGCCTACTCGGCGATGAAGCGCGTCGGCCCGCTAGGACCTGACGATCAGGTTCTGGTGCTCGGCGTCGGCGGCGTCGGCATGATGGGCGTGCAGTTCGCCAAGGCGATGTTCCACAAGGGGCCGCTCGCGGCGGACATCGACGACGGCAAGCTCGATGCCGCCAAGAAGGCGGGCGCAAGCGCGGTCTACAACACCAAGGATCCGGAAGCGGCCAAGAAGCTGATGGCCGACACCAAGGGCGGCGCCTATGCCGTCGTCGACTTTGTCGGTTCCGAAAAAAGCTTCGCCTTCGCAAGCCAGGCCGTCCGCCGCGGCGGCAAGGTGATCATCGTCGGCCTGTTCGGCGGCGCGATGTCGATGCCGATCCCGATGTTCCCGTTCCGCACGATATCCATCGGCGGCTCGATGACCGGTTCGCTCGGCGAGACCAAGGAGATGATGGAACTTGTGAAGGCGGGCAAGGTCGATCCGATCCCGTTCAGCAAGCGTCCGCTCAGCGCGGCGAGCCAGACGCTCGACGACCTGCGCGAAGGCAAGATCACGGGGCGCGTTGTCCTGACTCCCTAAGCGGTTTGCGGTCCTCGTCCTTCGACACGCTCAGGATGAGGGCCGCGTACTCACAACCTCATGCTGAGCCCGTCGAAGCATGAGGACGGAGGTGCAAACATGCCCGAAGCCATTCTCGAACCGGACCTGCCGATCGTCGATCCGCATCATCACATGTGGGACCGTCCGACGGAGATCCTGCGCAACCTGCCGCCGTCCGAACACGGCTTCATGGACATTATCCGCAACACGCCGCGCTATCTGCTGGAGCAACTGCTTGCCGACCTGAAGAGCGGACACAATGTGCGCGGCACGATCTACATGGAGTGCGGCGCGATGTACCGCGCCGACGGCCCCGATGCGCTGAAATGCGTCGGCGAGACCGAGTTCGTGAACGGCGTCGCAGCGATGACGGCAAGCGGCCTCTACGGCGATGTGCGCGCCTGCGCCGGCATCGTCGGTCATGTCGACCTGCGCATCGGCGATGCGGCGGAAGACGTCCTGCGCTCGCACATCGCCGCCGGTCATGGCCGCTTCCGCGGCATCCGCCACAGCGCGTCGTACGACGCCGATCCAGGTGTTCTCGGCCCGCTCGCGGGGCGCGCCACGGGTGGTCTCTATCTCGACGCGACGTTCCGCCAGGGCTTCAAGCACCTGCACAAGCTTGGCCTGTCGTTCGACGCCTGGCTGCTTGAGCCGCAACTGCCCGACCTGATCGATCTCGCGCGCGCCTTTCCCGACACGACCATCGTGCTCGACCATGTCGGCACGCCGCTCGGGATCGGCTCGTACAAGGGCAAGCGCGAGGAACGCTTCGGCGTTTGGCGCGACAACATCAAGGCGCTGTCCAGGTGCCCGAACGTGTTCGTCAAGGCCGGCGGCCTGCCGATGCCCTTCGCCGGCTGGAAGATGCGCATGGCCGAGCCCGATCCGACGTCGGAGACCCTCGCCAAGCAGTGGAAGCCTTATCTCGAAACGGTCATCGAGGCGTTCGGCGCCGACCGCTGCATGTTCGAGAGCAATTTCCCGGTCGACCGCTTCGGCTGCGATTACGTTTCGCTGTGGAACGCGTTCAAGCGCGTCGCGGCGAACTATTCGGCAGCCGAGAAGACCGCGCTCTTCAGCGGCACGGCGAAGAAGGTCTATCGGGTGAACATCAACTGATCTCCTCCCCGCGAGGGGGAGGTGATTCATTTCGTCAGTCCCGCCACGAAATCGCCGACGCCGATCAGGCGGGTGCGGCGGGCGCGTTCGGCTTCGAGGATCGACTTGATCTGCGCCAGCGCGCGGTCGACGTCGCGGTTGACGACGACATAATCATATTCCGGCCAGTGGCTGATTTCGCTGCCGGCCTTGGCCATGCGCTTGGCGACGATCTCGTCGGTGTCCTGCGCGCGCGTCCTGAGGCGGCGTTCGAGCTCGTCGTGACTCGGCGGGAGGATGAACACGCTGACCACGTCGTCGCGCGCCTTTTCTCCCAGTTGCTGCGTCCCCTGCCAGTCTATGTCGAAGAGCACGTCGCCGCCTGCGGCCAGCGTTTGCGTGACCGGCTTTTTCGGCGTGCCATAACGATGTTCGAACACCGTGGCATGTTCGAAGAAGGCATCCGCCTTGACCATCTCCTCGAACTTCGCGGGGGTGACGAAATGGTAGTCCTTGCCGTCGACTTCGTTGGGACGCCTGGCGCGCGTCGTCGCCGACACGGACATGACGATGCCGGGGTCGGACTCCAGCAACTTGCGCGACAGCGTCGTCTTGCCTGCGCCCGACGGCGAGGACAGGACCAGCATCAGCCCGCGGCGTTTGATCTCTCCGCTCATTCGACGTTTTGCGCCTGCTCGCGGAACTGATCGATCGTCGCCTTGAGCGCGAGGCCGATGCGCGTCAGAGCGATGTCGGACGATTTCGAGCAAAGCGTATTCGCCTCGCGGTTAAACTCCTGCGACAGGAAGTCGAGCTTGCGGCCGATCGCCTCGCCGGAAGCCATCAGAACGCGCGCTTCATGGACATGCGCATGCAGCCGGTCGAGTTCCTCGCGAATGTCCGCCTTCACGGCCAAGAGCGCGGCTTCCTGCGCGAGCCGGTCCTCCGAGATGCCGCTTCCAGAAAGCATTTCCTGCACCTGCGCGGCCAGACGGTCGCGCAGCGCCTGCGGCTGCATTGAGGCAAGACTCGCCGCCTCCTTCGTCAGTTTCCCGATATCGTCCATCTGCGCGGCGAGCACGGCGTGCAGCTTCTGTCCTTCCGTCGCGCGGGCGCGCACCAGCGCATCGAACGCAGTCGCCAACGTCTCGATGATCGCCGCATCGCGCATGCCGCGTTCCGGCGCCTCGAGCGGCAGGGCGTCGTCCTGCACGATCACCCCCTTGAGGGCGAGAAGACCGTCGACTCGCGCCGGCGCAAGACCCGTTTCGGACGCGACTTCCTGTGCGATGCGCACGGCGGCGGCCAGTGCCACCGGGTCGACCTTGAGCGCGCGGACAGACTCGCCTGCCTCGAATGTGAGCTGCACCTGGAGCGAGCCGCGCTTGAAGCGTTCATTCGCCAACTGCCTCGCCACTGCCTCGATCCCGTCGAAGCCCGGCGGCAGGCGCAGGCGCAGATCAAGGCCGCGGCCGTTGACGCTCTTGGCTTCCCAGCGCCAGCGCGCGCCTTCGCGGCTGCCATGCGCCTCGGCAAATCCCGTCATGCTCACAATGGTCATAGCGACTCCGATGATGCGGAACGATAAACCCGCATCCGCCCCGCGCAAGTGCGCTTATTTGTGACCGGCAGCTCGCTCGCGGGCGCGCAGGGCGGCCACGTTCCTGGTCTGGTCGGCAATGTTGGCCGAGAAGACATGGCCGCCGTTTCCAGCCGCAACGAAATAGAGATCCTTCGACGTGCCCGGATCGAGCACCGCTTCGAGAGAATCCTTGCCGGGATTGCAGATCGGCGTCGGCGGCAAGCCCGCGATCACATAGGTGTTGTAGGCCGTCGCCTTCACCAGTTCACTCTCGCGGATGCCGCGTCCGAGCGGATAGCCGCCGGAGATCGTATAGATGATCGTCGGATCGGATTGCAGCTTCATGCCCATGCGCAGGCGATTGACGAAGATCGCCGCGATGTGGCGCCGCTCGTCCGGCAGCGACGTCTCCTTCTCGACGATGGATGCGAGGATGACGGCTTCCTGGGGCGTCTTGAACGGCAGACCTGCGGCACGCGCGGCCCAGAGTTTCGCCACCAGGTCGCTCTGCGCCTTTTGCATGCGCGCGACGATGTCGGCGCGGGTCGTGCCGCGGGTGAAGAGATAAGTCTCCGGCAGCAACGTCCCTTCGGCCGGCGTCGCAACCATCTCGCCGGTCAGAACGGGATCGGCGGCGACGAGCTTGGCGATCATGTCGCTGGTCAGACCTTCCGCGGCAGTGATCTTGTGCTGGATCGACTTGCCCTCGATCAGGATGTCCATGATGTCGGACATGCTGGCGCGGCTGGGAATCGCGAATTCGCCCGCCTTCAGGCCCGACGCCGTGCGACGCAGGCGCACGCCCAGCATGAACAGATCCGGATTTTCGATGACGCCCGCATCTGCGAGTTCCTGAGCGATGCCGCGCAGCCCGACGCCGGACTTGATCACGACGTCCGTCTCGCTCGCATTGTTCGCAGCCGACGGGCCGGCGCCGCTGAAATTGGCGTTCTCCCACGCGAGTGCGCCGGCAACGATCACGCCAAGAACGAAGAGAAACACCAGAATGCGGACCATGGAGCGACCACGGATGGGAGGCCTAGCCGGCCTTGGTGAAGATCAACGCTGCATTGGTACCGCCGAAGCCGAACGAGTTCGACATCGTCGCCCGCACCTGACGCTTCTTGGCGACAAGCGGAACGAGATCGAGCGGCGTTTCGACATCCGGATTATCGAGATTGATGGTCGGCGGGACGATCTGGTCGCGCATGGCAAGCAGACAGAATATCGCTTCTACGGCTCCCGCTGCGCCCAGCAGATGCCCGATGGAGGATTTGGTCGACGACATGGCGGTTTGCGCCGCACTGTTGCCGAGGAACCGTGCCACTGCGCCGGCTTCGATGCCGTCAGCCATGGTCGAGGTGCCGTGGGCATTCACATAGTCGATGTCGGAGGCGGCAAGGCCCGACCGCTTCAGTGCCATCTTCATCGCGCGGAAGCCGCCATCGCCGTCTTCCGACGGAGCGGTTATGTGATAGGCGTCGCCGGACAGGCCGTAGCCCTTCACCTCGCCATAGATTTTCGCGCCGCGCGCCTTGGCGTGCTCGTATTCCTCTAGGATGACGGCGCCTGCGCCCTCGCCCATGACGAAGCCGTCGCGATCCTTGTCATAGGGACGCGAAGCGCGCTCGGGCTGGTCGTTGAAAGCAGTGCAAAGCGCGCGGCAGGCGTTGAAGCCCGCGATGCCGAGACGGCAGATCGCTGCTTCCGAACCGCCCGCCAGCATCACGTCCGCATCATCGAACGCGATCAGGCGCGCCGCGTCGCCGATGGCGTGCGCACCCGTGGCGCAGGCCGTGACGACGGAATGGTTGGGTCCCTTGAATCCATGCTCGATCGAGGCGTAGCCGGAAATCAGGTTGATCAGGCGGCCGGGAATGAAGAACGGCGAGAGCCGGCGCGGGCCTTTTTCGTTCAGCAGCAGCGCGCCTTCCTCGATGCCAGGAAGTCCGCCGATGCCGGAGCCGATCAGCACCCCGGTACGCTGGCGTTCTTCTTCGGTCTTGGGCTCCCAGCCGGAATCCTTCACCGCCTGCTTGGCGGCGGTGAGGCCGAAGATGATGAAATCATCCATGCGGCGCTGTTCCTTGGCGTCGACCCATTGATCGGCATTGAACGTGCCGTCGGAGCCATCGCCCCGCGGAACGTCGCACGCGATCTTGGTGCCAAGGTCGTCGGTTTTGAATTTCGTGATCTTGCGCGCGCCGGATTTCCCGGCGAGCAGGCGCGACCACGTCTCTTCGACACCGCAGGCGAGCGGCGTGACAAGACCAATTCCTGTTACGACGACTCTACGCATGGGTGTGGTGATGAGCGAAATTCAAGCCGCCGCGGACTTGTCGATGTACTTGACGGCGTCGCCGACGGTGACGATGGACTCCGCCGCGTCGTCGGGGATTTCGATGCCGAATTCCTCTTCGAACGCCATAACGAGCTCGACCGTGTCGAGGCTGTCCGCGCCGAGATCTTCAATGAAGGACGCGGTGTCGGTGACCTTGTCGGCATCCACATTGAGGTGCTCGACAACGATCTTCTTCACGCGTTCCGCCGTATCGCTCATGGTATTGTAAGCCTCTCCTTGATGATCCTGCTGGGTGTGTCGTCGGCCCGCAGGGTGGGCCCTCACTGTTAGGAAGCCTGTGGGGGTTGGCGGTTTTCGTAACACAAAGACCGGGCAACCGCTACAAGACGGTTAAGCTATTGATATGACAATCAGATCATCGCCATTCCGCCATTGACCTGAAGCGTCGCGCCGGTGACGTAGGCTGCTTCGTCACTCGCCAGATAGACCACGGCAGCCGCGATTTCGGCAGGATTTCCCATGCGCCCTGCGGGGATTCGCTGGCTGATGGTCTCTTTCTGCTGATCGGTCAGGACGTCGGTCATGGCCGTCTGGATGAAGCCCGGCGCCACGGCGTTGCAGGTGATGTTGCGCGAGGCGACCTCTGCCGCGATCGACTTGGTCATGCCGACGAGGCCTGCCTTGGCGGCCGCGTAATTTCCCTGTCCGGGATTGCCGGTCTCGCCGACGATCGACGTGATCGAAATGATGCGGCCCCAGCGCTTCTTCATCATGCCGCGCAGAACGGCGCGCGACAGGCGGAAGGCGGCGGTCAGATCGACCGCGATGACCTGATCCCACTCATCGTCCTTCATGCGCATGAAGAGATTGTCGCGCGTGATGCCAGCATTGTTGACGAGTATGTCGATCGGCGCGCCGGCTGCGGCTTCCGCGGCCTTGGGCAGCGCTTCGACCGAATCCTTGTCGCCGAGATTGCACACGGCGACGAACGCGCGGCTGCCGAGTTCGGCCTTCACCTTTTCGAGCGCCTCGGCCCGCGTGCCCGAAAGGACGACCGTCGCGCCCTGCGCATGCAGCGCCTTGGCGATCGCGCCGCCGATACCGCCGGACGCGCCGGTGACGAGTGCAACTTTTCCCGTGAGATCGAACATCACAGCGTCTTCACAAAGGCTTCGATGTCGGCCGGCGTGTCGAGAGTCATGGTCTGCAGATCCTTGTCGGTGCGTTTGACCATTCCGGTGAGCACCTTCGCCCCTCCGGCTTCGACCGTAGTCTCAACGCCCAGCGCGCGAAACGCCAGAACGCTTTCGCGCCAGCGCACGCGGCCCGTGACCTGCTCGACCAGCAAACGGCGGATCGTTTCGGGTTCGGACGTTTCGGCGGCCGTAACATTGGCGATCAGCGGCACGGCGAGCGGGCGGATCGTCACCGCCGCGAGCGCTTCGCGCATCTTGTCGGCTGCCGGTTGCATCAGCGGACAATGGAACGGAGCGGAGACGTTGAGCGCCATGGCGCGTTTGATCCCCTTGGCCTTGGCGACTTCCGGCGCCTTGTCGATCGCGGCCTTTGTGCCGGAGATGACGACTTGTCCCGGCGCATTGTCGTTGGCGACGACGCAGACGCCACCGGTTGCGGCGGCGCATTCTCTTGCCAGTTCTTCGGCCTGATCGATCTCCGCACCGAGCAGCGCGCTCATGCCGCCCTGACCGACCGGCACCGCGGTCTGCATCGCCTGTCCGCGCGCTTTCAAAAGACGCGCCGTATCGGCGAGCGTGAATGCTCCCGCCGCGCACAACGCAGTGTATTCGCCGAGCGAGTGACCGGCGACGAGGCGCGCATGCTTGGCGAGCGAAAAGCCCGCTTCGCGTTCCAGGATGCGCATGATCGCAAGGCTTGCCGCCATGATCGCGGGCTGGGCATTTTCAGTCAGGACGAGATCGCTCTCCGGCCCTTCCCACATCAGCCTGGAGAGTTTCTGGTTCAGCGCGTCGTCGACTTCCTGGAAGACTTCGCGCGCGGCAGCGAACGTGTCGGCGAGAGCCTTGCCCATGCCGACGGCCTGGCTGCCCTGTCCGGGGAAAATGAATGCTCGAGTCATGGGAGCGTGAAAAAGACCAAGGGGGCTTGCGAGTCAAGCACTGGCTGTCACACCTCCATCCGCGTGAACTTTTCGAGTGCCTGGGCGCGGCCTGCGAAGGTGAGCGTGCGGCCGATGACGACGACGAGAATAGCGGCAATGACGAGCGCGCCGGCCAGCACGCCGAGACCGGCGGAATAACCGCCCGTATGGCTCTTCAGCCAGCCCATGAGATAGGGCCCAAAGAAGCCGCCCGTATTGCTGATCGAATTGATCAGGGCGATGCCGCCGGCCGCTGCCGTGCCGCCGAGAAACGACGTCGGCAGCGTCCAGAACACCGCAAGCGCCGCATAGATTCCACACGCGGCGATGGTGAGCGAGATCAGCACCGCGACAGGCGTGTGCAGCAGCGCCGCACCTATCAATCCCGCCGCGCCGAGAAGTGCGGCGGACGAAATGTGCCAGACGCGTTCATTGCGTGCATCGCTCGACATGCCCCAGATCACCATCACCACGGAACTGACAAGGTAGGGCGCCGCGACGACGAATCCGGTTTCCAGGTTCGAGAAGCCCATCTCCTTGACCATCTGCGGCAGCCAGAGATTGAGGCCATAAAGTCCCAGAACGATTCCGAAATCCGGAACCGCCAAAAGCCACACGCGCGGATCGCTCAGCATCGGCAAAAGTCTGGTGTGCGTGCCCTGCTGCTCGCGCGCCAGCGCCGCTTCGACAACGGATTTCTCTCGGTCGCTCAGCCAAAATGCCTTTGAAGGCCGGTCCGGCATCCACACAAGCACTGCAAGGCCGAGCAGCACGGACGGCAGGCCTTCCAGCAGGAACAGCCACTGCCAGCCGTGCAGGTGGAAATGCCCTTCAACGCCAAGAATGAAGCCGGACACCGGTCCGCCGACAACGCTGGCCAGAGGTACTGCAGCGAGAAACAGCGCAATGAACCGCGCGCGCGTCGCCGTGGGAAACCAGTACGTCAGATAGAGAACCATTCCGGGAAAGAACCCGGCCTCGGCAAGACCCAGCAGAAAACGCACGACATAAAAACTGAATGCGCCCTGCACGAAGGCCGTCGCCATGGAGACGAGGCCCCATGTCAGCATGATGCGGCAGATCCAGAGCCTCGCGCCGACCTTTTCGAGAATGATGTTCGAAGGAACCTCGAACAGAAAATATCCGAAGAAGAAAATGCCGGCGCCGAACCCGTAGACCTCCGGCGAAAAACCGAGGTCCTTGTTCATCGTCAGCGCCGCGAATCCGACATTCACGCGGTCGAGAAAGCTGACCACATACAGAAGCGCCATGAACGGTATGAGCCGCCGCGCAGCCTTGGCGAAGACCCGCCCTGCTTCCGTATCCATATGTCCCGTCAGATGTGTGCGCCGCAGACGGCCACTATGCGCAACCCGAACGGCGCGGCAACCGCCCGACGCAACTAAATGACAGCTCCGTCATTCATGGAAGGTTCACGGCCACATTGCGCCTGTCGGCCTGTGAGGACCTTTCGTTACGGAGTATAAGTACAAATCAGGGGCGTTGCTTTGTTTCGTCACTCCACAAACCAGAGGGATCCATGAAAGCAATCATCGCATCTGTATTCGCATTGGGACTGCTTGGCGCCTCCGTTTCGTCGGCGGAAGCCCTGACGATCCATATCGGTCCTGGCCACTACCATGGCTGGCACCACCACCATTGCTGGGGCTGGGGCTGGCGTTATCACCATCGCTTCTGCCGCGGTTGGCGTTAACGGTTGAAGGTTTTGCCGGGGTTTCCCGGCGGTTGCAGGCGCGGACGGGCTTTTTGGCCCGGCCGCGCCATTGCTTTTGGGGTCCGGGGTTGCCCTTGGGTGCCTCATTCCCTATAAGCCGCGCCTTCTAGCGGCTGCGGTCGCGGGGAGCCCCTTTTCAGAGGGGTCAGCGCATTGTGCGCGGTCCTTGCGATCCAAAGCAGTGATGGGTGCCCGCCCGGATCTGTTCCGCAGCCAGAACAAAGGGACGGACATGGCTCTTTACGAGCATCTCCTGATCGCGCGCCAGGATATCAGCGCGCAACAGGTCGACGCACTGGCGACCCATCTCAAAACCATCGTCGAAGGCGAAGGCGGCAAGGTCGAGAAGCAGGAATATTGGGGCCTGCGCGGACTTGCGTATCGCATCAAGAAGAATCGCAAGGGGCACTATGTGCTCCTCAACATCAACGCGCCGTCGAAGGCCGTCGTCGAACTGGAGCGTCAGCTCAAGATCAACGAAGACGTGCTGCGCTACATCACCGTGAGCGTGGATGCGTTCGAGATCTCCTCGAGCAAGGCCCGCCGCGACGATCGCCCGGAAGGCGAGCGCAAGGCTGAAGGCGCCGAAGGGGAGTTGGCACAATGAGCTATGGTGGTGAACGTTCGGGCGGCGCTGGCCGCGATCGCGACGGCGGCGGACGTGACGGCGGTCGCGGCGAAGGCGGACGCGGTGGTGAAGGCGGAGCCGGCGGACAGCGCCGTCCCTTCTTCCGCCGCAAGAAGACATGCCCCTTCTCAGGCGCCAATGCGCCCAAGATCGACTACAAGGACGTCAAGCTGCTGCAGCGGTTCATTTCCGAGCGCGGCAAGATCGTTCCGAGCCGCATCACGGCGGTGTCCAACAAGAAGCAGCGCATCCTCGCCAACGCCATCAAGCGCGCGCGGTTCATGGCGTTGCTGCCCTACGTGATCAGCTGAGCGGGAGAGCAACATGCAAGTCATTCTGCTGGAACGCGTCGAAAAGCTCGGCCAGATGGGCGACGAGGTGAAGGTAAAGGACGGGTTCGCCCGCAATTTCCTGTTGCCTGAGAAGAAGGCTCTCCGCGCCACCAAAGCCAACCGTGAATACTTCCTGGGTCAGAAGGCTCAACTGGAAGCGCGCAACCTGGAACAGAAGAAGGAAGCCGAGGCCGTCGGCAAAAAGCTGGACGGAAAGAGCTTCACGCTGATCCGCCAGGCAGGCGACCGCGGCCAGCTTTACGGTTCGGTCAGCCCGCGCGACATCGCCGATGCCATCTCGGCCGGCGGCGTGTCGGTCAATCGCACGCAGGTGCCGCTCGACCAGGCGATCAAGACGATCGGCCTGTTCACCATCGGCGTCCGCCTGCATCCTGAAGTCCGCGTGAAGGTCACGATCAACGTGGCACGCAGCGAAGACGAAGCCGAGCGTCAGGCGCGCGGCGAAGACGTTCTCGCCGAGCGTACGGAACAGGAAGAGGCCAAGGTGGCGGCCGAAGAACTGTTCGAAGAAGGCGCAGCCCCCAAGCCGGAAGGCGAAGAGGAAGCCTGAACCGTCTCGGTCCGTTCAAAAAAGTTCAGGGCGCGATGTCAGGCATCGCGCCCTTTCTTTTTCTGGCCTCTCGAATGGCCGCTACCGCTGAGCGGTCGCGGCGAGAAACAGGACAAAGGCCGCGAGGGCCGCGCATGTCCTGATCGTATCCAGCCGCTCCCACTTTTCCACGAGCGTGCGCCAGTTGGCCGGCGGCGCGGCCGCATCCCAACTGAGCGCGGCCTCGTTGATCGGTACCGTCCCGCCCAGCGTGACCGAAATGAACGTGACGAGCGCGACAAGAGCGGCGCAGCGCAAGTCGAACGCACGGCCATAACGGCCGAGCCATGTGACGACTGCACCCGTCAGGATCGTCAACCCGAACAGGATCGGCACGGCGACGCGCAAGCGCAGGATCAGGGCCTTGCGCAGTTCGATGTGCGGCTGGTCCGCGAGGCCGGCGAGTGGCGCGCGCACGCCAAAGCTGATCATGAGTTCCTCGCCCGCAAGAAGTCCGGCGAAAAAGAGATTTACGAGACTGAGGATTTGAACGGTCATCTCATGCCCTCCCCGCGACGCCGAAGCGAACCGCCGTACATCATTGGCGGGGCGCTGGACTTATCCAACACTTTCTTGTCCAGGCACGCGCGCTTTTTCAGCTTTTCCGCCGCGCCGGTTTCGTTCCCACACGCGCGGACGTTCGATAACTTCGTCCGGCGGGAATTTGGCCAGATCTTCTGCCGTAAAAGATCAGCCTCCCCTTGAACCGAGTCGGTCAAATCCCCAATTCCGCTAAATCCCGATAACCATGTGCGGAATACCGCGGAAAACCCATCTCGTACGGCGGCTCGTAACCGGCTATAGTCCGGCCACGGGTCAAGGACCGTCGCCGTCTACCTGGCGCTCAGCGTCGTGGACAGGCTTTTCCATCCACATCAGCGAGGAAAGATCGCGACTATGTCCATTGTTACGGAAACGAAGCGCGTTACCGTTCCTGAAATCAAGGCCCATAAGAATACCAAGCCGGTCGTGTGCCTGACCTGCTACCACGCGCACACGGCGCGTCTCCTGGATCAGCACGTGGACGTCATGCTCGTCGGCGACAGCCTCGGCATGGTTATGCACGGCATGGAGAATACGCTCGGCGTCACGCTCGATATGATGATCACGCACGGCAAAGCGGTGATGCGCGGCAGCAAGCATGCGCTCGTCGTCGTGGACATGCCCTTCGGTTCGTACGAAGAGAGTCCGCAGATCGCATTCCGCAATGCCGCGCGCGTGATCCAGGAAACCGGCTGCACGGCGGTGAAGATGGAAGGCGGCGCGCGCATCGCCGAGACGATCCACTATCTCAGCCAGCGCGGAATCCCGGTGATGGCCCATATCGGCCTGACGCCGCAGATGATCCAGGTGTTCGGCGGCTTCAAGACGCAGGGCCGCACGGAAGCGGAGTGGCCAGCGATCGAGGCGGACGCCAAGGCCGTCGCCGAAGCCGGCGCGTTTGCCGTCGTCCTCGAAGGCATGGCCGAGCCGCTTGCCGCCAAGATCACACGGCAGATCGCCATCCCGACCATCGGCATCGGTGCGTCCGCCGAATGCGACGGCCAGATCCTGGTGATGGAGGACATGCTCGGCCTGAACCCGAACCCGCCCAAATTCGTGCGCCAATATGCGAACCTTGGACCGGCCATCGAGAAGGCGGTGAAGGCGTACGCGGCAGACGTCCGCGACCGCCAGTTCCCCGGCAAGGAAAATGTCTACGCGATGAAGCGCCTGGCCTGAGACTTCATCTCCCCTGGCCGAGAGGGCGTTCGGGCGGCCTGAATAGGGCCCCATTCGAGTGGCAATTGCTCGTCGACGTCCCCTCAGGGGGGAGGTAAAAAAACGGCAAGTTGCCAGTCCGCCCGCCAGCGGCTAAATCATCCCGCGCGGTCAATATCTTGGGCGTTTCGGGCCTTTGGGCGACCGCCCCCGAACGAGGACATGCCATTGAGCGACATCTTCCAAGAAGTCGAGGAGGACGTTCGCCGGGAACGCTTCGAGCAGATCTGGAAGCAGTACGGCGATTACATCATTGCGGGCGTGGCGCTCGTCCTGATCGCCATTGCCGGCTTTGAGTTGTGGCAGCGCTATGAGGAAAACCAGAAGCTCAAGGCTTCGGAAACCTTCATTGCGGCGCAGCAGCTTGCCGACGCGGGAAATATCAACCAGGCGAGTGCCGCGTTCGAAGTCGTCTCCAAGAACGCGCCGGACGGTTACGCCAAGATGGCGCGGCTGTCCCAGGCCGGCGTCCTGGAAGTCGACGGCCAACGCGGTGAGGCGCTGATGATCCTGAAGTCAGTGGCCAAGGACGACACCGGACTGATCGGCAGCATCGCCCGCCTGCGCGCGGCGTGGATTCTCGCCGTCGATGGACCGCGCGCCGACATGGATTCGATCCTCGCACCGCTGACCGACCCGACAAGCCCGTGGCGCTTCACGGCGCGCGAAGTGATGGCCTATGCCGACTATCACGCCGGCCTTATGGCCAAGGCGCAATCCGATTATCAGTCCCTGGCGGACGACAAAGGCGCGACGGACACCATGAGACGCAGAAGCGCCGCGATGGCAGCCTTCCTGAAGAACGGCGGCTTGGCCGACTTTGGTACCGTACCGCCAATTGCACCGGCAGCTCCGGCAAATCCCACGGCCCCGACACCATGAACAAACGCGCTGCCGCCACGCTCGCAATCCTGCTGGGCGTTGCCTCCTTTACGTCGAGCTGCAGCATGATCGACACGGTCAGCGGCTGGTTCGACAGCGGACCAAAAAAATCAAAGCTCCGCGGCGAACGCATTTCGGTCATGACCGCAGACGAGACGTTGCACCTCGATGACTCGCTCAAGGGCGTCGATGTCGTTCTGCCGCCGCCATACAAGAATACCGAATGGCCCGAACCGGGCGGCTATGCGTCGAACGCGATGTATCACCTAGAGGCGTCGGGTCCGCTGCGTCAGGTGTGGAGTCAGGACGCCGGCAAGGGCTCGGACAAGGATTCGCGCCTGACCGCCGCGCCGATCGTCGCCGATGGCAGGATTTATGTGCTGGATTCCGAGGCGCATGTATTCGCGTTCGACGCCGGTTCCGGCACGCCATTATGGGACGTGAGCATCGCACCGCCCGGACAGAGCCGTAGCTGGCTCGGATTCCTTCTGTTCGAGAAGGATCACAGCATCGATCCGACGAAGGGATTCGGCGGCGGTGTCGCCTATGACAGCGGCAAGCTCTTCGTGACAAGCGGCTTTGGCGATGTCATCGCGCTTGACGCCCGCAGCGGCAAGAGATTGTGGACCCAGTCTCTGGGCGTGCCGATCGTCAACGCGCCGGCGGCAAACGGCGGGCGCGTCTTCGTTTCGACCGAGGAAAACCATCTCTACGCGCTGGCGCAGGTCGACGGCCGGCGCCTGTGGGACCATCAGGGCATTTCCGAATCTGCCGGTATTCTGGAAAGCACCAGCGCTGCGGTCGCTGGCGAATATCTGATCGCGCCCTATTCGTCAGGCGAAGTCTACGCGCTGCGCGTTCAGAACGGCCGTCCGGCGTGGAACGACCTTCTGACCCATTCCGGCGTGGCGACGGCTCTATCGGAGCTTGATGATATTGCCGGCCGTCCCGTGATCGACCGCGACGTCGTCTATGCGATCAGCCATTCGGGGGTCATGGTCGCGATCAACATCAATACGGGCGACCGGTTGTGGTCCCGCGACATCGGCGGAATCCAGACACCCTGGGCCGCCGGCGAATATGTCTATGTGCTGACGACTGACGAGCAGCTCATCTGCCTGACGCGCAAGGAAGGCAAGGTGAAGTGGATTCACCAGCTCCAGCGCTGGGAGGATCCCGATGCCAGATCGGGCGCCATTGTCTGGGCAGGACCGGTATTGGTTTCCGACCGGCTCGTCGTCGTGTCGTCGAACGGTCTGGCCGCAGCCGTGTCGCCCTATACGGGTCAGCTTCTCGGCAAGACGGAGATTCCGGCGGGAACATACATCGCGCCGGTTGTCGCCAACGGCACCCTGTATCTGTACACAAGCAATGCGGAGCTTGTGGCGCTGCGCTGATGCGCGGGGCTGCAAAAAGTAAGTGCGATGCCATTGACGGTCGCAATCGTCGGCCGGCCGAATGTCGGCAAGTCGACCCTGTTCAACAAGCTTGTGGGTCGCAAGCTTGCGCTGGTGCACGACACGCCCGGCGTGACGCGCGACAGGCGCGAAGCGGACGCGACTCTCGGCGCATTCTCGTTCCGGGTTATCGACACCGCCGGATTTGAGGAAGACACGCCCGACAGCATGGCGGGGCGCATGACCGCCCAGACCATGACGGCCATAGCCGACGCCGACCTCTGCCTCTTCGTGTTCGACGCGCGATCCGGCGTGACGGCGGGCGATCAGATCATCGCGCAGACGCTGCGCCGCTCGGGCAAGCCGGTGATTCTCGTCGCCAACAAGTGCGAGAGCCATGCCGGCGATGCTGGAAATCGCGGAGAGCTATTCGCTCGGCTATGGCGAGGCGATCGCGCTGTCCGCAGAACATTCCATCGGCCTCGGCGAATTGCAGGAAGCGCTGGAAGAGTTCGATACGACGCCGAAACCCGAACAGGCGGACGACGACGAACTAGACGACGAAGCCGAGGAAGAAAGCGACGAGGCGTTCGCGGAGCGTCCCATCCGCCTTGCCATTGTCGGACGTCCGAATGTCGGCAAGTCGAGCCTGTTCAACCTGCTGCTTGGTGAAGAGCGGACGATGACCGGCCCGGAAGCCGGCATCACGCGCGACACGATCGCTGCGCCCTGGTCCGCCGGCGGCAAGGAATTTCTCCTTCACGACACGGCGGGTCTGCGCCGCAAGGCGCGCACGGCGGGGCATACTCTGGAGGAAATGTCGGTCGAGAACACGCTGGACGCAATCCGTTTTGCCGATTGCGTCATCGTCATGCTCGATGCGGCGCAGGCCTTCGAGAAGCAGGATCTTACGATTGCCGACCTGATCGCGAGCGAGGGCCGTGCCATCGTCTTTGTCGCCAACAAGTTTGATCTGGTCGAAAACCGCCCCGGCACGATCAAGGACATGCGCGAGAGGCTGGACAATTCGCTGCCGCAGGTCGTCGGCGCGCCGTTGGTCGCCATCTCGGCGCAGACGGGCGAAGGCGTGGACCGCATCGTGCCGGCGGTTCTCGAAGCGTGTGCGTCGTGGAACAAGCGCGTCGGCACCTCGGCGCTGAACCGCTTCCTGGAACAAGCCCTCAGCCGCCATGCGCCGCCTGCGGTCAGCGGCCGTCGCATCCGCGTGCGCTACATGACGCAGGTGAAGGCGCGGCCGCCGACATTCGCTCTCTTCGGCAACCAACTGAAGGCGCTTCCGGAGGACTATCTGCGCTATCTGACGAACGGCCTGCGCAGCACTTTCGAACTCAAGGGAACGCCGATACGCTTTCTCCTGCGGACGGGAAAGAACCCTTTCGACAAAGACCGGTAGATTTTGGGAGACTCGGATGGCCAACCCGGAAGTGTGTTCGACACGGATCGAGGACGGCGTCGCCGTCATCACGCTTGGCAGCGAGAAACGCATCTTCTTCGATCCTGAGATGACGGATGCGCTGTTTGAAGCGCTCAGCACAGCGTCAATCAAAGACACGGTGCGCGCGATCATCGTGACGGGCGGAGCGCCCGGCTATTTCGTGCGCCACTATTCCGTCGCCGAACTCGTCAAGCTCGGCGAGACGTTGCAGAAGACAGGTCAGCCCTGGCCGGAAGATGCGCCCTATCGCCCAACCAGCCTGGACAGATCGATGGCGCTCGTCGAAACCATGGACAAACCTGTCATCGCAGCGATCTCCGGTTCGGCGATGGGCGGCGGTTTCGAATTCACGCTCGCCTGCGACATCCGCATTGCGCAGGAAGGCGATTTCCAGATCGGGCTGCCCGAAATCAATATCGGCATTCTTCCCGGCGGCGGCGGCACGCAACGCCTGCCGCGTACCATCGGCACGGCCAATGCCCTGATGCACATCCTGATGGGCGTGACGCTCAACCCTGTCGAAGCAGCCCAGAAGGGGTTCGTGCAGGAATGCGTGAAGGGCAAGGCGCTCGACCGCGCGATGGAGATCGCCAGGCGCCTCGCCACGCACACGCCGGAATCGGTGCGCTATATCAAGCGGCTGGTGCGCGGCGCGGTGTCGACGCCGCTCCCCGACGGCCTCGCGCTGGAGCGCAACCTGTTCATGAAGCTGTGCATCGGCGATGCTGCGATGGAACGCATGCGCGCCTATGAAGCTCAACGCATCACCGCGCCGTCGCAGACGCTTCGCTGAAATTGAGAGAGGAAAACCAGATGAGCGGTTCCATCGATCCGACGCGCGAACAGTTCAAGGCGTTCATGCAGGCGCCACAGGACACGCCGATCCACATGCTGAACCTGATCCGGCTGAAATCGCTGGCGGACTATCCGGCCGGCCATCCCAATCATGGCAAGGGCATGACGGGGCTGGACGCCTATCGTGAATATGGACGTACGAGCGCTGCGATCTTCAAGCGCGTCGGCGGACGGCAGGTATGGGCGGGAAAGCCGGAAACGGTTCTGACTGGCCCGCTCACGGAGCGCTGGGACCTCGCCTTCATCGCGATGTATCCCAGTTCGCTGGCGTTTGCGGAGATGATCCGCGATGCGGACTACAAGGAGCACGTCAAGCATCGCCAGGCGGCAGTCGAAGACAGCCGTCTGATCCGCTTTTTGCCGATCACTCCCGGTGAAGGATTTGGCGAAAGCTGAAATCCACTACGCCTTGAAGACGACGATCTCGCCGTTCTTCGTACAGCCTGGCGAAAGCAATTCGACGATCAGCGGAACGAGCGCCTCGGGCGGCGGCAATGTCTTGGGATCCTCGCCCGGCATTGCTCTCGCGCGCATTCCCGTTCGCACCGCACCTGGACTGAGCAGATTGACCTTCACCTTGGTGGTCGCGCACTCCTCGGCGTAGGTCAGCGCGAGAGATTCAAGCGCGGCCTTGGCCATGCCGTATCCGCCCCAGAACGGTGTGTGCTTGCGCGCCGCGCCGGAGGTGACGAACAAGGCACGGCCGGCATCGGATTGCCGCAGCAGGGGATCCAGCGAGCGGATCAGGCGCCAGTTGGCGGTGACGTTCACCTCGATCAGTTCCTGGAACACTTTGGGATCGAGATGGGCCAGCGGCGTCAGCACGCCGAGTGATCCCGCGTTGCCGAAGAAGGCGTCGAGCTTGCCCCAGCGTTCGAAGATCGTGGCACCGAGACGGTCAAGAGCTTCGAAATCGCGGATGTTGAGTGGGACAAGCGTCGCCGTGCCGCCGGCCTTTTTGATCGCATCGTCGGCCGCTTCCAGACCGCCGACGGTGCGCGCAAGGCAGATAACATGCGCGCCTTCGGCCGCGAGGCCAATCGCCGCCGCCTTGCCAATGCCGCGCGACGCGCCGGTTACGAGCGCGATGCGCCCTGCGAGAGCTTTTGTCATGCGTTCAGGCTACGTCGGCGAGAAGGGAGAGCTGGACGTCCTTGGTGCCGCCGGTCAGATCGGTCAGTTCGATCGGATACTCGCCGGAGAAACAGGCATCGCAGAATTGCGGCGCGTCCGGCTTGCGCTTGCCCTCGCCCATGGCGCGGTAAAGCCCATCCATCGAAATGAAGGCAAGGCTGTCGGCGCCGATGAGGCGGCGCATGCCTTCGACGTCGGTCTGGTGCGCGAGCAGGTCGTCCGTGTTGGGCGTGTCGACGCCGTAGAAGCAGGAATGCGCCGTCGGGGGGCTGGCGACGCGGAAATGGACTTCCGCTGCGCCGGCATCGCGCACCATCTGCACGATCTTCTTGGACGTCGTGCCGCGGACGATGAAGTCGTCGATCAAGACGACGCGCTTGCCGGCCAGAGTCGCGCGGTTCGGATTGTGCTTCTTGCGCACGCCGAAATTGCGGATGCCGTCGGTCGGCTCGATGAAGGTGCGGCCGACATAGTGGTTGCGAATGATGCCCAGTTCGAACGGCAAACCCGCCTCGTTGGCATAACCGAGCGCCGCGGGAATGGAAGAGTCCGGAACCGGTATGACCATGTCGGCAGTCGCGGGAGCTTCGCGCGCGAGTTCGACGCCGGTGCGCTTGCGCTGCTCATACACGTTTCGGCCTTCGACGACCGAATCCGGCCGCGAGAAGTAGATGTATTCGAAGACGCAGAAGCGGCTCGGCTGCTTGGCGAAGGGATGATAGCTCTCGATGCCATCCTTGGTGATGACGACCATCTCTCCCGGCTCGACGTCACGCACAAACTCTGCGCCGATGATGTCGAGCGCACAGGTTTCGGAGGCGAGGAACAAGGCGCCGTCGAGCTTGCCGAGGACAAGCGGGCGCACGCCCCAGGGATCCCGTACGCCGATCAGTTTTTTCGACGTGAGCGCGACCAGCGAATAAGCACCCTCAACCTGTTTCAGCGCGTCGATCAGCTTGTCGACGATGGGGCGATATTTGCTGCGCGCGGCAAGGTGGATGATCACCTCGGTGTCGGATGTCGATTGGAAGATGCAGCCCTCGCCCACCAGCTCGGTGCGCAGATAGGCGCGCATTGGTCAGGTTGCCGTTGTGCGCAATCGCGATGCCGCCGCCGGTCAGATCGGCGAACATAGGCTGGATATTGCGCGGGGCCGATCCGCCCGCCGTGGAATAGCGATTATGGCCGATGGCGTAGGCGCCCTTGAGATTGAGGGCGCGGGCGCTGTTCTTTCCGCCGAAAATGTCGCCGACAAGGCCGGGATGCCGCTCCGCAGTGAAGTGGCCGTCGTCATAGGTGACGATGCCTGCGGCTTCCTGTCCGCGATGCTGAAGAGCGTGCAGCCCCAGGACGGTCAGCGCACCCGAATCCGGATGGCCGAATACGCCGAAAACGCCACACTCCTCGTGGAGTGTATCCCCTTGAAAGTCCTGGTCCTTTGGAAGGCCGGTCATGGCTTGCCGCTACCGCCGTTGCCTGTCGCCTCGAGAAGCCTGTCTAGCGCCTGACGGTCGCCAACGCCATAGCCCTTTTTACTGTGTCTGGCAGTCTTTGGTTTCACGGCTGCGGGCGCGGGTTTGGGCTCATCCTGTGCCCGCCGAACCGGCAACACGGCGCCATGCTGCGCATGGCTGGGGATCAGGGCCAGCAGAACCTCGCTCGAGCTCTGGATCAGCGGGAGCGTCCGGGCGTTGGTCAGCCAGGCCGGCTGAGAGCGGATGGGTACGAAGGCCGTAAAGACGAGATAGGCGATGCCAAGGATGGCCAGGCCGCGCACCACTCCGAACGTTGCTCCCAGCACGCGGTCAAGCGGGCCGACCGGCGAATGTTTGACGCCCTCAGCGAAACGATAGCTGCCGAACGAGAGCGGGATGAACACGACCATGAACACCACCGCGTAACCGGCGAGCATGGCCAGCCACGGTGCGGAGATCAGTCCGTGAAGCAGACCGCCGACCCATGGACCGAAGTAGAGCGATGCGAACGCAGCAGCGGCCCAGGCGACAATCGACAAGGTTTCGGAGACAAAACCTTTCCAGGTCGCGTAGGCCGCGGAACCGAGAATAACGACAACGACGAGCAGATCGACGAAAGAGAAGGCCAAACTCATGATTCCATTCTACCACGCCGTGGCGAACGTTGTTCCGCCCCCGCGATGGAAAGAAGCTCGGCCACATCCCGGATCGGCTTTAGCTGGATGGAGACGCCTTCGACCTTGGTCCCCGCCGGAACGACAGCCGATGTAAATCCAAGCTTAGCAGCCTCTTTCAATCTTAACTCCGCCTGCGGCGCCGGCCGGACATCCCCCGAAAGGCTGATTTCACCAAAAAACACAGTTTCCTTCGGCAGCGGCTGGCCGACAAAGGACGAAACCAGTGCTGCGGCGGCCGCCAGATCTGCCGCGGGTTCACCGACTTTCAGGCCGCCGGCAACGTTCAGATAGACATCGGAGGCGCTGATACCAAGCCCGCCTCTGGCATCGAGAACAGCGAGAATCATGGCTAGGCGGCCAGTGTCCCACCCGACGACGGCACGGCGCGGAGTTCCGAAGCCGGCGGCGGCGACCAGCGCCTGGACCTCGACCAGCAAGGGACGCGTGCCTTCAAGCCCGGCAAAGACGGCCGTGCCCGGCGAAATGCTGTTTCGGTCGCCGAGAAACAGCGCCGATGGATTGGCGACCTCGGCGAGGCCCTTGCCGGTCATCTCGAACACGCCGATCTCGTCCGTCGGACCGAAGCGGTTCTTCACGGCGCGCAGCACGCGGAAATGATGGCCACGCTCGCCTTCGAAATAGAGTACCGCGTCGACCAGATGCTCGACCGCTTTCGGACCGGCGATCTGTCCTTCCTTGGTGACGTGGCCGACAAGCAGAACCGCCGCGCCGGACGACTTCGCATAGCGCACGAGATCGAAAGATGCCGTCCGTACCTGAGCAATCGTGCCGGGTGCCGCTTCGAGCGCGGATGTCCAAATCGTCTGGATCGAATCGATGGCGACAATGTCCGGCCGCTTGCCGCTTTCGAGTGTCGACAGAATGTCCTCGATGCAGGTCGCCGATCCCAATTGCACCGGCGCGCCGGAGACGTCCATGCGCGCGGCGCGCATGCGCACCTGCGCCATCGCTTCTTCGCCGGAGATGTACACCGCGCTGCCGCCGCGCTGCGCAAAGGAGGCCAAGACCTGGAGAATGAGCGTGGACTTTCCGACGCCCGGATCGCCCCCGATCAGAAGCGCGGAGCCCGGCACGATGCCCCCGCCGGTGACGCGGTCGAATTCCGCCATGCCGGTGATGCGACGCGGCGGTTCCTTGTCTTCCGTTCGAAGATCTTCGAGCGCGAAGCGGCGGCCTTTGATCCGCTTGGTTGCGCCAGCGCCGATCGGAGCGGGAGCGCCCTCCTCCACCAGCGTGTTCCAGCCGCCGCAGTCATCGCACTTTCCGGACCATTTGGGATGAACGGCACCACAGGACTGGCAGACGAATGTGGCAACCGCGCGTGCCACCTAGGCCTTCACTTCCATCTTGATCGGCCCTTCGGCACGGCCGTGGATGAACTGGTCCACGTAAGGGTTGCCGGAGGCGTCGATCTCCTTGGTCGGGCCGTGCCAGATGATCTTGCCCTTGTAGAGCATGGCGATGCGGTCGGCGATCTTGCGCGCGCTGACCATGTCATGCGTGATCGAGAGCGTCGTGGCGCCGACATCCTTCACCGTATCGACGATGAGCTCGTTGATGACATCGGCCATGATGGGATCGAGGCCCGTAGTCGGCTCATCGAAGAAGATGATCTCCGGATCGGCAGCGATGGCGCGGGCCAGTCCGACGCGCTTCTGCATGCCGCCCGACAGTTCGGACGGCGAAAGGCCGGCAACCTCCGGGCCAAGGCCGACCTTGGCGAGTTTCTGGATTGAAATCTCACGGGCTTTCTTGCGCGCCATGCCGCGGCCCTGGATGAGTCCGAATGCGACATTTTCCCAGACGGAGAGCGAGTCGAACAGGGCCGCGCCCTGAAACAGCATGCCGAACTTTTTCAACATCTCCTCGCGCGCCCGCCCGCCGATGCGCGTCACGTCCTCGCCATCGACCAGGATCTGGCCCGCGTCCGGACGCAGAATGCCCAGGACGCATTTGATGGTGACCGACTTTCCGGTACCTGAGCCGCCGATGACGACCAGCGACTGGCCCCGCTCAAGAACAAGATCGATTCCGTCCAGAACCACTTTCGAACCAAAGCGCTTTTTGACGCCGCGCAGCTCGATCTTCGGGGTATCGGCCATCTGCGTCACTTCGAAAACAGGACGGAGGTGAGCAGATAGTTGGCAGCCAGAATCAGGATCGATGCGGAGACAACCGCGTTCGTCGTCGCCGCGCCGACGCCTTGCGCACCGCCCTTTGAGTGGAAGCCGTTGTAGCAACCCATCATCGCGATGATGAAGCCGAAGACCGCCGCCTTGATCAGGCCCGAGGTGACGTCCTGATGCGTCATGAAGTCGACTGTGTTCTTGAGATAGATGCCGCCGGAAAACCCGAGGCTCTGCGTCGAGACGACATAGCCGCCGAACACTCCGATGGAATCGGCGATCGCGACCAGAATCGGCATGGAGACGACGGCCGCGACGAGGCGCGGCACGACGAGGTACTTGATCGGATTTGTGGCAAGTGTCGTCAGAGCGTCGATCTGCTCTGTGACGCGCATCGTGCCGATTTCGGCAGCGATGGCCGCCGCAACACGACCTGCCACCATGAGTTCGGCGATCACCGGACCAAGTTCGCGCGTGATGCCAAGCACGACGATCTGCGGAACGATTGCTTCTGCGCCGTAGCGATTGCCGCCGATATAGATCTGCAGCGCCAGAACGCCGCCGGTGAAGAAGGCGGTCAGCCCGACGACCGGGAGGGAGAAGTAGCCGATGCGCATGATCTGGCGCCCGATGTGGGACCAATAGATCGGCGGGCGAAAACAGCTCGACACCGAAGCGATCAGGAACATCGTCAGGCTGCCGATCTGAGCGAGCAAGTTCAGAAACGCGCGGCCGATGGGGGCAAAAATGTTCATGCTGCGGCGTCCTGATAGCGCCGTGGTACGCGCGGCAAGATCGATGTGAGGATTTCGTAGGCTGCGGTGCCGCCGGCTTCGGCTGCTTCTTCCAGCGAAATCGTATCGCCGAAGAACTCGGCTTCCATCTCGGTCGACAGATGCCGGGCAGGAATGCCCGTAACGTCCAGTGTGGTCAGATCCATCGAGACGCGGCCGGCGATCGGAACGCGCTTTCCGCCAATGGAGGCATGTCCACGATTGCCGATGGCGCGCATCAAACCGTCTGCATATCCCAGGCCCACGGTCGCCAGCACCGTGGGGCCCTTTGCCCGAAACGTCGCTCCGTAGCCAACGGTCTCACCGCTGTCAACGCGGCGAATCTGGAGCACGCGCGCGGTGAGAGTGGCGGCAATCGAGAAAGGATTGACGGGCATGTTCTGAATGTTGCCCCCACACAGTCCGATACCCGGGCGTACCAGATCGAATGCGTAGTCTTTGCCAAGGAGCACGCCACCCGAGGAGGCCAGGCTCGCCGGTGCCGGCGGCAGAATGGCTAGCGCGGTGCGAAACCGGTCGAGCTGTATGCTGTTCATCTTGGACTTGGGATCGTCGGCGCAGGCAAGATGGCTCATCAGAAGAACGGTCCGCACGCCGTCGAGCCGCTTGCGCCACTCACCAGCGAGAACCGACAAATCTTCGCCCGGAAGGCCCAACCGGTTCATACCGGTGTCGATGTGAATGGCCGCATCCAGAGACATACTCGTCTCCTTCGACGCCGCGCTCCAACCGGCGATCTGCGAAAGGGAATTCAACACAGGCGTGAGGCGATGGATAATCAGCGCGGGAACTGAATCCGGCATTGCCCCGTCCAGGACAAAGATGCGCGCCTTCGGGACGATCGGCCGGAGCGCGATACCTTCCTCCAGCCGCGCGACAAAAAAGGTGTCGCACCCGGCGGCGTCTAGCGCTCTGGCCACCGGAATAGCGCCCAGACCGTAACCGTCAGCCTTGACGACGCCCGAAACGGCGGCCGGCCCGGCAAGGCGCTGGCAAACGCGAAAGTTGGACACGACCGCACCCAACCGCACCGTCAGGCGCGCCGCTTCAAAATCCGACTGGTTCATGGCCGGACAATGCCGGGGGTGCGGGCCGCCGTCAAAGCCTCGTTCGGCATGCGCGATTTGCGGCCAAACCTCGACTAGAACGGGCTCGGACCGCCGCCGGAAGGATCGCCGTGAAGGACTTTTCCGAGACACGGGACGTTGTTGAGAATCGGACAGGGCGGCGCCGTCTGCTGTTCGTGGCGGATGATGTCGATGGCGGATGGCGGTGGTTCGGTTGGCTTGGGCACGTCGAGGACGATCGTGCCGTCCGGCCTTCTCGCAAAATGCCATGGATGCCGAAGGCATTGCTGGCGCTGCGCGGCCGACAAATTCTCATAGCTCGACGCGCCGCATGCCAGTGAGCGGCCAATGCCGAGTAGTCCGCCGCTCTGTGGCGGCGCTGGCAAGGGCCTCGCCGGGATCGGCGGCGCGGTGATCGGCAGCGAGATTTCCGGCACGGTCACCTGTGGCGCCGGAGGCTGGACCACGTGCGGCTTGGCCGGATTGGGATGGAAAACGAACCATATAATCGCTTCGGGAACGGTCGAACGCACGCGTTCCACCAGGGGAATGCGACTGCTGTAGATGAAGACCGCGATCACAACCACATGGAGGATGAGGACGGCGACACTGACAAGCGCGCGGCGAATGGTGCGTTCGCGCGCCGCAATGTCCGCGCGCGTCCGCTCCGCCAGGATGACGGAGAAGTCCGCTGGTTCGCTTGCGACCGAACTATCCGTCACGCCAACGCCTGCTCAAATCCGTGGGCGGTGCGTGTGTCACCGCTATCAGCTGTAATTTACCGCGTCGAAGCGGCCGCGCATCCGCTTCACTTTATCAGAATTCCACAGCGAGAGTGTTTTCTCCAGCCGCTCCTCCCAGTCCGGAGGATCCGCTCGAACGCCCTGCGCCAGGGGGGTCCTTCTTGAGAATCCTTTTTTCATGGCCGATGCAATCGTCTCGGCCAGAATCTCTGCGTCCAGGAACGCACCCAACCTGCGGCCGAAGGCTGCAGCGTCGCGCATGAGATCTTCATAACGCAGAAGCAGGCAATCGCTGTTTTGTCGCAAATGGTCGTAGCCGGCCAGCGCGGACAGATATTTTCGTACCGTCTTGCCGAGTCCGTTGCGGAAAGTACGGACGTTGGATCGGGCCCAGCTTTCAAATTCCAGGGTCATAAAGAGAGTGCGACGCTCCGCAGGGTCAATCAGCAGCTCCGGTGCGCGGCTGCATTCAGCACGCAGTTTCGCAACGACCGGAGCCGACGGAGCGAGCGCGGAACAGAGATCACGTCCCGCTGGACGTCATTCCCAAAGGTGACAAATGCTGCGCGCTCAGCCATGTGCGGGCATGGAAGGCGTTCGTTGCCTCGGGTGACAGCCACTGCGTGCTGCTGGAAGATGACGTCGCGCTCGATAAAGATGCAGCACCGCTGCTGCGCAACGCGGACTGGATTCCGCATAGAGTCGATCTGCTCAAGCTCGAACGATTTGGTCCGACGTCGCAGCGCGTGCTGCTCGACGCACGCGTGCCTGTCAGTGCTCGCCATCGTATCGGCAGGCTCCGGTCGCGACACACGGGCGCAGCGGCGTACATCCTTTCGCGCCACGGGGCGCTGAGCCTGCTCGAGCGTGCGGGCCCATGGGCTCTTCCCGTCGATCACATGCTGTTCAATCCCAATAATTCTCCCGTGGCGAGTATCCTGCGCCCCTATCAACTGACACCGGCGATCGCCCATCAATGCGAAGCGCTTGGCGGCTGCTCCGATATCGGTGAGTGGCGCGCCGTGCTGCGGCAATTCGACTGGACGTACGCAAAGCGCGAGCTGTATCGCGCCTATTTCGAGCTGCGCCTGCTGCCGCAACAGATTCTGAGCGTCTTGCGGCGCGAGTGCGCGCTTGTGACGGTCGACGAGCGGCAGGATCTGCCATTCGCCCGTTAACCATCGCGAGAATTCCCCGCGCTTTTGGGCTGCCGACTGTTCCATAATTGGACGATACAGACCGGCACAGCCCTTAGCCGTGGAAGGACCACCATGCGTGCTTACATTTTGATGGCGCTTGCCTTGCTCGCGGTTTCGAGCTGCGACAGCGAAAATCCGGCCGCGAAACCGGCGACGGTCAGCTGCAACTGCGCAACGCCGCCGGCGCCCGCGCCACTCGTCACACCTGCTCCCGCGCCGGAACCGGTCGTTCACCATCGCGGCCATGGCCGCATGGCCGATCGTGGATTTCGCGGCGCGCACGCCTGGCGCGCCAGTGGTTACCGCTGGCGCCGCGAGTATGCAGAGGCCGCCGTCTTCACATACGACTATCACAGCGACAGCCACGCTTATTATCAGGGCGAAGCCGCCTATGACGGCGAGAGCGCTGGCGACTGGCACGGCCGGCACGGCCGTTCGGTTGCCATCTCGGACGACGATACCAAGCTGCGCATGAAGGCATGGCAGGGATATGACGTCGACTGCCCGGACGACAAACGCTAGCGCGATTGCGCATCTTCCGTCGCGAGATTGGAGAACCGCGTGAAGCGGTCGTCGAAGAACAGGTCGATCTTGTTCGTCGCGCCGTGACGGTGCTTTTCCACCAGAACCTCGGCGCGGCGATGGGCGCGTTCGCACTTCTCCAGCCACTTGGCGTGATCGGGCGTGCTTGGATCGGGCTCGCGCGACTTTAGATAATATTCCTCGCGATAGACGAACATGACGACGTCGGCGTCCTGCTCGATCGAACCGGATTCGCGAAGATCTGAGAGCACGGGGCGCTTGTCGTCGCGCGCATCGACACCGCGAGAGAGCTGCGACAGGGCGATTACGGGGACGTCGAGGTCCTTGGCCAGGACCTTCAGGCCCTTGGAGATTTCGGTGATTTCCTGCACGCGATTTTCCGGCCGCCCCGATCCGGCAACGAGCTGGATGTGGTCGATCATGATGCAGCCGATGTTCTTCTCGCGCTTCATGCGCCGAGCACGCGCCGCGATCTGCGCGATCGAGATGCCGCCGGTGTCGTCGATGTAGAGCGGCAGGGTCGACAGGTCCTGCATGGAGAGCACGAATTTTTCCCACTCATGCTCCGAGAATTTGCCGTTGCGGATTTTCCACATCTCGATTTCGGTCTGCTCGGAAAGAATTCGCGCCGAAAGCTGCTGCGCCGCCATTTCGAGCGAGAAGAAGAGAACGGGTGCGCCGCGCGGCACTTCTGCGCCCGCCTCCTTGTCCTGGACATAGGCGCGGGCCGTGTGGAACGCCATGTTGGTGGCGAGCGAGGTCTTACCCATTCCGGGCCGCCCAGCGAGGATGATCAGATCGGAAGGCTGAAGGCCGCCGAGCAGCGAGTCGATGTCGGAAAAGCCTGTAATCAGGCCCGAAATCCGCCCTCCCCGGGCCTGCGCCTTCTCGGCCAGTTCCACGGTACGGCGCAGGCTTTCGGCGAAGTCGATCGGGCCGGCGCCGTATTTCGAACTTTCGCTGACCTGGTAGAGCGCTTTTTCAGCCTCTTCGATCTGCGCCTTGGGCGGCTTGTCGTGCGGCGCTTCGTACGCCGTGTTGACGATATCTTCGCCGATGCGGATCAGCGTCCGCCGTACCGCGAGATCATGCAGGATGCGGGCATAGTCGCGCACATTCGGCATCGCCGGCGCGGCCTGCACCAGACCTGCGAGGTAAGCGTGACCGCCCACCTCCATCAATCCGGGATCGGCCTTCATCGCGGCGTGCAGGGTCAGCGGCGTCAGCACCATGCCACCGCGATCCGCCGACGAGACCATGACGTCGTAGATGCGCTCATGCAGCGGGTCGTAGAAATCTTCCGGCTTCAGGATCGAGGAGATGCGCTCGATCGCCTGATTGTCGACCAGGATCGCGCCGAGCAGTGCCTGCTCGACTTCGATGTCATAGGGGACGTGGCGATAGGCTTCCTGTTCCATTTTTCTTCTGCTGGTGGCCGCCCAATCGCGGGGGCCGAATCAAGCGGCCCGCGGTGCGGCGGGCAAGTATAATCCCTTTCTGTTCACAGCTTCCTCAATTCGAGTGCTCCTCGGTTTCGCTCGCATTCGCAAAAGCCGGAACCGTACGGTCGAGTTCGGACAGATTGCTGTGGATGCTCCGCGCAAGCGCCTTTCCTTTCTTGATGTGTGCGCGGATTTCGGCCAGCAGCATCAACCTTTCGCCGGAGTAACGGCCGTGCCTGAGCGCATTGCGATTGCCGCGCGGCGCGCCGCGTTTTGGCCTCGTCTTCTCCATCTCAATCCGTCATCGGCGCCGACGCCTCGGACGCAGGTGGTTCGATGAGATCTTGCGACGGAGAATTTTCGCTTGCGGGCAATGCGAGCGGAACCGGCTGCGGCAATATCCCCGGGGTGGTGCTCTTTTTTTTCGGGATCAATTCGGCCGGGAGATGCGTCTGAATTCGTTCGACGATCGTTCGTTGACGCTGCTCGACTCCGGAGAAACGTCCGATTGATTCCGCCAACTCCGCTTGCGCCCGCAGAAGCCGGGCAGCGGCGTTCAGGGCACCGATCTTGTCGGTGCCGAATGTGTTCGCAATTTCGGTGCAGCGGTCCAGCAACAGCTCGCTTGTTGCCAGATGCTGGGCCAATTGCTCGGCGACGATCTGGCGCAATGCCACTTGCCGGGTGGTCCCGGCCGGCTCGTTCGTATTTGTGTTGTTTGCCCTGGGGCTGAGTTTCTTTGCCATAAGTCCTAATATAGGATCATTTGCATAAATTCAATATTTTTCAGGAATTTAAACAGTACAGGATTTGCGTTGCCGATTGGTCAATTCCTCCTGCGATTTCGTCAGAGCGCGGCGCGTCTCGATACGACGTACAAGAAACCTCACAGAAAACTGGTTTTTGTTGGCGGATTGTAATTTGACGACGCAAACATGAACTACGACAAATTGATACAAAGTCGCGTCCAACGAGACCGATAAACCGGTCCTGCGCCGCGTCATTACAAGGTCTTCGGGTCGTCACGATGCTGCAACCCAAATTTGGCGCGGTGTTCGCGCTGGGAATGTTGGCTGTTCTGGGTGGCCGCTCGGCGGCTGATACGTCTGTTTCCGACGAGGGAGCGGCACTCACGATCAAAATCGAAAACGTTTCAAAAGCGGGCGGCTGCGTGCGCGTGGCGATTTACGACCGGACGACCTATGAAGGCCACGATCAGAGTCCGCTTGCCGATGCGACGATCGACGCCACTGCGCCCGAAACCGTCCTGACGCTGCCCAGGCTTCGCCCGGGCGAGTATGCCGTCAAGATGTACCAGGACATCCATCGCTCTGGCGCGTTCGCAACGAGCAGGCTCGGTCTTCCCGAAGAACCGTTCGGCTTCTCGAACGATGCGCGCCCGCTGCTGGATCAGCCGAGTTTCGATGCTGCAAAATTCAGGCTCTCGCGCGGCGCGAATGTGATCACCGTGCATCTTCACGACGTGCTTTGAGACTCAGCTGCCGACGAGCGCTGGACCCAATTCAGAGATGACAGATACAACCGCGGAAAGCCCAAAGTGAGTGAAATCGTGAGCGGGGATCCGGAGCCACGGCGGAAGCGCAATTCGCCAGCCTTCTATCTCTGGCTCGTATTGCTCATCGCATTCAGCCTGCTCGGCGCATATGTCGCCGCATCGTGTCTGCTCACCACGTCTTGCTAGAATGGACAATGCTGAAACCGGCGAGCTGGCAGCGTCGTTGGTGAGATTGCATGGGTCAGATGCCGCTGCTCAGGCCTTGCAACTGGCCGATCTGGCGCTTGCACGCGGCGACGGAGAGGGTTTTCAGCGCTGGCTTTTGGTTGCGGAAGCGGTCAACGCCTTGCAGCAGGAATCGCGCCGGCAGTGATCGCCACATGGCGCAACAACGACTGAAAAATCACTTTGCGGCGGAACTCGGCGGCTAAAAGCCGCCGATGTGAAAGCTCACCCATACCGCAGGCGGCCGGCGATCAGTGGACACCGACCGGCCATCGCCCGTCGATGCCATCTTGGTGTCGTGGCGCGGTGCACTGTCGAGCTTGCCGGAAACAACCAGCTCGAAAATTTTCTCGTTCCAGCAACCGTCACCAAACCATTCGCAATTTGTTTGAACGCACGGTCCGGAATTGGATGAGCATCGCGCTTCCGCGGCCGGCACAGATGTTTTGCCCGATGCTCCCGGCGCGGAAAGTGCGACAAGGCCGATGGCAGAAAGCAATGTCAGAAGCTTTGCGGGATTGCTCATCGGTAGTCTCCCAGAGCAAACACTAGGCAATCATCGAACCAATGATGCGGCGACGTGCTTAAGAACAGGTTATCAATCGGACACCCCGGCAGCAACACTTGCGTGGGCCGCCTACCGGTTGAAGTACGCCGTCAATCGGAACACCCCGCCGTCACGCCCTCTTCGCAAGACGAATCAAGAGCCTGACCGGCGGGAAATGCTGCGCGCGGTCTAGAGCCAATAGGCTTCGATCACGTCGTCCATGTTGGTGACGATCCGGCGCAGCAAAGCGATGTTCGCCTGGACATCGGCATGAAACTCCTCCTTGCGCTCACCCCTGCGGTTCTTCATGGCTTCAAAGAGCACAATGATTTGGTTTGCCTTTTCGCGCTGCTCTCGGGCGCGTTCGACGTCTTGGGTAAATTGTTTCGGCATGTACGCCTCCTCGTGACGCAAAACTGTGCTCAGCAGCGGCCAGCCCCGCGCTGCGCGGCCAACCCAGAAAGGCCCAGCTCAGGATCGACTGTCTGAACGTGTTGTGAGCCGGCTTGCACCGCCTCGCAGCTTTTCGGCGATTGCATGGCCAGTGAGGCCGCCTCATGGCTCGCTCACGGGCAGTAAGTCGGAGTTCTGTGCTGCACCAAAATTCCGCTTGGCTTCCATCGAAGCGAGATCGAGAAGATGCGCGAGAAGTTTCTGATTGTTCCTGAGCGCCAGCCACCGCAACGACTGAAGCTGCGCAAACGTGTATTCGGCAAAATCGGTGGCCGACATTTTAGAGCCTGCCAATGCGGCATTTCTTGCCTGAGCGCGCTGCATTCTGTTCCCCCTCAAGGCCCGGCGGCCGCGCCCGCTCTGATCGGCGCGCGCGACGTCCGGAATTTTCGATTGCGATTGAACTCATGAACACAGGCGCGGCCCCTCAGGCCGGATGGCGATCCTCTTTGTTGCTCTCCGGCTGCGGCTGCGGCGCCGAATATGCCGCGATGATGCGCTCAAGCTGTTCGATCGTTCGCCTGAGGAACGCGATATGCGTGATCGTGCCCATCGTCTGGTATTCGCCGGGCTTGGGGGCGCCGATGCTCAACAGCCGCGCCTCGTATTTGGCGAGTTCGCGGGCCCTGCTGTCGCGCTCGCCGCGGCACCACTCGACATGTTCGGCAATTGATCTTTGGCCGCAGTCCGTCATGTTCAAAACGGTACGATTTAGTACATATGAAATGAAGAGTCTTGACTACGTATATCCACACAACGTCACCCAAGCGTGGGACGACTGCACGGTGAATGGCGATCGCTTGCAGGAACACAACGTCTGCGCGGAGCAGCGAAGCGGACGCGCAAATTCCATTTTGTCCAATGGCGCAGCAGTACGCAGAAGTACGTATTTCCGCTTCGACCAAATGATTACATTGTAAATGAGATCAGCAATGGTCCGGGCCGCCGGGCCGAAGTTCGTGCCCTTAACGGGGCCGTGCGTACTTCCGGCGCGGCGGCCTGTTTAGACCTGCGCGCAAATGCCGGCTGGACCCCGTTGATCGGCTATTCCCACTCGATGGTGCCGGGAGGCTTGCTGGTGATGTCGTAGACGACGCGGTTGATGCCGCGCACTTCGTTGACGATGCGAGTCGCCACGCGCGCGAGGAAACTGTGCTCGAAGGGATAGTAGTCCGCCGTCATCCCGTCGGACGACGTCACCGCGCGCAACGCGCACACATGATCGTAGGTTCGGGCATCGCCCATCACCCCGACGGTCTTGACCGGAAGCAGCACGGCGAACGCCTGCCAGATCACGTCGTAGAGGCCCGCCTTGCGGATCTCATCGAGATAGATCACGTCGGCCTTGCGCAGGATGTCCAGTTTTTCCGGCGTGATCTCGCCCGGCACGCGGATGGCGAGACCCGGCCCCGGGAACGGATGCCGGCCGACGAACGACGAAGGCAGGCCGAGCTCGCGGCCGAGCGCGCGCACTTCATCCTTGAAGAGTTCGCGCAACGGTTCCACCAGCTTCATCTTCATGAAATCCGGCAGACCGCCGACATTGTGATGCGACTTGATGGTGACGGACGGCCCGCCCGTGGCCGAGACGCTCTCGATCACGTCGGGATAGAGCGTGCCTTGCGCCAGGAACTCTGCGCCGCCGACCTTGTGCGACTCGGCATCGAACACTTCGATGAAGGCCGCGCCGATAATCTTGCGCTTCTGCTCGGGATCGCTCACGCCCGCCAATCGCCCGAGGAACAGATCGGCCGCCTCCGCATGGATCAGGGGGATATTGTAGTGATTGCGGAACAGAGAGACGACTTCGTCCGCCTCATTGCTGCGCATCAGGCCCGTATCGACGAAGATACAGGTGAGCTGGTCGCCGATCGCTTCGTGGATCAGCACAGCGGCCACCGAGGAATTGACGCCGCCCGACAGGCCGCAGATCACCTTGCCGCCGCCGACCTGCTTGCGGATCTTCTCGATCGCGGCGGCGCGGAACGCGTGCATGTTCCAGTCCGCCGGGATGCCCGCGATCTTGCGCACGAAGTTGGCGATCATCTGCGCGCCGCGCGGCGTGTGCACGACTTCGGGATGGAACTGGATCCCGTAGAGACGGCGCTTCTCGTTCGCGATCACGGCGTAGGGCGAGTTTTCGCTCGTGGCGACGACGTCGAAGCCCGGCGGGATCGCGGTGATCTTGTCGCCATGGTTCATCCAGACCGTCTCGGTGTCGCCCTGCTTGCCGATGCCGTCCAGCAGCAGGGAATCCTGCGCGATCAGGATGTCCGCGCGGCCGAACTCGCGGTGGTGTCCGGTCTCCACCTTGCCGCCCAACTGCTCGCACATCGTCATCTCGCCATAGCAGATGCCGAGAACGGGAATCCCCATCTCGAAGACCTGTTGCGGCGCGCGCGGCGTATGCGTTTCGGCGACGCTGGCCGGGCCGCCGGAAAGGATGATCGCCTTCGGCGCGCCCGACGCGAGCGCGGCGCCAGCCTTGTCATAGGGCACAATCTCGCAATACACGCCTGCCTCGCGCACGCGCCGCGCGATGAGCTGGGTGACCTGTGATCCGAAATCGATGACTAAAACGGGTGCCGCCATGAGTGGATTTATCCAGTGGTTAGGGAACGAGTCCAGCGAACGTGATGCCACGCCTTACGCATTTTCGGGTTCATACCCAGGAACCCATTTTTCATGTTGTGGATCGCACCACACAGACAGTGCCTGTGGATCATAGGCGCATCTCCTTCGAACGCATCATTCCCTCTTGCGCAGGATGGCCGCGAAGAAACCGTCGGTTCCGGCGCTGCGGGGCGTGGCCTTGAAGAATTCGCCCAGGCCAAGCGGAGTCTTGTCCGATGCGCGCCAGGCCTGCGTGCAGGGCCGGATTGCAAAGTCGGGATGCCGCGCAAGAAAGGCGGCGATCCTGTCCTCGTTCTCGCAGGGCAGGATCGAACAGGTCGCATACATCAGCCGTCCACCCTTGCGGACGCGCACCGCGGCCTGTTCGAGAAGCCTGTCCTGAAGCGCCATCCGTTCCTTCAGGAGCTGCGGCGAAAGCCGCCAGCGCAATTCGGGCTGCCGCCGCCAGGTGCCGGTTCCCGTGCACGGTGCGTCGACGAGCACCGCGTCGAACGGGCCGTCGGGCGGTTCCTGTTCCGTCAGGTGTGTGCGGATGATCGTTGCGCCGGCGCGCGTTGCCCGCGCGGCAAGCTGCTGGAGCGCGGTCTGGCGGACATCACAGGCGATGATCTCGCCCTTGTTCTGCATCATCGCGGCAAGCGCCAGCGACTTTCCGCCCGCGCCGGCCGCGAGATCGAGGACACGTTCGCCCGGTCGGACCTGGCAAAGCAGCGAGGCAATTTGCGCAGCCTCGTCCTGGAATTCGAATGCGCCGGTCTCGAACATCGTGCTGCGGCCAAGTTCGGCGGATCCTTCGCCCGACGCGATGCGGATGCCGATCGGCGAAAAAGGAGTCGCCTCGGCGGGAAATTCGCGCGCCTTCAGGGCGTCGAGCACTTCGCCGCGCTCGCGCTTGATCGTGTTGACGCGCAGATCGACCGGCGCACGGGCCTGCAGCGCGATCATTTCATCGAGCAAATCGTCTCCGAAGGCCCGCGTGAGTTCGGAATTCGAGAAATGCCGGAAACTCGCCGCGCACATGAAGGGGAATCTCGCCGCTTGGCGAAGCCGCAATCGCGACGCGTTCGGCTTCGGTCAGTTCTGCCGGGCCATAGCCACCGCCGGTGAATATCGTCTCCGGCAATTCGTCGCCTTTGAGGAGCGAGGCAATCGCCAGCGCACGCGGCGCGTCGGAGTGCATGCGCCAGGCGAGCGAGGCGCGATGCCGTTGAATCGAGAACACGCGCTGCGTGATGGCAGCCCGATCCTTGGAGCCGGCGTAACGCCGGGTGCGGAACCAGTCACGTAGCAGACGGTCGAGCGGCTGATCCGTCGTGGCGAGCGCATCCAGAATATCGATCGCTCCTTGCAGGCGTGCCGCGGGCGTCATGCGCCGGATATCCGCACGGCGAGGAAAATCACCGCCGCGCCGAGCAGCGTCATGACCGTCGTTGCGGCGCGCGGATGCTGGTGGTGACTTTCCGGAATGAGATCGGAGGCGCCGAGATAGAGAAAGCTGCCCGCGAAGACGGCGAGTACAGGTCCGATATTTGCCGCGGGAATTCGAAACAGAAGCGTCGACAACGCCCCCAGCACCGGCGCAAAGGCGTCGACCAGAAGCCATGGCAATGCTTTGCGCCATGACCCGCCGCTGCGGATGATGAAGCTGACCGTGTTGATGCCGTCGGAAAAATCGTGCGCGATGACCGCCGCCGCAATGACGAGGCCGACGATCGGCGACGCCTGAAAGCCGACGCCGATGGCGACGCCGTCGAAGAAGCTGTGCGCCGATAGCGTCAGCGCGCCTGCAATGCCGCGCGCCTGCGGCCCGGCGCCGTGATCATGGTCGTGCTCCTCCCCATGATCGTGCGGGTGAATGAGGATGAGCCGGTCGAACACGAGATAGGCCAGGAAGCCTGCTGCGATAAAGAGCGCGATCGTCGCCGGGCTGTACGTCGCGCCGAACGACATCGCCTCGGGAAGCAAATCGAACAGCGCCACGGCAACGACCGCGCCGGCTGAAAAACCCAAAATCAGATGCAGCCGGTCGCGAAATCGCATGGCGAAAAAACCGCCAAGCATGGTGGCGGCGAACGTGATGGCGATGATGACGAGCAGTTCCGACGTCATGCCGGATGCAACCGGCAATGCAGGCTGGCTCTCACTGCCCACCTGGATAGTTCGGCGCCTCGCGCGTCACGACGATGTCGTGCACATGGCTTTCGCGCAGGCCTGAGCCGGTGATGCGCACGAACTCCGCCTTCTTGTGGAAGTCAGCAATGGTCTTGCAGCCGGTGTAGCCCATCGCGGCGCGCAGCCCGCCGATGATCTGGTGCACGACCGTCGTGACCGGCCCCTTGTACGGCACCTGGCCTTCGACGCCTTCGGGAACGAGCTTGAGTGAATCCGTCACTTCGGCCTGGAAGTACCGGTCGGCAGAGCCGCGCGCCATCGCGCCAAGTGAACCCATGCCGCGATAGCCCTTGTAGGAACGGCCCTGATAGAGGAACACCTCGCCCGGCGCTTCTTCGGTGCCTGCGAGGAGCGAGCCGACCATTGCGACATCCGCGCCTGCTGCAATCGCCTTGGCGAGATCGCCGGAATATTTGATGCCGCCATCGGCGATCACCGGAATGCCGGCCTTCTGTGCGGCAGACACCGCGTCCATGATGGCGGTGAGTTGCGGAACGCCGACGCCGGCAACGATGCGCGTCGTGCAGATCGAGCCGGGGCCGATGCCGACCTTCACGCAATCGGCGCCGGCATCGATCAGTGCGCGCGCGCCCTGCGCGGTCGCGACGTTGCCCGCCGCCACCTGGATGTAGTTCGACTTCTTCTTGATGCGGGTGATGGCGTCGAGCACGCCCCTGGAATGACCATGCGCCGTGTCGACCACGATGACGTCGCATTCCGCCTCGATGAGCGCCATGGCGCGGGCATAGCCGTCTTCGCCGACGCCGGTCGCCGCCGCCACGCGCAGACGTCCGCGCTCGTCCTTGCAGGCGTTGGGAAATTTCTGCGCCTTCTCGATGTCCTTGACCGTGATCAGTCCGACGCAGCGATAGGCGTCGTCGACGACGAGAATCTTCTCGATGCGGTGTTGATGCAGAAGACGCTTGGCTTCGTCCGGCTTCACGCCTTCGCGCACCGTGACGAGATTGTCCTTGGTCATCAGCTCATGCACCGGCTGGCGCGGTTCGTTGGCGAATCGCACGTCTCGGTTGGTCAGGATTCCGACCAGCTTGCCCGCGCCCTTGCCGTTAGCGCCCTCGACCACCGGGATGCCGGAGATGCGAAACCGCTCCATCAGGGCCAGCGCATCGGCAAGCGTCGCATCCGGCGCGATCGTCACCGGATTGACCACCATGCCGCTTTCGAATTGCTTCACGCGGCGGACCTGCTCGGCCTGTTCGTCATTGCTGAGGTTCTTGTGAATGACCCCCATTCCGCCGGCCTGGGCCATGGCGATGGCGAGGCCGGCCTCGGTCACGGTGTCCATGGCCGCTGAAATCAATGGGATACCGAGTTCGACCGTCTTTGTGAGGCGCGTTCGCGTATCGACCTGGGCAGGGAGGACTTCGGATGCCGCGGGCACCAGGAGCACATCGTCGAAGGTTAAAGCTTCGCGGATGGTCATGTGCGGCCGCTCCATCTGGTTTGGAGCGCCGAGCCTTTAGCAGCGACGGGCTGATTCCGCAAGCGGCCAAAAAAAGAGCAATTTGTAACCTTACGGGGTCACAAATCGGGCCAAATCGCGGTAATATATAGCTACCTCAGGACGCCGGGCATGCTATGCCCTACGCCTTCCAACAGGCTATTGATCGCACGAAATAGGAGAATTTCCACATGCAGAAGAGAATTCGCTTGATGATGGGTGCGGCCGTTCTGGCAGCCGGCGCCTTGGCTTTCGCCGGTACCGCAGACGCGGCGCCGCATGGCGTGAAGGTCGGTTCGCTGACTTGCAACGTCGCCAGCGGCTGGGGCTTCGTGTTCGGATCCTCCAAGGATCTGCACTGCACATTCCGTCCCAACAGCCATACCAGCGAACATTACACCGGCACGATTTCCAAGTTTGGAGTCGACATCGGCTACACTGAAGGCGGCGTGCTCGTCTGGGGCGTGTTCGCGCCTTCGTCTGACGTTCGTGCGGGCGCTCTCGCGGGCGACTATGCCGGTGCGACAGCCAGCGCAACTGTTGGCGTCGGTCTCGGCGCAAACGTGCTGATCGGCGGTCTCGACAAGTCGATCGCTCTGCAGCCGCTCAGCGTTGAAGGCAACCGTGGTCTGAACGTTGCAGCCGGCGTCGGCGCGATCAGCCTGACGGCCGCGCCGTAACACGCGCTTCTTTGACTTAAGCGAAAGCCCCGCCGGCAACGGCGGGGCTTTTGTGTTTCAAGGCTCGGGCGGATCGCCCGACTCCGAATTCCTTTTGCGTTTGTCCTGACCCTGTTCGTCGCTCACTTCGGAGATCTTGGCCGCTTCGCGGTTGAGCACGCCGAAGGAGAGGAACAATGCGGACGCGACGGCAAATCGCGCGGCGGTCTGCTTGGAGCGGCGGATACCTGCGGTCGACCAGATTGCGAGCGGCAAGCCGACGATGACGATCGTCAGCAGACAGCCAATCATCACCCAAACGGACATGCTGCGCTCCCTCACCTTCTAGGTAGGCGGCGCTCCGCGAAATCCAAGGGCCACAAGGTAAAGCTCGACGGATTCAGCCCGGCTCGCCGGCGGCTTCACATGCTTCACGCTCCTGAAGGATTTCTTCAGCCGCTGAAGAAGTTCGCCGGTTGCGCCGCCCTGAAATGCCTTTCCGACGAAGACGCCGCCCTGTTTCAGCGTGTCCTCGGCGACATCGAGCGCGGCTTCGAGCAAGGAACTTGTGCGCAGGTGATCGGTCTGGCGATGGCCGGTCGTCGGCGCCGCCATGTCCGTCAGAACCACGTCGGCCGGCCCGCCGAGCGCTGTCTTCAGAAGCCCCGGCGTTTCCGCATCGAGCAGATCGGCCTGGAAAACGGTGACGCCCTCGATCGGCTCCATTTCCAGAATGTCGGCGGCGATCACCCTGCCCTTGGCGCCGACGCGTTGCAGGGCGATCTGGCTCCAGCCTCCGGGCGCCGCGCCGAGATCGAGAACCCGCGTGCCCGGCTTGAGAAAATGGAACTGGTCGTCCAGATCGATCAGCTTGAAGGCGGCGCGGCTGCGATAGCCTTTCGCCTTGGCGGCGTGCACGTACGGATCGTTGAGCTGGCGCTCCAGCCACTTGTTCGACGACGCCTTGCGCGACTTGGTGTTCTTGACTTTGACCCGGATCTCGCCGCGTCCGGAGGGACGGCCGGTCATGAACGCTTCTCCGCCAGCAATTCGCGCAGAATGCCTTCTCGCAAACCGCGATCGGCAACTCGCAACTGGGCGCAGGGCCACAGATGGGCGATGGCCGCGAAGATCGCGCATCCCGGCACGATCAGGTCTGCACGATCCGGTCCGATACAGCCCACGTCGGCACGTCCCTTGAGGTCCAGATCCACGAGGCGGTCTATGATGGCCAGGATGTCGGCGCAACGATGCCAGCTTGCGTCGACCCGGTCGCGATTGTAGCGCGCAAGGCCGAGCGCGATTCCGGCCAGCGTCGTGACCGTGCCCGATGTGCCCAGAAGATGATGCGTCACCGGATCGAACGGAGCGATCTTGTCCATCTGCGCGCGGATGGGACGGAAACGCTCGATCATCTCATCGCGCATCGCCCCATAGCCGGCGCGATCGATCGCGCGTGCGCCCCACTCGTCCGAAAGCGTGACGACGCCTGCCGGCTCCGACGCGGAGGATTCGACATAGGGTGCGCCACTGTGGTCGCGGCGCATCCAGATCACCTCGGTCGAGCCGCCGCCGATGTCGAAGATCACACCGCCATCCGCCTGCGGATCGATCAGCGGCGCGCAACCGATGGCGGCGAGCCTCGCCTCTTCCGCAGCGCTGATGATGGTCAGTTCGATTCCGGCCTCGTTGCGCGCGCGCTCGAGCAACACGCCCGCATTGCTCGCGCGGCGGCAAGCCTCGGTCGCGATGGCACGTACGCGTTGCGCACCCTTGGCGCGGATATGATCCGAGCAGATCTTGAGTGCGACGATCGTCCGATCGATCGCGGCGGGCGACAGCTCACCAGTGTGCGCAACGCCCTCGCCCAGGCGGACGATGCGCGAGAAGGAATCGACAATTCGCAGATTGCCGCCGCGCGAAGGCGTCGCGATCAGAAGCCGGCAATTGTTGGTCCCGAGATCGAGAGCGGCCACGCGCAGCGCATCGCGGCGGCCGCGCCGGCTTCTGCGTGCGTCTTTCAAGGCCCCGTCCAGCACTCTTGTTCTCCGCTGGCCCGCCCCCGAACCAGTGCCGGGCACGCTAGCATGATCCAGGCTGACGCCAGCCCGGCGCGTACCTTGCAAGCGGGGGGCGTGTTCGCTAAACGGGCGTCCACCGGTCCTTTTGGGGGATCGTCTAATGGTAGGACTGCAGACTCTGACTCTGCCTGTCTAGGTTCGAATCCTAGTCCCCCAGCCACTCAGTCCGCTCCGGCCAGTGCGTTCTCCACGCCGTAAAATAGACTAAACATTTCAAGTAGATAGTAGAACTTCGTTGGACGCTGTGCCACTGAGTTTGCCGAATTCGGATCAGTGCGGCGGGATTTTAGCGCTTCTGCACCCTGGCCGGCTTTTCGACGACGGTCGGGCCAGACTTGCAGCGCATTCCAGCCCGCCTCGAACACTCTCATTCGGCGGGCGCCGCCACGCGCCGGTGCTGGCGAGCCGGGAAGCAGAGTACGGCGCGTCGGTCGCGCCAATCGAGCGGCAATGGCATCGAGGCTAACGACAGATCCAGTGAGAGCTCGATCGGCTGCCGGCCGTCCAGGATTGCCCGAACCATATCTGCAGCCAGAAACGCCACGCGGATGAAATAGGCTGGATACCCTTCCACGCCCCGATCAGATTCGTGCCCGCTTTGAGTGTCGTACAATCTCGGTTGGCATTGCGCCGCGGCATGCAGCTCCTCAGCCAAGAGTTTTCTCAGACGCAGCAGATGGACTGGCTGATCTGTCGATCAGCTTGTCGATCAATTGACTGACGCAACGACACCAGGAATAGCATCGTCCCCGGAGACAATGATGAGCACTCTTTCTCTTAGCGCTGTCGCGCCACTGCGGTGGACAACATTTGCCGGCCCCGAGTGGAGCAATCCCGGCGGCGGGCTTTGGGGCGGCTACGCCATCGGCCTATGCATAAAGGTGATCCAGGCAGAGCCCGAGGCAGTGGGTGAGACCCTCTCTCTAACGCTGACCTATGCCGCGGCGCTTCCCTCAGGCGCGCTCGATGTTCGCACGCGCAGGATTCGGCAGGGTGCCTCGGTCGGGGTGTGGGAGGTCGAGATTCGTCCAGAGGGCGTTGATCAAATCGGGGTGCACGCCATTGTCATCATGGCGCGCAGGCCTCAGACACCACCCTTCGCTTTTGCACAGATGCCGGACGCCCCCGATCCCCATTCCTTGCCGAAGCTTGAAATCCCGAACATTTCCCAGCATTACGGCAGCTCGGCCTTTGAACGGCGCACGCTTGAGGGCTTTCCTCCCGAACCGGGCGCGAGCTCGCGTTCGCTGGCATGGGTGCGGTCGCTGCGCGGCCCAATGGATAAGGTAATGCTTGGCATGGTCACCGACCATTCACCGCCGCGCGCGATGTACGCGCTCGGTCGGACTGTCAGCACGACGACGCTATCGCTGACTGCGTACTTGCACGCTACCGAAGCGGAACTCTCCGACGTCGGAGAGGATTTTATCCTCGTGGAGTGCGAGGGCCGCGTCGGAAATGCTGGCGCGTCCGACGAGCGGTCGAGCTATTGGAGTTGTGACGGCAAACTGCTCGCCACCAGCGAACAACTGGCATGGTACCGCGAGCGGACTTGATCCGTGATCTACAGGGACGCACTCAAGCGGATCGGATGGCGGTAGAGCATTTTCCGATTGTCATTGCGTCGACATCGCCACTTGCTTCGGAGTTCACAACCAACATCAACGTCCGCAGCTTTGTCGGAGCCCGAGAGACAGGTCCGAACGGTGCTCAGGTGCGCTGGCAAAGCCCGGCGAGGATAGCGTCACCGATACCCTTCCGGGTCAGGGGCGGGGACCTGACCCCGCCGCGCGAGTGCGCCCACTGACCAAAGCCGGTTCGATTACTTCGATTTGGCGGGCAGCCGTCCTGTCCCGTTGCAGAGCGCGCATTTCGGACTCGTAATCTTCTTTGCACCAAATTGAACCTTGGAGCTTGAGCGGACTTCCAGTCCTGTGCCGCCGCATGCAGGGCATTTGCGTGGTTTCGTGCTTGGCCGGGACTTCGAGAAGATCATTGTACGCCCGCCTAGGTAACGCATGTGTTCTATGCGTTCCAGCGTACCAGATTTCGCCGGACGGTAGCGACACGCCGATCTCAAATTGTTTCGGCCGCCGTCTCATCTTCGCAAACTCGGCCACTAATGTTCGAGGTACTGGGACCGGCGGCGCGGTCGCACAAATCTGACGCGCCCGCAGCAAGGCCCGGCGCCTAAAGATGGCCGGAAATCAGCCATAGAATGACGATTATTGGAATCGGTACGCCAATCAGCCAAAGCAGTCCGGATCGCATGCGAGTTTCCTCCGATGTCCCATTCAGAACCCGGACAGCACAAATTGGTTCCATCGACTTGCTTCGCCTGAATTAAGCGCTGGTGTCGCCGAGACTCGGCTACTGCGCGCGGCGTGGCGAATCTCCGCCGTCGACCCGAAGCGAGTATGCCCTCCGCTCCTGCACTACCGGTCGCTACGGATTCTCCAATTGCTGCTAATGCATCATTGGCGCGGGCGTGCCGTCGGACCAGTGCGTCACCGGCACCATGATCACGCTGATCGCTTCGGGCGACTCCTGGAATTGCGGATTTAGCATCGGAGGCGCGCCGGAAAGATCTGCGCCCCAGTTGGCGGCGTCGGCGCGCGGGAAATAGAACATCAGATGCGGCACCCAGTTGTGTGCGTTGTCATTGAGATTTTGCTGTTTCGACATCATGTAGGTCATGGCGCCGGCCTCGAGGGGCGGCAACAGGTGCTTTTCTATGCCGTCTTTTATCGCGGCGGCCATTTCGGATTTTGTGCGTCCGGCCAGCACCAATTCCGTGCGTCGGATCGTGTAGGGCAGGATGGAACGAACGGCCGCCGGATTGTAGCACAACGGTCCGCGCATATGCGGGTTCCAGAATTGCGGAAAATCATATTGCGCCATCCATGAGCGCTCCACTGCGCAGACAAAACCGTTGCTGCCCTTGATCGCGGCATCATAGCCGTTGCGCGTCAGTACAAGTATCGTCGCCTTACCGGAAATGGACGGGGGCGCCGCGCTTTGCGCCAACGCGATTTCGGCGGAGCGATCCATCAGGTACTGATCGAGTGGCGCCATCGCGGCATAATCCGCCCCCGATGCAGCGGAGGCGCACATCAGGACCAAACTGAAAACTGCTCTGCTTCTCACCAGCAGCCGTCTCATAGTTGCCCCCAAAATCCGTCTGCGCGCACGCCGACCTGAAAAATTCGCAAGGTGCCCGCCTGCGATCCCGGATTCATACCACTGGGTGCTGCGTTCGAATAGCAGAGCCGATAGCTGGCTGAAGGGCGAAGCTAGGTGGTCGGACCGGCTGCCGACATTCAGAGCCGCGCGCGAACGTCCGGAGTTCAACTCGAAGCGCTCTCTGAACGCCCCTTCTACTCTGGCTCCTTGATCGAGCGGCGTTCGACCAGGACCTTTCGCACTTCTTCATGCTCACGCCGGCCGCGGCGATAAAGTATGAGCACAAGCACGGAGATGGCCGTGATGGCGGCGGCTCCCGGGCCTTGAAACAAGCCCAGTTTGAGCACCGTGCCGGTTGCGAAGTGAGCGTGCGAAACGGTCTGTCCCGCCAGGTCGTGCGGGAAATGAATCACGTCCAGGACCAGTCCCGCCAGCAGCGCGCCGATGCCGCTTGAAGCCTTCGCGGAAAAGCTGATGCCGGCGAAATAAAGTCCTTCGCGCCGCGCCTTGAACAACAGTTCATGCTCGTCGGCAGCGTCGGCCATCATCGACTGAAACCCGATCAAGGCGCAGCTTGCGCCGATACCGGTGAAGACGCTCGCGAACATGAGGGTCGTCAATTCCGAGGACGATGCGATGAGGCCGGTCACCTTCAAGCCGGCAGGCACGAGCTGTCCGAAGCCGATCATCGCGATTCCGATCATCGCGATCCAGCGCTTTTCCAGAAAGCGCGTCAGCGTGATGGCAATGAACACGCCGGCGAAGTAGCCCATCGACACAAGCAGCGTGATCAACAGGATCTGGGGCGGCTGCAGCTTCCAGAAGTAGGTATTTGCGTGGAGAGCAAGCGAGCCAGCAAATCCCAGGCCGACGAAGAGTACCAGGCAGGCGCTGAACAGAATGGAAAAGGAACGATTGCGAAAGACCTCGATCACTTCGCTGAGCAGCTGGCTCGTTGCGTGGCCTTCCGGCGCCGCATGCAGGCGATGACGCGAGCTCATCGTTCCGAACGTGGCAAGAGCGGCGCCCGCCAGCACCAGAATGCCGCAAGTCCACGCGTACGGCGCGTAAGCGGCCCGATTGAGCTGACCGTCATGACCCTTGAGGAAAACGCCATAGGCGAGCACGGCGGCTGAAACGCCCGCAACGACCGTGAACAAGACCCGCGAAGCTACAATCGTGGAACGCTCGGAGTAGTCGTCGGAGAGTTCGGCGCCCAGCGCGATGTACGGCACCTGAAAAAAGCTGAGGCCAACGCGGACGATCATGAGCATGGTCAGGACATAGACAAAGAGCCCGATGCCGGTCAGCGCGGCCGGTATCGAGAACAGAAGCCCGAAACCGACGGCGATGGGAATTGCGGCAGCGAGCATGAACGGGTGCCGTCGTCCGTGCCGCGATCGGCTGTTGTCGGAGATCGAGCCGACCAGAGGGTCGATGAAGGAATCCACCACCAATGCAAGGCCCAACGCGATGCCTGCCGCTGAACCGGATAGTCCGCAAACCACGGTGAGGTAGAACAGGAGCAACGTGCCCAGACCGAGCCCCAGCGTATCCTGAACGAGCATGCCGGCGCCGTAGAACGAGAGCGTGCTGAGCTTTAGCCGTTGCCCGCGCGCAATGTGATTGGCGCCGCCACTGTCCACGGGAGTGATGATTTCTTCTGCCAAATTGGACATTCTACCCCGCCTGTGGCCGCTCCCGTCTTGTGCATGCGTCAGAACATCTGCGGGCACTAAGGAACTTCGCCGTTCGAACCATACCAATCTTTTTGGATCGGGCAGTCGAAACTTCTAGGCCTCGACCACAAACTTCGTGTGCGCCTCCCGGGTGCCCGTAAGTCAATTTTGGGTCGAACTTCGACGTGAAGCCGGACGGTCTGAGCTGGCGCCATCGGACGTCAGCGTCCAGCTAGGCGGGCCCTCACGAACGCATGACGTATCGACAGGCCGCGTTCGTTTGCATTCCCAAGGCTGGAACCCAACGACGCTAAGGCACCGGTCCGGATCTCCGCTTTCATCGCCAGCTCCAAATCCCTCAGGAAACGACCATGTCGTCGCGGCGCCGTTTGGCTCAGGCCAATCGGATGGGATCGTGAGCGACGCCTCCGGTTCCGGCTCCGCACGCCCCGGCGGCGGCTAAGTGCGCGGCGCGACAAGTGACCCGTCGTCGAAGCCGACGAAAACAGTAGCGTCATGAACTGACTTGCGTTCGGACACGACCGCATTTGCCGGGAAGCTCTCATCTGGCCAGCCCAGCGCGATACTTTTCATGATGACCTGGTCGTCGGCTATTCCGGCGTGCTCACGCACCACCGGTGATTGCATGATGCCCTGACTGTTGATCACCGCGCCAAGTCCGCGAGACCATGCGGCATTGACCAAGGCGTTCGTCACAGCGCCACAATCGAAAGGAGTATCATCGCTGCCATCAAGCACACGGTCATAGGTCACGATCACGCATACTGGCGCATCGAATTGGCGGAAGCCACGCAGCACCCAGTCCTGGCGCTTATCCTTGTCATCGCGCGCGATTCCCATCGCGGAAAACAACTGCTTGGCGACGCCAACCTGCCTGTCGCGATGCTGTCCCGCAAACGCCTTGCCGGTGCGGAACTCGCGCGATTGCGGTACGCCGGCCACCATCCGCTCGGTGTTGCCGGCGCGGATCCGGTCAAGCGGCTCGCCGGTGATGATGTAGAAATTCCAGGGCTGGGTATTCATCGACGACGGAGCGCGCATCGCCAAGGCTATGATTTCCTCAATCAACGCCTTGGGAACCGGATCGGGTTTGTAGCCGCGGATGCTGCGCCGACCAAGGATAACGTCGTCGAATTGCATTTCTTGCCCCTGAGATAGCTGGATCGGATTGAATCGGTAGATGGTAAGACGCTGTCCGTCCACTGCCAAACTTCGGCACTTTGGAGCTCACTCGACTGCCAATTTTGGCGAAATTCTTTGCAAGCAGCACGGGCCGCATGGACTTTCTGCCGCTTCACTGACCGCGGGGCGACCGCTTCAAAGCGAGAGGCAAAAATATTTGCTCGCCAACAACTCGCCTGACGCGCGTACCGACTACCACACCGGCAGACCTCTGAGCGACCGTGCGCTCTGGTTCGAATGCGGGCGTTCGCGTCGGACCGCACTCACGTCCGGTTCATTTCGCGTCGACGAGCTCGCGGCTGTAGTCCTCGACGACCAGGCTGAAGGGAATTCCCGTCTTGGTGATCAGCAGCGCCCGCACGCGCAGGGCCGCCGGAGAACGGCTTGGTAGCGTGGTCGCTTCCAGCGTCTTTCGGTGAAATGCGAGAGGCCGGACGACCGTGCCGAACGGCGTGTCGGTCTCGGTGAGCATCTTATTCATGTCCGCGGTGAGCCGGTCCGGCACATACCAATTGTCAGCCTCGGAAAGAATGTGCGTTCCGCAGGTCAGTCGCACATGGCGATACATCACCTGTTCGTCAGCGCGCGCTGCGAGAAGCTTGCGCGTGCCCGCATCGGCTTGCTTGTCCGCGGTCCGGACTCGCTCGGCCCGGATCACTGCGGGCATAACGGAACCGAGCGCAGCGCAATGCGATGTCAGGATTTCAGTCGCGCTGCCGCCAGACAGCAACTCGGCGCGAAGCGAGTCGATCCGTGCAGCAACCGCTCGCGTCTCATCCGCTGCGGCCGAAATCGAGCAGCACGACAGAACAAGGCACGCGACGACAGCAGCATCTCGCGCGAGCCGAAACGCCCGCGCGATCTGCACCGACCGTCCGTGAATGCCTCGAACGCTAATTCGACGTCAGGCCTTCTTGGAATAGAACCTGCACCAGCCGGCCGCAGCGATATCACCGGCGACGAGCTTGCAGGCGTTCGGCGCCTGGAACAGCGAGCATGTGCTGCACTGTTTTCCGTCCTTCGGCGTCGGCTGATAGCCGGCGGCCTTCTGGGTCATGTTGCCGGCTTCGGCGGATTGAGTGGTCAAGGTCACGGCCAGCAATGCCGCGCCGCCCGCCGCAAGCGTTGCACCGCGCAGCAGGCTGCGGCGCGAGACGTCAGTCGCCTTATCGTTCCCGATGGGGGGAGTCACATTTTCAGACATATCTTGGTTCCTTGCCGTGTTTGGCTTGCGTTACTGAACGGCACACTATCGGGGGTTTCCGAGCTCGCATTGACGCTGATCAAACATGCAACTCTTTGAAGAGTATGCGAAAAAGCTGCCTCCGATGATGCCACTGCAAACGATCTTCAACAGTCCGGGACTATAGATATTTCCCGATCACATTGCGATGCACTTCATTGGTACCCGAATAGATGCTCGCCGCGCGGGTGCCGAGATATTTCTGGACCGCGAAACTGCCTTGCGCGATCCGAGGATTGCCATCTTCGAGCAATCCGGGCGCGGCCATACCGAACGGTCCGGCGATCTCCAACAGAACTTCTGTGATGCGCTGGTGAAGCTCCGTCGCGGCCAGCTTCATCATGGATGAACCGGCTTCATCGTCACCCGACAGGCGGCCCGTCGCCAACAGCTTCATTTCCAGACTCTCAAATGCTGCGAGTTCCACCTCGGTTTCGCTCAGGCGTATGCGCAAGCCCGGCTCCAGATCGCCAAATTCGCTCGCGGCGCGTTCGACAGAGCGCCACGCCCGGCGCAGCAATGAGGAATTGGTGTTGTTGGTGCGCGCAAAGCGCATCAGGTGCTTGGCGACAGCCCATCCTTCGTCTTCGGCACCGACCCGATTTGCGATCGGAACCTTCACATCCTCGAACAGGACTTCGTTGAATTCATGCTGGCCGTCGATCGTGATCAGCGGACGAACGGAAATGCCCGGCAGATCCATGTCGATCAGCAGGAACGTGATGCCTTCCTGCGGTTTGCCGGACGAATTTGTGCGGACCAGGGCGAACATGCGATTGGCGTGGTGCGCGCCCGTCGTCCAGATCTTCCTGCCCGTGACGACATAATGGTCCGCCTCGGGCTTCGCGCGCATCGCAAGCGCCGCAAGATCGGAACCGGCATTGGCCTCCGAAAAACCCTGGCACCAAAGATCGTCGCCGGAGAGGATTGCCGGGATGTACTTGCGTTTCTGCTCTTTTGTCCCCAGCGCGATCAGCAGCGGTCCGATGCTGCGAAGGCCGGTGGCAAACAAAATGGGCGCGTCGTTGCGCGCGCATTCCTGTTCGAAGAAGAATCGATATTCGCTGCTCCAGCCGGTTCCGCCATAGGCGACGGGCCAGGCCGGCGCGACCCAGCCGCGGCGATAGAGCCGCCGATGCCACAGGCGGCAGGCATCGATCGGCGAATGCACGCCCGTCGTGTGGCGGCCGGCCTCACGCAGATCCGACGTCAGGCTCTCGGCGAGAAACTGCCGTACCTGCGAGGCGAATGCTTCGAACGTATCGGGCGGGAGAACGCGAACGGTCATGTGGCAAGCCGCTATCGGACAGAAGGAAGAGATTTCCTGCCGCCAGTCTGCCACTAGACCATCATGCCCGAGTGCGGACTTGATCTGCGTCAACCAATCGCCCGTCCGTGGAACAGGCGATGCCGTTCACATCCGCTCGATGATCGTTGCCGGCGCCATTCCGCCGCCCGTGCACATCGTCGCCAGACCGACCGCCAGATCGCGCCGTTCCAGTTCGTCGAGCAATGTGCCCAGGATCATCGCGCCCGTCGCGCCGATCGGATGACCAAGCGCCATCGCGCCTCCGTTCACATTCACGATTTCCGGATCGACGTCGAGATCGCGCATGAACTTGAGCGGGACGACCGCGAAGGCTTCGTTGATCTCGATGAGATCGATGTCCTTCAGGTCCATGCCGGCAAGCTTCAGCGCCTTGCGCGCCGCCGGTCCCGGTGCGTTCAGCATCAGTTCGGGACTGTCGCCGGCGGTTGTGACCATGCGCACGCGGGCACGCGGCTTGAGGCCATGCGCCTTCGCATATTCGGGCGACGCGAGCACGACGGCGCCGGCACCGTCCACGACGCCCGATGAATTGCCGGCATGGTGGATGTGCTTGATGGCGACGTCGGGATAGGCCTGCTGCACCAGTTTCTTGTAGCTCGTTCCTTCGTCATCGAAGGGATGGCTGTACATGGCTTCGAAGGCCGGCTTGAGCTGCGACAGGCCCTCAAGCGTCGTGTTCGGGCGGGGGAATTCCTCGTGATCGAGCGCGACGCTGCCGTCATCGCGATGCACCGGAACAAGGCTCTTCTTGAAGTGCCCGTTCTTGATCGCATGATCGGCGCGGCGCTGGCTTTCCACCGCAAGCTTCTCTGTGTCTTCACGGCTGATCCCGTCGAGCGTGGCGATGAGATCGGCGCAGATGCCCTGATGCGGCTGCGGATGAATGGCGCGCAGGTGCATGTTGTTGCTGTCGATCGTCGCGCCGATGCGCGGCAAGGTCGAGGTGTGCGACATGGATTCGACGCCGCCGGCGACGACGAGATGCTGCATGCCGGACATGATGCCCATCGTGGCAAGATTGACCGCGGTAAGGCCGGAACCGCAGAAGCGATCCAGCGAAAATCCCGGGGCATCGGTTTTCCAGCCGGCGTCGAGCGCGGCCATGCGTGCGATACACGCGCCCTGCTTGCCGGCCTGGGTGCCGCATCCGGCAATGACGTCATCGACGTCGGCCGTCTCGAGGTTGTTGCGCTCGCCCAGCGCTTTCAGAACGGCAGAGAGAATGCGTTGCGGATGAACATCCGCGAGCGCGCCCTTGCCCACCTTGCCGACGCCGCGCGGCGTGCGCGCCGCATCGATGATCCACGCTTCACCCGACATGTGTGTTCTTCCCTGTTTTGGAGTGATTTTCGTCTCACGTCCGGCCACACTAGTTCATGGCTGCCGCTCGATCCAGACGGCGAAACGCGTACGCAGGATAGCTACCGCTACGGATACTTGGAGTTCGCGACGCGTGCGCGCGGTCGCGAGGTCTCGACTTGAACGCGCGCGATTGGCAAGGTCGCGCGAACATTTTGAGGAGCCGGGCTTGCGTGATCTGACCCCTGTCATCATCGGCGTTGGCGAAGCATCGGAACGGATCGATGCGGCTGGATATGCTGCGCTTTCGCCGGCCGATCTGGCCGGGCGCGCGGCGCGCGCGGCCTGCGAGGACGCGTTGTCGACGGACCATCTTGCGCCGGCGATCGACGTGATCGCGGCGATCCGGCAATTCGAGGTTTCGGCGCCGAACGTCGTTGCTCCGTTCGGGAAGGCGGACAATTTCCCGCGCGCGGTCGCCAAGAGGATCGGCGCCAATCCGGCACGCGCCATTCTCGAGCCGGTCGGCGGCCAGGGACCGCAGCATCTGATCAACGAGTTCGCGCAGGACATCGCCCGCGGCGAGATTTCGATGGCGCTCATCTGCGGGTCCGAAGCAATCTCGACGGTCCGGCATCTGATGGGCAAGGGCGAGAAGCGCGACTGGTCCGAAGCCGTCGGTGGCCAGCTCGAGGATCGCGGGTTCGGCGATCCGTTGCAGACGGCTGAATTGCCGCGTCACGGGGCGAGGACGCCGATCAGCGTCTACGCACTCTTCGACAATGCGCGGCGTGCGCGGCTCAAACGTTCGCGCGCCGACTATGCGATGGACATGGGGCGTCTCTTCGCGCCCTTCACCAAGGTCGCGTCGCGCAACGAACACGCGATGTCCCAGACGGTCTACAGCGCGGAAGAACTTGCAACGGTCACAGCGTCGAACAGGCTGACGAGCGATCCCTACCCGCGCCGCATGGTGGCGCGCGACCAGGCCAATCAGGGAGCGGCGGTTCTCATCACATCGGTCGCACGGGCAAGGGAACTCGGCATCGCGGAGGAGCGCTTCGTCTATCTGCATGGCGGCGCGGACGTGAAGGAGCGCGTGCCGATCGAGCGGCAGGATCTGTCGTCGAGCCCCGCATCGGTGCTTGCGGTCAAGCAGGCCCTCGCCGTTTCCGGCGTGAGTGTCGCCGACATCGCGCTGTTCGATTTCTACAGTTGCTTTCCCATCGCGGTGTTCAACGTGCGCGATGGACTCGGTATCTCCGCAGATGATCCGCGCCCGCTCACCGTGACGGGCGGCCTGCCCTTTTTCGGCGGAGCGGGAAACAACTACTCCATGCATGCCATCGCCAGCATGACACGCGCGCTGCGTGCCAAGCCTGGCGCCTTTGGTCTTGTCGCCGCCAATGGCGGCTTTTTGTCGAAATACTCGGTCGGCGTCTATTCCACCAAGCCTTCGCGCTGGAAGGGTTTTGACAGCAAGGCGCTTCAGGCCGAGGTGGACTCGTGGAAAGCGCCAGCCGTCGAGCCCGGCAAGGGCGACGGTGTGGTCGAGACGTACACCATCGACTACAGCGGACCAGCGCCGCGCGGCGTGGTGGTCGGATATCTGGCGTCGAGCGAGGCTCGCTTCGTTGCAATGACCGATCCGGACGATACTGCGACCGCGCAGGCGATGATTGCGGCCGATCCGCTGGGGGCAAAAGTACATGTCGAATTGAACCCCGAAGGCCGCTCGATCATCAAAAAATTCGTACCGCTATAGTCGCAACGACCAGAAAGGGAGACGGAAATGAAACTCGAAGGCGGCTGTTACTGCCACGCTTTGCGCTACGTCGCTGAAGGCGAGCCGATGATGAAGGCGCAATGTCATTGCCGCGAATGCCAGTACATCACTGGCGGCTCGCCCAATGTCTTCATCGCGATGCCGATCGCGGGCTTTCGCTACACCAAGGGTACGCCGAAGAAATTCGCGCGAAGCGACATTCCAAATCCGGTGACCCGCGAATTCTGCGCGGAGTGCGGAACGCATGTCGTGACGCGCCCGCAAGGGTTTCCGGCGGTGATCATCAAGGTCGGTTCGCTCGACGATCCCAAGCAGTTCGGGAATCCTGACATGGCGATCTTCACGATCGACAAGCAGAGTTTTCATCAGATCGCGCAGGGCATGCCGACATTCGAACGCCTGCCCAGCTAAGCGCGACCGAAGGTTCAGACGACCGACGAGCCGCCGTCGACGTGTAGGACCTGACCGGTCGTGTACCCGCCGCGCATGAGATAGAGATAGGCTTCTGCCGCCTCGGCCGGCTCGCCGGCGCGCGGCAACGGCTGCCGCTTCGTCATGCGCTCCAATTGCTCGGCACGGCGATCCGCCGGGATGCTGTCCCACACACCGGTAAGTATCAGGCCGGGGCAAACGCAATTCACGCGAATTGGCGCCAGATCGACCGCGAGACCGCGCGTCAGATGTTCGACCGCGCCCGCCATCGCTGTCGCGACAGCCGAGCCTTTGCTCGGGCGATGCGCAACCATTCCATCGGTGAGCGTAATCGATCCGCCCGCTGCAATGTGTTTTTGGGCATGCTTGACCGCCGCCAGCGCACCCCAGAAGCGAACCGCAAAGTTCCACTTGGCTGCATCAAGGTCCATTTCGCCGACCGGACCGCGCCGCGCCTTCCAGTCACCGGCAGTTGTCACCAGGTGATCGAGCGGACCGATTTTGGCAAACGCCGCCTCGACGGCGCTTTCACTCGTCACGTCGATGACCGCGCCTGTTGCGCCGTTCGAGAGGCGCTTGACTGCGGAATTGACCTTTTCGGGATTGCTGGACGCCACGACCACATGAGCGCCGTCGCGCACCGCTGCTTCGGCTACCGCGTAGCCGATGCCCGAGGTGCCGCCGATAATGACGATACGTTTAGACTCAAGACTCATCGCGCATTCACATCCCTATTCAGCGGCCTTCAACAAATCCTCTGCAGCGCCTGCGTTTGCCGGATTGTCGAAAATCAAAGCGCCGTCCTCAAGCGCGCCGTATCGGATCATCTGCTTGTCGCGCGTGTAGTTCTGCGGATTGATCCATGGCTCGTGATCGCCCTGCCTGGGAAAGCGATCCATCATGCGCTGCATATAGCCAGACGAGAAATCGTCGATCCATGGCCTGGCAGGCATGCTGCGGTCCTGATCGCGCAGGCGCGGCGTCACCTGTCGCGCGCCCTTGGCATCCATGTGGTTGATCAGGCGGCAGACATATTCGCTCGTAAGGTCCGCACGCAGCGTCCATGACGCGTTGATGTAGCCGAAGGTCGAGACCAGGTTCGGCACGCCGGAATACATCATGCCCTTGTAGGACCAGGTCTTGCCGAAATCGACGGGTGCGCCGTCGACCGAGAATTGCATCTCGCCCAGAATCACAAGGTTGAGGCCGGTCGCCGTCACGATGATGTCGGCTTCCAACGTCTTGCCGGATTTCAGCTTGATGCCGGTTTCGGTGAATGAGTTGATCAGGTCCGTCACCACCTCGGCTTTCCCCGACCGAATGGCTTCGAACAGATCACTGTTGGGAACAAGGCACAGTCGCTGGTCCCACGGATTGTATTTCGGCGTGAAGTGCTTCTCGACGTCGTAGTTCGGGCCGAGTTCCTTCTTCACCATGTCGATCAGGGTCTTCTTCACCTTCGCCGGATTTGTGCGCGTCTGGCGATACATGAACTGCTGCAGCGTCACGTTCTTCCACCGCGTCAGCGCATAGGCCCAGCTTTCCGGAAGGAACGATCGCATCGCGTTGGCAACCGCGTCCTTGTCCGGACGCGACACGACATAGGTCGGCGACCGCTGCAACATGGTGATATGGCCGACATCCTTGGCCATCGAGGGCACGAGCGTCATCGCGGTCGCGCCGGAACCGATGACGACGACGTTCTTGCCCTTGTAGTCGAGGTCGGACGGCCACTTTTGCGGATGAACGATCTTGCCCTTGTAGTTCTCGATGCCTTTGAACTCGGGCGTGTAGCCTTCGCGATAGCTGTAGTATCCGGAGTTCATGAAGAGGAAGTTGCAGGTGTAGCGGACCGTCTCGCCCGTATCCTTGCGTTCGGCTTCGACGGTCCAGCATGCGTCCTCGCTCGACCACGACGCCTTCTTGACGAGGTGATTGTAGCGGATGTGTTTATCGACCCCGTATTCGGCAGCCGTTTCCTTCACATAGTCGAGGATCGACGGACCGTCGGCGATCGCCTTGGCTGCCCGCCACGGCTTGAAGCGATAGCCAAGCGTATGCATGTCGCTGTCGGAGCGAATGCCGGGATAGCGGAACAGATCCCATGTGCCGCCCATCGAGGGCCGCCCCTCCAGGATCAGATAGCTCTTTGACGGACAATTTTCGTGCAGGTGCACGCCAGCGCCGATGCCGGAAAGGCCCGCGCCCACAATCACAACGTCTACGTGTTCCAAAGCCATGCCGTTACCCGCCCCTGTTGCAATGACCGCCGGAGCGGCCGGTGGAGAGGTCCAGTCACCACCGAAGCGCATACTAATATGACATCGCGCGATCTTGCACGCCCGGCGGCGGGCATTCCCCAACGACAGCTATGGGGCGCAAAGTTCTGCGGACCGCCTGATTCTTGGCTAACGTCGAATTCCTGCCTCGCCGGAGATGTCCTTCATGCCGTCCATAATCAGTCCAGCGGAAGCCCTGGGCCTGTCCGGTGCGGCCCTTGAGAGTCGCGTCAAGCGGGCCGCCCACAACATTTCCGACCACACCTACCGCCAGATCGCCGAGCGCATGCGCGCGGACGCCGTCGCAAACCAGATGGTCTATGAGCATAACGGCGTGCCGGAGGCCGTTCGCGTGATGCTGCGCCCGATCCTCGCCCGGCGGGAACAGCTCACCTATGTGCATCATGTCTGCCAGCAGATTACCGAGGCGCTGAAACAGTTTCCGGCGCTGTTTCTGGAGAACGCCCAGGTTCGCGATATCCTCGCCGTGAGCGGCGAAGAAGCCGGCTGGCTGCGCGATATCTGGACGCCCGAACACGCCAAGTACAATCCCGTCTATGGCCGTCTCGACGCCGTGTGCGACTTCGCAAGCGCCGGCTGGCAGGACACGCTGAAATTCATGGAGCCGAACCTGTCGGGAGTCGGTGGCATCCACTACTCGCCGGTGGCCGAACAGATGGTGATGCGCGACATCGTTCCAACTCTCATCGCCCACGATCCGGAATTGTCGCTCGAACTTCTTCCGGATCAACGTGATCTGTTCGTGCAGCTCCTGATCGATCACGCCCGTTCGCTTGGCCGGGAGTCCTGCCACATCTGCTTCGTCGAGCCGAAATATGAAGATGACGGCCCGGCAGAGCAGTCGGTGTTGATCGAATTTCTGGCCAAGAAATTCGGACTGACCATCGAGCATGCCGATCCGCGCGAGCTTCGAGCCGAGGGCGGCGAGGTCTACTACGGCGACACCCGCATCGACATCGCCTATCGCGACTATGAAACGCGCGACCTGATCGCGCTGGAAAAGGAAATCGGCAAGCCGCTCGACGGCATGCGCACATTGCTCAAGCAGAATCGCATGATCTCCTCCCTGACGGGGGATTTCGATCACAAGAGCTGCTTCGAGATTCTGACCGATCCGGTCCTGTCGGCGAAGTTCTTCTCGCCGGACGATTGCCGCCTGTTCGAGCGCCATGTTTTGTGGACACGCATCGTCGGCGAGCGGCGCACGACGCTGCCCAATCACACGACGGGCGACCTGCTCGACTATGCGCGGCGCAATCGTGAACGGCTCGTATTGAAACCGAACCGCGCCTATGGCGGCGAAGGCGTTGCGATCGGCGCGCTTTTGTCCGATGCCGATTGGGAGCGCCAGCTTCACGAAGCCGCGCTGAAGGCCAGCGATCCGAACCTGTCCTGGGTCCTGCAGTCGGCGACGCGCCTGCCGATCTGCGAGTTTCCGGTCGCGGCCGATGACGGCCGCGTTTATGGCGAGCCATTCTATGCGGTGATGGGATTTGCACCGACCGACAACGGCCTGGGCATCCTGTGCCGCGTGTCGCAAAAGCAGGTGGTCAACGTGGCCCAGCATGGCGGTCTTGCCGCCGTGCTGGTCGCCAATCCGCTCAAGGACCTGCGCATTCCACAGCGGTCTCAGAAGCGCAATGACGGGGCGATACAAACGCTGCGCACGCAGATCGCGGAACTCCACCATATCGACCAGGCCATCGCGCTGCTCGAATGGGATGAGGAAACCTACCTGCCGTCTGGGGGCCGGGCGCAGCGTGGGGAACAGACAGCCACCCTCGAAGCCATTCGCCACAACATGCTGACTTCCGATCACTTCGCAGACGTAATTGAGGAAGCGGCGCTCGAGTGCGCGGGAGACGCGGATCTGGCGCGCGAGATCTTCCTGGTACGGCGCGAACGGCGCCACGCGCTCGCCTTGCCGGAGAGTCTGGTGCGAAACGTTGCCAACGCAAAGGCGCTCGCGCTTGGCGCCTGGGAAGAAGCGCGTGGGAAGAATGACTTCAGTGTTTTTGCCGCGCCCTTTGCGGACCTGCTCGGGCTTGTCCGTGAACGCGCGGCGTGCCTGTCCGGAGGTGGCGACCCGTATGACGCGCTGTTGGATGAGCATGAGCCCGGCATGACGCGCTCGCGGCTTGAGCCTCTGCTCGCGGAAATGCGAGAGCGGCTCATACCGCTCGTGCACAGCGCCGCCGGCAAGACTGCCGGTTACGCGACGGCGCTTTCAGGGCGACACTTTCCGGCGGCGGAACAATGGACGCTCAGCCGCAAGATGTTGTCCGCCATCGGATTCGATTTCGAGCGGGGCCGTCTTGATCCGACGACTCATCCATTCACCATGCTGGTGGGCCGCAGTGACGTTCGCGTGACCAGCCGCGCGCACGAAGACGACATCACGGTGAATATGCTCTCCACAATGCATGAGGGTGGACACGCGCTGTATGATCAGGGCTTCGCGCTGGCGGATCAGGATTCATACCTCGGCGACGGGCCCAGCATGGGACTGCATGAGGCGCAGGCCCGGCTCTGGGAAAATCATGTCGGCCGCAGCCGGCCTTTCATCGAGCATTTCTACCCGCAGATGCGGGAGCTTTTTCCGAAGGCGCTCGATGGCCTCGATGCCGAACAATTCTGGCGGGCTCTCAATCGCGTCCGGCCCGGCACGAACCGGACTGGTGCCGATGAGATGTCCTATCACCTGCACATCATTCTGCGCACTGAGCTGGAGATCGCTCTGCTGTCCGGCCAGCTTGCCGTCAAGGACCTGATGCAAGCCTGGAACGAGCGCAGCCATGCGCTGCTCGGCATCGAGCCAGTCACCGCGCGCGAAGGCGTGCTTCAGGACGTGCATTGGGCGGTGGGTATGTTCGGCTATTTCCCGACCTACACGATCGGCAGCCTCTACGCCGCCCAGCTAACGGAGACTTATGCCAAGGCGAACCCCCTCGACGAAGAGATTCGTGGCGCGAGGTTCGGCGGCCTTCGCGGATGGCTGGGGGAAAAGGTCTACGCGCCGGGCAATCGATTCTCGGCCGAACAGATCGTCACCCGCGCGACGGGTACAGGACTCGATACCGCAGCGTTCTTTCGGCACGTCGAATCTCCTGACAGAGCCTGGAACAGGACGTGATCGAAATTGGCATTGGGATTCTGCTTGATCGACATCAAAATACCCAAATGAGGGTCTGATCTGCTTTTCATTGTCGTTCGAACCCTGCCGATCCCCGCGACCGGCCTCCATCGGAAAGGCTCCTTTCATGTTTTCGTTTGCAAGATTTCTTGGGGCGGCGGCCCTGACCGGCTGCGCGGTGCTTGCCGCCGCGGCGCTTTCCACTCCGGCCGAGGCCGCCAGCGTCGTTACCCTGCGCGCATGCAATCACACCGACCAGACGGTGCTGATTGGAAGCAGCTACATCCCAATCGGCGGCTCGGACTGGCGCAACAAGGGCTGGACCTCGGTCCTACCTGCGCATTGCGAGGACATCTTCAGGACCGAAAACCACACCTTCTATGCACGCGCCGAGGTCAAGGGCGACTCGGATCACTACTGGGGTACGGACATCAAGCAGTGCGTCGAATATCCCGGTCCCTATGACTTCAACACGGGTTCGGACGAAACGACCTGTCCGGAAGGCGAACCGGCCGATTTCACCACGTTCCATTCCGACGGCCGTCCCGTTTTCGTGTGGGATCTCAATCCGCCGGATCAGTGACAGTCCGGGTCTGATCTTTCAGTGATTGTGACGCGGCGTCTTGCATGAGACCTGGCGATATTTCAGCGCCGGTTCCATTATAGCGCCGCTGTCCATCTGTCCGACGGTCGCGCGGAAGATTTCCTGCCACACCGTGGCCGACTCCGGCACCGCGGGCGTGTCGTCCATCTTTCGCTTTGCTATTTCATCCTCCGCCACCAGCATATCGCAACGTCCTGCATTGAGATCGACCCGGATCAGATCGCCTGTGCGGAGCCAAGCAAGGCCGCCGCCGATCGCGCTCTCGGGCGATGCGTTGAGGATCGACGGGCTGTCCGCAGTTCCGGACTGCCGGCCGTCGCCGATCGTCGGCAGGCTCGTTATGCCCTGTTTCAGCAGCGCGTCCGGCGGCTGCATGTTCACCACTTCCGCCGAGCCCGGCCAGCCCACCGGACCCGAACCGCGGATGACCAGGATTGTGTTGGCATCGATGCCGAGCGCCGGATCGTTGATGCGGTGGTGATAGTCGTCTGAACCGTCGAACACGACGGCGCGTCCCTCAAAGACATTTTCCTTGCCCGGCCGCGACAGATAGCGTTTGCGGAACTCCTCGGAGATCACGCTCGTCTTCATGACGGCAAAGTCGAACAGGTTGCCTTTCAGGACGAGAAATCCGGCACGCTCCATCAGCGGCTTGTCGAAGCTGCAGATCATCTCGCGATCATGGGTTTCGCGGCCCTTCAAGCACTCCCCGATGGACTTGCCCGTAACCGTCAGCGCGGCACCGTCAAGGCGGCCGGCGCCGAGCAATTCGCACAGGACGGCCGGAACGCCGCCCGCGCGGTGAAACCGTTCGCCGAGATATTTTCCGGCTGGCTGCATGTTCACCAGCAGCGGAATGTCATAGGCAGCGCTCCAGTCCGTCGTGGACAATTCGACGTCTGCGTGACGTGCCATTGCAGCGATGTGCGGCTGCGCGTTCGTCGATCCGCCGATGGCGGCTACGAGAGCGATTGCGTTGAGGAAGGATGCGCGCGTAAGGATTTTGGATGGCGTCAAATCCTCATAGGCCATCTCGACGATGCGCTTGCCGGTCTCGTAGGCGATCTGACCGCGCTCACGATAGGGCGCCGGAATGGCCGAGCAGCCGGGCAGCGACATGCCAAGCGCTTCCGCGACCGCGTTCATGGTCGAAGCAGTTCCCATCGTGTTGCAGTGACCAGCCGACGGCGCGGATGCGCAGGCGGCGTCCATGAACTGATCCTTGGTGATTTCGCCCGCCGCGAGCTTGCGCCGCGCCCGCCAGATCACGGTGCCCGAACCCGCAAGCTCGCCTTCGTGCCATCCATCCAGCATCGGTCCGCTGGATAGTATGATCGCCGGAATGTCGACCGCCGATGCCGCCATGATCGCAGCGGGCGTTGTCTTGTCGCAACCCGTCGTCAGCACGACCGCATCGAAGGGATAGCCGTGCAGGATTTCGACCAATGTCATGAATGACAGATTGCGGTCGATCGCGGCGGTGGGCCGGCGACACGTCTCCTGGATCGGGTGAGTCGGAAATTCGATGGCGATGCCGCCTGCGTCGCGGATGCCTTCGCGCACGCGTTGCGCCAGTTCCAGATGAATGCGGTTGCAGGGCGACAGATCGCTGCCCGACTGCGCGATGCCGATGATCGGCCGGCCCGACCGCAGTTCCGCCGGCGTCATGCCGTAGTTCATCATCCGCTCGAGATAGAGCGCGGCCATGTCCTCGCGGCCAGGCGCATCGAACCAGTCGCGCGAACGGAACGGACGGACGGGCTTGCGGTCAGACATGCAGCACTCCTTGCGACAGACCCGGAACATCCACCTGGAAACGGAACAGTCCGCCCGCAAGCGGCTGCTCCGCGCGCTGGCTTGCGTTCAGCGCATGGCGCGCCGTGGTGACGTAGGCGGTTTTCAGGTCGGCACCTGCAAAGGCCAGCTTGGTGATGTTGGAACAGGGAAATTTAACCGTTGCCAGCACTTCACCTTGCGGCGAATAGCGCCGCGCGGCGCCACCGAAGAACAGACACGTCCATAGACAGCCTTCCGCGTCGACGACCGAGCCATCGGGATGGCCGGCGCCATCCTCGATCTTCGTGAAAACGCGCTTGTTGCTAACGGTGTCGTCTTCGGCGACATCGAAGGCGTAGATCACGCTCTCCGTGGAATCGGTGTGATAGAGCGTGCGCCCATCCGGACTGAAGCAGGGGCCGTTGGTGATCGCGTAGCCTGTATCGACCACAACCGGTCCGGCCGGGTCGAGACGAAAGAGCGATCCGGACTTTTCCTTCTCGCCATTGTCCATCGATCCGAACCACAAGCGCCCCCTCGGATCGAGCGCGCCGTCATTCAGCCGGTTACCGGGTCGCTCAGGCTCGACCGCGACCAGCATCGCGAAGTCGCCTGTCTTCGGATCAAACCGGTGCAGGCCCGATTGAAGTCCGACGACAAACGTAGCGCCCTCTTCGGCAACCATGAAGCTTGGGCTTGGTGGCGTCTCGTAGCTGCGCTTGCGGCCGCTCGCGATCTCATACCTATGAATACGATCCTTCTTGATGTCGACGAACCAGACCGCGTCCTCGCGCGGCGACCAGATCGGTCCCTCGCCCAGCTCAGCCTGCAAGGACCAGGCGCACTCCACCGAAATCGCCATCTTTGACCTGTAGTTCCCGTCCGTACCTCGGCTTTATACGCACACACCGGCCAAAGCCGAACAGATATTTGGGCGGCGGCGCTAGTCGGCGCGCAGGCGGTATCCGACACCTTGTTCGGTCAGGATGTGAACGGGCCGCTCGGGATCGGCTTCGATCTTCTGGCGCAACGAGCGGACATACACGCGCAGATACTGCACGTCCGTCGCGCCGCCCCAGACTTCCTTCATGGCGAATTTGTGGGTGAGCACCTTGCCGGCATGCAGCACCAGCAGGCGCAGCAGGTCGTATTCGCGCGGCGACAGTTTCACCTCGGCGCCGCGCACTGTCACGATGCGGCGAACGAGATCGACCGTCAGATCACCGTTTTTGAAGACCGGCGTGGTGCCCTGCACCTGAAGTCGGTGGCGCAGCGCGGCGCGCGCCCTCGCCATCAGTTCCTCTGCGCCGAACGGTTTGGTCACATAGTCGTCAGCGCCCAAGTCGAGCGCCTTCACCTTGCCGGCTTCGTCGTCGCGGCTCGACAGCACCACGATCGGAATCGCCAATCCGCGGTCGCGAAGTTCCTTGATGACCGCAAAACCGTCCATGCCGGGCAGACCGAGGTCGAGCACGATCAGATCTACTACGCTCGCCTTGACCGCTTCGAGCGCCGACTCTCCGTCCGCCGCTTCCGTGACGTGATAGCCCTGTGCGCCGAAGCTAGTCTTGAGCAGACGGCGGATGGGCGGTTCGTCATCGACCACCAGAACGTTCAGTTGCGTCGAAGGTGCGCTCATGACTCAACTTGCCTTGCTGCCGGCAGCATGATGGTGAATACGGCGCCCGCGCGTTCCGTACGATTGCCGGCAGTGATCGTGCCGCCCATCGCTTCGACGAAGCCTCGGCAGATCGCAAGGCCAAGGCCGGTGCCCGCCCGCTGACTGTCGCCTGCATGAACACGGTAGAACTTGTCGAACACGCGCTCGCGCGCATCGTCGGGCAGGCCGGGCCCTTCGTCCGCGACCTGCAATGCAATGCGCCCGTCGTCGCGCCGCGCCGTGAGCGTGATCGCGCTCTGCGCCGGCGTGTATTTCGCCGCATTGTCGAGAAGATTGAACAGCGCCTGTTCCAGAAGGACGGGATCGCCCTGCGCCATCGGCAGGCCGGCATCGATTTTGAGTTGAATGCTGTGCTGCGCGAGCACCGCAGTCGCTCGCTGCAGCGCGCTTCCGACGACGTCGCCGATATCGACCGTTTCGTTGCGCGACTGCACTGCGCCGGATTCGAGGCGCGTCATGTCAAGAAGGTTGGCGATAAAACGGTTCAGTCGCTCGGCCTCTTCCTGGATCACGGCCGTAAGTTCGTCCTGCGATTTTTCGTCGAGCGATTTTCGATAAGTGCGAAGGCTCGTCGCAGAACCGAGTATGGAGGCAAGCGGTGTGCGCAGGTCGTGCGAAATCGAGGTCAGTAATGCATTGCGCAGCCGCTCCGTCTCGGCGGCAAGGCGCGTTCGGTCGACGTCGGCCACAAGATTGATGCGCTCGATGGCAAGCGCCGCCTGATCGGACAAGGCGTCCAGCAGCCGCCTCTGGTCGGGCGACAAGATCGGGCCGGAGGTATCGCTGTCGAGGCCGATCACGCCGACCGAGCCCCTGCTCGTCTTCATCGGCAGGAACAGACGCTTGGCGCCGGGCAAAGTGTCGGCGCCACGACCGGCGGGTTTGGCGTGCTGCCAGGTCCATTTGGCGGCCGCGAGATCGGCGTCGTCGATCATGTCTTCGGGCGGAAATCCGGCACGCACTTCGATCGTTTCGCCTGCCGGAAGCAGCAGCACGACGCGAACCTTCAGCATCTGCGCGATCTGGTGCGCGGTTGCCCACAACAGATCGTCGAGCTGAACCACTCCCGCGAGCTTTCGGCTGAAGAGATAAAGGTCCTCAGTCATTTTCGCGCGCTGCCGCGCTGCGAGAGCTTGCAGCCGAACGCGTCCCGTCAGATTGCTGGCAATGACGGCGACGATGAGAAAGACGATCAGCGCAAGCACATTTGCGGGATCGGCGATCGTGAAAGTGTAGATCGGCGGCAGAAAGAAGAAGTTGTACGCGAGCATGCTCACGAATGACGAGAACAGCGCAGGCCACAGTCCGTATGTCACCGCACTTGCCAGCACGGCTGTCAGGAACACGAGCGCAATGTCGGTCACGCCCAGCGTTCGCTGCAGGGCCAGTCCGACCAGCAGCGCCACCGTAACCATGACAGTGCTTCCGCCATAGGCGCCGAAATCGAGGCGGCGCGGCTGTTGCGGTCGCGGTTTCGCGACGCTTGCGTCTTCGTCGATCGCCTCGACGTGCCGCTCCGGCACGACATGCACGCTGACATCACCCGCGCGCCGGATGACCTCATGCGCCAGCGACGATCGCAGCAGCTCCAGCCATCGCGAGCGCTGACGCGTCGAAACAACGATGTGGGTGAAATTGTTGGCATGCGCATAGTCGATCACGCCGTCGGCCGTGACCGCGGCAGGCACGGTCACGGACTGGCCGCCAAGCTGTTCCGCAAGACGCAGTGCCGCAGCGACGCGGTCTCGCTCTTCTTCGGTCAGGCGTTGCGTCCGCGACGTCTCGACATAGATCGCCGTCCACGAGGCGCGCAGACGGTCGGCCAGACGCCTGGCGTAGCGCACCAGCGCGGTTCCGCCCGGGCGGTCGCTGACACAGACCAGCACGCGCTCGCTCGCCTCCCATGGCCCTTGGATGGCGTGCGCGCGCATATAGTCGACCATCTGCGCGTCGACGCGCTGGGCGGTGCGGCGCAGTGCCAGTTCACGCAAGGCGGTGAGATTGCCGGGCACGAAATAGCTGCGAATGGCGCGTTCCGCTTGCTCCGGAACATAGACCTTCCCCTCCTTGAGGCGCTGGATCAGGTCTTCCGGCGTGAGATCGATCAGCTCGACTTCGTCAGCGCGGTCTAGAATCGAATCCGGGACCGTCTCTCGCACCCGAACGCCGGTGATCTGGGCCACCACGTCGTTCAGGCTCTCAAGATGCTGAACGTTCAGCGTCGAATAGACGTCTATGCCGGTGGCGAGGATCTCCTCCACATCCATGTGACGCTTGGGATGGCGGCTGCCGGGTGCGTTGGTGTGCGCGAGCTCGTCGACCAGCACCAGCTTCGGCTTGCGCTGCAGGATGGCGTCCAGATCCATCTCGGCCAGCACGTGTCCTTTATACGCCAGCCGGCGCTTGGGAATCTTCTCGAAGCTCTTGGTCAGCAGATCGGTTTCGACGCGGCCATGCGTCTCGACAACGCCAATGACGGCATCGACGCCGTCGAGGCGCCGCTGACGGCCCTGCATCAGCATTTCGTAAGTCTTGCCGACACCCGGCGCCGCGCCGAGGAAGATCTTCAGCCGGCCACGCCCCTCTTCGCCCGCCTCACGAAGCAGTGCTTCGGGCGATGGCCGGTTGTCGCGATCCGTCCTGTCATCTGACATGCGACCCAAGTTTACGCCCTTTGCGGGCGTCTTCCACCGTCACTGTGCCGCGTCGAGCGCCATGTTCAGCTTGAGAACGTTCACGTGCGGCTCACCAATGATACCCAAGAGCCGGCCTTCGATATGGTCAGCGACGAGCTGGCGTACCTTGTCTTCGGACATCTTGCGGGCTTTGGCGACGCGCGGCACCTGGAAGTAGGCGCCTGCGGGCGTGATGTCGGGGTCGAGACCGCTGGCCGACGCAGTCACCAGGTCGACCGGGATCGGCGTGCCGGGGTTATCCTTTGTCAGCGTGGCCGCATCGCCCTTCATGCGCTTGATGAGCGCCTTGGAGGTCGGACCATAATTCGATCCCGACGAATTGGCGGCGTCGTATCCGTTGCCGGCGGCAGAGGGCCGGCCGTGGAAATATTTCGCGCTGGTGAAGTTCTGGCCCAGCAACTCGGAACCGATCACCTTGCCGTTGACCGTGACGAGACTGCCGTTCGCCTGGTGCGGAAAGAGCATCTGTGCGAGGCCCGTCATGCCGAGCGGATAGGCAAGACCGGTCAGGATCGTCATCAGGACGATCAGCATGATTGCGGGACGAATTTGGCGAAGCATTGTTGGGCGCTCCTTAGATGAGGCCGGTAGCGGTGACGAAAATGTCGATCAGCTTGATGCCGACGAACGGCACGATGATGCCGCCGACGCCGTAGATCAGTAGGTTGCGGCGCAAAAGTGCCGCTGCACCGACCGCGCGGTACGCGACGCCGCGCAATGCAAGCGGAATCAGCGCGATGATGATCAGGGCATTGAAGATGATCGCCGACAGGATGGCGCTCTCGGACGAATGCAGCTGCATGACGTTGAGCGCCTTAAGCTGCGGATAGAAGGCCATGAACATCGCGGGAATGATCGCGAAGTATTTCGCAACGTCGTTCGCTATCGAGAAAGTCGTCAGCGCGCCGCGCGTGATGAGCAATTGCTTGCCGATCTCGACGACTTCGATGAGCTTGGTTGGATCGCTGTCGAGGTCGACCATGTTGCCGGCTTCGCGCGCGGCCATCGTTCCGGTGTTCATCGCCACGCCGACATCGGCCTGGGCAAGCGCCGGCGCATCGTTCGTGCCGTCGCCGCACATGGCAACCAGCTTCCCCTTGGCCTGCTCGTCGCGGATGAGCTTGAGCTTGGTCTCCGGAGTCGCCTGCGCCATGAAGTCGTCAACGCCGGACTCTGCGGCAATGGCTGCGGCCGTGAGCGGATTGTCGCCCGTGATCATCACGGTGCGGATGCCCATCTTGCGCAGGGCAGCGAAGCGCTCGCGGATACCGCCCTTGACGATATCTTTCAGGTGGATGACGCCGAGAAGCTTACCGTCCTTGGCAACGGCCAGCGGCGTTCCGCCCGACTTGGCGATGCGTTCGGAGAGCGCGACGAGCTGTTGCGCCTGATCGGCGCCAACGGCCTGGATTGCAGCCGAAACCGCGCCTTCGGTTCCGCCCGAAACCGGAATCCCTTTTTGCGCACGAACATAATCAAGGACGGCGTCGACGGCTCCCTTGCGCACGGACGAGCCATCCACGTCGATGCCGCTGATGCGCGTCTGCGCCGTAAAGGGGATGAAGTGTGCCTGGAGCGACGCCATTTCGCGGCCGCGGATTTCGTATTTTTCCTTTGCCAGAACGACGATGGAACGGCCTTCCGGGGTCTCGTCCGAGAGGGACGAAAGCTGTGCGGCGTCTGCCAGGTCGCGTTCACTCACTCCGGATACCGGGAGAAACTCGGTCGCCTGCCGGTTGCCAAGTGTGATCGTGCCCGTTTTGTCGAGAAGAAGCGTGTCGACGTCGCCCGCCGCTTCGACGGCGCGGCCGGACATGGCGAGCACGTTGAAGCGCACGAGACGATCCATGCCCGCGATGCCGATGGCCGATAGCAGTGCGCCAATGGTCGTGGGAATGAGCGTTACAAAAATGCGACCAGCACGAGAACGCTGATCGAACCGCCAGCATAAGAAGCGAAGCTCGGAATCGTGGCGACCGCAAAGACGAAGATGATCGTCAGGCCGGCGAGCAGAATGTTGAGCGCAATCTCGTTCGGCGTCTTCTGACGCTCGGCGCCCTCGACCAATGCGATCATGCGGTCGATGAAGGTATGGCCCTGCGCCGCCGTGATCTTCACCTTGATCCAGTCCGAGATGACGGTCGTGCCGCCGGTTACCGCGGAACGGTCACCGCCGCTCTCGCGAATCACGGGCGCAGACTCGCCGGTGATGGCCGCCTCATTTACCGAGGCAACGCCTTCGATGACGTCGCCGTCGCTGGGGATCAGATCGCCGGCTTCCACCAACACGACGTCGCCCTGCTTCAGCTCCGACGCGGGAATCGAGCGCGGCTTGGTCTGGTCCTTGCCGAGCAGCTTCGCCATGGCATCGGTTTTGGTCTGGCGCAGAGCAGCCGCCTGGGCCTTACCGCGCCCCTCGGCAACCGCTTCAGCGAAGTTCGCAAATACCACAGTGAACCAGAGCCAAAGATTGATCTGCAGCGCGAAACCGAGATGCTGTGCTCCTGTCAACAGATCGCGGAAAAAGAGCACGGTCGTCAACGTGGCGACGATCTCCACCACGAACATGACCGGATTCTTGATCATGTGGCGCGGGTCCAGCTTCTTGACCGAAGACCAGATGGCCGGAATGAGGATCTTTGGATCCGTCATCGTCGAGGCCGAAGAACGCTTGTTGATCTTCTCGATGCCCAGCGGTTTGTCGATTGTGGCGTTCATGTTTTCCATGCCCTCAATACGTAGTGCCGTTGAGCATCGCGAGGTGCTCAGCCAGCGGGCCCAGCGCAAGCGCCGGGAAAAAGACGAGACCGCCGACGATCAGGATCACGCCGATCAGAAGACCGACGAAGAGCCCTGAATCTGTCGGGAACGTGCCGGCCGAAGGCGGCACGATTTTCTTGCTGACGAGCGAACCCGCCACGGCAAGCATCGGCACGATCATCAGGAAGCGGCCGATGAACATCGCCAGGCCCAGAGTCGAGTTGTAGAACATCGTATTGGCTGTGAGGCCGGCGAATGCGCTGCCGTTATTTCCAGTCGCGGAGACATACGCGTAAAGGATCTCGCTGAAACCATGCGGACCGGCATTTTCCGGACCGGCCAGACCTGCCGGCAGAACGGTAGCAAGCGCCGTGAAGCCAAGCATCGACATCGGCAGGATCAGGATGGCGAGCATCGCCATCTTCACATCCTTCGACTCGATCTTCTTGCCCAGGTACTCCGGCGTACGTCCGACCATCAACCCTGCGATGAACACGGCAATGATCGCAAACAGCAGCATGCCGTAGAGACCTGAGCCAACGCCGCCGAAGATGATTTCGCCCAGCATGATGTTGAACATCGGCACCATGCCGGCGAGCGGCATCAGACTGTCATGCATGTTATTGACCGCGCCGCAGGATGCGTCCGTCGTGATGACGGTGAAGAGCGACGAGTTGGCAATCCCGAAGCGGACTTCCTTGCCCTCCATATTGCCGCCGGCCTGGAGCGCGCTGGCCGTCTGATCGATGTGGAGTGCCGCGAATGCCGGGTTGCCGGGTGCCTCCGACGCATAGACGACAACGACGCCCGCAAAGAAAAGCAGGCCCATGACGGCGAAAATTGCCCAACCTTGCTTCTGATCGCCGACCATGCGGCCGAACATGTTGGTGAGCGCCGCACCCAGCGAGAAGATCAGGATGATCTGGACAAGATTGGTCAGCGCGTTGGGATTTTCGAACGGATGCGCCGAGTTGGCGTTCATGAAGCCGCCGCCATTCGTGCCGAGCATCTTGATGACTTCCTGCGAAGCCACCGGACCCTGCGCAATCGCCTGCTTGGCGCCTTCCAGAGTTATCGTGTTGGTGTAGGCGAGCAGGTTCTGCGGCATACCCTGCCAAACGAAGAACAGTCCCACCACGATGGAGATCGGCAGCAGGATATAGAGTGTGCAGCGGGTCATATCGACCCAGAAATTGCCGATGCCTTGCGTTGAGCGGCGTGCAAATCCGCGGACGAGCGCGACGGCGAGGGCAATGCCTGTCGCAGCCGACAAAAAGTTATGCACGGTCAGTCCGGCCATCTGAACGAGATAGCTCATCGTCGTTTCGGGAACGTAAGACTGCCAGTTCGTGTTCGTGATGAAGCTGACGGACGTATTGAACGCCAGGTGCTCTCCGACGGCGGGAAACTTTTGCGGATTGTACGGCAGCACGGCTTGCAAGCGCTGAATGACATACAGGCTGACAAATCCGGCCATCGTGAATGCCAGCATAGCGATCGCATAGGTTACCCAGTGCTGATCCTCATCCTCCTTCACGCCTGAAAGCGCATAGAGAACGCGCTCGAGCGGGCGAAGCACCGGAGAGAGAAATGTCTTGTCTCCGTTGAACACGCGCGTCATGTAGCCGCCCAGCGGCTTTGTGATCGCAATGATGATCGCGCAATACAGAGCGATCTGAATCCAGCCATTCGCAGTCATGGATGTTCCCTCAGAACCGCTCGGGGCGGATCAGCGCGTAGACGAGATAGACAAGAACGACGAGCGTTACGGCCGCTCCGAGCCAATAGTCGAAAATCATGGATTTACCTCAAAGCCGGTCGCACGCGACAGCGTAAAGCATTGCTCCACCCAGGAAGGCGAGGCCGATCGCAATGAAGAGAACGTCAAGCATCAGCAGAACTCCAAATTGAACGCGTCGAGCGCCCGAACGAATACTTAAACAACGTTCAAGCTCCCAGGATGATCTCAATCAATGCTGCGAGTGCGAGCGGAATGAGAAGAGCCAACCCGGTTTCAAACATGAGTTGCCGCACGGAATTTTCTTCGGACGACGACGGACGAACTTTCGGCGCCGCATCGGCATCACCGGTGGCGATCCAGTCCCAACGCTCATGATCAATCCAATGAAACGGCTGCACCGTGGTCTCCAGGAACATCTGTTCGGGACAGAAAATGGGGGATAGCGCCGTATAAATTCGAGCGCGCGGAGCAAGGCGGGATATATAAGAATCATAAGCCCCCGCTGATTCGCATAAGCTCAGGAAAACACGGATGAATTTCCCCAACGCGCTGCACGGTTCCAAGCGCGCGGTCCTGAAAGACGTGTTCGGTTTCGAACAATTCCGGCCAGGACAGGAAAAAGCTGTAGATGCGGTGCTTGCTGGCCGCAACGTTCTCACCGTCATGCCCACGGGTTCGGGCAAGTCTCTATGTTTCCAGGTTCCGGCCCTTGTCCTCGGTGGACTGACGATCGTGGTGTCGCCGCTTGTCGCCTTGATGCAGGATCAGGTCGCCGCTCTTAGGCTCGCTGGCGTTGCGGCCGACACCATCAACTCCTCACGCACGCGCGAAGAAAACGTGGCGGCCTGGCGCCGCACGGCGTCTGGGGACACACGACTTCTGTATCTCTCTCCCGAACGGTTGATGACGGAGCCGATGCTGGCGGCACTCGACAAGATTGACGTGCGCCTCATCGCCATCGACGAAGCGCATTGCATCTCCCAATGGGGTCCGGCATTTCGTCCGGAGTATGAAGCGCTCTCGCGTTTGCGCGATCTGTTCGGCACGGTGCCCGTCATAGCGCTGACGGCCACGGCAGACGAAGCCACTCGCGCCGATATCGTAGCGCGCCTCTTCGGAAATCCTGTCGAGCAAATCGTTCTCGGTTTCGATCGGCCGAACATCAGACTGACGGTCGCGGGAAAGCAGGACTGGAAGAAGCAGCTTCTCGCCTTCGTGCAATCTCATGCGGGACAGAGCGGCATCGTCTACTGCCTGTCGCGCAAGAAGACCGAAGAAGCCGCCGCACTGCTCGCCGAGCACGGCGTCAGGGCCCTCGCCTATCACGCCGGTATGAGCAAGGACGACCGCGAGGCCAACCAGAACGCCTTCATGTCCGAGGCCTATACCGTGATGTGCGCGACGATCGCGTTTGGCATGGGGATCGACAAATCCGACGTGCGCTTCGTCGTTCACGCCGATCTGCCCGCCAGTCTTGAAAGCTACTATCAGGAAATCGGCCGCGCAGGTCGCGACGGTGAGCCCGCCGACGCACACATGCTGTTCGGTCTCGGCGACATTCGCATGCGCCGCGTATTCATCGAGCAGGAAGAGTCGAGCGATGATCGCAAGCGGCGTGAGCATCAGCGCCTTGCCGCGCTGATCAGCTATTGCGAGTCTCCCGGATGCCGGCGCCGCGTTCTGCTCAAATATTTCGGCGAGCCGTCCGAGCCTTGCGGAAATTGCGACGTCTGCCTGGATCCGGTCGCGCTGACAGAAGGCACCAATGAAGCGCAACTTGTCCTTGCGGTGATTCAGAGCACCGGCGAGCGTTACGGCGGCGGACACATTGTCGACATTCTGCGTGGCGCCGAGAATGAGAAAATCGTTTCCGCCGGGCACAACCGTCTGCGCGGCTTCGGCGCCGGCGCGTCCCGCAAGAAAGAGGACTGGCGCTCGTTGATTCGCCAACTTGTCGGCTCGGGCTTGCTCAACCACGATGTTGCCGGCTTCGGCGGCCTCAGCCTGACCGAGGAGGGAAAGGCTCTGTCACGCGGCGAACGAGCCTTTCACTACCGGCCCGATACAGCGCGCCGAGCTCTGCGCAAGGAACGACCGGGCACGATTCCGAAGCCCGTCACGTCCGAACAATCCGTTCTCCTGGCCGCGCTGAAGAAGCTCCGGCTAGAGATCGCGGGCAAGCGGCACCTGCCCGCTTATCTCATCTTCTCGGACCGGTCGCTGCTGGAGATGGCGCGCCATCAGCCGGGAAATCTACATGAGTTCGCCATGATCAACGGTGTCGGAGCGTCCAAGCTGCGCGATTTCGGAGCGCAGTTTCTCGCCGCGATCGTTGCGCATCGCGAGCACGTGTCAGAGGCTTAGCAGATCAATTCACATTGAGATTTGGAACACTGCGGCAGCCGGCGGCGGACTAGCAATTTCGGGTGCGGCCGGCGAAGGACCGTCGCACGGACTGGATTTCGTTTTCCAGGGCGCCGAGAAAGCGCGAACGGTCTTTTGCAGTGAATCCGGCATTGAAGGTTTGCTGGCCTGTCGATTCACGCAAGTGCCGCTGGAGTTCACGCATGCCGAGAGCCATGCCGATGCCTCCCTCGGTAAACGGCTTGCCCGTCGGCCCCAGAACGCGCGCGCCCTTTTTCAAGCACCGCGACGCGAGCGGAATGTCGGCGGTGATGGCAATGTCCCCTTCGCCGATATGTTCGACAATCCAGTCGTCGGCGGCGTCGGCGCCTTCGGCAACCGTCACGTGCCGCACCGACGGATTGCGGCTGGGACGCAGTCCGCCATTGCTGACGATGTGGATCGTCAGCCCGTGGCGGGCGGTCACGCGCTCGACCTCGGGTTTCACCGGGCAGGCATCGCCGTCAACGTAGATTTCAAGCACGGTTCAGGCTCATCCCAATCGCCGGCCATTCCTGTAAGGTGAAACCGGGCAGGAGGAAATAGTGGCACTCAATCCGGAAGACATGGACTTCATTTCGAACTTCAACACGCTCTGGGCGGTCTTTTTGGGCGCGATCCTCGCAACGCTGGGCGGCTTCGTCGCGACGCAGGCGGAGTGGATTCTGGAACGCAAGCGGCGTGAACGCAACGCCGCCATCTTTTTCGGCGAACTGCTAACCACGATGAACATCATCCTGACGATCGCGGACGAAACCAGGGCGGTCGGGGATCCTTATGGACCGATCACACTGCGGATGCTTCGTTCTGCCGTGAAGGAGGCAGACATCTACAACCGCAACCGAGAAACGCTGTTTGACCTGCGCGACGCAGAACTGCGCGCGCGCATTCATACACTGGTGCTGCGTATCGTCATGCCGGCGGACGGCGTCTTCGACACCACGAACGAGATCGTGCATGTCGAAGGCCTGCTCAAGGCGCCAGGCCTGATAGACTCCGACCGCATCGAACTTGAAGCCCGTCTCGAGCGTCTCAAGCAGAGCCGCATAAGCAGCTTTGATACCGTCGTGGAAAGTTCGACACAGTTGAAAAGCGTCGTGCGCCAGCTCGAGCCAATCGCGAAATATTCCTACGAAAATCTCGACAAGGTCGTGCGCAACACCTGACGCAGACGTCCAGCCACTCCCGCGAACGGGAGTGGCTGTATGTCATAAGCTCGAAACCTGGGCGTCAGGCCGCGCGGCGATTGCCGCGCGGATTGAAGCGACGCTTGGGATTCTTGTAGTTGCGCTCGTTCGGCCTGTGCGGGCGGCGTTCTTCATTCGCATTGGCTGGTGCGAGGCTTCCCGCGGGAAGGTCGTGCGTGATGACCGCGATCTGACGCTTCACCAGACGCTCGATGTCGCGCAGATACCCGCGCTCCGACGGATCGCAGAACGAGATTGCAATGCCCTCCGTTCCGGCGCGCGCTGTGCGGCCGATGCGGTGCACATAGCTCTCCGGTTCGTTCGGCAACTCGAAATTGATGACATGGCTGATGTCGTCGACGTCGACGCCGCGCGCTGCGATGTCGGTCGCCACGAGCACGCGCACGTGGCCGGACTTGAAGTTGTCGAGCGCACGTTGGCGCGCGTTCTGCGACTTGTTGCCGTGAATCGCATCGGCCGAGAAGCCGGACTTTTCCAGGTGCTCGGACACGCGATTGGCAATGTGCTTGGTGCGCGTGAAGACGATGACTTGCTTGAACTTGTCGTCCTTGAGAAGATGCGAGAGAAGTGCGCGCTTGTCCTTTTGTTCGATGTGGATCACGCGCTGGTCGATCTTGTCGGCCGTCTTGGTCGGCGGCGAGACCTCGACGCGTTCGGGCTGATGCAGCATGTCGCCGACAAGCTTGACCACGTCGTCCGGCATCGTTGCCGAGAACAGCATGGACTGGCGCTTTTTCGGCAGCATCGAAACGATCTTGCGAACATCGCGGATGAAGCCCATGTCGAGCATGCGATCGGCTTCGTCGACGACAAGCGTGGTCACGCCATCGAGACGAATGTGCTGCTGCTTGACGAGATCGAGTAGTCGGCCCGGCGTGGCGACAAGAATGTCGACGCCCTGCTTCATCGCATTGACCTGGGGGTTCTGGTTGACGCCGCCCAGGATGACCGCATGGCGGAAGCCGAGATGGCGGCCATATGTCTTCAGGCTGACGTCGATCTGAACCGCGAGTTCGCGTGTCGGCGCGAGGATGAGCGCGCGTGTTCCGCGATGGTCGGCACGCGCCTTGTTTTCAGCAAGACGCTGCAGGAGCGGCAAGCCAAACGCAGCCGTCTTGCCCGTGCCCGTCTGGGCGATGCCCAGAAGGTCGCGACCGGCCAGCAGCGCCGGGATGGCGCGGACCTGGATCGGCGTCGGCGTTGTGTAGTTCTCGGAGGCGAGCGCGCGAAGGAGCGGCTCGGAAAGACCGAGGGATGCAAATGTTGAATTCGTCACAAAAAAATTCCTTACCGCGCAAACGGCCATGGGCACGCGCGCAACGGCTTGTTGCCGTCTTCCACGCACATCTGGAGCTAACGGGAGGTTCTATGGAGCCTGCGGTGGGAACGCCCGGAATTCCGGCGCGCCGCGTGCGACCGCGAGGTGATGGGGCAGCCTATAGGCGGGAACTTAACGAAAAGTCAAGTTGCGGACCCAGCGATGGTTTGCGTGCAAAGCAATTGCGGCCGAAAGCGCACGGATTAGTATGCCCCGCATGGCTGATCTTTCGTGCGTGCGCTTTACCAGGCGCGTCTGCAATGACGTGACGCTGCATGTGGCCGAAGCGGGTCCCGACGAAGGACCACTCGTCATCCTTCTGCACGGCTGTCCCGAATTCTGGTTTGGCTGGCGGTACCAGGTCGCAGCGCTGGCCGACTCTGGATATCACGTCGTGATGCCGGATCAACGCGGTTACAACCTGAGCGACAAGCCCGTCGGCATCGCGAACTACGATGTCGACAAGCTCGCATCCGATGTCGTCGCGCTCGCCGCGCATTACACCAATGAGCCGTTTCGTCTCGTCGGCCATGACTGGGGCGCCGTTGCCGCCTGGTGGACGACGACATGCTTTCCACAAAAGGTGCGCACACTCTGCGTGCTGAACTGTCCGCATCCTGCAATCTGGCGCGACGCGATGGACAATGATCCGGTCCAGCGCAGAGCAAGCTGGTACGTACGCGCATTCTCGGTGCCATGGCTCCCGGAGATGATGCTGCGCAGCGGAAATTTTCGCGCGCTCGTCGGCGCCATTCGCGGCTCCAGGCGGACCGTTTCCGAGGAAGAAGCGAACCAATATCGCAAGGCGTGGGCACAGCCTGGCGCCCTGACCGCGATGATCAATTGGTATCGCGCGATCCTGAAGCGAAAGTTCGAGAAAATCGCGCCAGGAAGCATCAAAACGCCGGTTCACATCATCTGGGGCAAGCAAGATCCCTACGCGCTCCCTGCGCTCGCAGAAGCGAGCAAGGCACTGTGCGCAAACGCGACGCTGACTTATCTTCCAGAGGCCACACACTGGGTGGCGCACGATGAACCCGAACGCGTGAATGCGATTCTTCTGAATGCACTGAAGAGCTGAGCGTGTACGGAAGCGATCCCTGCTCACTCACCACACGATGAAGATCACGCCTGTTGCTGCCTGGTAATGCCTGCAAATCAAGGGTTTCTCCAACTTGGTTGGTGTCTAACTGTGCGGCGTGCAACAACCACAGGAGAGGGCGTGCGATACCCATCCGGCGGAGGGACGAGACCTATCCTCCCCTGCCTTCCCCTGTTGCGAAATACCCCTAGTTTTGCGCATGATACCGAGGACGCGCCCGGCCGTGCCGGACGTACGGGCGTGTATCTGGGCGAATCCGGCAGGGCAGCGGCATTCGGCAACACATGGCAAACTTTGACAATGGCGGCTCGCGTTCTCTTTCGCAGGCCTCGGTAAAAGGCACAGTCAAGTGGTTCAACTCGACCAAGGGCTACGGTTTCGTCACGCTTGAAAGTGGCAGCGACGCGTTCTGTCACGCATCCGCGCTTCAAGCCGCAGGACACGCCGATCTTCCCCAAGGCGCGACGATCGTCTGCGATCTTCAGGATTCGCCACGCGGCCTTCAGGTGGTCGCGGTTCACAGCGTCGATATGAGCACCGCCGACACCAGCGCACCGCGCGGTCCGCGCAGGGACTTCGGAGACAGCGGTGGTGCACGCCGCGGCGGCGGCGGACGCTTCGGTGGCGGCGGTGGCGACCGGTTTGGCGGTGGTGATCGCTTCGGCGGCGGAGACCGCTTCGGCGGCGACCGGTTCAGCGGTGGTGATCGCTTCGGCAGCAGCCGCGATTCGGGTCCGAGCGGTCCGATGGTCGAGGGCAAGGTCAAGTTCTTCAATGACCAGAAGGGCTTCGGCTTTGTGATGCCGGACAGCGGCAGCGGCGACGTGTACATTCACGCCAGTGCGCTGCGGCGTTCTGGCGTTCAGGCATTGGAACCGGAGCAGCGCATCCGTTATTCCACGCGCCAGGGCCAAAAAGGCGTCGAAGTTGACCGCGTAGAGGTCATTTAAGCCCTTATCCGAAATCACTTTTTTACTAGTTGCGACGGTTGATCCGTCCGCAACCCCGTGCCGCATGATTAATGCGGCTTGGTAACTTGAAGTTTGCACCTGCGAACATATATAGCGTCGATCTATATCGGACCTATATAGATCGAAGGGGCCTGGTCATGGACGTACGCACGATTTGCTTGGGTATTCTGACCCGCGGCGACGCCACCGGTTACGAAATCAAGAAGCTGTTCGAAGACGACGGCTACGAGCATTTCGTAGAGGCAAGTTTCGGCTCGATCTATCCCGCGCTCAATCGACTGACCGAAGAGGGCTATGTCTCGGTCCGCGAAGAGAGCCAGGAGAAGCGCCCTGATCGCAAGGTCTATTCGATCACGCCGGCGGGCCGTACCGCTTTCATCGCCTCGCTGCTGAAGCCCCTTCCCGAAGACCGCCACCGCTCGCCTTTCGTTTTCGCCATGCTTTTTGCCGATCTTTTACCGGCCAGCCGTGTCAGCGCGATGCTGGATGCCTATATCCAGCAGGCAGAGGAGAAGTTGGCGCATCTGAACGCGCATGACAGCGCATCCAAGTCGAGCGGCGAGCGCTTCGTTACCGGTTTTGGCCGCACGATCTATGCGGCGACCCTGGAATTCCTTCGCACCCATCGTGCGGAAATTGAACAAGAACAAGCGGCACAGGCCGCCGAATAGCGGAGTTTGGTTTTCATGTTCGGGCAGATCACATCGACCATCAGCCGCCTGTACGACACGTACATGCCGGCTTTTTGGCTGCGCCTGAAGCCCCGCTATCAGTGGGCGGGCGGCATCGCGATCCTGGTCACGCTGTGGGTCGCAACCGGCGTCTTCAACAGCCACGCCCAGACCACCCAGGGCGCCGGCATGAGCACTAAGCCCGACGATGTCGCGCGCGTGCGCGTCAGCGAACTTGTGGCGACTTCGCGCGACGCGACCATCACGGTGCGCGGCCGCACGCAGGCCATGCACGAAGTCGATGTGCGCGCCGAAGTCGAGGGCGTTGTTCAGGCCATCCATTTCGACAAGGGCGACAAGGTCAAGGCCGGCGATGTGCTGTGCGAGATCAAGCTCAACGATCGCGGCGCCAAGGCTGCGCAGGCCGCAGCGCTCGTCGCGCAAACACTCAAGGAATTGCAGGTCGCGCAGGATCTCTACGCGCAGGGCTTCCGGTCCAAGACCCAGCTGGCCCAGTCCGAGGCGGCATACGCCCAGGCGCAGGCAGGCCTTTCAACGATGCAGATTCAGCTCGCCAACACGCGCATCAGGGCGCCGTTCGACGGCTTTGTAGACGACCGCTATGTCAACGCGGGCGACTATATGCGTCCGGGCGACAAGTGCGAACTCGTGATCGCGCCGGAGCCGTTCCTCGCGGTCGGTACTGTCTCGGAGCACGAAGTCGGCGAGATCCGCGTCGGCGACACGGCCAGCGCGACGCTTGTCACCGGCGAGACCGTCCCGGCAAAGGTCACATTCGTCGCCGACCGCGCAGATCCGACGACGCGCACCTTCCGCGTCGAAGTACAACTGCCCAATCCCGACGCCAAGCTGCGCGACGGCGTGAGCGCGGACATTCATATTCCCGTGAGACAGCTGAAAGCGCAGCACATCTCACCCGGCATTCTGGTACTGGACGATTCCGGTGCCGTCGGAGTGCGAGCGGTGATCGGCGGCATGGTGCGTTTTATCCCCATCCAGATCCTCTCGGATGGGCCGGACGGCATGTGGGTATCGGGCCTTCCTGACCGGGTGAGCGTCATCACCGTGGGGCAGGAGTTCGTTACCAATGGCGAACGCGTGAAGACGGTACCCGACAAAGGCGGAGTAGCGACATGACCGGCATAGTCGAATGGGCCGTCCGTAATACAAGGCTCATCCTCGCCCTGATCGTCGTTGCGATCGTGACGGGTGTGATCGCATTCATGGCGATCCCGAAGGAAGCCGATCCCGACATACCGTTCCCGATGCTGATGGTGCAGGTTTCCTATCCTGGCATCAGCCCGGAAGACAGCGAGCGTCTGCTCGTCAAACCGCTCGAAACCAACCTTCGTTCGATCGAAGGCCTGAAGACGATCACCGCCCGCGCCTATCAGGGCGTGGCTGTGATCCTGATGGAATTCGACGTCAACTTTAACAAGCAGAAGGCGCTCGAAGACGTTCGCGCGCAGGTCGACGCGACGCGTGCGCGCCTGCCCGTCGATGCCAACCCACCCGTCGTTCAGGAATTCAACTCGAGCCTGTTCCCGGTCATCACGGTCGCTCTCTCCGGCAATGTGCCGGAGCGCACCTTGCTGAAACTTGCGCGCGACCTTTCAGACGACATCAAGACAATCCCCAGCGTGCTGCAGGCCGATCTCGCCGGCGACCGTCCGGAGATGCTTGAAATCGTCATCGACCCGGCCAAGCTGGAAGCATTCGGCATTTCGCAGCAGGAAATGTTCAACGCGATCTCGCAGAACAACCGGCTGATCGCCGCCGGTTCGCTCGACACTGGCCATGGCAGCTTTGCCGTCAAAGTTCCCGGTGTGATCGAAAATGCCGAGGACGTGCTCAACCTGCCGATCCGCTCGACTGCGGACGCAACGGTCACCCTGAAGGATGTGGCCGATGTGCGGCGTACCTTCTACGACCCGACCGGCTATGCCCGCATCGGCAGCCAGCCGTCGATCGCCGTCAACGTCACCAAGCGTATCGGCGCGAACGTCATCGCAAACAATCTGGCCGTGCACGATCTCGTCGACAGGGCCGCCAAAAGCTGGCCGCCGGGCGTGCATCTCAGCTACATGTTCGATGAATCGACCTACATCCACAATCAGCTCAACTCGCTGACCAACTCGATCGTGCTCGCCATCGTGCTCGTGATGATCATCGTCGTCGGCGCACTGGGCCTGCGTTCCGGCCTGCTCGTCGGCGTTTCGATCCCGACATCGTTCCTGATGGCGTTCTTCGTGCTGAACGGCGTCGGCTACACGCTGAATTTCATGATCATGTTCGCGCTGCTGCTGGCGGTCGGCATTCTGGTCGATGGCGCGATCATCGTCGTGGAATACGCCGACCGCAAAATGACCGAAGGCCACAAGCCCAAACAGGCATTCGCCGAAGCCGCATTGCGCATGTTCTGGCCGGTGGTCAGCGCAACCCTGACCATGATCGGCGCGTTCCTGCCGATGCTGCTGTGGCCCGGCATTCCCGGCAAGTTCATGAGCTTCTTCCCGATCACGCTGATCATCGTGCTCTCGGCAGCGCTGATCGTGGCTTTGATCTTCATGCCCGTGCTGGGAGGTATTTTCGGCAAGGCGCCGCCGCGTGACGAAGATCATGAGCGCGCGATCGAAGCGTCGGAAACCGGTGACTGGCGCGACATTCCCGGCATTACCGGCTGGTACGCCAAGCTTGCGGAGCGACTCACCCTTTATCCCGGCCGCACGCTGCTGGGTGCGCTCGGCATCGTCGTCGCGGTGATCGGGCTCGTGATACTGTTCGGCCGCGGCGTGGAATTCTTCGTCGACACCGATGCCGACGAGGCAACCATCCTCGTCTCAGCGCGCGGCAATCTTTCGGCCGGCGAGAAGCGCGACCTTGTCATGGGAGTCGAGCGTATTGTCGCGACCGTCGATGGCATCAAGTCGATCTATTCGAGCACGGGCGGCCAGAGTTTCGGCAACGGCCGTGACGGCGGCATTCCGGTCGACAATATCGGGCGCATAACCGTCGAACTGAAAGACTATAGCGAGCGCAGGCCGGGCAAGCAGATTCTGGCCGAAATCACGCGCAAGACCGAAGGGCTTGCCGGCATCAGCGTCGAGGTGCGCCAGCCGCAGCAGGGTCCGCCGACCGGCAAGGACGTCATGATCGACGTGTCGTCCGACAATCCGGCTGAGCTCGGCATGGTGACGGACGCCGTGCGCAGGCACATGGACGGACTGAAGGAGCTGCGCGACGTCGAGGATACGCGGCCCTTGCCGGGCATCGAATGGGACCTCGACATCAATCGCGAGATGGCGAGCCGTTTCGGGGTCAATACCCAGGCGATCGGCACCGCCGTTCAGCTCGTCACCAACGGCATTCTCGTCGGCAAGTACCGCCCTGACGACGCCAACGACGAAGTCGATATTCGCGTGCGGTATCCCGCCAGCCAGCGCGGCGTTCACGCGCTCGATGATCTGCGCGTCGCCGTGCCCGGACCGCAGGGCGGAGCGCAAATGGTTCCGATCAGCAACTTCGTCAAGCTGAAGCCGACCAAGGAAGTGGACTCGATCGAGCGTATCGACGGACATCGCGTGTTCCACGTACGCGCCAACATGAAGAAAGAAACCGGCATCCTGCCGAGCGCCGAAGTCGTCAAGCTGAAGCAGTGGCTCGCCCAGCAAACCTTCCCGCATGACGTACGTGTGGCGTTCAAGGGCGCCGACGAACAGCAGAACGAGTTCGGCGCGTTCCTGGTCGAGGCAGCATTCCTCGCCCTGTTCCTGATCGCGATCGTGCTGCTGGCGCTGTTCAACAGCTTCTATCACGCAGGCCTCATCCTGCTCGCCGTGGTGCTCGCCATGATCGGCGCTCTGCTGGGCATGGTCGTGATGGGCCAGACCTTCTCGCTGATCATGACCGGAACCGGCATGCTGGCGCTGGCGGGCATCGTGGTGAACCACAATATCGTCCTGATCGACACGTTCCATCGCTTGCTCGAGTCCGGAATGGATCCGGTCGAAGCGGTCATCCGGTCGAGCGCCCAGCGTCTGCGTCCGGTGTTCCTGACGACGATCACGGCCATCGGCGGCCTGTTGCCGATGATGTTCGCGATCGAGATCGACTTCGCGACCCGCCATGTGACGGTCGGCGGCCCGAACGCTTCGATGTGGGTTCAGCTCTCCACCGCGATCGTGTTCGGCCTGGGCTTCTCCAAGATGATCACGCTCGGGACTCGTGCCGGCGATGCTGGCGCTGCCTTACCGCCTGCGCGAGCGCGGCCTCAGCTTCGGCGGGGTCATCGCAAAGGGCTTCGGCGCACCGGCACGCGCGATCAGGCGCTGGCGCGGCGGCGGAGCGTCGCCCGAGCCTGAGGCGCAGCCCGCAGAGTAATCAGCTGGCGGCAACCGGCGTGGCACGGGCCACGCCGGGCACCACATCGGGATCGTTCTCGACTTCCTTGAGTTTTTCGAGCGCTTCGGCGGCCTGCTTCTGCTTGTTCCACATTGCGGCGTAGTGGCCACCCTTGGTCACGAGTTCATTGTGACGGCCGCGTTCGACGATCTCTCCGTGATCCAGCACGAGAATCTCATCCGCATCGACGACGGTCGAGAGACGATGCGCGATGACGAGCGACGTGCGGTTGCGCGATACTTCGGAAAGCGCGCCCTGGATCTCGCGTTCCGTGTGGGTGTCCAGCGCAGACGTCGCCTCATCGAGAAGCAATATCGGCGGGTTCTTGAGAATCGTGCGGGCGATTGCGACGCGCTGTTTTTCGCCGCCGGAAAGCTTCAGTCCGCGTTCGCCGACCATCGCGTCATATCCCAGCGGCAGTTCCTTGATGAATTTGTCGATCTGGGCGTGGCGCGCCGCCTCCTTGATCTCGGCTTCATTTGCGCCGATCCGGCCATAGGCGATGTTATACCTGACGGTGTCGTTGAAGAGGACCGTGTCCTGCGGGACGATGCCGATCACGTGGCGCAGGCTGGCCTGAGTCACGTCCCGGATGTCCTGCCCGTCGATCGTGACGCTGCCCGACTTGATGTCGTAGAAGCGATAGAGAATGCGGGAGATTGTCGACTTGCCCGCGCCGGACGGGCCAACCACGGCAACCGTTTTGCCGGCGGGAACGGTGAAGCTGATGCCCTTGAGAACAGTGCGGGCCGGATCGTAGCAAAACACGACATTGTCGAACCTGATCTCGCCGCCCTTCACGACGATGTCCGGCGCGCCCGGCTTGTCGCGGATCTCCTGCGGCTGATGCAGGAGGCGGAACATGGCGTCCATGTCGACAAGCGATTGGGTTATCTCGCGGTACGCCGTGCCGAGGAAGTTCAGAGGCTGCTGGAGCGCGACGAGATAGCCCGTCGCCATGGTAAGGCCGCCGACGGTGACGTGACCCTCGATGATGCCGATGGCGGCGAGCGCCATGACCGCGCCAAGGCCGATGGCCATGATCAGCGCCTGCCCGGTGTTCAGCACCGCCAGCGATGTCTGCGCCTGGATCGACGCATTGGCGTAACGCTCCATCGACTTGTCGAAGCGGCGCGTCTCATGACCTTCATTGTTGAAGTACTTGACGGTTTCGTAGTTGAGAAGGCTGTCGACCGCCTTGGTGTTCGCGTCCTGGTCGCTCTGGTTCATGTCGCGGCGGAACTGGATGCGCCAGCGCGTGATGGCGAAGGTGAACCAGACATAAAGCGCGACCATGATGATCGTGGCGAGCGCGAACCACGCATTGAACGCATAGAGAAAGATGACGCTGACGATGCTGAGTTCGAGCAGGGTGGGAAACGTGTTGAAGATCGCAATCGACAGCAGCGTGTCGATTCCCTTTGTGCCGCGCTCGATGACGCGCGACAGTCCGCCCGTTTTCCGGTCGAGATGGAAGCGCAGCGAGAGCGTGTGGATGTGCGCGAACGTCGCAACGCCGACCTGGCGCAGAGCGTGATACTGCACCTTGGCGAAAATGCCGTCGCGCAGCTGGGCTATGCCCGATGTCAGTATCCTGGCGACGACTTGCGCCGCGATCAGGCTCATCACGGCCACGGCAATCTGCATCGTCGGATTGTGATTGAGGCTGTCGACAAGCCGTCCGTTCAGGAACGGCACGATCGCATTCGCAACCTTGGCGAGCACAAGGCAGATCAGAGAGAAGACGACGCGCGCCTTCAGGTCCGGCCGCCCCTTCGGCCACAGGTAGGGCATGAGCATCCACAAGGGGCGGAAGGACGGCGCGCCGTCGCCTTCCTCAACAACGGATCGAGCCATTCTAGTGTCCCATATTGCCGCCGCCGAAGGCGAGAAACCCCGCAATGAGTGCGAGCAATGCGATTGCGGCGATGATGACGAGCGTGCGCGGCACGGCTAACCTCTCAGTTCTCGAATCTGTTTAGAAACTGGCGCGCAGGTGCGCAACCCCGGCCGCGATATGGATACCAGAAAGCCCTCAATTTGCGTGTTTTGCGGTTCCGCGCACGGTTCGCGGCCGCAATATGCCGACGCCGCCCGCAGGCTGGGAACAGTGATCGGCGAAACCGGGTCTTCGCTGGTGTTCGGCGGCGGCAATGTCGGCCTGATGGGCGAAGTTGCCCGGGCCGCCCACGCAGCCGGCGCACCGATCCTGGGCGTTTTGCCCTCGTTCCTGCGGCATCTCGAGCAGCCGCTGAAGACGGCCGAGGAACTCATCGTCGTTCCCGACATGCAGCAGCGCAAGTCGATCATGCTGGAGCGCTCCGACGCGTTCATCGCGCTTCCCGGCGGGCTCGGCACGTTCGACGAGATCTTCGAAGTGCTGTCGACCGCCCAGCTTCAGGTGCACAAGAAGCCGCTCGTCCTGATCGACACGGAAGGCTACTTCTCGACGTTCGAGCCTTTGATCGCGCGCATCGTGCGCGAGGGCTTCGCCATCCGCAGCATCGAGAATTTCTACCGCCTCGTGCCCACGCCCGATGCGGCGATGGAGTTTGTTCGTACCGCACTAGGCCGTGCGCCGCACCCATGAGACCAGCCGGCCTTCCAGGCTGACCAGTACCAGCGCCGACCAGACGAATCCGAACGCGATCACATTTGTGCGCGTGAACGGCTCGCCCAGGATCAGCGTCGCGACGAGCAATGTGATCGTCGGCGACAGATATTGCAGGAAGCCGAGCGTCGTCATGCGAATGCGGCGCGCGCCGGCGGCGAACATCACGAGCGGCGCCGCCGTCAGCGGCCCTGTGCCGAGCAGCATCGCGTTGCGGGTGAGAACGGGCGAGGGAAACGCCGCCGTGCCCTGCACCGCCCAGAATGCCAGCAGCGGAATCGCGACCGGCAGCAGCAGGCAGGTTTCGATCGTCAGGCCGTCGAGCGAATCCACCGGCGTCAGCTTGCGCACATAGCCGTAGAATCCGAACGTCAGCGCGAGCGCCGGCGCAATCCACGGAATGCCGCCGAGCGAAACGGCCTGCACCACTACCGCGGCGGTCGCGAGCGCAATCGCCGCCAGCCGGACGCGCGAGACTTTCTCGCCCAGGAGCACGACGCCAAGCCCGATCGACACCAGCGGCGTCAGATAGTAGCCGAGGCTGGCTTCGACCAGCCGATGCGCCGACACGCAGTAGATGTAGATCGTCCAGTTCGCCGAGATGAGCAGACTGCTCGCCGCCAGCGCCATCATCAGCCGCGACGTGCGCAACACCGAGAGGAAGTGCATCAACCGGCCGCGCGCCAGCGTCACGATGATTCCGGTCAACGCGCACCAAGCGATGCGGTGCAAGGTGATCTCGAACGGCGGCACATCCTGGAGATAGTGCCAGTACAGCGGCACCACGCCCCAGACCGCATAGGCGCCGCCGGCGTAGAGAATGCCGCGCGTTTCGCTGTGGTGTTGCTCGCTCATGCCCGCCGGGTTCCGCTGTATCCGAGTCGAGCCTGCCACCCATCTTTCGACACGCTCAGGATGAGGATCGAACCAAGGCCGTCACCCTGAGCGTGTCGAAAGGTGAAGGCCGACTTGCTCGACCGCAATGTAGCGGCCCTGCGCGCGAATGCATCGCCCGCCAGAGCAAGGCCGCTATGCGCGCGCGCCATCGCGAAACAATTTGTAGCAAATCGAGTCCGCCAGCGCTTCGAACGACGCATCGACCAGGTTCGGCGAGACTCCGACCGTCGACCAGCGATTGCCCTTGCCGTCGGCGCTTTCAACCATGACGCGGGTAACGGCCTCCGTGCCGCTCGTGAGGATACGTACCTTGTAATCCACAAGCTTGAGGTCGGAGAGATATGACGAATATTTTCCGAGATCCTTGCGCAGCGCGGCGTCGAGCGCGTTGACGGGTCCGTTGCCCTCGCCTGCCGTGTGGAAGGTCTCGCCGTCGATCTTCACGCGCACCGTCGCTTCCGACACCGTCACCAGATCGCCAAGGGCATTGTGGCGGCGTTCGACGATGACGCGGAAACTCTCGACCTCGAAATAGTCCGGCACCTGGCCGAGCGCGCGGCGTGCCAGAAGCTCGAATGAAGCTTCGGCGCCGTCATAGGCATAGCCCAGAAACTCGCGCTGCTTGAGGTCTTCGAGCAGGCGCGTAATGCGCGCATCCTTGGCGTCGAGATCGATGCCGACTTCCGATAGGCGGGTGAGAAGATTGGACCGCCCGGCCTGGTCCGAAACCAGAATCTTTCGCGCATTGCCGACAAACTCCGGCGGGACATGCTCGTATGTGCGGGGATCTTTCGCCACCGCCGACGAGTGAAGTCCGCCCTTGTGCGCGAACGCCGACGGCCCGACATAGGCCGCGTGCCGGTTCGGCGCGCGGTTGAGGATTTCGTCCAGCAGCCGCGACACCGATGTCATCTTCGCCAACTGTTCGTGGCTGATGCCCGTCTCGAACTGCGACGCGAACGGCTCCTTCAGCAGCAGGTTCGGCAGCAGCGAGCACAGATTGGCGTTGCCGCAGCGTTCGCCGAGCCCGTTCAGCGTGCCCTGGACCTGACGCGCGCCGGCGCGCACCGCCGCCAGACTCACCGCCACCGCCTGTTCGGTGTCGTTGTGCGCATGAATTCCGAGCGAGGCGGCCGGCAGCTTCGCCCTGACCTCGGACACGATGCGATAGACGTCGTCCGGCATGGTTCCGCCGTTCGTGTCGCAGAGCACCAGCCAGCGCGCGCCCGCATCATGCGCCGCCTTGATGCAGGCGAGCGCATAGTCCGGATTGGCCTTGTAGCCGTCGAAGAAATGTTCGGCGTCGAACAGCGCCTCGCGTTTCCTGGCGACGACGGCGGCGATGGATTCGGAAATGCCGTCCACATTCTCGGATCGCGGAATCTCAAGCGCGACATCGACGTGGAAGTCCCATGTCTTGCCAACGAGGCATGCCGCGTCCGCCTTCGCGTCCAGGATCATGGACAGACCCGGATCGTTCGCCGCGCTGCGCCCGGCGCGCTTGGTCATGCCGAAAGCGGTGAAGCGCGCTTTTTTCAGCGGGGGGCGCTCGGAGAAGAACGCCGTGTCGGTCGGATTGGCGCCGGGCCAGCCGCCTTCGACATAGTCGATGCCGAGCGCATCCAGGGCGAGCGCGATCTGGCGCTTGTCCTCGACCGAAAAATCGACGCCCTGCGTCTGCGCGCCGTCGCGCAGCGTCGTGTCGAAGATGAAGAGGCGTTCCCTGGTCATAGCGCACGACCTTCGCATCCGGAACCGCAAGTGGCGAGTGCGGCGCGAGCGCGCGTTGCGCGGCGAGCTGCGCTCTGCACGTCCGCGCGGTCTTGCGCATCAGCCGGCACAACGCGTTCGCGCGGGCGATCAGGCGGCGAATATGCCTTCGCCTCTCGCGATGCGCTGCCGAGCGCAAGCCGTGGCGCAGCGCATTGCGATTGCCCGCACGAGCGCCCCTGCGATTGCCGCGGCCGGGCTGTTCGGCAACAAAATTGTTCGTCGGTTTTTCGCGATTTTTGGGTCGCCCTCCCCCAGGCCGTTTCCTCGGCGCGCGCGAAAGCGCCGCCAGGATGACGGGTGAAACGGGGTGCGTGAGGCCGGTCGAACTCATCATCCAGATATAGGAATGATTTCTGATATGGGAATAGTATCTTGGACAAGAATTTTATGCCGTTGAAATAGCTTATGTTTTTGCCATAGCCCGGATCGCTCTGGCGACCCGGTCGGCCAGCTTTCGCGTGCGGAAGGAAGTCGTTGCGGGGCGCGGGCGCGCGCCGGATGGGTGGCCGGGTCAAACCCGGCCTTGGTGACAAAGGCGCTGCATCGCTCACCGCTTCACCTCCCATGTCGTGCCGCCGGGACCGTCCTTCAGGACGATGCCCTTGGCGAGAAGTTCGTCGCGGATGCGGTCGCTCTCCTTGAAGTCCCTGGCCTTGCGCGCGGCGTTGCGGGCGGTGATCGCATCGGCGATGGCGACCGTGTCGACGTCCTTTTTCGTCTCGATGCGGATCTGCGTATTGGAGAAGCCCAGCAGGCCAAGGCCGCCGGCCAGTTCGAGCTCGCCGCCCTTGTGCAGTTCGGCTATCGCCTGCGGCGTGTTGAGGTCGTCCGACAGCGCATCGAGAAACGCGGCGCCGAGCTTCGGATTGGCGAGCGGTTCGGTCACGCCGTAGAAGCGCTCCAGCGTCTTCCAGCTTTCGTTCATGCCTGCGACGGTCCAGTCCATCGGTTGGCGATAGTGCGAGCGCAGCATGTTGAAGCGCAGCACCTCGCCCGGCCAGTCCGCCAGAAGCTGGTGAATCGTCACGAAGTTGCCGAGCGACTTCGACATCTTCTCGCCTTCGACGTTCAGAAAGCCGTTGTGCATCCACACATTCGCAAGCGGATGATCGTGATGCGCGCCTTCGCTCTGCGCGATCTCGTTCTCATGGTGCGGAAAGACAAGATCGATGCCGCCGCCGTGAATGTCGAAGCTTTCGCCGAGATACTCCTCCGCCATGGCCGAGCATTCGATGTGCCAGCCCGGACGGCCGCGGCCCCAGGGCGATTCCCAGCCGGGCGTGTCTTCATCCGACGGCTTCCACAGCACGAAGTCCGTCGCGTTCTTCTTGTAGGGTGCAACTTCGACGCGTGCGCCGGCGATCATGTCGTCGAGAGAGCGGCGCGCCAGCTTTCCGTAATCGGCTTTCGAAGAAACATCGAACAGCACATGGCCTTGCGCCACATAGGCGTGACCGGCGGCGATCAGGCGCGCGATCATCGCGATCATCTGCGCCACATGCTCCGTCGCGCGCGGCGTGTAGCTCGGCGGCAGATTGCCGAGCGCGGTGACGTCTTCCAGGTAGATGCGCTGCGTCTCCTCCGTCAGCTCGCGCAGGGCCGTCAGGATCTCGCGGTTGCCGCGCCGCTCCAGCGCCCGCGCGTTGATCTTGTCGTCGATGTCCGTGATGTTGCGGACATAGGTGACGTGATTGTCGCCATAGGCGTGGCGCAGCAGGCGGAACAGAACGTCGAACACGATGACGGGCCGCGCATTGCCGATATGGGCATAGTCATAGACCGTCGGCCCGCACACATACATGCGGACATTCTTGGGATCGATCGGGACGAAAACGTCCTTCGACTTGGTCAGCGTGTTGTAGAGGCGGATGGTCATGACACTTCTTACCGTGATTTGGCGATTCACACCTTCCCTCAAAGGGAGGGTTGTGGCGGTCGGGTCTTGAGCGGGCGAGCGAAGGGGTTTTTGCGGCTTAGCCGCAAATAATTCCGAGACAGATCCGGCGGGCGAACAACATCACGCCACTTTCCCCTTGAGGCGCGAAAAGGCTTTCGCGCGCCCGATGAGGGGTAGCAGTTTTTTCAGTTCCGGTCCATCGCCCCTGGCGGTCAGCGCCAGGCGCAGAGGATGGAACAGCGCGCGGCCCCTGGTCCCGGTGGAGTCCGTGACCAGCTTGGTGAACGCGCCCCAGGTGGTCTCGTCCCACGGTTCGGGCGGCAACAGGTCTGCCGCTTTGTCGGTCAGCTCGGTGTCCTCCAGCAGCGGCGCGATCAGCCCGTCGACCACGCCCCACCAGATCGCGGCATCGGCAAGCTTTGACAGGTTCGGGCGCACGGCGTCCCAGAACGCGGCGCCGCCGCCGATACCGAGCGCCTTGAGCCGGTCCGCCACCGCTTCAAAAGGAAGAAGGTGAAGGAGTTTGCCGTTGAGCGTCGAAAGTTCCGTGACGTCGAAATGCGCCGGCGCGCGCGCGATTTTTTCCAGCGCGAAATCGGCGGCGAGCGCATCGAGCGACGTGCGCGGCTCGATCGCATCGGAGGTGCCGATCTTGGCGAGATAGGAGTCGAGCGCCAGCGGCTCGATGCCCTCCTCCCGCATGGAACGCAGCGACAGCGAACCCTTGCGCTTGGAAAGCACCTCGCCGCCAGGAAGAATGAACAGGGGATAGTGCGCGAATGCCGGCGGCGTCGCGCCCAGGGCTTCGAAGATCTCGATCTGCGGCGCGGTGTTGGTGACGTGATCCTCGCCGCGGATGACATGGCTGATGGCGAAGTCGATGTCGTCGACGACGGAGGGCAGCGTGTAGAGGAAACGCCCGTCCTCGCGGATCAGGACCGGATCGGAAAGGGTCGAGGTATCGATCTCCACCGGGCCGCGGATCAGATCGTTCCACGTCACCTTGCGGTGCGAAAGCTTGAAGCGCCAATGCGGCTTGCGTCCTTCGGCTTCGAACTTGGCCTTGTCGGCTTCGCTCAGCGACAGCGCGGCGCGGTCATAGACGGGCGGCTTGTGCGCCGCCATCTGGCGTTTGCGCCGGCGGTCGAGTTCCTCGGCGGTTTCGTAGCAGGGATAGAGCCGCCCGGACGCCTTCAGTTTTTCGGCGGCGGCTTCATACTGCGGCACGCGGTCGGACTGGCGCGCGAAGATGTCGTGCGTGATGCCGAGCCAGGCATAGTCCTCCAGAATCGCGGCTTCGAATTCCTTGGTCGAGCGCGTGTCGTCCGTATCGTCGATGCGCAGCATCACCTTGCCGCCGGTCTTGCGCGCAAACAACGCGTTCATCACGGCCATGCGGCCGTTTCCGACCTGCAGATAGCCTGTCGGCGAAGGCGGGATGCGGACGGTGATCGATGCACTCACGAAACGTCTCTTGCCTCTCGCGGCGGAGCGTCCGCCTCGCGCGGTGCGTAGCCGAATGCAGGCGACAACGCCACTGCCGGCTTGGGCCCGGACCGCCGCGCCCCGTCGTCAAAAGATGACAAAGTACATATTCAAATATTCACAAACAAATTCCAGCGAATCTGGAAATAAATACTTCCGGTTGTGTGACTATTCTGAACAACGGACAGATCAGATCAAGAGGAACGCCATCATGAGTGTTACCGTCACCATCGCCAGCGGGCCGTCGGTGCAAATTCCCTGGACCAGCGGGATGAACGCGCAGGTCGCGCTGGAACAGGCCTACAACACGATCAACAACAGCCAGCAGTTCAGCTATGGGCTGCAGTATTTCGGCTCTTTCGGCTACCTGGTCTTCGTGATCAACGAGACCTACGACACCTACGCGTCCAGCTCGGCGCCTTATTACTATTGGGAATTCCTGCTGAACGGCCAGCCGGCGAACCAGGGAATCGACGAGACGTTCCTCAATGATGGCGACACGGTCGGTTTCGCCTTCTCGCTCTATGTCGCCGAAAAGCATGCCGGGACGACGCTGGCCGTCAAACACAAGTTCAAGACGGCGGCGATTTGCAGCTAGTCGCGCGCGTCGCGGAAGGCGTTGGTGATCGGATAGCGCCGGTCGCGGCCGAAATTGCGCGCGCTGATCTTCACGCCCGGCGGCGACTGGCGGCGCTTGTACTCGCTGACATAGAGAAGCTGCTCGATGCGCTTGACCGTCGCGGGGTGATAGCCCCTGGCGCATGTGTCCTCGAATGTCATCTCGTTCTCGACGAGGCATTCGAGGATGCCGTCCAGGATTTCGTAGGGCGGCAGAGAATCCTCGTCCTTCTGGTTCTCGCGCAGCTCGGCCGAGGGCGGCCGCGTGATGACGTTCTCCGGGATGACCCGGCCCTTGGGGCCCATCGCGCCGCGCGGCACGAACTGGTTGCGCCAGCGCGACAGCGCGAAGACCTCGAGCTTGTAGACGTCCTTCAGCACATTGTAGCCGCCGCACATGTCGCCATAGAGCGTCGCATAGCCCACGCTCATCTCGCTCTTGTTGCCGGTCGTCAGGACCATGGGCCCGAACTTGTTGGAGATCGCCATCAGGATGACGCCGCGGATGCGCGACTGGATATTCTCTTCGGTCGTGTCGATGCGCTTGCCGGCGAAGACGGGCGCGAGCGTCGCGCCGAACGCGGCGACCGCAGGCTCGATCGGGATCGTGTCGTAGTGCACGCCCAGCAATTTGGCGATCTCGGCCGCGTCGTCGAGGCTTTCCTGCGACGTGTACTTCGACGGCAGCATCACGCAGCGCACGCGATCGGCGCCGAGCGCATCGACCGCAACCGCTGCGGACAGCGCGGAGTCGATGCCGCCCGAGAGGCCGAGCACGATTCCGGGAAACCGGTTCTTGTTCACATAGTCGCGCAGGCCCAGCATCATCGCATGATAGACCGAGTGCGAGCGCTCCTCGCCCGGCGCACGCGCGCCTTCGCCGCAAACCCACTTGGCGCCGTGCCGCGTCCAATCGGAGATGACGAGGCTCTCTTCCCAGGACGGCATCGCGATCGCGGTCGTGCGATCCGCGTTCACGACGACGGAGCCGCCGTCGAACACCAGCTCGTCCTGCCCGCCGACCTGGTTGAGATAGATCATCGGCAGGTGCGTCTCCGTCACGCGCGCGGCGATCAGGTTGGCGCGGACGTCTTCCTTGCCCGCCTCGAACGGCGATCCGTTGGGCACCGCGAGAATATCCGCGCCGGTCTCGGCAAGGCATTCGGTGACTTCGCTCGTCCAGATGTCTTCGCAGATCGGAACGCCGATACGCACGCCGCGGATGTTGAACGGTCCGGGCAAGGGTCCCGAAGCGAAGACGCGCTTCTCGTCGAACACGCCATAGTTCGGCAAGTCATATTTAAACGTGCGGCCGGCGATCTTGCCGCCATCGAGATAGAGGAATGCATTGTAGAGCTTGTCGCTCTCAGCCCAGGGTGCGCCGATCAGGACCGCAGGGCCGCCATCGCCGGTTTCCGCGGCCAGCCTCTCGATCGCCTCGCGCGCATCGGACTGCAGCGCAGGCTTGAGCACGAGGTCTTCGGGCGGATAGCCGACGATGAAAAGCTCGGAGAACAGGATGAGATCAGCGTTCGCCTTCGCAGCCTCCACGCGCGCGGCGCGCGCCTTTACGAGGTTGCCGTGGATGTCGCCCATCACCGGATTAAGCTGGGCGAGCGCGATGCGAAAATGGTCGGTCATGCACGGTCTTTAGCGCGCAATGGCGGCCAGCAAAAGGCCGGTCAGCGGGCGGCGGCGACCGCCACGTATGCTTCCTGCGCACGGGCGTCCGGCCCGTGATCGGCGGCATCGTCGATCATGAGTGCGGTCTGTAGGGCGCGGCGCGCTTCCTGCGGGCGGACAAGCGGGGCCGCGCCGTGGCGCACGGAGCGCACAAAGGACGCGACTGACTCGGCCAGCGGATCGCCCATTTCCAGCGGCTTGAGCGGCCGCGGCGTCGTGTTCCGGATCTTGCGGGTGATGAAGTCGATCTCGATCACGCCATCGCGGTATTCCGCGCGCATGCCGCGGCGGCGGGCGTCGGAGATGCGGCTGGTCTCGAGATGCGCGACAGAACCGTTGGCAAAGGTGACGGTTGCGAACACTTCGTCCGCGAGCACGCCGTGCAGCGCGCGCGAGCGCGCATCGACGTTGCGAACGGCCAGAGGAATCAATTGGTGGACGAGGTCGAGGTCGTGGATCATCAGGTCCAGAACGACGCTGACGTCGGCGCTGCGGCCCGTCCACGGGCCCATGCGCCAGCAGGAAATGTCGAGCGGCACTTCACGGCTGTCGAGCAGACCGGTGCCCTGGAATACGAAACGCTCCTGATGGCCGACGGTGAGCACGCGTCCGGTGTTGCGCGCCAACGTGATTAACGCGTCAGCCTCTTCGAGACTTGTGGCAATCGGTTTTTCGACGAGCACGTTCGCGCCGGAGTTCAGGAATGCGCGAACGATCGCGGCGTGCGTGACTGCGGGCGAGCACACGCTGACGAGATCGACCTTGCCGAGAAGCTCACGCCAGTCGGCGACCGCCTGTACACCATGATTTGCGAGCGAAGCCTTGCGCACTTCCGGACACGGATCGGCGATGCCGATCAGTTCCACGCCTTCGATGCCGCGATACTTCGATGCGTGATGACGGCCAAACGCGCCGGCGCCGATCACAGCAACCTTGAGCGTACCGTTGTCACGAATTCTCTGGGGAGCCAAATGCGAATCTCGCCGGAATTTCAGCCACATAAGGTCAGGCCGCGAGTCCGGACGCAACTCATAAAATGTTTCGTCTTGTTACACCTGAGCCCGCTGCTAGGTTAACTCCACCTCGCCATCAAACTCTTTACAGTGTTCGGGAGACGCCTGTGTCCAATCAAAAAAACCACGAAATCCGCCTGAAAAGCCGCCCTGTCGGCCTACCCACGACAGAAAATTTCGAGCTGGCCGAGACCCCCGTTCCCACCCCGGCAGCGGGCCAGGTTCTGGTCCGGAACAGCTACATTTCGGTGGATCCCTACATGCGCGGGCGCATGGTCGACCGCAAAAGCTATGTCCCGCCCTTCCAGATCGGCGAGACCTTGCAGGGCCATGCGGTCGGCCAGGTGGTGGCCTCCAACGGCAATTCGAACTTCAAAGTGGGCGACCATGTGCAGAGCATGAACGGCTGGCGCGAATGGTTCGTCTCCAGCGGCGCCGACCTCCAGAAGTTCGAGCCCGCGGCTCCACTGCAATCCTATCTCGGTGCGCTCGGCATGCCGGGCATGACCGCCTATGCCGGCCTTCTGCGCATCGGCGCCTTGAAGGACGGAGAGCGCGTATTCGTTTCGGCGGCGTCCGGCGCCGTCGGCTCGATCGTGTGCCAGATTGCCAAGGCGAAGGGCTGCTACGTCGTCGGTTCCGTCGGATCCGACGAGAAGGCGCAGTTCCTCAAGAGCGTCGGCGTCGACCAGACGATCAACTACAAGACCTGCGGCGATCTGAATGCGGCCGTCGCCAAGGCATTCCCCGAAGGCATCGACGTCTATTTCGAAAATGTCGGCGGCGCGCATCTCGAAGCGGCGATCAACAACATGCGCCAGTTCGGACGGATTCCGCTTTGCGGCATGATCGACATGTACAACGCGACAGAGCCGCCGCCGGGACCGCGCAATCTTGCCATCGCCATCGGGCTCGGACTGACGCTGCGCGGCTTTGTCGTGTCGAGCCATTACGACATGCTCGCCGATTTCCATCGCGACATGGCCAGGTGGGCCAAGGAAGGCAAGATGAAGTGGCGCGAGACCGTCGTCGACGGCGTCGAGAATTCTCCCACGGCGTTCATCGGCCTCTTCAAGGGCGACAATCTCGGAAAGATGGTCGTGCGCGTGGGACCGGACAAGGCGGTCTGACGTACCAGTCGTCACGTCCCGGCGTGGCCCGCGTTTGCGGGCCATGACAGTGCTGCGCTTACCCCGGCCCGTTCGTCCTGGTGATCCTTGCCGCTGCCACAATTTCCGGCGGCATCATGCGTGCATTCACGCCCATGCGGTCGTAGCCCTTGTCGACCGGCGACCAGTGCGTGGTGCAGGCGCAGATCTTGCAGCTGTGAAACTCGATCACTCTTTCGCCCCAGATGTAGATGTTCGTCGCGCCGGAAATCTTCACCTGGCGCGACGAATAATAGGTCCAGAGCGCGCCGAGCCGGCGGCAGATCGAGCAGGTGCAGTCGTTCAGTTCCCTGGGCGGCGTATCGATCTCCATCCGCACGGCGCCGCAATGGCAGGATGCTTCGACCATCACACTATCCTCCCGTGTCGGGCCCGCTGGCGCGCAAGGTCGCCAGCGCGGCGAAGATCAGATAGGCCAGCATCAACGGCGCAAGGCCGATCAGCACGGCTCCGGTGATATCGGTGAAGGCGCTGCAGGCGAGCCAGGGATAGGCCGAGCCCACGTAGAGAAGCTGGAACGACACGATGGCGACGACGCCGAAGATCGCGGCGGTCAGAGTCGGACCGAGCGACGAAGGTCGCGTGAGCCGCTCGATCCGCACGATGCCCGAAGCGAGGCGAACCCGCGAGACCGCCGACGCCACGAAGATGATCGCGAGCAGCCAGGTGGTGCTCGAGGCGAAGATGCGGCCTCCGTCCAGGCTGCACGTGAGAAGCGCGCGCTCCAGCGCATGCTGGCCCGGCACGAAGAACGACAGCGTCGCCTGCACCGCGGAGGCGGCCGGGATACCCATGTAGAGCGGCGCGAGAAACACCTGATTCACAAAGCTGAACGCGACGAAGATGAGGAACACCACTTCGTTGAAGCCCGGCAGCCAATGGTGCGGCCTCAGCCGGCGCAGCACGGCATCGACTCCGCCGCCCGGCGAGAGTCCGAAGCCTGCGATGAACAACAGGCCCATCGCGGCGAACAGCGCCACGCATATGCCGATGTCCCAGGCGATATCCAGCGGAGCTTCGCCGCGCGAGAGCGCGAGGTTGACCGCATGCGCGCCCGCGAACAGGCAGAATACCAGCCACCCTTTCGCGAGCAGGCGCGCAACGCCCATAAATACGGCCCCCTGGAGACGCTACGCCGAAGCCGCGAAGCGGTCGCTCTTCATACGCTCGGCCCGAATGCCCTCGGCGATCAGGAAAGCAAGTTCAAGCGCCTGGCTGGCGTTGAGGCGCGGATCGCAGGCCGTCTGATAGCGGTCGAAGAGATCGATCTCCTTGATCGCCTGCGCGCCGCCAAGGCACTCCGTCACGTCCTGGCCGGTCATCTCGAAATGAACGCCGCCGGCATGCGTGCCTTCGGCGCGGTGCACCGCGAAGAAGGTGCGCACCTCTTCGAGGATGCGGTCGACGGGCCGCGTCTTGTAGCCGGACTGCAGCTTGATCGTGTTGCCGTGCATCGGATCGCAGGACCACACGACGCTGGCGCCCTCGCGCTTCACCGCGCGGATGAGCGGCGGCAGCTTGTCGGCGACCTTGTCCGAGCCGAAGCGGGCGATCAGCGTCAGGCGGCCCGCCCTGTTCTCCGGATTGAGGACCTCGATGAGCTTCAGAAGCTCGTCTTCGGGCAGGCTCGGTCCGCATTTGAGGCCGATCGGATTTTCGATTCCGCGCGCGAACTCCACATGCGCGCCGTCGAGATTGCGCGTGCGGTCTCCGATCCACAGCATGTGCGCGCTGGTGTCGTACCAGTCGCCGGTCGTGGAATCGACGCGCGTCATCGCCTGTTCGTAGTTGAGGAGCAGCGCTTCGTGGCTGGTGTAGAAATCGGTCTGGCGAAGCTGCGGAACGGATTCCGGCGTGATGCCGCACGCCGCCATGAACTCCAGCGTTTCGGAGATACGCGCTGCGAGACCCTTATATTGCTCGCCGGCCGGCGATCCCGCTATGAAGCCCAGCATCCAACGGTGAACATTGTGCAGGTCGGCATAACCGCCGGACGCGAACGCGCGAAGCAGGTTGAGCGTCGCCGCCGATTGCGCCGTCGCCTCAAGCAGGCGCTTCGGATCGGGCGTGCGCGCCTCGGCCGTGAACTCTCCGCCATTGATATTATCGCCGCGGTAGGATGGCAGGGTTACGCCGTCGCGCGTCTCGAAATCGTCGGAGCGCGGCTTGGCGAACTGGCCGGCGATGCGGCCGACCTTCACCACCGGCACGCCGGCAGCGAACGTCAGCACGATTGCCATCTGCAGCAGGACGCGGAACATGTCGCGGATATTGTCGGGATGGAACTCGGCGAAGCTTTCCGCGCAATCGCCGCCCTGCAGCAGGAAGGCCCTGCCTTCCGCCACCTGGGCAAGACCCGCCATCAGGTTGCGCGCCTCGCCGGCGAACACCAGCGGGGGATGCGTTCTCAGTTTCGCCTCGACAGCCTCCAGCGCCGCCGGGTCCGGATAGACCGGAGCCTGACGGATCGGCTTGGAACGCCAGCTTTGCGGGGACCAGCTTTGGACCACGCGGACCTCCTGCTTTCGGCCTGTGGATATATGGGAAGGCGGGCCGCATTGCCAGACGGGCCCGGGCGGCTGGTGAACGCCCTGTTTAGCGGCAACCGGCACCTTTAGGGCCGAAAAGCCGGGCCGACGCTCGATGCGACATTGCGCAGCGTTACCGTGCAGGCGTGCCGGCGCAGCAGGCCGTAGCGGACATCCAGCCGCTTCTTCATGTTCCAGTCCGGATGGCGCGCCCTCGCCCATACATAATAACGCTCGATCTCGTCGAGCCTGCCGTCCGCGGTCACAAGCGTTTCCGGACAGCGGAACTGCGCGTCGAGCGTGGCATCGTCGATCCTGGCGAGAGCGGCTGGATCATCCACCACCTCGTCCGCGAGCGCAGCCGGTCCGATCGCCATCGCCAAAATCATGCCCGCCAGAATGCGCATGTCTCCTCTCCCGCGTCGCCAGCATAGCCAATTGTCTGGCGCCGCAATCGTGCGGCGACATGAGTGGCTCAGTAAATTCTAGTTCTGCTCGTCGCCAAGCGGAGTTTGCCCGCGCATCGCGCCCGCGCGCTCTTCCAGCCAGGACGCGCGCAAGGTCCAGAAGATGAACGCGAAGAGCGGAAAGCCCATCGAGATCGATTGCGGCCTCAGCCCGGCGGACGGCACGAAGCTGGCGCTCGGAACATGAATGTAAAGGAGCTGAAACAGGACCATGCCGGTCGACCAGTCGAGCGTGGCGCGGCCGACGCCGAGCGGAATGAGCAGCAGCACGATCCAGCGCCAGCGCCACGCCGGCACCGGCCCGCAAAGACACATGATGAAGGAGACGGCGGCGAAAAGGTCGATCGCGAACGCGACGAGCGCAAACGACAGGCGGCCGACGCGCTTGGGCGCGCCGGGAGTTACGTTGGCAAAGAGTACGGCCTGTCCCGCCTGTGGCGTCAATAAATGGGTTGCGCCAGCCGGTTCAGAGGCATGCGCCGGGTGAGCGCCAAGCACGCTCAGGCAAAGCAGAACCGCGAGCAACCGCGCCATCAAAAATTCCTACCCGTGACTGTGCGGGCGGGACAGTGTGGGAACCGCGCTGTGCGATCATCCCCCCTGAATGAGGGGGGAGATAGTGCTATCGGGAAAACGAGCCACACTTTGGGCACTACCGAAAATAAACCCACAGGGAAAGTGCCCTAGAGATCGTCGAAGTTTTGACGCGGTGAGCATTGTTTTTCGAAGGCCGCGACGGTGAGCCCGAGACTTAAAATCCACAGACCGGCGCCCACAAACGCAACTAAACTCAAGGGCGTGTTTTGGAGAATCACGTTGAGCCCAACCCAACCTGTAACTGGATATGGTGCTCCCAAGTAGAGAAGAGCGCTCCACGCGGTTAATGGCACCCACAAGCCGGTTATGAGCCAGTGGATCGACTGCCACATGACCACAATGACTCCGCCTCCAAACGGCAGCCCCCCAACAAGATGAAAGATTTTTCGCTCACTACAAAACCTTCGACTTTGGAGCCTCAGCTTTTAACTCTCATGTTTGGTTGGAGATGGTAGTTCGATGCCAAGGACCACCGCCAGTTCGCTCACGTCACTCGTTTGAGTTCCACTTTGCGCGGCACTTCGCAATTCAACCATTCGCTTCGCCAAAATTTCACGATCTTCAGTTTCGGCGTTGACTAAAAGGGATTTCAAAGAATTTGAATTCTCTCTCAGCCACGCTAAGCCTCCAACTCCTCCAGTCGCCAACATCGGCTCGAGAATGTCTCGGATCACTTCTTTGCGTCGTCCTGAAAGTTGCGCCTCTGCGGCGAATGAACGTCCGTAGAGACCTAAAACTCTCAAAAGCACATCCGAGCCGAGCGATCTCTGTACGAGCCTGTCCCTGAGCCAGATGTAAAAATTGTCCTTCCAAGGGTTTTTTAGCAACTGGGGGAGCACCGGCCAGTTCGCAACATATTTTGCGCTTGGCGCTGCGGCGCTGTTGATCGCTAGTTCCGTATACTCTTTCAGAGCATCGAAGAGAGCAGTATCCAGTATCGGTCGCTCGCCTATCTGAATTAGTTCAAACAACATTCCGATTGGATCCGCTTCGCTTCGAAGAATCTTCAACCAATCTTCGGATTTGATCGATGCCAAATTAGACTTAAGGCCCCCGACGAGAGCAGCGTCGTGCGAGGTATGAAGTTCGTGAGCCACGGATAGATATCTTGGCGAGATGTGAACCCAGTCGGCGGACTTCAAATTGTCGTCTATGTCCCACTCAGCGAAATTCGTAGCAAACTTATTGGTAAGTTCTGGGCCGAGAATTTCCTCGATGCGTCCGAAATTCGCCACTACTTGTTGAGGATCTAGGGCACTATAGGCCTGATCATCGACAACTTGCTTGAATGTCACGCGATAGATTTCGTTTTCGGGTGCTCCTGGGAGCGCCAGACTTAGAAGCAGATTGAACTCCGCTGCAAATTGGGTAGAGAATTGTTTGAAGGTCTCTTCGTACTTGGCCGGCGAATTTCTAAACTCATCTATAAACGTTCGATACGCTTGGAGAGAGCCATATTGGGGATGGTCGGGAGCCGACAAGTCACCATTTTTGCTCTTCGCAATTTCATAAAGTGCTAGTGCCATAAGTTCGGGCGCATTCGCTTGCCGACCAATCTCCAAAAGTGCCGCCAAGCTTCCGTCGGTCGAAAGCCTTTGGAGAATTGAATTTGGCGCGAAGCGCTGGGGTAATGAAATCAATATTTTGAGCAGCTGACCTGCTGTGACGGCTGTCAGCGGCGGGCTGTTGGTCTGTAGTCTAGCCTGGAGATACGCTGCGATTGGTGCCCAGTTCACACACGCATCACCAACGAATGCCGTCGACAGTTGGTCAACCTGATCTCCGAGATCCACTAGTGCATTTCGCGCGTTTAAGAGCAGCTTTTCATTGTCATTACGTGCCGAAGGATCGGGAAACCCATTCCTTGCCATTGTCACGGCACGATTTATACGAGCGTCCAAACTGCTAAGCTCGAGCTCGCTACGCCGATCAGACAAAACTAGCCATGCGTGCGCCAGGCGGCGGGATTTTTCCGAGCCCAATCCCGAGACGAGGTAAAGAGCGTCGCCGCGACTGTGAAAAATGTTTCTCTGAAGAATCGTCAGAGCTTTGACGACAAAGTCTTTTTCATCGAGGGTCAGGGTACCCTTTTTGGATAGCTCGACTAGTTCAAGCCCTATGATGATTTTGTCGATAAAGTTAGCCACAGGAAACGCGTGCGTTTTGGCAAAGAGAGATTCCTCAAAACGTCGAACGTCCACAAATGCAGCTTTTTCTACGAGCGCCCGCGAAGCGTCTGGATTTGTGCTGGACTGCAACATGCCCAAGCCAAAATTTCGTTCCAGTTCAAAGTACTCATCAACCTTGTTTCCAGATTTCCCACCAGAGTTTTCCCTCAAGTAGGGGCTGCCAGTTTTTGTCAATATCTCGATGCTGGAGTTGCGACAGAAATAGATCGATGATTGCGAAATTGAATTCGGTTTCATTGCCAAACTTGCCAGCTTTTTGAATGTCGATTCGGTTTTGTTCGAATGGACTCTTTTGAAGAACCTGTCTGGCACTATCTGGCGATCCCTGCAGAAAGGTCAATTCGGCTCGCTGATAGTTGACCGTCGCTACTGCGGGATCGAGCAACTCGGAAGGTCCGTGATAGTGAGATAGAATCGCATCCGCTGCATCGAGACGATGAAGGCCGTCCTCCAACGAATTCTTTGAGCCAATATTGGCGGCAAGTTCGGCAGTGAGCTCAAGGTAGCGAACAAGTGTGGGGCTATTCGGGGGAAGCGCTGTTCGAATGAACGCATCGAACTTTGAGGCATAGAGCAAACGCATGATACCGGTCTCCAACCGCGTACATTCCGGCTGCAATCGCCGCCAAGTAGTTGGGTAGCGAATAGTTGTTGTCTGGCAGCACGACAGCTCTTGCAACGAGGCGAGCGATGGCACGACGAGCGTCAACCAAATCGCCAACAACCACGAAATAGTCGATTTCGGAAGCTTGAAGCGTGAGGTATTGTTCTGGATATATCGCGCCGAAGCGAATGTGATTTATGTTGTTGAAGATTTTGCGCATATCAAGCTTGGGCTGGTTAAAGTTCCAGACCAGTTGGCGCATTTCGGACGGAATAATTTGAAGGCGCATTGCCTCCTGCACGTTTTCATCAGTCAATTGTGATAGCAGCGAATCAAGTTGGGCCTTGTTACCCGCTAGGCATGTGTAGTCCAAGATTTGTTCGCAGACCTGTGCCAAAAGCAGCCGTGTGCTGATTTGGTCGAGTACAGTCGAGGTTGGTGCAGACGCGATCTCATTGAATTCACTAACGGCTGTCTGTATGTCGCCTGAATTGAAATCGCGAATTGCACCTGCAGTACGCTCGGTTCGTGACTGATCGGCAATCGCCAGTTGAACATTTAGCAAAAATACGATGACAATAGTGATGACGATCCGCGTGCCCGCTTCAAAGCGAATGTAGCCGACCTCACCAGAGGAAATGCCCATGAAACGCCACGTCGCGCAACGCGCACTCGCTGTCCTTCTTTGGACCATGCTCTTGCAGTCCGCAGCGATATCTTCGGATGGTCTGCCGAACATTCCACGAGTTCCCCGAACGCGGCCAATCACAATCGTTTCACAGTATTGAGCCAAAGTATTCGTCATTCTCAGGGGACACAATCAATGGGTCTCTCGCGGGCCGAGCGTTATCAGCTCTCCTACCCGAAGAGGCTTCAATTTCGCGTGGTGCAAGGGAAGCTGAACTGTACAGACGAATTCTCCGTCGGTTGTTCTGATATTTACGAAGGAGGGCCTTGGGTTCTCGCTCGATTATTTCCACAGATGGGCTTGTGATAACAAATTTTCACGTCGTCGAAGGGTACACAAAGGTCGGTGTGATACTTAAGCCAAAGCAAGAAGGCGAGCCGATCGGCACCGCACCCGTCATAGTCGCTGACGTCATAAAAGTCGACCAAGTCGCTGATTTGGCGCTGTTACGGCTAGAGTTGTCCACTGGAACTTTGCCGCCTCCGGTAAAATTTGGCGACTTTCAGCAAAATTAACGTCGGTGATGACGTAAACGCGATTGGACACCCGACCGGTGAGATGTGGACGTACACGAAGGGTTATGTCAGTCAGGTTCGTCGAGCGTATCAATGGAAAGCTGAAGATGGCATTGCGCATACCGCTGACGTCATCCAGACTTAAACACCGATCAATCCCGGGAATTCAGGCGGGCCGCTGCTCGATGCTAATGGAGCGTTGATAGGCATCAATGCATTCAAAACAGAAGGTGAGGGTCTCAATTTCGCAATCGGGGTCGATGAGATTTGAAGCATTCCTCGGAACGCGAGGAAATCGCGTTGCAGAAGTAAGTCCGGCGCCCAAAGCGGAATGTGCCGCGGCGCGTTTTGTTTGAGGGACGCTCAAAAGATAACACAGCAAATATTCGACAGGTGGATACGGAGTGTCGCGGCAAAGTCGACGCAATGCTCGTTGTTCCAGACGATCAATCGCAACCGATCTACATGCTCGTTGACACGAACGAAACCGGAAAACCAAACGGAATTATTTTCAGTTTGCACCGTGATGGAAAGTGGAACATTTCGTATTGGGACACAACCGGTTCTGGAAAGTGGAACGTGGTCGGATATCATCCAGATGGCGAGTTAGTGCCAAGCAGCTATGGACCCTATTCAGGTAACTAAAAGCACCACGACGTTTTCTGAGAGGGGCCATCCAAACCAGACGCTAAGTGCCGACTACCTGATCTGGCCGGTGAGTATATTTATTTTGAATGGTGAGTGGTGCCCAAAGTGTGGCCCGATTTCCCGATAGCACTATCTCTCCCCCTGAATGAGGGGGGATATAACGTTGCCCGGAAAACTTTACACTTTTTGCCACATGCGATTGTTCGTTCGATGGTGAGCCAAAATTGGCAATGACTTAACGGCACACGAATGACCGCTTTCGACCCAAAGCGGACATACGCGTGTCACTCTAAGTCAGGCTGGTATTGACAGGGCAACTTCTAAATCAGAGCATTTTGATGTGTGCGGCGATGTGTTGGATGCACGCTCGTTCTTTGGCCGCGGTGGTTTGCACCTCTTCGAATACGGAAGAGTTCAAAAAGGCGGCCCGATCGATTTAATCTGACAGTTCCCGGAGGAAACCAATGAATGTCGCATTGAAAGTCCAAGCCGTCGACGCTGCGGCCGAAATTGCCTCCATGCCACTGGAAAAGCTGGACCCAGCCAGAGTGGACCGCTTTTCTAACGACACCATTTGGCCGGTGTTTGAGCGCCTTCGCCGCGAAGATCCGGTCCATTTCACACCCGACAGTGAGTACGGGCCGTACTGGTCGGTCACCAAGTGGAACGACATCATGGCGGTCGACACGAACCATGAGGCCTTCTCGTCGGCTGAAGGCATCGGCTTGACCACCCTGAAGGACTTAGAAGAGCAGGAGAAGATCTTGGGCGAGCGCCGTCGCGGAGGCGCAGGCTTCATTACTATGGACGAACCCGAGCATAGCCTCGCGCGCAAGGCGGTGAGCCCGACCCTGGCGCCCGCCAATCTGCACGCGATGTCCCCGCAGGTTCGCGAGCGAGCTGGACAAATCCTCGACTCCCTACCGATCGGCAAGGAATTTGACTGGGTTGACCTCGTGTCGAAGGAGCTCACGGCCATGACGCTAGCGACCCTGTTCGACTTCCCGCACGAACATCGCCGCAAGCTGACCTGGTGGTCGGATATGATCATGAATTAGCCAGGCCACGGACCGGTTGAGAACTGGCAACAGAAGGGCGAGGCGATATTTGAGTGCTTCAATGCCTTTCACGAACTCTGGAACCAGCGGGTCAACGCACAGCCAGGCAACGACCTGATTTCGATGCTGGCGCACAATCCGGCCACCCGGAACATGCCGATGGAAACCTATCAAGGCAACGTCATCTTGCTCATTGTCGGTGGCAACGACACCACGCGAAACACCATTTCGGGCAGCGTCTATGCGCTCAACAAGAACCCGGACCAATACGCTAAGCTAAGGGCCAACCCGAACCTCGTTCTGCCGATGATCTCAGAGACAATCCGCTGGCAGACACCACTGGCCCACATGAGTTGGTGGCGACCCGGGACGTCGAGCTGGGCGGGAAGGTGATCAAGAAGGGCGACAGAGTCGTCATGTGGTACATCTCTGGCAACCGCGATGAGGAGATGGTGGAAAAGCCTAACGATTTTATCATCGACCGCGCGCGGCCTCGTCAGCACATGTCGTTCGGCTTCGGCGTCCACCGCTGCGTCGGCAACCGCGTGGCCGAGATGCAGCTGACCATCATCTGGGAGGAAATTCTGAAGCGATTTCCTGAGATCAAGGTCGTCGGCGATCCCATCCTTAACTGGTCGGCCTTCGTACATGGCTATGAAAGTCTGCCAGTGGTCATTCCGTCTCGCCACTAGTCGATGCACAACATAGAAACGCTGAGACACCAACCGAGAAAAGTCGATGACGACCGCTCCTGCTCGCTTGGAAGCGATCGAACGGAACTTGGAAGTTACTGCAGAGCGTGATGGCGATCTAACACCGGTATCTCTCGCGGCGGGTTCTCATTCCGAAAACCTCATCGGTACGATTCACGGCAAAATTGAATCGCCGCATAACCTCGGACGATGGCAGACATCAGCAATTGAATGTCCGCTTTCCACCCATAGGAGACGTTCGCGCCTAGGCGGCTGCTAGGGCCATCTGAACGTCCGTTTCCGACCCAAAGCGGACTTGTCCTCAACAATGCTAGCCTGTACGAAACTTGAAAACGTCTTGCTCAGAGTTGCCTAGATGCAGAACGCGACAACGGCTTTCACTAAATACGGCGTTGGTGAATGCGTTGATCACACGATGCCAAAATTCGTGGGCCGCCCGATTGCCTGGGATTACCATCACGTTCCACACACCTCTGTATTGGCGAAAGCAGGTCATAGCTACGTGCGCGCCAACGCCGCGTCCCTTGAACTTACGGTGGACGAAGAACTGGCCCATGTTGAACTCGACCTCGGGGTCGTTTCCTTTGTCGTCTACAATCGCAAATCCGGCCATCTCACCGGATACCCGAATGAACAATGGATGGGCTTTCGGGTTCTCGAAGTACGGTCCCAGGTCATCGCATTCATATCTCCCTGTATCGGGGAACTCCCAACCCGGCAAATCACCCAGAAACTCACTCATGTCATAGACATAGTAGCCCCCCATCGCTTGCATCACGGGAAGGTCGTTAAGCGTGGCCGTAACGAGTTCAATCATCGAATACATCCTCAGCCTGATGATTTTCTGCTAGCACAATGCCGACAACCGCTCATCTCAAGCAATGTCCGCTTTACACCCATTCCCTGCGCACGCGCGCCTCCGCCTCTGCGTTCATTCCGGGCGAGAAGTTGGCGCTGAGACAAAACGGATAATGCATTGCACAACTCGTCTCGACTTCAGACACGCACTATCAATTGTGAAACGTACCGATCGCAGATGAGTGGTTCGACCTCATTCGACCAGGCTTGCTCAGGCGACTCCGGACCGAGCCCGGGTTTCGTCATAAACAGGGGTGCAGTCTCGGGGCCCGGTACTATTGGCCCAGCGTATTACGCCTTCGCGCGAGCCGTCATCGCCGAGACGAAGGCGTCGGTCACTGTCACGCAAAACGGGTGCCTTGGCCGCATGCAGACGAAGTCCGAACGACCGTTTTCCACCCAAAGCGGACATTCGCATCCCGCCAATGCGGCTTTCGCTTGCCACGGGATCCTAAGTTCCGCAAACACATCAATTAGTTTTGACACATCAATCAGGATTGATGTATCTTGCATTGATGAATAGACAACAACAGCTCCCTGACGTCGCCCCGCCGGAGTTCCTGCAACTCGCCGGACACCCCCTGCGGTGGCGGCTTCTGCACGAATTGGCCCGAAGCGACCGTGTCGTTCATGAGCTGACTGGGCTCGTTGATGAGCCACAGAATCTTGTTTCGTATCACCTGGGTAAACTGCGCGAGGGCCGCCTGGTATCCGCGCGACATAGTTCTGCCGATCGACGCGATACCTATTATGCGCTCGACCTTGCCCGAGTTGGAAGCATGTTGTCGGCAGCGGGAGCGGCACTGCATCCCGGCCTTCGTCTTGCGCCCGCCTCGCGCGACGGCGCCCTGAAATCTGCGGTTCGGGTGCTCTTTCTTTGCACCGGCAACAGCGCGCGGTCGCAGATGGCCGAGGCATTGGCCAAGGTCCTGTCGGGAGGAGCGATCAAGGCGCACAGTGCCGGCAGTGATCCCAAGCCCGTGCACCCCAATGCGGTGCGAGTGATGCGGAAGCAGTTTCGCCTCGACCTGACCGGACACGCGTCCAAGCACCTGAGCGTGTTCACGGGCAAACGGTTCGACTGGGTAATCAGCCTTTGCGATCGCGTGCGCGAGGTCTGCCCAAAATTCCCGGGCCATCCCGAGATTGTGCATTGGAGCATGGCCAACCCCGTTACAGGCGATGCCGATGACCTCACCTATCCGCTGTTCGAACAAACTGCTGCGGAGCTCAAGACCCGCATCGGGTTTCTGCTCGCCGTGCTCAGCGATGCAAACCGAGAACCAGGGAGACGTGCATGACAGACAGCAACGACATGGTCAGCGTTCGATACATGGTCGATGACGTCGCGAAGGCGGTCGAGTTCTATACGAAATATCTCGGCTTCGAGGTGCTGACGAACTTTCCCGCGTTTGCGGACGTCGCGCGCGGCCGATTGCGATTACTGCTCAGTGGACCACAGAGCTCCGCCGCCCGACCCTTGTCTGATGGGGTCAAGCCTGGACCGGGGGGATGGAACCGCATCCACCTCATCGTCGAAGACATAGAAGCGGACGTCGCGCGACTGCGGGCCGCCGGCGCGCCGTTTCGCAACGACATCATCTCCGGCCCCGGCGGCAAGCAGGCCCTGCTCCAAGATCCCTCGGGCAATGTGGTCGAGCTGTTTCAGCCCGCGGCCTGGAACGCAACGCGCTGATGGAGAGACCAATGGAGAATACACCAACCCTGGACCACATTGCCTTCACCGTGCCCAATCTTGACCAACTGATTGAACGCCTGACGGGCGCCTTCGGAATGACTGTTGAGACGCGCGCAGGTCCCTTTGCCGTCATCACTGATCCCAAGTCTGGATTGAAGCTGGAATTGGGGCAATCGGGCGACGAACAGATTCACTTCCGTCATTTGGGCTTTCGTACGGACGACGTCGACAGCGCACACGTATCCCTGACCGATGCGGGCATGCAGGTCAGTGCATCGCCGCATCGTCGGGACTTCGGACGCATGTACACCTCGTTCCTCAAACAGCCTGACGGCTTCGAGGTTCAGCTGGTCAAGTACGACTGAGAAGTGGGGGAACGGTAAATGGTCATCCAACTGGAGAAACCAAGAGCACCGCGCGCAATCGGTGCCAACATGATCCGATGGTGGACCATGGTCACGATCGCGCTTGGGTTGGTTCTCTTCGCCCAAGCGGTATTCGCCGGTGCGATGCTGTCGGGTTTCGACTGGGCGCGCCCAGCGCACGCGACGACTGCACTGGTTCTAGTGGGAACGACACTCACCGCCGGTATCATCTCCGTCTTTACACTGCGCGGAAAGCGGAACGGGCTAAGACTGGGCTTGCTGTTGCTGGCGTTGGCCGCGGCGGTGTTTGTGCAGTTTGCGTTGGGCCGGATGGCCGCAAAAGGCACGAACGTCATTTGGGTGCACCTTCCGCTCGGCGTTTTGCTCATCGGCCTCGCCTGGGGAGCAGTCGCGGTCGCACGACGGCTGGGAGACGAAGGGTGAGCTAGAACCCTGGAGCGAGAGCGGATTTAACGAGTTGTCGCGGAACGCCCGCCGAGTTTTTGTTTCTGGCTTTTGAAGATCGGCCGAAAGGTCTCACGATTGTCCCGCCTATGGGCGCTTTCCACGCATCGCGGCCATTCCCGCGGTGCGGCTGCGGCCGTCGCGCCCAATATCCACTTTCCACACAAAGCGGTCATCGGCGCCACGCGTTCGAGGCAGCGCTTTTTTTGGCACTGAACGGTTTTTCCGCAGGGCCGGTCTGACCAAAATCTTCGAGTTCGTCCTACCCAATTTTTCCACGCTGGCAATTGCGCGCTGGTGCGAATTGGGACAGCCTTTGCAGGTGGCCTGACGCGCCTAGTGCGAAATTCAGGCCCTGGGGGGAACCATGTCTTCTGACGTCGAGCTGCGCGAGCGGCGCTTCTTTCTGATGCTTTCTGGATTATGCGTAATCATCGTGTTCGCGGGATTTGCGCCGTCTTATTATCTGAAGAACATCATTCACACGCCGCCCGCGCTTTCGGTGATGACGCACATCCACGGCGTAATCTTCACTGCCTGGGTTCTGGTGTTTCTGACCCAGGCGTTGCTGATCAGCCGGGGTAACGCCGCCCTACACCGCCGGCTCGGCATGCTTGGGGTCATGTTGTTCGGCGTCGTCATCGCGGTCGGCGTTGCCACAGCGCTGAATGCCGGACGGCTTGGTCATGCGCCGCCGGGCGCGCCGACGCCGCTTGCCTTCATGGCATTGCCACTCATCGGCCTAGCCGGCGCTGCGAGCCTGGTGATTGCAGCGGTCTGGAACCGGAGCCGGAGCGATGCCCATATGCGCTACATGATCGCCGGGTTGATCGCGATGACCCCGCCGGCGACGCATCGACTGGCGATTGGGGCTGGATTTGTTGACCATGCGATCTTGATCTGCCTGGTGATCATGGACGTCTTGCTGGTCATCGCGATGGTCTACGACTATGCGACGCTGAAACGTGTTCACCCCGCCTATCTCTGGAGCGCGGGGGTACTCATCCTGGTTCAGACAGGCGTCGCCTGGGCGTTCCAAAGTCCGGCCTGGCTATCCTTTGCACAGATGTTGACGCGAAGCTGACAGGAATGAGCTAGCTGCTACGGAATTTTGGGAGCACTCGGTCCGCAGTTGCGACAGCTACGCCAATGTTTGCCTCGTGAGGGCCATTTCGTGCCACTCAACGTCCGCTTCCGACCCAAAGCGGACAGGCGCATCGAACGCTGAGCGGACTCTCGCTCAGGCCAAAGCGGCAATGGCTTTCCTCACGCGTTCGCGACTCTTGCACCCGGTTCGGAACGCATGAGATCCGCCAGCTGTGCCATCAGGACATCAGCGGAATCGATCGCGCGGGGACGGCTGTCGGCAAAACGTCCCTCCGGACCCTGCAACGCGATCAACAACGCACTCCGTCCGCGAGCGACGCGGCTCTTCATGGTGCCAATCGGCGTGCCGCAAAGCTTTGCGGCATCCGAATAGGAAAGTCCGCCGGCGCCCACCAGAATGACGGACTCGCGATGATGGGGCGTGAGCGCCTGCAGGGCGCAAAGCGTGTTGGATAGTTCCAGGGCCATCTCCTGGGCGTTCTCAGGTCCGGCAATCTGTTCGCCTGCTTCGCTATCCCAGCAGACTTCGCGGCCGGCGCGCCGTCCCAGTGAGTAATAGCAATTGCGCATTATCGTGAAGAGCCAGGCCTTCAGGTTGGTGTCTGTCCTGAAGCTTGCTCGAGCCCGCCACGCTTTCATCAACGTTTCCTGGACAAGATCATCGGCGAGGTCATGTCTGCGGCAAAGACTGCGCGAGAAAGCGCGAAGTCTGGGCATGAGGGAAACAAGCTCTGACTGAAAGTCTCCGGCACCGGAGGTTTGAGCAGCAGGCGGATGCATCGATCCCATCTAGATTCGGCCCATCAGCATCAGCACAACGACGATGATGAGTACGGTTCCGATGACGCCGACACCGCCATGTCCATAACCATAGCCATAGCCGCCAAAGCGGCCGCTGAAGCCCCCCAGGAGAAAAATAATGAGCAAAATTACGAGTATGAGTCCGATTGACATACGGCAAACTCCTTTGGCCAAGCCGGCATTCCGGCAGCCTTTGATTGTGTAGGTGTATCTGCGGCTGGCGCACGCATTGAAGGTGCGAACTGCTTACGGCGCTGGGCGCGGGAATAAGCGATTGGGCGATGTATAGGCGCTTCAATCCAGTGTTTCTGAGCAATACAGACCACTTTTGTACGATTTCGAAGAAATCGGTGTTAAAAGAGGTCCTCGGCGCCCGTTCTGCGCAGCAATGATACGGGAGGTCACCTTGAGACCCGACGCGCCGGCTTTCGATCCCGATGTATTTCTGTCGAAAGTCGGAGGTGGACGCACGATCCTGCGCTACCGCAAAAATCAGCTCATCTATTCCCAGGGCGATGCGGCCGATGCCATTTTTTATATCCAAAAAGGCAAGGTCAAAGTGTCGGTCCTTTCCGAGCACGGAAAGGAAGCGGTCATCGCGATACTCGGCACCGACGAGTTCTGCGGCGAAGGTTGCCTGACCGGACAGAGGTTGCGCATTGCGACCGCCGTTGCGGTATCCGATTGCGCGGTGATGCGTCTCGAGAAAGCTGTCGTTATCGCGGCCCTGCACGACGAGCCGAAATTTTCGGAAATGTTCGTCTCGCATATCCTGCTGCGGAATATCCGTGTCGAGGAAGATCTTGTGGATCAGCTTTTCAACTCCAGCGAAAAGCGCCTGGCGCGGGCGCTGCTCCTGCTGGCGAACTTCGGCAAGGACGGAAAGCCGGAGACGATCATCGCGAATGTGAGCCAGGAGACGCTCGCCGAGATGATCGGAACGACGCGTTCGCGCGTCAGCTTCTTCATGAACAAGTTCCGGAAGCTGGGCTTCATCACCTACAACGGCAAGGTCGAGGTTCACAGCTCGCTGCTCAGCGTCGTCCTCAACGATCAACCCCCGATCGAAAAGAAGCGGCCGAATTGATTGCCGGTCCGGCGCGCGAAACGGCGCCCGAGGCCGCTCACCACCGAAGCCCGCAAGTCGTGCGCGAAAGTGGCCGTTTTCCTAGCTGCCGCGTGTCGCGGTGCTATCCTCTTTGATCGCCGCGCACATCTCTTCGTCTATTTCCTTGATTGCCCCCAGCACGGCGTGGGGATCAGCGCGCGTCGACATTTCGTGGGCTTCGGTGTCGATCCGATCCCGGACGTGCGGGCTGTCTTTTCGCAGTTCCTCCACCAGCTCGATGATTTTTGCCACCTTCTGCTCTGTCATCAGCGTGAGCTCGAGCGTCATTTGCCCGCGCATTTCGCCAAGCTTGTCGGCACTTCTCTGCGTGACGAGAATGAGGACGGTCATGACCAACGCCGTCAGAGAGAGTGCAAGTTCCAGCCAGACGAAAGGCGCAGGATCGATGGCATGGAATCCGACAAGCGGTGCAATTGCATTTGACGCGGCCCAGATGCCGACACCGCATCCCAGAACCAAAAGAAATGCCGGTTGCCCGGCCAGAGCAGTAGCCTGGTCGACATAGCGCTGGGCGCTGGTCACATCCATGTGATGCTTTGCATGAAGCAGTGCGATGGAGCGGATCGTCTCTTCAACATGAGCCGGCAGCGGCTCGGTATCCGGCGGAGCGGTGCTCATGCGGCGTGTCCTGTATCGGGCTTGTCCGAAAGCAAACCAAGCCCGGCGCGCGTGTCGCGCGCCGGGCTTGAAGGAGCGTTCAGGCGACGGACCTGTCTATTGCTGATGCCAGCCGTCGTCGCCATCCCGATTGTGGTTCCAACTGTGGTACTGGGTGCCGCTGCTGCGGTAGTTGTTGCGTTCGTGGCTGTTGCGCCAATGATGCCAGTGATGTGCGTTGTCCCAATAACCGTCGCGATAACCGATCGCGATACCGCCGAGATTGACGGATATCGCGGCGTGGTTGTCGCCGTGGCCACGGTCGTAATTATCTGCGCTTGCTGAGCCAATCGTCCAGAGAGCGGTGCTTGCGAGCAGCAACACTGCGGTCGCGCCCCTTAATTTCATTCGCATGGGTTTTGTCCTACATTCGGCGCCATTGCGCTTGCGCGCGGCGTGGAGCCAGTTCATTGAACGCGCGCATCATCTGCGCCTGTCGAGGCCGCGAGTTGTGCGGCTCTCATAGGGGTAACGCACCACGGAGCCATTCGATCCACCGGCGCCAATGCCGGGTCTCCTCCCGCACGGGAATTGCGCCCCCGCCGGATGCGCAATCGATCTGAACGACCACCCGCCACCCACATTGGACATCCGGAGCGAAATTTCTCCGGTGCCAGGAACGATGCACTTTGCATACGCGGCCCTGTGTCCGGAATGAGGGGACAGGTGACGCTGGCGGAAAAATCTCAAGTTTTGACATGGGAAGTTGACTTGAATACGAGCCGCCACTTTGCCGATGATCCCGAGCATATCTTTCACTCGCGGCGCGGACGTTTTTTGCGGCAAAAATGCGCGCGATACGGCACACTCCGTGGCGGGGGATCGCCGATGGGCAATGAAACCGGAATGGCGGGACGGGACTGGCAGGTGCTGCTCATAGGCGGTGCGTCCGGCGTCGGCAAAACGGCGGTCAGCTATCGTGTCGCCGAGCGCTACGGCGTTGGAATCACCGAGGTCGATGACTTCCAGGTCTTGCTTGAAGCGATAACGACTCCCGAACAACTGCCCGCCGTGCACGTTTGGCGAACCAATCCGGATTCCGACAAGCTTGCGGACTCCGTGATTGTGGAACAGCTTTTGACGCTGAGCCGGGTGATGCTGCCGGGCCTCCAGGCTGTCGTCTCAAATCATCTGGAGACGCAAACGCCGATTGTGCTCGAAGGCGACTTTCTCCTTCCCGCCCTCGCGGAACGGACGAGGTACGCCACGCTTCCAGGCGGCGCCCGTGTTCGCGGCGTATTTCTGCACGAACCGGAGGAAGAGCAGTTTCTCAGGAACTATCTTCTTCGCGAACCAGATCGCGGGCCACAGATCAAACGCGCACGTGTGAGCTGGCTTCACGATCAGTGGCTCAAGCAAGAAGCGGAACAGCGGGGCGTGCCGGTTGTGCCGGCCCGGCCTTGGGACACGGTGCTTGAACGGATCGTCGCCACTCTGTCTTGAGTAATCCGTGTAGCCGCGCGCGCGGGAGCGGCCGCTGACGGGTTTTCGCTTCAAAGCGCTTACAATCGGCCAGACTTCAAATGCGCACGCCGCCAAGCGCGCCGAGCAGCCAGAGCACAAGAAGAATGATCAGCACGGTGCCGAGCACGCCGCCAAGGCCTGCGCCGCCATAGCGGTTGTAGCCGTAGAAGCCGCCGCCGCCGCCTAGCAGCAGGATGATCACGATGATCAACAACAGACTCATTGCCGTATTCTCCCGACTTTCACCGCAGCGCTGCGCGAAACGTTCCGGCAGCCCAGTGCGGCATTCAGCGGCCCAACGCGCTGGCGTTACGCGTTGTTGCGCGCGCTCATTCGCCCGTTCAAACGCGCCGGATCAGCCGCAGGATCAGCAGCAGCACGACGGCGCCGATCGTGGCGCTCGCGATGACGCTGACAATGCCCAGACCGAGATGAACTCCCAGTCGCGGCAACAGCCAGCCGCCGACGAATGCTCCAACGATGCCGACGACGATGTCGCCGAGCAGCCCGAAGCCTCCGCCCTTCACGACGACGCCGGCCAACCAGCCTGCGACTGCGCCGACCACGAGCCAAACTAGAAGTGTTTCCACGGGCATGACGATCCTCCTTGGTTCCACACTCGGTGTTGAAAAAGTGCCGGGCATCGCTGCCCGGCCGAAACGCGTGGCTTACCAGCTCCAGCGGCGGCAATAACGACCATGATGATGATTGTGCCAGCCCCAGGTGGAGCAGTGACGATGATGGCCGCGATCGTGGTGATCATCGCCGCCAATGCCGGCATGAACGCCGACGCCGCCAACATGGACTCCGACGCCGACATCGGCGCTGGCTGCCGTTGCGCCCAACATGGCCAACGCAAAGATCGAAGCGAGAAGCGTTTTCATGGAAGTTTCCTTTGTCGAAGTGAGATGGATTGATTTGCGTACTCAGAAGGCCGTCGAACGCAGCACGCAGTGAACGAGAAGAGAGTGGCCGCGGCGGCTGCCGGAATTCCGGGAGCCGCCGTTCGCCGATTTCAATCAGTCAAACAGACCGTAGACGACCTGGAGAACTTCGCCCGTGCGCCTGTTGATCAGTACGGCGTCGTCGCCGTAACGCACCCAGACATAGCCGTATGGCGGAATCGGAAGATCGAACATCCAGTAGTCGTTCAGCCAATAATCCTGCGCCCAGAACATTCTGGGAAAGATCTGACCGAATACCCAGCGCTGATAGTACCAGCCCCTCGGCCGGTGGTAGCTCTGCCAGTGATAGCTGCGCGATGCGGTGATATTGCGCTGATAGGTGTTGCGATCGAACTGACGCGGATACTTGTTCCAGTTCGAGGGCCGCGCGCGATTTAGCGTGGTCACGGCGGCACGGTTTGTGCCCATTGCTGCACCACCCGAATTGAAGCCGCCGGTCGTTGCAGCGCCACCTTTGCGCACGCGAACCGTGTTGTCGGTGCCCACGGCCGTACCGCCCGTATTGAAGCCACCAGTCGTCGCCGTCCTTCCCTTGTGAACGCGAACGGCGTTGTCGGTGCCCATTGCGGCACCGCCCGGATTGAATCCTCCGGTGGCCGCGGTGGTGCCCTTGCGGCCGCGATCCATATGAACGGTGCCCATCGCAGCGCCGCCCGAGTTCGAACCGCCTAAAGAGCTGGGCGTTCCAGTCGCCGCGCCGCCTGTTGAAGTTCCGCGGCCCTGGCCGCCGCCGGGATTGCCTCCGCCTTTCTGATTGTCGCCCTTTGCTCCGTCCTTGCCGCCGCGATTTTGGTCACCCTGGCCACCACCAGAGTTGTTGTCGGCAAGCTGGAAGGATTGGACATGAACAGACTGTGCTTGGGCGGGCTGCCCCGCGAACAGCAACGCAGAAACTGCCGGGATAAGAAGAAGTTTCATGGCGTTCTCCTATTTATGTCTGCAACCAGACATTCGCGTGTCACTACGCCTTATGCTGATGGATAGCGAATTGCTGCGGCGCGGGTTCCATGAGGAGTTGCGCGCGAACCGTTCCCCACTTGCGGGAGGGACATACCGGGTAACACGCGGGGACCATTGAACTAACGCATCGGCCCCCTGCGGCGCCTGTGCTCGTTTTGGCTCGCTGTGCGATCTATTTCGTGTTTTGAATTATTTTTTTGTCGAGCAGCCGGTCGAATTCACGCTTGGAGATGTTGTAACACTCGCAAGCACGGCGAGTGAGTCCCGGCCGATCAATGATCGTGACGTGGCCGCGGCTGTACTTGATCAATCCTGACCGTTGCAGGGCGCCCGCGGCGGCGGTCACACCGGTGCGCTGCACCCCGAGCATCATCGCAAGAAACTCCTGCGTGAGCAGGAACTCGTTCGACTGCATGCGATCGTGCGTCATGAGCAGCCATCGACAACATCTCTGCTCGAGTGAATGAAACTGGTTGCACGCCGCAGATTGGGCTACCTGGTTGAAGAAGGCGTGAGCGTAGAGAAGCATGACAGCTCGCATCGACGCACTTCGCTCCAGCTCCCTCCTGAAGATCGCCGCCTTCATTCTGAGCCCGGTTCCGGGAACCTGGACGTAAACGCCCGTGGGCGCACTTCTATCTCCGAACAGGAGCGGCAGTCCCACGATACCTTCATTGCCGATCGTTCCGACCTCGGCCGCGTCGTCATTGGTCATGGTGTTCACGAGCGAGCCGACGCCGCTCTCTATGAAATAGACAAACGAAATGGGTTTGTTGGCCCGATACAGCGACTGCCGGTAGCCCAGCGCGATGCGCTCCAGATGCGGCCGGAGGCAGCCATAGTCCTTTGGCGTCAGCAGCCCAAGCAATCGATTTGCAGAAGGCCGCGAAAGCTTGGGTCGACGCAAATTGTTCTTGCCGGAAGGTGTTCCTCGCAAGCTATTTTCCCATTTTGCGGCAGATAGTATCGGGGCCGCATCTGTGGATCGGCCTCCGCGAAGACGTCTGCGCCTTTGAACCGACTGACGCAAGGCCTATGGCCGAAGTGCGACGGACGACGTGAAATCAACACTAGACCGAGGCCTTTTCGAAAGCCGATTCAGCGGCATCGAAGTCCGAACCCGTGTAGATCAGTTCGAGGACGTGCCGGCTCCTGACCGTGTATGTCCGGCTCAAAACCGCGGCGGGCGCGCCTCCCATGAGAACATCCTCGATCAGTTGAACCCCTTTTCGGGCCCTGATTACCTTTGTCGCCATTTTGCGCGTCGTTCCATATTTTGGTTTTGCTGTCGGAGTTTGGTTTGCGGTTCGACGCGGGGAATCCCGCGACACTGATCATAACGAGTATCCGGGAGCGCGCGTGACCCACAGGATGGCGATGAAGAGCCCCTTGGCACGCGGCAAGATCAAGACCGACAAAAGCGCAAAGAGTGCCGCCCAGACGATCGCGACGGACCATTCCGGCACCAAGACCGCAATATTCACGAAGAACACGAGCGGCAGGAATAGATGCCCGACGAGAATGATCGTCAGCCACGGCGCGGCGTCGTCTGCACGGATCTGTCCGAAGCTCTCGCCGCAGCAGGAACACTGCTCGACCTGCTTCAGATAGGTGGCGAAAAGCTTGCCCCGTCCGCAGCAGGGGCACAGGCCGCGTATCGACCTTATCGCAGCCGACCGCATGCTCACTTTGCTTCCGGCCGGCGCGCCCCGCACTGCACTATCGTTCATGCCGTGCGGCCTATCACGGAAGGACGACAACCACGACAGCTATATTGTCCCATCCGGCAGCGCTCGCCCGCGATGGCCGCTCTCGACCCGGAGCGGTTGGCCCCGAGCGGACGCCGCATCCGGAATTCATTTCGCGAGGCGGAATTGCATCGGCGTTGTCAAAAGTGAACTCACGTCGACTGTGCGAACATCGTCGGGCGGCTGAATCCCGTAACCTGGGTCGTACTTCAAGCTCGCGCTGTGGCTATCAAGGCTCACAACTCTTGCCAACAACCACTGCCGCCGCTCCGCGTTGAAGAGCGCCCATTGTTGGTCGACGATGACTTGGGGTTCGATGGCATCCTGCCTCTCGCTGCTCAATATCTGCTGCTCGGCGGCTTACGCCGTGCAGAACAAGCTAGACCTTCGCGGTGCGCGGCTTTCTGATCAGTTTCGTCTTCGGAACTTCGACAGGCGTTGGCGGCTTCGGCTTGGGATTTGGTTTTCCGTCCGGAATTCTGGGCATGGTCAATCTCCTTTGGAGTTTGGTTGGAACGGCAGCCGCGCTGCTTCGCGTTACTGGGCGGCTGCGGTGAGAGCGCTCCTGTCGAAATAGTTGCGCGCAAAGTCTACGACTTCCTGCTCCGACCGGCCATCGAACGGCTCTACGCCCATGATACGCGGCGCAAGCGTCGGCACCTTGTCGTGAATGAAATGCGCCAGAGTCTTTCTCGCGCCGCCGGGGCCCAGAATCAGGATTTCCCGCGCGCTCTTCAGAGCCTCGGCGATGGCGGTCAAATAGGTCGGATCTTCGTGCGCATATCCGGCGCGAAAACTCGCCACCTTGTGGTCGACATGATCGGGATGAATGGTGGACTGGATGAGATTGCTCGTCGTTGCGCCCGTCCCGAATGTGATGACACGCGCCTCGCTATGGTCGACCCAAACGGCAGCATGAGAGTGATCCATTAAAAAACCTCCGAAAGGGCACCGATATAAAGTGCGGGTTGTCGTGGAACGCGTGCGCCGGCGTTCGCCTCGATGTCTGCGTCGACAGAACAGCCAGGGCAGCGAATTCCTGTTTTGCCCTGGTTAAGCAAGTTGCGACGCCGCTTCATTGATCAGGCGCCGGAAATGTTCGGCGTGTTGCCAATATTGTTCGCTGGTAATCGGATCCGCACCCATGCTGCTCTCGGCAAGAGTTCGGTAGTGCTCGTAGCTTCTCTGCCAGTCGGCCGACTGGGCGATCGGCCTTTGCTGCGGCTGGCTCGCATTCGATCGGGAGTTGCCTGGCGACTCTTTCCAGTTTCTGTGTTTTGAGGCTCGGCGGGCTGCTGTCATTTTCGTCCTGGTTTTCGCGTTTCAGATCCGTCGACCCGGCTGTCAATTCCGTCCGGGCCCGGCACGCATCAGTTTTTTTGGATTTCTCTTCCGAAGCGATTTGACCAAAATCGGACTTGTAAGCCCGACTTGCGTCGCTCAGCGCATTTTGGAAGATAACATCGCGCATTGTCAGCGCTCGGCGACACTTAACCACTATCGTGACGCTATACAAGGCAGACGACCGAACGTGCGGTCGCCGAGCCGGTTTCTCGTTGACTTCGGTCAAGACGTGAAACCGTTGTTCTGGTAAGGAGTTTCCGTTCAGGGGAAGGTCCGCAAATTCGGCTCTTTGTGCGCCGGCGCGCCTTCCTGGGGCGCAATTCAATGGACGCACGCAACACCGAGAATTCGAATAAGGCCTCACCCAATGCGTGGAGCGGCCTGCTGCAGTGGGCTGAACGGCAGCGCACCACCCTCGGCCCTCGGACGAGCTACGCGCTCATCGCGGTGGCCATGCTGCTCGTCGCAGGCATCCTTTACTGGACATTCGGTGCAAGCGCGTCTGTCCGCTACGTCACCGCCCCCATCACCAGGGGCACCGTCGCGCGTGCGGTGACTGCGACCGGTTCGATCAATCCTGTCCTGACGATCACAGTCGGCAGCTATGTCTCGGGCGTCATTCAGGAGATCGATTGCGACTTCAATACCAAGGTCACGAAGGGCCAGCTTTGCGCCAAGATCGACCCGCGTCCCTACCAGACGATCGTCGACGAAGATCAGGCAGCCGTCACATCGGCCCGGGCGCAGTTGCTGAAGGACCAGGCCAATCTTTCGTACGCCCAGGTGAACGCGGCCCGCTATGCCAAGCTTGTCGCGCAGCATGCCACGTCCAGCGACAGCTACGATGTCGCCGTGAATGCGCGCAATCAGGCGAGCGCCCAGGTCGCGCTCGATCAGGCAGCAATTGTCCAGCATCAGTCCATACTCGATGCTGCCAACGTCAATCTGGGTTACACGAACATCGTTTCTCCGGTCGACGGCACCGTCGTGTCGCGCAATGTCACCAGAGGCCAGACCGTGGCCGCGAGTTTCCAGACGCCAACGCTGTTCCTGATCGCGACGGACCTGTCGAAGATGCAGGTCGACACCAATGTGAGCGAGAGCGATATCGGCGCAGTGCGTGACGGCGAACTGGCCCAATTCAGCGTCGAGGCGTTTCCCGACCATGTCTTTTCCGGGAGCGTGACGCAGGTTCGTCAGGCGCCGCAAACGGTTCAGAATGTCGTCACCTATGACGTCGTCATCGCGGTGAACAATCAGGATCTTCTTTTGAAGCCCGGAATGACGGCGACGGTGCGGATCATCACCTCGAAGCGTGACCATGTTTTGCGCGCGCCCGACCAGGCGTTGCGCTACGTACCTGGAGGGCTTTCAGCGTCGAGCCAGACAGCCGGCACACCCTCGCCTCAGCTTTGGACCTTGCGCAATGGCCGGCCGGTGCGCGTCGTCGTCGGAACCGGACTTGACGACGACAGCTTCACCGAGATCACCAGCGGCGATGTGAAGGAAGGAGATCGCGTGATTGTCTCCGAACGCGCTGCAACGAGCACGAAGAGCAGTGCGGCCGCACCGGCCATGCGAATCCCGTGAGCGCCGCGCCGGCAGGAGCCGTCATTGAAGTCCGTGGTCTGACCCGAACCTATCACGTCGGCGATGTCGACGTTCTGGCGCTTCGCGGCGTGGATCTGACGATCACGCGCGGCGAATTCGTTGCGATCATGGGATCGTCGGGTTCGGGCAAGTCGACGCTCATGTCGATCCTGGGCTGTCTCGACAAGCCGACGGGCGGCCAATATCTGTTCGAGGGCATCGACGTCGCCGGATTGCCGGAGCCCGCACTGGCCGGCATCCGCAGCGGAAAACTCGGCTTTGTCTTTCAGAGCTACAATTTGCTTGCTCGGACCAGCGCCATCGAGAATGTCGAACTGCCGCTGATCTATGCGTCGACGTCGACGTCCAGCTCGGAGCGTTCCGAGCGCGCACGCGAATCGCTGCGTATCGTCGGACTGGCGGAGCGCGAGAACAACACACCGGGACAGCTTTCCGGCGGACAGCAGCAACGCGTCGCCATTGCGCGCGCGCTGATCAATTCTCCGTCCGTCCTTCTCGCCGACGAGCCGACCGGAAACCTCGACACGCGGACGTCGCACGAGATCATGGACACGCTCGTCTCGCTCAACCGCAGCCGCGGCCTCACGATCGTTCTGGTGACACACGAGACCGACATCGCGGCCTATGCCGATCGCGTCATCACGATGCGGGACGGGCTTATTGAATCGGACAGGAAAAACGAGCGTCCGCAGTCGGGGTCAAAGTCTGTGCCGGCCGATGGGACGAGTGCTGTACCCGGCGCCACCGCCGTGAAGGACGGCGTGTTGAAGGTCACCGGTTCCGCCGCCTTCGGGTTCATGATTGTCGCGGCGGCGCTTCAGGCGATCTTCCGCAACAAGATGCGCTCCGCGCTCACCACGCTCGGCGTCTTCATCGGCGTCGCCGCGTTGATCGCGATGGTCGATGTCGGACAGGGCGCGAACGATACGGTGCGCAAGCAGATCGAGAGCCTGGGGACCAATCTTGTCGTCGTCCTGCCGGGCGCGACGACATCGGGCGGCGCACGCGGCGGTTCGGGAAGCGCCTCGACGCTGACGGTGGACGATGCCCGCGTGATCCAGCGCGACGACACGGCGGTTGCGCAGGTCAGCTATCTGATCCGGCAGTCGGGACAGATTCAATATGGCAGCCAGAACTGGACCACCAGCATTCAGGGCGTAACCCCCAACTATCCGCCGACGACGAACTGGCAGATCTCGTTCGGCCGAGGCATTTCCGAAGCCGATGAGTTCGACGCCGCGCTCGTCGTGCTGATCGGACAGACCGTGTGGCATCAGCTTTTCGGCGAATACACCAATCCGATCGGCGCGATGCTGATCGTCAAGAACACGCCGCTGCGCGTCATCGGCGTTCTCGGATCGAAGGGTCAGTCGAGTTTCGGCACCGACCAGGACGATCTCGTGATGATTCCGTTTTCGACAGCCGAGCGCAAGGTTCTCGGCTCGGCCGCGCCGAGCCAGGCGAATGCGGTCAATGCCCTGTACGGAACGATCAGCAATCCGTACGGAATCCAGCCGCGGCTGACTGGCCTCGTCAACCAGATCTATGTACAGGCCGTGACGTCCGATCTCGTGCAGCAGGCGATCTCGCAGGTGACCGCCACGCTCACGTCGCGCCACCGCATTCGTCCCGGGACGGTTGCGGATTTCTCGGTGCGCAATCTCAGCCAGATCGCCAGCGCCGCCGAAGGCAGCAGCCAGACCATGTCCAACCTGCTCGCCGCAGTCGCGTCGATCTCGCTTCTGGTCGGCGGGATCGGCATCATGAACACGCTGCTGGTTTCGGTGACCGAGCGCACGCGCGAGATCGGGCTTCGCATGGCGATCGGCGCGCGCCGCACCCAGGTGTTGCTGCAGTTCCTGGCCGAAGCAACATTGTTGAGCGTCGTCGGCGGGATCGCCGGAATTATCGGCGGCGTCGCCGCGTCCATCACGATTTCTCTGGCCGCCGGCTGGCCCGCACCGATTTCGGTGACGGCCGTCGCCGGCGGCTTCGTCTTCTCGGCCTTCGTCGGCGTGTTCTTCGGGTTCTATCCGGCCCGAAAAGCCGCGCGTCTCAATCCGATAGAAGCCCTGCGCTACGAATAGCGACTCCGTGCCCCCCTGCCTGCCCGTCGACTTCGTGGCAATGACTAAGGGAAACTACGTAGTCCCCAAATCCCCCATTTCGGGGAATGATTTGACGCGGTGACCGGCCAGCGCGCCGTCGAGAGGTTGGAGGCTGGTCGTGGAGTTGAAAAAAGCCGTCGAAATTCCGCATCGCGTCACACCCATAGAACTCGACGGAGTGGAAAGCCCGATTCTGCGTTCAGGCATCGCGTACTGGACGAGCCTGTGCCGGGGCCGTCCCCATCCCTCCCGGCCCGAACTGGACCCGCACGGGCTCAAGCCGATCCTCGCCAACACGATGCTTTTGCAAGTCGTCGGTGAGTGCCAGGACTACGAGTACCGGATTGTCGGCGACGCCCATGTCCAGATTCACGCCTTTTCACAGTTTCCAACGAGGCTCAGCCAGCTCGACGAATTTCTGCCGGGATACGCTGCGCATCCTGAAGCCGCTTTACGACCGGGTAGCGAGGCTCAAGGCGCCGTTCGCGATGCGCGGCATCATCGAGCGGCCCGATGGATTTCCCAAGCTCACTGCGTCGGAGAGCGTTTTCCTTCCACTCGGCCCCAATGCGCAAACCGTCGATCACATCCTGAACTTCTCGGTCTATCAGCCGACCGATCGCATGGAGGACCATCCGGCGAAAGCGGATCGGTGAGTGTTTCAGCGGCTCGCGAAAACCACTCATGCATACGTGTTTTCCCTTAGTCGGCTGTTCGAACACGACACGTTAACCCGCTCGGGCGATGCTGCCGTTGGCTCACCGGGGCGATGCGTGTCATGCAGTTCAGTCCATCGAGAAAACGGCCACCCGCGGCGTTCGATCGACCGACGTTGCCGATCGAGGACGTGCAACATCCGGTCGTGCAGTCGGCTGTGTCCTATTGGCAGCTTGTCAGGGCGCAGCGCCGGTTCCCGGCTCGCGCCGACCTGACGCTTCGAGGCATGGCAAGATTTCTGCCCTTCACGCTCATCATCGCGGTCATCGATGGCGGCGCGGACTATGAGTATCGTTTCGTCGGCGATGCCGAGCGGCAGTCGTTCAACCGCGACTTCAAGGGCATGCGCGTATCACAGGTCGAGGAGATCGCGCCGAGATTTGGAGAAATCATTCGTGCCACCTATGACAAAGTCAGGACGGCAGGATTGCCGTTCGCCGCGCGCGGACTCGCCGACCACGTTTCGACAACCGACTTTCTTCCGTATCATGAGACCGCTTTTCTTCCGCTCGGCGTTGCGGACGATGCCGTCGATCACTTGCTGGTCGTCGGCGTGAACATCGAGCGCCCCGTTTCTCAGACAACTCGTTGAGCCATTGGGGTCCCTCTTTTTCATCCTCGCGCGGGAAACGATTTCGACGCGGCGGCGAGTTTCAGGCGTCCCTGTTGTGCGCCGCAATATCGAATTGTGCCATCCGACTTCACATCTTCGAAACCGTGAGCTGATCAAATGCGTGAAGCGGGGAAAACAAACGCGCTCCTTTGGCCATCCCTGGAGTATTCGCGCACGCCTGGTCCGCAATGCCCCAAGGTTTTGCAAGACCGATACGAGGCTGATTGGATCATGATTCACCGACCAAAGCTTTTGATCATTTTGCTCATCGCTGCTCTCGCGATGACCGCCGTAGGGACAATCGCCGCACCGAACTGGATTGCGAGAAGCCCGGCACTTGCAATGTTCGTCGTACTGGGCGCGACCGGTGTCTACGTTCTGTCGGCGAGAGACACGCAGCAAAAAAAGCCGTGGGGTGACCACGGCGCTTAGTGCTGCAATACGTTCATTCGCATTGATGCGTGATCGCGCCTCATGTTCGCCTTCGCGCGCCTCCAGAGTTCGCTTCCTTCCGATACGCTCACTGGGGCAGCCCTGGGTTTCAGGCCGCTCCCTCCGCAGATCACTTGTTCGCCATCGCGAGTTCCACCGACTGCCGAAACGACAGAAGCGGCCGAGGAAATATTTTTCGGATTGCGCTGGGATCGCCGACGGAGTCGGACTTCATCCCGTCCACAAATCCCCTGATCGCGCCCTTCGGTACGGAGGTTAACCCTTCGATGAGCGGTGCAAGCGCCGACAGCAGGCCGAGCGGAACGGGAATGTTGCGTGGAGGCTTTCTGCCGAAGACATCGGCCGCGATGTCGATCATCTGTTTGATCGTGTAGGTGTCGTCGCAGCCCACGTCAAAGCATTGGCCAAAGGCGCGAGGCTCCTTCAGCACGCCGACGAGGTAGTAGACCAGATCGCCGAGAGCGATGCTGCGCATCTTGTGTCCGCCGCCGCCGAGCGTCACGGCGAACGATCTTCTGGCCTGGCTTGTCACCATGCCGAAGCCACGCCCGCCCGCACCGCAGATCATTCCTGGCTGAATCACGGTCACATCAAGGCCGCTCCTGAGCAGGGATTGCTGGATGTTCCAGCGCTCACGAGTCCACTCGCCCACCGAATCTGGTCCGATCCCCAGAGAGGTCACATAGATCAGGCGGCGCACGCCGTGCTCGAAGCATGCCGTCACGATGTTCTGCAGCCCGGCCTTCTCCACTTCCATAAATCGCAGGCCAGCCGTGTTGCCCGGCTGGGGCACGATCGTATTGATCGAAACGTACACCGCGTTGACCGAGTTGAGCGCCCGTCGCATCGACTCAAGATCGGACATATCGCCTTTGACGATCTCGCAGCCGAGCTTCGCCAGGTCTCCGAGCCGTGCCGGGTCGCGCGACAGACAGCGGACCGCATATCCGGCCGCGACCAGCCCCTCAACGATGTGCCGGCCGACAAATCCCGATGCGCCGATAACAAGAATCTTTGCCATAGCTATCTATGCTCGTCCCCACCCTGCCCGGCAATGCCGCGCATGGCCAGGCCATGGGCGTTGCCCGCTCCAGCCGGGCCGACGAACGTCCGTTTTCGGCCCAAAGCAGACATCCGCTCACCCGGTTTTGGCCCGTTCCTTGTTGTCACAGAACACAGGAAAGCGGTATTAAGAATCGGCCAAGTCCAATGTCGAGGCAGCGATGATCTGGGCAGTATTGGTATTGGGGCTTCTATCGCTCGGCGGGGGAGCCTATCGCGAATATTTTGCGGAAAGCGAAGAGACGGAGGGTGAAGGTTCGATCCTGACGAACGGATTGTTCATCGCTGGCGTGGTCTTGCTGGCATGTGTGGGCCTGTACGGCCTCTATCGCGCACTCTTCATCTGAACGATTTGTCGGGCAGGCTGGGCGGCCGCGCTCTGACCTATCCGCGGCACGCGTCCGGCGGAGTCACCGAATTTCTTCCCTGCACTGACGGTTCGCGTTGAACACTTCGTGGGGCACGCGCAATGCGCCCTCGTCCTCATAGAGCGCGCGCAACTCGGCAAACCCCTTGTCCGGATCGAGCGTCAGGAGCGCAAGCCGGTCGAACAGCGCAATCTTGTCCGGCACCAGTTCGGAATCGTTCGCCGTCATCGGTCCCCAGACGTCCCAGGGCAGCATTTCCATGTTGTTCAGAGACGCGAAGTCGCGCAGCACGTTGCCGGCGATGAACCACAAGCCGCGCATGTCGAAGATACCGTAAGTCTGCGGATCGGTGCGACCCTCGCGGCACGACATCCAGGCATCGCCAGCAACGATGAACTTGTCGCGCGGCACGTCGAGCGGATCGAACTCAAGCCTGAGGATCGCGCGCTGCGCGGCATCGATCTGTGCATCGAGAAGCTGCCACGCCGCTCCGTTCCAATATTCGACAACCCAGTGATCCTCGAACGAACCCTCGCGGAAATAGGCGCCGAAGCCGCAGCGGGCGCGTGATGCTATCCCGGCCCGCCGCAGCAGGGCGACGGCAAAGACGGAGAAGTGCCGGCAATTGCCGACCATGCGCTGATAAAGCGTGCGCACGAAGGCGAGCGGGCGGCCATCATGACGCTGCAGCAGCTCCAGCATCTCTGCAACGGAGCGCAGGTTCGTCTCGTCCTTGCGCGCATCGGTGAGTTGCATGCGATAGGCCGGCGCCCAATGCACATGCAGCAGAAGATTTTGGACATACGCAACGATGCCGGGGATGTCGGACGGCGCATCCTTGAGCAGCGCGTCGAGCCCGGACGGATCCGTCATGCGCGCCGGGCGCGTGTAGAAGGCTGCAATCTGTGGATCGAGAGTCATAGGCGCAAATCCCTGGCGACCGGAGTTCTCATCCTTCGACGAGATCAGGACGAGGCCGGCGCAAGCGTACGCAGCGGCTCAGGTTCATCCAAGCGGAATATAAATCTCCACGCCGCCGAAACCGGTACGCGTATCGAATGTCTCCATGTGCCGCTCGATGCTCGCGCCGTCCGCGATGGTGCGGCCGTCGGGCGGCATCCAGTCGTTCCAGATGGCATGAAAGGTCCCGCCGATCTCCGACACATGGCCGTCGTGCCGGAACACGGCATAGGTCCGGGCGGAAACTGTGAGCTTGACGAGGCCGCGCGGAACCGCGCCGAAGCGTTTCACCTCGACCGCGCATACATAGTCGAAATTTCCTTCTTCATCGAGATTGGTGCTGACGCCGGCCGGAATCGGATGTGCCTTGTCATCGATCTCGCCATAGCGCGGCATGAAGCGCTGCCAGTGCGCGGCGATGTTCTGCATCTGCGCGAACGGCACATGCTCGCTGAGGCCGACGAACTTCATCTCGCCGAGATTTTCGATCCGGCCGGCCGCGATCGCAGGCGTTGTGCCCTCGTCCGCCTTCACCGGCGAAAGGACGGCAAGGCCGTCGGTCGATGCCTTCTTGCGCACCTCCTCGGGCGTCATGTCGAAACGCGCCCGAAAAGCGCGCGAGAACGCCTCGTGCGAGGCGTAGCCATACTCCATCGCCAGGTCGAGGATGTTCGACGCTCCCTTGGCGAGATTGATCGCTGCTTCGCTGAGCCTGCGGCTGCGCACATACTCCATGACGGACATGCCGGTGCTCGCGCCGAAGGCATGGGCCAGATGGTAGCGCGACACGCCGCAATTCTGTGCGACGCTGCCCAGCGAAAGCTCGGCGGTGAGGTTGCGGTCGATGGTCCACAGCGCCCGGTTTGCCAGTGACATATTTCCTCTCCTGCAATTCATCACGCCTCAACCCTATCGGGCGTGCAAGCGGCCTGCTTGATCGGGATTGCTGGGGCCGCGACAATCGGTTCTGGCGGTAAAGAGTGTGGCCAAGCCGCGAAGCGGACGCTAGCGTATGGGTCAGGGCAATGCCGAAAGCGGCCAATCAAGCGTCGCGCGGTGGGAGGACAAATGGATCAGGCATTTATCGAACGGTTGGTCGGGTACGCCGGCGCTGGCATGGTCAGCGCTTTCTGGGCGCAGGTAAAGCCGGACCGCGTCACGGTATGGGACCGTTTCGGCGAGCACACCTACAAGAAGGTCAACGGCAATTCGAACCGGCTGGCGCGCCTGCTGCGCAAGGAAGGCTTGAAGCCTGGCGACTCCGTCGCGTTGTTCTGCTCCAACCGCGCCGAGTTCGTCGAAACTCTGAATGCCACGCGGCGCATCGGACTGCGCATCACGCCGGTGAACTGGCACCTGGCGGCAAGCGAGATTGCCTACATCCTGGCCGACTGCGAGGCCAAGGCGCTGATCGCCGAAACGAAATTCGACACCATCCATGAAGCGGTGAAGATCGCGCCGGGCATCGGCCTCAAGCTGTCGGTCGGCGGACAGGCGGACGGCTTCACGCCCTATGACGATGCGATCTATGGCGAAGACGCGTGCCGACATAGACAATCCGCAGATCGGCAGCCAGATGCTCTACACGTCCGGCACCACGGGGCGGCCCAAGGGCGTGCATCGCCCGCACGGCGTCGCGACGCCTCCGATGTTCGCCGGCACGAACCCGAACTACAACCCGGACAAGGACGTCCAGATGTGCGTCGGCCCGGGCTATCACGCCGCGCCGCTCGCCTTCGATATCGCCATCCCGCAGGCGAGCGGCGTTCCCATCACCTTCATCGGCGAGAAGTGGGATACGGAGGAAGTCTTCCGCACCATCCAGAACCGGCGCGTGACGCACGCGCATATGGTGCCGATCATGTTCCAGCGCATGCTGGCGGCGCCGGACGACGTCAAGAAGAAGTACGATCTCTCATCGATGCGCTATTTCGTGCATGGCGCGGCCCCCTGCCCGCCGGAAGTCAAGCATGCGATGATCGAGTGGTTCGGACCGATCGTGTATGAATATTATGCCGGCAGCGAAGGCGGCGCGGGTTTCACCATCACGCCGGAAGAGTGGCTGCGAAAGCCGGGCAGCGTCGGCAAGCGCCCCGCCCTGCTTCGCGTCAAGATCCTGGACGATGAGGGCAACGAGCTGCCGAACGGCCAGGCGGGCCTCATCTATCATGAGACCAACCAGGCCAATCCGTTTCAATATTATAAGGACGACAAGAAGACGGCCAGCGCGCACAAGGGCGAGTTCTTCACGCTCGGCGACATCGGCTATTTCGACGAGGACGACTATCTGTTCCTCACCGGCCGTTCGGCGGAGATCATCATCTCGGGCGGCGTGAACATCTATCCGCAGGAAGTCGACAACGAGATCATCAAGCATCCGGCCGTCGAGGACGTCTGCACCATCGGCGTTCCGAACAAGGAGTGGGGCGAAGAGGTCAAGAGCGTGATCATGCTCAAGCAGGGCTTTGCGCCGGGCGATGCGCTGAAGAAGGAGATCATCGACTTCGTGCGGCCCAAGCTCGCCGGCTTCAAGGTGCCGCGCTCCGTCGATTTCGTCGCCGAACTGCCGCGCAGCGCAGCCGGCAAGATCAAGCGCGGCGAGGTGCGCAAGCCATTCTGGGAAGGCCGAAAAGTTCAGATCTGAGGGAACCGGGGAGAAGTCAGATGCGTCGCACGTTGATCGTCCTGGCGGCAATCGTCGTCATCCTCGTAGCGGCCGTCGCCGCGATCGTCCTGACCGGCAATGCGCTGACGGTCACGGCGTGGCTGTTCAAGCCCCGGCACGGCTGGGACCTGTCCCTCAAGGCGCCCGCGCCCGACTACGCGCAAGCCGGTTCGTGGGCAGCGACGGCTGAGAATCCCGGTCTCGCCGGCTATGTGCCGCAAGGCCAGCCGCCTGCGGCGAAAGATGCGCCGGTCGACGTCTTCTTCATCCATCCGACGGGATACTTGAACGGCGCGGACTGGAACTCGCCGCTCGATCCGGACAGCAAGACCGAAGAGAACACCGAGTGGATGATGGCGAACCAGGCGAGCGCGTTTAATGGCTGCTGCAACGTCTATGCGCCGCGGTATCGCGAAGCCTCGATCTTTACGTATTTCTCCGCGCCGCCGGATCTGTTCAAGACCACGATGGATTTCGCCTATGGCGACGTCGATCGCGCGTTCACCTATTTCCTGGAGCACTATTCAAAGGGACGGCCGTTCATCATCGCGAGTCACAGCCAGGGAACATTCCACGCCTTCCGCCTGATCAAGGAACGTATCGACGGGACGCCGCTCGCCGATCGCATGGTTGCCGCCTACATCCTTGGCGGCAATGTCCAGGACAAGGATGTCGATGCGCTCAAGACGGTGCATGCGTGCAATTCGCCGACGGACCTTCACTGCATCAATCATTGGGCGACGTGGGGCGAAGGCGGTTCACCCCATATCGACGCCGCGCACAAGCTCCTCTGCATCAATCCGCTGACATGGAAGCGAGACGGCGGCCCGGCGCCGGCAAGCCTGCACCAGGGCGGCGTCGTGCAGAGCGGCCACTTCCAGCTCGCCATGTGGAGCGACCGCCCGACGGACGTCGCATTTCCGCCTCTCGGCAAACCCGTCACGCATTGGACGACCGCAAGATGCCAGGATGGAATCCTGACGGTGGCGGACCAGAAAGGCGGGCCGTTCGACGGTCTCGACCTCGGCCGAAAGAACTATCACGGCCTCGACTACCCGCTGTTCCAGATGGATATCCGTGAGAACGCCGTGTTGCGCGTGAAAACCTACCTCGCCCAGGCCGCCACGTCCGTGAAGTAGGGTGGCTCCGTGCAAAACGCCGGGCGCAGGACCGCCGCTATCGCAGCTTGGCGCAGGTCGTGATGCGCTCCGTGCTCGTCTCGCGTGTCGTGCAATGCTCATCGGCCCGCGCCGCCGTGCGGCGGCTGCGGTAGCTGGCGCTTCGGCGCCACGCGGGCTCTCCCAGATTGAGATCGTGCGGCCGGGTGAGCGCGCCGATCGCCATGCCGCCAAGACCGCCGATGAGGGCGCCCTTTCCGGCCGATCCCGTCACCGAGCCGATGAGCGCTCCCGTCCCGGCTCCCAGAAGGCCGCCAGACAACATCCGGTCGCCCTGCGTCGTTCCACATCCGCCGAGCGCGACGCTTGCCGACAGCAGCGTCGCGACACTGATCGCTCGAAGCGCAGTTCCTGAGAACATGACTTTCCTCCCGCCAGCGGCCTCGCAGATGGCCTGGCGCGATTCAATCTCGGCAAATTCGGAGAATCAGGGTGTGACAAATTTCAGATATTGCGCGCCCGCCGCGGCCATCCGCGCGTCCTGCGCGTTCACACCTGCGCAACATCGGGCCAAAAAGCGAAATTAATTCAAATTCTTAGGATCGGGATGATTTTTGTGACTTACGCGCAATGTAGTCCTTCGACTCTGGATCGACTAATTATCACTTGCTAGCGTCCGCAGTTCATGGGGGACGCCGCCAGCGCGGCGATTTAAGAATTTCACGACGGGATAGACCGCGATGCCTTGGGACCAGATGTGGGTGAATCTGCAACCCTATGTTCCGTCCATCGAAACGGCGGGCATCTTCGTTGTTGCGATATCGGTCTATTTTCTCGTCCAGCGCTTCACCGGAATCCGGAACCTGCCGGCAGTGATCGCCCGCGACCTGGGCATCGTGGCGGTGCTGTGGCTGAGCGCAACGGCGCTCGTCCTGATGGAACCCAACCATCACTGGCTGCAGCGCGGCGCGAGCTGGCTGGTGAACCTGCTCTAGCCCCTCAGTCTGACGAGGGAACCTTGCTGTAGCTCTTGGTGCGCATGGTCACGAGCTCCTCGGCTGCGGAGGGATGCAGCGCGATCGTGGAATTGAACTGCTCCTTGGTCGCACCCATCTTGAGCGCAACGCCGACGATCTGGATGATCTCAGCTGCTGCGTGACCGAAGACATGGCATCCGAGCACCTTGCCGGACTTTTGATCGACGATGAGCTTCATCATCATCTTCTCGTCGCGTCCCGTCATGGTGTGGCGCAGCGGCTTGAACGTAGACTTGTAGACGTCGATCGAATGGCCCAAGCCGAGCGCCTTCATCTCGCTCATGCCGACGACGCCGATCTCGGGCGAGGTGAACACGGCGGTCGCGATGTTCTCGTGGTCCGGCGAGGTCGGTTTGCCTTCGAACGCCGTCTTCACGAAACACATCGCCTCGTGGATCGCGACGGGCGTGAGCTGGACGCGGTCCGTGACGTCACCGATTGCATAGATGTGTTCCGCGCTGGTGCGCGAGAACCGGTCGACGACGACTTCGCCGCGGCGGCCGAGTTCGACGCCAGCCTTCTCGACATGCAGCATTTCCGTATTCGGCGCGCGGCCGATGGCCAGCATGATCTGGTCGGCCTCGATCACGTCGCCCTTGTTGGTTTCGGCGTGCAGGCAATTGCCGCGCTTCTCGATCTTGGTGAATTCGCACCCGAGCATGACGTGCAGGCCGCGGGTCTTCATCGAGTTCGTGCAGCGCATCGCGGATGTCCTCGTCGAAGCCGCGCAGCACCTTCTCGCCGCGATAAACGAGGGAAACGTCGGCTCCAAGCCCGTGGAAGATGTGCGCGAACTCGAGCGCGATATAGCCACCGCCTGCGATCAGGATGCGCCCTGGCAGCTTGTCGAGATGAAACGCCTCGTTCGAGGTGATGCAGAGATTGCCGCCGGGAATGACGTGGCTGGTGCCAAGCTCGCGCGTCGGGCGATTGCCTGTCGCGATCAGGATCCTGTCGGCCGTCACCGTGCGGTTCTCGTTGATCAGGCGCAGCGTGTGCGGTCCCTCGAACACGGCGCGGTCGGCGAAGATCTCGACGCCCGCCGCCTTGACGTTGCGCGTATAGACCGACTCTAGTCTTGCGATTTCCTTGTCCTTGTTCGCGACCAGCGTCGCCCAGTCGAATTTTGTTTCGCCGACCGTCCAGCCGTATCCGGCTGCATCCTCGAAATCGTCGGAGAAATTGCTCGCATAGACGAACAGCTTCTTGGGGATGCAGCCGCGGATGACGCAGGTGCCGCCCATGCGCGATTCTTCGGCGATCGCGACGCGTGCGCCGGCCAGTGCCGCCATCCGGCTGGCGCGCACGCCGCCCGATCCGCCGCCGATCACGAAAAGGTCGTAGTCATACTGTGTCATGCCGGTGATCCCGCACTTGCCAGACGTCGATTAGCCGAGCATTGATCGCTCCGCAATGCTGGGACTTCGCCGAATGAGCCAGATCGCGTCAATTGCGCGCAAAGCACTGCTGCTCTGCGCGCTGCTCGCCGTCTCGGCCTGCACTTTATCGGATTCCCTGCAGCACAATTCGATCTACTCGGTGTGGACGCCGCGGACGCAGATCACCCGCACGGTCGTCTTTGCCACCGACCGAGAGGCCGACAGCCGGCCCGAATTCGCGCCGCTGGGCTACGGCCTGCACTGGGATGCGCAGATGCATTGCGGACAGGTCGGGCTCACCGCGAAAAAATACGACCCCAACTTCCTGCCCGACGGTTCGCCGAAAAGCCTGGATTGCGATTCGGACATGGGCGGCTTTGCCCACGCACTGATCGAATCCGGCCAGCCCAACTGCAAGCGCGCACTTCTCTACGTGCACGGATACAATCAGACCTTTCGCAGCGATATTCTGCGCGCCGGCCAGATCGCGGCCGATACGCAATGGCCTTGCGCCGTCGGCGCCTTCAGTTGGAGCAGCGAAGCCAAGTTCGACCGCTATGCCGCCGACATCGAGCGCAGCGGCTACTCCGTTCCCGAACTGGCCGCCCTGTTGCGCGCAACCGCGAGCGCCGGCGTGAGCGTCGACATCATTGCCCACAGCATGGGCACGCGCGTCGTGCTGAGCGCCCTGAGCGGCCTGCAGCGTTCCTGCATCCAGACCAAAAGCCGGTTCGTCGGCGAGCTGATTTTGGCGGCCCCCGATATCAGCTCGGAAAAATACAATGACGATTTCGGCCATCTGCTGGCGCGCGCGTTTCCCTGCGTGCGCCGCATCACCATCTATGCGTCTGCCGGAGACATGGTGCTGATCGGCTCGGAAAGCATTCACGGCGGCGTACCGCGCGCCGGACGCAACCCGGAGGCCGATCTCGCCTATGTGGACCACGAACCGGATCACATCGTCGATGTCGTCGACGCGACGCTCGCGCCGGGCGACAATGTCGGGCACGGCTATTTCGTGCAGTCCTACGAGATCCTCTCGGACATGATGTGGGTGCTCGCCGGCGAGTCCATTGCGCTGCGCGCGCGCAAGACAGCGCAGCATGAGGCGACGCTGTTCTGCTACGAAACCAAGACCCATCCCTGCAATCCGACGGAAGGGCGATTTGCCCTGCATGTTGCGCCCGACAGAAGGCCGGACTGGCTGCTGCGCACGATGCGCAGCCTGGTGCCGATCACTTCGCCTTTTCAATAACCTGCACTTTGCGCGGCGTCGCGATGATGAGCGAGGTGGCGAGGCCGATGAAAAGTCCGTGCTCGACGACGCCGGGAATTGCCGAAAGCGCCGCGGCGAGCTTCGGCGGCGAATTGATCGACCGCAACTCGCAATCGTAAATCAGATTGCCGGAGTCGCTGATGAAGGTAAGCCCCTCGCGGCTGCGCAGCGTGACCGGGACCCGGCCATAGCCGAGTCCGGCAAGGGTTTCGCTGATGCGTTGGGCCGTCGTCTTCTGTCCAAACTCCAGGACTTCGATCGGCAGTGGAAAACGCCCGAGCCGGGGCACCAGCTTTGTCTTGTCGGCGATGACGATCATGCGCGCCGACGAGGCCGCGACGATCTTTTCGCGCAGCAGCGCGCCGCCGCCGCCCTTGATGAGATTGAGCCTGCGGTCCACCTCATCCGCGCCGTCGATGGTGAGATCGAGCGGCGCAAGCTCGTCAAGCGCGGCCGTGGCGATGCCGAGCGCGCGTGCCTTCTCCGCCGTGCGCTGCGAGGTTGCGGTTCCGATGACGCTGAGCCCGCCGCGCACCCGCGCCGCGAGAAGTTCGAGAAAAATCTCGGCGGTCGAACCGGTGCCGAGGCCCAGCTTCATCCCGTCGGTGACAAAATCGAGCGCCTTTGCGGCGGCCGCGCGTTTCAAGTCGTTCTGATCAAGTGCCATCGGGCGAACTTATAGAGAGTCGACCGGGCCTGTCATCTTGGATCCGGATTATTCCACCGTGACCGACTTTGCGAGATTGCGCGGCTGGTCGACATCGGTGCCCTTGGCAATGGCGGCATAATAGGCAAGCAACTGGATCGGCACGGAGTAGAGGATCGGCGCGATCAGCGGGTCGGCGTCCGGCACTTCGATCGACTGCCAGACCTTGCCGGCCTTGGCGATGCCCTTGGCGTCGGAGATCAGAAGCACCTTGCCGCCGCGCGCCATGCTCTCCTGCATGTTCGAGATCGTCTTTTCATAAAGCGCGTCGGACGGCGCAACGACGATGATGGGAACATTCTCGTCGATCAGGGCGATGGGGCCATGCTTCATCTCGCCCGCCGCATAGCCTTCGGCATGGACGTAGGAGATTTCCTTCAGCTTCAAGGCGCCTTCGAGAGCGATCGGGTAGCTTGGGCCGCGGCCGAGATAGAGCACATCGCGCGCTTTCGCGATCTCCTGGCCGAGTTCCTCGAAGCGCGGCTCAAGTTTCAGCATTTCGACAATATGACGCGGCGTTTCGAGCAGCGCGGCACACAGGCGCTTTTCTTCGTCGGCCGAGATCGTTCCGCGGGCGCGCCCAGCCGTGATCGCAAGCGCGGCGAGCGCCGCGAGCTGGCAGGTGAAGGCCTTCGTCGATGCGACGCCGATTTCCGGGCCGGCGAATGTCGGCACGACGACGTCGGCATCGCGCGCGATGGAGCTTTCCGGCACGTTGACGAGCGCGATGGTCGTCTGGCCGTGCTCCTTGGCATGGCGCATGGCTGCGAGCGTGTCGGCCGTTTCGCCGGACTGCGAGATGAACAGGGCCGCGCCGCCCTTGGCATAGACCGGGTCGCGATAGCGCAGCTCGGACGCGACATCGACCTCGACCGAAAGGCGCGCGAATTTCTCGAACCAGTATTTGCCGACAAGACCGGCATAATAGGCCGTGCCGCAGGCCGAGATCAGCAGCCGCGGCGCCTTGGCGAGCGCTTCGGTGACGCCTTTTTCGTGCACGACGACGTTGGGGCCGACCGGATCGATATAGTGCGACAGCGTATGGCCGATCACTTCGGGTTGTTCGGCGATTTCCTTGGCCATGAAGTGGCGCTTGCCGCCCTTGTCGACGATGGACGCCGACGCGGACGTGATCTTGATCTCGCGGTTGGCCGGGCGTCCTGCGGAATCGAAGATCGCGACATGCGGACCTTCGATCACGACGACGTCGCCGTCTTCGAGATACGAGATGCGATTTGTGAACGGCGCGAGCGCGAACGCGTCCGAACCGAGATAGCCTTCCTTCTCGCCATAGCCGACCGCAAGCGGCGCACCCTTGCGCGCACCGATCAAAAGTCCTTCGTGGCCGGTGAAGATCATCGCAAGCGAATAGGCGCCCGTGAGGCGGCGCACCGCTTCGGTCGCGGCCTCTTTCGGCGTCTTGCCCTGATCGAGATAGTCGGTGACGAGATGGACGGCGACTTCGCTGTCGGTTTCGGACTGGAACTTGTGACCCTTCTTGATCAGTTCGTCGCGCAGCTCGCGGAAATTCTCGATGATGCCGTTATGCACGATGGCGACGCGCGCCGACGCGTGCGGATGCGCATTGATCTCGGTCGGCGCGCCGTGCGTCGCCCAGCGCGTATGGCCAATGCCGGTGTGGCCGTGCAGCGGATTGGAGACGAGAACCTCGCCGAGCTTGCCGAGTTTTCCCGGCGAACGGCGGCGGTCAATCTCGCCGCCGACCAGCGTCGCGATGCCGGCGGAGTCGTAGCCGCGATATTCCAGCCGCCGCAGCGCTTCGAGGATGACCGGCGCCACGTCGCGCGTGCCTGCAATTCCGACGATTCCGCACATGCTAAAACCTTCCTTGGACCGTATCCTTCGACAAGCTCAGGATGTGGGTCCAGTTACATCTCTCATGCCGAGCCTGTCGAAGCATGACCGACGCACTCATTTCTTCTTCGCGGCCTTCTCGGCGCGTTTGCGGGTGCGGAACTTTTCCGCCCAGCCGGGAATTTCCTTCTGCTCGGCGCGTGTCACGGCGAGCGCATCCTTCGACGTTTCCTTCGTGATCACCGAGCCGGCGCCGACATAGACACCATCGGCGACTTTCACCGGCGCGACGAGTGCCGAGTTCGAGCCGATGAATGCTCCCGCGCCGATGTCGGTGTGGTACTTGTCAAAGCCGTCATAGTTGCAGGTGATCGTGCCAGCTCCGATGTTCGCGCCGGCGCCGACGCGTGCATCGCCGAGATAGGTGAGATGGTTCGCCTTGGCGCCTGTTTCAATCTTGGCGTTCTTCACTTCGACGAAATTGCCGATATGCGCGTCTTCGCCGATATCCGCGCCCGGCCGCAGCCTCGCGTAAGGGCCGACGAGCGCGCCACGCGCGACGACGGCGCCTTCGAGATGCGAGAAGGCCCTGATCTCGGCACCGCTCTTCACCGTCACGCCCGGCCCGAAGACGACATAGGGACCGATCTGCGCATCGGGCTCGAGCACCGTGTCGAATGAGAGAAACACCGTATCCGGCGCCGTCATGCCGACGCCGGAGTCCAGCGCACGAGAACGCAAGCGCTGCTGCATCGCGGCCTCGGCGACCGCCAGTTCGGCGCGGCTGTTCACGCCCATCGTCTCGGACTCGTCGACCGTCACGACAGAGCAGCCGATGCCATCCGCCTTCGCGATCGTCGGGATGTCGGTGAGGTAGTATTCTTTCTGGACATTGTTGTTCTTGAGTTCGCCTGCCCAGCGGAAAAAGCTCTTTGCATTGGCCGCGAGGATCCCGGCGTTGCAGAGCTCGACCTGGCGTTCCGCAGCATTGGCATCGCGGTACTCGACGATGCGTTCGAGAAGCCCGTCGGACTTCGTGATCACGCGCCCGTACGCGGTGCTACAGGAATGGAATGCGACGATGGCCATGCCGGCTTTTTCCTGCGCGGCAAACGAGGCTTCGAACGTGGCGGCGGTGACAATCGGCATGTCGCCGTATGTGACGACGAGCGTGCCGGCGAAATCCTTCAGCGCCTCGCGCGCGCAGGCAGCGGCGTGGCCGGTGCCCAGCTGCTTGTCCTGCACCACGGTCTCGGCGCCCTGCTTCAGTGCGAACGCCTCGACATCGACGGCGCCGGGCGCCAGCACGACGACGATCCGCTCGGCGCCGGCGCCACGCGCCGCCGCGATCACGTGGCCCAGGATCGGCAAGCCCGCGATCGTGTGCATGACCTTGGCCTTGGCAGACTTCATGCGGGTACCCTGCCCCGCCGCCAGGATGATTGCTGCTCTTGCCATGCCGTTCACCTAAACCGCCGAAGAAAAAGGACAAAATGACGATTTGCGACGCTATATTGCCCCAAGCGCCACAGCGGAATCGTTAATGCCACACCCTGCTCTAATATTCGATCTGGACGGAACTTTGGTCGACACCGCCCCCGACCTTCTGGGCGCGACCAATGCGGTGCTGAAAAGTCAGGGCCGCCAGACGGTTGATCCGGCCACCCTGCGCCACATGGTGGGTTTCGGCGCGCGCTCCCTGATCGAGCAGGCCATGGCCGCAACCGGGGCGCCGGCCGAAGCCAACGCCCTGCCCGGCCTGGTGGACATATTCCTCGAGCACTACCGCGCCCACATTGCCGATGAGAGCGTCGCGTTTCCGGGCGTCGAGGAGACTCTCGAACAGTTTGCGGCCGAGGACCGCCGCTTGGCCGTTCTGACCAACAAGCCGCAGGAGATGGCGGATCTGCTGCTTGGTGCGTTGAAGCTCGACCGGTTCTTTCCCGTCGTTTATGGAGCCGGACGAATGTCCTACGTCAAGCCCGACGCGCGCATCTTCCACGATGTCGTGCGCGATCTCGGCGGAGAGCCCGGAATCATGATCGGCGACAGCATCACGGACGTCGCAACGGCCCGCGCCGCCAAGGCACCGGTGATCCTGGTTTCCTATGGCTACACGCCCGAGCCTGCGCATAAGCTCGGGGGTGACGTTGTCACGGACGATTTCGCGGAAATACCGACGATCCTCAAATCAATTCAGTTCTAAAACCAGACCCTGCGCTTCATCGTAAAACAAGAATCCGCCGGAGCGCGGCGCATTTCCGGGAGGAATTCATGCACTTGTCCAGACTAGCGGTCCTGATGTCGGCCACGCTCCTGCTTGCGGCGTGCGGCGAGAAGGCGAAGCTGCCGGAAGCTGCCGGCTATGGTCCGCATCCGACGTTGATCGCGCCGAACGCGACGCTGATCCCGACGCTCAACTTCGCCAACGCCGTGGGCTGGCCGAAGGGCGCACAGCCGACGCCCGCCAGGGGCCTGGCCGTCAACGCCTTTGCAGCGGGCCTCGATCATCCGCGCTGGCTGTATGTGCTTCCCAACGGTGACGTGCTGGTGGCGGAGACGACGGCGCCGCCCCATCCGGACGACGAGAAGGGCATTCGCGGTTTTGTCGCCAAGATCATCATGGGAAGCGCCGGCGCCGGCTCGCCAAGCCCCAATCGCATCGTTCTGCTGCGCGATACCAATGGCGACGGAATCGCCGACCAGCGTTTCGTGTTTCTCAAGGGGCTGAACACGCCGTTCGGGATGACTCTCGCGGGCAACACGCTCTATGTGGCCGACACGGACGCGGTTCTGGCCTTCCCCTATCATGATGGAGACACCGAGATCACCGCGCCGGGCCGCAAGGTCACCGATCTGCCGGCCGGAACGATCAACCATCACTGGACCAAGAACATCATCGCCAGCAAAGACGGCAGCAAGCTCTATGTCAGCATCGGCTCGAACAGCAATGTGGGCGAGAATGGCATGGAGGCCGAAGCCGGACGCGCCGACATCTGGGAGGTCGACGCGGCGACGGGGCAACATCGCGTCTTCGCATCCGGTATTCGCAACGGCAACGGCATGGACTGGAATCCGGTCACGGGAGAATTGTGGGTCGCGGTGAATGAGCGCGACGAGATCGGCAGCGATCTGGTGCCGGACTATATGACGTCGGTGAAGGATGGCGGTTTCTACGGCTGGCCCTATTCGTATTATGGCCAGCATGTCGACACGCGCATTCAACCGCAGCGGCCTGACCTGGTGGCAAAAGCGATTCCGCCGGACTATGCGCTCGGCTCGCACACCGCTTCACTGGGCCTGACCTTTTCGACGGGAGAAAAACTCGGCGCGGAATATTCTGACGGCGTCTTCATCGGTCAGCACGGTTCGTGGAACCGCAATCCGCGCGCCGGCTATCGCGTGATCTTCGTGCCGTTCAAGGATGGCAAGCCGGACGGCATGCCGGTCGAAGTGCTCACCGGATTCCTCAGCGCATCCGGCGAGGCGCAGGGCCGGCCTGTCGGCGTCGTGATCGACAAGAAGGGCGCGTTGCTGGTGTCCGACGACGTCGGAAATGTCGTGTGGCGGGTGAGCAAACCCTAGGCTTTCACCACGCGCGGCTGGATCGCCTTGACGCCCCGCCCGAGGCCACCCTATAGGTCCTGTCCGCCGTCCAAACGGGCATCGGCGGGCGCGTAGCTCAGCGGGAGAGCACTCCCTTCACACGGGAGGGGTCATAGGTTCAATCCCTATCGCGCCCACCATTTCTTCAATATTTCCAGTGTGTTAGCCGATGGCCGTCTTGTCGCGTTCGGCACGTCGCACCGACTTCGAGAGCGGACCACTCGAGCGAACAGACGGACAACACATCTTCCGCTTTGGGAAGCGGTCCAGGCAACAAATGACCGACTTCGGCTCACTGGTCGAATTGCCTTGCAGATCGAGTGCGTCCGCAACCAGTGTGTATCCGTCCTGCCTCACGACAAAACGTGGCCGGTTCGGTGATTTTGTTCAGGCAATCGGAGTCCGCGCCAGTCGAAAGCTGAACAGCCTAGGGAACGATCGTACCACGGACGTCATACTTTTGGGTTTTCACCAAAACGCCGCGATCATCGTACGTCATGATGTCGCGCGCGGAACCCGTTTCGAAGTTCTGAACCGGTTTTCCGTCTACACCGAAATAGTCGGCTTCAATTCTGTTTCCGTGTTCATCATACTTCAGCGCGATGCTCGCGTAGCCATACTCCTTGTGGAGTATCGGCTTGCCGTCAGTTCCAAAATAGTTTGTACCGAGCCAGTCGCCACGCTCGTCATACGTTGCGATCAACCTTGCATAGCCGAACTGATTGCCCAGGATCGGGTTTCCATCCGTGCCAAAGTCGTCGCGTTCAACCACATTTCCGCGTTCATCGAACTTGATGGTCTCGCGGGCGAAACCGTAGCCTGCGCGTTCCATTGGCTTTCCGTCGGCGCCAAAATAGTTCCACTCGACGACATTGCCGCGCTCATCGTATTTTGCCGTCACGCGCGCGAAGCCCTCGTCCTTTCTCACGATCAGATTGCCATTTGGCGTAAAGAAATTTCCTTCGACGGGATTGCCACGCCCGTCATACGCCCAGGTCGCTCGCGCATAGCCGGAATCCGTACGAAGCGCAGGCTTACCATCGGCGCCAAAATACTCTTCTTCGATATTGTTTCCGCGCTGGTCCCATTTCCATGTGGCTCGCGCATAACCGTCCGCAGTTTGTATCGGGTAGCCGTTCGTTCCGTAGAAGACTTGCTCGATCAGGTTGCGATGTTCGTCGTATCGCCAGGTCTGACGCGCGTATCCTCCGTCAGAGCATAAGATGGGCTCACCATCGCGGCCGAAGTACGACTCCTCGATCTTATTTCCGGATTCGTCGAATTTGTCGGTCAGGCGCGCGAATCCCTTATCCTTGAGGACGATTGGCTTTCCGTTCGTTCCAAAAAACGTCACTTCGATTGCGTCGCCGCGATCGTCGTATTTCATCGTCATGCGCGCAAAACCGCCGGACACGAGTGTCGGCCTGCGGTCTGTGCCCAGATAGTCTTCCTCGGTGTCGTTTCCAGAATTATCGCGATGGATTTTCAGGATGGCGTACCCAAGCGGATTTTCGATCAAGGCACCGTGGCTGTCCCGCCATTCGGCCGAGTTCAGATCGCCGGCTCCTGAGAAGCTGCGCCGGATGGACGCGATGCCGGCGGCATCGGTCAGTGGATTGCCGTCACGATCGAGGTTGCGCGTGGATCCGATCTCTCCGTCAGACGCGTAATCATAGTCTCTGGCAAAACTTCCATTCGCATCCTGAGCGGGCAGACCCCACGGAGTCTGAAAGTATCGCCGCTTTAGCTGCCCGTTCGGCGAAAATTCAAGCTTGTGCTGACCGATCTGAGATCTGTCCGCAGATGGGCCATCGCTTTCAAACGTTGCCGAGAGTTCCGATGCGCCGACGCTGAGGGGTTTGGCTCCGCCCTGCGAGTCCAGGAACGTTACGACGGCGGATTCTCCGTCATCGAGAAAGTGATAGCTTTCGGTGCGAATTGTGTTCCCGGTCGGGCCGTTGAGTACGATCGACGAGACGTGGTCGCCTTCGTAGGAAATGTGCCACTCGGCCACCTCGGCGTCCCACGCTTCGGAGTCGACGCCGTCTCCGCTCAATGGTCGCGGCCCGCCAAAGCTGCTCTCGCGCAACATGCCGATGGCACGGCCGCGCTGCGTGTAGACTGCATAGCTGAAATTGCGGCGCAGCACCGCGTCCGAACTCAGTTCGCCGATGCCGAACGGAACGCCCCAGCGAGTCCCGAAATTCGCAAAGTAGTCCACTTTTATTCGGTTGTAGTCCCAGTACTCAAAGCCGCCCGCACCGATGCTCAAGACGAGAACCGCGGCGATGCTTCCCCAGAGCTGCCGTTGCCGGGTTCGGCGCTGATGTTCGCGTTGCGCCAGATCGTCGAATGCAACGCCGAGCAGTCCGGCTGCTATGCGAAGGAAAGCTCTGCGTTTCGTCGCGCTTTGCCGTTCGTCCGGCCGCGTCCGCACATCTGCCGCGATCGGTTCAGTTTCTATCCATTCGATGGTCTTGGTGCCGTCGGGTGCCGTACGTTCTTCGGGCAGTCGCAGCAGTTCGGGCGGAAAGGCCTCGCCCGGCTCCCCGTCGACGAGGAGCGCAAAAATGCGGCTACCGCCGCCATTCGAGCGGAAAAAGTCGATTTCGTGGCGAACCCATTTCGACTGCGGAGTGTCGCGCGAACAGACGACGATCAGAAACTGACTGGTGCGGAGTGCATCCTCGATCTGATGGGAAAGATCGCTGGATGCCGGGATTTCATCGTCATCGCGAAACAGTTGCCCGATACGCAGCGGTGCGCCATTGCGCACCAGCGCCCTCGGCGTGCGAAACGTCTCCAGCTTTTCGATCAGCCAGCGCGCCCATTTGCGGTCACGCTCGACATGTCGATAGCTGATGAACGCCCGATAGCGATAGGTCTGTTCGGCCATCCCCGACCTTCGGTCACATGGTCAGAAACCTATCCAGGGATGGCGATCTTGCCCAGCGATCTACAGGAAAGTCGGGCGAGTTTGCACCAATCCCTTCGAGGCCAATCCGGTTCCAGCCTGAGAAACGGCGAATGTCCGCGTTCCGCCCTCAGCGGACATTGGCCGTACGGGCTTCGGGGCGCCTTGGAAGTGCAGCGTTTTTTGCCGAATTCGACGTCGTCCCGGGAGTGCCGGCCAAAGCCGGCTCCGCTGTCCAGCATTGCTTAACGCATCGCGGCGATCATTGCGGGAGAGGACAGTCGGGCGGCACGCATGAATCGGGTGACGGCGATCAGGCTCATAGTCATTCTTCCGGCCATGGCGATCGGCGGCTGGATGCTGCTCGCTTCGCTGGGCGTGCTCGGACAGCCAGTACGGCACCCGGGCGATGCGCCCAACTGGATGGGCACGCTGATCGGATTCCTGTTTTTCGGCGGAGCGTCTGCCGCCATGATCAACGTGGCTTATGGCGCGGCCGATCAACCGAACGGGCAGATGCCATCCGGCGCGCCAAAGTTCGCGCGCATCCTGAGCGGCGCGCTCGGCGTCGCGGTCGCACTTGGACTGGCAATCGCCTTTGTCTGGGTCGGCTTCGGACCCGGCGAACGTCACTTCACCGGATCGGGCGCAATATTCGGACCGCTCGTGGGTCGCGCCATGTTCGGCCTGTTTGGCCTGCTGACACTCATTGTCGTTTGCTGGATGGGAATTCGGCGGTTGAAACGCATCTTGTCCGCACGAGACATATCCGGCTGAGATCGCCAGTGTCGTCAATTTCTGAAATGAACTTTCGTATCGAGACGCGAAGCCGTGCTGCGCACAAATCCGCCAAGGTCTAATCGTCGCAAAGCATCGACACCCGTCGACATCTGCGTCCTTCGTCCGGCATTTTTCACAACTCGTGCTGTTTAGTTTCTTTATTCCTATAGACTAAGTCGTTATTATGGGAAATCGTGCGGCCAGGTCAAGGCATTCGGCAACTGGTCGTACAACGCCAATTTCGACTTCTGCGGAAGCGGCGGCACGGACACTCCAGGTCATATCCAGTCCGTCTATCTCCAGTATGACGGCCTTGCGCCATTCGCATTCCGTGTCGGAGCGAACCCGGCACCGGGCAATATCGAAGACGGCACGCCAGCCGGCGACACGATTTTCCTGGAACGCAACGCTCCTTCCGACCTGCAGCGCAACTTCGCCCGTGGCGATGGACGCGACGGTGACGACGACTGGAACGCCCGCTCTGGGTCGTAGGCGATCGTGAGGTCGATCCGAGGGGTTCGCTGGACGCGAGTGTCCGCTTTCGGTAGAAACCGGACACTCGTCATCCAATCCAGTACTGTCGATCTCGTTGCGAAAGATGGAAACGGCGGCGCCATGGCCGTGTCTTCAGCGGGCGATGTCCGTGTGCTGAAGGTTATAAGATCGGACTTATCCTCATGTTGCTTACAAAAGACGGCGGCCGGTACATCCTCGTCGTCAAATGCCCCGACAAGAAGGGCATCATCGCGGCCATCGCCGGATACCTCGCCGAGAACGATGCCTCGATCACCGAGTCGCACCAATTCGACGACTCCATCGCCAAACGATTCTACATGCGGATCGTTTTTCGGCCCGACAGCGAACACATGCCTCCGCTCGACACGATCCGTGCCGGATTCGCTGACGTCGCGAAGCGCTTTGATCTCACTTGGTCGCTGCAGGACGCCGCCGCCAAACCACGCGTGCTGATCGCGGTGTCCAGGTTCGGCCATTGTCTGTACGATCTTCTGCATCGCTGGCGCTCGGGCGCACTGGCGATCGACATCCCTGCAGTGATCTCGAACCATGAAGAAATGCGCTCGTTCGTGGAGTGGAACAACATTCCGTATGTCTGCGTGCCCAACACGATGGGAAAGGCCGCCCAGGAGGCCAAGATTCTCGAACTGTCGCGCATCCACAAGATCGACCTGGTTGTGCTCGCCCGGTACATGCAGGTGCTCTCACCAGAATTGTGCCGAGCGCTGGCTGGACGATGCATCAACATCCATCACTCCTTTTTGCCCAGCTTCAAAGGCGCAAAGCCATATCACCAGGCTTATGAGCGCGGCGTGAAGATCATCGGTGCGACGGCGCACTATGTTACGACCGATCTCGACGAAGGACCTATCATTGAGCAGGAAGTGCAGCGCGTCCATCACGAGCATACGCCGGAGAGCCTGGTGGAACTCGGCAGGGATGTGGAATGCCGCGTACTGGCCCGTGCGGTGCGGTGGCACGCTGAACACCGCGTGCTGATAGAAGGTTCAAAGACAGTGGTATTTGCCTAGCGAGACGGTTTCCAGGTCCAGAGATTCGCTTTCGCAAACAGGACTCATGTTCGCGAAATGTCCGTAGAGGTCTACTTTCGATCGAAAGCGGACGCTGTCGGACAGGCATCCGCATCAGGCTCCGGGCTTTGGCCGCTTCTCGACCCAAACTCACAGAAGGTGGAGAGCCAACCGGAGGCCGGCGCGCTCCGGTTCAAGAGCCATCGACGCGCGCCGACCTTCCAGGATTTAGCGAAACCTACCGCTGAGTAGACGGGTTCGTGCTCGACCCCTTCTGCTGCTCGTACGGCTTATTCTGCTGTCCCGACTGCGGCTTCTGGGGATCGTTCTTCTGCTGTCCGCTTTGCGGGTTCTGGCCTTCGCCCTGTGGCCGCGAGTTGCCGGCCGGATTGTTTGGATTGTTGTTCTGATTCATGTGCTTTCTCCTGTTGCCCGCTCCCGACCAAAACGCATTCTGACCGGAATTCGTTCCGCGATTTTGTTCTCGCGACCTCGAGTGATGAGACACACCAAAATGGATGACGTTGGTTCGGCAAAATCCGCGATTTGCGTCGCCATTCAACATCAAATTGACAGGAGCTCGTCGCGCATACCTCGCGCGCATTGAATCGATTTGCAACCTCTCACTCGCGACCGCATCCACCTTCGAACAATCTTCCAAAGAACAGGGAACTAGCGCCCGGCGAGAACGTTTTCCTCTCTGTCGACCAACAAAGGAAAACAAAATGAATAAGGACAGAATCGAAGGCGCCGTGAACCAGGCCAAGGGTGCAACGAAGGAAGCCGTCGGCAACTTGACCGGCGATGCCAAATTGAAGGCAGAAGGCCAAATCGATAAGGCCAAGGGCGCAGTACAGAACGCGGTCGGCGGCATGAAAGATGCCGTGCACGATGCACAGAAGCCGAATTCGTAAAATTTCTGGGGGCAAGGTTCGGCGTGTGCCGGACCTTGCTCGCCATTTCAACTCAATTTTCGCGTGCGGCCGACCATGCGCAGAGACAGTCCGTTTCGCAATTCACTTTCAGGCGCCTGCACGGAGTCAGCCCCAGCCATGATTCCCGCTGATTTGACGGGCCCAGAGCGGCGTCTGTCAGCGCGCGCGCCGCACGGCGCGGCGCTGATCACGGGGGCTTTTCTCGTTTCCGCGTCTCTTGCAGTCTATTCGCTGGTCGTTACCAGTGGCGACGGCGCCCGTGCCGCGGCGGAACTTGTCGGCCGCTTCGCGGTCATAGTTTTTGCAGCATCGCTTATCGCCAGGCCTCTCGCCACGGCTGTTCCCGACCAAGTTCCTTGGCGCAGCGGCGGTGGAGTCTGAGAATCTCAGGATCGCATTTCTCGTTGTGTACGCATTTTCCATCGCCTGCGTGATCGGGCCAGCGGAGCTTGGCGGCCAAAGCCTTTCCTGGGGTTCGATGCTTTACGCGGGATTCAGCAGCCTGGTTCTGCTCTCGCTGGCCATCGCGACGTTGCGCGAGCCGGTCGGGCAGCCACGGCAACGCGAGTGGCGGGCCATTCGCGCGATTGCCACGGCCTATTTCTGGTTTGCATTTGTAATCGCAGATCTCGTGTCGCTCGGTCAGGACACGACCGTAAGCAGCTGGCACCAGTATTCGCTGACTCTGCTTTTGTCATCGGCCGGTGTCTGGCTCGCGGCGCGCGCGCTCTCACGTCCCGAGAGATCCGCCACGCACTGATTGCGTTTTGCAACTCGCCCGCGCCTCGATGCGGAAATTGGCCCATGCGCCTCGCGCGGAAACACGAGCGGAACCGACTGGCGCGCCAACCGTTAAACCTCTGGTAATACCGGATAGCTGAGAGGACACCATGGAAGATCTACGTGGATTCAACACACCGGACCTGCAAGTGGACAACAGCACGGCGAAACTTCTTGCGGGCGCGATGATCGTGACTCTCGCAGTCGGCGCGGGCGCTGCATATGCCTTGTCGACCGGAATGTGGTCACAACCTGCACCGCAAAGCGTCGCCCTGAAGGAACCGCTGTCGTTCAAGGCGCCTGCGCCTGTCGTGCAAACTCCGGCCCCTGCACTCGTTCCGGCTGCACCTGTTTCGCCGGCACAAGTAGCGCCCGCTCCAACGCGTGCTGCGCGCGTACACGTGCTCAAGCGCGATGTGGCCACCCCCGCCACGCCGGAAATTTCGCCGAGCACGCCCGCTCAGCCTGCGGTGGCCCCGCCATCGCCAGACGCCACAACTCCGGCAACAGAGGCGACACCTGCCCAGGATCCCGCGACAACACCGGCTTCGCCCGCCCAACCTGCACCTTGAAGAAACACGCGGCGCATAGGCCGAAATCGAACGTGATTCACCACCATTAAACGACAGGCCGGCGCATCGCACCGGCCTGTCTCACATTCTGCGTAGAAGGCTTCAGGAACTTGCGGCCGGAAGCGAATTGATCTGCTCGACGGTGAGCGATGCCATCAGGATATTCCGCTGCTCGTCATAACTCAGCTCGTCGGCAGAAATGGCGACGATCTTTTTCGTGCCGGATAGAGCCACATCGACCATCGAAACCTTCCCGTCGGCCGACGTGATCACCTTCTGCACAACTCCAACCGGTTCGCCGGCCTGACTTTGAACAGCCGCACTTCCAAGTGTAGGCGGCGCCGCGGTTAGCGCGCTGAGCGACGGCATCGTCGTCGTGGGGGACGGAGACGCCGCTGCGACATTTGCTGCATTTGCGCCGGTGCCCTGAGCGTTTGCCAGAGACTGCGCGTTCAGCGCATCGGTCTGCTGGATTTCTTCCGGTGTCGCCGGGTGATGAGTGAAGGCCTGTGCCGGCAATGCGCCAGATGCGCAGAGCGCGGTCAAGGCGGATGAAAGAACGAACAACCTGGTTTTCATGAGAATTCTCCTTGCTGTGTCGATCACCCCGTTCGTGGCCAACTCCCGGCGCTGCATTTGGTTCCGCCACCAAGTGGGACAAGATTGAGACGAACGTGTTGCGCCCTCCGTGCGCAACTGCGCCCTGATGTGACGGGGCGCACTGAGTACGGGATCGAAACCCTTCACGGCGCGTTTACTTCGACGCAACGCCTGATGGAGAATCCCATGATCGTGCGCACATTGATTGCAGCCACGGCGGCAGCGCTTCTTTCTGCATGCGCCTACGAAGGCCACCATGACCACGTCGCGATGGGAGCGAACGTGGGATATTACGATGGCTACTACGACGGCTACTATGGCCCGTTCTACGACGGCTATTGGGGAACCGACGGCTTCTTCTATTACTCGGACGCCAACGGGCAGCGTTGGACGCGCGACGTCGGCCAGCATTTTCGCCATGACGCGCAATCCGGCTTCAACCCTGTCCATGGGCGCGGTGAACGACACGCCGATATGCCGAGCCATCCGTGACATTCGATTTATCACGCTAGGTTTTTAGAAACGGACACCGGCGCGGCGCGTTGCGTTGGCAACCATCGCGCCGGTTGTTCGTTTTCATCCTGCAGCCGCGCTGATGGCGCAAACCAGGAGACCGTTCATGCAAACGGACAAAAAGTTGACGCCGGAAGAACGAAAGAAACAGGACGACAAGATCGATCGCCAGATGAAAGATTTGTTTCCCGCCAGCGACCCGCCGTCCTACTCCGGCGGCAAGCACATCATCGGTGCGCCGAAAGAGCGCGAGAGCGATGCGCCGAAGCCGGACTCGCATGCTGTCAAAGACGCCGAGCGCAAGGTGAAGGACGGATCGGCCAAGGATCCCAAGACCTACTGACCGGCAAGGAAAAGATGCGCGCCTGGAATACACCGTCTTCCGGGCGCGCATTTTTTCAGATCCGCGACGCGCAGATCGGAGCCGGAACCGGCGCGACGGCAACGCGTTACACAATCGAAATGCATGAAGGGCAGAGCTCATGCCACGCGGCGACAAGTCCAGCTACACCGATAAGCAGAAGCGTCAGGCGCGCCACATTGAAAAGGGTTACGAGGCACGCGGCGTGTCTCGCAAAGAAGCCGAAGCGCGCGCCTGGGCAACCGTGAACTCGGAAACTGGCGGCGGGAAAAAGTCGGGCAGCGGCCGCGGCAAAGCCGTGAACCTGGCTCCGTCGCGCAAGGGCGGAAGGCTCGGCGGCGCAGCATCGGCAAAACGACCGGCGTCGCTGCGATCCCGTTCGGCCAAAAAAGCGGCGGCAACACGGCGTCGAAACTCGGTCTGAAAATCATCCACTGAAAGCAGAGGTTCTCATGCTTGGAACAATTCTGATTGTCGTTCTGTTGCTGATACTCCTCGGGTCCTGGCCGTCATGGCCTTACAGCCGTGATTGGGGCTACTACCCGAGCAGCACGATCGGGCTCATCTTGGTCGTCATCGTGGTTCTCGCCGTGCTCGGCCGTATCTAGGCAGAGCGTAGAGCTGCGCCGCGCGGCGACTGGTGCCTTGGCAACAGCAAACGCGGGGCGACCATTCCCGATTGCAACGATCAAAGGTTTCAAGCACTCGGGAACCACGCCAGGCCAATCCGCGTTTAGTTACGTGATCAATTGGAGACGAGGAGAAATCGCAATGAAGAAGGTCAAACATATTGCCGTTGCCGCGCTCTTCGGAGCGGCCGCTATCGCCGCCACCACCGGCGGCGCGTCGGCCTATGTTGCATGCAATCGCTTTGGTGACTGCTGGCATACGGATCACCGTTATCACTACAATCCTGACCTGAAGGTCCAATTCCATGACGACGGCTGGTACTTCCACAGAAGCTGGGACCATGACCGCGATCATCGCTGGCATGATTGGCACGACGGCCGTGGCTATTGGCGCAACGGCGTGTGGATCACGTTCTGACATTGCTTCGCGCCCGGTCGGTCAGTCATTTGACGCCCCTCGTGACCGGCACGATCGAGCACGAAACAGCCCGGTAACTTCGGTTGCCGGGCTGTTTTGCATAACAGACGGTTCAAGCGCGCGCGTCGTCAGGAGCGCGCGTCACCCCGTGAAAGCAGAAAGGAAAATTCGCAGCGCAGCCCTTCACGATCGAACGTGAGCACCGTTTCGCCACTTGGCTCGTGGCGCACGGCGCTTCTGATCACTTTGCTGCCAAAGCCTTCGCGCTGCGGAATCTGGACCGGAGGACCACCCGTCTCGTGCCATGAAATCGTGAGCTTGGGCGCGTCCGACGCCTGCGATTCCAGTTTCCATCGCACTTTGACTTTGCCGCCGGGCAACGACAGCGCGCCGTATTTCAACGCGTTCGTCGCCAGCTCGTGCATGGCCAGCGACAGTCCGCCGGCCGTTAGTTCGCTGACTGCGACGTCGGGGCCCAAGATCTCGATGCAGTCGCCGCGGTCCTGATCGAGAAATGGCGTCAGCGCCGCTTCGATTATTTTGCGCACGTTCGCCGCCCGCTCGTCGGATGCCAGAACGATGCTGCCAGCCGCGAGAATTGCCCGGATGCGACCCATAAAACGTTCGAAGAACTCCTGGACCGCTGATGCTTCGCCTTTCACGGACTGCCGTCCGATGGCATCGAAGATCGCGCTGAGATTCTTGGTCCGGTGCCGCATCTCGCCGATCGTAAGCGCCGCCAGTCTCTCAGACTGTTTCTGGTGCGAGATTTCCGTCGCACTGCCCACAATCAGGCGCGCGCCAGCCGGGGAATCGAGCGTAGCCACAGCGTCGCTGAACAAGAACCAGCGCCAGGCACCCAGATTGTCGGAGAGCCGCAATTCGCACGACTGTGCCACTCCCGCCGGTTGCTTCATCAGTCGGTCAAGGTGACGATTGAAAATTTGCGCGTCGTCTTCATGAACATTGGCCTGCCAGTCGAGCGCGTCGTTCGAACGATCGTCTTCGGCGAAACCGAGGAGATGGAGCAGCGAGCGGTTCCGGAAAACGACTTCGTGGCTCCGTGCGTCGTACACATATGCCACCGTCGGCATGGTTTGCATGGCGCGTCGCAGCGACTGCCCGGCATCGAACTCCGGCGAAACCGAACGCTCATCGTTGCGGCCACCCGCGTCGTTTTCTTCGTCAGCTACAGCCATGCACCGTGGTTCCTGCGAAGAATTTCGGCTGTCCGCCTTGCCTGGAGAGGCAGAAAGGCAATCTGAGATATGCCGGCAAGCGGACTTTAATGGATCGAATCTGGCCGACTACCTGAATGCCAAGTCGGGCATTTTTGCGGCAAGAATGGATGATTTCAGTATCTCATTGACTCCGAACCAAATCTCGCACGGCGGTCGACCAATCGGTTCGCGCACGGAAAACGTGCACGTTCGCCAGACAATTGAATCTCAAGCCAGCGAAAGATCCGCGTGAGAACGCGTTCGCGATGTTTCCAGTGCAACAAGAGGTGTGGCCCGGTGCGGAAAAGCCGCCATTGCTTGTCTCCGGCAAGCTCTGCGTAAAGGCGTGCGACGCAGGCAAGACGGAGCAGATCGTCTCGTCCCCCGACCAAAGTCATAACGGGCACGCGCACGGACCTCGCGGCATCAACCGCTCCAAGCGCCAGCTTGAATAGTCCGATCAGCATGGACGGCCGGGCACTGCGAAGCACGAGCGGGTCGAACATCAGTCTCAACCCCGCACCGGGTGTGAAGTCCCAGGCGCTCAGTCGCTCTATCCTGATGGCGCTATTCGGCAACATCTTATTCAAGATGCGCATGAGATAGGCGCCGAAAAGTCTTTGCCAGCTTCCCGTGACGGCTCCTGGCGCAACGAGCACCAGGCCCGCGATGGCCGCGTCACGTGCCGCGGCATGGACCGCGAGGGCCGCGCCCATGCTCTCGCCGAGGATAAAGAGCGGCAGTTCGTGGCCGTAACGCAGCCGCAGGAATTCTGCTGCGTCGATGACATCCTGAGTCATCCTCGTCTTGCCGCTCCAGCGCCCTCTCGACGCGGTTTGACCAAATCCCCGCTGGTCGATCGCCAGCGCCGCGAAACCCTGGCGGGAGAACTGCGGCCCGATCTCATCGAACGAGCCGCAGAAGTCGAAGGCTCCATGCAGGCAGAGGAGGAGCGCACGCGGACTCTGTGCGGGCCACAATCGGTAGGGAACATTTGCGCCGTCCGATGCACGGAACGACCCGCTGCGCAGAGGCACAGAGTGATCGTTTCCGACGAGGGACCAGCGCGCGTCATTGGCGTCGCTGACGTCGGCGCTCGAGTTCGTCTCGAAGCCGATTCGATACGCCCCCTCCATCGCCGTGCTAATCCCCGCTTACCCGCCGCGCCACCGTCAAGCCGCCGACGAGCAGCAGCAGGAAAAGGACCATGAAGATAAAGAATAGGATCTTCGCGATGGCGAACGAGGCGCCCGCGATGCCCGTGAAACCCAAAACGCCGGCCAGAAGGCCGACTACCAGAAATATAACCGCCCAGCGCAACATGAAAACCTCCCACGAATTGTCTTTCAGGAAACGCGTGATCAGCGAAGGAGTTCCCGCCGCGGCGGGCAACGTCGAACTGCGACGTGAACCCGCAAGGATCAGTGACTGGCCAGGCGGCGACTCCGGCGGTCATAGTAGCGGCTATGGCGGACATAATGCCTGTGGTGGCAATCGGAGTCGCGTGCGACGGCGTTGCCGGCAAGGCCGCCAACTGTGGCGCCCGCCAAGACGCCGCCAAGGCTGCCATGACTGACGGCGCTGCCGATCACGCCGCCACCGAGAGCTCCGATGACAGTGCCGGTCGTGTGATTGTGGTGGCTGCAGGAGTTGGCGCGGGCTGCGCTGACGCTGAGACCAGCCACAAGAACAATCGAGGCCAACGCGGTTTTCATCCGATTTTTCATGTTGAACTCCGTCGATGCTGTGGTCACTTCTGGAAACGCGGGCCTGCGTATCGCGTTCCCATTTGATTTCACCCTCAATTTCGCCTCCCGGATGAACCACAACGCACGCCGCGCGTTAGGTCACTGTCCAAGAGGAGTGAGCGATGTTCGAACTGGCGGATTTGCCCTACCCGGTAGACGCGTTGGAGCCGGTCATTTCGGCTCGAACTCTTCAGTTTCATCACGGCAAGCACCACGCGAACTACGTCAAGGAGCTCAATAGACTGCTCGAGGAGGAGGAAATCGCTCCGTCGGCGCTCGAAACAATCATCCGGCAAGCGGCAAAATCTGCGGATCGAAAACTGTTCAACAACGCAGCCCAGGCCTGGAATCACAGCTTCTTCTGGGTGTGCATGTCGCCAACGCCAACCCGTCCCGATCACGCACTGGCCGCGGCGGTCGCAAAGACATTCGGCGGACCAGGGGAGCTGAAAAAAGCATTCGTCGCTGCAGGTGCCGAGCATTTCGGCTCCGGCTGGGTATGGCTCGCCGCGAACAGTGACGGCACCCTTAAAGTGCGGTCGACGCATGATGCAGACGACACGCTCACGCAGGGCCGCCTGACGCCCTTGTTCGTCTGTGACGTGTGGGAACACGCGTACTATCTTGACCACCAGAACGACCGAAAAGGATTTCTGGAGGCCTGGTTCGACAGGCTCGCCGATTGGAGCTTCGCGTCAACGCAGTACGCGGCCGTCCTCGGCAAAGGCGAAACCTGGCGGCATCCCTTACCGACAGACGTTGAAGCGCAGAAGCGCGCGGCAGCGCGTTGAAGTCCCTTCCACCGAGTGCAGGAGAAAATCGTGAAAGCACGCAGCGACGACGAGAAGCGCAATGCCGAGCCCTTTTTGAGCGATATCAAGACGCTGCGTGAAAACGCACGCCGCCACATCGCCGAAGGCGCGGTCACCAGCACTTATGAGGGCGACGTTTCGCGCACGATCGACATACTCCAGAGCGTGCTGGCGACGGAGCTGGTCTGCGTGCTGCGCTACACGCAGCACTCCATCGCGGCAACCGGTCTTTCCAGCGAGAGCGTACGCTCCGAATTCGCAGAGCATGCCAAGGAAGAACTGGCGCACGCCATGTCGGTCGCGGAGCGCATCAATCAGCTTGGCGGATCGCCAGACTTCAATCCGCAGGGCTTGTCCAGCCGGTCTGCCTCCGAGTATTCGACCGGCGACGACCTGTCCGCGATGATTCGTGAAAACCTCGTCGCCGAGCGGATCGCAGTCGATCACTACCGGGAGCTGGTGCGGTATTTCGGCGACAGCGATCCAACGACACGCGTGATGATCGAATTGATTCTGGCCGTCGAGGAAGAACACGCCTCGGACATGCAGGACCTGCTTGCGACCCACCCAGGCGCCTCGCGTTAGGCGCCGGGGTTCAGGCAGCCTTGCGCCGGGCAGGATGGAAGAACAGAGCCTGTCCCACCGTCGCCTGCACGGTTTCGGGAAGGAACGGCTTGGCGACCAGGTATGTCGGCTCGGGCCGTTCGCCCGTCAGAAGTTTCTCGGGATAGGCGGTGATGAAGATCACCGGAATGTCGAAGCTGCTGAGAATGTCCGACACCGCATCAATCCCTGAGCCGCCCTGCCCCAGATTTATGTCGGCGAGCACGAGGCCCGGCTTCTCCGCGAACGCCATTGCGACCGCTTCCTTTCGGGAGGCGGCAACGCCGACGACCTGGTGACCCAGTTCCGTCACGAGATTTTCGAGATCCAGCGCGATGATCGGTTCGTCTTCGATGATCAACACGCGCGATTGCAACTCGCGGTCTATCACAGTCTGGGTATCGACGATGGCTCGTTCGACTTCCCCGGGCGTGAGTCCAAGGATGAACGCAGCGTCCTCCACGCTGAACGACTCGACCGCCGTGAGAAGAAGTGCAGCGCGTTTGTGGGCATCAAGCGCAGCCAACCTCGCTTCGGGAGCGGACGAAGCAGCCGAGGACTTGGAGGATGGCGAGAGTCCGTCAACGCTGCCCGAGGCGCTCGACCAGATCGCGTGAAAAACGCGATAGAGACCGATGCGCGGGGAAACGGAATCGACAACGGATTCTTCCCCTTCGATCATGGCTGTCAGGGCTGCGCGGACATAAGCGTCACCGCTGCTCTGGGAGCCGGTCAGCGCCCGGGCATAGCGGCGAAGGTAAGGGAGATGCGGCGCGAATGATTGCGTCATACTCATGCAGAGAGCGCTCCAAGCCTGTGTGGTTTTTCACCCGCCAGCCGTAAATGTCGTCCGCCCGAAAAAGTTCCATGCTGATTGGAACTTTTTACCGCGGCCGTCGTTAGAAGTGTTTGGGAACAAAGGGATCGTTTGAAACGATCGACTTGGCGGCGGGAAGCGACAGTTACTTCCTTGGCTTAGTGGTTGTTTTGGTGGTTTCGCATTTGCAGGATCATGCCGTGTCCAAGGAAAAATCTCCTAGCAACGAAAAGACGCGGGCGGCCCGCGCGCGTCAGCAGGTGATTGGTCGCGAGCTCCGACGCATTTTCGACACCGTCGTTCAGGAGCCTGTGCCGGACGAGTTTCTCGATCTCCTCAAGAAAATGGACGCAGCAGCCGACGATCCTTCAGAGAAAGGCTCGACTTGACGCTACCTCGCGACACGAACTCTGCGCCGTGCGGGTCGGACTTTGACGCCAAGGCGTTCAAGGACGAATTGCTGGCGCTCGTTCCGTTCCTGCGCGCCTTTGCCCGATCTCTTTCGGGCAGGACGGAGGGTGCCGATGACCTTGCGCAGGAAACGCTCGTCAAGGCCTGGCAGTCGCGTGAGTCCTTCGAAGCCGGAACTAATATGAAGGCGTGGCTGTTCACGATTCTTCGCAACCAGTTCTACTCCGAACGCAGGCGGGCCTGGCGCCAGACGCCGTGGGACGCTGACGCTGCCGAGCGGATCGCAGGCAATAATGGAGGGCAGGCGTGGGCGGCGGAACTGTCCGACATGGCGCGTGCGTTGAGAACTCTGCCGTCCGAACAGCGCGAAGCGCTCATTCTCGTAGGTGCCGGCGGCTTTGCCTATGAAGAAGCGGCAAAGATCAGCAACTGCGCCGTCGGCACGGTAAAGAGCCGAGTTGCGCGCGCCAGAAAAGCTTTGCTCGCCCTCCTGGAAGGCGACCAGAAACTGCCGACTTCCAACCGACCAACACAAGGAGATGCCGCCCGTGAAATCATGGCGCAGTTGGATCGCCTCGCGCCCGACGACGGACCCGACTCTTCCGACCGCCGATCCAAAAGATCTGCTTTATGAGCATAGCTGGTCGCTGCGCGTCAGGCTCCTGCTATTCGTAACGGTCGCGCTGTTGCCGATTGCCATTTTCAGCATTCTGCAGGGTATCGAGCGCGCACAAGCCGATGTCGCATCCATCCACGAAAGGCTGATCACATCGGCGCAGAATGCAGCGAGCGACGAGGAGAACGTTCTCGCGTCTGCCGAGCAGATTGCACGGGCAATATCCAACATAAGGGCGGTGCGCTACGCGGCGCCCGGCTGTGACACCTACCTCAGCGATGCGTTGATCGGAGTTGCCTATTTCAGCAATTTGGCGCAACTCGACAAAAACGGCGTGGTGGTCTGTTCGGCACTTCCGACGGCCAACGGAACAAGCGCCGGGGCACTTCCCATCTTCAAGATTGCAAGCCACTCGCGCGAATTTGTCGTGAGCAACGAGATCCAGAGCCCCGTGCTTCACCGGCCGGTCGTCGCCGGTATGCTTCCCCTGTATGACGCGTCCGACAGGTTCGACGGCACGCTCACGATCGCGCTCGATATCAACTGGCTGGAACGCATCGTCAAATCGAGTGATGTCTCGGACGGCGCAGTGGTGTTCGTCTACGATTCGCGCGGCCACGTCCTCGCGGCCAGCGACCCCGCGGTCGCCGGCGCGCTCGCAAACCACTCCAAGCCGGGCGATGCCGACGGCATTTTGCGCTACGGCCACGACCAGAACGGCACCGACTGGACCTTTGCATCGGCGCCATTGCGCGGCGGCAGCATGTCGGTCGCCTTCGCCATGCGCCGTTCGAGTTTGTTCGGAGCAACATACCTCCACGTCGGCGCAGACTTCCTGATGCCAATCATCATGATCGGCCTTGCGTGGGCCGGAATCTGGTTCGCGGCCGAAAATGTGGTGACGCGCTGGATCTCCTACCTGCGCCGGTTTTCAGCCGCCTACAGAAGCGGACACTACGCCGTCCGGCCGCAGCTCGAGGGCGCACCACGGGAATTTCGCTCGCTCGGCGAGGGCCTCGCGGAGATGGCTGCGTCAATCCAGGACCGCGACCGCCGTCTGCGCGATGCCCTGGAACAGAAATCCATCCTGATCCGCGAAATCCATCACCGCGTGAAGAACAATCTGCAGATCGTCATGAGCCTGCTGAGCCTTCAGGCCGGGCGTTTGCACGACCGGTCGGCCCGCGATGCTCTCATGCAGGCACAGGTCCGTATCAACGCGCTGGCGCTGGTTCACCGCATACTTCACGAGATCGAAGATATGACGACGGTTGATCTGAAGCGTCTGCTGCATGAACTTACCGAGCAGATCGCTGAAGGCATGCGCCATGAGAACAGCCGAGTCCGGATCCAGGAAAATGTAGTTTCCCGCACAGTCTCGGGTGACCTGGCTGTGCCGCTCGCGCTTTTTGTTGTCGAAAACCTCACCAACATCTTCAAATACGCGTTTCCGCCCGGCTATGACGGGCAGATATCGCTGACTCTGGAGCCTGTCGACGACGACAATTTGAGCCTGACGATCGAAGACAACGGAATCGGATTTGATGCATCCCTACCGTCCCCGGGACTTGGCGGACGCCTGATCGGCACCTTCGGTTCGCAAGTCGGCGGATTGTCTAAAGTCTGTTCCGAGCCGGGAACCGGCACACGAGTTGAGTTGATTTTCCGTGATCCGGCGGTTGCCTCCGCCGCGTGACGGGCGTGCATTTTGCGACAGATACGGATCTGACTAGTCGACGATACAATTTATTGAAGGGTGTTCGTTTCCAGTCGCTTTTCTGTGTGTCTTCGGAACCGACGCAGGTCTCAGCCGTTTTCTTGAGCACGGAAATTGCGGTGCGGCCGGAAAATGCCGCTTCGAAAAGCAAAGGAGACGTGTGATGACATTCAAGTCACTCTTGTGCACGACGGCGACGACTATCGCGATTTTGGGAATTGGGGCTCCAGTTCTCGCGGCTCCTGCGAAGGCTCCCAGCGGGGAGGAAACAGCCGCGCGTGGGACGGCATTTCAGGTGCCGCTCGATCGGGTGACCAATCCCAAGGGCCGACTCGCCAAAGCGACTGTTGAAGACAAGAACGGCAACAGCGTAGGCGCGGTGCACGATGTTGTCGTCGACCACGACGGCCGGCCGACCGCCGTTCGCGTGAATGTCGGAGGCTTTCTGGGAATGGGAACGAAATTGATCGAATTGCGGGCGACCGAGTTGAAATATGAGCAGGATCGAAACGTCCTGATCACCAAGCTCCGCAAGCCGCAGATCGAGGCGATGCCCGCGATCAATACGTGACGCATGAAGGTGTCCGGCCCGCTCGGCCGGACGCCGGCTCTCGCTCTTGTTCGGCTTCAGTCACACTAGGCGGCCAAAGAACACTCTTGCTGAAGTCGCCGGAACCAAATCGCTCAAGCTTGGTTTAACAATCGCTGGCGGGAGGTGGAGAGGACTAAGCGCCCTCAAGCCGACCCGCGCCCTCGCAGCTTCCCGCCAGCACCTGCATGCGATCGACGATGATTTAAATCGCACGGAGACTATCATTGTCTGCTTTAGCGCCTTCAACCTGCAGGCAACTTAAACGTTGGCCGCGTTTGATGCTGCAAATGCGGTCCAACAATCGGCCTTCCAGCAATGGCACTTGAGCCCCGGCACTTCGAAGTGACTCTCACCAAACCTGACGGCGTGGTGTCCATTGTCATGATGGTCAGCGCCGCCACCCCCGAGGAAGCCAGCGATCAAACCAGGAAAATGCTCAAGGACGACATCGTTACGGCGATCGTTCGCTATGACGGCGTCGTCGTGGGCGCAATTCACGTCGGCGAGTAAAACGAGGGCCAGACGGCTGGGAAAATCTTCAGCCAACCAAGTCGTGACGCCGGTTACTCGGAGGAATCGCGAGGCATACCGGCGGGCACTGGCGCGCGATTGCTTTCGCAGCGACGCGTTCGCCCATGTGGACCACGTGTCCGATTGGGCGTTATTGTTGTCGAGTTCGTGCTCGGGAGGAAGACATGTTCCAGCCGTCCAAAAACGTGGTTCCGAAGCTCACATGCGCGATCGTGTGCGCGTTGCTGAGCATCACGCCTGCCGCGGCCGTAAAATCCGTCAACGCGATTTCGATCGACGGCGCGCCGATAAATGGCCAGCGCTTTGACGGCCTGCGTGTTGGCGGTACCCATGTCACAGGGCCACAGGTGGCTAGCACGCCGATTGCTCAGACGCCGATCAATCCGACGAACCTGCAGGGAACGCCGATCAACGCGGTTCCATTCAACGCAATATCGAACAAGTGGGGATTCGATCATTGGAAGAACGGACGCAACCGGTACGTCGGTCTTCGCAAACCCGTGGTGCAATGAACGTCCGCAATTCGGAGACCCGCAACGCAAGCAGGCCAAACTGTTATCTCATTGAATTCTCAGCGCAGCTCGTCAGTCGCGGCGGCGCTTGAAGCAACGACCGCTTGGCGTCGGCAGCCGCCATTTTGATGCGGTGGCAAATCCGAAATTCCACCCCGGCGGGCCTCGCAACACCGGTTCCGCAGGATTATCATAGCTGCGCTTGTGCTGGTGGGCGACTCAAGTGGACATCCCGAAAGACGTGACAATTGAGTTCGACCCCGTGTGTTTTACGCGCGTTGGTCTCGGAGCCGTCCAAAGTTACTGGGACTCGAAACGGCGCGCCCGATCCATGCCCTCGCGAGCAGACATTCGACCCGATGAGTTGAAGGATTGGCTGTCGCAATTGTTGTTGGTCGACGTGATCGACGGTGGCGCTGAGTTTCGCTACCGGCTTCTGGGAACGAAGTTGACCGCGTTTTTCCCTGAAGACGCGACCAACAAGACGTTCAGTGAGGCGCTCAAAGCCTTTGGACCGGTGACGGTGGAGCAGACAAAGAACGTCTACAAGACGGTCATCGACAAGCGTCGTCCTGCATTGGTCAAAGGACCGGGGTATTACTTTCGACAGGATTCAAAGGCTTTTCAGGCAATTCTCACACCACTCAGCGACGACAACAAAAACGTCAGCATGATCTTTGGCGCCTTCGAATTTGAGTGGCCGAAGGAGCGTTGACAAACGTCCACCAAGACTCGCTGTGTAGCGTTGCTCGCGCGACCGCCCGAAGTGGAATGTGGACTCTGGAAGTGTTGCACGCGCAGGATCGTGTCGCGGAGGCTAAAACGTTCGTTGTGACGCCCGCGACAGACTGAACCCGTGCCCGCGGCTGTTTACGCAGGTCAAACCGCTCGTTTCAGACTTGCATGAGAATCCCCTTTGGTTCCAGACGGATCCATAAGCCAACACGGGCAAATCGTCGTTCTTGGTCGTGTCGCCGTGGCAAACCATCCGGCCGGAGGAACCATTTTGCGTGATGGAAAACGCATCGCCCCAACTTAGAGGGCAGTTTGAGGGAGGTGTCGGCATCGGGTTGTTCATTTGCTGGATGTCGCATCTCAGATCAGTTGGTTGTGAGTCCGCGGCGTCTTCGATGATGCAATAGACATTTTTGGACGGCATCTTGAAGCCTGGCTCACCTTGCGCATTGGCGCAGTGAACCGTGGTGACGAATGATAGTGCAACGGTGGCGACAAGAGCTGTTCTTTGCTTCATTTCGGCTCACTCCTCGAATTGCTTTGGCGGCAACTCTACATCACAAGCAGATGGCGCGTCAGGCGAACGGCGGCCACCAGATCTTTCTCCGATTTTGGTCGAGAGCAGACATTCACTTTCAGGCGCGAATAGTGAAAACGGCGGCTCGATGGCCGCCGTCCTCGTACGCTCCTGCGATCAGCTTTGTCAGTTTGGCTTCTTGCGGCGGCGCAAGCTCGATGCTCCGGCGAGGCCGGCAAGAGCAGCCCCAAAAAGCGATAATGTGGCCGGCTCGGGCGTCGCGATCGGCGTGTCGAACCTCAGTGGCCCATTCTGTGCGACCGCCGATCCTGAGCCGGTGTACGACATGCCACAGTGGCCTCCAGTGTACCCAAGGCCTCCTCCGGTATTTACCCACTCTTGCTGAAGCAGAAAGTTTCTGCCGTTTGAAGAATAGTTCGCGTACGCACCATTAGAGGTCGAATACACGCTTCCAAAGTTCCAGGCGCACATGTCCGAACTCTCATAGCCGTAGGTAGAACTGCGCCGGTGGCTGTCCCACCACGCAATGCCGGTAGGATCGGTTACGGTCTCGATCAGTTCGTGAGCAATTACGCTGGCCATGGCGTCAGCGCCAAAATTTGCGTTTGGAGAGTTCTTATACGTGGAGTTTGGGCCCTGGACGTAGCATCCCGTCTGGGATGCGGTCGGGTCGCCTATGAAGCCAAACTGCACGCCAAGGCTTCCGCCCCAGTCTGATGAATCATGATAGCCGCAAAACTGCGTATTGAAGCCCGCCACGTTCAAGCCGGGCGCGGTCAGAACGTCATAGATTCCTTTGCTGTCATACGGCAACAACTTGTCGGACAATGCGGCGAGCACAATGGACTTGATCTGGGTCGAGGGACTGCTCAGGCCGCCGAGGAATAAAGAGGAATTCGAAGTCGACGAGATGTATGCAGAACCGTCGAAGTTCACCAACCCATCGCCACCCATCGTCTTATCGGTGGCAAGGTAACTCGTGCCGCTCAATCCCGACACAAACGATGGAAGCAACGACTGCGCTGAGTCCGTTCCCCAATTCCCATACCAGATGTAATAAACGTCGGGCGTTCCAGAAATGACCGGCCCTCCGTTATATATCGGAGAAGCACTTGCGGGGATGGCACCCAATCCCGTGACGACTGCCAGCGCAAAGACGACTGTCATCAAAACCCGCCGTACGGCAGAGTTGTTCTCGGCGAAAAACATGATTGCCCCCTTTGCCACTTTGAGTGCAGTGACAAGTATTTTCGAACGCACACAAACGGTCAACTCAATTCGCTTCTGAACCACTACTCCGCTGTCCACTGCCACCGTCGAATCCTGGTCGTGCTGGCCGTGGCGAACCGTTCTGTCATCGACATTCGCGTTCGCACGCGGACACTTCAGCCTTTTGCCATCGTCCGAACCCCAAGACCGAGCCGCGGTGGCAGTGCTAGATCGGGCCCAAATCGCGGTTGGCAAATCGCTTCTTTAGTGCCCACTAACCTCCGAGTTGAACCAAAAAAAGGTAACAAACGGCGCGATTCGCGAGGCCTGCTTCAGGGCTCCGTACAATTGTGAAATCGCACAAAATGCGGCATAAGCTCGATCAACTTGGTCGATTGCAGGAAGTATGACGCCAGCGACAGCGACACAATCGACCGCAAGGCGCACCAGCATGGCGTCGCGTCTCATTGTGTTCGCTATCGCACTGGCCTTCGCGCTGCAATCCTATCTCACGCAAACTCACATCCATGACGCTTCGCATCGCTTGGCCCACCTGACGGCTGCGGCAGAGGCGAAGGCGCTCAAGGATGGCAAGGCACCCGTCGACGACAGCCGAAGCGACTGTCCGTTCTGCCAGGCGGTCGCCCACTCTGGCGTTTTTGTCTCGGCGGCGACCTCGCTCCTGTACTTGCCAGTGTTGTGCGTGATGGCCGCTTTACCCGATGTTCGAGTACGCGCGAGTTTTTTCACGCCGGCGCATGACTGGCAAAGCCGGGCTCCACCTCTGCACTAGCTCCATGTTGGCTCGCCGAAGCCCCGACTATGTCCGGGCATGCGCGAGTTCCCTCATCGCAACAGTGTGTTGAGCAAGCGTGCGTTGTTACCAACGCCGCATGAGTTGATTAAGCAGAGTACGGCTGTAGTCCATGAACATTCTCGGCACCAAACGACAGCGCGCGCCCGCGTTCGAAAGCTGCGGTTCAACGCTTTTGTACCGGCGAGTGGGCCTGAAGTTTGTCAATACGGTCCGCGCGCTTGCGGGCAGGATTGGATCGCGCCCGCTTTTGCTCACCGCCGCCGGCCTGTCCTTGGCCATTACCGGATGCGCCGTTGGTCCGGACTTCAAGCGGCCAGCCCCCCCAGCCGTCAGCGGCTATACGTCCAGCCCTCTCACGACCACTGTCACCACTGCCAACGTCGCCGGCGGAGAAGCGCAACGCTTTTCCATGGGCGTGGATATTCCAGGCGATTGGTGGACCCTGCTTCATTCAAAGCCGCTCAACGATCTGATCGAACGCTCATTGGCGAACAATCATGATCTGAAGGCGGCGCAGGCCGCTCTGTCCGTGGCGCGGGAAAACGCGCTGGCTCAACGGGGCGCATTCTTTCCGAACGTCACGGCAGGCTTTTCAGCCAGCCACCAGCAGCAACCCGCCACGCTCGCACCCACTCCGAGCACGAACGCATTGCAATACAGTCTCTTCACCCCTCAGGTCAGCGTTTCATACACGCCCGACGTGTTCGGCCTGAACCGGCGGACTGCGGAGTCGCTGGCGGCACAGGAAGAGGCGGCTCGCTTTCAGTTGATCGCGGCGCACATCACGCTCAGCACAAATGTCGTGGCGGCCGTCGTCCAACAAGCGTCCTTGCAGGCTCAAGTCGATGCAACGCGCCAACTCATCGAAATCAATGCCAAGATGGTTCGGATCCTCACCGACCGGCAGACAAAGGGCTACGCGAGCGGACTCGATCTTGCGGCACAGCAATCGCAATTGGCACAGGTCAGCGCCACGCTGCCGCCTCTCTTGAAGCAACTCGCGCAACAGCGTGATCTCGTGTCGGTTCTGGCGGGCGAGTTTCCGAACCAGACGCCGGACGAAAGGTTCGATCTCACGAGTTTGCAACTGCCGGGAGTGCTCCCCGTGAGCCTTCCTTCGGCGCTCGTGGATCAACGTCCGGACGTGCGCCAGGCCGAAGCGAACTTGCACGCCGCCAGCGCCCAGATCGGCGTCGCAATCGCCAATCGACTCCCCAACATCACGTTGAGCGCGAATGCGGGAAGCACGGCGCTCGCCATCGGACAGGTGTTGGCTTCAGGAACCGGATTTTGGGGCGTCGCGGCTGCGCTCACCGCCCCGATTTTCGATGGCGGAACGTTGCTGCACCAGGAGCGTGGCGCAAGAGCAGCCTACGTTCAGGCGGCAGAACAATATCGCAGCGTGGTCCTGACGGCCTTTCAGAACGTCGCGGATACTTTGACCGCGCTCGAGCAGGATGCCGAGGCACTGAAGGCTGCGGCAAAAGCAGCGGACGCGGCAACGGTCACGTTGGACCTCGCGCAGCGGCAATATCGCGACGGGTACGCGAGCTATCTGGATCTGCTCAATGCGGAGCAAGCCTATCAGCAGGCTCGGATCGGCCTGGTGCAGGCTCAGGCTGCTCGTTTTGCCGACACGGCCGCACTGTTTCAGGCGCTTGGCGGCGGGTGGTGGCATCGCACCGATTTTGACGAGGTCAAGAATGATAACTGAATCTTCTGACGGAGCATCGCCGCACGAACGTCCCGGCACGCTCCCGCGCGTCCTTGCGATGGCGCGTGTTATCGGCGCTGCAGCCGCCCTCTTTTCACTGATCGGCTGTTCTCCGGACGATGACAGCGCCTCGCACGGTCAAGCCGCGTCCGTTCGCAACGTGACACTGACTTCGGCCCAATCCCAACACGTCCGCCTCTACACACTGACGCTGTCGAAGTTCCACAAGACAGTTGAGACGGCAGGCGTGGTCGACTTCGACAATGATCATTCCACAAGCGTGTTGGCGCCCTTCTCCGGTCCTGTCTCGCGACTGCTGGTCTCTCCTGGCGATCAGGTCAAGAAAGGGACACCGCTGGCAATCATAGATTCAGCCGATTTTGCGGCCGCCGTCGGCGCCTATCGCAAGGCGCTAGCCGTGGCAGAGGCCAGCCGCAAGCTCGCCGACATGGACAAAGATCTCGCCGCGCATAACGGCATCTCTCAACGCGAGGCGAATCAGGCTGCGTCCGATGCCACCAGTGCAGAGTTGGATCGGGAAGCGGCGTTGCAGGGACTTGTGTCGTTGGGCGTTGATCCGCATACCATCGAGGACATTCGCCGCGGCCGGCAAACCTCCCGGATCGAGGCGGTCATTCGTTCGCCGATTCCCGGAACGTTGGTCGAAAAATTGGTTACACCGGGCCAACTCCTGCAGGCTGGGGTCACGCCCTGCTTCACCGTCGCCGATCTCTCGCGCGTCTGGGTCATGGCGCAGATTTTCGATTCCGATCTTTCCTTGGTGGGTGTCGGCGACCGCGCCGAGATTGTGGCCGCCGCAGCTCCCAACGGGTTTTCCGGTTCAGTGACCAACATCGCCGCGGTGGTGAATCCGGACACGCGCTCAGTCCAGGCCAGGGTCGAAGTGCGCAATCCAGGAGACATGCTCAAAAAGCAGATGTACGTCCGTGTACGGATAGACTCCCGCAAGGAAAGCACCGGACTCCTGGTTCCGGTGTCCGCGATTTTGCGCGACGACGACAACCTGCCCTTTGTCTACGTCGTGCAGCGCGACGGCAGTTTTGCCCGCCAGCACGTCACTCTGGGCTATCGCACCGGCGAGAAAAACGAAGTCATCGCGGGCCTTCGAGCCGGAGACCGGATCGTGATCGACGGCGCGATCTTCATTCAATTCATGCAAGCGCAATGAGCGACGAGCTTCCGCCATTGCCGCCGCGAGCGGCTTCGGTCATGAACCGGATTGTTGCCGCATCGCTGGAACAACGCGTTCTGGTCGTGCTCATGACTTTTCTGCTCGTCGCAGGGGGATGGTGGGCGCTGCTCCAGCTGCCGGTCGATGCCTATCCCGATCTCTCGCCGCCGATGGTGGAGATAATCACCCAGTGGCCCGGTCACGCGGCCGAGGAAGTGGAGCGGCTCATCACGGTGCCCGTCGAGCTGGGAATGAACGGCACGCCTCACATGGCCACTGCCCGCTCGATCTCGCTCTACGGACTGTCGGACGTGATCCTCACCTTCGATGAGAACACGGACAACTACTTCGCGCGCCAGCAGGTCTTCAATCGGATGTCCGCTCTCAGCCTGCCGAGCGGCGCCGGGCAGTCGATGTCGCCGCTCTCTTCACCGTCGGGACTGATTTATCGCTACGTCCTGCAGAGCCCCGACCGGTCGCCGATGGAGCTCAAGACCATCGAGGACTGGATCGTAGAACCGCAATTCCGGGCAGTTCCCGGCGTGGCGGACGACTCCGGGTTCGGCGGCGGCACCATGCAATACCAACTGCTGCTCGATCCGGCCAAGATCGCTGGCGTCGGACTGTCTGTGGGCCAGATCGAGAGCTCGCTCGCGGCCAATAACAGCAATGCCGGCGGGGGGTTCTACTCGCAAGGCGGCCAGTTCTACTACGTGCGCGGCAGCGGCCGCCTCAACACGACGGAGGACATCGGTAACGTCGTCTTGGCCGTTCACAACGGCACACCCGTCCTGGCGAAGGATGTCGGCCGCGTGGTCATCGGGATCGCGCCTCGTCTGGGCGAGTTTGGCTATGAGAAACAGGACGACGCCGTGGAAGGCGTCATCTCGCTCCTCACAGGCGAAAAAACCCAGGACGTGCTGAAACGCGTTGAAGCAAAGACCAGGAAGCTCAACGACGAAATCCTCCCAAAAGACGTCAAAGTCGTTCCGTTCTATGACCGCAGCGATCTGATCGCTCTGACCACGCAGGTCGTGGAGCAGAATCTCTTGCGCGGCATGTTGCTCGTCCTCGTCGTGCTGATATTTTTTCTCTTTGACTTTCGCGCAGGTATAATCGTCGCCATCACAATCCCGCTTTCGTTGCTGTTCGCGTTCGTTTGTCTCGATCTGCAGAACGCGTCTGCCAACTTGCTGTCCATCGGCGCGATCGATTTCGGCATCCTCGTCGATGGTGCGGTATTCATGGTCGAAAACATCTACCGGCAGATTGCCTTGCGACAGGGCACGTCGCTGAGCGTCAACGAAATCATCAAAGACGCCGCCGCCGAAGTGGACCGCCCGCTCTTCTACGCGGTCGCAGTGATCGTCGTCGGATTTCTGCCGATCTATGCCTTGTCCGGACCGTCGGGAACGTTGTTCAAGCCGATGGCCGACACGATGGTGTTTGCGCTCGTCGGCTCCCTGATCGTCACGCTGACGCTGCTGCCGGTGCTGTGTTCCTGGTTCATGCGCCAAAACGTTCGCGAGCGGCGCAACGCGGCTTTTGAATCGATCAAATCCTACTACACCGATTGGCTGGACTTCTGTCTGGCACGCCCCTGGGGAACGACTGCCGTGTCAGCGCTCTTGCTGGCGGGATCCCTGCTCTTCATTCCCTTCATCGGCGCTGAATTCATGCCGCACCTGGACGAAGGCGCTTTGTGGGTGCGCGCGACAATGCCCTACACGATTTCGTTCGACGAGTCGGCGAATATCGCGCCCAAAGTACGCGAAATCCTGCGCTCTTTTCCCGAGGTCACGACCGTTACCTCGGAACTGGGGCGTCCCGACGACGGAACCGATGCGACGGGTTTTTTCAACGTCGAGTTTTTCGTCGGGCTGAAGCCGTATTCTGATTGGACCGGACCCTACCGCACGAAAGCCGCACTCATCGAGGCAGTCGACCAGAAGCTCCAGTCCTTTCCCGGCATCACCTTCAACTACACGCAGCCAGCGGAAGATGCCGTGGACGAGGCCGAAACCGGCCTGAAGAGCGCGCTCGCCGTCAAGGTTTTTGGTTCCGATCTCCAGACGCTTGAACTGAAAGGCAAAGCCATCAAGCAAATCCTGGAGCGGGTGCCGGGAATCCGGGACGTAACCCTGGTGCGCGAACTCGGCCAGCCCAGCCTGACTATCGCCATCAATCGCGCCACGATCGCGCGCTATGGCTTGAACGTCGCCGACATCAACGGCTTAATTCAAACGGCAATCGGCGGCGACGCAGCCACCCAAGTCGTGCAGGGCGAGAGACAGTTCGATCTCATCGTCAGACTCGATCGGCAATTCCGCGACAATCCGGACGAAATCGGAAATATCCCAGTGCCGACTCCTGCCGGGCAACAAATTCCTCTAAAGGAGCTGGCGGACATCCAGGTCACAAACGGCGCGTCGTTCATCTACCGTGAGAACAATTCCCGTTACATCGGCGTCCAGTTCTCCGTCGAGGGTCGCTCGCTCGCCGCGGCCGTGGAAGATGGCATTCGACAGGTCAACAGCGGCGTTACGCTGCCCCAGGGTTACCGGTTGGACTGGGGCGGCGAATACACCGAATACACCGCTTCAAGCCAGCAACTGAATTTCATTCTGCCGCTCACCTTGTTGCTGATATTTCTCATACTCTTCGCTCTCTACAAGAATTTCAAATTCCCCCTCATCACCGTGCTCGGCGTGTTGTTGTCTGCGCCGGTGGGCGGCCTGGCAGCACTGTGGATCACCGGCACGCCATTTTCGGTATCATCCGATGTCGGCTTCCTCGCCTTGTTCGGAGTTTCGGTGCTGACGGCGGTGGTCTACATCTCGTACGTCAACGAGTTTCGCCGCAGCGGTGTGCCCATGGAAGAAGCAATTCGCCAGGGCGCCATCCTTCGCCTGCGTCCGATCATGATGACGGCTCTCGTGGCGGCGCTGGGATTGTTGCCGGCGGCATTGGCTACAGGCGTCGGCACGGATTCACAGCGGCCGTTCGCACTTGTCATCGTGAGCGGACTACTGACGCGGCTGTTGATCAGCGTGTTGCTGATGCCCGTACTATACGCCTTGGTCGCATCACCGAAGGATCGACTGGAAGTGTAGCTTCCGGCGTTTTCGTCAAAGCTTGCATTCCCAGGTCAGGCCTTGCGCACAGCGGTGAAGAGATGCGTCTCAAACGGGAGCACGATCGTTCCTCCTCGCGCGACGACAGCCTCGCCGATTTGCGACAACAGGTCCTCTCGCTGCGCAGCGGGGAGCATCTGGTGGTTTGATTGCGTGCACAGGAACTGCGTGTAGGCTTCTGCGATGTAGGAGCGGCTCCATGCGTAGCCATGATGGTCCGGCGCACCGAGTGTCTCCGGCAGCGCGTCAAACAATTGACTGAGCCCGCCACCCGCCAGGTACCAGTTTCGCGCGAACTCGTTTCCGATCAGGCCCGGCGCAGTTCGCGCATAGATACGCTCGATCTCGTCGCCCAGCGGCGAATCCAATGGCATGACGGTATTGGCGAAAACTGCCAGAACGCCGCCGGGGGCAAGTGCAAGCGCGGCCTTCGAAAATTGGACGTCTGGCGAGATCCAATGAAAGGACTGCGCTGCGAAGATGAGCTTGAAACGCGCGGGTTCGAGCGGCCAATCCTCGAACGTCGTGGAGATGAACTCGATGTTGGGAAATTCGGCGAGCGAGCGGCGTGCGACGCCAAGAAGATTGGCGCCCGGCTCCAGTGCCACCACGCGAAAGCCGCGCCTGGCAAACGGCCGCGTCGCCTTTCCGGTACCGCAACCGATTTCGAGAACAGGGTCGTCGGGACGCAAGCTTGCGGTCAGCGATGCCTGTTCGATGAGCGCATCCGGATAGTCTGGACGCGATGCATCATAGAGTTCTGCTATCGCGTCGAACGTGAACCGGCGTTCCATCGCAGACCTCCGACAAGCTCGATCGCCCGACGCGCCTGGCTCGCCGGTGTTCCACACCCTGGCACAGGTGCAAGACCAGCGACACTGCCGTTTGGGCCGTCATGGCCGCGCTTGGGGCGACCACTCGGCCGCCCCTCATGCATGTTCGCAGTCAAAAGCCTGAATGCCTCAGAAACGGTAATTGACCTCGGCGCCATACGTGCGCGGCGTGCCCATGATGCCTTGGTAGAAGCCGACGAAGCTGAGATCGAACACGTCGAGGAAGTATTTTTCTCCCGACAGGTTGTGCACGAACGCCGCGGCTTCCCAGTGATCATCGTCGAACGCGTATGCGACCCGCGCATTCTCCAGCCAGTAGGAGTTCTGCGTCAGGAACGGGCTGTTCGCCACATCGAAGAACTGGTGGCTCTTGTAGTTGGCCGATAGCTGGAAATCGAGCGTTCCGGACCCGACCGGCGTCCTGTAGTCGGCCATGGTCGAGAGTGTGAGATGTGGAGACAAGGGAAGCTGATGTCCCTGGTACGACTGGCCCGAGGCAGACGGGTCGTTGGAGTCGATCTTGGCATCGAGCAGGCCGACGGTCGCGCTCAAGGTGAGATCGTCCCAGGGTTTGGCGATCGCCTCCAGGTCGGCGCCGAGCATGTGCGCCTTTCTGGCATTGGTCAGCACGTTGACCGCAACGAGATTGCTGATGGGAACCAGGATGAAAACCTGCTCGTTTCTGTAGTCGTTGTAGAACACCGATGCATTGAAGATCATGCGCCCGTCGCTGGAACTTATCTTCTCGCCAATTTCATAGGCGGTGACGTTTTCCGGCTTGATCGGCTGCAATTGGGCTTCGACTTGCGCGGGATCGGGTGTCGCGCCGATGAAGCTGCCGTTGAAGCCACCGCTCTTGAAGCCTGTGCTGATGCTGGCATACGCCATGATATTTTCCGTGAAGTGATAGTTCGCCGACGCCAGCCAGTTGAACGAGGTGTTGGCAAGGTGCTTGTCGAATGAGTTACCCGGGAGCGGAACAATCGGAGTCACGGGCGGAAAACTGTTCATGCCGCCAGACTGGAACGTCGTTCCGCCGGCGTAGACAAAACTCTTGCTCTCTCCGGTGAAGCGCGCGCCGAGCGTTACGTTTAAAGCGTCTGAGATGCGATAGGTGTCGTGCAGGAATGCGGCATAGGACTCGGTGACCTGCTTGCTCTGGTCGGTCGCGATTTCGGCCACGCCGTCGCCGGTTCCCGGGCCGCCAAAGAAATTGTCCGCGTCGAGAAGAAGGAACAGCGGTTGATTCTGGTGGAGGTTCTCATCGAGGTAATACAATCCGGCGAGAAGTTCGTTGTCGGCCGTGTTCCAGTCTGCCCTAAGTTCCTGCGTGAATGTCGCATTGCGCACCCCGAAATTGATCTCGAGCAAGCGGTTCGGCGATGCGTCGCTGTCTTCCGGATGCAGTTTGTCGTTGTGCTCGAACGCGCTGAGAGACGAGAACTTCCAGTCGCCCATCGTGTACTCGCCTCGCAGCGACACGCCGAAATTGTGCACCTGCAAGTGCTGCTGGCGGTTGTATGCGCCACCATAGAAGTTTGTCGGCGTGCCGTAGCCGAAAAGATCCAGGCATGTGCTGTTCTTTGCGAAAACTTCCGACGGCGTGCAGAGCGTAGGTACGGGTTTCGTGATCGTGCTCGCGACATAGCCGCCAAGATGTCGGTATTCCGCCGGCCGGTTCGCGACCGACCCGCCATGCACGGCCAGCAGGAAGCTCAGGTTTTCGGTCGGCTTCCATTGCAGTTGGGCGCGGCCGGCGATGTTGTTCGCGCCGTTCTCGCGTTTCCCGGTGAGCGCGTTGTAGGTGTAGCCGCCCGAGCCGTTCTGGACCACTGAAATGCGGCCGTCGAGGCCGTCGACGATCTGGCCCCCGAGCGCACCTTCAAGCTGGTAGGTGCCGAACGCGCCATACTCGGCGTGGAAATTGCCCGTGAATTCCTCAGTCGGTTTGGCGCTGATGAAATTGATCGCGCCTCCGCTCGTGTTCCGGCCGTAGAGCGTTCCCTGGGGACCTTTCAAGACTTCAATCTGCTGAAGATCGAAGGCCTGGAAGGTCTGCGAAGCCGGCGAGCTTAGATAAACTTCATCGAGATAGACGCCGTTCGGTCCGGCATTGTTGGTGTCATAGTCGTTCAGGCCGACGCCGCGGATCGTGATGATCGGCTGATTGCCGTTGCCGGCCGGAAGCGCAATGTCGAGGTTTGGCGTGAACTGGCTGAGATCGGTCGACGATTTGATGCCGAGGTCGCTGATCTGTTTCGCCGAAAAAGCCTGAATCGAAATCGGGACGGCCTGAATGTCCTCCGACCGCTTCTCGGCCGTCACCACCACGGTTTCGATTCGCGCCACAGGCTCGTCGGCCGCCTGTGCCGTGCCGGCGCCAAGCGCAGCAAGCGCGCAGTTCGCAAGTAGAATTTTCTGGAAGAAGGTCATTGCTCCGCCCCGGTTCAACAATCTGTCACAAACATAATGGGATGATCGCATTGCGCAAGTTGCGCAGATGCAACAGCACCTGTTCGATTGCTACCGTCCAGAGTGTGTTTTTAGGAGGCTCAGTCCGCCGGCGGCGGTGCGACATCCTCGATCAGGCCCGTTGAGCGGCCGCTAAATTTGAGGACGAGAAGAATCACAACGCCGAACGCCAGCCAGCCCACGCCGGCGATCTGCGCATTCTTCTGCGCGTTCACGAGCACATAGGCGATGATCACGAGGCCGATCGTGGGTGCAACGAGAAATCGCACCCATTTCTGCAACTGCCCGGTACGCCAGCCATGCGCAATCACCGAACAATGCAGAAGAAAAAAGCCGAGCAACGCTCCGAAGCTCACCATCGAACTGAGGAGCTCGAGTTGACTGACAAGAAGGAGCCCAAGCACCAGTGTGACCAGCCCGACGGCTGCGATGGCGTAGTCAGGGACCTTTCGCACCGGTTCGATGTGCGAAAGCAGCTTCGGGAGCTTGCCGTCACGTGCCATTCCGTACAACAGCCGCGCCGTTGCGGCCTGGGCTGTAAGCGCAGCTGGAATACCCGAGACAAGCACGCCGAGAATCGAGATGGTCGCCTTGAACCAGGGACCGCCGATCGTCTGAACGATTCCGTAGAAAGCGGTTTCGGTCGCATCACCCGGCGCAAAGTGCGTTCGGCCAAGCACGAACAGGGATGCGAGATACGTCTGCGCCACGAAGAGAAATGCGGCAAGGCAAAGAGACAGCATCGTGGCGCGGCCGACCAGATGCGGTCCGCCCTTCGTCTCTTCGGCGAGGGTCGAGATCGCGTCGAAACCAAGAAAACTCAACACCGCGAGAGAGAGAGCGCCGAACACCAGGGACGGGGAAAAGACCTTGGCGTTGTAGAGCGGCGTGAGCGAGAGATGCGCGCCGCCGACGCCGTGGATCAGCGCAACAATGCCCAGGATCAGGAATACGGCGAGAAGAACGAGCTGCAGCCCGAGCAGCGTGATATTCACGCGCGTTGCGGTCTCGATGCCGAAGAAATTCACAACCGTGCTGAAGGAAAGCAGTCCGACTACCCACACACCCTTTGGCACGCCCGGCACAACCGTATGTATCGCGATGGCGCAGACCACATAGATTAGAGTCGGCGTGAGGAGATAGTCCAACAGGATACCCCAGCCGGCGAAAAAGCCAGCGATCTCGCCGAGGCTGCGGCTGGCATAGGTGTACACCGATCCGGCGACGGGAAAGGCGCTCGACATCGTCATGTAGCTGAACGCCGTGAACAGCATGGCGACGAGGCCAACGGTATAGACCAGCGGCACCATGCCCTTGCTGGCGTTGAACACGATGCCGAACACGGGAAACGGCGCCGTCGGAACGATGAAGACGAGCCCGTAAATCAGAAGATCGATAAGGCCAAGGCTGCGCTTCAGTTCCTGACGATAACCGAAAGCCTCCACGCCGGAAGCCGCGGAAGGGTCGGCCGGCGGTGCGGCGGTTTCACTATTCACAAATGCTCCCACATGCGGAACGCAGAGCCGTCAGATCGACTTCTGATAGTGTACGAGCATGCCGGAAATGGCCGGGCTTGCAAAGTTCAAGTGGGGGGTGGTCGAAAGTCAGTTCGGCGGATTGTTGACTTCGAGAAAGTTTACCAGCGCCTCGAGCATCTGCTCACGCGTCTCTGAGCGCGAGAGCCAGTGATCTTCGCTCTTCAGCTTCACATAGGTTACGGGCTTTCCCGCGGCCAGCAGTGCATCGTTCATATCGTTGCTCTGCTGCATGGGCACAACCGTGTCGTCGCTGCCGTGGATCAACAGGACAGGCACATCGTCACTCGCCGCGTGCGCGAGCGGCGAGATGTCGGCCAATTTCGGATCGTCGGAATCCTTCACGCCCATGAATCGCGTCCAGAATCGAATGGACGCGGTATCGGAATCACGCTCGCGATGTTCGACCCAGCGCAAAAACGTCTGCGGGTCCGAGACGCCTGCCACCGCCACCGCGCAGCGATAGACGCCGCGATCCAGCGTCGGTCCAGCCAACGCCGCATAGCCGCCGTAGCTGGCGCCGACAATGCAAACGCGTCTGGCATCAATCAGTCCCTGCCCCGCGAGGTAGCGCACGCCGTCAGACAGATCGGTCTGCATCTTTCGCCCCCACTCGCCAAATCCGGCGGACGCATGTTTCCAGCCAAAGCCATCCGAACCGCGAAACTGTGGTTGCAGGATAGCATAGCCTCGCGACGCCATGGCTTGCGCCCACCAGTCGAAGCCCGGCAAATCCCTGGCAAGCGGCCCGCCGTGGGGGAAAACGATCAGCGGGAGGTTCTTGGCCTCGCGGCCATTGGGTAGCGTCAGGATGGCTGGAATTGTCGTGCCGTCGGCCGCAGCGTAGTGGATGAACTTTACCGCGGCGACATCACTTGGACGAATTTCTGGGTAAGCCGGCCCCAGCGGATGTGCCATGTGCGTGTTGAGATCGACGAGCTGATACTCCGAACCGTCTGTCGTTCCGTCGACGAGAACGATGACGCGCGAACGGTCTGCACTCCAGGACACAAGCGCGACGTTCTCTCCGGAAAACGCCTGCGCAACGCTGTTCCAGGCCAACTGATCATCTCGACTCGTAAAGTGGTACTCGGTGTGGTCCGTCTGTGCCTCGGTGCCGATGATGCGATGCGTGGTCGGGTCGAGAACTGGGTCGCCCAGACCAGCATTCTCGTCGGTGTTTTCGTTCACGGAACCATCCGCGAGATTTACCGACTTCACCGAGTTTCCGTCCGCGTCGATCATGCGCAATTCGATGGCCTTGCCGTCGGCGGTGATTCCAAGCACAGACGGAAAATCTATGGCCGCCGAAACAGAATAGGCCGTGGTCCATTGATCGTTGCGGAGCAGTTTGAGGCTCCACAGTCTGGAATCGTTGTCGTATTCGACGCCGGCAATCACATTCCCCGAGTCATCGAGCAACCATTCATCCGACCTCTTCGTGCCGGGCTCGACGATTTGACTGCGTCCCGATACCAGATCGGTCGAGAAGAGCGCCGTCACCCCTACGTTGTCGCGAAAGTGAATTCCATGCACAAACACGACCGTGTGACCATTTACGTTGCGGCTGATCGGTGCGCCAAGCGTCACGTTGAGCGAGTTGTCCAATTCTCGCAGCAGAGGCTTTTGGACATTTTCGGCGAGGGAATAGACTTCCGAAACCGCGTACTCCTGCTTGGGTCCGATCACGCCGGCGATATAGGTCGCGTTCGAGATCGTGATCAACAGATGATCGTTGTCCGCCCAGCGCAAATCGCGAAGTTTCTGATCGCCAGCCACCAATGCGGCCAAAAGCTTGGAGGCATCAATCGAATAGACGATGACCGTACGCTTTCCGCCAACATCTGTCGCATAGGCCAGGACCTTTCCGTCCGGCGTGATGGCCATGTTCTCCACCTCGGGGAGATGTCCGTAAGCGTCGAGCGGTGCCGCACGCGCGGGCGCCAACGCAAGGCAAACGCCAAGACACAGGCAATACAGCAACCGGTTCATCGCGTGGCCCCCCGACACGCCAAATTAGTACGGGCGTCGCGACTCAGAAACCCCTCAAATAGGGGATGGGCCATTGGACCGAAGCGCGCGTCCGACTCTCAGAATTTCCAGTTCAGATCGACGCGGATGGCATTGTCGCGCGAGCGACTGGACTGCACGCCCTGGTAGGACAAGCCGAGTTTGGCGGACGGTGCGACCTGAAAGTCGAGACCGGCCTGGATATCGGCTGCGTCGCGGTCGAGCGACGTTCCGAAGGTCGAGAATGACTGTCCGGTCGCTGCGAACGTCAGCATTTCGGCCGGAGTGACCGGACCGAACAGGTGCTCCCATGCCAGCGACGCACGCGGCGTGACGTTCAATGGCGCGCCGTCCGCGCCCGTGGCGGCCAGATGGATGCCGAGGCTGGAGTATGTCGTACTGATGCTGGCGCCCGAGCTGGTCAACGCCGCCGCCCCGCCTTTCTCGATGAATCCACCGGTACCTGCATCGACCCAAGTGAGACCGGCAAAGGGTTCTGCTGCGAACGGCCCGAGCAACGCGGCGTAACCCGCTTCGCCGAAGACTTGCGTTGCATGCGCGCCCTGCCTGTCGCTGAGGCTGTCGCTGAAGCCTGGATAGTCGATCACGCGCGAGACGTTGTCGATGCCCCACTCGTAAGAAGCGGCGAGACGCAAGGAGAGTGCACCGTCCGTCCAACCGCCATAGCCTGCGACGTGGCCATTGCCTCCCGTCGACGCACTGGCTGGTTGATTGACGTGACCATGTGTGTAGCCACCTGCGAGTCCGACCGTGAGGTTGTGGCCGAGGCCTGCATCGATACCAGCCAGGATACCAGAGAGTTGACGGCTAAGGTCTGCCGCGTTGCCGTCGCTTGCCGTTCGTCCGGAATCGTCAAACACGCTGGTCCACATCGCCACGTTATCCGCGATCATGGCCATTTCGGCCGGATGCACGGCGCCCAGTGCGCCATCCAGGTCGCCGGTGGATGTCTGGCGCAGGCGGTCCAAGATCGTCTGGCGCACGACATGGCTGTCCTGAATCTCCGACGTCAGAACGCTCGGGTGGATGGCTCCCGCAAGCTGGTCGAGCGCGCCGGGGATGAAGCCGATGTCAGGCTCCTGGTTCAGGAAGTCGCTGAACAGCGTGCTGCCGATGCCGGCGGCGTGCACCGCGGCGCCGACCGACTCTTCGTTCGGCGTGTTCGCTATGAGATTGAAGTGAATGTCGATGATGTTCAGCATCAGATCGACGCCGGTCGGATTGTAGATCAGATCGGCGGAGAAATCGGGCGCGGCCACCGTCGCGCCACCGAACGTGCCGGTCACGCCACCGCCGGCCGTAGATGATGTGAAAGGTGGTGTGACGATGATAGGGCCCCGGTTGCGGCTGGACCAGAACTTGCGCGCCTGGGTCGATCGTCGCGGTTCCGGCCGCCTGAATCAGGTCAGATGCACCTGATGCATTTGTCTCGACCTGGTATGTCACGCCGTTTCCGAGCGTGAGATTGCCGAGAAGGTGCAACGTGCCTATCGAATTGCCAGGCGCAATTATGCCCGAAGCAAAGTTCAGTCCACCGACTGTGCCACTACCCTTGAGCGTGCCGCCCGTCACCGTAATGTCGGCATTCGCAAGTGAGCCGTTCACGTCGAGCAAGCCACCCGCCAGCAAAATTTTTCCGCCGAATGTGTCAGCGCCGGTAACGAAAGTTGCACCACTGACGACGTCGATTTCGCCAGCGCCAGAGATGACACCGCTGAGAGTTAGCGACGGGCTCGTCATCACCAGAACGCCATCATCGACAATGTCACCGGCAAAGGACGCTGCGGGCACATTCAGGACAAGCCTGCCCTGGTTGATCGTGGTCGCGCCCGTGTAGTCGAGTGATCCGTTCAGATCCAGCTCGCCGGTTCCGGCCTTTGTAATTCCGCCAGCGCCTGAGATCGTTCCGGAAATCGCGCTGTTGGAGTTGTCGCCGCCGATCGTCAGCGTATTGGCGCCAAGCAAGATGTCGCCCCCGCCATTGATCGAGCCAAGCGTGGTCGCACCACTGGTAAGACCGGACACGTCCACGACCGTTCCCGCCTGTGTGGTCACCGCGGCCGAGCCGCCGTCCGACGTGCCGGCAAATAGCAATTGCGCATGATCGGAGAGAGTGATCGTCGCATCGGCCGCGGTCGACGAACCGCCGAAGGCAATCGACGACCCAGTGGAGCTGATCCGGGCGTTACCGGCCGTCGCAGCATCCAGAAAGATCACGTCAACGAACATGCCCGGGCCTGTAACCGCGTTGATGGTTGCATGGTCCGCACTTGCCGAGTCCTCGAAGACGACGCGGGCGAACGTGGAAAGTGAAATCGTAGACTGTCCGGCGGTGCCGCCGCTGAACTGAATCAGACTGCCGTTTGTTCCGCTGATGACCGCGCTCGCAGCACTCGTCGGGTCCACAAAGAGCGCGAGGCTGTGTATAACGTCGAGTGTCGTGACCCTGGAAAAGTCGGAATTGACGGCGAGAAGCTGCCCATTGTCGACAGTGATTGCGCCGACGACTGAACCCGCCTTCCCTGCATCGCCAAGCTGGAGCGAGCCGGCATTTACGAACGTGCCGCCCGTGTAGGTGTTGGACGCTGCAAGTTCGAGCGTTCCGGTTCCCGTCACGACCACGTCACCAGGCTGTGCGCCGTCCGTGATCGGCCCGCTGATGACCACGTTGCCGTTCACGTTGAACGTCGGATCGCCCGCGACCGTGATGGCGTTCGCCAATGTGAAGTTGGAATCGAGTTCCAGCGTCGTGCCGTTTTCCAGCGTCAACGTGCCGGAGCCGAGCGCGTTGCCGCTCGAGATCGCCAGGGTGCCGCCAGCGACTGTGGTCCCGCCGGTATAGGTGTTGTTGCCCGACAGCGCCGTCGTGCCGCCGAGAATGGTCAGACCAGCATTGCCGCTGATGTTGCCGCTCAGAGTGACCGAGGTCGCGTCGGTCTGGATATTGCCGTTGACGCTGATGTCGCCGCTCAACGAATTGGTACCGCCGCCGAGCAAAAGGGTGCCGTTCTGCACGGTCGTTGAGCCGGTGTACGAGTATGCGCCGAGAAGCTCGAGATTGCCGTCGCTCTGCTTGACCAGCCCGCCGGTGCCCGACACGCTGCCCGAGATTACACTGTCTCCGGTTCCGATGAAGCTAACCGTATTGGCGCCGAGGATGAGATCGCCCCCGCCATTGATCGAGCCAAGCGTGGTGGCACCACTGGTAAGACCGGACACGTCCACGACCGTTCCCGCTTGTGTGGTCACCGCGGCCGAGCCGCCATCCGACGTGCCGGCAAATAGCAATTGCGCATGATCGGAGAGAGTGATCGTCGCATCCGCCGCGGTCGACGAACCGGCAAAGACGCCGACGCTGCCGCCATCCAGCGAAATTCGGGAATGATCCGCCGTGGAGTTGACGCCGAATTCCACGATACCCTGATTTGTCGCCGTTATCGTCGAATTGGCGGCCGACGCGGACCCGTTGAACAAGACTTCGCCCAGTGAACTGACTGCGATCTGAGATGCGCCGGCGCTCGCATTGCGGTCATAGATAAGTTCGCCAGCGCTTCCCACCGTGATCATTGCGTTGCCCGCTGTCGCGTTGTCGCTGAAAAGGGCAATGGCGCCGTCGCTGATATCGATCGCGGCGCTCGCCGCAGTCGCCTGTCCGCCAAAGCTCACGCCAGCCAAACCACCACTGACCGAGATCTGCGAGTGATCGGCGCTGGAATTCGAGGCGAAGAAAACGTCGCCTTCCGTCAGAGATATCGCCGACGCGCCCGCCGTCGACGAATTCTCGAAGTCAACCACGCCTGACCCCGTAATGTTCGCGGAGGCAGCGGTCGACGAGCCGAAAAACAGCACCTCACCATTGCCCGCTCCACCGAGCGTAATCGCGGCATGTGACGCCGAGGTACCATCCTCAAAAAAGAGTAGGCCATCCTCCAAGTCGATCGATGTCACTGCGCTGATGTCGGCATTCGTCACATCAAGCTCTGCCCCTGACTGCACCACAACGGAACCGACCAGGCTGGTTTGGTGCGTGGAGTCGCCGAGCTGCAAGTCGCCATTCTCGACGCTCGTTCCGCCGGTGAATGTGTTAGTACCGTCGAGCGTCGTCACGCCGAAGCCGGCTTGAACAAGGCTTCCGGTTCCCGAAACATTCCCCCCAACAGTGTAGGATGTGTTGTTATTGATCTCGAATGTCGCATTGTCGACAATGTCGCCAACAATTGAACCGCCGTCATCGATCCGCAGCGTCCCGTTGCTGATCGTGGTTCCGCCAGAGTAGGTATTCGTGTTCGAGATCGCGAGTGTGCCGGTGCCGTCCTTGACGACCGAACCCACTCCGGAAATCGAACCCGAATAGTTCCCGTCAAAGTCTTGCTTGAATTCGAGCGTGCCGCTGTCTGCCACGTCGCCCTGGATGCTGTTTGTGTCGCCGATCAGGGTACCGCTGCTGACGTTCCAGTTCTGATTGCCCGTTCCCGTCAACGTCCAAGTCGACGTGCCGGATTTCACAAATGCGGAGAAGCCCTGATATTGCTGGCCCAAGCCGACGTTGTTCACGTTGAACGAGTCGCTACCGGTTCCGCCCAGGGCGAGTGTGTCGCTGCCGCTACCGATCACGGTGCCATTAATGACGGCCCCGGGATCGAGCGTGAGGCTGTTGCCGGTTACCGTCGACATCTCGATCGCGGTACCGCCCGTGCCCGTGATCGTGCCGGCGTTTTCGATCGTACTCGCGGCGGAACCAGCAAGGACAATTGCCCGCGCACCCGTAATCGTGCCCGTGTTCGTGATCGTGTTGCTACCAGCGGCCAGGCTGGCAAATCCGATGTCGTCGCCTTCGACCAGACCGGCATTGTTCAGAGTGGCAGTGCCGTTTCCTGCCGCAAAGACGCCGACGGACGAGAACGTCGTGTTTGTTTCGGCGCCGTGGATGACACCTGTGGACATGTTGGTGACGTTCAGCGTGCCGACTGCTTCGACGCCGACGCCTGTCGCGCCAGTGCCGCCGTCGGCGGTTAGCGTGCCAGAATTGACGAAAGTCAGAGACGCATCGCTCGTGGCGTTGAACGCCAAAAGGCCAAATGTTCCGGACACGGTCGATCCGCTGGCCGAGATAGTTCCAGTGTTTGTGACATTAAGCGACTGAATACCTTGGAACGCTGCTGTAAGAGTGCCGCTGCCCGTGGCAGAGATCACGCCATCGTTCTGCGCAACGATGCTTGTCTGCGAGAGAATCAGCGCGATATCGGCATTAGGGTCGGTCGACGATCCACTTATAGTGCCGGTCTTGCCGTTGTTCAGGTTCAAGGTGCCTGAGGTCGATATGGCCGAAAATACCGCCGGATTGTTACCGGCGTCCTGGATCGTTCCCGAATTGACGACTGTATTGTTGTCGCCAAGAGCGAATGCGTCCGATGATCCCTCGACCGTCGCGCCAGCCGCGACATTTACCGTCACACCTTGCTCCAGACCGGTGCCGAAGCCGATCGGGTCGTTCTGGTTTAACGTCGCGCCTGTGCACGTCACACTGGTATTTGTCAGCGGTGAAGCGTTCGACGTGGACGGAGAGCATCCGTCTGCCAACGCGGGACGCGGGCACAATGCACAATAGAGCACGGCCGCGAAAGCGGTCGCGCATCGAGCACTGGAGAGAGCGCCCCTCGCACGCGCGCGCAATGCGCGTTCTTTTCTGCTGCCCACTTTAGACCCCGCCAATTTTTTATTTCTTTGGATACGCCAGTCGGCGGGACCATTACTCAATCTTTAAAGTGGAACAACCGTATTTATTTATCTTACAAAGTAATCACTTCCTTTTGCATAATTTACAAATGAAACGAACGAAGTATTCGAAAACATTTTGCCACCGGTACGGTCGCACGCAGGCGGCGAGTGCGATTCGCGCGGACGAAGTATTTCGGGGTGAATCCAGGCGCGTGCGCCGCAGCATCTGCGCATTTTGTGTTCTACATCGTTTGGTTTAATTTGGTCGCCGCTCGGGGAGACGAAACGATGAGTGCAGCATTGAAGATGAGCGCACTGGAGCGCGCCAAGGAAGAAGCCTGGTCGACTCCGCTGGACAAGCTGGACGTCAGCAAGGCGGAACGGTTCGCCAGCAACACGCACTGGCCGTTCTTCGAGCGGCTGCGCAAGGAAGCGCCGGTGCACTACTGCGCCGAGAGCATGCACGGGGCCTATTGGTCGATCACCAAGTTCAACGACATCGTCGCGGTGGATTCCAATCACCGCCAGTTCTCGTCCCAGCACAACATCGTCATTGGCGACAATCCGCCAGACTTCGCGCCGCCCATGTTCATCGCGGAAGATCCGCCCAAGCATGACGTGCAGCGCCATGCCGTGACGCCGGCCGTGGCGCCTGCCCGCCTTCACGACCTTGAAGCGCTGATCAGGCAGCGCGTCGGCGCCATCCTTGACGGCCTGCCGCGCGGCGAGACGTTCAATTGGGTCGACCGGGTCTCGATTGAACTGACGACGCAGATGCTGGCGACGCTGTTCGACTTTCCCTGGGAAGACCGCCACCTCCTGCCCTACTGGTCGGACACGACGACGTCGTCGGAGACCGTCGGCAACGCCGTCGTTTCGATGGAAGAACGCCAGCGGATCCTGATGGAGTGCCTGCACTACTTCACGCGGCTATGGAACGAGCGCAAGGCGGCGCCTCCCAAGTTCGATTTCATCTCGCTGCTGGCCCACGATCCGGCGACCGCGAACATGCTGGACAATCCGATCGAATATCTCGGCAATCTGATGCTGCTCATCGTCGGCGGCAACGACACCACGCGAAATTCGATCACCGGCGGCCTTCTCGCACTCAGCCAGAATCCCGACCAGTTCGAAAAGCTGCGCCGGGACCCGTCGCTCGTCCCGGGCATGGTGTCGGAGATCATCCGCTGGCAGACGCCGCTCGCGCACATGCGGCGCACGGCGCTGGAGGACGTCGACTTCAAGGGTCACAAGATCAAGAAGGGCGACCGCGTCGTGATGTGGTACGTCTCGGGCAACCGCGACGAGGAAGCGATCGAGCGGCCGAACGACTTCATCATCGATCGCGAGCGTTCACGCCACCACGTTTCCTTCGGCTTCGGCATCCATCGCTGCATGGGAAACCGCGTGGCGGAAATGCAGCTCCGCATCCTGTGGGAGGAAATCCTCAAGCGCTTTGCGCGCATCGACGTGGTCGGCGAGCCGGAACGCGTGCTCTCGAACTTTGTGCAGGGCTATTCGGCGCTTCCGGTGCGTATCCCGGCCTGACGGCTCCACTCATCCTGAGCTTGGCGAAGGGTGGACCGCCTCCTGCTCGCGCCTGAGCATCGCGGTGAGATCGGTTACCGCCTGCGTCAGTTGCGCGACTTCCTTCTCGCGCAGGCCGTCGATCTTTTCGTGCAGAAGTTCGATCTCCAGCTCGGCCTTGATGTTGACCTGATAGTCGTGCTCGGCTGCCTGCCGGTCGACGTCCTGTTGCCGGTTCTGGCTCATCATGATGAAGGGCGCGGCATACGCTGCCTGGAACGACAGCGCCAGATTGAGGAGGATGAAGGGATAGGGATCCCAATTCTGCACCCAGGCCGTGATGTTCAGGATGATCCAGAGCACCAATATGCAGGACTGGATGATGATGAAGCGCCACGAACCCATGTTGGATGCCACGGTGTCGGCGATGCGCTGGCCGACTGTCAGCTTTGATTCAGGCCTGCCCACGGCGGCGGCGCGAAGCTTTCGACGCATCAGCCTCAACTCGGCCAGCAGCAGGTGCTCGGTTTCCTCAAGTCCCTGTTTCATCTCGTCGATGACTTCCATCCAGCGTCCCCGGTTAGCGACTCGACAAGGATACAACACGTCCCGCGAGAAGGCGTGCGCATTGCAGGAGGCCGTATCCTCTGCTCTCATCGCGCGAGGAACCAGCACAGGGCGGAAAATGGCACGTTCCACGGACTATATCGGGGCGACCGGAATCGGCGTCAGCGATCTGAAGCGCTCGGCAGGGTTCTATGTCCGCGCACTCGGCATGCAGGAGATGCGCAAGGTCAAAATCGACTACATGGACGAGATCATTCTGGGCCATGAAGGGCGCAACGCCGTGGTGTTGATGCACTACACCGACGGCTCGAAGCGCAACTACAAGGACAATCCGGTCAAGCTCGTGTTCTACGTCAGCGACCCGAAGGCCGTTGCAGCACGCATCCGCGCCGAAGGCTGCGAAGTGACGCGCGAACCCGAGCCGCTTGCTTCGTTCAACAATAATGTGGTCGGCCTGGCGAAAGACCCGGACGGCTACGTCATTGAATTGTTGCAGGCGCCCCCGCCACGACCGGCTTAGCCGCGCGAATATCGATCCACGCAGCAGCGTCCTTCCAGACCAATTCCGCATCAAGATCGCGCAGCAGCATGTGGTAGCCGTGATCGTAGCGGCGAACTTCCGCGCGATCGCCGAGCGCCGCGACCACCGCCTCCGTCGGCTCCTTGGGTATGATCTGGTCGTTCTTGCCGTAGAGAAATAGGATCGGCGGCGGCGAGCGAAGATGGTCGGGGGCATGGCGCGCCTCATCCATCAGGTTGACGAGGCCCCACACCGCATCGGCGCGCGTCTCATGCTGAAAGAGCGGATCGCGCGATAGCGCACGCATCATGGGGATGTTGTCGGACGGCCAGATCTTGAGACCGCTGCCTGAGACGTGCATCCACGGAACCGTATGTGCCGACATCCAGAGCGCAGCACGATAGGAGAGCGGCATGTCGGAACGCGACCAGACGGCCGGCGCGACAAGGATCACGCCGTCGACGTTCGGCGCATCGGCCGTCGCCAGCGCCGAGAGGACGACCGCACCGCCCATGCTTTCCCCCAGCGCAATCACGGGCAGCCCCGGATAACGTGCGCGGGCCGCAGCGACTGCGTCGGTCAGATCGCGGCGCAGAGCATCGCCGCCGGCCCACAGGCCCGGGTTTTCCGATTGGCCAAAGCCGCGCTGGTCGTAGGCGAGGGTTGTGATGCCCTGCCTGGCCCACCATTCGCCAGGCATCGCGAAGGCGTTGGAATAGTCGCTCATGCCGTGCAACGCCACGATCACCGCCTTGGGATGGTCGGCGGCCCATATTCTCAGCGGCAGTTTTTCGCCGTCGCGTGCGAGAAAGTAGCTTTGGGCCAGTGTCGGCGTCAGGCTCGCCGTTCCGGCAGGCGCCAGCACCGGCGCACACGCCGCGATCAGGACGAAAGCAGCCGCCGCACACGCTTTTGCAAATAGGGGAGCAAGTCGCGCTCGAACCATGGATTGTTCTTCAGCCAGCCATTGTTGCGCCAAGACGGATGCGGCAAAGGGACAAAGCGCGGCGCATAATCGCGCCACGCCTTGACGGTGTCCGTCATATTGGATTTCGCGGCATCTCCCAAGTGCCAGCGCTGCGCATAGGAGCCGACAAGAAGAGTCAGGCGGATGTCCGTGAGCTTCTCCAGCAACGGTCCTCGCCATGTCGCGGCACAGATGCGCGGAGGCGGCCGGTCGCCGCCGTTCTTGTCATACCCGGGAAAGCAGAACGCCATGGCCGCGAGCGCGACGCGCGTCTCGTCGTAGAATGTGCCGCGATCCACCTTCAACCAGTCGCGCAGGCGGTCTCCGCTCGTGTCGTTGAACGACTGCCCTGACTTGTGCACGCGCAAACCCGGCGCCTGACTCGCAATCAGAATGCGCGCCGTCGGCGCGACATGCAGAACCGGATGCGGCTCCAGCGTCGCCGCACAGATCCGGCAGGCACGGATTTTCCGGAGCAGACTTTGCAAATCGTTCGTCATCACTCTGCGCGCAGGAGACCGCGTGCGATGACGATCTGCTGGATCTGGCTCGTTCCCTCATAGAGGCGGAAGATGCGCACGTCGCGGTAGAACCGCTCGATCCCGTAGTCCGCGACATAGCCCGCGCCGCCGAAGATCTGCACCGCCTTGTCCGCCACACGGCCGACCATTTCGGAGGCGAAATATTTCGAGCACGCCGCCTCCATGGTCACGCTCTCGCCGCGATCGCGTTTCCGTGCGGCGTCGAGCGCCATGCACCGCGCCGCATAGGCTTCGGTCTTGCAGTCGGCCAGCATGCCCTGGATGAGCTGGAACTCGGCGATTTTCTGGCCGAACTGCTCGCGTTCGCGCGCATAGCGCACGCTTTCCTGGATCAACCGTTCGGCGACGCCGACGCAAACGCCCGAGATGTGCAGACGTCCGCGGTCGAGCACCTGCATCGCCACCTTGAAGCCCTCGCCTTCCTTGCCAAGGCGCAGCGACGCCGGAACGCGCGCATTGTCGAAGTTCACGTCGCAGATATGCGCGCCCTGCTGACCCATCTTCTTTTCAGGTTTGCCGACAGAGACACCGGGCGTGTTCGCCGGAACGATGAAGGCGGAGATGCCGCCCGCACCCTTCCTGTTCGGATCGCTGCGCGCCATCAGCGTGAACATGCCGGCCCGATTGGCGTTCGTGATGAAGCGCTTGGTGCCGTTGACGATGTAGTGGTCACCGTCGGGAATTGCCGTGGTGCGCACCGACGCCGCATCGGAACCGGCTTCGGGTTCGGTGAGCGCGAAACTGGCCACAACCTCGCCGCTCGCAAGCTTGGGCAGCCATTCCGCCTTTTGCGCGTCCGTACCGAACATCACGACGCCCTGGCTGCCGATGCCGACATTCGTGCCGATGACGGAACGAAAAGCCGGCGACGTGTGGCCCAGTTCCATGGCCACCAGAACCTCTTCCTCCATGGTGAGGCCGAGCCCGCCATATTCGGTCGGTATCGAGATGCCGAAAAGGCCGAGTTCGCGCATTTCGGCGATGATGCTGTCGGGTACGCGATCCTCCTCGGAGACTTTTGCCTCAATCGGTACGCATTTTTCGCGCACGAAGCGGCGGACGGTCTCCAAAAGCTGATCGCGGGTTTCAATGTCGAGCGGCATGTCAGTCTCCTCAGATCACGGGAGACTAACCCAAGCCGGGCCGAAGTGCAGGCCTGGCTTCAGGGCTGCGCTTTGGGCACATAGATGCTGACGACAAGGATGTGGTCGACGGCGTCGGCCTGTTCGCCCAGCGGCAGGAAGGCGCTCTCGTGATAGACGAAAAGCGAGTCCTTCACTTCGCGCCCGACCCAGCCGCGAAACGCAAGTGGCCGTCCAGTATTGCGAACATGTTCGTAAAGAGCGCGCATCTGCGCTCCATGCTCGGGCGCGATCCGTTCGATGTCGCTGTTGCGCATCTTGTTGAAGTCGATCCCGTAGCCTTGCACATGCGCGTCGCCCACGATGCGAAACTCATAGTCCCGTCCGTCGTCAAGGATGCGGACCAGAACGATGTTTCTCAGGATTCCTGCCATGTCGCGCGGCGACAAGAGCGAGCGCGGCGGAAAGCTGCGGCCGCTGCGCAAGGCACGCCAATAGTTGACGCCGGCGCGCACGATGTCGTTCTCGAGTTCATCGAGCGACAAGACGTGTACGGATGACATTTCCGGAGCCTGTTGTGGCTCCCGTTCTGCGGCACGCGACATGGTCGACCCCCCGACGCCGCAACGTTCGGGCAAAACAATTAAAAGTCTGTGGATCGAAAACCGTTCAGCCGTCGTAACTATCGCGAGGGATGTAAACTGAAAAATTCAGGACGTGATCGATGGTGAATTCGTCAGGTCCCAGCGGCATGAATATACTTTCACTGTAAATGTACTGCTTCCGATCTTCACCGCGCTCCACCCATCCGCGAAACGCATACGCATCGCGACGCCGAACTGCGCGGTCATAGAGACTCTTGAGAACGGGACCGTATCCCGGCGAGAACTTGTCGACATCGCTGACGCGCATGCCTTGCATGTTGAAGCCATGCGAGATGACGTGTGCATCGCCGACGATGCGATACTCATAATCGGCACCACCCTCGATCACCTTGAGCAGGACTACATGGCGCAGAAGGCTGGCTAGGTCGCGAGGCGCCATATCGGCACGCGACGGATAGGGACGATCGGCGCGCAATTTGAGCCAGTAGTCGAGCCCCTGGCGCACGATGGGGCTTTCCAGCTTGTCGAGCGCAAGCACGCCCGAGGCGTTTTCGGGGAGGCTTTGGACAACCCTGATGACGTTGGCGCTGTTAGGCACGGTACAATTTCTTTGAAAAACGGCGTACAGCGTGTGTCATACTAGTTAACGTAAAACGAACGCTGCCCAATTATTGATCCGTGTGCGATGCTTTTATCCGTCCTTGACCAGTCCCCCATCCGCAAAGACGGCACTGCCGCACAGGCGATCACCGAGACCATCGCCCTTGCAAAGGCCTGCGACCGGCTGGGCTATAACCGTTATTGGGTGGCGGAACACCACAACAGCAACTCCTTTGCAGGGTCATGCCCCGAGATCCTGATCGGCCGTGTTGCACAGGAAACACAACGTCTGCGTGTGGGTTCGGGCGGGGTGATGCTCCCCCACTACAGTCCGCTGAAAGTCGCCGAACAGTTTCGAATGCTGGACGTGCTCAATCCGGGTAGGATCGATCTGGGTCTCGGTCGGGCGCCGGGATCGGATCAGCTCACGGCGCGCGCGCTACAGTCCGGCCCGCAGGCCTGGCCGATCGACGCCTTTCCGAGTCAGGTCAACCTGCTGCGACAGTTCCTGGATGATTCCTCCGGCAAGCATCCGCTCGCCGAGGATCACCCTTATCGAGGGATCCATGCGATGCCGCGCGGGGATACGCCGGGACCGGAACTGTGGATGCTGGGATCGGGAATCCATGGCGCGGTCTACGCCGCGGAACTCGGCCTGCCGTTCTGCCATGCCTATTTCATCAGCGCGGACGGCAGCGAGGAGGCAGCGGAAGAATACCGCTCGCGCTTCAAGCCGAGTGACGCCTGCCCGCGTCCTGTCGTTGCACTCGGCGTCGCGGCTCTGGTCGGCGAGACCGAGGAAGAAGCGATGCGTCTTGCAGCCTCGAGAAATCTTTGGGTCGTGCGTCTGCTGAGCGGGAGGCCGATCCCGTTTCCCTCGCCGGAAGAGGCGCTGGCGCATCCGCTGTCGCCGCAAGAGGAAAAACTCCTCGCCACCGTATCGAAACGCTCGATCGTCGGCACCGCGGTACAGGTGCGCGCGAAGCTGCTTGCGCTTGCCGAGGCCCATGGCGCGGAAGAACTCATCGTCGTGACGATCACCTACGACTATGCCTCGCGCCTGCGTTCCTATGAACTCTTGGCAGGGGCGTTCGGCCTGGTCACGTCACCGGCAACAGCCCGATCATAGCGCCGGTCATGCCGCTGGCCATCGTTCCCGAGACGATGGCGCGCATCGCCAGCGGCACAATCTCATCGCGGCGCTCGGGCATCAGCGCGCTCATGCCGGCGATCATGATTCCGACGGAGCCCAGATTGGCGAAGCCGCACATCGCGTAGATCATGATCAGCGTCGAACGCGGATCGAGCGTGCCGGGCGGAAGCGCCGCCAATTTGAGATAGGCAACGAGCTCATTGAGGATCGTCTTGACGCCCATCAGGCTGCCGGCGGTGGTCGCTTCGCTCCATGGCACGCCGTAGAGCCAGACGACGGGCGCAAACAGCCAGCCAAACATGCGCTCCAGCGTGAGCGGCGCACCCCAGACGGCCGGAAAGACCAGAAGGATCTGGTTGACCAGCGCGACCAGCGCCAGCATGACGACGAGCATGGCGACGATCTGCAGCCATATCTTGAGACCGTCTTCCGTACCACGCGCGACGGCGTCCATGCTGGACCGATACCGCGCTTCACCGGAGTGATCGACCGCTCCCGATGCAACCTCACCCGGTATCATGATGCGCGCAATGACGATTGCCGAAGGAAGCGACATCATCGACGCTACGAGAATGTGTCCGATGGCGCCGGGCACCACACTCTTGAGGATAGTTGCGTAGAGCGCGAACACAGTCCCCGCCACCGTGGCCAGGCCGACCGTGCAGAGAATGAACAGTTCCGAACGCGTGATCCGTGCAAGATAGGGCCGTATCAGGAGCGGCGCCTCGACCATGCCAAGAAATATCGTCGCGCCGGCGCCAAGGCCGACTGCGCCGCCCAGTCCCAGAATGCGGCGCAAAACATAAGCGATGCCGTTGATCACGACCGGCAGGATGCGCCAATGAAACAAGAGCGCCGAGAGGGCCGAGATCACGATCACCAGCGGCAGAACGCTGAACGCGAACCCGGCGAGATCGCTTGCATTGTCCACGCTCGCCGGTGCGCCGCCACCGACGACGCCAAAAACGAAGGACGTTCCGGCCCTCGTCGCCGTGGTCAGCGCACCGACCACGCCGTTGAGATCGAGCAGCGCGCGCTGCGCCAGCGGAACCTTCAGCAGAAGCAGTGCCAGTGTCGCCTGAAGCGCCAAGCCCCCAAGAACGACTCTCCACGGAAATTCCCGCCGGTTCTCCGAAAAGAGCCAGGCGACTGCGATGATGACGCAGATTCCCAGCGCCGACTGAAGATGCGGTAAAAGCTGCACGCAGAACCCCCCGATGGAAGGTCAAGCTTAGGGCAAATCGGCGCCGTGAGAAGCCCGCTCGCATGACAGACTCACAGCGAACCGTTAGAATCGCACGCGAAGCAGGGGCGCGCACGTGGACTGGATAGAACGGCTTGTGACCGTCGAGAACGTTGCGTCGGCTCTGGGCGTGATCAACATCGTTCTGCTCGTGCGGCGCAGCATCTGGAACTATCCGTTCGGCATAGCGATGGTAACCCTGTACGGGTTCGTCTTCTTCCAGGCGAAGCTTTATTCCGACGCCGCGCTCCAGGTTTTCTTTTTCGTCGTCCAGATCTACGGCTGGTGGATCTGGTATCACGCCCGCGACACGGCCGGGCTCGTGAAGGTCGAACTGATGAGCGCGCGGTCCCGGCTGATCTGGACAACCGTCATCGTGCTGGGGACGATTGCCGACCGCTGGTTCCTCGCAAACTACACAAGCGACGTGGCGCCGTGGCTCGATGCAAATACCACGGCGATGAGCGTGGTTGCGCAATATCTTCTTTCGGTACGCAAAATCGAGAACTGGATCCTCTGGATCATCACCGACGTCGTGCAGATCGGCCTCTACTATTGGAAGGGGCTGTATCCCACGACGGGACTGTACGTTCTTTTCCTCGTGATCTCAGCGGTTGGTCTCTTTGAATGGCTGCGCGAGCTCCGCGCGCATCCGGCGGAGGCGGCCGCTTGAAAACGGTCTGCCTTCACGGTCCGGAATCGACCGGCAAGACGACGCTGGCGCGCGAACTGGCCAAGCATTTCAAGACGATCATGGTGCCCGAATTCGGGCGGCTCTATTGCGAGATCTTCGGCAACGATTGCGACCTAGGGGATCTTCGCGCGATCCGGCGGGGCCACGACCTGATGGCGGCGGCCGGACGGCGCAAGGCGAACAAGATTCTCATTCTCGACACCGATGCCATCATGACGGCGGTGTGGGCGGATGTTCTGCTAGGCGCGCGCCCTCCGGATCTCGACCGGATCGACGATCCGGCTGACCTTTATCTGCTCTGCGACATCGACGTCCCCTTCGAGACAGACGCTATCCGCTACTTTCCAGACGTCGCTATGCGTAAAAAGATGTTCGACCAGGCAAAGGAGGAGCTAGAGAAGAGAAACTTGCCGTTCAGCATCATTCGCGGCACGCGCGCTGAGCGACTGTCCGCGGCCATAGCAGCCATAACGAACAGATTTCCGGAGATCGCATGAGCTCGTCACCGTCGCGTCCAGGCGAGATCCGCGCACTGGCCGGCGCACGCGCCATACCGCCGCTGATATTGGTTCTGTACCACTATTGCGAGGGCCATCATTACCGGAATTTCAAGCCGTTCGACCTGCTGGTCGGCCATGGCTATTTATGGGTCGAGTTCTTCTTTGCGCTTTCCGGCTTCATTCTGACCTACGTCTATGGGGCGCGCGCGCTGGAATTTCTGCACGGAAAAACGCATCGCGACTTTCTCATTGCGCGGCTGTCACGGCTCTATCCACTGCACCTGGCGATGCTGCTCTACATTCTCGCTCTCATGCTCATCCTCAACGGCATCGCCCATGCGACCGGTGGCCAGTCGATCTATGAGGCGCAGTACCATCCCATCGTCACCTGGCAGACCTTCATCGGAAACCTGTTCCTGGTTCAGGCTTGGAACATCTATTCATCGCTGTCGTGGAACGGCGCGAGCTGGTTCGTGAGTGTCGAGTTTCTGCTTTGCTTGCTTTTTCCGATCTACCTCATTCTGGCCCGCGGCGGCTGGTTGAGCGCATTCGGCCTCATCGCTGCGGGCGTCGCCGGTCTCGCCTTCTTGTCGCTGACCGGCAAGCACGGACTCGACATCACTTTCCACAACGGAATTTTTCGCGGCATGAGCGCATTCGGCGTCGGCGTCGGGCTCTGCGCGCTCTATGGCAAGACGAAGGACTTCGCCGCAACCCTGCCGGAATGGGCGATCTCGATGGCGCAGGCCGTGGTGCTGCTCTGGATGGGCTGGGGCATGTTCGACAATGGCTGGTCGCACACGCCGCGCGACATCTACACAGTCTTGCCGATGCTCGCCCTGGTCTATGTGCTCGCCTTTGATCGCGGCTTTGCCGCGCGGTTTCTTCAGACCCCGACTCTGACCAAGCTCGGAGAGTGGTCCTACGCCATCTATATGGGGCAGACGGCCTGGCTCCAGCTCATCCGCTTTTTCGAAAGCGGCTATCCGTCCGACGATACGCTGGTCTTCGGTGTGCGCTTCGGCGACCTGATCTGGTGGCCCGAGCCGTTCCTGCTTCTGGCTGTCTGCATCGTGTGGGGGTGGTTCCTTTGCACCTATATCGAAATCCCCGCAAACCGCGCTCTGCGGCGCTTTTTCGCAAGCCATCCCGCCCCCGCTTGACCCGTAAACAGGGCTGCGCCATCACTCTGCCCCTCTTATTCCAACGGGAGTTTCCGACATGACCATCGACTTCAAGGGCAAGGTCGCCATCGTCACCGGCGCAGGCGGCGGACTGGGCCGTTGCCACGCCATCGAACTGGCCAAGCGCGGCGCAAAAGTCGTGGTCAACGATCTGGGCGGCGCGGTCGACGGCACCGGCGGCAACTCCGCCGCGGCCGAAGCCGTCGTCGCCGAGATCAAGGCTGCAGGCGGCACAGCCATGGCGAACGGCGCGTCGGTCAGTGACGATGCCGGTGTGGATCATCTCATCAAGCAGACCATGGATGCCTGGGGCCGCGTCGACATTCTGATCGCAAACGCGGGCATCCTGCGAGACAAGAGCTTCTCCAAGATGGAGATGAAGGACTTCGACGCCGTCATGGCGGTCCATCTCATGGGCACCGTCAAACCATGCAAGGCGCTCTGGGAAATCTTCAAGAAGCAGCAATATGGCCGCATCGTCGTCACAACTTCTTCGACTGGCCTGTACGGCAATTTCGGCCAGACCAATTATGGTGCGGCCAAGCTGTCGCTTGTCGGCTTCATGAATACGCTCAAGCTCGAAGGCGCCAAGGACAACATCAAGGTCAACGCGATCTGCCCAGTCGCCGGCACGCGCATGACCGAAAATCTGATGCCCGCGAACGTGCTTGAGATGTTGAAGCCGGAATATGTGACGCCCGGCGTCGTCTATCTCGTCAGCGAAGATGCGCCGACCGGCGTGATCCTCACCGCCGCCGCCGGCGTGTTCGCCGCCGCGCAACTGGTCGAGACGGACGGCATCAATCTTGGCCACCATGCGACGGCCGACGATGTCGCCGCCAACTGGGCCAAGATCACCGACTTCACGAACGCCAAGCATTACAACCAGGGCGGTGAACAGAGCCAGAAGTTCTTTGCCCGCATCAACGACAAGCCCGTCGTCGGGTGACGCTCGATCTGGGTTGAATTCAGGGGCGCGGCTGCGAAAGCGGACCGCGCCCTTGCTTTGACGACCCAAGGATCAGGTCTAAAGTCGGGCCATGATCACCGGCATCGACCATATCGCCATCATGGTCCGCGATTTCGACGCGACCGTGAAAAACTATGAGACGATCTTCGGCCGCGCGCCGAACTGGCGCGGCTTCATGCCCGGCGGCTGCCACGCCTGGTTCCAGTTCCCCGGCATGGCCCTCGACATTATCGGCGCGATGGGTACCGGGCCCGAGGCAGACAATGCGCGCGCCGAAATGGAACGCTTCGGGGATGCGATCTGGGGTCTTGGCTTTTCCGTGCCCGATCTCGACACCGCGACAAAGCTTTACGAGCGGCGCGGACTGAACTTTCTGCCGCGGCACACGACCCGCACCACAAACCTGCACGGCGACGAGCGAAGCTGGGAAATCGCGGTCATGAAGCGCAAGAGCGCCAATGGCGTCGCTTTGTTCATGGTGGAGCACAAACCGGACGCTCCGAAGTGGCCGGTCGCGCCGCCGACCGTCGCAGAAGACGCGGCCGTCGGTACGCTCGATCACATCGTGGTCCACACGGCCAATCCTGAACGCGCCGTGGCGCTTTATGGCGGCCGCCTAGGACTTGACCTGAGGCTTGACCGCTCGAACGAGCAATGGGGTGCGCGCCAGCTCTTCTTTCGCTGCGGCGGCGCGGTGGTCGAGATCGGCGCCAGCTTGAAAACTCCGCCGAGCGAGGCGCCGGACAAGTTTGGCGGCTTGGCGTGGCGGGTGAAGGATCCCGAAGCCGCACGGGCCCGCATCGCCGCCGCCGGCATCGACGTGTCTGAGTTGCGCAAAGGTCGCAAACCGGGAACCTCGGTCTTCACTGTGCGCAAGGGTACCGGCGGCGTGCCGACCCTGATGCTCGCGGGAAATTCAGACAACTAAGCCCGCCCCAATTCCTAACAAAAGCTTTCCATCGTTGCCGCGTAATTCACTTTTAACCGGCACAGCCTAAATTTATGTCAGGCACGTAAAGAGGCGCTGTGACCGAAAGAGTCACCAGCCGCCATCTTCGTGGGCGGGGAAACGGGTGTCGGACGATCTTAAGATCCAGCACGGCCATGCCGGAAGCGTCGAGATTATTCTCGACGGCAGCGGCATCGTGCTCAACATCGACAGCTCCGAGCAGAGCCAGCGTTTTGCAAACGACATCGTCGAGGGCGAGTCCCTCTCCGCACACATTCACCCTGACGACTATGACTTCTTCCTGTGGTCTGCGGAATGGGTGCTGAACGGTGAGCGGCGCGAACAGACAATCGTGCTGCGTTGGGCGCGCACCAAAGGAAGATGGTCCAGAGTCAACGCTACGCTCAGCTCCGATAACGACGAGACCTTCCGCGTCGTGTTCCGCCCCGATGAGATAGAGCTCGCGCGGCGAACGGAAACACAGCTCCGCCGCGTCGTCGAAGGTTCAGCGCAGGGCATCATCGTGCGGACCAACGCGGACATTCTTTATACGAATGACGCCTTTGCGCACATGATGGGGTTTCCGTCCGTGCGGGAGTTGTCGGCCTATACCGAGGAAGAAACCCGCGCCGGGCGGAACGCAAACAATGCGGGCGCGATCTATCCGGACGACAGGCCGATCGTCGTCGAGCATATGCGCCGCAGACTTGCGGGCGAAGAGTCGGTTTCGCACTACGAATTCCGGCTGCAACGCCCGGACGGATCGCTCGTTTGGGTCGAAACGGCCGCGGCTCTCGTCAACTGGGACGGCCAGCCGGCGTCGTTGTCGTGGCTGAGCGACATCACCCGCCGCAAGCGTATGGAAGACGAACTCATCAAGAGCAAGGAAGCCGCGGAGTACGCCAATCGGACCAAGACCGAGTTCCTCGCGAATATGAGCCACGAGCTTCGCACACCGCTCAACGCCATCATCGGCTTTGCCGAAGTCATCAAGGACGAAATGTTCGGACCGGTCGGAACGAAAAAATACGCGGAATATGCGAAGGACATCCACGTCAGCGGTCGTCACCTGCTCGACCTGATCAACGATATTCTGGACCTTTCCAAGCTCGAAGCCGGGAAGATGGAACTCCGCGAGGAAGACGTCACCCTGCGCACCGTCGTCGAAGAGTGCCAGACGCTCATTCGCGACCGCGCCGAGAAGAGCGATGTCCTGCTCGTGACGAATATCGAGCCGCGCTTGCCCAAACTGCGTTGCGACCAACGCGCCCTGCGGCAGGTGCTGCTCAACTTCCTGTCGAACGCGGTGAAATTCACGCCTCCGGGCGGCACCGTGACGATACGCGCGCGGCGCTCGCCTGACGGCATTGCGCTTTCAGTGAGCGACACAGGCATCGGCATGAACGAGGCCGAAATCGATGTCGCTCTGTCCGCCTTCGGGCAGATCGATTCAGCGCTCTCGCGCAAGCATCAAGGCACCGGACTTGGCCTTCCGATTTCAAGGTCCCTGATCGAGATGCACGACGGCAAGCTGAGTGTCGAAAGCGCCCCCAACAAGGGCACGACGATGACCGCGACCTTCCCGGTCTCGCGCATCGTAGAGGCACTTGCCGCCTAGCGATGGCCGCTCAGCGCGCCGCCTGCTGCACCCAACAACGGAAGCGACACAAAAAAGGTCAGGTGGTACCAAAGCGGAAAGCTGTGCCAGATCGTGGCGTGATAGGGAACGAACACCACAAGAAGCAGCACGCCCGAGCCGATTGCCGCCCGGAACCTCTCCCCGCTCGCCAAGCTCGCCGCGAAGCCGCCCGCCAGGGAACTGAGCGCGCTGACGGCCAGCCGGGTGAGCAGCATCGGCACCGTCAACAAAGTCACGTCCTTGACTGCGGCCATTTGCGGCCACGCTTCTCGCAGGACGAATCCCAATGCTGCGACCGCCACGAACCATGTGACGGCGCCGACCAGAACGCCTCCGGCAATTCTCAGCATGCGCGTCCCTTTTCCCGAACTATTTTCCCTTGAAGACCGGCTCGCGCTTCTCGACGAAGGCTTTCGCGGCTTCGCGATGATCCTCGGTAAAGCCGGTATGGATGTGATGCGTGGCCTCGAGGTCCAGGCAATCGTCGACATCGGCGCCCGAGATGGCGCGGTTGATATTCTCCTTCATGTAGCGATAGGCGACGCGCGGCCCTCTGGCGAGGCGATGGGCCAGCAGCATCGTGTCGGTCTCCAGCCTGTCCGCGGGGACCACGAAATTCACGAGGCCGAGACGCTGGGCTTCGGCCATGTCGATGCGGTCGGACAAGTAGTACAGCTCGCGCGCCTTCGCCGATCCCACGAGCTGGCTGAGGAAATAGGTGCCGCCATAGTCGCCGGAGAAGCCGACCTTGGCGAAGGCTGTCGTCATGACCGCCTTTTCCGAAGCGATGCGAAGATCGCACGCCAGCGCCAGCGAAAAGCCCGCACCCGCGGCGGCGCCCGGAAGCGATGCGATTGTCGGTTTCGGCATTTTGTAAAGCTTGCCGGCTGTCGCGCGCTGACTGATGCGCTGCGCGTGGATGCGGCTGTCGAGATCGGAACCGGCCGCGGCCGTCGAACCGCCGCCCGTGCCGTCCGCCATGCCTTTCACATCGCCGCCCGCGCAAAATGCACCGCCGGCTCCGGTGAGAACGATGCAGGCGACTTCGGGATCGGTTTCAAACGCGGCTAAAGCGGCGGACATGGCGCTCAGCATGCCGCCCGACATCGCGTTTCGGCGCTCGGGGCGGTTCATGGTGATGACCGCCACCCCGTCATCGACATGGGCCAAAAGATCTTTCGTGCCGGTGTCCAGCGTGCGCTTACCCATTGCGTCTCTCCCTGTTTTGCTGGGGGAGAGCGTCGCACGCCGCGAGGGGCCTTTGAAGGCTCTGCCCCAAGGACATGGGGACGCGATGCACCCGGGACAAGGTTCGGATGCATGCGATTTCTGCATGCCCCGCCCACCCCGCAATGCAGCAATCCCGCTATTGTGGACTTCCACTCACACCCCATTTCACCGGTGTGGCCAGTCAAGTCGTGTTCATCAACACGGGACCGGCCCCAAAAATGGAGTGGGCAATGACGACTTATACAGACGGCGAAGCGTATGGCGCGAAGGGCTTCACATGGGCAATCATCGTGGCCGCCGCGTTGTTGATGATGGAAGTGACCTGGCCTCAGGCACTGCCTGCATCACCGCAAGCGACAGCGACGATGACCAACATGACGGTCGCGGCGCACCCGGACCATGACGCGCAGGCCAGCTAAACAGGAACAAGTCGTCTAGGCGGCTTGTTCTTCCAGCTTCACGTCGTGGCCCCAGAGGCGCTCGACGTGCGAAAGGACAAGCTCCTTCGTCTGGTTGTGAAGCGGAACGCCGCGATGCATGCCATGCGAAAGATAGAGGGTGCGGTTGCCTTTGAGATCGGCGCCCGTCACCTGGATGTTCGGGTCGGCGATTCCGGTATCGTATTGGCGCGCAAGCATGGAGCGGACGGCGCGATAGCCGTTTTCATTGTGAATCGCCGATACCTTGAAGGTACCCTCGTCGGCCTTGTCGAAAAGTGAGAACAGCCGGAAGTCGCGCATCAGCTTTGGCGACAAGAACTGCTGGATAAAGCTCTCGTCGCGATAGTTCGCCCAGGCGTCCTTCAGCGTACCCACCCAATCTCCGGAACCTGCGAATTCGGGAAACCAGTCGCGATCCTCGGACGTCGGATTTTCGCAGATGCGGCGGATGTCGGCCATCATGCCGTATCCAAGCGCATAGGGATTGAAACCGCTGTAACGCCGGTCGTTATAATCAGGCTGGAACACGACGCTGGTGTGGCTGTGCATGAATTCCAGCCATGACCCTTCGGTGATCAACCCGCGATCGAACAGCGTGTTCATGATCGTGTAGTGCACGAAGGTCGCGCAGCCCTCGTTCATGACCTTCAACTGGCGCTGAGGATAGAAGTACTGCGACAGGTTTCGCACGATGCGCAGCGTCTCGCGTTGCCAGGCCATCAGCGAAGGCGAATTCTTCTCGATGAAATAGAGCAGATTTTCTTCCGGCAGCTTCATCTCGCCGCTGAATTCGTCCTCTGGGTCAATCACGGGCGGCGCGCTGGGCGGTTCTATCCCGGCCGGCAGCGTGCGCCACAGCTCGTTGTACGCTTCCTCGTCATACTGCGCGCGGCGGCGGCGTTTTTCCAAAACGCGCTCCTTGGACGGCTTGGGCGGGCGACGATAGCGGAACACGCCCTGGTCCATCAGCGCGTGCGCCGAGTCGAGCGTGGCCTCGACTTCCTCACGGCCGTGACGTTCTTCGCAGGCGGAGATGTATTTCTTGGCAAATGCGAGATAGTCCATGATTCCTTCGGCATTCGTCCATTGCCGGAAGAGGTAGTTGTTCTTGAAGAAGTGATTGTGGCCGAAAGCGGCATGCGCCATGACCAGCGCCTGCATCGTCATCGTGTTTTCCTCGAGCAGATAGGAAATGCACGGGCTGGAGTTGATGACGATTTCGTACGCCAGCGCGCTGTAGCCCGCGCGGTAGAGAGTTTCCTCCCGCGCAAACAGCTTGCCGAAAGACCAGTGATTGTACATCAGCGGCATGCCGATGGAGGAATAGGCGTCGAGCATCTGCTCGGACGAGATAATCTCGATCTGGTTCGGATAGACGTCGAGCTTGAGATCATTCAGCGCGATGTCCTCGATCGCCTTGTACGTGCGGTCGAGCGTCTGAAAATCCCATTCCGGCTCGGTAAAGAGAAGCGTGGTCATGCGGCCGCGTTCTCCGTTTTCTTGAAGAGTTCGTGGAACACGGGGAAGATATCCGCAGGCTTGGCGATACGTTTGGTGGCGAAGTTGGGCCATTCATCCGCCACGGTCCGGTAGGCTCGCCACAATTCGGCGCCGGAATCCTCCGAGGCGAAGACTTCCATTTCACGCTCGTCCAGGATTTCGATATAGGCATAGTACTGGCAGAGCGGCATGATCGCGGTGTTCAGCAGATCGACGCAGTGGCGCGCATCTCCGGATTGGGTGTAACCGTCACTCGCCTGAGCCGCGTAGATGTTCCAGTCCGCGGTGGCGTAGCGTTCCTTCTGTATCTCCAGCATTTTGTCGAGCGCGGTCGATACGATCGTGCCGCCCGACTGGCGCGAGTAGAAGAACTCCTGTTCGTCGACCTCCTGCGCGTCATGCGTGTGACGAATGAAAACGACGTCGACCTTTTTGTAGCGGCGTTTAAGGAACAAATGCAGCAGCATATAGAATCGCTTGGCGAGATCCTTTTCGCGCTCGCCCATCGAGCCGGACACGTCCATCAGGCAGAACATCACCGCCTGGCTCGTGGGCACGGGCTGTTCCGTGAAGGAATTGAACCGCACATCGATCGGATCGATGAAGCCGACCCATTTGCGTTTGGCGTTCGCGCGGGCGAGCCTGTCCTTGAGCGCCGCGATCTTGTCGCCGTCGACCGGTGTTTCCTGTTCTGCGGCGTCGAGCTGGGCCTCCAGCGCTTCGATGTCCTTCTTGGTTGGACGATGCAGCGCGAGGCGGCGGCCGAACGAATTGCGCATGGTACGGATCAGGTTGATCTGCGTCGGCGACCCTGACGTGCTGATGCCGGCCCGTTTCCAGATCTTGTTCGGCGTTTCCTTCAGCGTTGTGCGCACCAGGTTGGGCAATTCCAGATCCTCGAAGAAAATGTCGAGGATCTCGTCCTGGGTCATGGTGAATTCGAAATCGTCCTCGCCATCGCCGGAATCGGCGGCTTCCTTGCCACTTTGTCCGCCGCCGGACTTGGGCTTCTCGATCTGGTCGCCCGGCATGAACTCCTTGTTGCCGGGCAGGACGAAGTCGCGCTCGCCCGATGCGCGCGGATCGAGGCGGAAGCGCGGTTCGCTCGTGCCCTTCGCGGAGATCTTGATCTTGCGTTCCTTGCCGATATCGGCAACGGCGGCGTCCTTCAGCGACTTCTGCACCGCCTCGCGAATCTGAGTCCGCGCGCGGCGCAAAAAGCGCTGCCGGTTGGGGAGACTTTTTCCCTTCGGGTTCAGGCGCCGGTCGACGAAGTGGGTCATGGAGACCCTACCCCGCCTTGTTCACGCGCATATACCATTCCACGAGCCGGCGAACCTGCCGCGGAGTATAGCCGCGTGTCAGCATGCGCTTGATGAACTCGTTGTGCTTGGTCTGCGTGTCGCTGTCCTTCTTGGATTCGAACGAGATCACCGGCAGCAAGTCCTCCACCTGCGTGAACATCCGCTTCTCGATGACCGAGCGGATCTTCTCGTAGGCCGTCCAGGACGGGTTCTTGCCGTCATGCTGGGCGCGATAGCGAAGCGCGAACTTCACGACTTCATTGCGGAAATCCTTCGGATTGGCGATGCCCGCCGGCTTCTCGATCTTGGAAAGTTCGTTGTCCAACGCGCCGCGGTCCAGGAGCTGGCCGGTGTCGGCATCCTTGTAGTCCTGGTCCTCGATCCACGCATCGGCATAGGCAATGTAGCGGTCGAAAAGGTTCTGGCCGTACTCGCCATAGGATTCCAGATAGGCCTTCTGGATCTCCTTGCCTATGAACTCGGCATAACGCGGCGCGAGCTCGGACTTGATGAAGTCGAGATATTTCTTCTCGGTCTCGTCCGGGAACTGTTCGCGTTTGATCGCCTGTTCCAGCACATACATCATGTGCACCGGATCGGCTGCGACTTCGGTGACGTCGTAGTTGAACGTCTCCGACAGCGTCTTGTAGGCAAAGCGGGTCGAGATTCCGGTCATGCCTTCGTCGACGCCGGCCATGTCCTTGTATTCCTGCAAGGTCTTGGCCTTCGGATCGGTGTCCTTCAGCTTCTCGCCGTCATACACACGCATCTTGGAGACGATGTTGGAGTTCTCATGTTCCTTTAGGCGCGTCGAGACGCAGAACTTCGCCAGCATCTCGAGCGTTTCGGGTGCCGTCGGCGTTCCGCCGAGATTGGACGCGTCAAGCAGCTTCTTGTAGATCGCCGTCTCTTCCGTCACGCGCAGGCAATAAGGGACCGTCACGACGCAGATGCGATCAAGGAACGCCTCGTTGTTGCGGTTGTTCTTGAAGACGGTCCACTCGGCTTCATTGGAGTGCGCGAGAATCGTTCCATTGAACGGAATCGGACCCAGCGTTTCGGTGCCGATATAGTTGCCTTCCTGCGTCGCCGTCAGCAGCGGATGCAGGACCTTGATCGGCGCCTTGAACATTTCGACGAATTCCAGGAGGCCCTGGTTCGAACGGCACAGCCCGCCCGAGAAAGAATAGGCGTCAGGGTCGTTCTGGCTGAAATGCTCGAGTTTTCGGATGTCGACCTTGCCGACCAGCGCCGAAATGTCCTGATTGTTCTCATCGCCGGGCTCCGTCTTGGCGATGGCGTACTGCCGCAGCTTGGACGGATAAATCTTGGAAACTTCGAATTTGGAGATGTCGCCGCCGAATTCGTCGAGCCGCTTCACAGCCCATGGGCTCATGACGCCGCCGACCCGGTGCCGCTCAATGCCGTATCGATCGGCCAGAAGGTTGCCAAGTTCCGGGGACCGGAACAGACCGAGCGGGGATTCAAACACCGGACTGATCGTGTCGCCCGCCTTCAGCACGTAGATCGGATGCACTTCCATCAGATCCTTGAGCCGTTCCGCGAGCGAGGACTTGCCACCGCCGACAGGACCGAGAAGGTAGAGGATCTGGCGCTTTTCCTCGAGACCCTGTGCGGCGTGCTTGAAATATCCCACGATCCTCTCGATCGTGTCTTCCATGCCGAAGAAGCCTTCGAAGACTTTGTATCTCTTGATCGTGCGATTGAAGAACAACCGGCTGAGGCGCGAATCCTGCGCGGTGTCGACGAGCTCTGCTTCGCCGATCGCTTCGACCATGCGTTCAGGCGGCGTGGCGTAGAGCATCCGATTGTCGCGCGCGGCCAACAACCAATCGCGCAATGACATGGTTTCGAATTTTTCCCGCGCATAGTCACGGGAGAAAACATCAAAGACGTCGAGCGTGCTCATAACCGCTAACTCCTAGCGTTTGATCTCGCAACCTCCACGACTATAGATCGTGACTGTTTGCGGATCTGACAAGACCGTTGAACCCCACGCTACTGTTTCGCCAGCCTCGATTTTCCCACCCGGAAATAAACGAAAGCTGAATAACCGCTTCATTCTTGTTCACACTTGCATGCCATACGTTACATCACTCACCCGCGCTGCCTTTGCGCGGTTGCCCCCCTTGTGCTTCCTCTTCTGTCAATTTTTGTGCAGCCAACACGCTATCTCCAGCGCCCGCCCGGCTGATTTGCAACAAGTGTACGCTGCTTCTCGATTTTTCCAAAATAGAACTCGTGACTTTCTCGCCGCACCCGAACTCAATTCCGCCACGAAGATGAACGGCCAGATGCGCGGCACGCTCGCGATGCGCAGTGCGCGGTCACCGGCTTTACGTTGCGCGCAGGTTCGCCTCATATTTGGAGTGGCGATGCAGATTCGGCCCGGCGGAACTGCGGTGGTGTCGCGCGCCTGCGCGCGCCGCAGACAAAGTCGGCGGAATGACAGGGATTTGGCGGCGCGACGGTGCTGTTGCCGGGCGCACGTCTCATCGGCCAACGGGTGCTGCGGGCAGCCAACAGTCCCGCGTGAAAATGGCAAGGTTGCGTATTTCCTGCTTGCTCCACTTACAACGTTGCGCGAAGCTTGGCGCATGGAAGATCTCGCGCTCACGATACGAGCTGCGCGGCCCGATGACGCCGCTGAAGTCGCGCGCATTTATATTGAGTCGTGGCACGACACATATCCCGCCGTTTTATCGAGTGCGCTGCTGTGCTCGATGACGCCGAAGGGACAGACGGCACGCTGGCGCTCCGCCATCATCAATCAGAGGCGTGAAACCGTACTGGTTGCCGAAAATGCCGAGGCAGGATTGGTCGGCATGGCCAGTCTGGGTCCTTCCCGCGACCGTGCACTGGGCTACGACGCCGAGCTCTACACCCTTTATATCGACCCATCTTATTTCGGGCGTGGCGCCGGGCGCGCACTGCTAAAGGCGGCATTCGGCCTGATGCGCCAGCGCGGTTGCAGTTCCTGTGTGATCTGGGCGCATGCAGGCAACAACGCTCGCTTCTTTTATGAGAACATGGGCGGACGCGTTGTGGCAGAACGCAAGGCGCGGATGATGGGAGACATGGTCCCCGAAGTCGCGTTCGGCTGGAAGACGCTGGCGCTGGCCGAGCGAAGCCACGCGAAATGACGGACGCCCCGATCGCAAAGAACGCGGTCGTTATCCTCCTCGACAGCCTCAATCGCCACATGCTGGGCAGCTATGGCGGCCGCGAATTCGCAACGCCCAATCTCGACAGGCTGGCCAGGCGCTCCGTGCGATTCAACAAGCACTATGCAGCTTCGCTGCCCTGCATGCCCGCGCGACACGACATTCTTTGCGGCGCATGGGACTTCCTCTGGCGGCCCTGGGGGTCGGTGGAACTGTGGGAAGATGCGATCACCTATCCGCTTCGGCGCGCCGGCGTCGTCTCGCAGCTCATCAGCGACCATCCGCACCTCTTCGAGACGGGCGGCGAGAACTACCATGTGGACTTTACGGCCTGGGACTATCAGCGCGGCCATGAAGGTGACGCCTGGAAGACGCGGCCGGATCCGAGCTGGGCGGGAACGCCGATGTTCGGTCCCAAGCGTCACATGCCCTATGACAATTCGCGCGGCTATTTCAAAGGCGAAGCAGACTTCCCAGGCCCGCGCACGATGCAGGCGGCGGCGAATTGGCTTGGGGACAATGCCGGTGTGCACGACCGTTTCTTTCTCTTCGTCGATGAGTTCGATCCGCATGAGCCGTTCGACACGCCCGACGAGTACATCAAGCGCTATGATCCGGATTGGGACGGGCCGCCCCTCATCTGGCCGCCCTATGGCGCCGGCATCGTCACGCGCGGCGTCATGACGGCGCGTGAGGGCCAGCAGATCCGCGCACGCTATGGCGCGAAACTGACCATGATCGATCACTGGCTCGGCAAGGTGCTCGACAAGATCGACGAGAAAAACCTTTGGGGTGATACGATGATCGTGCTGTGCACCGATCACGGCCACTATCTCGGCGAAAAGGACATCTGGGGAAAGCCCGGCGTTCCGATGTACGAGACCATCGCGCGCATTCCGCTGATGATCGCGGCGCCAGGCGTCGCGCCCGGGACGAACGATTCGCTCACGACCAGCGTCGATGTGTTTGCCACGCTCGCCGAGCTTTTCGGTGTGGCGGACAAAGTTCGTCAGCGTACACACGGACGCTCGTTGCTTCCTCTCTTGGCGGGCAAGACGAAGTCGGTCCGCGATTGGCTGCTGGCCGGCGTCTGGGGCCGCGAGGTGCATTACATCGACGGCAAGCTGAAATATGCACGTGCACCGAAGGAGAAAAACCGCCCGCTCGGAGCCTGGTCGAACCGCTGGTCGACCATGCCCACGCATTTTCTCAACCGCGAACAGGAGATGCCGCTGCCGGACGAGCGCGCGCGGCTCGACAGAATGCCGGGCAGCAAGGTGCCCGTCATTCGCCAGACCTGGGACGAGAGCGACCCGGTGCCGTTCTGGGCGATGGCGCGCTTCTCGGGCAACCACCTCTACAATGTCGATGACGATCCGAACGAGGAGAACAACCTCGCAGACAGCGCCTTGGAAAAGGATCTCGAGGCAAGGCTGCGCGACGCGATGAGATCCGTTGACGCGCCCGAGGAACAGTTTGCGCGGCTTGAACTCGGTTAGAAGCCCAGCTTCTTCAAGTGCGGTTCCACTTCCGCCAGTACCTGCTCGGGCGTCAGGCCCCATTTCGCCTGCGAACCATACGCGAGCTGGTTGATCATGTAGCGCACAAAGGTCCAGCGCGAGCGTGTCTTGAGCGAACGGTCTTCCGACGCGAAGCGATACTGGCTCAGCACGGCATCCAGCGCCGCTTCGCCAAGCCGCCAGAAGAAGGCGAAATCGATTGCCGGGTCGCCGAACGAGGCGTCGGAGAAGTCGATGATGCCAGTGATGCGCCCATCTTCGAAAAGGATGTGGTCGTCGCTGAGATCGTCATGCACGAGTCGTGACGGGCCGGGCCGGATGGACTCGAACGCGTCATGGAAGGCATCGAACCTCGCCAGCACGACCTGCGGAACGAAACGGGTGACCTTTGCGCGCCGCATGCCTCGATAGAGCGCCGCAAATTGCTCGCCGGACCATGTCCGCGCGATCATGCCATCGGGCTGCGCAATCAGATTCGACGGCAATGCGTGCAAGGTCGACAGGAAATCCGCAAGCGAGGCCAGCGCAACGTCCCGGCCCGCCTGCGAAAACTCGGCAAACCGCTCCGGCGTCATCTCCGCGCCGGGAATTCGTCTATAGGCGCCGAAACTCTTGTCCGGCGCGACGTGTTCGTATCTCGGGACGGGAATCTGCGACAGCGGACCCAGCACGTCGAGCAGATTGAGTTCGGCAGCGAAGCGCGCACGATATTCGTCATTGCGCGGAAACCGCACGATCCATTTGTCGTCGAGCACGACTATGAGATTGTCCTCACCGTAGGTCACAAGTTCGGCAGTCGTGAACGGCAAGGCACGCAACGCACCGCGGATGCGCGCGGTCAGCTCCTCGAGCTTGGGAAGGTCAGAGGTCGCGAGGCCGGACAAAGTCGATCAGCTCCCCTTGGCCGGGCGCGATGTCGCGCCACCGAGAGATATTGAAATCCATCACGGCGAGCGCACCGGTCGGAAATTTCTCCTCAATCAGGTCGAAGCGATCGCGTTCCTTGCGCTTTACCGGCTCGCGCGACAGCGAGGCTGCCAGCTGCTCCATGCCCGGATTGTGGCCGATCACCATGAGCGTTTTGATGCTGTCGGACACGCCGCGGATCACGCTGAGGATTTCACGCGGCTCTGCGAGATAGAGTGCCTCAACATAGTCGATCCGCTGCGTTTTGGGCAATCGTTCGGTGACGAGGTCGGCGGTCTCGACGGTTCGGCGCGCCGTTGAGGACAAAATGAGGTCGGGCAGATATTTCTCGCGTGCAAGATACTTGCCCATTGCAGGCGCGTCCTCGCGCCCGCGGGACATCAGGGCGCGCTCGTGATCCTCGATTCCGGGGCCTGCTGGAACCGTCTTGGCGTGACGAAGCAGCAGCAGCCGCTTCACGCGACCTGATACTTTGCGCGGGCGCCGCGCTCGATGGCGGCGGCGGTGAGCTTGTCGATCTCGAGCAGCCGGCGGATGGCGTCTAGAACGCGCAACTCTTCGAGCGCGATGCGCCTGTCCGCAAGCGCCACTTCGAGTGCGATCCAATACGCCGTCTCATGCAGGACGTCCGGCAGCCCGTCATCGACAAGTCCAAGAACGGCGTCCGCGCCGTCTGGCTCCTGAAGGATCTGCGCGCACTCCTGGCAGATCGCAAGCAGGCGGCTGTGGTCGAAGTCCTTGAAGACAGGCAGGCTTTTTGTCAGCTCGCCGATAATCCTCAGTTCGGACTCGCTCATCGAGCCGTCCGCGGCCGAAATCAGGACCATGACGTATATAAGGGCGGTGTGGTGGCTGACGGTGTTCATTTTTGTCATGGCTGCCTCGATGCGGCGCGACCTTAAGAAACTTGACCCCCGCCAGCAAGCGCGCAACAAAACCTCATGGCCACGAACAAAAAGCCCGGAAAATGGCGCAACCGCACGCTTGCCGTGCGGGCCGGAACGCTGCGCACGCCCTTTCAGGAGACCTCGGAGGCCCTGTTCCTTACGTCGGGTTATGCGTACGAGGCCGCCGAGGAAGCAGAGGCCCGTTTCACCGGCGAATCCATCGGTTACCAGTATAGCCGCTTCGGCAATCCCACGGTCACGATGTTCGAACAGCGCATGGCCGCACTGGAAGGTGCGCCGGTCGCTCGCGCCACGGCGAGCGGCATGGCGGCCGTGACGGCATCCCTGCTCTCTTCTCTTCGCACCGGCGACCATGTCGTTGCGGCCAAGGCGATGTTCGGTTCTTGCCGCCATGTGATTGAGGAAATTCTGCCGCGCTTCGGAATCGCCAACACGCTGGTGGACGGGGGCGACGTCGATCAGTGGCAGTCTGCCATGCGTCCGCAGACCAAACTCCTGTTCCTCGAAACGCCGTCCAATCCGACGCTCGCCATCGTCGATCTGAAAGCCGTCGCCAAGATCGCACACAGCGCCGGCGCAAGGCTGATCGTCGACAACGCCTTTGCGACTCCGGCGCTGCAGCGGCCGTTCGAGTTCGGCGCCGACATCGTCGTGCACTCCTCCACCAAATATATCGACGGACAGGGCCGTGCGCTGGGCGGAGTCGTCCTGTGCAAGGAAGACTTCCTCAAGGATCATCTCCAGACCTTCATCCGCAACACCGGACCATCGATCAGCCCGTTCAATGCCTGGCTTCATCTGAAGAGCCTGGAGACGTTGGACCTGCGCATGCGCGCGCATTGCCAAGGCGCAAGCGTGGTTGCCGATTTCCTGGCCTCTCAGGGCAAGGTCGCGCGCGTGCTTTATCCGTTCCGGCCCGATCATCCGCAGCACAATCTGGCCCGCGCCCAGATGGAAGGCGGCGGCGGCGTGGTGACGTTTGAGGTTGCCGGCGGAAAGAAAGCCGCTTTCAGGCTCGCCAACGCGCTGAAAGTGATCGACATCTCCAACAATCTCGGCGATGCGAAAAGCCTGATCACGCATCCCGAGACGACGACGCATCAAAAGCTGACACCGGCTGCGCGCGCCGAACTGGGCGTGACGTCCGGTCTTGTGCGTCTTTCCGTGGGTCTCGAGGATCCGGCCGATCTTTGCGAAGACCTTGAACAGGCACTGGCGGCGGCATGAGCGAGCATCACGCATCGGTGCATTGGAAGCGCACGAGCGCGGACTTCTTGTACGACACCTACAACCGCGCACACGAAATCAGCTTCAACAAGGGCGCGATCGTCGTTCCCGGCTCAGCGGCGCCAGCCTTCAAAGGCGACGTCGACCGTGTTGATCCTGAGGAAGCATTTGTCGCGTCGCTGTCCTCCTGCCACATGCTCACATTTCTGGCGCTGTGCGCGCGCAAACGGCTTGTGGTCGATTCCTACGAGGATGACGCCGTCGGCATCATGGAAAAAGGCGCCAACGGAAAGTTGTGGGTATCCCGTGTCACACTTCGTCCGCGGATCAGTTTTGCGCCGGGAACCAAGGTCGACTCGGCGATTCTCGCCGAGATTCATCACAAATCCCACGAAGAATGCTTCATTGCCAACTCTGTGAAGACCGACGTGTCGGTGGAGCCACAGTAAGCGACGCGAATTAACGACGGTTCGGTGAACGCCTTGCTTTGGCCGCGATCGCTACCAATAATTTATGCCATGTACGAAAGCTCGACTCGAAACATCCGCGTCGCCGTGAAGCCGGCGTTTCTCGACGACCAATCCGATCCGGACGAGCAACGCTATCTTTGGTCCTACACGGTGACCATCGAGAACAAGGGTCCCGAGACGGTTCAATTGCTGTCGCGCTACTGGCAGATCGTCGACGGCACGGGCCGTGTTAAGGAAGTGCGCGGACCGGGCGTCGTCGGCGCGCAGCCGGTGATCGCACCCGGGCAAAAATTCCAGTACACGAGCGGTTGCCCTCTCCCGACCTCGTCCGGCTGCATGTCGGGCAAGTATCAGATGCGCAGCAGCACCGGGGAGGCGTTTGAAGCCGAGATTCCGGCATTCCTGCTGGAAAGCCCCCACGAGATCCGGCAAATCCACTGACGCTGCACATTATGACTGCGTCAACCGCGCCGGCGTGAGCGCCGTGCAGGGTTGCCCTTATTCCTGCGCGGGTTGATCCGAAGGGACGGAAAGGGCGTAATCCATTTCTTTCCCCCATGAGACCCCCTTATGCAAAAGACCAAAGCCAAGACACACGCCACCAAGCTGGCCAAGCCGAGCCGACAGGAAGCGGAATCCGCCATCCGCACGCTCCTGCGTTGGGCAGGCGATGACCCGGACCGGGAAGGCCTGCGCGAGACGCCCCAGCGCGTGGCGAAAGCGTTCGAAGAATGGTTCGCCGGCTACAACCAGGATCCCGAAGCCTATATGCGCCGCACCTTCGAAGAGGTCGACGGCTACGACAATATGATCGTGCTGAAGGACATTCGCTTCGAATCCCATTGCGAGCATCATCTGGCGCCGATCATCGGGCGGGCGCATGTCGGCTATCTGCCGACCAATCGTGTCGTCGGCATTTCCAAGCTCGCGCGGGTTGTGGAAGCCTATGCCCGGCGCCTGCAGGTGCAGGAGAAGATGAACGCCCAGATCGCCAACACGATCCAGCGCGTGCTCGAGCCCCGCGGCGTTGCCGTCGTGATCGAGGCGACGCATCAGTGCATGACGACGCGCGGCGTCCACAAGACCGGCGTCACGATGGTGACCTCGACCATGCTCGGCGATTTCCGCACCAACGAGATCACGCGCGGCGAGTTCCTTTCCGTCATCGGCAATCCGACTTCCTCGATGAACGCCTGATCGCATGGCCGCCCAGATCGCGCCGCTGGAGCTGGTGAAGAGTTCTGATCGCGTTCGACACGACGAGCAGGGGCTCGAACCTGGCGCTGATCGACTATGCGCAAGGGCTTATGGAAGCTGCCGGCGGGCGCTGCCGCCGTACGTTCGACGAAACCGGCACGAAGGCGAACCTGTTCGCCACGTTCGGCCCCGACGGCCCAGGCGGCTATGTCCTTTCCGGACATACCGATGTCGTGCCGGTCGACGGGCAGGACTGGTCCAGCGATCCTTTCAAGCCGGAAGTGCGGGGCGAAAAGCTATACGGCCGCGGCGCCTGCGACATGAAGGGTTTTGTCGGCGTGGCGCTGTCGATGCTGCCGAGGATCGCGGCCGCCGGTTTGACCAAGCCGATCCACTTCGCGCTGTCCTATGACGAGGAGGTCGGCTGCAACGGCGTGCAGGAACTGTTGCGCGACCTTGCAGCCAACAGCATCAAGCCCGCTCTCGCCATCGTCGGCGAGCCGACCCTGATGAAGGTCGTCGGCGCGCACAAGGCCGGCGCCGTTCTGCATACGCACTGCCACGGCCGCGAGGGTCATTCGAGCGCGCCGGAAAAGGGCGCCAACGCGGTAATGATGGCCGGCGAGTTCGTACGACTTCTCGAAACCGTGTCGGACGAATTGCGCTCGGACGCCGATCCGAGTTTCGATCCTCCGCATTCCACCGTTCAGGCGAACATGATCGAGGGCGGTTCGGCGTCGAACATTCTTGCGCGCGATGCGCTTGTGACGTGGGAGTATCGCGCCCTGCCCGACCGCGACGCCGAAGCGATTATCGCACGCGTGCGCGCACTGGCAGAGAGCGAAATCCTGCCGAAGTACCGCCGCCGCGCCACGGAAGCGCGGATCGAGACTGTACTGCACGCCGCCTATCCCGGCCTCGTCATGGACGAGAACTCGCCCGCCGTCCGCGCCGCACTCGAACTGACCGGAGCCAACCATGCCGAATCCGTCGCCTATGGCACGGAAGCGGGACATTTCCAGCGTGCCGGCATCCCCGCGGTGATCTGCGGACCCGGCTCCATCGACCAGGCGCACAAGGCCGATGAGTGGGTGGCGCTTTCGGAGCTCAGGGCCTGCGAAGCCTTTCTCGCCAAAGTCATCGCGAAGGCGGCGGCGTGAGCGACCTTCTCCCCGAACGCGTCGAGGTCGTTGGCGTCGACCATATCTATCTCACGGTCTCCGACATGGTGCGCTCGCTCGCGTTCTATGACACGGTTCTGGGCCTGCTCGACTTTCGCGCTCTCGATGCGCCGATCGGCGGCGATCCGCACAGGCATTATTTCAACAGGGTGATGCAGATCAGCATTCGCCCGGCCAGAGGCGGCACACATGACCCGTACGCGTCGGGCCTGCACCATCTTTGCCTGCAGGTTGCCGACAAGGCCGCCGTCGACAGGATCGCTCGCCTGCTGCGCGACGCGGGCATCGAGATCAGCGATCCGGCGCTCTATCCGCAATATGCCGACGACTACTACGCGATCTTCTTCGACGATCCCGACGGAATTCGCCATGAGATCGTCGCGCGCCGCGCCAGGAGAAAGCTGACGGTGGAACGCTGGACCGAGCTGACAAGCTTTCTAAACCCCTGGGCAAAGATTAAGGTCTGAAGCGCCTCGCTTGAGCGCCGGACGGTATCGGCAATAGGCTCGCTGGTGGGAGAATCGGACACCGCCATGCGTCGCTACGCACTTGTCATCGTGACAATCATCGTCGTCCTCGTGGCGGGCGCGATCTTCGGTTTCAACCAGATCGACAAGTCGAACTTCGGCATACCGCGCTTCTATGCCTGGCGCATCGTGTCGGGAGAGTTCCATGGCGGTCACCGCGCCAGCGTCAACGGGGTGAGCATCTATTACGAGACCTATGGAACCGGCCCGCCGGTCCTGCTCTTGCACGGTGCGATGGCCTTCCTCGAGACCATGCACTACTTCATCCCGCCGCTTGTCTCGACCCACACCGTGATCGCGGTCGACAGCCGGGCTCAGGGCCGCTCGACCGACGCGCCCGCGCCGATCAGCTACGCGCTGATGGGCGACGACATGATCAAGCTGATGGATGCGCTCGGTATCGCGCAGGCCGACGTGATCGGGTGGAGCGATGGCGGCATCATCGGTCTCGACATGGCGATGAAGCATCCCGGACGCGTGCGCCGCCTGATCGCGATCGGCGCGAACTACGACGTCAACGGGATTCCGCCCAAGGAGCTTGAGCCGAGCGCGTTGCGCTCCATGGCCGAGCAGGTGCGACCCTTCTACGAAAACGTGGCACCCGATCCGCGGCACTTTGCGGTTCTGGAGAACAAGGTCCTGCTGATGCTCACGACGCAGCCGCATTACACGATTCCCGAGCTCGGACGGATCAAGGCGCGCACGCTGATCGTCGCCGGGGACCATGACATGATCCTGCGGGCGCATACCGACAGTCTCGCGCGCGCAATTCCGGGCGCACAGGAGATCATCGTTCCCGACGCCACCCATTTCGGGCCGCTGGAAAAGCCCGACGCGTACGAAGCGCTGGCGGTGAAATTCCTGAACGGTCCGTAGCGCTTTACTCGGCCAAATCCGCCGGTGCGATCTCGTGCGTCTTGCCGCAGAATTCGCAGCGCGCGCGGATGATGCCGTCGGCGTCGGCAAGGCCATCGCGTTCCTTCGGCGCGTAGGACTTCAGGACTGCCGAGATGCGGCTGGTGTCGCAGCCGCAGCGAAATTCGATCGTCTCGAACGGCAGGACGCGCGTCTCGTCCTCATGGAACAGGCGCCAGAGAAGTTTCTCAGCCGGCAGGTCGAGATCGACGAGCTCGATATCCTCGACCGTCTCCAGGAACGAGGCGAGCCGCTCCCAATCATCTTCCGGCCCGCGGCCGTCGGGCGTTGCCTGCAGCATGATCCCGCCCACGCGCCAGGCAGGCGCCGCGGTGCCCGGCGTGAACACCGGCGCGGCGGCGAGGCGCACCACGGTCGGCAACTGTTCGGACTGCGCAAAGTAAGTCTCTGCGGAGGTCGCGATGCCGGCGGGCGAAAGCTCGACGATGCCCTGATAGGTCTTGCCTTCGCGGCGCGGCTCGATCGTGATCGCCATCACGCCGTCGCCGGCCAGCGTATCGAACTGCACCGGCGTATCCAGTTCGGCAAGCCGCGCCTCGTCAACGCGCGCATAGCCGCGAATGCCGATCGGCGCGCCATCGCGCGCACCGAAATAGTCGGCGGTGACGAGATCGAGCGGCCCGTCGCTCTTGGTCTGCACCGTCAGCCGTCCGTCGAGCTTGAGCGAGGTTCCCAGAATGGCCGCCAGCGCCAGCGTCTCGCCCGCCACGCGTGCCGCGTCTTCCGGCAGCTTGTGCGCGCTCAGCGCGCGTGCGGACGACACCTCTAGCCGCACAAGGCGGCCGCGCAGGCCGACATCGGGCAGATCGAACGGGAGGACAAAGTCGGCGCGCGGCGCGCGTTTGTATTCGGTTTTGGGCATGGCTCCTCTATATGGGACGGCAACCGGCGGATATCAATCTCGCTTTCGCGGCGGCGAAAAAGAACAGGCACCGCCCGGTTTTCTCCCGGCGATGCCCGCCCGTGTGGCCAAGCTACGCGGCAGGCAGGCGGAAGGCCCAAGGCCAACCACAAGCACCTTCGCTTCGACCGCCACGGCATTCGCGATCTGCAAAAAAGCGCAGTCCCTGCCCCGTCGGACAGTCCGGCCTTCTGCATCGCACGGGTGCGCGCGAGCTCGCACCCCTTGCCTGTCTGGTCTCGCGTCGCCTTCGCGTCGGGACGCTGGGACGTCCACGATCCAACATGCCCTGGTCCTCCAGTTCCGTCAGAGGAGAACTAGGAGCTGGCCGGTGTACGAAACAGTGTGGATAGCTGATTTAATGCTGCAGCGGATTTACAAGCGGAATCCCTGCTGGTTCAGAGTCGAAGTGCGTAAATCGGGGAAACTTATCCAACAACGCCGCGACCATGCCGGGCCACGAACTTCATCGCCCCATTTCGCAGCGCAGTTTTCTGGAAAGTTTTGAGTTTCGTGCCGGGAGGGCATATTGGTTTCGTGGGAGCGAAAGATGAAGCCGTTCGTTGCAGGACTCATGGTTCTCACGCTCGCAACGGCGTCGCTCACCGTTCCGGCAGAATCCGACGATGTTCGCTGCGCTGTTCCGCGCGCCTTTGTCTCTGTGTCGCTCCGGTCCGCGCTGCCTGCGCCGCTTCAAAAGCTGTTCGAGGATTTCGTCATGCCGGGTCAGGACTTCAATAAAACCGACGTTGGAATTCCGGGCTCGGGACTGCTCTTTGTCTGGAACAAATACGATGTGTGGATCGTCGCAAGCGCGCACGGTGGAATCGCACTTTTCACGACCGTCCAAGTGTTTCGGATCAGCACAGACGGAAAAACGGCGTCCGACATCACTCCCGCCCGCGAACCTGATCCGTCCGCGCCATGCCCGCTCGCAACGCATGATGCGGAAAACTTTGCGAACTAGTTGAGCATCTCAAGGCGCAAGTGGACTGGTGCGCAGGACACCGGTCCAAGTCTTCGGCAAATGACCGCAAAGCACATTTTTCCAATGCGTCTGCTGTAAACAAACTAAATCGCTGAAATCCAATAAAGATTTCGTCGACCGGGTCGTCGCGCTCCCACTGACAAATTCTCACCAAGCAAAGATCGGATGCCGGGTTAATCCATCATTTGCAGGCCGCACCTCAGTGTCGTGCGACGACCACTGCCACGGACACGCCGTGATGGAAGCCGCGAACCCTCGCATCGGCGAAGACGGCCTGCCCGCCTCCGTCGAAAACTTTCGGGCCCTCGATGCAAGGCCGACGCGCTACGCCGGTCTCGACGGTCTGCGCGGCGTCTGCGCGCTCACCGTGCTTCTGTTTCATTGCAACGGATTTTTCTACGCTGGTCCGGTGTTCCAGCACGGATATCTGGCCGTGGACATGTTCTTCATCCTCAGCGGCTTTGTCGTGGCCGCGTCGTATGAAGAGAAGTTGAAAAGCGGCTTCGGCGTCAGGGCATTCCTCAGAACGCGCGCGGCACGGCTGATGCCGGTCTACTGGATCGGCACGCTTCTGGGTATCGTCTGCTTTGTCGTCTTCGTCGCGCGGCGCGCACCATCGACGACGCCGGCCGAATGGGCCGGATATTCCGCATCCGCCGTCTTCACGTTGTTGCTTCTGCCGGAGTTTTTCACGCCGGACGGCCTCCCCTATCCCGTTTCGCCCGTGGCATGGTCGCTGTTTCTGGAGTGGATCGCGAACATCTTCTACGCGGCGGGAGCCTATCGCCCTGGCGTGCGCACTCTGACGCTCATGACCATTTTGGGCTGGATGGCGATGACGTTCGTCGCGTTCCATTCGGGACGGGCTTGGGATGTCGGAGGCGTTCGCGACAATTTTTTCATCGGCGGGACGCTTCGTGCGGTTCCGTCCTTCCTTGCCGGGGTCGTGCTCTGCCGTTGGCGCCGCGCCGATGTTCTGGGCAGACTTCCGAAACTCTCGACCGAACTGTTGCTCATGGCTTGGATAGCACTGGCAAGCGTTCCGAGGGCCCCGGGTTTCACGTCATCGCCGGCCTTCGACGCGATGATCGTCACCATGGCCTGTCCGCTCCTCATCGCGCTCCTGATCCGCTCGAACGACAGCGCGCCTCGTTATTGCAGTTTTCTCGGCGAAATTTCCTATCCGCTCTATGCCAGCCATGTCGGTCTTGTTCGTGTGGCCCTGGTCACCCCATTGTTCGGACTGTCGCATCGTCCCGACGTCTGGCGCGCCTGCATGTTCGTGATCGTCTGCATCGCCGTGGCGCAGTTCATCGGTTGGCTGGCGGGAGCCCGGCTAACCCGGCAGGTATTCGCGCCGTTCAGGGCCTAGAAGACGCGTCAGCGAATCCGCGACCACCCACGCCACGCCAACCAATGCGAGATTCTCTGCATTCTCGGCCCAGTTCGTATGACTGGCGGGATCGGCCAACAGCAGCGGAATGTGCACGAGCGGCGTGAACGAGGCATACATCGCGGTCACCAAAATTGCGGCCAGTCGGGACTGCACGCCTGCCGCGATCGCGATCCCGGCTGCGATGTGGCCGAGTCCCGTCGCATAGGCCCAGAAGTCCTGCGTCGGCGGAAGCCATCTGGGAACCAGCAGCGCGGTGAGGTCCAGATAGACGAAATGCGCCGCGCCGAACAGAATCACGCAAACGCCAAACGTCACTTGGCCCAAACGCGTCAGGCGCGCTGCCAGCGTTGCATCGATCCTGGCACGACCAGCGAAGATGATGAGCGCACCGGCGGCGATGGCGAGCTGTTCGGCGGCGCTGCTGTACGAACCGAACACGGTGTCATGCGCGAGCACAACGCGGCCGTTCAGCACGACGACGACGAAGGCGTAGTACACGCAGAGCGACGCAGCGGCGAATCCTCGTGTCGGCCGCCAGGCGACGCCGGCGCCAGAAGCAAGCATGAAGACCGCCGCGGCGTAGGCGAGCACCGCGCGGTCGGGAAAACCCCTCGGCACTGGCTGCCCCGGATCGAAGTCACCCCACGCCAGGCACACGACGGCCAACGCCGCTATGCCCGCTGCGTATACGTACGCGCCGAGGTACCTTGTCGCTCGCTGCGTGGTCATGACCTTCGCGCCCTCCGGCCAGCCGTGCAATTTCGAATTAACGACCTGTCACTGCCGCAGCATAGGCCAAGCGTCGCCTGGGATGGAGGGTGGACACTCACGGCCGGGAAAACGAAAACGGCGGCACGATGGCCGCCGTCGTCACTGCCCCCCGCAGAGCAAAGTAATCTTAGACTGGCCGCTTCCGGCGACGCCGCATCGCGGCTGCGGCGGCTAGGCCTGCGCCGAAGACCGAGAGCGAGATTGGTTCAGGGGTCTCAATCGCAAGCGAGAGATTGTCGTAATAGACCTCGAGGCTTCCCGTCGCCGAACCGGAGATTTGAGCGAGGCCGAACCACATCTGGTCGCCTGAAAAGTCTGGCGTGCCGGTGACGAAGCTTCCGGTCGTGAAATCGTACTTCTGAAAGTCTGAGGCGATCAGGCTGCCAGAAGCACTCTCATATCCCGTGCTGCCACCACCATCGGGAAGATTGAAGTTTGGAAGGTGGATCGACGCCAAATAATAGTTGCCATCCTGAAGGATCAGCGGGTGAAACGTGTTCGTGAACCCTATTCCTCCGTATGTGACGGAGATGTCCTTGTCGACGGAAGCGGAAATGCCCGTAATCGTTCCTTGCGTCGCCGGATCGTACGTGAAGGTGTTGTTGACGAAGCCCTGAGCATAGACGCCGAACGGGTCGGTAACCGTGGATTTGATGTCGAGAGCCGTCCCGGGAAGTCCGCAGCTTGCGCATTGGCTGAACGTCGCCGTCGACGTCGAGTAGTATGGCGAACTTTCGGAGTAATTCGTCAGGTCAAACGTGCCATCGGAAAAAACGGCGCCAGCAAGCGCCGCGCCCGACATGGCGAACGGCAGCGATGCGGCCAAAACAATACCTACGAGTGCCTTTCTCATGGAATGTTCCCTGTCAGCCCAGGATCCGCGGAGGCAAGTTTCGTGCCGAGTGTCTTGGCGCCTTAAGCATCAATAGGTTGCCGTCGGGTGACGTCTCGCTCCGCTGAAAAGCTGTAATAGTTTTTTACAGGTCGAAGTCCAAGTATCGCGAGGAAACTGCAGCTAGCGCGAACTTCGCCGCTTGGATTTCGGCGGACCACTCCTGGACAATTTAGCTCGCTCCACTGCCGCCTTGGACAATAGTGCGGCTCTGGCTCATCGATGCGCGTTTGAAATCCATCGACGCAACGCGTTCCCGAATTGTATTGAACGCTCAAGATCGGAGTGCCGAGGCACGATCGTGTAAGCCCCGCAAGAAGTTCAATGCGTGCTATAGGCAGTGACCGAATTGAATTGGACGATTTCGACGTCACGCTTTGGGGGATCAATGTCCATTCGCGCCCTTTGTCTGGGTTTATGCGTCGCATTCTCGACGCTTCTTTCAACGCCGCTTGACGCGGCGGCGTCGCCGCTTCCGTCCTATCTCGCCTTTCTTCCAAGCGTGATGACGCTGAGAACGCCCGAATATGAAGACTGGGACGAATATCAAATTCCGCAGTCGCCCTGGGAGGCGACAAGTCCGGGGACCCTCAGACACGGCAAGCACTGGCACCTGCTGGGTTCGGTCAACGACAACAGCACGGACAATGCGGCGACCTGGGCGAGCCTGAGAAAAGGCTTTCTCGCGGCAGGTTGGTCGGAGCTCAAGATCTATCCGAACGGCGGCTACGCGATCGTGTTGCACTTCAAAAAGGAAAATACCGAAGCCTGGACGTGGGTGACCATCGGCCAGCCTCACACCGCCTGGATCGACACGGTCGAGCTCACTCCGGTGCCTCTGAGCTTCACCCTGCCGGCGCCTGCGCCGAAGCCGGGAAAGATCGTGCGCAATGCGGACTTCTCCTACCTGCCCGCGCTGCCGATCGCTGGGACCAAGCGCGGCAGCGAAGGCCCTGACGCCTCGCCGTTCAGGGTATCAATTCCGGGACAGGACGAGCCGGAAGTCGTCGCGACCGGATCCTACACAAAGACTTATCATCCGCCCGCGAACCTCTCGAGCTATGAATGGATCAACGTCTATCGCGACGCTCTGATGAAGGCGGGCTGGACGATCGTCAACGCCGTCCGCTCCGAGCTCATTGTTGCGCATTACGGCAAGAACGGCCGCAACATCTGGACGTACATGCACATGAACGTCGACGGCTATTCCATTACCGTTGGCGATGAAGGCGAAAGCGATGACGCTCTGAAGAGCGATCTTGCGAAGCAGTGTCATGTGCCTTTGCTCGGCGTGCTGTTCGACTTCAACAAGGCGACTCTCAGGCCGGAGTCGGACGCGGTGCTGGAACGGGTTCGCGACTTGCTGGACAAGGACAAGACACTAAACGTCGAGGTTCAGGGTCACACCGACGATGTCGGAACGGCTCCCTATAACCTCGCGCTCTCGGATGCGCGCGCCGCCAGCGTCGTGGCGTGGCTCACGCAGCATGGCGTCGCGCCCGGCCGGCTTTCGCCGAAGGGCTATGGCCTGACCATGCCCATCGCCGACAACAAGACCGACGAAGGCCGGGCCAAGAACAGACGCGTCGAGATCGCTGACATGGCTTGCAAGTCCAACAAGATGTAGGGCCGCGGTGCTCGGAGCCGTCACACTCTTTTCGGGATAGCCGCTTGGGACGGGACGCCGGCATGCGCCCGACACGCACACGCTGCGGCTGTCCGTCCTTAGGTCCTGAAGGAAAGATGGGGGCGCCGATAGCCACGGCCAGCCCGCCGCACTACACTGCGCAACGATGGTCGAGACCGCCCTCATCGCCGCCGTCGCGTTTGCCGCGACAAATATAGACGACGCGTTCGTCTTGCTCGCATTCTTCGCGATTCCGAAGGTGAGAGACACGGAAATCGTCGTGGGAACCTATGTCGGCATGGCCATATTGGTCGTCGCTGCGATGTTGCTCTCGGCGGTCTGCGTCGCGATCTTTCCAGGCAATCTTGGCCTTCTCGGCGCGCTTCCGATCCTGGTCGGACTGCGGCAATTGTGGAGCGCCTGGCGTCAGGGCGGCGGCGAACCGGTTTCCCTCACGCCGGGCGCAGGAGCCGTCGAAGTCGTCGAGCTGGTGGCGATCCGAACCATTGCGAACGGCGCCGACAATGTCGCGGTGTATATTCCTCTCTTCGCCGGACAGTCGCGCGCTGGGGAAATTCTGACCTGCGTGGTCTTCGCGGTGCTCGCGGCAGCATGGTGCTTCGCGGCAAAGATGATGCACGAACGTTCGGAGATCGGCACGCAAGTTCAGCGCTGGGGACCATGGATCACGCCGATCGTGCTGATCGCGCTGGGTGTTTTCGTATTCCTCTCAAATCCCACGTTCACGCCCTAGGCACTTTACGCATCTGGCGTCGCGTGAAGCTTTCAAGCCCGGCAAACTCGCGATTTTTCCAATGCAAACGAAAACGGCGGCTCGAAGGCCGCCGTTCCCACGCCCCCCTCAGAGCAAATTTGTCAGGCAATCTTCTTCTTACGGCGGCGGATCGCCACCGCGCCCGCAAGGCCAGCGCCGAAAAGCGAGAGCGTCAACGGTTCCGGTGTGTCCACATAGCCGGTCGGCAGGAGCCTGATTTGTTCGACATCGCTCACGCCGCCGGTGATGGCATAGTCCTTACCCTGGATTTTGACATCGGACATGCCGTGGGTGGTGAACGCGACCCATGTGAAAGGTCCGCCGGAAATCGTGAACCAGTTGCTGCCGTTACCCGAAACCGCCAGGTCCGTGCACGTGCCGGAGCAGGCGACGTCCGACGTGAAATCGACAAATCCGTCGCTGACTGTGTCGATGTTGAGAACCAGCTTGTCGATGGTGTTGCCCTCGATCTGGATCTTGAAGTACTGGAAGCCGGTGTCGCCGGAGGGAATGTCAATCGCAGTAGAAGGCACGATCGACGCCTGACCGCCGCCGCCGAACTGAATGTTCTGCGTCGAAGTCAGATCGATTGGAAGCGTATGATCCTTGTTCACGCACGCCTTGATCTCAAGCGCGGGGCCATCCATCGGGAGCGGAGACGTGCAGCCATTGCTGATGACATTGACGCCGAAACTGCCGTGCGAAGTCGAAACGTCCATTCCCGCATTTGCGGCAGGCGCAAAAGCGGTCAGAACAGCAAGCGCCAGCGCCGCTGTCGAACACAGCCTGTTAATCATAATACCCACCCTAAAAACCAAGCCCCACATAACCTTGGTGAAAAGTACGCAATATTCGTGCCTGAACGGATTATTTCGTTAGATGGCCTAGTTAGACCGAGTTGGCGTTTCGGGCTGGTCGAATCTGTAAAACGATTTGACACTAACGCCGCAGAAATATTGGCCATTGTGAGGCATGGTTAATCGGCGCACGCCGTGACGCTTTTTGATTTGGGCGAAGGTTCTAGCGCCACACCGCAAGTAACGCTTTCGCATCGTCAAGCTCGGCAAAGCCGCCTTGCTCAACCGCGCCCTGCAGCATCGCCTTTGCCTCGGCGCGTCTTCCATTGACGCCCAACGCCATCGCGAAATGGTACGAGACCTGCGGATCATCGGGTTTTAGCTGATGTGCCCTGTTCAAGGCGGTCAGCGCGCCGGCGCCATCGCCCTGGTTCAGCCTCAGTTGCCCGACGGCATCGAGAAAATCCGGTTCATCCGGCGCAAGTTTCAACGCACGTTCCGCGACTGCAAGCGCGCGCGGCGGATCGTCCTTCTCGAGCAGCGATGCAAGAGACATGAGAGGCAAGGGTTCGGCCGACGTACCGCGCGCGACGAGTTCAAGCTGAATCCGTGCATTTCTGGCGTCGCCCAGCTTCAACAACAGCATCGCGTACTGGCCACGCGCGCGGTCATCCTGCGCATGACTCTTCAGCCAGTCCTGCAGCGCGCGCAGCGCTGCATCCTTGCCCAAAGTCAGGAGTTCCTCGCCTGCTCCAAGCGAAATGGCCCGATCGATGTACGTCTTCGCAAGATCGCTGCGGCCGCGCTTCAGCTGGACGCGCGCGAACATGACGGCGACGCGCGGATCCTTCGAATCTGCCACGAGATCCAGGACGTTCAGCGCACCCTGTGTGCTGTTCTGGCGGAGGCGGATATCGGCGAGCACCAATCTCGCATCGATCAGGCTCTGATTGCGCGCCAATGCGCCTGAAAGGATGCCGGCTCCGGATTCCAAAAACCCGGCGTCGACCGCCATGTTCGCCACGTTGAGTGCAATCTCGGCCTGCGATTGGATGAATTCCGGCGACAAGGACTGCGCCACGGCCCATGCCGCTTTGACCTTGTTCGTGCGCGCCAGAATGATGGCGCGGAAATACGTCGCGACGCCACTCGACGCCACATGCAGCACCCGGTCGACTTCGGGCCGTGCCCTGTCGATCATGCCGAGCGCCAGATAGACGTTGATGCGCTCGAGATAAGCGCTCGGATCGCCCGGTTTTTCGGCGACCATGCGTTCGGCGAGATAGAGCGCCCTCGCATTGTCTCCGGACTTCAGAGCGACATCGATCCTGGCAATCACCACGTCGCTGTTTTTCGGCGCCATTTTCAGGGCTTCGTCCGCAAGAGAATTCGCCAGAGCCGTGTTCTGCCGTGCGAGCGCGACCTGGCTTGCAGCCATCAGTCCGTCGACATCGCGACGGATCGCGAGCGAACGATTGATGGCGTCCAGAGCTTCGTCATTGCGGCCAAGGTTGCGGAGCGCAAGCGCCCGGGCCCGAAGTATGATTGCGGCGCGTGCGCTTTTATCGCGCTCGCCCGGATCGGGATAAAGATCGAGCAGCGCCTGATTTTCGCCGAGCGCAAGCTCCGCCTTGAAGAGCGGGCCGAGCGATGCCTCGTCGGTTGCGCCCAATCTGCGCGCGAGCTCGATCTCCGGCTTGCTGTTCACATAGTCGCCGAGCGCATTCAGCACCATGCCGAGTTGGACATGGCCGTCGGGATTGCCGGGTTCGGTTCCGACCGCCAGCTTGGCGTCGATCTGCGCGTTCTGCGTCTGGCCCGCCCACAGTTCCTGGCGGCTGCGGCGCAGGATTTGTTCGAAGGCCGCGTGCGGGCCCGCGTGAACACCGTCGGCCGCTGCGCGCGCAACCGGCGAAGCGAGGATCAGCGCAGCCGTCCAAACGAGGTTAACAACGGCGAACCGCGGCAAATTCATGCAAACCTGAAGAATCGGATGTGAGCGATCCCGCCATCCTATCACCGGACGGGCCCGGCACGGCACTCATCGCTTGCCTTGGTAAAGATGGAGTGAGCGGAATTTCGGCGCGTCCCAGTCACATCTTCCCCGAGAGTTCGGCCGCCACGTCGCGCCTGAAGCTCGCCGACGAATCCACGTCCTGAACGACGGGCGTCGATGCCAGGAGCGTATCCGCAAATTGCGCGAACTCGTGCCCGAATATGCTTCGCTGCCGTCTGTAGAGTGCACGCATGCCGGGCGACGAGAGAGAGAATTTCAAACCGTTGGTGACGCCTTCAAAATAGAATTCGTTCAGCAGCCCTTCCCGGTGCTGATAGAAGGCATCTTCCGCGTTGAAAAACCGGGCGAGGGCAAAGTTCACGAACTGAAAGACTTCACTGTCGGAGATGTCGTCGGCACCGCGCATCCCCTTGCGCACGGCTTGCGCGACAGCCGGGTCGGTACAACCCATGAAGAGGTCGACGATGCGCGACGCCCTCGCCGTTCTGATCGCAGCCTGCTGGTTCTTTTCCGCCTGCCGCACCTGAAGGCTGAGATAGACCAGCGAGACCAGGACCGCCAGAGCGCTGACGAAACTGCCGATGGATGCCAGGTCTGAAAGGCTCATTTGGTCCCCCTGATGCCGAGATTCAGAGAGACGATAGCCGTTTTTTGCGTGGCGCGAGCCCGACAGCAACGATCCTTAGATCTCTAGATACTGTGCGCGCCCGCGATCACGCGCCACAGGATGTACACCCAGAAAGCGACAAAGCCGGCCAGCACCGCAAAGAACGTCCATTGCCGGATGCCTCCTCTCTCGTTGCTGCCCGAGCTCACCGCGCCTCCCCCCAAAAAGATCGGCTGTTTCGCGACCGAACACTGCACGAACGCGCGCCGCGCAGGCAAGCTCCGCGCGTGAAGGAGGAAGTGATCCTGGCGCACACATGAAAACGGCGGCCCGAGAGCCGCCGCCGTCATTCTCGAATAGAGCGAGTGCCTTCAGGCCGACTTCTTCTTGCGGCGGCGCATCGCAGCGGCACCAGCAAGCCCGGCTCCGAACAGCGAGAGCGTCAGCGGCTCCGGAACCGGCGTGATGCAGGTGAGCAGGTCGGCCGGCAAGCCATTCACTTCGGCGTACCAGAGATTGTACGTGCCGGCGAGGAGCGTGACCGTCGTTGTCGCGAGTGTCGTCGGATCGGAGGCACTCGTGGGGAGATAGTTGTGCGTGTCCGTGCTGTTCCAGATGCTGATTCCGTCGTCGTGCTGGATCTTCAGCAAGTCGGTTCCCGTCAGCGTGAACGTGAACTCCATCAGCGTGACGATACCCACATTGTGGGTAAAGCCGGAGCTCAGGACGGTTGCGTAGTCGCCAAAGGTGAGCGGCGAATTGAAGCTGCCGCCGCCTGTCGCGAGGAACGCGCCCACGCTGTCGAACACGGCCGGCATCTGAAAGTTGACCGCCCCCGTATAGAGACCCGAATAGAGCGGCGTTCCGCTGGCGCCGGGATTGCTCGGCAGAGCATCGGCACAGAGCGCGCCCAAGCCGCCAACGCATCTGAAATTCCAGACGGTAAGCGCGCCGTTCGTCGCTGTACCCGACAGATGCAGCGGCGTGCATCCATTGTTGTCATGCGAGCAGTCGTTGTAATTGAAGTTGTTGTCGTTGTTGTTGTAGTCCTGGCCGGCCTGAGCCGAGCCGATCGCGAGGACGGCTGCAATGACGCCGCCTGCCAATATCTTGAGAAGATTCATCTGCAAACATCCCACCTAGTGTCTAAGCGCCGAAGCTGCGTCCGGCGCACCCGGCGTTTTCGAAGCACAACTCGTGCCCACTTTTTTGTGCAGCCAGATTCAATGGTTTGCGATTTCGCGGCTTAACCGATCTGGTTAATTTGCCAAAACAATTGACACTATGAGTGCCGCTTGCTTAGCGCGCCGCTCGGCCGCGCAAGGTGCTGTTAAGGTTAAGGGGTGACGGCGCGCAGTTCGCGCATCCTCTGCGGCGCAAACAAAGACGGCGGCCTGGGAGCCGCCGTCTTCATTCGCGAAAAACGTGAGATGCCTGGCCGCGCGACGCGGCGCGGTAGCCGTGCGTCAGCGAACGCGCCGGACCGATGAGATCGTATCGTCGAAGTGCAGGCGGCTCAGCTTGGAGATGTCGTGGTCGAGGGTGATGCAGCGGCCGCGAAAGTGTGAATCCTGGCAGAGCTCCCAAACACCGCGCCGGACCTCGACGCTCGAGACGCGGTCATCGAAGTGGATCCAGCCGAGATCGGGAACAGCGTCGCGCACGATGCGCGAGTCGCCGCCAAAATTGTCGTCCTGATACAGGATGATTTCCGCGCGCGGCGCGGCCAGCGCGGCAGGCGCGCCCCATAGCGCCGACGCGCAGCTAGCGGCGAGAAACGCCGTCTTGAACATTCGCATGATGAACTCCCCCAATGGATACCGCTATCCTAGCCTTTGCGGCGGCTGGGGGAAACCGGGGTTAGTGGGCCAGCGCCCACACCAGGATCGCCTTTTGCGCGTGCAGGCGGTTCTCGGCCTCGTCGAACACCACCGAGTGCGGACCGTCCATGATCTCGTCGGTCACTTCCTCGCCGCGATGGGCCGGCAGGCAGTGCATGAAGAGCGCATCCTTGGCGGCGTGCGACATCAGACGTTCGTTCACCTGGTAGGGCTTGAGCAGATTGTGGCGCTGCTTGGTCGTGTCCTCGTCGCCCATCGACACCCAGGTGTCCGTGACGATGCAGTCCGCGCCGGTCGCCGCCTTTTCGGCATCCTCGCCGAACACGACTTTCGCCCCGCTCGCCTCGGCCCATTGGCGGAGCAGTTCGCGCGGCGCGAGTTCCTTCGGCGTTGCGACGTGAAGTTCGAATCCGAACCGTGCCGCCGCGTGCACCCACGATGCGAGCACATTGTTGGAATCGCCCGTCCAGGCGACTTTCCTGCCGCGGATGCTGCCCTTTTTCTCCTCGAACGTCATGACGTCGGCCAGAACCTGGCAGGGATGCGAAAGCTTGGTCATGCCGTTGATCACGGGCACCGATGCGTTCTCCGCCATCTCGTGCAGCATGTCCTGATCGAGCGTGCGGATCATGATCGCATCGACATAGCGCGACATGACGCGTGCCGTGTCGGCCATCGTCTCGCCGCGTCCAAGCTGCATTTCCGCGCCTGTCAGCATCAACGTCCTGCCGCCAAGCTGCTGCATGCCGACGTCGAACGAAACGCGCGTGCGCGTCGACGGCTTGTCGAAGATCAGCGCCAGCATCTTGCCGTCGAGCGGCTTGTCGGCATCGAGCGCGCCGCGCGCCGAACCGGCGCGCGCATTCTTGCGCGCGCGGGCGGACGCGATGAGCTGATTGAGCGTCGCCGGATCGAAATCGCTGATGTCGAGAAAATGCTTCACGGTGCTTGTCCGTCCTGCTGGCGCGTTCATGCTGCGACCGTCTTTTTCGCCGCTTCGAATTCCGCGGCCGTGTCCGAAAGAAGTTTAACCGCGTCGCGCACCTGGTCTTCGGTGATGATCAGCGGCGGCAGGAGGCGCACGACATTCTCGCCCGCGCCGACGATCAGGAGGCCGTGCTTGCGCGCTGCGGCCACAAAATCGGTGTTCGGCACGCGCATCTTGAGGCCGAGCATCAGCCCCTGCCCGCGCAGCTCTTCGAAGACGCCCGGATGCTCGGCGATCAGGCCCGCGAGCTGCTGGCGCATATAATTGCCGACATTTTGCACATGATCGAGGAAGCCCGGCGCCAGAACCATGTCGACGGCAGCATTGCCGACTGCCATGCCGAGCGGATTTCCGCCATAGGTCGAGCCGTGCGTTCCGGCCGTCATGCCCTTGGCTGCTTCCGCCGTCGCGAGACATGCCCCGAGCGGGAATCCGCCGCCGATGCCCTTGGCCACGCACATGATGTCGGGCGTGATGCCGAGCCACTCATATGCGAAGAGCTTGCCGGTGCGACCGACGCCGCATTGAATCTCGTCGAAGATCAGGAGCAGCCCGCGCTCGTCGCAGATCCTGCGCAACGCACGCAGGAATTCGGGCGGCATGGGATTGAGGCCGCCCTCGCCCTGGATCGGCTCGATCATGAGCGCGGCCGTCGCCGGCGTGATCGCGGCTTCGAGTGCCTTCAGATCGTTCGGCGCCACCTGATCGAAGCCCTGCACTTTCGGGCCGAAGCCTTCGAGATATTTTTCCTGGCCGCCCGCCGCGATGCCAGCCATCGTGCGTCCGTGGAACGCGCCCTTGAAGGTAATAATGTGGAAGCGCTCGGGGTGACCGTTCACGAAGTGATAGCGGCGCGCCATCTTGAATGCGCACTCGCACGCCTCGGCGCCGGAGTTGGTGAAGAACACGGTATCGGCGAACGTATTGTCGACGAGCTTCTTCGACAGACTCTCCTGCCCGGGTACGCGGTAGAGATTTGAGGTGTGCCACAGCCGATTCGCCTGCTCTGTCAAAGCGGCGACCAATTTGGGGTTCGCGTGGCCGAACGCATTGACCGCGATGCCCGCGCCGAAGTCCAGATATCGCTTGCCATCCTCGGCGAAAAGGTAGGGACCTTCGCCGCGGACGAATGCGATATCCGCCCGGTTATAGGTTGGCAGCACCGAGGGAAACACTGGACTCTCCATGGGTTGGCCTGTGGACAAGCCCGCAGGCGCGGTCGGGTCTTATCCGCCGAAAGTGACAATCGCACAAGCGAATGGCCCCTATGCGGCTGAGTCGCCATGTTGTGGACAAGGTCTGGGGCGATACAGCCAACGCTTGTGCAGCCCAATATCAGCGGTACGATATCTTGTGGCATGGGCCATGAGGGAGCGCTTTTGATGACCCAGTTGTTGAATTGGACCGACGATCGTGTCGAGCAGCTCAAAAACCTTTGGACCGAGGGATTGTCGGCCAGCCAGATCGCGCGCGCGTTGGGCGGAGTAACCCGCAACGCCGTCATCGGCAAAGTACACCGTCTTGGCCTGGCCGGACGCGCCAGCCCGTCGCGCAGCGAAAGGCCGCGCCTTCCGATGGCGCCCAAAGTGTCGATGCGCACGCATGTGCCGCCGGCACCGGTGGTCGAGGAAGATCCGCTGACTTTCGACGATGGCAGCCATGCGACCGTCCTGACGATCAACGACCGCATGTGCCGTTGGCCGATCGGCGATCCTTCGGCTGACGAGTTCCATTTCTGCGGCCGCAGCCCGAAGGGCGGATCGCCTTACTGCGAAGCGCATGCGCGTAAAGCGTACCAGCCGCAGCAGCAGCGCCGCGACAAAGGCCGCATGACAGGCTGACGCTTGCCAGATCTTCCGTGATCGCGTTTCCTCGCTTTCGGACGAAGGCAGGGAAACGCGATGACCAGCATTTACGACTTCACGGCAGCGACGCTCCAAGGCAAGGCAGTTTCCCTTTCCGACTACAAGGGCAAGGCGATCCTGATCGTCAACACGGCGAGCAAGTGCGGATTCACGCCGCAATATGCCGGCCTGGAAAAACTCTACGAAAAGTTGCGCGACAAGGGCCTCGTCATCCTCGGCTTTCCTTGCAACCAGTTCGGTCAGCAGGAGCCCGGCTCGACGCAGGAGATCGGCGCGTTCTGCCAGATGAACTATGGCGTCAGCTTTCCGATGTTCGACAAGATCGAAGTCAACGGTCCGCGCGCGCATCCGCTCTACGAATATCTCAAAAGTCAGAAGCCTGGCATTCTGGGCACCAAGAACATCAAGTGGAATTTCACCAAATTCCTCGTCGACAAGACCGGAAAGGTAGTCGCGCGATTCGCGCCGATGACGAAACCTGCGGACATCGAAGGCGCGATCGCCAAGGCGCTCTGACGCCATGCGCCTTGGCTGGACGCGGTCGGTTCCCGTACTCGCGCCCTCGGCGGACGAGGTGCAGGCCATGGTTCGCGCCGGATTGCCGGATGCGCGCGTTACGGGTTTCTGCAATGTCGAAGGCGGCTTCGCGAACACCAACATCCGAGTTGATCTCGAACAGGGTCGAGTTCTGCTGCGGCTGTATCAGCGCGACGCGGCGCAGGCGCCGAAGGAAGCCGCTATTGCCAGAATGATCGCGTCGACCGTGCCCGTCGCGCGCACGCTGCACATCGGCCGGTTCGAAAAATTCCACTTCGCGCTCGTGGAGTGGATCGAGGGACCGCGTCTGGAGATCGCCATCCAGACAATGACGCCACAGGAGCGTCGGGAGGCCGGACTCTCCGTCGGCGCGGCGCTGGGCGCAATCCACGGCATCCCGTTCGAACAGGTCGGATTCATCGATGCGAACTTCAAGATCACCTACGCATTTCCCGAAGGCGGCGAATTTCTTCTCGGCTTCCTGCGCGGCTCCTTCATCGAGGGGCAGGCGAATGCCCTGCTCGGTCCGCAACTGGCGCGCGCGGCGATGGACTATGCGGCGGCGAACAGGGACCTCAAATGGGGCGGCGAGCCCTGCCTCGTCCATTCGGACTTCAACGGGTCCAACATCCTGATGTGCGGAACGGGCATCGCGGCGATCATCGACTGGGAATTCGGCATGGCCGGGCGGCCCGACATCGATTTCGGAAACCTGCTGCGCAATCATCCCGACGAGATCTTTCTAGCAGGTGTCGTCGAAGCCTATCGCGCGATGGGACACACGCTGCCGCAGAACTGGCGAAAGCTCGCGCGCCTCTCGGACCTCGTGGCGTGGGCGGACATACTCTCCCGTCCCGGCATCCACCAAAGCGTCGCTGACACAGCCAGGATCGCAATCGCCGAGACGGTCGCTTCCGGCTAGTTCACGATCGCCGCATCATCCAGGGAATAGCCGGCTGAACGCACGGTGCGGATTGGATCGCGCACGCCGTCTATGTTGAGCGCCTTGCGCAGGCGTCCGACATGCACATCGACGGTGCGGGCTTCGACATAGACATCCGAGCCCCAGACGGCGTCGAGCAATTGCTCGCGGCTGAAGACGCGGCCGGGATGCTGGATCAGGTGATCGAGCAGCTTGTACTCGGTCGGACCAAGGTGAACTTCCTTGCCGGCCCGGCGCACGCGATGCGCGGCACGGTCCATCTCGATATCGCCGATGGCGACGGTGTCCGGCGCAAGGCTCGGCCGGATGCGGCGCATGACTGCGCGCAGGCGTGCGAGAAGCTCGGTCATCGAGAACGGCTTGGTCAGATAATCGTCCGCGCCGGTATCGAGACCGCGGATGCGATCCGTCTCCTCGCCGCGCGCGGTCAGCATGATGATCGGAACGTTGCGAGTTTCCTGGCGACCGCGAAGGCGGCGGCAGACTTCGATGCCCGAAAGCTGCGGCAGCATCCAGTCCAGCAGGACCAGGTCGGGTTTCTCCTCGGCGGCGACAAGCAGGGCTTCCTCGCCATCCTGCGCCTCGAGCACGCGATAGCCTTCGCGTTCGAGATTGTAGCGCAGGAGGGTGATAAGGGCTCCTTCGTCTTCGGCGACAAGAACGGTAGGCTTCAGACTCATGCTTTTCTCTCGAAGGGAACGCTGGTCTCGCTCGTCGTGTCGGCCTTGGGCCGCTCGTTCGACAAATGATCGGCGCGCACCATGTGATAGACGACCTCGGCGATGTTCGTGGCGTGGTCGCCGCTGCGTTCGATGTTCTTGGCGATGAAGAGCAGATGCGTGCACAGCCCGATCGTGCGTGGATCTTCCATCATGTAGGTGAGCAGTTCGCGAAACAGGCTGTTGTAGATCTCGTCGATCTCCGGATCCTGCTTCCACACCGCTTCGGCCGCCTCGGCATTGCGGTCGGAATAGGCGTCGAGCACATGCTTGAGTTGCGACAACGCCTGCTTGCCCATGCGGGCGAGCGAGGAGGTCAGCCGGATCGGCGGTTCCCGGTTCAGCACGATGGCGCGCTTCGCGATGTTCTTGGCGAGATCGCCGATGCGCTCCAGCTCGGACGCGATCTTGATCGCGGCAAGAGTCTCGCGCAGGTCGACGGCCATCGGCTGGCGCAATGCGAGCAGCTTCAGCGCGCGGTCTTCGATGTCGAGCTGCATCTCGTCGATGCGCTTGTCGCCGCCCACTGCGTTTTCGGCGAGCGTTGTATCGCGCCGCGCAATGGCTTCGACCGCGTTGGCGAACTGGGCTTCGGCCAGACCACCCATCTGCGCGATCGCCGCCGACAGGGCCTCTAGCTTCTCACTGAACGCTTTGACTGTATGTTCACTCATATCGCTGCCCGACTCGGGACTCCTTCGCGTTGGCTAGTCACTAGCCCTGCACGGACATGGCTATGCGACAGATTTATAACAGTTCTGTGACAGCGTTGTCTGTGGGCGCTGAAGGCAGCGAAACCGTGAAGGTACTGCCCTCGCCGGCCCGGCTTTCGATCGTTAACCGGCCCTGGTGGCGGTTGACGATGTGCTTGACGATGGCCAGACCGAGGCCGGTCCCACCCTTTTCACGGCTCCGCTTTACGTCGACGCGATAGAATCGCTCGGTCAGACGGGGAATCGCATCGGAGGCGATGCCCTCGCCATCATCCTTGATCGTCGCGGAAACCATGGAAACTGTGCCGCGTCCGCCCTGCGCCTGGGCGCTGGCGAGCGTGATCCACACATGGCCGCCCGGCCGGCCGTACTTGATGGCGTTGTGAATCAGGTTCTGGAAGAGCTGGATCAGCTCGTCCCGCTCGCCCGTGACCATCGCCAGATTGGGCGCGACCGATACCTCAAGCGAGATGTCGTCGATCTGCGCGAGTGGGTTCAACGCAGCGGTTGCCTCGCGAATGATGGCCTCGAGCGAAACCTTGCCTGACGGGCGGACATGCTCGTTGAGTTCGATCCGGGTGAGCGAGAGAAGGTCTTCGATCAGCCGGCGCATGCGGCCCGCCTCGACGCTCATAATGTCTAGGAAGCGGTCGCGGGCTTCGGCGTCGTCGCGGGCGTGGCCCTTCAGCGTGTCGATGAAGCCGGACACAGCCGCGAGCGGCGTGCGCAGCTCGTGACTGGCATTGGCGACGAAATCGGCGCGCATCTGTTCGGTGCGCTTGATGGCGGTAAGATCGTGCAGCAACAGCGTCGTCACGGGCGGCTGCGAACTCATGCGGGCAATATAGGCCTGGTAGTGGCGCTCGACCGGGACAGGGACGGTGAATTCGATCGAGCTGGGTTCACCGGTCGTCGACGTGTCGGCAATCGCTTCCAGGACAGCCGGCGTGCGCAGGATGGACGAGACATGCTTGTTCTCGGCGCCGACGCCCACGACGGTCCGCATGGCGCTGTTGGCGAACAGCACGCGGCCGCCGATATCCAAGAGCATCAGGGGATCTGGAAGATGTTCGAACACTTCGCGCGCAAGCGGCGGCAAGCCCACGCGTCCCGGATCGCGTGTTGCACCTGCGGCATCATCGGAACTCGGCCGCGCGCGTGCGGTGAGCACCGCAGCGAAGGCGGCCAGAAGCAGAGCGACGCCCGCGACCAGCCAGAGCGGCTCGGGTCCATGCCACAGGACAATGCCTGCGCCGACCACAAGGCCCGCCAGGCCCGGCCATAGTGCGCCGCGCAGATAATTCCAGATGACAGTCTCTTCGCTCATGCAGCCCGAATTGCGAGTCCGGGGACATCATACGCAATTTCGTGACGCTTTAGTCTTTTCGCATCATGCCGTTGATGTCGGGGTTGCCGAGCGGCCCTTCGTTGAAGGGTTCCGAGCGGCCATCCGCAAGGAACGCCTTTGCAATCGTCAGCGTGCGGTTGTGGATCAGCTTGCCGATCCCCGAACCCGCACTGAGACGGCGAACGCCAAGCGCCTGAAGGGTCGCGCCATCGGGAAGCCCCGGCCAGGCGAGAAGATTCAGCGGCAAGACAACGGCTTTTACGAGCCTTGCGATGGTCTCGGCTTCCGTAACGGCGGGCGCGAAAATCGAGTTGGCGCCAGCCTCGCGATAGAGCCGGGCGCGCGCGACCGTCTCGTCATAGGCGCGCTCTGCGGGCACCAGCCGGCGCAGATAGGTGTCGATACGAGCGTTGACCCATAATTCGACGCCGGTCTTGTGCGCGGCGGCCTTCAGGTTTTCGATCTTGCGGGCGAGGAGGTCGGGCGGATCGTTTCCGTCCTCGATATTGATGCCGACTGCGCCCGCCTCGACAATGCGTGCAACAGTCAGGGCGGCGGTCGCCGCGTCCTGAGCATAGGCGGCTTCGATATCCGCCGAGACGGGGATCTTCACGACACGAGTTCATCTCGCGCACGCTTTCCAGCAAGGTGTCGAACGGCATGTACTGCCCGTCCGGATAGCCGTGCGCCCAGGCGACAGCCGCGCTCGACGTCGCAATAGCAGTCGCGCCGGCGCTTTCGATCACGCGCGCGCTACCGGCGTCCCAGGCGTTCGGCAGGATCAGAAGCTTCGGACCGGCATGCAGCGCGGCAAATGTCCTGGCGCGTTCGGCGATCGTGGTCATGAGCGTTTCACCTTTTTGAACAGTCCTTCGCCGGCGTTCTTGGCTTCGTGCGCGAGGAGCCAGCGCTTGCGCTCCAACCCGCCGCCATAGCCGGTGAGAGAACCATCGCTGCCGATGACGCGATGGCAAGGCACAACAATGGCGATCGGGTTTGCACCGTTTGCAAGGCCGACCGCGCGCACCGCCGCCGGCTTGCCGATCTGTTTCGCGAGCGCGCCGTAGCTGAGCGTCGCACCAGCAGGAATCGTGCGCAGCGCCTTCCAGACCGCGCGCTGGAATTCCGTGCCCTGTCCGTCTGTCGGAATGTCATCGATGGCCTCTATGTCGCCATCGAAGTACCGCGCCAGCGTTTTGGCGTGGCCAAAGGCGCCGGGGTTCTCAGTCATCTTTGCACCGGCAAATCGCTTTTCAATGTGCGGATGCCAGCGGTCTTTCATGTCGTGAAATTCCAGAACGCGCAGCACGCCCTTCTGGTCGGAGATCATCAGGAGCGGTCCGACCGGCGTTTGAATCTGCTCGACGAGGAATTGCTCAGACACGCTCGGCATCCGCTGTCCAGAGATGCTGCGCGGCATAGGCGCGCCAGGGCCGCCAGGATTCCGCGCGTTCGAGCAGAGCCTTTGGTGTCGGGCGTTTTCCTTCTTGCGCGACCGCCGGACTGCGCAACAGCGCAACATCGGCCGCAGGAAACGCATCGCTGTCGCGCAGCGCCCGCAGCGCCCAGTATTGCGCTGTCCATGGACCAAAACCGGGCAGCGCAACCAGGCGCGCGATGGTTTCGTCGAACGAGCCTGCAGGTTCGAGGAGCTTGGGGTTTTCCGTGACCGCCGCAGCCAAACCGGTCAGCGCGGCGATGCGGGCGCGCGGCATGCCGAGAGTCGACAAATCGGTCCGCGCCATGCGCGCCGCCGACGGGAACACGCGGCTAAGCCGCTCATCGCCGCTGATATCGGCCGCAATATCGCTTCCGGCGCGTTCGACGATCTTGACCGCCAAAGCCCGCGCGCCGGTCACCGTGATCTGCTGGCCGAGAATGGCGCGGACGGCGAGCTCGAAGCCGTCCCACGCGCCGGGCGCGCGCAGGCCGGGCCGCCTTGCGATCAGCGGCGCGAGTGCTTCATCGCCCGAGAGATGCCGGCCGATGGTTTCGACATCGGCGTCGAGATCGAACAGCCGCCGCAACCGGGCAACGACAGCAAGCAGCGACTGCACGCGCGGAAAACGGATCGTCGCGACAAGATGGTTCTTGCCGGGTGTGACTTCAACGCTGCCGAACTCGCCGTCGAGCTCGATGGTGCGGGCATAGCGATTGCGATCGACAAGCTCGACATTGGCGATCGTGCGCGCCGCAAGGAACGACAGGATCGCGTCCCAATCATAGGGCGGCCTGTAACCCAGGCGAATGGTGACCGTCGACAAGGCGGACTTCGCAGCGCTCTGCCTGCGCAATTCGCTCGGCGGACGGCGATAGAGCTTCCGGAACGCATCGTTGAAGCGTCGCACGCTGCCGAAGCCGGAGGCGAGCGCGATGGAGGTCATCGGCAAGTGCGTCTCGTGGATCAACTGCTTGGCAAAGAGGATGCGCCGCGTCTGCGCCACGGTGATGGGCGGTGCACCAAGATGCTTGTCGAACAGCCGCCGCAACTGACGCTCGCCGACGCCGAGACGCTCGCACAGCGCCGACATGCCGGCTTCGCCGTCGAGTCCGCCTTCCGCAATCAGCGCGAGCGCGCGAGAAACGGTGTTCGAAGTGCCGCGCCACGCTGCTGCGTCCGGCGAGATCTCGGGCCGACAGCGCAGGCACGGCCGAAAGCCTGCCTCCTGCGCCGATGCCGCGCTCGGCCAGAAGGTGACATTCTCACGCTTGGGCGTGCGCGCCGGGCAGATCGGCCGGCAATAGATTCCCGTCGTCTTGACGCCGATGAAGAGACGTCCGTCGAAACGGACATCCCGTGTGGCGATCGCGCGGTAGCAGACATCGTCGGGTGGAAGTTCCATGGCCCCAGTATGGCCTAAAGATCGTTCCCGCACTGGCCATTTTCGGACGCCGATGGCGCCAGCGCCACGTGGAAAACCAAGCCAGACCGGCGCCGCCCGTGGCTCCCCCGTTGACACCTTTGGGGCCGTACCACACTTTCTAAAGACGACGGCCTTTTTCGTCCGAATGGCGACGTCTCAAGGCCGGGGCGTCCGCCGGCCCACGCAGAGGGGCACCGGCGACATAATAAAAAGCGCCGCCGCAGGCGGCGTGCGAGGGAGAAAAACCATGGTGGATGCGGGAAAGATCGCGCGCGTACCCGAAACTTTCGGACTTGCGGCATGAGCACCCCGGTTCAGCGCAGCGAACTGTCGAGCATGCGCGCCAAATTGTTCTACGGCTTCGGCTCCATCGCCTATGGCGTCAAGGATTTCGGCTTCGGCACGCTGCTGCTGTTCTACTACAACCAGGTGATCGGCCTGCCGGCCGGCGAAGTGAGCTTCGCCATCGCCCTGGTTCTGGTGTTCGACGCCTTTGCCGATCCGATTGTCGGACAGATTTCAGACAGCCTGCGCACGGCATGGGGACGGCGGCATCCGCTGATGTACGCATCCGCGGTTCCGGTCGCCGTGTCCTATTACTTCCTCTGGATTCCGCCGCACTGGTCGCATCAGGCCCTGTTCTACTATCTCGTCGCGATGGCGATCATCGTTCGCACGTTCATCACGATGTACGAGATTCCGAGCTCGGCCATGGTGCCCGAGATGACGGACGACTATGACCAGCGCACCAGCTTCATCTCGATCCGTTATCTCTTCGGCGTTACCGCCGGCGTCGGCATGAGCGTGGCGACGTTCCGCTACATCCTCTTCGCCGACGCGGTGCACAAGACCGGACAGCTCAATCCGGCCGGCTATCCTCGATTTGCCCTTGCATCGGCCATCATCATGGTTGCGAGCATTCTGATCTCTGCACGCGGAACGCATCGCTATATCCCGCTGTTCCGCCCGACCGTGCAACGGCGCATCACGCTGACGCAGATGTTCCGGGAAATGGCGACGAGCCTGTGGCATCCGCAATTCATCATTCTCGTGCTGGCGGCGATCTTTGGAACCTTGGCCATCGGTCTTGGGGCGGCGCTCCTGCTTTATTTCAACACCTATTTCTGGGAACTGACGACCAAACAGATCGGGCTGTTCGGCCTTGCTGGGCTGGCGTCGGCCTTCCTGGCGCCGTTCATGGCCGGTCCCGTTTCCAAGCGGCTGGGCAAGAAGAACGCAGCGCTCGTCTTCTATTTCAGCTGCATCGCGCTGGCCATCACGCCGATCTCTCTTCGCCTGTTGGGCCTGTTCCCTGCTAACGGCACGACGCTTCTGCTCGTTCTCTTGTTTTCAGAACGGACTGTGTCGGCCGTTCTCGGCGTCGGCTGTCTCATCCTTTTCGGCTCGATGATGGCGGACGTGGTGGATGACAGCGCGTTGAAGACCGGACGCCGCTCGGAAGGCTTGTTCTTTGCCTTCATCGGCTTCATTACCAAGCTTCTGTCCGGCGCCGGCACGCTGATCGCGGGCCAGCTTCTGTTCCTGGCGCATTTCCCGGATCACGCAGACCCCGCAACGATCGATCCGGCGGTCGTGCGCCACCTGGCGCTGCTCTATCTGCCCTGCATTGTCGGCTTCTATGGAATCGGCATCATCGCCCTGTCGCGCTATCGCATCAGCCGCGAGCAGCATGAGGAGAATGTGCGAATGCTGACCGAAGCCGGCGCCGAAAACGCCGTGGCGTTCGTGACGTCGCCTCCGGCACAGTAGCCCGATGACGGTCGCCACGATCATCCCGACCGTTCCCGAAGACGTCCGCCGCGACATCGCCAGTCTGCGCACCAAACTGTTCTACGGCTTCGGCTCGATTGCCTTCGGCGTGAAGGACAACGGGTTTTCCTACTTCCTGTTGATTTTCTACAACCAGGTCGTCGGGCTCCCGGCGATCTGGGTCGGAAGCGCAATCGCCATCGCGCTTGCCGTCGATGCTTTCGCAGATCCGGTGATCGGACAGATTTCGGACAATTGGCGCTCGCGGCTAGGACGCCGCCATCCATTCATGTACGCAGCGGCCGTTCCCGTCGCGATCGGTTACTGGTTCGTTTGGAATCCGCCGGGCGGCTGGTCGCAGCAGGCGTTGTTCTACTACCTCATTGCTATCGCCATCGTCGTGCGCACGCTGATCGCGGTCTATGAAATTCCGAGCACAGCGCTCGTTGCCGAACTGACGCCGGACTATGACCAGCGCACTTCGTTCCTCAGCTATCGCTATCTGTTCGGCTGGCTCGGCGGGCTTGGTATCCAGCTTCTGGCGTATGGCGTGTTCCTTGTTCCTGCCCTGGGGCATCCCATCGGCTTGCAGAATCCGGTCGGCTATTCGCGCTACGGCCTGACCGCGAGCATCCTGATGATGCTGGCCATCCTCGTTTCGGCCGCAGGAACGCAAAAATTCGTGCGCTATTTCGCAGTCGTGCCGAAACGCAGCCTGGCGTTCGGTCAGGTGTTGCGCGAAATGAAGGAGTCGCTCAACCACACGTCCTTCATCGTGCTCTCGATCTCCGCTCTGTTCTCGTCCGTCGCTGCCGGGACGCTGGCCGCGCTCAACAATTACTTCAACGTCTTCTTCTGGGGATTGTCGTCGGGACAGATCTTCTTTCTCAGCCTGACGGTCGTCGCCTCGCCCATCGTGGCGATTTTCGTTTCGACTCCGGTCTCCCGCGCCATCGGAAAGAAGCGGGCGGCGATCCTGTTCTGGATATCGTCGACGGCGTTCGGCTGGCTGCCGATGGGCGCACGGCTGCTCAACCTGTTCCCGGCGAACGGCGCGCCGATCCTCATGCCCCTGCTGATCTTCTTCACGACGATCGCGACGATGCTGAGCATCTCCAGCGCGGTCACGATCTCCTCGATGCTCGCCGATGTGGTGGAAGACAGCCAGCGCAAGACCGGCCGGCGCTCCGAGGGCCTGTTTTTCTCGGCCAACAGTTTCATCCTGAAGGCGATCTCTGGCTCCGGCGCGCTCATGGCGGGCCTGTTGCTCTCGCTCGCGCATTTTCCGGCAAAGGCGAATCCGGCGACGCTCGATCCGGAGATTCCGCGCCAGCTTGCCCTTTATTACATGCCGTCTGTTTTCGCGCTCTACGCCATCGCGCTCGTCTGCCTCAGCTTTTATCGCATCGACCGCAACACGCACGAGGAAAACCTGCGCGTGCTGGCCGAAGCGGCGGCGCGCAGCGCACCGGGCGATGTCACATGAGTCTTTGTGTTCCGTTATAGTTCCCTTCCAACCTGAATTGCACTGCGATGGACAATCGACAGGCGGCGGCATCGACCGACCGCTACAACAAGAAGAAGGAAGCTATCATCGCGGCTGCCGCCGGCATTCTCAACCGGCGCGGCGTGCGCGGCATGACGCTGGCCGACGTGGCCGCGAGCGTCGATCTCATCACGACAAGCGTCACATACTATTTCAAGAAGAAAGAAGATCTCGCGGTCGCCTGTTATCTGCGCGGGATCGAGAGGTTCGACGCGCTCGTTGCGGACGCTCTCGGCGAGCCGGATCCGCCCAGGCGTCTGCTCAAGTTCCTCGACGCCTATCTGCAACTTCATCGCCGCATCCGCGAGGGCGAGGAAGCGCCGATTGCAGTGTTCAATGATATCCGCGCGCTCAAGGAGCCGCATCTGCCGATCGTCGGCCGCGCCTATGGCCAGTTCTTCCGCAAGGTGCGCTCGCTTTTCCGCGCACCGGGATTCGAATGGATGGACCGGCGCATGGCGACGGCCCGCACACACATGATCATGGAGCAGCTCTACTGGTCAGTGACATGGCTGCCGCGCTACGACCTCGACGACTATTCCCGCGTGCGCGACCGCATGTTCGACATCATGGCTTTCGGCGTCGCACCGACCGGGGCTGCGTGGCAACCGGCACGCCTGCCCGATCCGTCCCTCGCCGAAGACCGGAACCAGGATCAGTTGCGCGAGACGTTTCTCACAGCGGCGACAAGGTTGATCAATCAGCGCGGCTATCGCGGCGCGTCGGTGGAAAAGATTTCAGAGCAGCTCAACGTCACCAAGGGCTCCTTCTACCACCACAATGACGCGAAGGACGACCTAGTCGTCGAATGTTTCGAGCGCACCTTCGACCTGATGCGCCGCGTGCAGAGCGCCGCGCTGGCCGAGCCCGGCAACTATTGGCAAAAAGTCTCATCCGCCGCCGCGACGCTGATCGAATTTCAACTGTCGGAACGAGGCCCCCTGCTGCGCTCCTCCGCGCTCAGCGCGCTGCCCGAGCATATCCGTCTCAGCATGGTCGATCGCGCGAACCGCGTATCGGAGCGCTTTGCCGCGATGATCTCGGATGGTGTCGCGGAAGGATCGATCCGCGCGGTGGATCCCTACATTGCCGCACAGATGCTGAACGCGACACTCAATGCGGCGTCCGATCTCGCCTTCACCATCCCAGGCGTCGTGGCCGAGGAAGCGCCTGCGCTCTACGCCAAGCCAATGCTGATGGGCGTGTTTTCGCGCTAGGGCGGATTTCCGGTTTGTCTTGCGCCTTTCTCCGCGCAATACTGACGATCAATCACAACGACAATCACGATACGGGGCAGAATTGATGGATCGTCTCAAGGGCAAGATCGCCGTCATCACGGGCGCCAGTTCCGGCATCGGGCGCGGAACGGTGGAGCTGTTTGTCGCCGAAGGCGCACGCGTCATCGCCGCGGACATCCAGGATGACAAGGGCCGCGAACTGGAACGCCGGTTCAACGGCCAGGTGAAGTTTCATCATTGCGACGTCACGAGCGAAGACGACATCAAATCGACGATGCAGGCGGCGAAGGACCAGTTCGGCGGCCTCGACATCCTCTTCAACAATGCCGGCGCCGGCGGCAGCCCCAACACGATCGAGGACATGACGGGCGAAGCTTGGGATCGCTCGATGAATCTGCTCCTTCGATCTGTCGCGCTCGGCATGCGCTATGCGATCCCCTTCATGAAGGAACGCGGCGGCGGATCGATCATCAACACGTCGTCCGTCGCCGGCCTGCAGGGCGGCGCGGGGCCGCTCGCCTATTCGGTGGCAAAGGCGGGCGTATTGCACCTGACTCGCGTCGGCGCAGTCCAGGTCGGCCGCTCGAAAATTCGCATCAATGCGATCTGTCCCGGGTTGATCCTGACCGACATCTTCGCCGCCGGCGCGCGCTCGATGGGCGCGAGCGAGGCGATGACGGAACAGTTGAACGCGGGCATGGCGCAGCGTGCGCCGAACGCGCAACCGATACCCAAGAGCGGCCTGCCGGCGGACATCGCGAAAGCCTGCCTGTACTTCGCATCCGACGACTCCGAATTCGTCACCGGCACACACATCATCGTCGACGGTGGTCTGACCATCGGGCCGCGTCACGCCTGGGATCCGGAAGAACAGCAGCGTCTCATGACGCAACGCGCCACGATGCTGGCGCCGCAAAAGCCCTAGGAAAAGCCAAGCCGGCTCTGAGTTCGATTGGTCCGCCAGCCGGGCGTGGCAGATCGATCAGTCGTCGAATCTCTTCGAACGCTGCCGCTTGTTCAGGCCCGTGCGCTTCTTGGACTCGATGCGCCGTTCCTTGCTGGCCTTGGTCGGGCGCGTCGGTTTGCGTTTTTTCGGAACAAAGGCGGCGCGCCGGATCAGTTCGACGAGCCGTTCGCGCGCGAGCTGCCGGTTGCGGATCTGGTCGCGGGATTCGCGTGCCGTGATGATCAGCACGCCGTCCTTGGTCAGGCGATGGCCACCGATGCGCAGCAGTCGGACCCGCACATCGTCCGGCAAGGACGGCGAATGCAGCGCGTCGAAGCGCAGTTGCACCGCGCTCGCAACCTTGTTGACGTTCTGGCCGCCGGCGCCCGAGGAGAGAATGAAGCTCTCCTCAAGTTCGCTTTCGGGGATCGTGATTGCCGCAGTAATGTGCAAGTCGGGCATGACGAGCATTTAGCACATCGGCGAATGCTGCGCTGCAGGTTTGACAAGCGCGTCCCGCCGCCGGAAAGTTTGGCCAAAGAATAAGGGTGGGAAACATGGGGACGATCGAACGCAAGACGGCACGGGGAATGGTCACCGGCACCTGCGATGCAAAATTCGCGGGCGTGGCGGACGCGTTTGCGGAGAATTTCGACAAGCGCGGCGAGGTCGGCGCCTCCGTCTCGATCACGATGGACGGCAAGACCGTTGTCGATCTCTGGGGCGGCCAGAAGTCCGAAGACGGTCCGGCCTGGGAGCGCGACACGATCTGCATCGTCTATTCCTGCACCAAGGGCGCATCGGCGTTCTGCGCGCACATGGCCGCGGATCGCGGCTTGCTCAACCTCGACGCCAAGGTGGCCAAGTACTGGCCGGAATTTGCGTGCAACGGAAAAGAGGATGCGCTGGTATCGATGATGCTGGACCATTCGGTCGGTGTTCCCGGCCTGCGCGAAGAACTCAAGCAAGGCGCCTATTACGACTACAATTACATGGTCGAACGCCTTGCAGCCGAGGCGCCCTTCTGGAAGCCGGGCACGCGCAACGGCTATCACGGCGTGACGTCCGCCTGGACGGTGGGCGAGATGGTCCATCGCAGCACCGGCAAGCGCATGGGAAAATTCCTCGCCGACGAGATTGCAGGACCACTGGGGATCGAATTCTGGATGGGCCTGCCGGAAGAATTCGAAAGCCGCGTCTCGCTGATGCTTGCTTTTCCGCCGGATGAAAGCGTCATGAAATCGCGCATGATGCTTGCCCTGGCGGCCGATCCGATGGGACCGACGGGGCGCTTTCTGCTCAACGGCGGCGGCTTCAATGCCAACGACCGCGCCGCGCGCGCCGCGGAGGTCGGATCGGCAACCGGCGTTTCAAACGGACGCGGACTTGCCGGGCTCTACGCACCGCTCGCAAACGGCGGAAGCCTGAACGGAAAGCGCTTCGTTGGAGCCGATACGCTCAAGCGCATGCAGAATGTCTCCGTCGCGACGCATGAGGATGCGACGCTGATGATCCCGACGCGCTTCTCGCTCGGCTACATGAAATCGATGGACAACCGCAAGCTGGAGAATGCCGAGAATTGCTCCGCCATCCTGTCCGAGCCCGCCTTCGGTCATGTCGGCGCCGGCGGATCCATCGGCTTTGCCGATCCGCAAGCACGCATGAGTTTCGGTTATGCGATGAACAAGATGGGCTCGGGCATCATGCTGAACGACCGCGGACAGGCGCTGGTGGACGCGGCCTATCGCGCGCTCGGCTACCGCTCGAACGAAGGCGGCGTCTGGTCGATGTGACGTCCGCTAGGGCGCCGCAAAGATCTTCTTCAGCTCCGTCTTGAGGATCTTGCCGTTGGCATTGCGCGGCAGCGTCTCAGGCCAGAACACGACCTTCACCGGCACCTTGAACGCAGCGAGCCTGCCGGCCACAAAGGCTCGCAGTTCGTCCTCCGTCGTGTGCATTCCGGGTTTCAGATGCACGACGGCGCCGGGCTCCTCGCCAAGCTGCTTGTGCGGCACGGCAACCAGCGCGGCATCCATCACTGCCGGGTGATCATAGAGAACGTTCTCCACCTCGATGCAGTAGATGTTCTCGCCGCCGCGGATCAGCATGTCCTTTGCCCGATCGATGATGAAGCAGAATCCTTCATCATCAAGCCGCGCGAGGTCGCCGGTGCGTACCCAGCCATCGACGAAGGTCGCGGCCGTCGCTTCGGGCTTGTTCCAATAGGCTTTGACGATATTGGGGCCACGGGCCCACAGCTCACCAACTTCGCCGGCGGGCAGTTCGCGATTTCCGTCCACGTCCATGATCTTGAGGTCGCAGACCGCGACCGCCGGACCGCATGAGGTCGGGCGATGCTCGTAATCCTCGCCCGAATGCGTGGTGCAAGTTGCAGAAGTCTCCGTCATGCCCCAGCCATTGCCCGGTGCGGATTTCGGCCAGTTCTGCTTGATCTGCTTGACGAGTTCAGGCGCAGACGGCGCGCCGCCATAGGCCACGGATTCCAGGGATGACAGATCGTATTTCGACCGATTGGGATGCTCGAGGATCTGCCAGGCGATCGTCGGCACACCGCCGCAACTGTTGATCTTCTCCTTCTCGATCAGCGCCATCGCCTTTTCGGCGTCGAACTTGCGCATCAGGACAATCTTGCCGCCCGAAACCACCGTCGGTCCCAGCACGGCAAAGCACCCCGTGGCATGGAAGAACGGCACCGAGAGCAGCGTCGAGCGTTGCGGCGCATCCAGCGGATTTGCCACGACCGGGACCGGCTCGCCGCGGCGAACGAAGTTCCGCGCCGCCGAGAATCCCGCGGCCATGATGTTCGACGTCATGTTGCGCTGGGTGCCGAGCGCGCCTTTCGGCTTACCTGTCGTACCCGACGTGTAGAGAATCGTCGCATCGTCGTCGGCGTGCAGCGCGACGTCGGGCATTTCGCCGGACGGCAGCTTGCCCCAGTCATTGACCTTGCCGATTACGTCTTCAAGGCGGTGCACGATCGGGCTTGGCAGATCCTCGCTATAGCGGCTGACATAAATCTTCTTGAGGTCAGGGCAATTGACGAGATGCTCTGCAATGCGTTCGAGACGTTCGGAGTTGACGATCGCGATGTTGGTGCCGGAGTCGACAAGGCCGTACTCCAGTTCCGGACCGGTCCACCAGGCGTTGAGCGGCGTGACGATCGCGCCGACGAGCTCGGCGGCATAGAACGCAACCACCCATTCCGGCAGGTTGCGCATGATGATGGCGACGCGGTCGCCTTTCTCCACGCCGTCGCGCTGCAGGCGGTCGGCGAACTTCAGCGTTGCGCGCGCGAATGTCTCAAACGTGCAGCGGTCGTCCTCGTAGACGAGGAACTCGCGATTGCCGAACGAGCGGCCGGCCAGAAACACCTCTCGGTTTGTCGGCGGACAATTCTTCCAGGTCCGCGTGGGAATGCCGCGAATGTTCACGGTCTCCATTTCGAAGCGGGAGCCTGGCGCGGTGAGCAGCGCTGTGGCTTCGGCGAGGGACATTGCGGGCCAGGGTCTTGTGGCGGTGTCGTTCATGGCTGAAGTCTCAGGTTTGTTGTCCAATTAATGTCATTCCCGGCCGCGCGATGCAAAGCATCGCGAGGGGAAGGGATGCCGGTCGGATGGACGGTGTCCAAGCAACCGTGCCGCTTCCCCCAGACCGATGTCACGATTGTGGCCGGCGATGACAATTGCGGCTTACAGCGCGTCGATGCTCCGCGCGCGGTTGGCCCATTCTTCCTTAAGCTCCGCGACCAGATCAGCGTGCTTTTCACGCGCGCGTTCACGCACCTTGGGCAGGTGATAGGAGGGGAACAAGTCGTTGTCGGGTCGGAAGTCCTTCAGCAACTGCTTGGCAACCGTGACCTTGTGCACTTCGGTCGGTCCGTCTGCGATACCCATCACGAAGGACGAGATCACCATGCCCGTGAACGGCATCTCGTTGGAGACGCCGAGCGCGCCATGGATGTGCAGCGCGTTCGCCGCGATGTCGTGATAGACCTTTGGCATCGCGACTTTCACCGCCGCGATGTCCTTGCGCACCTTCTTGTAGTCCTTGTGTTTGTCGATCAGCCAGGCGACATGCAGCACCTGGAGTTGGAACTGCTGTAGCTGGATGTAGCTGTCCGCGATCTGCTCCTGAACCATCTGATAGTCGCCGAGACGACCGTCGCGCGTCGAACGCGACACCGCGCGCTTGCACATCAGATCGAGCGCCTTCTGGCATTGACCCACCGTACGCATCGCGTGATGCACGCGTCCGCCGCCCAGACGCACCTGGCCGAGCTCGAACGCAGCGCCGCGCGGCCCCAGCATCGCATCGAACGGCACCTTCACATCGGTGTAGCGGACATAGCCTTCATTGCCGGCGCCCATCGTGCCGACGCCGACGCTGCGCAGGATTTCCACGCCCGGCGTCTTGCGCGGGACCAGGAACATGCTCATTCGCTTATAGGGATCCTTGTGATCCGGATCGGTCATCGCATAGACGACGAGCACCTCGGCGTTGCGGGCACCGGTCGAGAACCATTTCTCGCCGTTGATCACCCATTCGTTGCCGTGAAGCTCTGCACGCGTCTTGAAGTAGAGCGGATCGGAACCGCCTGTCGGCTCACTCATCGAGAAGGCCGAGGTGATCTCGTTGTTGAGCAGCGGCCAGAGATATTTTTCCTTCTGCTCCTTGGTTCCGTAGTGCGCGATGATTTCGGCATTGCCGGTATCCGGCGCCTGGCAGCCGAACACGACCGGCGCGAGGCCGACCCGTCCAAGCTTTTCGTTGAGCAGCGCGAGTTTGACCTGGCCGTAGCCCTGGCCGCCCAGGTCAGGCGTCAGGTGGCAGGCCCAAAGGCCCATCTCCTTCACCTTCGCCTGCAGCGGACGAACGGCCTTCAGATAGGTCTTGGATTTCACCCCGCCCATGCCGACGCCGATATGCGTCAAGGGCTCGACTTCGTTCTCGACGAACTCCTCGACCCAGTCGAGTTTCTTCTGGTATTCCGGATCGGTTTCAAAATCCCAAGCCATTTCATTCTCCCGTTTGGCCGTTTCTTTTCGAACGGCATCGTTCTGGCTGCTTCCCTAGCGAGAATTATCTCTCTGCCCGGCTCAGGCCTGCAAGCGGAAAGATACCGCTTTTTCTAAAAACGCCCTCTTGGCCACGAATACCTATTGTCGCGCATGCCGCAATTCCCCTGCCTGCCCGGCTTGGGTTCGGCGGGCGGACAGCGCTAAGCTGAAGGGGGAAACAAACAGGAAATCACCATGGGTAAGCCGGAAAATGCAGGTCTCTCGTCGAAGCGTCTGGCGACGTTGGACAAGGTCATGAAGGAGCGATTTGTCGACACGGGACTTCTGCCCGGCCTGCACACCCAGGTGTGGCGGCGCGGTGAGCTTGCGCACAACGGCATGTGTGGTTCGATGGATCTGGAGCGCAACAAGCCGTGGCGCGAAGACGCCATCGTTCGCATCTACTCGATGACCAAGCCGATCACTTCAGTCGCACTGATGATGCTTGTCGAAGAAGGCAAGCTCGGTCTCGACGACGCCGTGCAGACCTACATTCCGTCGTGGAAAAATCTGCGCGTGTATGCGACCGGGATGCCAAGCCTTGTCGAAAGCACCGTCGGCCAGTTCATCACCACGCCGTGCGAGCGGCCGATGAAGGTCGTCGATCTCGTCACGCATACATCGGGCCTCACCTACGGGTTCATGTCGCGCACCGCGGTGGATGCGGAGTATCGCCGCCAGAAGATCAACGATTTCCAGACGCCGGGCGGCCTGGACGCCTTCGTCGAGCAGCTTTCGAAAATCCCGCTCGACTTCACGCCCGGCAAGCACTGGAACTATTCGGTTTCGATCGACGTCATGGGCTATCTCGTCCAGAAGCTCTCCGGCATGACGTTCGGCGAGTTTCTGCGCACGCGGCTGTTCGAGCCGCTGGGCATGAAGGACACGGCGTTCTCGGTGCCGGCGTCGAAGATCGAGCGCTTCGCGTCGTGCTACATGCCAAAGCAAGGCGGCGGACTGAAGCTTCAGGACGATTCCGGCAAGTCGACCTACGCCGAACCGCCCAAGCTGGAATCAGGCGGCGGCGGCCTCGTCTCCACGATGCATGACTATATGCGGTTCTGCCGCATGATGTTGGGTGGCGGCACGTTGGACGGCGTTCAGATCCTCTCGCCCAAGACGGTGGAGTTGTTCAGCCTCAACCTGCTTCCCGACAACCAGTTGCTGAGCGACCTGTCCGCGGCAGCGACGTTCAATGAAGCGGGCTATGGCGGCATCGGCTTCTCGATCGGCTGCGGCGTGACGATGGACAGAGCGCTGACACGCATTCCGGGTACGCCAGGAGAGTATTTCTGGGGCGGTGCGGCATCGACCGCATTCTGGATCGACCCCAAGGAAGACCTCACAGTCGTCTTTATGACGCAGGTCATGGGTACCGACGCGCGGCTGACGCTCAGGCGCGATTTGCGGACACTTGTATACTCCGCGATGACGGAATCCTTCGCCTGAGTGCGTCCAATCCTTGACGCTAGGGCCTCATCTGTTAATACCGGACGGACGCCGTCACGCGGCGCCCGTCCGAAAGGTTTTAGCCCGCAATGCCAGCGAAAAAGCCGCTCGTCATCGTCACGCGCAAGCTTCCGGATGCGATTGAAACCCGCATGCGCGAGCTGTTCGATGCGCGGCTGAACGTTGATGACGTCCCGATGTCGCAGGCCGACCTCATCGAGGCGGTGCAGAAGGCCGACGTGCTTGTACCGACCGTCACCGACCGGATCGATTCCAAGATCATCGTCCGCGCCGGCCCGAACCTGAAGCTGATCGCCAATTTCGGAACCGGAGTCGACAATATCGACGTCAAGACCGCCCTCGACAAAGGCATTGCGGTCACCAATACGCCGGGTGTGCTGACCGAAGACACTGCCGACATGACGATGGCGCTGATCCTGGCGGTGCCGCGCCGGCTTGTCGAAGGTGTCAAGGAACTCGAGGACGATCACTTCAAGGGCTGGTCGCCGTCCTGGATGCTGGGCCACCGCATCTACGGCAAGCGCCTCGGCATCGTGGGAATGGGCCGCATCGGCCAGGCCGTCGCGCGCCGCGCCAAGGCATTCGGCCTGCAGATCCACTATCACAACCGCAAGCCGGTGCACGCCGACATCGAGCATGAGCTGGAGGCGACCTACTGGGAAAGCCTCGACCAGATGCTGGCGCGGATGGATATCGTCAGCATCAACTGCCCGCACACGCCGGCGACCTATCACCTGCTCTCGGCCCGCCGGCTCAAGCTGATGAAGCCGAGCGCCTATATCGTCAATACGGCGCGCGGCGAGGTGATCGACGAAAACACCCTGGCCCGCATGCTGGAAGCCGGGCAACTCGCCGGCGCGGGCCTCGACGTATTCGAGCACGAACCGGCGGTCAATCCGAAACTGCTCAAGCTCAAGAACGTCGTGCTTCTGCCGCACATGGGATCGGCGACGATCGAGGGCCGCATCGACATGGGCGAGAAGGTCATCATCAACATCAAGACCTTCGCCGACGGCCACAAGCCGCCGGATCGCGTCATCCCGGCGATGCTCTAAAAGTCGGCGATTACGCCACCCTCGCGGCCGCGAGACCGATCCGCTTGACGCGTGGCAGGTCGAGCCGCAGCACATTCTCGCCGCCGACCGACTGCAGCCAGGCGCGTACGGCGCCTTGATGCGGCGGCGGCATTTGCGAGAAGACGTCGAGCATGCGCTGCGCCATCCACACTGGATAGGACAGCCCGACCCGCTGATGCGTGCCGCCGGCCATCGGATAGCTGACTTCGCCGAAGAAGCGCGGCGCCTTTTGATTGTCAGATGCGGATATAGGCATCTTCCGCAACTCGGCAGCACAGGCCGCGATGAACGGAACCATCTCATCGAAGATCGAGCGCAACGCCGGAGCCAAAGTCTCGGGCACGCGATCGCCAGAATCGAATGCTCCTGGCGCCCCGGTCGGGTGGAACATCCGTTCGATCCAGGCTTTGAGATGCGGCCTGGGCGCGATCAGTACGCGTTTGGGCCAGGGATCGCGTCCGAGATGCGCATAGAGCGGCGCGATGAGTCCGTAGTCGCCGAGCGACGGGCGCTCGCCGAACAGAAACCGGTGACTCTCGAAATGGGTGTTGAGGCCATCCAGTTGGATCTGAGCGAAACGGTCGATGAGCGGCGAAAGCGCGGGCGTGACGCCGAGCCGCTTGGTCATGTTGCGCATCAGCCGCGCGTGGTTCCGGCCAACGGCGTTGCGAAGCCACAGTGGAAATCCCGGCAGTAGCGCATCGCCGGCATCCTTCACGAAGAGTTCGAGGTTTTCCGGATGGCTCCAGCGCGCGTGCATGGCCAGCGGCAGCCAGAATTCGTCGCCCCACAATTCGAACAGATAGGATGCGAACCGCAACACCGGGGTTTCCGGCAGGATCGGAATCGCCGGAAAGCGCTTCTCCATCTCGTCGATGATAGCGCTGGTGTCCTGAAGCCACCCGCCCTCCGGCGTGATCAGGATCGGCACGGCTGCCGCGTTGGTCTTCTGCGGCGCGGTAAAGAAGAATTCAATCGGATTTGTTCCGGTCTCACGGAAGGGAATGTGTTTCTGCAGAAGGTAACTGCGAAGCTTGCCGCTATAGAGAGACAACTCCGATCCGATCATTCGGTAATAGAAATTGTTCTTCGACATCTGAATCTCTTCGGCCCGAAAATGAGAGTGGCGAACGCGCCAGAAACCGGACGAAGGGTACACGCTTTGCCGGGCGCGCCGCTCGCGTCGGACGTGCGGCATTGTCGGCGTCAGAGGGCCGCGCGCTCGACATTAAATGGCGAAGCTATTTCAGTGAAGAATCGAACAAAGACACCAGCTTGGCGAACGCCCGTTCGGCTTGAACTTCGTTGTAGACCTCGACACGCCCCGGCACGCACCAGCCGTGTCTCGCGCCTTCGTAGGTTTCGCTCTCGCCTTTTCCGGTCCATTGCTTCAGCGCCGCTTCGAGCTTTTCGATTGCCTCGGGCGGCATGCCGCGATCTTCGACGGCATGACCGAAATAGAGCCGCGCACTGATCTTGGGCAGTCCGAGATGCGGGCTGTCCGGCTGATCGGTGTAGAGACCGCCGCCATGGAACGATGCCGCGGCGGCGATCCTGGAACCGGCGGCCGCCGCGATGCGAAACGACATCGATCCCGTGAAGCAGTATCCGACAACGCCGACCTTGGAACCCTTCACGGTCTTCTGCGCCATCAGAAAGTCGGCATAAGCAGTGCCATCCGGGCCCATCTGTTCGTTGCTGAGCGCGCCGCGCAGCTCGCCCAGCCGCTTCATCGTGCGCTCCTCGCCGAACACCGGCGTAAAGTCGAGTATCGGAAGCTTCGTGCCGCGATAGAAAACGTTCGGCAGCAGGACGACGAAGCCCTGATCGGCGAGGCGTTGCGACATCTGCCGGAACGCAGGCCGGATGCCCATGATGTCGGTGAGCAGCATCGCGGCCGGCCATGGGCCGGTGCCTTGCGATGGTGTGTAGAGATAGGCCTCGGCTATGCCGTCGGCCATCGGAACGTCGATCTTTGTTTCGCTCATGGTCGCCTCGCGCGTTGCGCGAACACTAAGTTGCAAACTTGATGGCGAAAAGGCACCGCGACAAACGCGTATCGCGGCGCGGCAGCGATTTACGGCAGGTCGTAAATCACTGCGTTCCAGAAGCGCACCCGGTGCGAACCCGACTTGCGAAAGCCCCTGCGGCGAAGCTCGCGCCCGATCATCGCATTGAAGTAGCCATGCGCAACAAGCGCGGTCTGACCCTCTTCGCTTGCGCGCTTCATCAAAATGTCTGCGGCCTGTGTCGCGCGATGCTTGGCGCGGCGATAATCCTCGATCTCGGGATGATAGCCCGCATGCCACAGAATGCGCGCGACGACCGCCCATTTGGGCACCTTCATGCGCAGCAAGGGAATGCGCGGGCTGGCCAGCGGAGCTTCGACAAACAGCGGATCAGCGATGAGTTCGGCATTCGGCGCCAGCGCCTTGGCGCTGTCGGTCGAGCGCGGCTTGGTGCTCGTGTAGATCGCGCTCAATTCCCGGACGAGATCCTGGATTTCTTCAGGCGGGGCGCTTTCAGGATCGAGGCCGGCCGCTTCGTAGTCGTCGATATAATCGCGAAAGCCCGCATGGGACGTCCGTGGATTGGGTGCAATCGCGGGGCGGCCATGGCGGATCAGTACGATGCGGATCGGCGCCGCCGCCGTGTGAACATGACGCCGGACGCGGCGGGCCTGTTCCACGCCGGGCTGTTCAACGATGGACACGTCCAGATGGGTCGAAATGGCGGCTCCTTGCGGCGGCGTGCCGGGACTGTACGATTGCAATCCTGACCTATAATTCGACATCACGACAGTATCAGGAAGGGCCACATGGAACAGCACGATCTCAAAGGCAAGTCGGCGATTGTCACAGGATCGGCGACCGGTATTGGCGCGGCTGTGGCAATTGGACTTGCGAAACGCGGCGCAAATGTGGTCGTCAACTATACACGCAGTAAAACGGAAGCCGAGGAGACGGCAGAAGCGGTGAAAAAGGCCGGCGCCGATGTGCGGCTGGTACAGGCCGACGTCGCAAACGACGAGGACTGCCGCAGGCTCGCAAAGGCCGCGCAGGATGCATGGGGACGCATCGACATTCTGATCAACAATGCCGGTACGACGAAATTCGTCACCAACCATGCCGATCTGGATTCGCTCAGCGCCGAAGACTTCACACGGATTTACTCTGTCAACGTCGTCGGGCCATTCCAGATGATTCGTGCGTGTATCGAAGGATTGCGGGCGCACAAGGATGGCTCGGTTGTGAATGTGTCCTCGATCGCCGGCGTAGCCGGTATCGGATCATCCGTTGCCTATGCGGCCTCAAAAGGCGCGCTCAACACGATGACCTATTCGCTGGCGCGCGCGCTGGCGCCAGACGTGCGCATCAATGCGGTGTGTCCCGGCTATGTCGACACGCCCTGGTTTGTGAAGCAGTTTGGTCCGGAGATGGCCGAGCGCATCGCCGAAGCCGAAGGCAAGCGCGCGCTCCTGCAACGCGCGGCAGACGGGGAGGAGATCGCCAAGACCGTGCTGTTCTTCGCCGGTCCGGAATCGCGCAACATCACAGGCGAAACGCTGCTCAGCGACGGCGGAATGCACCTGACCATGGCCGGCGCACGGCGCTGAAACGATTCGAAACCGTACCAAATCGTTACAAGGCCGAATTGAAGGATTCCTAGCGTAAACCGCCTATTCGGGCGGCGCACTGCTCAAGGCGCAGGCAGATGGTGTTGCATTGCAACAACGCCGTCACAAATCCGCTCCTGTACAAGGTCCAACCACCTTCTAAGTACCCATGCACGTATTGAATTTATACGCGCCCTTTACAAAAGTCCCCCTAGAACACCGGGCTGTGTTGCAGCTGCGAAAATTCACTCAGAGAGGGCAATTTAATGAAGAACTTCGGACTCAAATCGGCACTGGCCGTGGCGGCTGTTGCCGGCCCGCTTGTTGCCGCGAGCGCGGCGTATGCCGACGCGATGACCACGCCCGCGATGAGCGGTCCGTTGGCCGCCAATCCGAACCCCTACAGCATCGATCTGCCCGATTGGCTCGGCGACGCCGGCGGCAAGGTCTATGTCACGGGCGCCGTTTCGGGTCTGGCGTTTTGGCAGAGCAGCCCGATCGACTTCAACAACGGCGACGACGCCTCGTTCATCGACATCAGCAATGCCCAGGTAATGCTGCAGAAGACGGACGGCTGGCTGCAGTTCTATGCGCAGTTCGGCGCCTACTCGCTGCCGACCGTGGGCGTTGGCTATGACAAGGCAACCGATCTCGTTCCGGCGACGTTCGGATATGTGCCCGTGGCGTATGCCAAGCTCCAGGGTGAGGGAAGCTGGTCGGCGTTCTCGCTCGAAGGCGGCAAGCTGCCGACGCTCATCGGCGACGAATACACCTTCACGTTCGAGAACATGAACATCGAGCGCGGCCTGCTTTGGAATATCGAACCGGCGGTGAGCACCGGCGTGCAGGCGAATTACTCCAGCGGCCCGCTGAACATTTCGGTGTCGTGGAACGACGGCACCTACTCGGGCGTCTGGAACACGATGTCAGGTCTGGTTTCGTACGGCTTTAATGGCGGCGCCGATACGCTGGCTTTTGCTGCGAGCGGAAATCTGGGTAATGGCAATTTCAGCGCCCTCAACAGCGGCAGCGTCTACAACCTGATCTACACGCACACCTCGGGCGCCTGGGTCATCAGTCCCTACATTCAGTACAATGACACGCCGAAGGGCGGGCTCCTGAAGGGATCGACGGTATTTGGTGCGGCAATTCTCGCCAGCTACTCATTCGACGACCATTGGAAGCTGGCCGGCCGCGTCGAATACGAAACCGAGTCGGGACACCAGAACAACTTCAGCACGCCCGACATCCTCGGCTACGGTCCAGGCAGCAACGCTTGGTCGATCACGCTGACGCCGACCTATCAGTGGAAGCAGTTCTTCGGCCGTGCCGATTTCAGCTATGTCACGCTAGGCAGCATCGACACCGAGGACGGTCTCGGCTTCGGTCTCTCGGGCCTCAACACCGATCAGGTCCGTGTGATGTTCGAAGCGGGCGTCCTGCTCTAAGAACGTACTTAAGTAGAAATACAGGCCCGCGGATTAAGGAATCCGCGGGCTTTTTCTTTGTATGCTGGTCTGCGCCGCTTCTTTGCACGCCGACTTGGTTTCGGGACCAGCATGACACGACGAATGAAAATCCTGGTCGGCGCTGTCGTGCTGCTCGGTATGGCCACGCCAGCTCGTTCTGCGGATGCGCCGGAGTTGGGAATCCTGTCTGGCTATGGCGCGATCGCGAGCGACTATCGCTTCCGGGGCATCAGCCAAAGCAATCGCGCCTGGGCGCCCCAAGCGCAGCTCAACTGGAGCATCTCCGACGGGTACTATGCCGGCACGTGGATATCCAAAACCAACTGGAACGGACTGGCGGGTAAGCTTGATCATTCACCGACCTACGAAGTCGACCTGTATGCTGGCAAACATTTCGATCTGGGCGGCTCGGATCTGAATGTTGAGGCCTACTACTATGCCTATCCCGATGCCCGGCCGGCGGTGTTCGCCACGACAAAGCCGGCAAGCTACGTCGAAGGCATTTTTCAGCTTTCACACACATTCGGCGCGCTCGCACTCACGGCGACCGGGGCCGTTTCACCTGAACTGAGCTTCGGTGGCGGGACCGGCGGCTATGTCGAAGGCACAGCGTCGTATCCGCTTGCCGACTGGCTCACGCTGAGCGGGAATATCGGACATCAATGGGCCCAGAACGCGCCGAGCGACTATTCCCATTTCGATCTCGGCCTGACCGCGACCTGGCGCAACTGGTCATTGGACATGCGCGGTGCCGGCACCGACCTCAACCGGATTGGCTGCCTCTACTACGTCAACTCGAAGAACGCCTGCACGACCGGGCTTGCCGGGATACTCACTTACACTGTGCCGAACGTTTTTGGTCTGTTGAACTGAATGGCGCGTCGCGACCCGGCGCCCGAACCAAGGCGCCGGGTCACGAAGCGATTACTGACCGACTTTGCCGCTGACGGCGTTCTCTTCCTGATTGAGGCCGCGCTGCTCGGCCTTGGTGATGTGCCCGTGATCGAGGCTGGCCGCAAAACGCTCCTGATGGCGGATGCCGTGCAGATCACGGTGCAGGGCGAGCGCCTGCTTGCCCGTCAGATCGCCTTCGACGCGTTCCTCATGGATGCGGCGATTGAGATTGGCGAGGCGGCCGTTGACCTCTTCGCGGCGCGGGTGATGCTTCTGCCAAACCGTGTCGGCGGAGGCAGACGCAGCCAGACCAGTCGTTGCGATCGATCCGACGATGAGGGCGAGGATGGCTTTGCGAATGTTCATACTGGACTCCCGTTCTCTGTTTCATGGTCCAGCCGGCGAAATGTCAGCGGACAAGGCGAGAATGGAGGGGCCGCTTTGAACTCGTGGTGAAACCGATATTCATCTGAGGTTCAGGCGTGAAGGGCCGCGAACAGGTACAGCCTCAATTCGCACGGTTAAGCGGGCAAGGCGGGGTATGAAGATGAATGTTAGAAGTGCGTAATGAATGGCTCAGTCGGATTTCCGGCCAGACCCTTCGACGGCCCTCCTAGGCTCTCGCGAGCTTCGGAGGGCAACCTGCGCTGCCATGCAGCGTAGGTTGGTCGGAGAGAGAGGATTTGAACCTCCGGCCCCTACGTCCCGAACGTAGTGCTCTACCAGGCTGAGCTACTCTCCGAAATTCACGGGAGGCGCCCTTATATAGAGGGGCTTTGGGTGCCGCAATACGCCGTTCTGAGCCGATTTTCGGGCCGAAAAGCACGCGTTGAAAGGCGCTTGGACACGCCCTATGGTCCGGCGCCCTCGCCGCTGCTTCGGCGGGCAAGCTGCCTACTGGGGCGTCGCCAAGCGGTAAGGCACCGGATTTTGATTCCGGCATTCGAAGGTTCGATCCCTTCCGCCCCAGCCAGCCACAATCGAAGCGCGGCTAAGACGCGCATCGCGTCGCCGGCCGTTGTTCGCCTTAGGCGTAAAGCAAAGCCCGCAAGAACTGCCAGTCACCCTTTCTTGAGAGTCACTCGACGGTTTGAGCGTCGCGTGTTTCATTCGCCGGCGCGCGACGTGATTCAAAATCGTACAGCCGAAGTGACAAAAATTTATGCCGACTTCCATCGAGCAACAAGCGAAGCCGCACTCCGTCCTGGTATCCTGGAGCGGTGGAAAAGACAGTTGCATGGCGCTGCAGGAAATCCTGCGCACACCCAACATGCGCGTCGAGGCGTTGCTGACGACGGTCACACAGGATTACGACCGGATCAGCATGCACGGCGTGCGTCGCGAGCTACTCGAACGTCAGGCGAGAAGTCTGGGCCTGCCGTTGGAACTGGTGCACATCTCGAAAGGCGCAACAAACGAAGAGTATGAAAAAAACACCGCGGCGATTCTGACGCGCCACTTCGAACGTGGCATCCGCTCGGTGGTGTTCGGCGATCTTTTTCTGGAAGACATCAGGGCATACCGTCAGCGACTGATGGCGGGACTGGGGATGAGCGGCCTATATCCGCTATGGCAACGCGACACGTCGGCGCTGATAAAAAACTTTGTAAATGATGGATTCAAGACTGCGATCGTCTGTGTCGATCCGAGTAAACTGGATCCCTCGTTTGCCGGACGCGTGATTGACGACCGCTTGCTGGAGGACCTTCCACCCGGTGTTGATCCCTGTGGAGAGAATGGAGAGTTTCATACTTTCGTGTTCGACGGCCCATTGTTTGTCGAGCCCGTAAAGTTTTCGTTTGGAGAAGTTGTTCGCCGCGACGGTTTCTGGTTTTGCGACCTGATTCCGGATGCCCAAGATTAGGAGAATCTTCGCGTGCTCAAACCCCGCCTCTTGGTGCTGCTTTCAATGGTATTCGCCGCCGCTATGTCGCGCCTCATCCCGCATCCGCCGAACATGACGTCGATAGCGGCGGTCGCGTTGTTCGGCGGCGCCTATTTCTCAGACAAGCGCCTCGCATTCGCCGTGCCCCTGGCGGCGCTGTTCCTGAGTGATCTTGTGCTGGGTCTGTACCGGCATATGGAGGTCGTCTATCTGAGCTTTGCGTTGGTCGTTCTGATCGGTGCGGGACTCCAGCGGCGTCGCACTGCGCCGTTTGTCGCGGGCGCGGCCGTGTTGAGCTCCGCGCTCTTTTTCGCGATCACGAATTTCGGTGTCTGGGTATTTGAACCTCTCTATCCCAAGACGGTCGCTGGCCTGATCGGATGCTATGTCGCCGCGATTCCCTTCTTCTGGAATACGCTGACGGGCGACTTGCTCTACACATTCGTCCTGTTTGGCGGCTTCGCGTTGCTGGAAAAGCAATTTTTCAGCTTGCGCGAACCAGCCACGGCCGGCTTGAGCCGTTCGGGATGAGCGCGCCGCGCATCATCTCATTCCTGCCGTCCGCGACCGAAATGGTCTACGCGCTGGGGCTGGGCGACAGCCTGATGGGCGTGACGCACGAATGCGACTATCCGGCCCAGGCAAGGAGCAAACCGGTCGTCGTCAGCAATGTCTTGCCGGTAGAGCGCATGAGCCAGCAGGAAATAGATATTGCCGTGTCCGAGCGGATGCGCGCGGGCCTCAGTCTGTATCGCGTCGATGAGGCATTGGTGCGCGAGATCGCTCCCGACCTGATCCTCACTCAAGATCTCTGCCAGGTCTGCGCGCCTTCGGGCAATGAAGTGACCCAGTTGCTGAAGGCGCTTTCGACCAGGCCGCAAATTCTGTGGCTGACCCCGAAATCCATCGACCAAATCTTCGGCAATCTGCGCGATTTGGGCGCGGCAACCCAGCGGCTAGTACAGGCCGAAGCGCTCATCGCGGCCCGTCGTGCCCGACTTGCGGCAGTCGCGGCGAAATCATCCTCGCTCTCGCACCGGCCGCGGATTTTCTGCATGGAATGGATGGACCCCGTCTATTGCTGCGGCCACTGGGTGCCCGAGATGGTTCGCATCGCCGGCGGCCGCGACGATCTGGGACGTGACGGGGCGGATTCGGTCCGAGTTTCGTGGGACGATGTTCTGTCGTGGGCGCCAGAGATTCTGATCGTCATGCCGTGCGGCTTCCACATGGAGAAAGCCGCGGAGCAGGCGCGCCAGCTTTTCGCCTATCCTGGCTGGTCCAATCTTCCCGCCGTGCGCAACGGACGCGTCTATGCGGTCGATGCGAATGCCTATTTCGCGCGTCCCGGTCCAAGAGTTCGTCGAGGGCACTGAGCTTCTTGCCCACCTGATTCACCCAGATGTCTTTGCCTGGGATGGTCCGCCTGACGCCTACCGCAACCTTCTGGCACCGCAAAAGCCGCGCGATCATGTCCGGTTCGATACGCATCTTCACCTGGGACAGTCCCGGCAGAAATGCTGTTCGAGTTGTGGCTCTGCTTTCACATGCGGTCCCGCGCGCGGACACGACGCCTGCTGGTGTGATGCGTTGCCGCACATCGTCCCGAGCAGCGACGCCGCAGACTGTCTTTGTCCCGACTGCCTCAGCGACGCCGTGACCAGAGTTGTTGCCGCGCCGGGGACGCCACTCTAAATCGCAGCCAAGGCATGCGACGTCCAAGGCGGCGAATTCTGAGGATTCAGGCTGCGGCTTTTTCTGCGGCGGGTTTTTCCGCCGTGCGCAGGCGAAGGATGACGCGCGTTCCCTCGCCGGGCTCGCTGTCGATCGACAAAGATCCGCCCATCAGTTCGGCGAGACCGCGCGAAATGGCAAGGCCGAGGCCGATGCCGCCGTTCTTGCGCGCGAGATGACCTTCAAGCTGCACGAAGGGCCTGCCGAGATCTTTGCGGAGCTGTTCGTCGATTCCCATGCCCTGGTCGCTGACCACGACTTCGACATCGGCGCCGCGGCGCAGTTCGACCGATACGAGCGTTCGCTCGGGCGAGAATTTGATCGCATTGTCGATGAGGCGGGCCACGGTCTGCACCAGGCTGGTTGGCGCAGCTTGGCACCATAACGCCGGTTCCGCCGTCACGAAGTCGATCGTTATCTGCTTGGACGCGGCGAAGCTGCGCTTGCTCTCGATCGCATCGCGCACGAGCCTCACGGCGTCGCAGGGCACGCAGTCGACCCCGGTGTCGCGACCCTGGATTCGCGAAATTTCGATCACGTCGTTGACGATACCGAGCAACGTCGTGCCGCTAGTGTGAATGTGTTCGGCATATTCGCCATATTGCCTGGCCCCTAACGGGCCGAAGATCTTGGACATCAACAGTTCCGAGAAGCCGATGACGGCGTTCAGCGGCGTGCGCAACTCATGGCTGATTGTGCCGATGAAAGCCGATTTGGCGCGACTCTCTTCCAGTGCGGCGTCCGCCCTCGCCTGCGCCCGGCCGAGTTCGCGCTGCGACTCCTGCCAGCGGCGAATGATGGCCATCTGCACGACGCCGAAGAGGAGGAACACCAGTACCGTCAACGGCACGACGACGCGCATCAGTTCGTTGCTCGGCTCATAAGGTATCCACCACAGCCGGCCGACGACATCTCCGTCCAGATCGTGGAGGAGTATGTTGACCTTGCCGGGAATTTCGACACTGTCAGACCGGATCTCGACGCCGGTGAGGTGGAAGGAATCGAACAGCGCCTGATAGCTCGCCGGCGTGGCGCGCACGAGGAATACGGCCGTGACGTCCTTGTCCGCAGTCGAAAATGTCTTTGGGTCTTCAGGTGCGACGCGGCCTGCGGCGGCGAAATATTGCACACCATGTAGTTTTACCATGGCGGTGCGGACTTGCGGCGGAGACGTACGCGGAGCGGCGTTTATCGCATCGAGAAGGTTGACGACATTCTCGCTGTATTGCGCGTCGTCGAACGTCATCGGACTCTTGGACTTGTCTTGATGCAACTGGATCAGCTTGCCCTTGCTGTCGAAGAGCAGACAGGCGTTGATCTGCATGGATTCAAGATAGGGGCCGAATTCCCATTCGATCCATTTCTTGTCCCAGCTCTTGCTCATGCGGTTGTAGGCATCCTGCCAATAGATCATCGGCATCAACCGCTGCTCAGTGGACACGTATCGGCTGAGCGTGATGTAGCGCGCCATGTCCTGCTGGGTTTGGCGCGACTGCTGGTTCGCCAGTTGCGAGGCATAGGCCACGAGCGCGATCACAGCACCCAGCGCCAGGACAAATCCCGTGCCGAGGTACCAGTAGATCGACTGACCTTTGGAGAGCATTGCCCGCGCATGAATTGGATACGTAAAAATCATCTCAATTTTGTTTTAACGGCGCATGAAGTTCGCCGGAGCCAGTGCTCTAAGTAGATTTACGTATCGTTCAGCATGTTCGCACGGCCGGTGCGCGATAGCTCAAAAATCCGCGCTGAACCTGACTTTTTTGGCGGTGGTTTAGCCAGCGCGGAAGCGGATTGGCCGGCCCGGCGCGCTGGTTTCCACGGCCCGCATGATGCTTTCGGCATCAATGCCGAAATGGCGGTAGAGATCGGCGATCGTTCCCGTCTGGCCGAAGGCGTCGACACCCAGACTTTCGACACGATGCCCGGCTACGCCGCCGAGCCAGCTCAAAGTCGCCGGGTGACCATCGATGATCGTCACGATCAGCGCATCGCGCGGAACCGGCGCGAGAAGCTTTGCCACCTGCGAAGGCGGCGAGAGACGGCCGTCGTGGCGATGATGCTGGCTGCGCCGCCAGCCGGAGTAGAGACGATCCGCCGAGGTGATCGCGAGCACGCCGACGCCCTGTCGATCCTCCGCCATCAAACCGGCTGCCGTGATCGCTTCGGCGCTCACCGTTCCTTGATAGGCCAATACGACACGCGTGCTTGGTCCCGGCGGCGATAGCCAGTAGCCGCCCGCGATGATGTCGCGCGTCAGTTCCTGTGTCATGCTCCGGCCAAGCTGATCGAGCGAACGCGTCGAGAGCCGCAGATAGACCGATCCACCCTCGTCTCCTTCGAGCTGGATGTGATCCAGCGCCCAGCGCAGGATGACGGACAACTCGTCGGCATAGGCCGGCTCGAAGGAAGCAAGACCCGGCTGTGCCATGCCGATGAGCGGCGTTCCGATCGACTGATGCGCACCGCCTTCCGGCGCCAGCGCCATGCCGCTCGGCGTCGCGACCAGGATGAATTGCGAGTCCTGGTAACAGGCATAGTTGAGCGCATCCAGCCCGCGCGCGATGAACGGATCATAAAGTGTTCCGATCGGAAGGAGGCGTGCACCGAACAGGCTGTGCGACAGCCCCATCGCTCCAAGCAGCAGGAACAGGTTCATCTCGGCGATGCCCAGCTCCATGTGCTGACCGGTGGCGCTGAATTCCCAACGCTGGGCGGAAGCGATGCGCTGCTCGCGGAACAGATCGGGCATCGCATCGCGGCCAAAGATACCGCGCCGGTTTACCCAGGCGCCGAGGTTCGTCGAAACCGTCACATCCGGAGACGTCGTGACGATGTGCGCAGCGAGCAGCGTCTGCTCACGCCCGATGTCGTTCAGGATGTTGCCGAACGCCGCCTGGGTCGAAATCGATTTTTGTTGCGGCACCGGCAGCGCTTCCGGAATCTCGATGTGCGGCGCGTTCAATCTACGCTCTGCGGCCTGCGCAAATGGAACCGAGCTCAGGAATTGGGCAAGCTGGCCGGCCGGCATGCCAAGACCTTCGAATGGCTCCCATTCGCATCCGGTGCGGATGTTCATTGAGGCGCGAAGGCCTTCCATCTGTGCTTCGTTCATCAAGCCGGCGTGATTGTCCTTGTGCCCGGCGAGCGGCAGTCCGAAGCCCTTCACCGTGTAGCAGAGAAAGCAGACCGGCCGATCATGATCGACGGCTTCGAACGCCTCCAGGATGTTCGGAATATCGTGACCGCCGAGATTGTTCATCAGCGCCGACAACTCCGCGTCGCTGCGCTTCTCGATCAGCTTCGACACGTCTCCTTGATCGCCGAGATCATCCATCAGCCTTTTGCGCCAGGCTGCACCGCCCTGGAAGATCAGCGCCGAGTAAAGCTGGTTGGGTGCAGAGTCGATCCATTGTTTCAGACGCTCGCCACCGGGTTCCGCAAACGCGGCCTGCTGCAGCTTGCCGTATTTCAGCACGACAAGATCCCAGCCCATCGCGGTGAAGAGCTTTTCGAAGCGCGTATGCAGATCCTCGCGCACCACCGCATCGAGGCTCTGGCGGTTATAGTCGATGATCCACCAGGTGTTCTTCAGGCCGAACTTCCAGCCCTCGAGCAGCGCTTCGTAGATATTTCCTTCATCGAGTTCCGCGTCGCCGACGAGCGCGATCATGCGCCCCTTGGGCCGCCCGCCGGACCAGCCATGCGCGTGGATGTAGTCCTGCACCATGCTGGCGAAGGACGTGATGGCCACGCCCAGCCCGACCGAGCCGGTCGAGAAATCCACGTCGTCGATGTCTTTCGTGCGTGATGGATAGGATTGCGCACCTCCGTAACCACGGAAATTCTCCAGTTTCTCTTTCGTCTGCTTGCCGAGCAGATACTGAATGGCATGAAAGATCGGACTTGCGTGCGGTTTGACGGCGACGCGATCCTGCGGTTTCAGGACCGCGAAATAGAGTGCTGTCATGATTGCGGCCAGCGATGCCGACGAGGCCTGGTGGCCGCCGACCTTCAGTCCGTCGGCGCTTTCGCGCACATGATTGGCATTGTGGATCGTCCAGCTTGCAAGCCAAAGCACCTTGCGCTCCAGCGCGGCCAGATAGGGCAATCGATGGTCAGACGGCATGATGGTCCCAGTCGGCCGAACGGCGGCATTGGCCACTATAAACCAATTGTGATTGGCGAACTCTCGAAAGCTATCAGTCAGCTTGACATATTGGCCCCGCAAAAAGTGAGGGCGTGCGTTCCATGAACAGAAGATTTCTATCGGCCTCAGCAATGGTCGCCGTCCTGACGGCTTGTGCCGCAACCAGCGTGACGCTGAACGCGACCGCGGCGACTCACGCAGCGCCGACGCCGGCCGAAGCCGTCGCGTTCGTCGCCAAGGCCGAAGCCGACCTCGCCAAGGAGAGCGTTTACGATAACCATGCCGCATGGGTGCAGGCCACGTTCATCACCTATGACACCGACTGGCTCGTCGCCAAGGCGAATGCCGAGTCGACGGACATGAGCGTCCGCTACGCCAAGGAGGCGGCGCGCTTCGATCATGTGAAGGTCGATGACGTGACGCGGCGAAAGCTCTACCTGCTCAAGCAGGCGCTCGTTCTTCCTGCGCCGTCGAAGCCGGGTGCGTCAGAGGAACTCTCCACAATACAAGCTCGCCTCGACACAGACTATTCGACCGCCAAGTTCGTCTACAACGGCAAGGCTCTTACGCTTGACGATATGGAAGACATTCTGCGCACGTCGCGCGATCCGAACGAAACGCGGGCGTTGTGGGAAGGCTGGCGGGCCGTCTCGTCGCCGCAGATGAAGGGTGACTACACGCGGCTGGTGACGCTCGCGAACGAAGGTTCGCGCGAACTCGGTTACGCCGACACGGGCGCGCTCTGGCGCTCATGGTACGACATGCCGCCCGAAGCGTTCGCGGCCAAGACAGAAGCTTTGTGGCATCAGGTCGAACCGCTGTACAACAAGCTGCATTGCTATGTCCGCGCCAAGCTGAGCGCGAAATATGGCCCGGCCGTGCAGCCGCCGACGGGCCTCATCAGGGAAGATCTCACGGGACAAATGTGGGGTCAGGTTTGGGGAAACATATATGACATCGTCAAACCGAGCGGCGCCGATCTCGGCTACGACCTGACGTCTTCGCTTGTCTCGCACGGCTACGATGCCGTGAAGATGGTTCACGTCGCGGATGATTGGTACCAGTCGATCGGTTTCGCGCCGGAACCGGCCACGTTCTGGACGCGCTCGCTGATCACACGTCCGCGCGACCGCGAGGTGGTGTGCCACGCATCGGCCTGGGACATCGACAACAAGGACGACATTCGCCTGAAAGCCTGCATCAGCGTGACGGCGGACGATTTCTACACCGTGCATCACGAGCTCGGGCACAACATGTACCAGCGGGCCTATGGCGACCAGCCATTCCTCTTCGAAAACGGCGCCAATGACGGATTCCACGAAGCCATCGGCGATTTTGCCGGACTGAACGCGCTGACGCCGGACTATCTCAAGCGCCTCGGCCTGATCGAGACGGTGCCGGGTCCCGAAGCCGACATTCCCTATCTGCTCAAAATGGCGCTGGACAAGGTTGCGATCCTGCCGTCGGCCCTCATCATCGACAAATGGCGCTGGGGTGTATTCTCTGGCGCGATCACGCCGGAGCACTACAACGACGCCTGGTGGGACCTTGTCGCCAAGTATCAGGGCCTTATGCCGCCCGGGCCGCGCCCTGCCGACGCATTCGATCCAGGCGCAAAATTCCATATACCGGACAATACGCCCTACATGCGCTACTTCCTGGCGGGCATCTACGAGTTCCAGTTCTACCGCGCCGCGTGCCGGCAGGCCGGCTGGAAGGGGCCACTCAATCGCTGCAACATCTTCGGCAACAAGGAGGTCGGCGCCAAGTTCAATGCCATGCTGAAGATGGGACAGTCCAAGCCATGGCCCGAGGCGCTCGCAGCATTCTCCGGCGAACACGACATCGACGCGAGCGCGATCAACGATTATTTCGCGCCGCTGTCGGCCTGGCTCGACAAGCAGAATGAAGGTCAGGTCTGCACGCGCTGATCAGGCGTTGACGCGCGCCTTGCGGGCAATGGCCTCGACGGCATCGACGACGGCAGCGAAGAGAGGCTCCGGCAAGTCGTGGCCCATGCCCGGAATTTCGCGCAGCTCGGCGCCGGGAATGACCGCGGCCGTGTCGCGCCCGCCCTCGATGGGAACAAGCGGATCGTCGATTCCGTGGACGACCATGGTCGGGACTTTGATCTTGCGGACCGTCGCACGGCGGTCGCCGCTCGCCATCACCGCGGCCACCTGGCGCGTGAACCCTGGCGGATAGTAGGAGCGCCGATAGTCTGAGAGAAAGCGCTCGCGGATCTCGGCGTCACTTGAGGGATAGCCTGGGCTGCCAATGATCTTCTGCGACTTGACCGCCTGATCGGCCAGCGTTTCGACATCGTCGGACGTCGGGCGGGTCAGTATGACCGCCATCGCCTCGGGCTTGGCTGGCGGCAAGTCCGGATTTCCGGTCGACGACATGATCGACGTCAGAGAGAGCGTTTTGTGGGGATGATTGGCCGCGACAAGCTGGGCGATCATGCCGCCCATGGAGGCGCCGACGATATGGGCGCGCTCGATGCCGAGCGCGTCGAGCACGCCAGCCGCGTCATTTGCCATGTCGTCGAGATTGTAGGCGGCGGGCGGCTTCTTGCCCGCCGCGGTCGCCGCCATCACGGCGGCCAGGTCGGCCGGACCGGCCTCGTCGAACTTGTGCGAGAGACCCACATCGCGATTGTCGAACGTGACGACGCTGAAACCGCGCTCGCCGAACATGTCGATCAACCCCTGCGGCCAACGCGTCATCTGCGCGCCAAGGCCCATGATGAGCAGGATGGTTTCGCCGTCGCGCGAACCGTGTGTCTCGTATTCGATGCTGATGCCATTGGCGTTGGTCTGCGGCATTGGACGGCCCCCGTTTTTCGGTCGCCATACCAGCGGTAACCAGGGCAACCGTCAAGCGAGCCACCGGACAGCGCAAGACCGCAGCCCGGCCGGCTGCGGTCCGCCAAACGCTGCAATCCTATTTGTAGATAAGGCTGATCGTCTCGGCGACACAGGCCGGACGCTGTTGGCCGTCGACCTCGATGGTGACTTCGTTCGTGAGCTGCATGCCGCCGGCCTTGGGTTCCGCGGCGATCAGCTTCTGGCGCGCGCGCACCCGCGAGCCGACCTGAACCATGTTGGTGAATCTCACCCTGTTCGAGCCGTAGTTGATCCCGCGAGTCACGCCGTCGATGCGCAGCATGCCGCCCGTCAGGAACGGAATGAGCGACAAGGTCAGATAGCCGTGTGCGATGGTCTTGCCGCCGGGCATCTCGGTCTTGGCGCGTTCCACGTCGACATGAATCCACTGATGGTCGCCAGTCGCATCGGCAAACTTGTTGATGCGGTCCTGGTCGATCTCGACCCAGTCGGACACGCCGATTTCCTGTCCGGCGAGCGAGCCGATCGTCTCAAACGTTGCGGTTTTCATGTCAGTCTCCTGTTGCATCCAGTTCGTTGGCAAATTCGCGCACCTGGCGTTCCAGGCCGCGCAGCGGGCCATCCTCGATGCCGAGTTCGGCCAGGTGTTTGACGGTGCGATAGAGATACTCGCGATTGGTGCCGAGCATGCCTTCGGCGAGCGCGATACGGCGCGCAACTTCGACTTCCGGCAATGCGCCTTCATATCGCGGATGGGAGCGGTTGATGACAAAAGTCAGGACCCGCGTGCGCCTGTGTCCGTCGACATCGGCATTCACCCAGCGCGGCTCGTAGGCGCCAGACATCATTTCACGCAGCCACAGGATCGAGAGTTCGCTCTCGACTTGTTCGGCCGAGATGCGATGGGCGACGCCCGTGCATGAGCCACCGCGATCGATGCCGAGCATCAGGCCCGGATTTTCCGGCGTGCCTCGTCCGACGCCAAGCGTGAGACAAAAGGTGCGATGATAACCACGCACATGCGCCTTGCGGCTGTCGGCGACATTGATCGCGGGATTCCACATCAGCGATCCATAGCCGAAAACCCACGCATCCTCACCCGCCGGCACGCTTTCGCGGATCGCTTTCAGCGACGCCCTGCGCGCCTCGTCCGACATGAACGGAACGCCGCCGCGCGCGGCGACGGCGTCGGCGAGACGGCGAACCCGCTCGACAGTAAAGTCCTCGCGCCGCAGGTCCCGGCCAAGCTGCTGGACCGGGAAGGCTTCGTCTTTTTGAACTTCGTCAGACAATCTTCGACTCGCGCTTTGCCCAGTAACGGTCGCGGATCAGTCGCTTGTACAGCTTGCCTGTCGGGTGACGCGGCAACTCGCGATCGAAATCCACAGTGCGGGGACATTTGATCGGTGAAAGATGCTGACGGCAATAGGCAATCAATTCCTGTGCCGTTTCAGGCGTCGCGTCGGCCCAATTCATGGGCTGCACGACGGCCTTCACTTCCTCGCCGAAATCTTCGTTCGGCACACCGATGACGGCAACGTCAGCGACCTTGGGATGTCCGATGAGCAGGTTTTCCGCTTCCTGCGGATAGATGTTGACGCCCCCCGAGATGATCATGAAGGCCTTGCGGTCGGTCAGATAAAGATAACCGTCCTCGTCGAGCCGTCCGATGTCGCCGAGCGTCGACCATTCCGGATTCTTGGGATGGCGCGACTCCGCGGTCTTCTTGGGATCGTTGTGGTATGTAAACTGAGCGGCAGACGCGAAATAGATCGTGCCAGGCTCGCCGATCGGCAGCTCATTGCCTTCGTCATCGCAGATATGGATCGGGCTCAGCAGCGACTTTCCGACCGTGCCGGGATGCTTCAGCCAGTCCTCGCTGTTGACGTAGCACATGCCGTTGCCTTCGGTGCCGGCATAGTACTCATGAAGTACCGGACCCCACCATTCGATCATCTTGCGTTTCACTTCGATCGGGATCGGAGCGGCCGCGTGAATTGCGGATTTCATCGATGAAACGTCGTACTTGAGGCGATCGGCCTCCGGCATTTTCAACATGCGCACGAACATGGTCGGCACCCACTGGCTCGCCGACGCCTTGTATTTCTCGATGGCGTGCAGCGCGGCCTCGGCATCGAAATGTTCCATGACGACGACGGTGGCACCGAGGCGCTGGACCGTCATGGAATAGTGAAGCGGTGCCGCGTGATAGAGCGGCGCTGGCGAGAGATAGATCGAATTCTCATTGATGCCGTAGAGCATCGTGACAAGGCCGAGCAGCGGCGCAGGCGCGTCGATCGGCTGGTTCGGCAGCGGTTGACGCACGCCCTTTGGCCGGCCGGTCGTGCCTGACGAGTACAGCATCGCCGCGCCCGCCGTCTGGTCTTCGATCGGCGTCGTCGGCATCTTGGCGGTTTCGTCTTCGTAAGAGCTATACCCCGCGATGGTTCCGCCGACCATCAACAGCTTTACGCCCGGAATTGTCGGAGCAACCTCGCCGGCAACTTTCGCAAGCGTGTGTCCGGCAATGAGCGCTTTCGCGTTCGAGTCCTTGACGATGTACTCGACTTCACCCGCAGTCAGGCGAGACGATACGGCCGTGAAATAGAGTCCCGAACGCTGGGCGGCCCAGCAGATCTCCAGGAACCGGATGTTGTTTTCCATGAAGATGGCGATGCCGTCGCCGGATTTGAGGCCGAGCTTGCGGAACAGTTGCGCACCCTGGTTCGAGCGCGCTTCGAGCTCGCCGAACGTCATGCGTTCGCCTGTCGCAGCCATGATGATGGCCGGCTTGTCGGGCGTCTTCTGGGCAATAAGAGATGGGTGCATGAAAATGTCCCTGGGTCGTTTTTTGGATTTTGGTTGCCTTTTTGTACGGCCTGTTGAGGCCACGCGTAAAGCAGTCTGACGTCTCCGTCAGGTTGACAGAGACCGCGGCGCCGTTCAGATGCGGATATGACCGATCCCGTACGCAAGAATATGCCGCTGGCCGACGGCAACATTTCCTACCTCGACTGGCCAGCCGAAGCTCCGCTTCTCCACTTTACGCACGCCACCGGCTTCAATGCGGAAACCTATCGCAGCTTGTTGACGCCGCTGCAGGGCCGGTTTCACGTCGCGGCCTCAGACATGCGCGGTCATGGCTTTTCGACGCTGACCGCCACGCCTGGTCCCCTGGCGGACTGGATGCAGTTCGGCGCCGACCTGGCCCAGATACTGGACGGGCTGGACAAAGGGCCGGCGATCCTGGCCGGTCATTCGATGGGCGCGATCACCAGCCTGATCGTCGCGGCCAATCATCCCGGACGCGTCCGCGGCCTGGTACTGGTCGAGCCTGTGCTCGTGCCGCGCTTCTCGCACGAGATCGCGCGCGTCATGCGGTTGTTCGGCCGGTCACCGCATCGCAGTTCGAATCTTGCCGTGATGGCAGCCAAGCGACGCGCGATTTTTCCTTCGTTCGAGATGGCGTTTTCGGCCTATCGCGGCCGTGGCGCGTTTGCGACATGGCCGGATGAGACGCTCGCCGACTATCTTCGCGGCGGCCTCATCTCAACGGAGAACGGAACGGAAGTTCGGCTTGCCTGCGAGCCGGCGTGGGAATCATCCGTGTTCCAGCACGCTCCGCCGGGGATCGCTCGCCTCGCCCGCCGCGTGCGCTGCCCGCTGACCTTGATCTACTGCGGCGAGGGAACTGCGCGCGAGAAGGAAGTGCAGATCGTCGCGCGCGCGCACGGCAATGCGCGGCTGGTGAAGGTCCCCGGCACCACGCACTTCCTGCCGATGGAGCGACCCGATATCGTGCGCGAGGAACTCGAGCGGATCGTCAAGCAGAACTAGACTGTCAGTCCGGGGATGAGCGCCGCCTGGTAGAGCGCGCGCAGTTCGGGCGTCATGTCGATTGCTTTGCGCGTTTCCAGATCGAGGCCGACCGACACCGCTTCGATCGTCGCAGCGCACTCTCCGCTCTCGACGTCGAAGAGCCAGTGGATGTGGCTGAAGGTCTTTCCGCCAAGCGCGCTCATGCCGCTCCTGAGCGCCAGGACAGCTCCCGCCCGCGGGCGCGCTCGATAAACGAGGCGGTATTCGACGGCCGCGCCGCTGCGCCGTTCGTTCCGCTGCATCTCTCCGGTCCGGAGCTGAGCGAATATGTGCGACAGCGCTCCGAAGACGTAAGCCATGTAGAGGCGCGACTTCAGCCGGCCGTGCGCGTCGCAATCGGCGGGCCGCGCCACGCCCTCATAGCTCGGCATCATTCCGATGCGCACAGCTTCATCAAGCGTTGGCGCCGGTCGCGGCTCGATCATCTTGAGACCGCGCGGCGCGCCATAGGCGGGCACGGCGGCAGGGACCTGCATCGCATGATCCAGAATCGACGCATCGAATGCGACACGCGAAAAGTTGTCGGCGTCGCGCAGTTCGACAAGAGAGTTGAACGTCGCAGAGGTCTCGCCAGTCGCCACATTCATGAGTTCGAGAAAAACCCTGAGCTGCTGTTCGTTTGCATCGGCAATACCGCCGGTGATCGCGAAGGGCGCGCCGCTGCGCAGTTCGCGCAAGAATCGGATGTGGGTCTCGACTTCCGTCAGCACCTGTCCACGGCGCACAAGTTCCTGCGGGCCGATGCCGAGCGCAACGCCGAGTGCGGACAGCGCATTGCTGGCGCGACCGACATAGAACTGCATGTTGAGATGGTCGTTGCGGTCACATTCCCAGGGCAGCACGCTGTCGCGGGCAAGCTCAATCGTCATTGTCGTTCCAGAATTTTCAGTTCGTGAAGCGCTGATCCAGACGCGCGAGGATTTCGTCCTGCGAAAAGCCCAGCGCCTCAAGCCTGCCCGAGCGGGCGAGCATTGCAAGTCCAGCGACGGCGGCTGCGACAAGAACGGTGTCGCACTGACCTTCGCGGCTGTTGGCTGGATTGCCGGCCGCATCGGACAGAACCTTCAGCGCCCCGATCAGCCGGCCGTTGAACAGGCGCTCGGCATCGCCTGAGCCCGCCGGCGACGACAGCGCACCCGAAGCCGCTGCAAGACTTTCGGTTTCGCGCAGCAGGAGAACTGCCGCTGCGGCAGCAGCGCCGAGCTTTCCCCTGCCCTCGGAATGGGCAGCCGCATCGCGCATGGCCCGCGACAGATGCGCCAGATCGTCGGCCGCGAGCGCCAGCAGCAATTCGTCCTTGCTCGCGAAATATCCGTAGAGGGCGGCCGGCGCGTAGCCCGCTTCGGCCGCTACGCCACGCAGCGACAGTTCGCCGGCACTTGCGCGTGCGGCGACACGCCGTGCGGCATCAAGAATGCCGGTTCGTGTGGCAGCGTGAACCTGTGCGCGTCGCAACAGTCTTTGTTCGGCCGGGTCCGTCATTCGGCAATCATAAGTGATTCGAGCTCAAACGCTCAGCCAGAGAGAGCCACGCGCACGAAAAAGGCCGCGTATCGCGCGCGGCCCCTTCCAGAATCTCTCTCAGATGGCGCAATCAACCTTTCGGATGCTTGGCCTTGTAGGCGACGACGGCAGCGTTGAACTCGGTACCGACCTTTTCCTTTAGGTGCTGGTTCGAGTTCGACCTTCGCGGCGACGGCGGCTTCGATTGCAGGATCCAGGTCCTTCTTGTTCTTCACCGCGTCCGCCTTGGCGTCGGTCAGTTCCTTGTACAGGCAGGACTGGTAATCGTCGGATTGCTTGATGAAGGTCACGACATCATCGTGTGCGCCGTTCATCTGCGCTGTCGTCGCCGTCGAGCCGTCGACAGCTGCAGGCGCAATCGGCTCCTGGCAGGCGCTCTCCGCAATCGCCGGCGCGGCCGACAGTCCAACCAACACAGCGACCAACCCCAATGTCTTCAAAATCATCGACTTCATTCTCCCTTGGAATTTGCGACCCCTCGCAAACCGGGCCGATACAAGCATATCCAATGGGGCAGAAGAAAGACCAAGATTTGAAAGGCCTACTGCGTTAGTCCGCCATAGGGGGGAAGCGGGTCATATTCCATCTGGCGCTGGACACTACGCGCAAACGGTACGTCGAAAAGTTGACCTGTAAGCCACAAGGCCATGTCGATTCCGGCAGATACACCGGCGGCTGTGACGACATTTCCGTCCTGCACGTAACGGAAATTGTCGAGGACTTCTGCCGCCTCCTTGCGCTGGCGAAGAGCGTCCACAAAGCCCCAATGAGTCGTGACTCGCCGGTTCTTTGCGGGACCTGCGGCGGTAAGCAGCAGTGCGCCCGTACAGACGCTGGTCACCCATTTTGCAGATTTCGCGACGCTGGCGATCCAGGACAGTAACTGCTTGTTCTCGACCTCGCGCCGCGTGCCCTGCCCGCCGGGAATGAGAATGACATCAAGCGCGCCGCAATCGGCGATCGTCGTATCCGGCAACACGCGCATGCCCTTGGCACAGCGCACCGGAGCATCGCGTTCGGCAACGAGAACGACTTCGCATGAGCCGGGTCTCAGAGCCCTTGCCATCGTGAACACTTCGAACGGGCCGACAAAGTCGAGTTCCTCCGCCCCTTCGAAGATCAGAATCCCGATGCGAATTGTCATGCGGCTGTTCCTTCTGCTCAGACGCCGGCGTCACGATCCGTTTTGGCTCTGGCAGCCGTACCATTCACGCATGCTAGCCCGGCGCGCGAATGACAGAAACGCCAATCAGGCCGCGTTTTATGCCAACCGGCTATGCAACGGTGGTCAGAGCGACCGCCAGTCCGTCTACCGGCACGTCCGCCTCGCTGCGCGGCGAACAGGAAAGCAAGTCCAGCCACATCGAACCCTTCAGCGGCGGCGATGCGCCGGATGTAGGACTCGCTGTGCCGCCAGCGGCGCTTGGGGCCCAGTTCGAAGTCGGGGCCTGCGCTCTTCTCGACCGTGAAGAGAAAATAGCCGCCGGATTTCAGACGCTGCGCCACCGCCGAGAAGGTTGCCGTCAGATCCCCAAGATAAACCAGCGTGTCGGCTGCCAGAACAAGATCGTACTCCGCGGCGGCGCGTGCGAGGCCCGTCTCGATGTCTGCAACGTGCAGATTTCGATAGAGGCGACGGGCGCGAGATTTTTCGATCATCTGAGGGCTGAGATCGATGCCGTCCATCGTCGGCGCAATGTCGACGAACGCCTCGGCGGCCAGACCGGTGCCGCAGCCGAGGTCGAGCGCTACAAGATTTTCCGCTCCCGGCATTACGAGATCGGCCAACTCGCGGAGAATTTCGGGCGCGCGATAAGACAACTGATTGCGCATCCGCGAGTCATAGTCCGCCGAAAACTGATCGAAGAGATGGCGGACATATCCGGGATTGGACCGCGGCTGATTGCGCGATGGCCTCGAGAGCCGCGATCTGCTTCTCGAGCCCGGGTACGGCGTCGGGCGTTAGCTGCGCGAACTGTTCCAGCGCCTTGTCGATTTCTCCGGCTTCAGCCCAGGCGCAGCCCAGTCGAAATCGGGCCTCGGCGTCGTCTCGATCGAGGCGCAGCGCGCGCTGATACTCCGCGATCGCTGTGGGCAGATGACCGGCTGCAGTCAACGCGTCGCCTAGTGCCACAACGGCCTGGACGACATTGGGATTGAGAGCATTCGCTTCGCGCGCCGCTTCGAGCGCCCCCTGCTTGTCGCCCGATGCGCCCAGCGCACGCACAAGAACCAGCCGCGCAAGCAGACCGCCCCGCCCCGCTTCGATCCGGGCTCGGAGAAAACGGGCGGCCTCATCCGCCCGCCCGCCCGCAATCAGCGCGTCCGCATGCTCGAGCGGATCACCGTCATCCGGCAAGCGTGCACTTGCCGTTGTTCAGCACAACCACATCGCGTTCCTTCAGCTTGGAGCGGAAGGAAACGACGCTGCCATCGACCCACATTTCCGTGACGATGGTCTCGCCGGGGAAGACGGGCGAGGAGAAGCGGACATCGAAGCTGGTAATGCGCTTGGGATCATATTTCGCCAGCGTCGAGATCACCGCGCGGCACGCGGTGCCGTACGAGCACAGGCCGTGCAGGATCGGGCGAGGAAAGCCCGCCATCTTTGCGACCTTGGGATCGCGGTGCAGCGGGTTGCGGTCGCCGGAGAGCGCATAGATGAACGCCTGATCGGAGCGCGTGTCGCAGGCGTGGATGAGATCGGGCGCACGCGTCGGAAGCTGATGCGGTTCCGGTGCGCCGTCCTTCGGTCCGCCGAAGCCGCCATCGCCGCGCGCAAACGTCGTACCGACAAGCGTGGCAAGCTTGTCACCCGTGGCCTTCTCCTTGATCACGCGCTCATTGACGATGATCGCGCCCTTGTCCTTGCCCTTGTCCCAAATGCCAATGACGCGCGTGTCCGAAATGACGTCGCAGGCCGGCGGCAACGGCTTGTGAATCTGCACGCGCTGCTCGCCGTGCACGACCATCAGATAGTTGATGCCGGACATGGCACGTCCGCCCGAGTTGCCGCTCCGCGAGCGTCCGGTCGGAATGACGGTGGCGAAGGTCGGGACGACCTGAAGATTGTTCTCATACGTGAACGGCAATTCTTGCTCATTCATCGGATCGCGCTGGAAACCGATGCCGAGGGCGTACAACATGACCTCCCGGTCGCCGTAGCTGGCCTCGAGCCCTGTCGCCTTGGATTGCATCATTTCGTCATAGTTGATCGGCATGGCTTCCTCCGTCGCTTGTTCTTTCTGCGGCAAGACTAGGTGAGCGGCGGCCTTTGCGCCAATAGCGTCCGTATGGTTTGCTTTGCCGCGACGATGTTGCCTTGAGGGCACCTTGACCGACACCAGCCACGCGACGCCCGGTCCCTTGCCGCCGCCACCGCCCCGGTCGGGGCATGGCTGCTTGTGGGGCTGCCTGATTGCAGCCGTTATCGCGATCGTCGCAATCGTAGGCGCCATGAGCTACGGCGGATGGTGGCTATATTCCGGATTCAGGAACGATCCGACGCTTCATGCCGTGATCAACACCGTGAACGGCGACGAGATCGCGCGCGCTGTTCTCGGCGACAATATCCAGATCACGTATCTCGAGAGCTCCAACATTGCGGAGGACCTGGCCACCGGCAAACATGCATCGTATGTGGCGCACCTGAGAGGGACCAAAGGCGAAGGCACGCTGGCCGTCACAGTGGACGCGACAGGCGACCGCACACATATCACTTCGATGATCCTCACCGGGCCGGACGGACGGACATATGATCTTACGCACACTCAACCCATGGCGCCCCCGGGCTCGATCTGACCGCACAGGTACGCCTGAGCTGACCATTCGCGAAGCCACATTGGATGACGCCGCCGAGATTGCCGCGTTCATGAACGCGCTCGGCGAGGAAAAGCTCGACACGATCAATCCGCGCACGCCGCTGACGGTCGAGCGTGAAAGAGAATTCCTTCAGGAAGCACTCGACAATCCGCGCGCATTCTACCTGATCGCCCTCGATGACCGGCGCGTTGTCGGCATGATCGATCTCCATGCCGGAGTGAAGCCGCACGAGAACCACGCCGCCAAGATCGGGATATCGGTTGCCAGGGCATGGCGTGGTCGCGGCGTCGGACGCAGACTGATGACGCAGGCCATCGCCAAGACCAAGACGTGGGACGGCTTCTGCCGCATCGAGCTTGAAGTGGTTCCGTGGAACAAGAACGCGATCGCGCTCTATGCGAGCCTTGGATTCGTGCGCGAGGCGGTCAAGCGGAAAGCCGTGAACCTGCGTGGGTGTCCGGAGGACGAGTACCAGATGGCGCTGGTCTGGTAGTTCAGCTATTGCGCCGCCGCGTGGACGTGGTGCTCGATCGAAACAGCCGGGCCCTCGCTCCACACATCGGTGAGCGGAACGCCGTGATCTTCGATCATGCGCAGTGCGTGCTGATAGCCCTCGGCTATGCAGCGGTCGAAGGCACGCCAGTCGCGCAGGCCGACCCCGGTCAGAGGCGGCTCGAAGAGGTAATTCGCCTGTTCGCGCACAATGCGGCGCTGCGCTTCCGAGCCGACCGTACCCGAGCGCATCAGGATGGACACGATGGACGGCGTGCCGGCCATGCGTTGCGCGATCAGCCACCACCAGGGACGCTCGCCATAGCGGTCGTCGCGCGCCTTGAGATCGATCTCGCCGGTAACGTCCGAGGCGATGATCGGCCCGCTAGAACGTGCCGCCATGACATCGACCGGCAAGTTGTTCATCACGCCGCCGTCCACGAGCAGATGCCCGTGATGCGTCACGGGCGGGAGAATTCCCGGCAGCGCAACGCTGGCACGCAGCGCGCGCCACATCGGTCCGGCGCGATGTTCATGGATGCGGCCCGTCGTCAGGTCGGACGAGACGCAGAAGAAAGGCTTGGGCATCTCTTCGATGCGCACGTCGCCGAAATTGCGGCGCAGCAGGTTCGTCACCTTCTTGCCGCGCACCAACGCGATCAGGGGCAGCGTGAAATCGTTCAGCGGATTGCCTTCGACGAACGCCGCGCGCATGCGGTCGGTGAGTTCCTCGATCCCCCATTCGCTCGCAAGGCCAGCTGCAATGATCGCGCCCATGCTGGTGCCGCCGAGATTGTCGAACGGAACCCCCGCTTCCATCAACGCCTTGATGATGCCGATATGGGCAAAGCCGCGCGCGCCGCCGCCGGCGAGCACAAGACCGACCGCACGGCCCGAGATGAATCGTGCCAGACGGCGAATGTCGTCCGGCTTTCCGGCACGCACATGGTGATGCGATTCAAAGAGCCCGCTGCGCACGGCGAAATGCTCTGGCAGGTTCTCATTCTTGTCCGTCGGGTGGAGCAACAGCAATTGCGGCAGCCCGCTCGCGCGTTCCTTGAACGCCGGCATGTCCGGCGATTGCGCCGGCAGCGGTTCGTCCACGCGGGCCAGAAGAAATATGCGGTCGGCCTGACGCAGGCACTGCTGCGTCCAGGCGCTGTTCGGCGAGTTGCCGCGATAAAAGACGATGTCGTGTGCCGTCTCGAAATTGTTGAACCACTCGGCCGATTGGTCGGCGCAACTGGCGTCCAGCACGGCCGCCTTCGAGCCCATATTGACGAGCGCACCCGCCAGGCGATGCGCGATCGGCGATTGGTCGAGGCCAGGCTGAAGCGGAACGATGGCAAACGTCTTGGGCCGCGCGGCATCGGTCGCGCTGCGTGTCGTGTCCTGCAGTCGCCGCACCAATATGCGCATGAGATTGAGCATGACCCGCGGATGGCGGGTGATCAGAGAATTGAAAGCGTCCGGCGGAACGCGCAGCAATTCGGTGTCGCGCATGGCGACGATTTGCGCTGTGTGTTCGGAACTTCCGGAAATCATCGACATTTCGCCGACCGTCTCTCCGGCGGGAATATGTGCGACGAGTCTGCGCTTGCCGCGCTCGTCTTCCGCGAAGACGCCAAGACTTCCGGTGATCACAAGAAATACGGCACGCTCGTTCTCGCCGTCCCGCTTGAGCAGCATGCCGCCCGGCAGGCCGAACCAGTTCGCATCGGAAAGCAATTTTTTCAGCGCGGCGTCGCTGACGTCTTCCAAAAGCTTGAAGCTGCGCAAATGTTGGCGCAGGGACTCGGGATACACCGTATCGGGCCCGATCTTGAAGGACGACAGAAAAGCCATATTCATCGCTTGAGGCTGCCCTCCCTTCTAACTCACCAGGCGGTCCAACCGCCATCGACAGTGATGGCTGAGCCGGTCATGAAGGCGGACGCCCGAGACGCCAGGAACAAGAGGGGTCCTGCGATCTCTTCGGCGCGGCCCAACCGCCCCAGCATCGTTTTGGCGGCCAATCGTGCAGCGAATTCAGGGTCCTTGGCTTGGACGTCGGCCTTGGGGAACGGGCCTGGAACCAGCGCGTTCACGCGAATGTTTTCAGGGCCCAGTTCTGCCGCCAGGTGGCGCGTGAGTTGCAGCAGGGCTGCTTTGGCCGGACCATAGTGAAAGGGGCTCGCCTGACCTGGCCGCGCGTAAATGCGGGAATCAGGCGAGACCATGCCGTACATCGAAGCGATGTTGATGACGCTGGCTTCGCCGAGTTCATCGGCCGCGGCGCGCAGTGCAGGCCTGGCCGCACGCATCGCTTCGAAAGCGGCGGTGACGCTGCTCGCGTAGGTGACGGCAAAGTCGGAAGGCTCGAGCATGTCGAACGGCTTCGGCGACATGCTGATGGCGTTGTTCACGAGAATGTCGAGGCGCTGCAAATTCTTGAAGTACGCCCGCACCTGTTCGGCATCGGCAACATCGAACGCCGCGCGCTCCACGGAGTGACCCTCGCCGCGCAGCGTCTCTTCAAACTCTTTGAGACGATCTTCGTTGCGCGCATTTAAGATCACATGCGCGCCTGCACCAGCAAGGACCCGCGCCATGGCACTGCCGAGATGGCCGGGAGCGGCGGAGACAAACGCGACGCGCCCGTCGAGACGAAACAGTGTCTGCGGCGCATGCTGCGAGTGAATGCGGGTGGCATCCTGCCGACCCATGGGAAAAGCCTCCGACCCCTGATGCGGTCGACACTGTCATAGGAGTGTAAACATGGGGTTAGCGTGAACGATCCGTTAATTGGCCGTTCAGTCCTGACCCAGGATCTTCCAGACGCTGGAAACGCTGAAAATCACCTCGCCGCCGACCGTGAAGTCACCGCGCAAAAAAATGAGAGAGCGCGTGCGGCGGGTCAGCACGGGGGTCACTTCCACCAGGTCCCCAGCCTTGGCCGGTGCCAGAAACTGGGTCTGCATATTCAGCGTCACGCAATTGGCGTGGTCGCAGGCATCCCATGCAGCTTGGCCCAGCGACGCGTCGGCGAAGGTCATGAGCATGCCGCCGTGAATCACGCCGCGCATATTGACGTGCCGCTCGTCGATCAGAAGCGCGAACGTGCGCGCGCCCTTCTCGCCGCGTTCAAACACCGGACCGACATGCAGCTCGAACGGATCGATCAGCCGTGTCTGCGTGAAGCCGAGAGGCGGTGAAATCGTCATCGTCACACGATCTTCCACAAGCCCGTCGCGATCCCGATCACCCGATCGCCTGCGACAATGTCGGCAGACAGGAAAATCATCGTGCGCGTCTTTCGCGTTACGCGGACGCGCAACTCGATGACATCGCCCAATTTGCCCGGTCCCACAAAGTCGCAGGTCAGAGATACGGTACTGCAGGATTCCGCGCCGCTCGCTGCCCGCGACGTCTGGCTCATGGAGATGTCGGCGAACGTCATCAGCATGCCGCCGTGCAGGCTGCCATTGCAGTTCATATGCTTTTCTTCAGGCACGAGCGCATAGCGATAGATCGGCCCATCTGGCGGCAAGCGCCAGAAGGGTCCTGCGTACAGGTTAAATCCGCCTCGTGAGATATTTTCTGCGCCGGGTGGCAGCGCTATGGGCACGTTTGTCATCGTGAGCGTGGATACGGGTTTTCAGGTTGCACTGCAATATCGTCCGATGCGCCGCATTGGAAACTCACCCTCGCCACACTAAAGTTGCAAATTAAAGAAAGATGCGCCAAGCGAGGGGTCGCGCACGCGCACGCATTCCAGCCAAGTGAGGAATTCCATGAAAACGAGATTTGTTCGCGCCGCCCTTGCGGTGTGTCTGCTGGGCTCCGCCGCCGTTCTGGCGACAGCGAGTTCGGTTTCGCCCTCGGTTGCAGCGGAACCAGCCGGCCCCAAAGTAAGTCCTCCTGTCGGCAAGTTGCTGACCGGTGCGAAAAAGCTGATGGAGGCAAAGGACTTTGCCGGCGCGTTGGTCCTGATCAAGCAGGCGCAGGCGCTGCCCGATCAAACGCCCATCGATTCATACGAGATTAACGACTTCCTCGCGATCACCGCATTCAACCTGAACGATCACGCGACTGCAGACACGGCGTTTGAAGCGATGGCGGATTTGCCGGCAATGCCCGACGCGGAGAAGGCCGGCACCTTGCACAATGCCGCATTGTTTGCGACCGAAGCCAAGCATTACGACAAGGCGATCAAATACGGCAAAGCGCTCATCGCAATGGGCGGACCGGCGGATGCGCCAGTGCTCGGCGTACTATCGCAGGCCTATTACTTCACCAACGATTTTGCGGACGCCGAAGCGGCCGCACTGCAATCCATCGCTGCAACGGCTCCCGGCGCTGCGCCCAATCGCGGCGCGCTCGCCATTGCTCTCTCCAGCGAGCTGAAGCAAAAAAAGCAGGACGAGGCTTTCAAGACGCTTGAAACGATCGTGACTTACTACGACGAGAGCGACCAATGGGCTCAGCTGGTCGATGTTTCCCTTGGAATCAAGGGCATCAAGGATCTCGATGCGCTGAACTTGTATCGTCTCAAGCTCGCGGCAAAGGGCGCGAGTGCGCCGGACGACTACACGGTTATGGCCGCACTGGCGCTGCAGAACGGTTATCCGGTCGAAGCGCAGTCCGTGCTCGAAGCGGGCATCGCTGCGGGCAAGGTTACCAACACCGGCAAGGCAGGCCAGCAATTGGCTGACGCGCGCGCACGTGCAGCCAAGGACCGCGCCACTTTGTCTTCGTTCGAGGCCGCTGCGGTGAAGTCCCCGAACGGTGAACTCGACGTCAAGTTGGCCGAGACGCTCTACGGTTACGGGCGCTACGCCGATGCCGTCACGGCCGCACGCCGCGGTCTCGGCAAGGGCGGCGCCAAGACCGACGCCAACGAGGCCAATATGGTGATTGGCATGTCGCTGGCTATGCAGGGCAATAACACCGATGCACTTGCCACCTTCGACAATATCAAGAATGGGTCGCCTTCGGTGATGAGAGCCCAGCATCTGTGGAGTCTGTACGCGGGCCGCAAATACGCGACGGCGCCGGCGGCACATTGAACGGTCGCGCGCCGGAGATAACGCTCCGGCGCGCGCACCTTGTACCCGTGAGGCTCTGGCGGCGTTCCGTTGAAGGATTGCCATGAACCTGTTGCTCGGCTTCGTTCCGTTCATTCTGTTTGCTGTGGTCGCGCGGCTGTCGGACGATCTTGCGTTGTGGATCGCCTTTGCCGCAGCCTTCGCGCTAGGCATGCGTTCGTTCCTGGAAACCCGCGTTCTCAAGACACTCGACGCCGGCAGCACTGCGCTGTTCGGCCTTCTTGCCCTGTACAAGGGTTTCCTTCAACCGGCCCTGTCTTCTGGCGTGGTCTCGCTGACCGTTCACGCAGGGCTTCTCGCCGTTATGCTCGCTTCATTGATCTTGCATGAACCGTTCACCCTGCAATATTCGCGCGAACAGGTTTCACCTGAGAACTGGCAGACCCCTCAGTTTCGGCGCTCGAACTATCTACTGACAGGCGTCTGGGTTGCTGCGCTCGCCCTGATGGCCGCGGCTGACGGAGTTGCAATCTGGACCACCGAAATTTCTGTGACCACGGCGGCAGCCGCGGGCCTTGTAGGACTGGCCGGAGCACTTATTTTCACTCTCAGATATCCGGTCACGGCTCGACGAGACGGTGCCCCGGACTGAGGGGTACATATGTATTTCCTGCAGGCATTCAAACCGATCGGCCTCGATCTGCTGGCGACGATCTTCTTCGTCACCGTCTACTGGCTCTCCGGCAGCATACTTCTGGGCACTGCGCTTGGCGTGGCGGCCGGTGTGGGACGTTTCGCCTACATGAAGTATCGCGAACAACCCATCGGTCCGCTGCAATATGTCAGCATCATTCTTGTGGTCGTGAGCGGCATCTCCACGCTCATCACGCATGATCCGCATTTCGTGCAGGTCAAGTCGTCGATCATCTCTGCGGCTGTCGGCAGTACTGATGCTGCGCACGAACTGGATGGAGCCTTATCTTCCGCCGATCGTCAAAGGCAATCTCGACCCATCTATCATCCTTTGGTCCAGCCATGGCTGGGGCGCGCTGCAGATCGGGCTCGCAATCGCCAATGCCGTTGTCGCCTTCACGTACAGCTTCAATACATGGGCCTGGTATGTTTCGATCGTGCCATCGCTGGCGCAACTGCTCGCATTTCTCATCCAGTACGCCGTCTTTAGAACCCTGATCCGGCGCAGCATCCGCTCCCGCATCGCGGCGCAGGCTGCTGAATAACAGGCTTTGCTCCACGCGGTGCGGCAGTCTATTTTGCGCCGCCCTCTCAACGGAGCCTGCCATGCGAGAAGCCGTCATCGTTTCGACTGCGCGTACCGGACTTGCGAAATCTGTTCGCGGCGGATTCAACATGACACACGGCGCCGTAATGGGCGGTCACGCCGTCAAGAATGCGATTGCGCGTGCCGGAATTGATCCGAAGGACGTTGAAGATGTGTACATGGGCTGCGCGCTGCCGGAAGGCGCGACCGGCAACAACATCGCGCGCGCGTCCGCGATCTGGGCGGGCTGCCCGGTAACCACTGCGGGCACCACGATCAACCGCTTCTGCTCTTCCGGCCTTCAGTCGATCGCGATGGCGGCGCAGCAGATCATGACGGAAGAAACGCCAATCGCCATCGGCTCGGGCGTTGAGTCGATTTCCCTGGTTCAGATGGGCGGCATGAATCTCAATCACTTCACCGAAGAGCATCTGATGCAGGTCAAGCCTGCGCTCTGGATGGCAATGATCGAGACCGCCGAAATCGTCGCCGAACGCTACAAGGTCAGCCGTGAACGCCAGGACGCCTACTCGCTTGAAAGTCAGCGCCGGACTGCGGCCGCGCAGCAGGCAGGACGCTTCAAGGACGAGATCGTGCCGCTTGCAACCAAGATGAAGAAAGTCGACCGCGCGACCGGTCAGGAATTTGTCGTCGATGTGACCGTCGATCACGATGAAGGCAATCGTCCCGACACCACTCTGGAAGGTCTTGCCGCCCTCAAGCCGGTATTCAGCGGCGGACAGCAGGTTGCGCAGGGCAAGTACATCACGGCTGGAAACGCGTCGCAGTTCGCCGATGGAGCATCTGCCGCCGTCGTGATGGAAGCGGGCGAAGCAGCCAGGCGGGGTATCAAACCGATGGGCATCTTCCGCGGCTTTGCGGTGGCAGGATGCGAACCCGACGAAATGGGCATCGGTCCGGTGTTCGCGGTGCCGCGCCTGCTGCAGCGCCACGGCCTCAAAGTGGCCGACATCGATCTGTGGGAACTGAATGAGGCCTTCGCCAGCCAGGTTCTGTACTGCGCTGAAACGCTCGGCATCGATCCGGCCAAGATGAATGTGGATGGCGGCGCGATCTCCATCGGCCATCCTTACGGCATGTCCGGCGCCCGCATGACCGGCCATCTCCTGATCGAAGGCCGCCGCCGCAAGTCCAAGCTCGGCGTCGTCACCATGTGCATCGGCGGTGGTATGGGCGCGGCCGGGTTGTTCGAGATCGTCCAATAGATGCGAGCCACTTTCGTATCGCTTCTGCTGCTCGTGTGTTCGGGCTGCGCCAGCATTCAGCAGGCCATGCAACCGGCGCCCCCCGACCCCAAGTCGCTGATGCCGGCGCTGGAGCAGCGCATTGCCGTTCTCGTTGCCGACGAGCGTTTGCGACTTGCACCCGACGCGAAAGCCCTGGCGATCGATACGGAGCTTTGCGATATCGCGCGCCAGCGTGCCGCCGACATGGCCAGCAAGAACTATTTCGCCCACGTCGCGCCGAATGGCGACACCTCGGCGTCGCTTCTGATGGCCGAAGATAAGCATTTTCAGGGACTTCTGGGCGAGAACATGGCCGCCCAGCACTACACGCCAGGGACCGGCATCGATGTCGACGCATTTGCCCGTCGCTTCGTCGCAACCTGGCTCGGCAGTGCACCGCACAAGGAGAATCTCTCGTTCCCCGACTATAATCGCACCGGCGTGGGCGCTGCGGTGAACGGCGATACAGTCTATGTCACGCAGCTTTTCTCTACCGATCTTGGGCTTGGCCCGCACCAGGACAGCTCTCCGCCAGCAGTCGTGACGCCCCTGCCGAATGCCAAGGCAGCGAAGCCCGATCCCGTGCCACCGCCCGCTGCGCCCTTGCGGGGCAGTGAGGGGACGCAGTGATGGCGGATCCGACCGGTTCAAACCGCCCGATTACGACTTACGGCGATTTCTGGCCCTATTATCTGCAGGAGCATGCGAGGCCCGCCACGCGGAACATACATTTTGCCGGCACCTTTGCGGCCCTTGCGAGCCTCGGCGCCGGCCTCGCCACCGGCGTTGTTTGGTGGTTTCCCTTGGCATTGGTCAGCGGCTACGGCCCGGCTTGGTTCGCCCACTTCTTCGTCGAAAAGAACCGCCCGGCGACCTTCACCTACCCGGTTTGGTCGCTGGTTTCCGACTTCCGCATGGCCTGGTTCTGGGTCACCGGCGCGCTCGACAAAGAACTCGACAAGGCGGGAGTCTCCGTAGTCCAGCGCTAACCGAGTATTAACGCTGTTGGGCCAACTTGGTCGCCGTACGACAGCTCCCCGGAAGGGTTCTGTTAATCGGATCTTGAACCATTCTTTACACTACATCTTGGCATCGGTACTTTCCGTAGCGGGCGTAGTGCTAAGTGAGTTGAAATGCGGCCAGACATACCTTGGAACGTTGCGGGCATCCCTCCGGAAGCCCGTGAAGCTGCGCGCGCCGCAGCCAGACGCGAAGGCTTGTCCGTAGGCGAATGGATGACCCGCCGCATCCTCCGCAGTTTTTCCGACAGTTCAGACGACAGCACTGCCGCGCGGGACGTCTGGCCCGCCAATGTCAGCAGTTTCAACGTTGCGCCCGACTCGCGGACATCACGCCGCGATACCGAAGACATGCTCGCGCATGTCGCCCGCAGCGAGAATGAAAGCGGCGAGGTCTTCCGGCGCATCGAAGAGCAATTGCGCGGCGTTGCGCGCCGGCTCGAAGCGACCGAACGCAGCCAGTCCGAAAACAATCGCGCCATGACCAAGGCCGCGAGCGAGATCAACGTCGCGGCGCGCGAACAGGCGCAAGCGTTCGATCAACTCGGGGCCAGCGTCATCGGCCTCGCCGATCGCATCGATCGCGTCGAGCGCGTGAGCGCAAACGAAGGCCTGAAGGACGCAGTCAAGGGCCTGCATCAGGGCCTTTCGCGTCTTGCCGATCAGATTTCCGCGACCGCCAATCAGTCGGCGTCGCAGATTTCCGCACTTGCTGACAATCTTGAATCCGTCGCGGGACGTCTCGGGCAGGTTCGCAGTGATGCGGAAGCGACCAACCACATTCTCGAACAGCGTATCGCGCAGATCGACGAACATGTGCGCGCCGTCGAACGTCTGGCTCAGGCCAGCGTCGAGGCAATCGAACGTCAGCTCGAAGAGCGCCTGCGCAGTGTCGACCAGAAGTCGCAGGTCAGCCAGGATCTCGTCAACCGTCACATCGACGAACGCCTCGAAGGCGTTGGCCGCCAGATCGACGAACGCCTTCAAGGTGTCCAAAGCACGATCGACGAGCGTCTGCACAGCGTCGAACTGAAGGCGCAGGCCGGGCAGGACGCGGTCAACCGCCAGATCGCCGAGCGGATCGAGAACGTCGAACTTCTCGCACAGGCCAATCAGGACGCGATCGTCCATGCCGTGGCCAGCCTCGAAGTCCTCAAGGATGAAGACGCCGAAGCAGCGAAGCGCAATGCCGACGCTGCCAACGCCATTTCGCGCCTGGAAGACAATATCGCCAAGCTCGAGCCGCGCGGCACCGATCCCGTGATCGATCAGAGGCTTTCGGGCATCGAGCGGACACTGAGCGAAATCGCCAGCCGCTTCGAGCAGCCCGACAAGAGCGCCGCCGCGGTCGAGGATGACCTGAAGCGTCTCGCCGAGCGAATCGAGGCCGCAGAGGCCCAGCATCGCGAAGCCATTTCCGAGCTCCGCACGGTGCTCAACAACACATCCAGCCGCGTTGCCGCCGCCGAACCGGCCCCGCATCCCGTCGCCGAGACCCCTGCAATGCCGGTTGCGTCGGCGGAAGCCGAACCGGCCTTCGATGCGCCGCCCCCGGTCGAGCACGTCGTGGCCGAAGTCGCCGCACCCTTCGCCGATGGCACCGATCCGTTCGCGATCGAAGAAGAACACTGCCCCCGCTGCGCCGGTACACGAAGAATCGCCGCCGCCCTTCACTGCTGAGAGCGATCCCTTTGCCGCTGCGCCGGCGCACGAAGACGCTCCCCCGCCATTCGCGGCGGAGACCAATGTTTTCGCCGAGCCTGAGCCCGCGCCGTTCGAACAAGAGGCCGCGTCGGGCTTCAAATCCGATCCTTTCGCCGTCGAACCGCCTGCCGGTGCCGCCGCAGCCGGAGCAGACTCTTATCTTTCGGCCGCGCGCCGTTCGGCACGTGCCGCCGCCGCGCAAGTCGAGTCACAGGTCGATCGCCGCGGCGGTGGTTTCGCCTGGGGCGCAGCCGCTTTTGAAGAAGACGCAGAGACCCAGCCTCGCTCCAGGAGGACCTACATCGTCGTCGGCGTCATCGCGCTTGTCCTCATCATGGCCATCGTCGCCGGAGCCATTCTCAGCCAGCGCATCAGCGCAACGTCTCCGCATACTGCCGGTCCGCTGTTCGACACGGCTAAACCCGTCGCCGTCGCTCCGCACCCGGCCGTTGTCAAACCCGCGCCGGTCAAGCAGACCACCGCGAACGCATCCCCGCTCTTGAATACGGTCGTGGTGGCACCGGCCGATGGCACGACCGCGCCCGCCGTTCCTGCGCCGACGGCTGCGACAGGGCGTCAAGCCGCTCGAAACGCATGCGGTTACGCCCGCGCCGCTCCATGCCGTTCCAGCAGCAAACTCAGCCACGTCGCCGCCGACAACGGCCCCGGCCGTTCACGCCGCGCCGACGCGTATGGCGACAACAGCTCCGATCGACAAGCTCACCGCATTGGCCACGAGCGGCAATGCGAAGGCCGAACTTGTCGTCGGTCTGAAATATCTCGACGGTGACGGCGTGGCCGTCAGCGAGACCGATGCCGCAAAGTGGCTCGAACGCGCAGCCGAAGCTGGCCTGCCTGTGGCGCAATATCGCCTGGGCACGATGTACGAACGCGGACGCGGCGTCGCTGCCGATGCGGTCAAGTCGGTTCACTGGTACACGCTGGCGGCGCAGGCCGGCAACCGCAAGGCGATGCACAATCTCGCCGTCGCCTATGCCTCGGGAACGGGCGTGCCGAAGAATCTCGCAGAAGCAGCGCGCTGGTTCTCCAAGGCTGCTGCGCTTGGTCTGTCGGACTCGCAGTTCAACCTCGCCGTGCTTTATGAGCGCGGCCTGGGCGTTCCGCAGAGCCTGCTGGACGCGTACAAGTGGTATGCGATCGCTGCAGCCGCTGGCGATGCGGAGTCCAAGAGCCGCATCGATGCGCTGGGCACGCAGCTGAGCGCCGACGATCGCGCAGCCGCGCAGCACTCCGCTGATGCGTTCCACGCCCAGCCGCTGAATCCCAAGGCCAATGTGGCGCCGCAGTTGAGCGAAATCACCAACTAGAGATTCACCGGAACGGTTGACCGCATCGTCCTGCGCGCGCACATTCGCGTCAGGTCCGGGCCTGCCGGATTCGACAGGCCTTTCATTTCCAGCACGTGAATTTGCGCGATCGATGGAAATCTATCTCCCCATCGCCGAGATGTCGGTCCATTGGCTGATCATCCTCGGCATGGGCGCAGCGATTGGATTTCTCTCCGGACTGTTCGGCGTCGGTGGCGGCTTCCTGCTGACGCCTCTGTTGATTTTCTATGGCGTTCCCGCCTCGGTGGCAGTCGCAACGACTGCGAGCCACATCACCGCATCCTCAATCTCTGGCGCGATCACGCAGTGGCGCAAGCGCGCGCTTGATCTGAAAATGGGCCTGGTGATGGCCGCAGGAGGCCTTGCCGGAACCGTGTTCGGGGTCTGGTTGTTTGGCGTCATGCGTCGTTCGGGTCAAATGGATCTCGTCGTTTCGGCCAGCTACGTCATCCTCCTGGGCGCCGTCGGCGGGCTGATGCTGCGCGAAAGCCTGGCGGCCTTGCGCGCCTATCAGAGCGGCGCTGGATCACCCGCACATCGTGGCGGACAGCATCTGTGGATGCATGGCCTACCGATCAAGATGCGCTTTCGCGAGTCACGGCTCTACATCAGCGTCATTCCACCGTTGATTATCGGCTTTTTCGTCGGCGTGCTGTCGGCAATCATGGGCATCGGCGGCGGCTTCGTCATCGTTCCGGCGATGATCTATCTGTTGCGCATGCCGACCAACGTGGTGATGGGCACTTCGCTGTTCCAGATCATCATCGTGACGGCAGCCACCACGATCCTGCAGGCGACCAGCAACTTTGCGGTCGACATCGTTCTGGCGTTTTTCCTCATCGTCGGCGGCGTGATCGGCGCACAGTTCGGCGTGCGGGCAGGCGAAAGGCTGCGTGGCGAGCAGTTGCGGCTGTTGCTCGCACTGCTCGTTCTGGCCGTCGCCGTGCGCCTGTTCTTCGGACTGATCATCGAACCCACCGATCTGTTCAGCATTGCGACGTTGTCGCCATGAGGTGGGTGTGTCCGTATCTCGTCCTCATCATCCTGTGTACGGTGCCGGCCCTCGCCGACGAGGATCTCGTCTCCGGCCTGTCGCAGGACACGGTCGAGATCACGTCGAACTACACAGGCACCGACATCGTCGTATTCGGCGCCATCGAGCATCTGGAGGACACCGGTGCGAACGACGTGGTCGTCATCGTGCGCGGACCGGACGCCAGCGTGACCGTGCGCAAGAAGGATCGCGTTGCGGGCATCTGGCTCAATCGCGATCAGGCGACGCTGCAGGACATGCCGACCTACTACTACCTCGCCAGCACACGCCCTCTCGGGGCGATCGCTGCGCAGTACACGCTGAAGCGTTATGGCATCGGCCTGTCGAACCTGACGCCGACGCGCATCTTCGCGCATCACGATCCCGAGCCGTTCCGCCAGGCGCTGATCCGGCACAAGCAGCAGGAGGGGCTCTACGGCGAAACGCCGGCGGGCGTGGAGTTCCTCAGCCCGTCGCTTTTCCGCGTGCACGTGCCGGTTCCAGCGACGGTCACGCGCGGCCAATACAATGCAGAGGTGTATCTGTTTCGCGACGGCAACGTGATCAGCGCGCAGTCGACGCCGCTATTCATCGACCAGACGGGTCTTGAACGCCGGCTGTTCAACTTGGCGCACGAATCGCCACTGCTTTATGGATTATTCGCGGTACTCATGGCCGGGACGCTCGGCTGGCTTTCATCCGTTCTGTTCCGCCGCGCCAGTTGAGGAATGCCGCGCGCGGCGACCGCATATACCCGTCGCCCGCCGAGCATGTAGGCCGCAAAAGCGCCCTCGAACAGACTGGCTATCGCGCCATCCTGCACGTCCAGGCCACCGGCATAGGCGCCGAACGCAGGCATCACCATGCGTCCAGTATCGGCGGCGAAACAGCGGCGTCGCAGGCTGCGGCCGTGACGCGTGACCGTGGCGCAAGGGTGCAGATGCCCTGCGATCTCGCCCGGTTGTGGAAGCAGCGACGGTTCGTGGCGAAATACGAGACCTCCGACCGCCAGTTCCGAAGTCACCGTTCCGCCAAGCCATGCCGGTGGGTGCGGATCGTGGTTGCCCTCGATCCAGATCCAGTCCGTTCGGTTCACCTGGGCGGCGAGCATCGCCTTCTCGTCCGTGTCGAGCCGATCTGCCGCCTCCACGTCGTGAAACGAGTCGCCCAGCGCGATCACCCGCGCCGGCAGATAGGCATCGATCAGCGCCGTCATGCGCTTGAGTGTCGTGCGTGTGTCGTAGGGCGGCAGGAGAGCGCCGCGGCGCGCCAGGGACGAACCTTTTTCGAAATGGATGTCGGCGAAGACAAGCGTACGCTCCGCCGGCCAGAACGCCGCGCCGGCGCAGTCGAGCAGCAGGCTCTCGCCATTCACTTCCGCGAACATCTGTTCAGTCGACACGCATGGCTTCCCGGATCAGCGACTCTTCGGCTTCGTGCAGGATATCCTCCTGTGCCTCGCCCGCCACCATCTCCTTGGCGATTTCCAGCAAGGCAGGCACGGCCAGCGGCGAGACGCGATCCAGACGCCGCGTGACGATGCGGTTCTGGATCCGCTTCAGCGCCTCTGCAAGCCGCGCAATGTCGAGCAGACCGGTTCCGGCATCCTCGTAAGTTGCGCGGAGCAGGACATGGTCCGGCTCATGCTCGCGCAGCACGTCATAGATGAGGTCGGAGGAAAACGTCACCTGCCGTCCGGTTTTTTCGCGGTTGGGATAGCGCCGCTCGATCAGTCCCGAAATGATCGCGCAGTTGCGGAACGTGCGCTTGTAGAGGTTGGACTCGGCGAGCCAGGCGTCCAGATCATCGCCCAGCATGTCTTGCGAGAACAGCTTTCCCATGTCCAGACCGCCCATGTCGCGCAGCGCCCAGACCGCGAGCGCATATTCGTTTGCGACGAAGCCGAGCGGGCGCATGCGCAAGCGTTCGAGTCTCCGGGTCAGCAGCATGCCGAGAGTTTGGTGCGCGAGGCGGCCCTCGAACGGATAGCAGACAAGGTATTCGCGCGAACCGCGTGGAAACGTCTCCACCAGCAACTGTCCCGGTTGCGGGATGACGGACCGCGCTTCCTGGATGCGCAACCATTCGTGCACGGGATCGGGCAGCACATGCCAACTCTCGGGCCGCGATACCATCTCGCGCACGCGCTGGGCGAGGAATGTGGAGAGCGGAAACTTCCCGCCATTGTAGGACGGAATCTGCGCCTCGGTATCCTGAGTCTTGGTCACGTAGGCGCCGTCGTCGCGCATCCCTTCAAAACGCAGGACGTGGCCCGAGAAGATGAACGTATCGCCGGACGTGAGCTGTTCGACGAAATACTCCTCGAGTTGACCCAGGACGCGTCCGCCGGCTCCGGTCGGGCGCCCCTTCGACTGCATCCGTATCTCCACCATCGGCTCCTCGACGATGACTCCGACATTGAGCCGGTATTGCTGCGCCATGCGCGGGTGGGCGACGCGCCACAGGCCGTCCTCGGTCTTTCGCAGGCGTGCGTAGCGGTCGTAGCGCTTGAGCGCGTAGCCGCCTGTGGCGACGAAATCGACGACGGCGTCGAAATCGGCACGCGTGATGTGGCCATAGGGCGAGGCGGACTTGACCTCGCCAAACAGCTTGTCGGCGTCGAACGGCGCCGAACACGCCATGCCAAGCACGTGCTGCGCCAGCACATCGAGGCCGCCGCGGCGCAACCGCTCACCGTCGAGCTCGCCGGCCATCACCGCATCGCGCGCAGCATTGCACTCCAGAACCTCGAAGCGGTTGGCAGGCACCAGCAACGCCTGGGACGGCTCATCCAACCGGTGATTGGACCGTCCTATGCGTTGCACGAGCCGCGCCGCACCCTTCGGCGCACCGATGCAGATCACTTTGTCGACGGCGCCCCAGTCGATGCCGAGATCGAGCGTGGATGTGCAGACGACAGCGCGAAGATTTCCCCTGGTCATTGCCGCCTCGACCTTGCGCCGCTGCGCCGGCGCGAGCGAGCCGTGATGCAAGGCGATGGCGAGATTGTCCTCGTTGATGCGCCACAATTCCTGAAAGGTGCGTTCGGCCTGGCTTCGCGTGTTGACAAAGATAAGCGCGGTCTTGCACGACCTGATGGCGTCCATCACGTCGGCCATCGCGTGCCGTGCGAGATGACCGGCCCACGGCACATAGGCGTCCGACGCGCTGATGCGGATTTCGGGTTTGGCGCCGGCTTGTCCGACAACCAGTCCTGCAAGTGCTTCGCCATGCTCGGGTTGCGGCATCAGAAACCGCCGAAGTGGCGCCGGGTCCGCGACCGTTGCCGACAGACCGACGCGGCGATGCTTCGGCGCCAGCGACTGCAAGCGCGCCAATCCGAGAGAGAGCAGATCGCCGCGCTTTGAATTGTGCATGGCGTGCAACTCGTCGAGCACGACGGTTTTCAGATCGGCAAACATCAACCTCGCGCCCGGGGCCGCCAGCAACAGGGCAAGCTGCTCGGGAGTCGTGAGGAGAATGTCGGGTGGTGAGTGCTTCTGACGCTGGCGGCGCGAATGCGGCGTGTCGCCGGTGCGCGTCTCGACCTTCACGGCCAGTCCCATCTCGGCGACCGGCGCCTCCAGATTGCGCGCCACATCGACCGCAAGCGCCTTCAGCGGCGAGATGTAGAGCGTGTGAAGTGCGCTCGCCCGCCGCGCCGGCAATCTGGCAAGTTCGATCAAGCTCGGAAGGAAGCCGGCAAGCGTCTTTCCGCCTCCTGTCGGCGCGACGAGCAGGACCGACTCCTGCCGCGCGGCATGTGCGATGAGCGCGGATTGGTGCGCACGGATGCGCCAGCCCCGGCTGGCAAACCAATTCTCGAATTGGGTAGGAAGCTCAGGAAATTCGGGCGGAACATTGAGCGATTGGCGCAGCTTTGGTAGCGTCACCGTGAACACCCCGGCGACGGCCACCCGACAATCAAAAGAGAGCCGACATGTTTCTTCATGTGAAAAACGTGCTCACGCCGGCCGAAGTCGCCACGGTGGTGCAGCTCGCCCGCACTGCGAGCTTTGTCGATGGACGAATTTCCAATCCGCAAAATCTTTCCAAGTCCAATCTTCAAGTCGATCCATCCGACAAGGCCGGCCAGCAGGCCACCGAAATCGCCGCTGCCGCCCTGCAACGCAATGACGAAGTGAACAATTTTGTCCTTCTCAAGCGCATGGCCAGACCGATGTTAGCCCGCTACGAGGTCGGCATGAAGTACGGCACCCACTCCGATTCAGCCTTTTTGCCGACCCAGCCACAGCCGCTGCGTTCCGACGTCTCCTGCACCATTTTCATTTCAGATCCTGCAAGCTACGCGGGCGGCGAACTGGCGGTCCATCTCGGTACGGAAACGGTCAGGATCAAGGGCGAACCCGGATCGGCGGTGTTTTACCCGTCGACAACACTTCACGAAGTCGTCCCCGTGAGCTCCGGCACGCGCATCGTCATGCTCACATTCATCGAGAGCGTTGTTCCCGACCAGGCGCAACGCGAACTGCTCCATCACCTGAACGAAGTTTACGCACTGGAAGGCTTGAAAATGGATTGGGCCAACCGCGTTCGACTCGCACATGTCAGCCAAAGCCTGCTACGCATGTGGTCGGTTCAATAAACGGGGAAACGACTATGGAAAACCTGATGTTTCGCGACGGCATTCTGAAGGGCAAGCGCATCCTGGTGACAGGTGGCGGCACCGGTCTTGGCGAAGTCATGAGCGAGGCCTACGCGCAGCTTGGCGCAACGGTTTACATCTGCGGCCGGCGCAAGGCGGTACTCGACGAAACCGCGAAGATCTTGTCGGACAAAACCAAGTCGACCGTCAAAGGCATCGCCTGCGATATCCGCGTTGCCGAAGCGGTTGACGACATGGTCGGACAAATCTGGGCCGACGGAGGTCCGCTTACCGGCCTCGTCAACAATGCCGCCGGCAATTTCATCAGCCGCACGAAAGACCTCAGCCCCCGCGGTTTCAACGCCATCGCCGACATTGTTTTCCGCGGCTCGTTCTATGTCACGCTGTCCTGCGGCAAGCGCTGGATCGAAGGCGGCGATAAAGGAAGCGTGATCTCGATCCTGACGACATGGATCTGGAATGGCGGTCCGTTCACTGTCCCCTCTGCGATGTCGAAAGCCGGTCTCAACATCATGACAAAATCGCTCGCGACCGAGTGGGGCCCGCACGGCATTCGTCTCAACGCGATTGCGCCGGGCCCGTTCCCGACCAAGGGAGCATGGGAACGCCTCAATCCGTCGGCGAGCGGCGGCGGCGAAGCGCGTGCTCAAGTCGGCGGCATGGCGCGCAATGGCGAGATGTACGAACTCGCCAATCTCGCGACATTCATGATGGCGGATGGCTGCGATTACCTCACCGGCCAGACCATCGCCATCGACGGCGGCATGCATCTCGCTGCCGGTGGAAACTTCTCGCGCCTCGCAGCATTGGGCGATGCCGAATGGGAAGCCATCCGCGGCCAGATCCGCTCTGCGAACGAGAAAGACAAGGCGCAGCGCGCGGTTTAACGGCGCGTTTTCCATCCTTCGGCCGGCTAGCATGAGGAGAGTCCAAAATAGCTCATTCTGAGCTTGTCGAAGGATGAGCCGGCCGAGCCGCGCACACCTACGTAATTCGAAGCGACACTTTCGACGTTGACTCACGTCTGCGATGGGCGGACTATTTTTGTCGACCGCAACGCGGACGCGGCGCTCCTGCAAGGGCGGGAACGAGACGGCGAAATCCGCGAACGGCATGTGCAACCGGATAACAGGGAGATTCCGCATGGAAGACACTCCGCCGGGTATAAGACCGGGGCTTCACCGCAAACGTGAAGCCACAATCGGTTGAGGCGCAAAGCCGATTGCCGCCCCACAATTGAAACTGCATGACGCGAGCGTTCGCTCGCACAACCAACCCGTTCTTACGGGAGTAGAAAGCCCAGGCCTCGCGCCGGGCTTTCGCTTTTCTGGGCCCTGCTTGCTGCGGCGCACACCGGCAGCGTTTCGTTGACACCTCTCCGTCTCTCCCGCAATTTTAGGACACCGCTGGGGGGTGGCGCATGTCTCAAAGCCTGACGAATGACACACGGTATCAGTCGATCGACGCCGTGCGCGGGTTTGCCGTGCTCGGAATCTTGCTCATGAACATCGTCGGCATGGGAATGCCCGCCTTCGCCTATATCGATCCGACCTATTTTGGGGGATCGCACGGCGCGGATCTCTGGACCTGGGCCATCAACAACGTCCTCACCGACGGCAAGATGCGCGGCCTGTTCACGATCCTGTTCGGCGCTAGCACCGTGCTCATCGCCCAGCGCGCCGAAGACGGCAAGCCCGGCCCGATGGAGACGCATTACCGCCGCATGTTCTGGCTTTTCATCTTCGGGATGGTGCACGCCTATCTTTTCTGGTGGGGCGACATCCTCGTCTGCTACGCGCTGGCCGGGCTCTTCATATTTCCGGTGCGCAAACTGGACCCGAAGCTGCTGATTGCGATGGGTGCTGCAATCCTCGTTGCGCTGCTTTCCTACAACGCAATGGCTGATGTTCACCTCGTCGCCCTGCACGCGGCTGCGACTGCACCGGGCGCATCCGCGGCGGCGATTCAGGCGTGGAACGAAGCCTCCGGCACCGTTGTTCTGCCGAAGGAAATGATCGCGCAACAGATCTCCGGTTTCGGCGGAGGTTTCATGGATGCGCTCAAGTCCCGCGCGCAGATGGCGCTGTTCCTGCAGCTTCAGCTCAACCCGCCTGACTATTTGCCGGAAGCGGTCGGAAACATGCTGATCGGCATGGGTCTGTTCCGTCTGGGCTACTTTACGCTCGGCTGGTCGACGCGCGCCTATCTGGCGCTGATCGCGTTCGGTTATCTTGTCGCTGCGCCGATCACGGCCTGGCTTGCCTTTGACATGTGGAAGAGCGGGTTCGATCCCCTCGTGCTGCATCAGCTCGGCGATTTCCAGCAGGCCACGCGGCCCTTCATCGCGCTGGCGCATGGCAGCGTTCTTCTGCTCATCGTCCGGTCGGGAGCGATGAGCGGGCTCATCGACCGGCTTTCCGCAGCCGGACGGATGGCGTTCAGCAACTATCTGATGACGTCGATCATCACGACATTCGTCTTTTGCGGATTCGGTTTCGGGCTCTACGGCAAGCTTTCGCGCTTCGAGCTTCTCTATGTTGTGGTCGGCGTGTGGGCGTTCATGCTGATCTGGAGCAAGCCATGGATGGCGCGCTTCCACTACGGACCGTTCGAATGGATGTGGCGTTCACTCGTGCGCTGGAAGCCGCAACACTTCGTGAAGAACAGCCCAAAGCCGGCGGCCGCCTGAGCCGCCGGAGTTACTCGGGCTTAGGCAAAACTTCCGAGAGCCAGGCAATGCGCCTTCCCGGCGCATAGTCCGGAAGTTCGAATTTCGGTGTCGCCGGTTCATGGCGGAATTTGATCGCCGGACCTATGTGCGGATTGCGGTTGCCGTCATGCAGCAGCATGGCGCGCGCGGCTGCATTCGCATCGTTGAAACCGTCCTTCAGCGTTCGCACCGGTCCCCAGCAAAGATCGATGGGCTCCAGCAACGCTTCCCATTCCGCGCGCGTCTTCGATTTGAATGTCGCCGCGAAGAACTCGATCAGCGGCTGTTGCGCCGGTCCCGGCTCGCCCTTGGCGAGGTCGAGAAAGTCGAGCCGGCCCAACGCTTTCAGCAGGTTCTCCGAAAATTTCGCTTCCGAACCCGCCAGCACGATGAATCCGCCGTCGCTGGTCTCATAGATGCGGTTCATGGCCTGTCCGCCATAGTTGCGCATCTCATGCGGCACGGGCGCGCGATCCTGACCGAACACGCTGCCGACGATGTTGGGCGTCCAGGCGATCAGCGAATTGTACATCGCAATGTCGATATACTCGCCCTTGTCGGTGCGTTCGCGCGCGACCAGCGCCATGAGGATCGCCGACAGCGCAGTGAGCGAAGACGCCATATCGGCGGCGACGAGATTGGGCATGTTCGGCTTGTCGTCCGAGAAACCGCGCGACAGATCGAGCGTTCCCGCCAGCGCCTGCACGCCGAGATCGTGAGAAGGCTTGTCGCGCAACGGCCCGTTCTGGCCAAAGGCGCTGATCGAGCAATAGACGATACGCGGGTTGCGCGCCGCGACCGCGTCATAGCCGATACCGAGCCGCGCAACGACGCCCGGACGGAACGCCTCCACGATCACATCCGCCTCGTCCGCGAGCTTCAGGAACGCCGCAAGATCATCCTTGTTCTTGAGGTCGAGCGCGACGGATCGTTTGCCCCGCGCGATGTTGCGGAACCAGACCGCCGTTCCGTCGGCCGCGCGCGTGCCCATGGCGCGCACCGGCTCACCGACTCCATTCTTCGGCTCGACCATGATCACGTCCGCGCCATGATCGGCCATGGTCATGGTCAGATGCGGCCCCGGAAGGAACTGCGACAGGTCGAGGACGCGTATGCCCGTGAGCTTCATGATCTCATTCTGTCAGAAAGGGTCGAAACAGTCATAGTTGCGCTGACGACGGATCCTGTCGCCCTCGAATTCGAGGAATACCGCAAAACGCGCCCGCATCGTATCACCCAGAGCGAGCGAAGCGATGGCCACGTTGAACGCGGCGCTCCAGTTCACCTCCAGGATCACGGTGTCACCGCTTTCGAATGCGCCCACCATATCGTAGCGCTGCCAGCGAACCAGTGCCCTGCCGCGTTCGCCACGCGCCTGCATCTCGACGACATCGGAGCGGCCGCCATTTGGATTGAGCCGGTTGGGAAACTCCTCCTGCACGGCATCGTCGGTGAAAAAATCGCGAGTTGTCGCGCCCTCTTCGATGGCTCTCAGATAGGCGTTCGCGATATCCATTCGCGCCGTCATGGCGGCACCAGATCGATGCGAAATCGCAGCCCTTCCGTCCCGCCATAGGAAGCGTCCTTCATGAAACGCCCCAGTTCATAGCCGCCGTTCGACAGGATAACCCGCTGTGAGGGAATGTTGTCGGGATCGGTCGTCAGCTCGACATAGTCCAGACCTATGCCTCGCGCTTCTGGCAACAAAAGTCGCAGCGCCGAAGTGGCATAGCCCCTATCGCGTTTCCACGGCACGACGGCGTATCCGATGTGACCCAGCACCCAGGGTGGAAGCTCGGACGTCCCCAGCTGCCAGCGCAGTCCGATACTGCCGCAGAATTCTCCGTCCCAGATCCATCGATTGAATCCCGGCAGGCGCGGCACGGTCGATCCGTCCGGCCGCGCGATGGGATGCCCTTTCCCTTCAGGGTCGTCGAGGGAGGCGATGAAAGCGGCTGCGTCGCTTTCGATGGCCTTCAGCATTCGCCGCGCCGTGATCTCGCCCCCGACATTGTCCGGCGACCAGCCTCGGTTCAGCGCATCGACGAAACCGGGGAGAAGCGCGAGCGAGGCTTGTCTCAGTTCGACGCCCATTCCCGTCTCCGTCAGCTGAACGCCTGTATGCCGGTCTGCGCGCGCCCGAGGATCAGGGCATGGACGTCATGCGTGCCTTCATAGGTGTTCACGGCTTCCAGGTTCAGCACATGGCGGATGACGCCGTACTCGTCCGACACACCGTTGCCGCCATGCATGTCGCGCGCCTCGCGGGCGATGGCGAGCGCCTTGCCGCAATTGTTGCGCTTGAGCAGCGAGATCGCCGGCACGGCCGCATCGCCTGAATCGATCATGCGGCCCAGCCGCAAGGCGCCCAACAGGCCCAGCGTAATCTCGGTCTGCATGTCCGCGAGTTTTTTCTGGACGAGCTGTGTTGCGGCCAGCGGCCGTCCGAACTGTTTGCGGTCGAGCGTGTACTGCCGCGCCGCGTGCCAGCAGAATTCTGCGGCGCCCATCGCGCCCCAGGCAATGCCGTAGCGCGCGCGGTTGAGGCACCCGAACGGTCCGCCGAGACCGCGCGCATTCGGCAAGAGGTTCGCTTCGGGCACCAGAACGTCTTCGAGAACGATCTCGCCGGTGACCGAGGCGCGCAGGGAGAATTTGCCTTCGATCTTGGGCGTCGAAAAACCCTTCATGCCGCGTTCGACCACAAAGCCGCGAATGACATCGTCGAGCTTGGCCCAGACGACGGCAACATCGGCGATCGGCGAATTGGTGATCCACATCTTGGCGCCGTTGAGGCGATAACCGTTCGCTTCCTTCACCGCCTTCGTCACCATGCCGCCGGGATCCGAACCGTGATCGGGCTCGGTGAGGCCGAAGCAGCCGACAAACTCGCCGCTCGCCAGCTTGGGCAGATATTTGCGCCGCGTCTCCTCGCTGCCATAGGCGTAGATCGGATGCATGACGAGCGAGGATTGCACGCTCATCGCAGAACGATACCCGGAGTTGACGCGCTCCACTTCGCGCGCGACGAGGCCGTAACAGACATAGCTGAGGCCCGCGCAGCCATAGGTCTCCGGCAGCGTCGGGCCGAGCATGCCGAGCGCGCCCATCTCCGTCATGATGGCGCGGTCGAACGTCTCATTGCGAAAGCCGAGCTTCACGCGGCTCGCCAGCTTGTCCTGGCAATAGTCGCGCGCGCTGTCGCGCACCATGCGCTCCTCCGCCGTCAAATCGTGATCGATCAGAAGCGGGTCGGCCCAATCAAAGGCGTTGCTCTCAAGTTTCGAAGTTGGCTTGGCGGTTTTTTCGGCAGCGCTCATGGGTCTCAACTCGCGAGAAATTGCAGGACGGCTTCCTTGTAGACCTTGTCGCCCACCGCCGTCATGTGGTCGCGGCGCGGTATGGTGACGGCGCGGCCGTCGGCGAAGGCGGCAGCGAGCGCATCGGGGCCGCCGGTGAGCTCGTCCCTCTCGCCGCACACCACGAGAACAGGCCGCTTGGAGCCTGCAAGCACCTCGCGCGGCAAGTTCTTGGTCGGTGCGCGCATGCAGGCTGCAAGCGCAAGGCGATCCTTGCCGGCCTGATCGGCGAAGGCGCGAAAGGCGCGCGCCGTCGGATTGGCGATCGTCGCCGGATCCTCGACAAGCATCGCGTCCGCAATCTGGTTGCGGACCTTGGGGTCGGCGACGCGGTCGCGCGAATTTTCCGCGATGTCCAGATAGCTCGCGCCGACGCCGCCGACGATCAGCTTCTTCACACGCTGCGGATGCTTGATCATGAGTTGAATGGTGATGAAGCCGCCCATCGAATAGCCCATGACAAACGGCGACGAGAGACCGGCAGCGTCCATCACGGCGATCACATCGCCGGCCATCTCGTCATGGCCGTAGCCAGGCGTCGTGTGCGGCTTGTCGCTTTCGCCGTGGCCGCGGCAGTCCATCGCCGTCACGCCATAGCCCGCATCGTTGAGCGTTTTGTACCAGCCGGTGTCGCGCCAGTTCTGCACGCGGCTCGAGCCGAAGCCGTGCACGAGCATGATCGGCTCACCTTCGCCGACAGTCTCGTAGGCGAGGCGAACGTTGTCACTCGCTGTTGCAAACTGTGTCATGGCCGGACCTTCGCAAAGCGTGGGCATACTGTCTATGATGGTTCCGTCAGTCCGAAAGGTCATGCTATGTCCTTGGAATTGCTAAAGAAAGACGTTTGCTCCGCGGTTGATGCGATGCGCGACGAACTGCTCGGCATCAGCCACGCGATCCACGCCGAACCCGAGCTAGCGCTGGAAGAATTCCTGGCCGCTGCGCGCCTCGCGGACTCGGTCGAACGCCACGGTATCAAGACGCAGCGCGAAGCCTTCGGATTGCGCACCGCCTATGCCGCCGAGTTCGGGAAGGCGAGCGGCCCCAATATCGCGATCCTTTCGGAGTACGACGCGCTTCCCGGCATCGGCCATTCCTGCGGCCACAACATCATCGCCACGTCGGGCCTCGGCGCGGCGATCGCGCTTTCGAAGTTGGGCGCTCGTTTGCCGGGGCGCGTTCGCTATCTCGGCACACCCGCCGAAGAGCGCTTTGGCGGCAAGGAGATCATGGCGCGCGAGGGCGCGTTCGACGGCTGCGACGCCGCGATGATGATCCATCCGTCAAACCTCAACCTCGTGACCATGCCGTGCATCGCCATTGCCGAAGTCGAGGCGATCTATCACGGCAAGTCGGCGCACGCGTCCGCAATGCCCTATCGAGGGGTGAACGCACTCGACGCGGTCGTGACCGCCTATCAATCCATTGCACAGTTGCGCCAGCACATCCGCAACACCGAGCGCATTCACGGCATCATCACCGAGGGCGGCCTTGCGCCGAACATCGTGCCGGAACGCGCCTCGTGCCGCTTCTATGTCCGCGCCGTCGATGCGCATGAGCTCGCGCCGTTGAAACAGCGCGTGCAGGCCTGTTTCGAAGCTGGCGCTCTCGCGACCGGCTGCCGCCTCGAGGTGCATTGGGGCGACACAGACTATCTCGACATGAAGACCAACTGGCCGATGGCCGGTCTCTACGAGAAGAACGCCACGACGCTCGGCCGCGAATTCTATCCCATCACCGATCTGCCCGCCGGCTATGCCGGATCGACCGACATGGGCAATGTCAGTCATCGCGTGCCTTCCATTCATCCGATGCTCGGCGTCGCGCCGGCCGGCGTGATCATCCACAATCCGGAATTTGCCCGCTATGCGGCGTCGGACAAGGGCGACTCCGCTGTGATCGACGGCGCCAAGTCGCTTGCAATGACCGCTCTTGATCTGATGGCCGATCCCGCGGCGATGGCCGACGCGAAAGCGGACTTCGAAGCGACTCGCGAAATCTCCGAAGGCGCCCTCGCCAAATCGCGTGAGCCCATCAACCATCATGGTCATGGCGGCTGCGGCTGCGCATGAACGTCTGGCTCTTGGTTGCAGCGGTTAACGGTCTGCTTGCCGTCGCGGCAGGCGCATTCGGCGCGCACGGTCTTCAGGCCCGAATCGACGCGCATGCACTGCAGGTGTTCGAAACCGGCGCGCGCTATCAGATGTATCATGCGCTTGCGATCGGCCTTGCAGCCTTTGCGATACGTGACGCCGCGGCAGGACCCGCAACGGCAGCAGCAGGATTTTTTCTCGCGGGCATTTTGCTATTTTCCGGTTCGCTCTATCTTCTGGCGCTGACGGGCACCAAGCTGCTCGGAATCATCACGCCGTTCGGCGGCGTGTGCTTTCTGATTGGCTGGGGCTGTCTCGCCTTTGCTGCAACCCGTTTGAAGATGTGATGCGTATGCGTGAAAAAGTTCTGGTCGCCGGCTCGGGCATTTCGGGTCTCGGCGCGGCGCTCGCACTGGGCGGCGGGTCGCGCGACGTGACGATCCTTGACCGCGATCCGCCGCCGCCGGCCGGCTCGTCGGAAGAGGCGTTCTACAACTGGGAACGCAAGGGGGCGACCCAGCTTCGCCACAGCCACGCCTTTCTCGGCCGCCTGACAACTCTCATCCGCGAGCGCTATCCCGACCTGATGGCGGAACTTCTTGCCGAGGGCACGCGCCTGTTCGGCATCGAGGACGGACTGCCGCCAACGCTGGCCAGAAATTATGTCGCCGCGCCGGGCGATGAGGATTGCAAGCTGCTGTTCAGCCGGCGCACGACCCTCGAACTCATCATGCGCCGCTATGCGGCCAAGCTTCCCGGCATCACCTTCGTCACCGACGCCGGCGTGCGCGGGCTGATATCCCGGCGGGAGAACGGCAAGCTGATCGTCGAGGGCCTGAAGGTCGAGCGCAACGGCGTCGTCGAAGAGATGCGCGCCGACGTCGTCGTCGATGCCTCCGGCCGCAACACCTCGTTCCCCGAATGGCTGCGCAACGAAGGCGTTTCGGTACACGAGGAATCGAGCCCCTGCGGCATCCTCTATTTCACGCGCCACTACAAGCTGCGCGACGGCCAGAACGAACCGCCGCGCGACGGCGCGCCGGGCGGCGCCGATCTCGGATATATCAAGTTCGGCGTCTTCATCGCAGACAACCGGCACTTCTCGGTAACGCTCGCGACGCCCGAGATAGAGACCGAGATGCGCATGGCTGTGGTCAAGCCGGAGAATTTCGACGCTATCTGCATGGCGCTCCCCGGCGCTGCGCGCTGGATCGATCCGGTGCGCGCCGAACCGGTGAGCCAGGTCTTCTCCATGGGTAACCTGCAGAACGTCTGGCGTCATTACCTGAAAGACGGCGAGCCTCAGGTGCTCAATTTCTTCGCCATCGGCGATGCGGCGGTCCGCACCAACCCGCTCTACGGCCGCGGCTGTTCGGTCGGCTTCGTCAGCGCGCATATGCTGCGCGCCGCGCTCGATTCTTCGATGTCCGCCTGTCGAGAGGGTCAAGAGCTATGACCGCGACGTTAAGGCGGCGATCCGGCCCTATTTCGACTCCATGGTCGAGCTTGATCTCAACGCCATCCGCCGCGCCCGGCAGGAGCGCGATCCGAGCTACAAGCCGTCCTTGCGGGCGCGCCTGACAAAAAGCTTTGCGGAAGACGGCCTCATGCCGGCGCAGCGCGGCGATGTCGAGGTGAGCCGCGCGCTCAGCCGTGTCTTTCACATGCTCGACGAACCGACCGCGTTCATGAAACGTCCGGCGATCGTCGCGCGGATCATGCGTGTGTGGGCGATGTCCGCTGCGGAGAAAAAGAAGAAAGGTCTCTACCCGCCGAACGCCGGCCCCAACCGCGCCGAAATGCTCAAGCTGCTCAAGATTGCTGCGTGATTTCCCAAAGCCCTCACCCTGAGCCAGTCGAAGGGCGAGGGTCGGCTCAGATTTAAAAAGCAAATTCGCGAACGGAGAATCCCATGGTGTCCTTTCCAACCCCGACAATGATCAAGACCAACGGCATCGACATGGCCGTGTACGAAGCGGGGCCGAAGGACGGCGTTCCGGTCGTGATGTGCCACGGCTTTCCCGAGCTCGCCTATTCCTGGCGGCACCAGATTCCGGCGCTGGCCGCCGCAGGTTTCCGCGCTATCGCGCCGGACCAGCGCGGTTACGGACTCACTTCGCGCCCAGCGGATGTCGCCGACTACGACATGCAGCATCTGACCGACGATCTCGCCGGCCTCTTAGACGCGCTCAACCTCAAGGACGCGATCTTCTGCGGCCATGACTGGGGCGGACTCGTCGTCTGGCAGATGCCGCTGTTTCATCCCAAGCGCGTGCGCGGCGTCATCGGCGTCAACACGCCGTTCCTGCCGCGCGCGCCGGTCGATCCGATCCTGGCCATGCGCACCATGTTCGGCGAGGACATGTATATCGTCTATTTCCAGAAGCCCGGCGCTGCCGATGCGGTGCTCGCCAAGGATGTCGGCAAGTCGTTCCGCTTCTTCATGCGCAAGTCGGGCATGAAGGCGACGGAGTACGCCAAGCTTCCGGCCGAGCAACGCAACCTCGCGCTCGTCAAGGCGTTGGAGGCCGACGAAGGCGGCTGGGGCGGCGGCCAGCCGTTGCTCAATGACGAAGAGATGAAATTCTTCGTCGACACCTTCTCCAAGACAGGCTTCACCGGCGGCATCAACTGGTACCGCAACTTCTCGCGCAACTGGGAACGCAGCGGCACGATGGAGCAGAAGGTCCATGTACCCGGCCTGATGGTCATGGCCGAGGATGATGTCGTCCTCTCGCCCGCCATGGCGGACGGCATGGAAATGTATGTCCCCGACCTGGAAAAGGCCCTGATCAAGGATTGCGGCCACTGGACGCAACAGGAACACCCGGACGAACTCAACAAGATCATGATCGACTGGCTGAAAAAGCGGTTTACGTAACATCGAAGCTCGACCCTCCCCTTAAGGGAGGGTCGCAATTGCTGGCCCACTCTCTCCCGCCATGACAGAATGCCCGCATGGCTGAATTGCCCGCCGAGATCGATACCTTCTCCTATGCCGATCCGACCGATCCGCGGTTGAAGCGATTCTTCATCCGCGTCATCGAGCGGATGACCGGCCAACCCTATCTGAAGTGGCTGTATGAGGAGAACAAGGCGCACCCCGTGCCCGGCGAAAGCTTCTGGTCGGCGGCGATCCGCAAGCTGGAACTGAAACTTGTCTACAACGAAGAAGAGCTCGAAAACTGGCCCAGGACCGGCCCCCTGGTCGTCGTCGCCAATCATCCCTTCGGCGTCCTGGACGGTCTCATCATCTGCGAGATCGTCTCCAAAGTGCGCGAGGATTTCCGCGTCCTCACCAATGCCGTGCTGCTGCGCGCCGACGAGGTCAGGGAGTTTCTGCTTCCCGTCGACTTCGCCGAAACCGAAGAGGCGCTCAAGACCAATCTTCGCACACGCGCCGAGGCCAAGGCGCATCTGATGAAGGGCGGCTGCCTGGTCGTGTTTCCGGCGGGCGGCGTTTCGACCACGCCGACCATCTGGCACAAGCGTGCCATCGATGCGGAGTGGAAGAACTTCACCGCGCGGCTCATCAGCCAGGCCAAGGCGCCGGTCGCGCCGGTCTATTTCGCCGGCCAGAACAGCCGGCTGTTCCAGCTTGCCAGCCATGTCAGCATGACGTTGCGTCTCTCTCTCCTGTTCAAGGAAGTGCATGACCGCATCGGCACCGAGGTGCATCTGCGCCTGGGCGAGCTTGTTCCCTATGAACGGCTGGCGGGCATCAACGACCGGCAGTCCTTCATGGATCTGCTCAAGAACATCACCTATTCGCTCGGCGGTGACGTGCCCGACAAGCCCGCCACGAAGCGCGTCAAACGCCCGCGCCGTCCGCCGGGCTCGAAAGTCTATCCATGAGCACACGTCCGCGCGTCGGCCTCTTCGTCACCTGCCTTGCCGATCTCGTGCGGCCCCAGATCGGCTTCGCATCGGTCAAGCTGCTCGAGCTGGCCGGCTGCGATGTCGAGGTGCCGCCGACGCAGACCTGTTGCGGGCAGCCGGCCTGGAATGCGGGCGCCGACAAGGACGCGCTCGAGATCGCGCGACAGGTGATCGCCGCCTTCGAAGGCTTCGACTATGTCGTCGTTCCGTCCGGCTCCTGCGGCGGCATGATCAAGCGCCACTATCCCGAAGTGTTCGAGAAGGACGCCGTCTGGCTTGCCCGCGCCCGCGCGCTGGCGGCCAAGACGCATGAGCTCATGTCGTTCCTCGTCAAGGTACGCGGCGTCACGACGGTTCCGGCCAGGTTCGCCAAGTCCGTCTGCTATCACGACTCCTGCTCCTCACGCCGCGAGATGGGCGTGATCGAAGAGCCGCGAACCCTGCTTGCCTCCGTCGAGGGTCTCACCATCAAGGAGCTGTCCGACACGCAGATCTGCTGCGGTTTCGGCGGCCTCTTCAGCGTGAAGTATCCCGAGATCTCCGAACGCATGGCCGACGACAAGGTCGCCGACATTGTCGGGAGCGAGGCGCAGACACTGGTCGGCGGCGACCTTGGCTGCCTGCTCCATCTCGCCGGCCGCATGAAGCGCGAGGGCAAGACCGTCGAAGTGCGCCACGCCGCCGAAGTTCTGGCGGACATGGGCAACGAACCCGCACTGGGTGAGCCCGGCCAATGAACCAGGATCCGCGCAACTTCCAGCAGGCCGCACGCGAGGCGCTCGTCGATCCGCTGCTGCGTCCGGCGCTTGGCCGGCTGAAGACGCATTTCGGTCTTGGCCGCGCCATGGCGGTGCAGCGCTATGGCGACTTCGAGAATCTGCGCATCGCCGGCCGCGACATCCGCGACTATGCGGTCACGCATCTCGACACGCTGCTCGAAACGTTCGAGGCCAGCGTGAACGCGCGCGGCGGCAAGGTGCATTGGGCCAGCACCGCCGAAGACGCACGGCAGGCCGTGCTTTCCATCCTGCGCGAGACCGGCGCAAAGACGGTGACCAAGGGCAAGTCCATGGTGACGGAGGAGATCGCCCTCAATCCGTTCCTGGAAGCCAACGGCATCACGCCCGTCGAAACCGATCTCGGAGAGTACATCATCCAGCTTCGCCACGAACCGCCGAGCCACATCATCGCGCCTGCGTTCCATCTCTCGAAGGAACAGGTGGCGGAGACATTTCGCGCCTCGCACACCGAACTCGATCCCAAGCGCTCGCTCGAGGAGCGCAACACGCTGGTGCAGGAAGCGCGCGCCATGCTGCGCCGCCAATTCGAGGGCGCAGACGCGGGCATCACCGGCGCCAACTTTCTCTCGGCCGCGGACGGCGCGGCGATCATCGTCACCAATGAAGGCAATGGCGATCTGACGCGCCTTCTGCCCAAGACCCACATCGTCGTCACCGGCATCGAGAAGGTGGTGCCGGACATGAACGACGTGTCGATCCTCTTGCGCCTTCTGCCGCGTTCGGCGACGGGCCAGCCCATCTCGACCTATGTCAGCATCATGGCCGGGCCGGTCGGCGAACGCGACGAGCAGAAGAATTTCCATGTCGTGCTTGTCGACAATGGCCGCTCCAGGCTGATCGGCACGGAGGCGCAGGACGTGCTGCGCTGCATCCGCTGCAGCGCCTGCATCAACCATTGCCCGATTTATGGCGCGATCGGCGGCCACGCCTATGGCACGACCTATATGGGTCCGATCGGGGCGGCGCTGAACCCCGGAATGCAGAGCATCGCCGAAGCCGCCCATCCGATGAACGCGTCGACCTTCTGCGGCCGCTGCGCGGAAGTGTGCCCGGTCATGATTCCCGTTGCCGAAGATCATGCGCCACTGGCGCGCGGCGGAATATGCGCAGGGCCTTGCGCCAAAATCGATCACGTTCGGGCTCGGCATCTGGGCCTTTGCCGCCAAGCGTCCCGCACTTTACCGCTTCGGTGCGGCGGCTGATGGCGCGCATCCTCAAAATGCTTGGCCGCTCCGGCACTGGTGCACGCGCTGCCCGTGATGCAGGGCTGGTTCGCGGTGCGCGACTTCCCGGCGCCCAGGGGCAAGACGTTCCACGAACAATGGCGGGCGCGAAAATGAGCGCGCGCGACGACATCCTTGCCTCCATCCGCTCGCGGCGCCTGGCGCAGACACCGAAGCCGGCGCTCTACCGCGCACCCAGGACCGAAGGCGATCTTGCCGAATCCTTCGCCAAGAAACTTTCGTCCCAATACAGCGACGTGCGCGTGCTCGATTCCATGTCCGACGTGCCCGAGGCGATTGCCGACATCCTGCGCGGCCGCAACATGGCGGCGCAGGTTCATATTCCGCCCGATTCCGAGCTTGCCTCACTCGTCTTGCCGAATGTCGACGTGAAGCGCGAGCCGCCGGGGCAGTTCGATGCCGCGGTGACGTTTGCCTCCTATGCCATCGCCGAGACCGGCACCATCGCCTACGCGTCGAGCCGGCAGAATCCGGCGTCCTGGCACTTCCGCCCCGTGCTGGAGATCGCCATCGTTCGACCCGGCGCGGTCGTCGCCGAGCTGGAAGACGTGCTGAACGATCTGCGCGCGAAGGGCGGACTGCCCTCCACGCTCAATCTCGTCAGCGGCCCGTCGCGCACCGGCGACATCGAGCAGACGATGGAACTGGGCGCGCACGGACCCAAGAACCTCGCGGTGCTGGTATTGAAGTCGTAGGTTTCAATTCAATCCTCCCCCGCTTTCACGGGACAGGAAACGCAACGCGCAATTGTCGCGATATAGCGAAATTGGTGATTGTACCGACTCGGTTCAAGGGCCGCTTGAGTTCTTACAAAATAAGATTCAGAAAAAACCCTTCGCGCCCAAGTTATCCCGCAGACAGCGCGGCGATGGCCGCGGTCTTGCTGACGATTTTTCCATCCTGTGATGGATAAGGTCGCGTAGATCGTGCTTTCCGGCAAGCGCCGGAATTATTCTAGACGATCCCCAATTCTTTCTTGGCGAAGTCGCTCGCCGATTTGTAGTCGGCCTTGCCGTTCGGCGCGCGCAAATTCACGCCCGCGATGAGGATGTGCTTGGGCGCCTTGTAGCCGGCGAGCGCTTCGTGCACGTGCTTTCGCATCGCGGCCTCGTCGAACGTCGCGCCCGGCGCAAGCTTGACCACGCCGGTAATCGCCTGGCCCCACTTCTCGTCCGGCACGCCGAGCACGAGTGCATCTTCGACGCCCGGATAGGTCTTGAGCGTTTCCTCGACTTCCTCTGGAAATACCTTCTCGCCGGCTGTGTTGATGCAGTTGGAACCGCGGCCCAGCAGCGTGATGCGGCCGTCGGCTTCCACGATCGCGTAGTCGCCGGGAATCGAAAAGCGCTTGCCGTTCAGCATGCGGAAGGTGCGCCCCGTCTTCTCTTCGTCCTTGTAGTAACCGAGTGGAAGTACGCCACCGACGGCCAGACGCCCCGACTGGCCGCTGCCGGGCGGGATCGGCTGGTCGTTGTCGTCGATCACCATCGCGTTGGGACCGATCATGAAGGAGGCGGTCTTCGGCTCGACGCCCTTCTGCGTCACCGACACGCCCATGCCAAGCGCCTCGGTGGAGGCGAAGGCATCGCTCAGCATGACCTGCGGAATATGTTCGATCAGGCCGTGCTTGACCTCCTGGCTCCACATCGCGCCGGACGAACCGATCGCGACGACGCAGGACAGATCATACTTGCCGGGATTCTCGTTCAGTTCCTTGAGCAGCGGCTTGCCGAACGGATCGCCCACGATCGCCATGTTGGTGACGCGGTTCTTGTCCACAGCCGTCCAGATCGCCGCCGCATCGAGATGGGTATTGTCGACCGTGACGACGCAGCCACCGGTCAGGATCGTCGACATGGTGCCGAAGAACCCCGTGCCGTGCATCTGCGGACATGCCGGCAGGTAGCGGGTATTGCCGTCTCCGGCCTTGATCACGAAGTCGACGATCTCCTCGACACTCGTGGGCAGTTTGCCGGTCGCCAGCATGATGCGCACGAGCAGCGTGTTCGACAGATCGCCATGCGCGTACATCACGCCCTTGGGCATGCCGGTCGTGCCGCCGGTGTAGACAAAGACCTGGTCGTCTGGCGAGCGCTGGATGTCCAGCTTCTTGCCGTCGCCGGTCGTGGCGAGCTTCTCATACTGCGTGGCAAAGGCGGCGACGTCGGACGGGCCGACCTCGACGAACACCTTCACCTTTCCAAGCTGGTTGTGGATCTGCGCCACCGCATCGCGGAACTCGCGCGCATAGACGACGACGGTCGCATCGGAATTGTCCACGATGTAGCGAACTTCTTCCGGCTTGTAGCGGTAGTTGACGTTCACATGCGTCAGGCGGCCAACGAAACAGGCGCCCGTCAGCTCGCCATACTCGATGCCGTTGCGCATGTAGAATGCGACCTTGTCGCCCGGCTTGGCGCCGCGGGCGTGCAGGTTTTTGGCGATGTTGTTGCGGCGCTTCGTGGCTTCGCGCCAGTTGAAGCTGCGGTTGCCGTGCACAAAGGCCGGCGCTTCTGGCGAAACGATATCCGAGACGGCATCGACGATGTCGCCGAAATTGAATGTCATGATCTACTCCGGTTACCTGGTTTTCAATATCTGGCTCGAAGCGCCTGCATCACCATATTTGGCATGGCCCGCAGTTGCGGGACCCGACGGCGAGCACGCGCTCCCTAATTCGCCTTGCCCACCGCTTCGATCTTGCTGACCGAGATGTTGTCGCTCCAGTGCGACTGGACCTTGCGGCGGAAATTGTCCGGTCGCTCCTTCAGATAGCGTGTCGCCAGCCACAGCCGCTTCAGATGGCGCTTGTAGCCGTTCGCGACGTCGTCCTCATATTCCTGGCGGCCATGCAGGACATGGTAGTTGTTGATGAACTGCATCTCGCCTGGCGCGAGGTCCATATAGACGTTGTACTTCGGATCGCGCGCCATCGCGCTCACCGTCTCCAGCGCTTCCTTCGCGGTCTCCGACAGGCGCGGCGCGTCGGGGTGGCGCTGCGAGGCGAAGGTGTATTGCGGGATGAACCGCACAAAGAGCCGGTCCTTGTGCTCGGTGAAGATCGGGATGTTGTAATAAGGCTTGTGACCGGGCGCCTGTTCGCCGCGCGCATCGAACGGCAGCGCGTCATAGAGCGCGGCGACGAGATCGGGCCGCGTCTTCACCAGGTCATTGTAGATCGCGACGATATTCGCGACGCAGGACAGCCCGCCGGACTTGGCCTTGCGCAGGCACATCAGGCCGACAAGGTCCGAACCGTCGGTGTGATAGTCGAGCGCGACAAGACCGATCTCGTTGCCGCGCACGGTCGGATCGTTGCGCGCCTTGCCCTGGTCCGTCACGTCGCCCATCACATGGCCGTAATGGTTCTGCGGCCACGGATCGCCCAGATGCATGCCGATGCCCCAGTAGAGCATCGTCAGGTCGTCGTCGGAGTATTTCTTCGTATCCAGCGTCCTGATGCGCACGAAGCCGCGGCCGTCGATCAGCTCGCGTTCGACGTCCTTCAGTTTCGCCGCCAGCTTGTCGAGCGGGAAATGCTCGAGCCCGATCTCAAGCAGATTCTCCGACCGCGCCTTGGCGACGCTGAGCGCGTGATCGAGCTCGCGCTTGTCATCGTCGGTCAGCTCGAGCGTCCATTTGCTCTCGTCGGCGACATCTTCGCGGGTCCAGTCGATGTGGGTTTCGAGCGGGCGGGGATTGAGTTTCACATCCATGGCTGGCCTCAGTTTGCCGGCGCGGCTTGCGGACCGCGGATGAGCTTGCCGGGAAGCGCGCCTGTCGGCTTGCCGCGGCGATAGATCACCTGACCCGAGACGATCGTTGCGTCATAGCCGTTGGCGCCCTGCAGGAGGCGCTTGCCGCCGGCCGGCAGGTCGTACGCCATGTCCGGCGATTTCACCTCGAGCGCGTTCATGTCGATGATGTTGAGGTCGGCCTTCATGCCCGGCGCGATGACGCCGCGATCCAGCAGCCCCACAGCGCGCGCCGTATCGAGCGTCTGGCGCTTGACCAGATAGCCGAGATCGAACTTGCCCGTTGCGCGGTCGCGGCCCCAGTGCTGGAGAAGATAAGTCGCAAAGCTCGCATCCGAGATGATGCCGACATGCGCGCCACCGTCGCCCAGGCCCATCACGCAGTCCTTGTGCGCGATCATCTCGCCGCAGCAGTCCAGGTTGTAGTCGGCATAGTTGGCGAAGGGCGAGAACAGGAAGGCGCGGCCTTCGTCCTCGAGCAGCAGGTCATAGGCGATCTCCGCCGCGCTGCGGTTGGAGCGTGCGGCGACGGAGGCGATGGAGGTTTCCTTCGGCGGCTCATAGTTCGGCGGATTGCCAAGCGGGAACATGCGTTCGAACGCCATGATGCCGCGCGCCAGCGGATGCGCCTTTTCGCGCTCCGCACTCTCGGCCAGGATCGCGGCGCGGAACGCAGGATCCTTCATCGCCTTCACCTTCTCGGCGAGCGGCTTGTCCTTGATTGCCTGGAACGCGGCGTGGGTGATGAAGGGATTGATCGTTCCCTGCAGGCCGAGCAGCACGCCGATGGGGCGCGGCGCAACCTGGGCCTTGATCGGCAGGCCCGCATCGCTCGCATCCTCGATGTGCTTCAGGATGCGTTTCCAGCCGTTGGATGCGGACAGGCCCTGCGCAAGCGAAAGCGTCAGCGGCCGGCCCGACGCCTCCACGATGCGGCGGATCAGGCCGAACTCTGTATCGAGGTCGGGCTGGTTGAAGTCCGAGATCATCTCGAACACGCCGGTGCCGGCGTCCCGCATGCCCTGCGCGATGCCGGTGAGTTCGGCTTCGGTGGCGCGCAGGCTCGGCGTCGGGTCGCCCTTGACCGTCTTGTGGTTCAGTGTGCGCGAGGTGGAAAATCCGATCGCGCCGGCGCGCATCGCATCGGCGGTGAGGCGACGCATTTCGGCAATGTCGTCCGGCGTTGCGGCCTCGAGCTTCGCCCCGCGCTCGCCCATCACATAGACGCGCAGCGCGCCGTGCGGCAGTTGCGCGGCGATGTCGATGTCGTGCGGCTGGCTTTCGACGGCGTCGAGATATTCGCCGAAGCTCTCCCAGTTCCACTTGAGACCCTCGTGCAGCGCAGCGCCCGGAATGTCTTCCACGCCTTCCATGAGTTCGATGAGGCGGTCGTGATCCTTCTTGCGCACCGGCGCGAAACCGACGCCGCAATTGCCCATCACGATCGTCGTCACGCCATGCCAGCTCGACGGATTGAGGCGCGCGTCCCACGTCGCCTGCCCGTCATAGTGCGTGTGGATGTCGACGAAGCCCGGCGTCACCAGCTTGCCGCGCGCATCGATCTCCTCGGCGCCTGTACCTGCGATCCTGCCGATGGCGGCGATCTTGCCGCCCTTCACCGCCACGTCGGCCTCGACAAGAGGTCCGCCGCGCCCGTCTGCCACGGAGCCGTTGCGTATGACGAGATCAAATTCCGCAGTCATGGCGTTTTCCCGCTAGTCTGGTTTTGTTCTGTTCCGCGAACGGTTTGCCTGTGGGTGTCCAAAGTCAAGATTGAACCGGGGTCAGCCCAGCCGTGACAGGGCCTGCACGACCTGGTCGCCCTTCTCGAGCGTCACCATGTGCCCTGCTTCCGGCAGCGAAACGAGCTCGGAGCCTGCGATGCCCTTCTTGAAGGCATGGGCATAGGCGGGCGGAATCAGCTTGTCGCTGTCGCCCCAGATGAGGACCGTCTTGGCCTTGATGCGATAGAGCCGTTCGGACAGGCCGCGCTCCGGCACCGGGAACAGGATCTTGCCGGCCATGCCAAGCTGGCGCGCGTTGGTCACCAGATAGGCCTGCAGGAATTTCGGATCGTCCAGCGTCATGCCGGCCGTCAACATGGCCGTGCCGGCCTCCACATTATGGAAGAGCAGCTTCGGCATCTCGAACGGCAGGGTCGCAAACAGGTCCGGAATTGGGTGCGCGTCGAGCCACAGGCCGGCGGGGCAGATGAGTCCGAGCCGTGTGACGTCATTCGGCGCGACGGCCGCCATCTCGGCGGCGATCATGCCTCCCATCGAGTGGCCGACAAGGATCGGGTTCTTCAGACCGAGCGCCTCGACCACGTCCCACGTGTGGAGCGTGAAGTCGAGCATGTCGCGAATCTCGCCGCATTCGTCGCTGTCGCCATAGCCGGGCAGGAGCGGCGCATAGAGGTGATATTTCGCGGCCAGCTTGGCGAGGAACGGATCGGCCAGCGTCGCGCCGCCCGCGCCGTGCAGGAACACGAGCGGCTGGCCCGTGCCGCCTTCGATATAGCGGACGGGGACTTTGTGGGCTTTCACGGTCTTGAGTTCGAGGGTCATGTTCTTTCCGTTTTCGTATCGGAGCCTGCCGCACATCCTTCGACGGGCTCAGCAATTGGACTGAAAATTGGCCCTCACCCTGAGCTTGTCGAAGGGCGAGGGCCGATTGGGAGGCGCTACCTTGCGCCGATCGATTCCATCGCCTTGGCTTCGGTCGGCAGGCTTCCCGGTTTCACCTGCTTGATCGGGTGGCACCAGAAGCGCTCGTCGTTCTCGTACTCCGGGAACATGTTGCGCATCTTGGGCATCACCTTTTCCGCGAACAGCTTGGTCGAGTACATGCACTTTTCCCTGGGCATGTTGCCGACATGCATGAGGCAGAACAGGTTGCCGACATGCAACGTCTTGGCGAGTTCCTCGAGGCGCTGGCGCACGGTCTCCGGCGAACCGGCGATGACATGGCCTTCTTCGGTCAACTGCTTCCAGCTCAGGTTGGCGTAGCCGCCGCGCGGCGGCGCGTATTGCGACAGCGCGCCCGTCTGGATCGTCTTGATCGTGCGATATCCCGGCGCATCGGCAAAGCCCGGATAGACGTGCAGGCAGCGATTGTAGAAATAGTCGACATGCTCCTTGTACAGACGTTCTGCTTCCGCATCGGTGTCGGCGACGCAGATGGTCTGCGCGAATCCGGCGCGATAGGGCGAGGTGTCCGGCGTGTTGCGCTCGGCAACGCGCTTCCAGTAGCCATCCATCAGCGCCTTGGCGCGGATGTAGCCGCTGAAAGACAGGTACGAGTAGGAATAGGTATTGTCGATGCAGAAATCGTACGTCTCGACGCTGCCGCCGCCGGGGATGTGAATCGGCGGATGCGGCTGCTGGATCGGCCGCGGCCAGATGTTCACATGGCGCAGCTTGTTGTACCGGCCGTTGAACGCGAAGGGATCGCGCGTCGTCCAGGCCTTGATGATGAGGTCGTGTGCTTCCTGGTATTTCTCGCGCGTCAGGGCCGGAATCTGGCCGTAGCAGAAATTCGTGTCCATCGAAGTTCCGACCGGGAAACCGGCGATGAGCCGTCCGCCCGAGATGCAGTCGAGCATCGCGAATTCTTCGGCAACGCGCACCGGCGGATTGTAGAGCGCGATGGAATTGCCGAGCACGACGAGGCCGACATCCTTGGTCCGCCGCGAGAGCGCGGCAGCGATGATGTTCGGGCTCGGCATGATGCCGTAGCCGTTCTGGTGATGCTCGTTGACGCCGATCGCGTCGAAGCCGCAATCGGCGGCGTATTCGAGAAGATCGAGATAGGTGTTGTAGACCTCGTGGCTCTTGACCGGATCGAACAGGCGCTGGTCGATGTCGACCCACACCGAACGGTTCTTCTCCCGGAAATCATCCGGCAGATAGGGCCATGGCATCAGGTTGAACCAGGTGAATTTCATCGGCGTACTCCCGCAGTTTTTTGATATTTGTTGGGAGCAATCCTGACGAATTGTCAGGGGCTTGGCAATTTGAATCCGTGCGCCGGGGCCGCCGTCAAAGGCTGAGAAAGCGAGAATCGTAGGCCTTCCTGTGTGCGTGTGCACAAAACGGAAGTTCCTGTGGCCAGGGTTGTCGCGCTGGTTGCGGAGGGAAGATCGCTGCCGGTGACTACAAATTCGGCAGTCTTCGGCGTTCCGAGCAGATGCACATAAAGTTCGCCAGGTTTTTGCGTGAACCGCACGTCGATTCCGCACGCGGTCTTGCCGTCAAAGCGCGTCCAGGGACGCGTGCCATAGATGCCCTCGCCATTCGCCCTGATCCAGGCGCCGAAGCCCTTGAGCCGCGCGATCTGTTCGGACGGGATCTGCGCATCGACGCCGCGCGGGCCCACGTTGAGCAAGAGATTGCCGTTTTTCGACACGGCATCGATGAAGCTTCGCACCAGAGACTCGACGGTCTCGTAGTCCGCTTCCGTGTCGCGGCGGTTGTAGCCGAACGAATGGCTCATGCCGCGAGTTGCTTCCCACTTCTTTTCAGTGATCTTGTCGAAAGCGGAATATTCCGGCGTGCGGAAGTCGCAATGCGGCGGGACCTGCGGGATGACGCCCTTGGTCGTTTCCTTCTTCATCCGTTCTTTCAGGAACGCATCCAGCGCCTGGCGCGCCTCCGGCTTGCGCAGCGCCTCGCGCTCGGGCGTCATCGGCAGCCAACGATCGTTCACGACGCTGTCGGGAACCTTGTTATAGTAGTCGGCAAAGAGCTTGAGCTCTTCGTCGAGACCCGTCGGCCAGGAAATGTCGTTCCACAGGATCGTCGGACCGTAACGCTCGATCAGCTCGCGCGTCTGCGCCTCCGCATAGGCGGGATAATCGCCGCCGGGAGTTGAGCCCATGAAGTCGGCCAGCGTGCGCAGCGGTTCGCGATTGAAGGTCCAGTCGATCCCGCCCGAATAATAGACGCCGAACTTGAGGCCCTTGGCGCGCACCGCCCTCGCCAGTTCGCCGACGATGTCGCGCGGGCTTGTCCAGTCCTTCTGGTGCGGATTCTTCACCGCGCTGGGCCACAGGCAGAAGCCGTCATGATGCTTGGTGACGAGCACGACATACTTGGCGCCGGCGTCGGCGAAATGCTCCGCCCACTCGGCGGGGTTCCAGTGTTCAAGTCCCTTCAGGAACGGTGCGCGGAAATTCTCGTAGGGCGCGTTCTTGTAGACTTCGGCGTGGTGCTTGGCACTGTCGCTCTCGGGCACCTTGATCGCGTTCCAGTACCATTCGCAGTAGGGCGTCTGCGCCACGGCATAGTCATATTGGTCGCGGAACGCCTCTGCGATCGAGCCGGACTTGGCGGCAAATGCGGGGATCGAGAACAGGCCCCAGTGGATGAAGATTCCGAACTTGGCGTCCTCATACCATTGCGGCACCGGATGGGCGTTCAGGGATGCGAGCGTCGGTTCATAGGTCATGAACCAACTCTAGCAGCCGCACACGCCGGCTCAACGTGCCGCAAAGGAATCTTCAGCGTGGAATGACGCCGAAGATCTGGAGCAGCATGAAGGTGGACACCGCGCCGATCGGGACCACGCCGAAGAAGACCAGAGTCGCGGCAAGCGCCAGATCGGCGCCCGCATTGCGCGGCGCGAAACGGTTGGCTGCCTGACGTTCGAGTCTGTGGCGGCGGAACATGATCGACCTCTCCTTCGGAGGCTTGATCTGGGAGCCGGAAGGAGGCGTTTCAACGCATGAAAAGCTGCCATGCATTCCGCGAGGGTCGTGACGCGCGGGAATAAAGGCGCCGGCCCGTCGATAGTGATCCGGAGGGTGCGGCGCGGGGCCGAATTGACGGTTTTTCCCGCCTCTTCCATAAGCGTCGCAGGGATATCCATGCGTTTACCGCTTCACAGGTCTGCCGCCGTCAGCCTCGCGCTTGCCGCGATGCTGTTGCGCGCCCTGTTGCCCGACGGATGGATGCCGGTTGCGGGACCCTCGCCCTTCACGATCTGCACGGTCGACGCCAATCATCACGACGGCAAGGCCCCGGCGGACCAGGAGCATAGCCACGCGCCGTGTGCGTTCGCCGCCGCGGCTCCGCTGGCGCCGCCGGCAATAGCCACGTTCGCATTCGGGACATGGGCATCGGCGAGCCGTGTCGAATCCCTCTTCTCGAACGCTTCCTCCGCACGCGCTCCGCCTCACCGGCCCAACGCCGCCCGCGCCCCGCCAGCTTTCGCCTGAGTCTGTTTCGTCTGCGCCTGCCCGCTTAAGCGGGCAGACGCGCGCACAACCACTCCTGCGAGAGAAAAATGCACCACGCTATCCACCGGCACCACGCCGCCGCAATCGCCTTTCTTGCCGCCCTACTTCTTCCCTCCATCGCGCTCGCCCATGGCGTGGTGGGAGACCGTTTCTTCCCAGCCACCATTGCGAGCGATGATCCGTTCGCCGCGGACGAGTTGGCTCTGCCGACAATTTCGCTCGGCAACCACGAGGAGGACTATGACTTCGAGTACACCAAGTCGATCGTTCCGAAATTCGCGGTCTCGTTCGCCGGCGGCTACATCAACTCGCATCCCGGCCCGAATGCGTCGGGCTGGGACAATTTCGAAATCACGCCGATGTGGCAGTTCGAAACCGATCCCGACAGCGAGTTCGTCGCCTCTGCCGCGCTCAGTCTCGACATCGGCGGCAGCGGCGCCCGCGCAGTCGCGGACAGGTTTACGACCTACACGCCGAAATTCCTGTTCGGAAAGGGATTCGGCGACCTGCCCAACTCGATGGCGCTTCTGCGGCCCTTCGCGGTGACCGGAGTCGTCGGGTTCGCCATTCCGGGCACAAGCAGCGCGTCGAAAGCAGTTCAGTGGAGCGGCGCGTTCGAATACAGCCTCCTCTATCTGCAGAACAATGTCCGTGATCAGGGCTTTTCGAAATTCGTCGCCCATCTGATGCCGGTCGTGGAATTCAACATGAACTCGCCGACAGATGGCGGCGGCACGACAGGCACGATCAATCCCGGCCTGATATGGTCCGGTCAGTACACACAGTTCGCGGCGGAGGCGATCATTCCCGTCAACCATGCTTCGGGAGACAATGTCGGCGTCATGATGCAACTGCACTTCTACATCGACGACATATTTCCCGACTCGCTTGGACGGCCGATCTTCGGAGACAAACATTGAAGACGCAGCTCCTGCTCCTCGCCGCCACCGTTGCCGCGATCTCGTTTCCCGCGATGGCGCATGCCTTTCTGGAGCATGCGGCGCCGGCTGCCGGCGACAATCTCCACGCCAGCCCGGCGGACGTGGAGATGCACTTCTCCGAGAGGCTTGAACCCAGCTTCAGCGGCGTGTCCGTCACCGGCGAGGCAGGCGACGACGAAGCGGCCGGAACCGTCATCGTCAGCGGGACCGAGATGGATCTGCCGCTGAAGAAGCTGCCACCAGGCCGCTATCGCGTTACCTGGCATGCCGTTTCGGTCGACACCCATCGCACCGAAGGCAAATACAACTTCCTGATCCTGCCATGACCATGGAGATCGACATGAAGAGTTTGATCGGCGGCATCGCGCTTGCCGCGATTGCAGCGGCGCCTTGCCTCGCCGCGCCGCAACTGACCGTGACCTATCCCTGGTTCCGCGCCCTGCCCGGCGGTCTGCCTGCGGGAGGCTATTTCGACCTGCACAACGGAACCGGCAGAACGATGACGCTGAATGGCGCCACGTCTCCTGCCTGCGGCATGCTGATGCTGCACAAGTCCGATACGATGGGCGGCATGGCGAGCATGAGCGATGTATCGACCATCGAAGTGCCCGCGGGCGGCACGCTCAGCTTTTCGCCCGGCGGCTATCACCTGATGTGCATGCAGCCGGCGGCCGCGATGCAGCGCGGCGGCCAGGTCAGCGTGACGCTCCAATTCGCGGACGGCACGAAATTGCCGGTGACCTTCAGCGTGCGCGGCGCGAACGGCAAATGACGCGCATCGGAACGCACCTCTAATGGTCCTGTTTGCGCTTGTCCGTGCGGTTCACTTTGCGAGCCTGATGGTTCTCTTCGGCGCCAGCGCCTTTGCCTGGCTCGTACGCACGCGGCTGCAGAGCGCGCTGGCACTGCCGCGCGGCTTGCTTCCGTCCTGCGGCGCGGTCGCGCTCGCGACAACGCTGCTTCTCGTAGGTTTTGTTGCAGGCGAAATGACGGGCTCCGCCGCGACGTTCGATCCGGCGGCCGTCTGGCCGGTGCTGCGTGACACGCTCTACGGACACGTCGCATTGGAGCGGATGGCGCTTCTGACAGCGTTTCTCGCGATCGGACTGCTCATCCGCGGAGCGCAGGTAGTCGCGGGGGCCGTGGCGGGCGGCGTGGCGCTGGCGCTGCTTGGACTGACCAGCCATGCGGCTGCGGCGGGTGCGCCGCAATACTTCTATTTGCGCGCGGGAATTGATGCGGCGCATCTTGCTGACGGCTGCGGTCTGGATCGGCGGCCTGGTCGCGCTGGTCACCGTCATCAGCCGCGAGCCGCGCGAGACGGCCAGTCACATTGCACTGCTGCGCCTGTTCTCGCGCTGGGGCGTCGGAAGCGTTGCGATTCTCGTTGCCGCCGGAACCATCAACGCGATCGCGATTCTCGATGTGCAGGGCATGCGCTGGTCGACGGCCTATCTGACGCTTTTGGCCTTCAAGCTTGTGCTGGCCGCGCTCATGGTCGCTCTCGCGCTCACGAACCGCTTCGGCGTGCTTCCCGGCCTTGCGCGCGGCGAGAAGGAAGCCGCCCAAACCCTGCCCGTTACCCTGTTCGCCGAACTCGGCAGCGCGATTCTCATCATTGTCGTCGTGGGTTTTCTCGGCCTCACGGCGCCCATGCAGATGTGAGTTGCGAAGACTCGCGCGATGCCCACAACACATTCTCCTGTCCTGGCCCGCAAAATCGGGCCGCCCAGGTGACGCCGCTCGCGGCTCCGCAAGATTAAGTCACTGCCAACTCAGTTCAGAACAGGAAATGTCTCCGACCGACTGGCCTGCTGTTCCGGGCCATGACATTTTGGAAAGTGCGTCCCGCGCACGCCGGACTCGCAACTAGTTTCATTTGAAACTATATTCCGCATCGGACACAGACTCGCGGGAGGCCGGCATGGCGCTTTGGGACAATCCCATCGGCACGGACGGATTCGAATTCGTCGAATACACGGCTCCCGACGTGCGCGAGCTGAGCGCGCTGTTCGAGCGCATGGGCTTTCGCGCTGTCGCGCGGCATCGCTCCAAGGACGTCACCCTGTTCCGCCAGGGACAGGTGAACTTCATCGTCAATGCGGAGCCGGACAGCCATGGCAGCCGCTTCGCCCGTGAACATGGACCGAGCGCCTGCGCCATGGCGTTCCGCGTCAGGGACGCGGCGAAGGCCTACACCAAGCTGATCGCGCTCGGCGCCAAGCCGTTTCACAACCAGGTCGGGCCGATGGAGCTCAACATTCCCGCCATCGAGGGCATCGGCGGCAGCGTGATCTATCTCGTCGACCGTTATGGCGAACATTCGATCTATGACGTCGATTTCGTGGCGACGGACCCCGCGCGCGGGCTTGTGCATGTCGGCGCGGGCCTCACCGCCATCGACCATGTCACGCACAACGTCTTTCGCGGCAACATGGACAAGTGGGCCGGCTTCTACGAGACGCTCTTCAATTTCCGCGAGGTGCGCTACTTCGACATCGAAGGAAAGCTGACCGGCCTCAAGTCGCGCGCCATGACGAGCCCCGACGGAGCGATCCGCATTCCGATCAACGAGAGCTCCGACGACAAGTCGCAGATCGAGGAATATCTGCACGCCTATCACGGCGAGGGCATCCAGCACATCGCCCTGTCGACCGACAATATCTACCACTCTGTCGAGATGCTGGCCGAGCACGGCGCGCAGTTCCAGGACACGCCGGAGACCTATTACGAGCGGCTCGACAACCGCATCAAGGGGCATGGCGAGGACGTGGAGCGCCTGAAAGCAAGCCGCATCCTGATGGACGGAGAGAAGGACAATCTGCTGCTGCAGATCTTCACGCAGAACGCGATCGGGCCGATCTTCTTCGAGATCATCCAGCGCAAGGGCAATCAGGGTTTCGGCGAAGGCAACTTCAAGGCGCTGTTCGAGAGCATCGAGCTCGACCAGATCAAGCGCGGAGTCCTCAAGGATACGAGCGTGACATGAGCAAGAACTGGATCGAATTTCCGCGCACCGAAGGCGAAACGTCGAAACAGGCGCATGCCGATCTGCCGAACGGCACGTTCGAGCGCGAGATCGGGCGCGACGGTTTCTTCGGGCCCGCGGCGCACATCTACCACCGCCACGCCCCGACCGGCTGGACGAAGTTCGAGGGACCTTTGCGGCCGCGCGCGTTCGATGCCGTGGGCGCGCTCAACGCAACGAAGGAACCCTACAAGCCGCTGCCGCTCCTGAAGAATGCGCATTGCAGCATCGAGATGTGGCTGTGTCCCGGAACCATGCCGATGCTCGCGCGCAACGCCGACGGCGACGTGCTTTTCTTCATCCATAGCGGCGAAGGCTCGCTGTTCTGCGACTTCGGCCACATGACCTATCGCGAAGGCGACTACGTCCTCATCCCGCGCGGCACGATGTGGCGGCTGGAGGCGCGCGTGCCGACGACGGTGCTGCGGATCGAGGCGACCAATGGCGCGTATCGCCTGCCCGAGCGCGGCATTCTGGGTCCGCACGCGATCTTCGATCCCGCCGCGCTCGAAACGCCCAAGCTCGACGAAGCGTTCAAGTCGCAGCGCGAGGGCGAATGGCAGGTGACGGTGAAGCGGCGCGGACAGGGCTCGACCATCACCTACCCGTTCAATCCGCTCGATGCCGTGGGCTGGAAGGGCAATCTGTGCGTCGTGAAACTCAACTGGCGCGACATCCGCCCGGTGATGAGCCACCGCTATCACATCCCGCCGAGCGTGCACTCGACCTTCGTCGCAGACCGCTTCGTCGTCTGCACCTTTGTGCCGCGCCCTATCGAGAGCGATCCCGGCGCGCTGAAGGTTCCGTTCTTCCACTCCAACGACGATTACGACGAGGTGATCTTCTATCACGCGGGCGAGTTCTTCAGCCGCGACAACATCAAGCCGGGCATGGTGACGTTCCATCCGAACGGCTTCACGCACGGCCCGCATCCCAAGGCGTTCGCCGCCGGCGCGAAAGCCGCCAAGACCATGACCGATGAGGTGGCGGTGATGATCGACACGCGCGATGCGCTGGACATGACGGACGCGGCGGCGGTGACGGAAGACCGTGGCTATGCCGAATCCTGGATCGTGAAATGAAACTTGCATCGCTCAAGGGTTTCCGTGACGGCACGCTAGTCGTCGTCTCGCGCGATCTGAAAGCATGCGCGGCTGTGCCGGACATCGCGCACACGCTGCAGGACGCGATCGACGACTGGCACGAGTGTGAACCACTGCTGAAACAGGTTTCTGACGAGCTGAACAGCGGCAGCGCGGCGGGCGCGAAAAAATTCGACGAGAAAGACTGTCTCTCGCCGCTGCCCCGCGCCTATCAATGGGCCGACGGCTCGGCCTACGTCACCCATGTCGAGCTGGTGCGCAAAGCGCGCGGCGCCGAGATGCCGCCGTCCTTCTGGACCGATCCGCTGATGTACCAGGGCGGTTCGGACTCCTTCATCGGACCGCGCGATCCGATAGTTGCGGCGGACGAAGCCTGGGGCATCGACTTCGAAGGCGAGGTCGCCGTCATCACCGACGATGTGCCGATGGGAACGGGCGCAGCGCACGCCGCCGATCACATCAAGCTTCTCATGCTCGTCAACGATGTGAGCCTGCGAAACCTGATCCCGGCCGAACTCGCCAAGAATTTCGGTTTCTTCCAGTCCAAGCCGGCGAGCGCCTTTTCGCCCGTCGCCGTGACGCCCGACGAACTCGGCGATGCCTGGCGCGATTGCCGGGTGCATCTGCCGCTGCATGTGTGGTTCGACGGAAAACGCTTCGGCGCGCCCAATGCCGGCGTCGACATGACGTTCAACTTCGCGCAGCTCATCGCGCACGCCGCCAAGACTCGCGCACTGTGCGCCGGATCGATCGTCGGTTCGGGCACCGTCGCCAACAAGGACACCAGCATAGGCTCCTGCTGCATTGCCGAGCGCCGCAGCCTGGAGCAGATCGAGAACGGCGCGCCCGTCACCCCGTTCATGAAGTTCGGCGACCAGGTGCGCATCGAGATGTTCGACAAGCAGGGCGAGTCCATCTTCGGCGCCATCGAGCAGGAGGTCGTCAAACATGAAGGATGAATTCGCGCTCTACGGCTACTTCCGCTCCTCCGCTGCATTCCGCGCGCGCATCGCCTTGAACCTGAAGGGCATCAAGCCCGAGCTTCGCTTCATTCATCTTTTGAAAGACGGCGGTCAGCAGCACGGGGCGCAGTACAGGGCGCTCAATCCGATGGAACTGATCCCCGCCCTCGTTCACGACGGCCATCTGATCACCCAATCACTCGCGATCATGGAATATCTGGACGAGATCGTGCCGCAGCCGCCGATCCTGCCGAAAGACGCGCTCGGCCGCGCGCGCGTGCGCGAGATCGCCTATGTCATCGCCTGCGACATTCATCCGGTCAACAATCTGCGGTTGGGCCAGTATCTCAAGCGCGAACTTGGTGCGAGCGACGAACAACAGGTGGCGTGGCAGCGCCACTGGATTACGGTCGGCTTTGAGGCGCTGGAGAAAATGCTGAGCACGTCGCCCGGCACCGGCGCGTTCTGCCATGGCGACACGCCCACGATCGCGGACATCTGCCTCGTTCCGCAGATGTTCAACGCGCGCCGCGTCAAGCTGGAGATCGAGCGCTATCCGACGCTGGCACGCATCGAGGAACAGGCCCTGAAGCATCCCGCCTTCGATGCGGCGCATCCCAGGAACCAGCCCGATGCCGAGTGAGCCGCAGAGGAAGCGCCGGCTCGACCTCGAGCGCTTCGCGCCCTATCGGCTGTCGGTGCTCTCCAACCGCGTGTCGAGCGCGATCGCGCGGCAATATTCCGACCGCTTCGATCTTTCCATTCCCGAATGGCGCACCATGGCGGTGCTGGGCGGCACGCCGAACCTGTCGGCGCGCGACGTCGCCGAACGCACGGCCATGGACAAGGTGCAGGTTTCGCGCGCCGTCGACAGCCTGATGCGCGCCAGGCGCGTACAGCGCCAGGCCGATCCCGACGACGGCCGCATCACGCGCTTGTCACTGACCGCAAAGGGCCGCGCGATCTATGATGAGGTCGTGCCGCTGGCTTTGCATCTGGAAGATGTGTTTCTCTCTGCCCTCACGGTCGAGGAGCGGCGCCAGTTCGACGCCCTGATGACCAAGCTGGCGCGCCAGGCGCATCTACTGGGGAGCGGAACGTGACCATTCGCATTGGAATTCTCGGTGCGGCCAAGATCGCGCCGCCCGTCGTCATCAACACCTCGCGCGATAATCCCGACTTCGAGGTCGTCGCGGTGGCGGCCCGCGATCCGGAGCGGGCGAAGGCCTACGCCGCCGAGCATAGGATTCCGCAGATCGCGAAGGATTATGACGCGCTCGTGCGCCATGCCGACGTCGACCTCGTCTACAACGCCCTGCCGCCCGCCGGTCACGCGCAATGGACCATCGCCGCGCTGGAAGCCGGCAAGCATGTGCTCTGCGAAAAGCCTTTCGCCATGAACGCCGCGCAGGTGAAGCGCATGAACGCTGCCGCAGCAAAGGCCAGGGGCAAGCTGGTCGAGGCGTTCCACTATCGCCATCACACTGTGATGAGACGGGCGGTGGAGATCGCGCGGTCTGGCGAGCTTGGAAAGCTCGTGCGCGTGGACGCGGATTTCTCCGTTACCATTCCCTATCGCGAGGGCGAGCTGCGCTGGACACGCGAACAGGGCGGCGGAGCGCTGATGGATCTGGGCTGCTATCCGTGTCACGCCCTGCGTTCGGTGATGGGGAGCGAACCCAGGGTGATCAAGGCCTCGTGCGCGATGGAGCATGACGTCGACGTGACAACCCAGGCGGACCTGGATTTCTCCGGCGTACCGGCGACGCTCACCTGCTCCATGAAGACGGAGCGCTTTGGCGCAAACCTGAAACTGGTCGGTGAAAAGGGCACCATGGAGATCGCGAACTATCTCGCGCCCCAGATGGGCTGCCGCTTCATCGTCACCGTGGGGGGTGCGGAGCGCAAGGAACCGACGGCAGGCGATGCGACCTATGTGGCGCAGCTCAAGGAATTGGGCGACGTGCTGCTGCGCGGCAGGGCACAGCTCATCACGAACGCGGATTTGCTCGGCAACATGACGATGATCGATGCGATCTATGCCGCAGCCGGTGTCGACAGGAAATTCGATTAACCGGAGGTTTACCGGACTCGTGCCGGCCCGGTGACCTGTCGAATTCGCCCATATCTAGTTGTGTGCATAAAGCCTAGTTTGGGGGCCGAACCATTATGACCGGAGTTTGATCATGGGCGCCCGCCTCGTAAACGCACGCAAGAGAGACAAGAGACGCCGCCACGCCAAGACCCGCAAGCGCGCTGCCGAGGCCGTTGCCGCCGCCGCTGCAGAAGGCCGCGCGCAGCCGGCCCGCCGCTAGCGCTCCGTCTCCTTCAGCAATTCTGCCAGATAGTCCTTCCACACGGACGCCAGGGTGTGCGTGCCCGCGCGGCTGGTCGCTGATCGGAATGAGCTCGAGTTTGGCGTGCGGGATCAGCGCGACGTCCTTCTCCGCGATGCCGAGCTCCGGCGGATTGATGAAATCGTCCGCCGAATTCACCCACATCACCGATGCCTTGATGTCCGCCAGTTTCGCGGACGGATCATGTGAAAAGCCCTCTTTTCGAGGACGCGACCCCGTATCGGTGTCACTGACAACGTCAAGCATCTCCGTCCCAGTTACGTTGTGCGTACCGTTTGGCTATGGTCACTCGCTCGAATGAAGCGGAGGAACATTTGGTTCGCGAGATCAAACTGCACGTCAATGGCGTCGCAAAGGTTGTCACCGCCGATGAACGCGAGACATTGCTCGATGTTCTGCGCAATCGCCTCGGCCTCACGGGTCCGCGTTTCGGTTGCGGCGCAGAGCAATGCGGAACCTGTTCCGTCCTCATCAATGGCGAAGACAAGCCGAGTTGCGCCGTCGAGATCGGCACGCTGCAAGGAAAGTCGATCGTCACGGTCGAGGGTATCGGGACGCCGGAAAAGCCGCATCCGCTGCAGACCGCTTTCCTGGAGAAACAAGCCGGACAATGCGGCTATTGCCTCTCGGGCATTCTCATTGCCGCAAAGGCTTTGCTCGACCGCAAGCCCTCGCCAACCCGCGCCGAGATCGCCGACGCGCTTGCCTGGCATCTGTGCCGCTGCGGAGCGCACAACAGGATTCTCGACGCCGTCGCGCTCGCCGCCAGCCGCATGAAGGTGCCTGCATGATCCCGCAAACTCTCCAGGACAATCCGGTTCTCGAGCGCTGGGTGTCGTTTCCGACTCGGCCGGCAAAGTGCGCGTCGCCTTCGGCAAGGTCGAATATGGCCAAGGCGTTGTCACGGCACTGGCGCAGATCGCAGCCGAAGAGCTCGATGTAGCGATGGGCCAGCTCATCGTGATCAATGCGGCGAGCGGCGCCGTTCCGAACGAGGGCATGACCGTCGGCAGCATGTCGATCGAAACGTCCGGCGCATCTGTGCGCGCCGCGTCTGCCGAAGTGCGCGCACTGTTCGTTGCGGAAGCTGCGCGGCGGCTGGGCTGCGCGGCGGAGGAACTCGATATCCGCGACGGTGCCTTCCTCAAAGGCGGAAAGGCGAGCGGTCTCGACTATTGGACTCTCGCGCCCGGCGTCGATCTCAAGCAAGCGCCGAAGGGCGAGGCGCGCTGGAAGACGCCCGATCGTCACCGCGTTGTCGGCACATCGCAGCCACGCTCCGATCTGCCGTCGAAAGTGTTCGGCGGCGGCTTTATCCAGGACATTCCGTTGAAGGACATCACGCATGCGCGCGTGCTGCGCCAGCCGGGCTACAAAGCAACGGTCAAGTCTTTCGACGAAGCCGCTGTGCGCAAGGCCGCGGGCAGCGAGATCGAAATCATCCGCGACGGCGCCTTCATCGCCTTCCTGTCGAAAAGCGAGCGCGCAGTTTCGCTCGCGGTGTCCGCAGCCGAACAGCGCGTGCAGTGGGACGATGCACGCGCCGGGCAGCCCGAACTTTCAGAGCCCGCTGCGCTCAAAGCCCTTCCGGCCACGCCGTGGGAAGGCGGCGCGCCTCCGCCCGAGCCGTCCAACCGGCGTCAGCACAAGGCGAGCTATGGCCGGCCGTTCATTGCGCATGGCTCGATGGGGCCGTCGCACGGCGTTGCTCGCTTCGCGGACGGCGTGCTGACCGTGTGGACTCACGCGCAGGGCGTCTATCCCATTCGCGGTGTGCTGGCGCGGGTGACCGGCCTCGCGCCGGAAGCAATCCAGGTCGAGCACGCGCAGGGCGCCGGGTGCTACGGCCACAACGGATCGGACGATGCGGCCTGCGACGCTGCCGCGATCGCGATGCGGCGCCCAGGAGAGACGATCCGCGTGCAATGGCGGCGCGAGGACGAGTTCGGCTATGAGCCGCTTGGCACCGCCATGCAGATCGACGTGTCCGGGGAAATCGATGCTTCCGGCCGCCTCGTCGATTTCAGCACGGAGATATGGAGCGGCCCGCATATCGGGCGCGGCTATGCGCTGGTCGAGGCTGCGCTCGCTCCCGGCACGCCGCCGCCACCGCCCATGACCATGCCCGGATTCAGCGGCGGGCGTCTCAACGCCACTCCATCCTACGACATCGCAGCGACCCGGGTGAAGGAGAACGTCATCACGCCGCCGGTGCGCACCTCGTCATTGCGCGGTCTTGGCGGGCCGATGAACGTCTATGCCTGCGAAAGCTTCATCGACGAGCTCGCGGTCATCGCGGGAACCGATCCCCTCGCCTATCGGCTCTCCATGGCGAGCGATCCGCGGGCGCGCGCCGTGATCGAGCGGCTCGGCGCTCTCTCCCAATGGGACAGGCGCGGAGCAGGCGGCAACGGCGAAGGGCTCGGCATGGCCTATTCGCGCCATCGCGACCGCGGTGCCTATGTCGGCGTCGCAGTCGCGCTCAGCGTCGATACGGAGGTGCGCCTGAAAGAGATGTGGTGCGTCGCCGATTGCGGCCTGATCATCAATCCGGACGGCGCGAGGAACCAGATCGAAGGCGGCATGATCATGGCGGCAAGCTGGGCGCTCAAGGAACAGGTCAAGCTCGGCGGCAGCGGCATCGCCTCCACCATGTGGGACGACTATCCGATCCTGCGTTTCCCGGAGGTGCCTCCGGTCAGCGTAGAGCTGATCGCGCAGCCGAATGAAAGGCCGTTCGGCACCGGCGAAATCTCGTCGGGTCCGGCCATGGCGGCGATCGCCAATGCAGTGGCCCATGCGCTCGGAGCGCGCATCCGCGACATGCCGTTCACGCGCGAGCGGATCGCGGCGGCTTTGCTGGCAAGCTAGGGGAATTGGATGGTAGGCCGGGAGGGGATCGAACCCACGACATTTCGATTAAGAGTTCGAACGCTCTACCGACTGAGCTACCGGCCCATCCAAACGAGGCGCGGTGCATAGCAGAGCGGTTTTGCCGTGTCTAGGAAGACCGCCCAATGCATGCACGGCTTTCGAAAAGCGGTGCGATTCGGCTGTTTTTCGCGCAAAACCCGGCGCAGCGTCGCTGCGGCAGCGTGCGTCAGATGATCCCGCCCGAATGGCGCGGGATTTCCACCTGGCGGTGGACGTGAACGCTCATCAGCAGTCCGAAGCCGAACATCACGGTCAGCATGGCAGAGCCGCCATAGGAGATCAGCGGCATGGGGATGCCGACGACCGGGATCAGTCCCATGACCATCGAAGCGTTGATCATGATGTAGAAGAAGAAGTTGAGCGTCACGCCCATGGCCAGCAGCCGACCGAACTGGCTGCGCGCCGCCATCGCGATCTGGATGCCGTATCCGATCACGACGGCGAAAAGAATGAGAAGCGCGATCGAACCGACAAAGCCGAACTCCTCTCCGAAATTGGTGAAGATGAAGTCGGTCTGCTTCTCGGGCAGGAAGTTGAGGCGGCTCTGCGTGCCCTGCAAAAAGCCCTTGCCGCTGATCCCGCCGGAGCCGATTGCGATCTTGGCCTGGGTGATGTTCCAGCCCGCGCCAAGGGCGTCGGATTCCGGATCGAGAAACGTGAGCACGCGCCGCTTCTGGTAGTCGTGCAGCACGAATTGCCAGGCTGTCGGCACCGCGACGGCGACCGCGCCCAGCGCCGGCAGGATCCACCACCAGGAAAGTCCCGCAAGGAACAGGAGCGACACGCCGTCCGCCACGATGATCAGCGTGGTGCCGAGATTGGGCTGCAACACGACGAACACCGCCGGTATGCCCATCATGGCGAGCGCGATGAGCAGGTTCAGCGGCTTGGATATTTCCTCGACGCTCTTGCCGTGCAGGAAGCGCGACATCGCCAGCACGAGAGAGATCTTCATCAGTTCCGACGGCTGCAGGCCGAGAGGCCCGAGCGTGATCCAGCGCTGCGCGCCAAGGCCGACATGTCCGGCGATCACCACGGCGACAAGCAGGAGCAGCGAAACGAGATAGGCGGGATAGGCCAGGCTCATCCAGACGCGGACATCGACCAGCGCCACGGCGACGAGAACAACGCAGCCGATGAGGAAGCGGAATATCTGCGGCGAGGCCCATGGCGAAAAGCTTCCGCCCGCCACGGAATAGAGCATCGCGAAGCCTGCCGTCGCGATTATCGCGATCAGCAGCACCAGGCCCCAATTCACCTCATACAGCTTGTCGGTGAGGCTGAGCGTGCGGCGCGCGGCGGCGTAGGGGCGTGTGGTCATCCGCGCCCTCCCATCGCCGGCGACGCGAGCATGGCGGCGTTCGTGGGATAGGCCGTGCGAATCTTCAGCGGATCGCGTTTTTGCGCAAACAGAAGAATGTCGTGCGCCATCTGCACCTGCGGATGACCGAGCGCGCCATGCTCGACGATGCAGGAAAGTGCGTAGCGCGGTGCGGCGACGGGCGCGAAGGCGACGAAAAGGCCATGGTCGCGCATCTTCCAGGGCAGCGAGGCATCGTTTTTGACGCCGCTGGCGCGTTCTTCCTTGGTGATGCGGCGAACCTGCGCCGTACCGGTCTTGCCGGCCATTTCCATGCCCGGTTCCTGGATGCGCCAGCGCGACGCGGTGCCGCCGCCGTTGCACACCGCGTTCATGCCTTCACGCACCGCCGCAAAGGCGGCGTCGGAGAAGGGAAGCGGGTCGGCGAGCGGGCGCGGCTGCGCCGTCGTTCCGACGGTATGGGCGATGCGCGGCGTCACGGCGCGTCCGCTTGCGATGCGCGCGGCCATCGTCGCGAGCTGCAGCGGCGTCGCCAGGACATAGCCCTGGCCGATGCCCGTGACGAGCGTCTCGCCGAGCTGCCAGGGAATGCCGTAGTGCGATTCCTTCCAGGCGGCGCTCGGGATGAATCCGCCATTCTCACCCGGGATCTCGATGCCGGTCGCTGCCCCGAGGCCGAGCGCGCGGGCGCCCGCCTCCATCTTGTCGATGCCGAGAAATCTTGCGACTTCGTAGAAGAACACGTCGCAGGACTGCGCGATGCCGCGCTGCAGGTCGACGCGGCCATGGCCGCCACGCTTCCAGCAATGGAACTCGTGATTGCCGATCGTGAGCCCGCCCGAGCAATTGACGGAGAAGTCGGCCGGCAGATTGTTCTGCACCGCCGTCAACGCCATGGCCGGCTTGAACGTCGAGCCGGGCGGATAGGCGCCGGCAAGCACTTTGTTCACTAGTGGCTTGTGGTCGTCGGTCGTGAGGGTTCTCCACTCATCGCCGGTGATGCCGACGTTGAAGAGATTGGGATCGAAGCCGGGCGTCGACGACAGCGCCAGCACGTCTCCGGTCTGGGCGTCCAGCACGCAGCAGGCTGCGCTTTCCGTTCCCAGGCGCTGATCTGCGAAGCGCTGCAATTCGGCATCGATCGTCAGCCAGACATCCTGTCCCGGCACGCCGGAATCGCGCGACAATTCGCGGATCACGCGGCCATAGGCGTTGACCTCGACGCGGCTCGCGCCAGCCGTGCCGCGCACTTCGGAATCGAAGGCCTTTTCGATGCCGCGCTTGCCGATGCGAAAGCCCGGAAGGCTGAGCAGCGGATCATCGCTGTTCTTCATGTCGTCGAGACTGACCGATGCGACATAGCCGAGGACGTGGGAAAGCTCGGTGCCATAGGGATAGTCGCGCGTCTGACCGACATCGGGCTGGATGCCTGAGAGGTACGGAAGATGCATGTTGATGCGGGCGAACTCTTCCCAGGTCAGATTCTCGGCGACCGGCACGGGAACAAATTTCTTGTTGTTGGCGACCTCGCTCAGCACGCGCTTCTTCTGCACATCGGTCAGCAGGATCACCTTGCCGATCGTGTCGAGAGCGGCTTCGACGCCTTCCGTCGCCTGTTCGGAGACGATCAGGACGCGGTAGTTGCGCCGGTTGTTGGCGAGTTCCACCCCGAAGCGGTCCAGGATGCGTCCGCGCGGCGGCGCGATCAGCCTCTGGTTGACGCGATTGCTTTCGGCCTGGGTTTTGTACTGATCGCCGTTGAGAATCTGCAGTTGATAAAGTCGCCCGGCGAGGATGGAGAACACCGCCGTCATGCCGCCGGTCAGCATCAGCGAGCGGCGCGTGAAGCTCGTGTAGCGGCTTTTGTCCTTGGTATCGAAGACCGGCATCAGAAGTCGCTCCGATACGGTCCGACCAGGCGGCGATGAATGATGCCGAGCGCAAAAACCGCCGGAATGTAGAACAGCACCGTCATCGCAAGCTGGACCAGCATCGGTGCGAGCGGCGGGACGTGCCAGTAATAGAGCGCGACGATGACATAAGCGGTGAAGCACGCCGCGAGCGCAGAGACGGCAAAGCCGGCAATCGCGCCGATGCCGGACAGGCCCGCCAGCATGTCGCGCTGCCGGTCGATCAGGAAATATGCCCCCAGGAACGAGGCGGCCCACACGCCGGGCGGTCCGCCGGACAGCAGGTCCTGGAGAATGCCGAGCGTGAAAACCCAGAACGGCGTCATCAGGTCGGGACGCACCATGGCCCAGAAGTAGAGCGGCATGAACACCAGCAGCGGCGGCGGCACCAGGCCGCCCAGCACGGACACCGGGAAGTTCGCGATCAGCGCGCCGAGGATGCCCAGCGACACCGGAACGAGCGAGGAGAGGACGCGGCCACCCATGATGCTACCGGTGCGCTCCATGATGCGCATCACTCATTGCCATTGTCGGCGGGCGCCCCGTTCTGGGCCGCTGGGGGCGTGGCGGTGAAGGGAGCGGTCGGCACAGGCGCGGGCTTGACGGTCGGCGGCATGACGATCGGTGCAACGGTGGGCGCGGCCGGTGGCGGCGCGGCAGGCGGAAGTCCCGCTGCGGTCGCGGGCAGATCGTTCGGCGAGGCTGCAGGCGGCTGTTCGGTCTTGAGCTTGAAGTCGACGACATTCACGTCTTCGCTGGACGTGGAGTCGGCAAGCAGGACGACGCGATAGCCGCCCGCCGGATCGGCGACGACCGTTCCGATGGCAAGACCCGGCGGCAGCAAGCCGCCGTCACCCGAACTCACCACCTGCGCGCCAGGCTTGAGCGTCACGTTCTGCGAGAGAAGATCGAGCGAAGGCGCACGCGTATTGTCGCCGGCCATGATCGCCTGCGCATTGCCCGGCTCGATGTTCACCGGAATGCGACTGTTGAGATCGGTCAGCAGGATCACCCAGGAGGTGTGATTGCCGGTAAGGAAGATGCGGCCGATCATGCCGCGCGCGTCGATCACCGCCTGCCCCGGCTTGATGCCCTGCGCCTTGCCCGCGTCGAGGATCATGGTTTGCAGGAACGGCTCGTTCGAGCGGCCGATGACGCGCGCCATCACCGACAACAGACTCGGATCGGGAACGGCATGGAGCAGAAGCTGATAGCGCTTGACGCGGTCATCGAGCACGACGGCCGCATTGCGCCACTGGCGAAGTCGCGCATTCTCCGCCTTCAGGCGCAGATTTTCCTGATAGACGGTGAAGATGTCGCCGATCGATCCCATCCAGCGGTCTAGTCCGACAAGCGGCGCACGCACCACCTGCAAGGCCGGCGCGGCCCAGTCCGTCACCGATGCGCGGGCACGGTCAAACAGAGTGTTCTGTGCTTTGCCGATCAGGATGAGGGCAACGGCAAGAGCGGCCAGAAGCGCGATCGGGAGCTGTGCTCCGCCGCGATTCCGCGCGATCTTCCAGGTGCCGTTCGCCATGACTTATCCAACCCGGCCACCGGCCGGCTTTATCAGAACGCTGTCGACAGGACGTGACGCATACCCTTGGTATTCTCCAGAACACGGCCCGTGCCCAGCGCGACGCAGGACAACGGATCGTCGGCGATCGATACCGGAAGACCCGTTTCCTCGCGCAGAACCTGATCGAGATTGGCCAGCAGCGATCCGCCGCCCGTCAGAACAATACCCTTGTCCACGATGTCGGCTGCGAGTTCGGGCGGAGTCGCCTCAAGCGCAACCTTCACCGCTTCGACGATGGCGCCGACAGGCTCAGCCAGCGCTTCGGCGATGTGGCGTTGGGTGATGGTGATTTCCTTTGGCACGCCGTTCAGAAGATCGCGGCCCTTGATGTCCATCGTCACGCCATTGCCGTCTGCCGGCGGCGCGGCAGAACCGATTTCCTTCTTGATGCGTTCGGACGACGCTTCGCCGATCAGCAGATTCTGGTGACGCCGAATATAGGCGATGATCGCCTCGTCCATCTTGTCGCCGCCAACCCGCACGCTGCGCGAATAGACGATGCCGCCAAGGCTCAGCACGGCGACTTCCGTCGTGCCGCCGCCGATATCGACAACCATCGAACCCGTCGGCTCGGACACGGGCAGTCCCGCACCGATCGCTGCCGCCATCGGTTCCTCGATGAGATAGACGCGGCGCGCGCCCGCCGAGAGTGCGGATTCCTGAATGGCACGGCGCTCGACAGCGGTCGAACCCGATGGAACGCAGACGATGATCATCGGATTGGCGAAGGAGCGGCGGTTGTGCACCTTGCGGATGAAATGCTTGATCATCTCTTCAGCTATTTCGAAATCCGCGATGACGCCATCACGCATGGGCCGGATCGCTTCGATGTTTCCCGGCGTTCGTCCGAGCATCATCTTGGCATCGTTGCCGACGGCGCGAACCTGTTTCTTGCCGCCGCGGTTAATGGTGGCGACAACGGAAGGCTCGTTCAGGACGATGCCTCTTCCCTTTACGTAGACCAACGTATTCGCGGTCCCGAGATCAATGGCCATGTCGCTCGACATGGCGCCCAATAGACTGCCGAAGATGCTCAAACCAATTTTCCTTTTCCGAGCCGACAGTCCAGCAACTCATTTACGTACGAAATGGACCCCGGCGATTTTCCGCCGGGGCCGGCAATTTCATCTCGCGACGGTAAGAGCTTCAGGCGCCTGCTTCTCGCGTTTCACCAATAGCTTGTTGAGTGCATTGACATAGGCATAGGCCGCGGCCACCAGCGTATCGGTGTCCGCGCCACGTCCCGTGACCGTGCGCCCATTTTCCTCGAGCCGCACACTGACCGTCGCCTGTGCATCCGTACCTTCCGTGACCGCATTGATCTGGAAGAGCTGCAGCGTTGCCGTGTGCGGATAAAGTTCCCTGATGGCCTTGAAGATCGCATCGACCGGGCCATCGCCCGTCGTCTTGACGCGGCGATCCTCGCCATCGATTTTCAAAGTCAGTTCGCATCCCGGAAGGATGTTGGTTCCGGTTTCGACACGAAGGTCCTTCACCGAGATCAGGTCGTGACCGCGGACGATCTCATCGTCCACCAGCGCGACGAGATCCTCGTCGAAGACATGCTTCTTCTTGTCGGCGAGTTCCTTGAAGCGCTTGAACGCGTCGGCGAAAGCCGAGTTGTCGAGCGTGTAGCCCATCGCTACCAGCTTGTCGCGGAAAGCGTGGCGGCCCGACAGCTTGCCGAGGACGAGCGAGGTCTCCTTCACGCCGACATCTTCGGGACGCATGATCTCGTACGTCTCGACATTCTTCAGCATGCCGTCCTGGTGGATACCGGATTCGTGACTGAAGGCGTTCTTGCCGACGATCGCCTTGTTGTACTGCACCGGGAATCCGGTGACGTTCGAGACCAGCTTGGACGCACGCGCCAGCATCTTCGTATTGACGCCGTTGACGAACGGCATGCGGTCGCGCCGCACCTTCAGCGCCATCACGATCTCTTCGAGCGCGGCGTTGCCCGCGCGTTCGCCGATGCCGTTGATGGTGCATTCGACCTGGCGCGCGCCGGCCAGAACGCCCGCCAACGAATTGGCGACCGCGAGGCCGAGATCGTTGTGGCAGTGCGTCGAGAAGATCACCTTGTCCGCGTTCGGCACGCGGTTGCGCAGCATGGTGATGATTTCGAAATATTCCTGCGGCGTGGAATAGCCAACAGTATCAGGCACATTTATCACCGTGGCGCCCGAATGGATCGCGACTTCCACCGTCTTGCAGAGGAAATCGGCTTCCGTGCGGGTCGCGTCTTCTGCCGACCATTGCACATCGTCGGTGAAGTTGCGGGCGCGCGTGACCGATGCGCCCACCGCCTCGAGCACGGCGTTCTCGCCCATCTGGAGCTTGTGCTTCATATGGACGGGACTTGTGGAGATGAAGGTGTGGATGCGCGGCCGCTTTGCGCCCTTGAGCGCTTCGCCCGCCGCGTCGATGTCCTTGAAGCCGGCGCGCGCGAGACCGCACACGGTCGCATTCTTCACGATCCTGGTGACTTCGCGCACCGCTTCGAAATCGCCGGGCGATGAAATCGGAAAACCGGCCTCGATCACGTCGACGCCCATTTCGTCAAGAAATTCTGCGATCTCAATTTTTTCTTCGAGCGTCATCGCAGCGCCTGGCGATTGTTCGCCGTCGCGCAGTGTGGTGTCGAAGATCCGTACCCTCTCTGGATTGGTCGTCATGGCAATACATTCCTTCCGTTCGTCGCAGTTGCGACTTCTGTTTCACTCCTTTCGCTTTTCATCCCCTAAGCATGTCGGCGCGCGAGCGCCAACGGTGCCTAGGGGCAGCTAAGAAGGAGCAGAAGCGCTTGCGACGAACCGAGGGAAGGACGGGGCGCCAACGCAATGCGTGTGCGGACGCAGGCGAAAACATCGCCCTTCACGTCCTGCTGAATCACGCCCGTCGTCATTGCCGAATTGCCGTTCCGCCCGCCGAGTTTACGGTTCGATAACTTTAGCCAAATCGTGGTTAAGCACTGGTAAAAGCACTATTTTCCAATCCGGCTGCGCGTTTTTACGCCGGATTCGCGACGGCACGCAAGGGCGACTACTTAGTTCTTGATGTTCCGTAAGTGCGATCACTCCGTAAATTATACAATGTAATTCAAATACTTACGTTGGCACCTCACAAGGCGGCACTCCCCAATTCGGGCCAGCCGTAACTGTGCAAGAAATTGCCGCGCGTCGAATGCGCGACACGCCGCCGGTCGGGTCCAAGACGGGCGGACACAAGCCCCGCAGCTTGCGGATTTGCCAATCTTGGTTCGAAAGCGTACAATATTAACGTTTAGTGCAGGCGGTCCGGTCACCGCCTGACGAAGTTAGGAGCGCTGGTCGGACACAAGGCTTGGTTCCCATCCCCCCAAAGCCCCGGGAACCGCCTCTGGCCATGTCGCTCCGGGCTGCCGCGCGGAAGTTGCAAGTACCTCAGGTACGGCGGCCTGACTTTTTCTCTCACACGGTTGCGAGTCTCATCGCTCAGCGCACTTCGGCTCTGTGATGTGCAGCGGTGATGTTCGCGCCGCGTGATGTGACGAGCGCGTGACGGTCACGATCGTGCCCTTCGGCAAAAAGCGCTGCGCGGTGATCGCGGATTAACGGCTATTCACATAGAGCGCGAATTTTCGCTTTTATCGGAACGGGCAAAGTGGTTCTGTGCGGACACGTTCCGCGTTTGCGGCGCGTTCGCCCGCGTTTCGTTTCAACCCCCTCCGAGGCCTGCCGGATATGCGAATCCTGCCGCCTGTCTCGATCGAGGCACGCCGCCTTCTTCCCAGCCGCTGGGATGTGCTCGCGGCCGTGCTCGTGCTCGGCTTCATCGTGCTGTTCGCCGATGCCAGCAGCACGCTTGTGCGGCCGCTGTCGTCGCTCTCCCAGCATCGCCTGTCACTGGATCCCATCAACCTGCCCGGCTACGCGCTGCTGACATCGATGCGCATGCTGATCGCACTCGCTTTTTCGCTGGTCTTCACGCTGACCTACGCGACCTGGGCCGCCAAGAGCCAGCGTGCCGGCACGCTTCTGGTGCCCCTGCTCGACATTCTTCAGTCGGTGCCGATCCTGGGCTTCATATCGATCACCGTGGTGTTCTTCCTCTCGCTGTCGCCAGGCCGGATCTTCGGCGCCGAGCTCGCAGCCGTGTTCGCCATTTTCACCAGCCAGGCCTGGAACATGGCGTTCAGTTTCTACCAGTCGCTGCGCACCGTGCCCGAGGAATTGCAGGAGGCCGGACGCATGTTCGGCATGAACGCATGGGCCAGGTTCTGGCGCATTGAGGTGCCGTTCGGGCTGCCGCCGCTGATCTGGAACATGATGATGTCGATGTCGGGAGGCTGGTTCTTCGTCACCCTGTCCGAGGCAATCAGCGTCGGCCACACCACCATCGCGCTTCCCGGCATCGGCTCATACATCGCAGAAGCCATCGTGGAGAAAGATCTGCACGCCATCTTCTGGGCGATCGGCGCGATGCTCGTCGTCATCCTGATTTATGACCAGCTCTTGTTCCGTCCGCTGGTGGCCTGGGCGGACCGTTTCCGGTTCGACAACGAGGACAGTGAAGAGTATCCGGAATCCTGGGTGCTCGACATCATCCGCCGCTCGACATTGATGGACAGGATCGCCGAGCCATTCCACATCTTCATGCGCTGGACCTATCGCCGTTCGATCCCGCTGCGCGGCGGGATCGTCTCGGCCGCGCGGGCCGTGCCGAGCCGGGCGACGGACATCGTCTGGGGCGGCTTTCTGATCCTGATCGGCGCCTACGCGCTGTGGCGCATTTATAGTCTGCTCGCGGGCTCGCTCAGTTGGAACGACGTCTTCTATGCGCTCGGGCTCGGCGCCATAACGATGCTCCGCGTCACGATCCTGATCGCTCTGGCAAGCGTGGTGTGGACGCCGATCGGCGTCTATGTCGGAATGCGCCCGCATCTTGCCCGCATCATCCAGCCGGTCGCCCAGTTTCTCGCAGCGTTCCCGGCCAACCTGCTCTTTCCGCTGGCCGTGTTCATTATCGTCCGGTTGTCGCTCAATCCGGACATCGCGCTCTCGCCGCTCATGGTGCTGGGAACCCAGTGGTACATCCTCTTCAATGTCATTGCCGGTGCGTCGGCGATCCCGCGCGAGCTGCGCGACGCGGCGAGCAATCTGCAACTCAAGGGCTGGCTGTGGTGGCGCAAGGTCGCGCTGCCCGGCGTCTTTCCCTACTACGTCACCGGCGCGATCACGGCGTCGGGCGGCTCGTGGAACGCCAGCATCGTCGCCGAGGTGGCGAGCTGGGGAAATCAAACCGCGCGGGCCCACGGCCTTGGCGCCTATATCGCCGATGCGACGACGGCCGGCGACTTCCATAAGATCGTTCTCGGCATCGCCACGATGAGCTTCTTCGTCGTGGTGGTGAACCGGTTATTCTGGCGGCCGCTCTACTGGTTCGCCGAACGCCGCTACAGACTCACGTGAGGTGACCATGCCAGACGAGATCCTCCTCGACGCCCACGAAGTGCGGCGCTCCTTTCCCAAGCCGGGCGGCGGCGAACTGCTGGTGCTTGATGGCGTCGAGCTGACGCTGAAGCAGGGCGAAATCGTCGGCCTGCTGGGACGGTCGGGCTCCGGCAAGTCGACTTTCCTGCGGCTCATTGCGGGCCTCGCGCAGCCGCAAGGCGGCACGCTTTCCTATCTCGGCAAGAAGATCGAAGGTCCGGCCAACGGCATTGCGATGGTGTTCCAGAGCTTCGCGCTGTTTCCCTGGCTGACGGTTCTGGAGAACGTGCAGCTCGGGCTCGAGGCGCTCAGCATTCCCCAGTCCGAGATCCGCACGCGCGCGCTGGCGGCGATCGACCTGATCGGCCTTGACGGCTATGAGAGCGCCTATCCGCGCGAGCTTTCCGGCGGCATGCGCCAGCGCGTCGGCTTTGCGCGCGCCATGGTCGTGCATCCCAACATCCTTCTGATGGACGAGCCGTTCTCCGCACTCGACGTCCTGACCGCGGAAAACCTGCGCACGGACTTCCTGGAGCTGTGGGGCGAGAAGCAGTTGCCGATCAAAGGCGTGATCCTGGTTACGCACAATATCGAAGAAGCGGTTCTGATGTGCGACCGAGTGCTTCTGTTCTCGACCAACCCGGGTCGCATTGCGGGCGAAATCAAGATCGACATTCCACGACCGCGCGACCGCACCGATCCGCGCTTCGAGCATTATGTCGAGCAGATCTACACCGAGATGACGGCGCGCCAGCGTGCCCTGCGCGCCGATCGCGGCACCGGCCTCGACATGCTGATGACGCATGTCTCGCCGAACCTTGTCTCGGGCCTGATCGAGGCGGTGGCCGCTTCGCCGTACAATGGCAAGGCCGACCTGCCGGACATCGCATCGGATCTTCAGCTCGAGATCGATGAACTTTTCCCGGTTGCCGAAGCGTTGCAGATGCTGCGGCTCGGCGAGCTGGAGGGCGGCGACATCAAGTTGACCCATATGGGCAAGCGTTTCGCCGATGGCGAGATGAACGAGCGCAAGGAGATCTTTTCGCGCGCCCTGATGAGCCATGTTCCGCTCGCCGCGCACATCCGGCGCGTGCTCGACGAACGGACGAGCCACACGGCCCCCAAGCGCCGCTTCGTCGACGAGCTGGAAGACCACATGACGGAGGATGCCGCCGAAGAAACGCTGCGCACCGTCGTCAGCTGGGCACGTTTCGGCGAGCTGTTCTCCTATGACGACGAAAGCGAAAGCTTCAGCCTGGAGAATCCGACGTAGCGCGATCGCGATACGGTCCCAGATCCAGATCCGGATAGCGCATCTGGACGTCGCGCAATGTTTGCGCGTTCCAATATTCGCTGCCGGCGGGCGGCCAGCCAAACAGATCGCGCTGGCGCGGCGTCATCTTGGTCATGGCTTCGAGCCAGGACGGGCGCTCCAACTCGTCGGGCCAGGCAAGCTTGCCCTGCCAGCGCCAGGCACGCGTCTTGAAATCGGTAAGGATCGCAAATCGCGAGCGGTTTGGCGCGGTGAAGTTCGAGCCGCGGTGGAACACGTCGGTCTTGTAGACCATCAGGCTGCCGGCCGGCGCCTCCACCGAGATTTCCTTGTCGAACCAGGTTCCGAACTTGGTGTCGGCCTTGCCGATCGGCACGTCGCGCGTTTCCGACAGCGGCACGACCTTGGTCGGTCCGTCCTTGTCCGTCACATCGGACAGAAGGATGAACGTCGTCATCTGCGCGTTCACGTTGTCTTCGCGCGGCACGACGATGGTGTGATTGCGATAGTCGCGGTGATGATACTGGTCGTAGTTGATAGCGCCGGAATATTTCGCCCACAACTCTCCCTTGTAGCAGTCGATCTCCCTCGTTTTCAGGAAGCGCTCCGCCATGTCGATGAGATCGGGATAGACGCAGAGACGGTTGATCTCCCAGCGGTCGAACGGAAAGAGCCGGATGCCGGCAAATTGCGATTTTCCATATTGCGGGTATTTCTCGGGCGCGGCGAAATAGTCCTCGGGCCGCGGATAGATCGTCCAAAGCGCCTCCTGCGCGGCTTTCAGCGAGTCCTTGTCGATGAAATTCTCGACGACGGTGAAGCCGCGGTCGTAGATCTCGGCGATGTTCTTGTCGGCAACGCGCATGGTCAGCTCTTCACGGGTTTCACGAGCGACGCGGCCTTCCTGGCGCGCGCCCTTGCCTCGTTGGTATCATGTCCGCGCGCGAGCGCAACGCCCATGCGCCGCTTCACATAGGATTCCGGCTTGCCGAAAAGCCGCACGTCGCTTTCGGGCACCCGCAGCGCGGAATCGACACCTTCGAAGGCTATGCCTTTCGCATCCATGCCGCCATAGATGACGGCCGATGCGCCGGCCGCCTTCAATTGCGTCGACACCGGCAGGCCGAGAATGGCGCGCGCGTGCAGCGCAAATTCGCTCTGGTATTGCGAGACGAGCGTGACGAGACCCGTATCGTGCGGCCGCGGCGAGACTTCCGAGAACCAGACATCATCGCCCGTCACAAACAGTTCGACACCGAAGATTCCGTGTCCGCCGAGTGCAGCAGTGACTTTTCCGGCCATGTCGCGCGCGCGTTCCAGAGCGACGGCGCTCATCGCCTGCGGTTGCCAGGATTCGACATAGTCGCCGTCGACCTGCACATGGCCGATGGGATCGCAGAAATGCGTTCCGTCCATGGCGCGCACGGTAAGCTGGGTGATCTCGAAGTCGAACTTGATCTCGCCCTCGACGATGACGCGCGCTTCCTTCACGCGACCGGCGTTGAGCGCCTTGTCCCAGGCCTTCGCCACATCGTCCGCCGATCTGAGTTTCGACTGGCCCTTGCCCGAGGACGACATCACCGGTTTCACGAAACAGGGAAAGCCCATGCGGGCCGTCGCCGCCTGCAGTTCCTCCAGCGAGGAACAGAACGCGTAGGGCGAGGTCGGAAGTTTCAGTTCCTCGGCAGCAAGGCGGCGGATGCGCTCGCGATTCATCGTGATGTGCGCGGCGCGCGCCGTCGGGATCACGGTGGCCAGACCGTCTTCCTCGATGCGCAGCAACGCGTCGGTCGCGATGGCCTCGATCTCGGGCACGATCAGGTGGGGCCGCTCGCGCTCCACCAGCGCACGCAGGGCCTTGCCATCGGTCATGTCGATGACATGGGCGCGATGGGCAAGCTGTTGCGCGGGCGCGTTGGAATAGCGGTCCACCGCGATGGTTTCGACGCCGAGCCGCTGCAGCTCGATGACGACTTCCTTGCCAAGCTCTCCCGAGCCCAGGAGCATGACCTTGATCGCCGTGGGCGAAAGCGGTGTTCCGAATTTCATGTCGCGAGACTAGCGGATTTCCGCCGCCCGAGTCAGAGCGCGAAAGTCTCGCCCAGCATTTTCTCCGACAATGTCCACAAGCGCCTGGCCGCTTCCGGGTCGACGGCCCAGGGACGCACGCCGCTCATGCTCTGGTCGCCGGCCGGCTTCGGTTCGGCGATGTTGCAGTCTTCGCAATAGACGCCGCCGCCCGCGGCCAGCAGTGGCGACGTCGCGCACCACACGGCGGTCGAGGCGCCGCCCGCGTCGGTCTTGAAACCGTCGCGCACCTTGCCCTGATCGTCGACCCAGCCGAAGGCGTGGATCTCTTCCTTGGACATGTCGCGCTGCAGGCCGGTCATGATGCCGCCAGGATGGACGGCATAGACGTTGATGCCCCGTCGGCTCGAGGCGGCGATTGAGTTCGACCGCGAAGAGTGCATCGGCGGTCTTGGATTGGCCATACGCTTCCCACTTGTCGTATTTCGACGTTTCAAAATTGGGATCATCGAACTTGATGCCCGTGCGCCGATGGCCGAGCGAGGACAGCGTGACGACGCGCGCACCCTTTACCAACGCCGGCGCAAGACGGCAGGCAAGAAGCATGTGGCCGAGATGGTTGGTGCCGAACTGCGACTCCACATTGCCCATGATGCGGCGTTCCGGCGTCGCCATGATGCCGGCATTGTTGATCAGGATGTGCAACGGCGATTTCGTCGCGAGGAATGAGTCGGCGAAACTGCGCACGCTGTTCCAGTCGGCGAGGTCCATGTCGGCGATCTCGACCGCGTCGTTGCCGGTCGACCTGCGAATGTCGTCGGCGGCGGCTTCGGCCTTGGCGCGCGAGCGCACCGGCAGGATGACGCGCGCGCCGGCCGATGCCAGCGCCCGCGCCGTCTCGATCCCGATGCCGGAAGAGCCACCGGTGACGATGGCCGTCTTGCCCTTCAGGTCGATCCCCTTGACGACCTCCCCCGCCTGCGTGCCGTGACCGAAAGGCGATGTGATGGGACGCTGCGCGAGGGGCATCAGTTCTTGGCCACGTCTACGAGCTTGTTCTTGGTGATCCACGGCATCATGCCGCGAAGGCGAGCGCCCACCTCCTCGATCGGATGCGCAGCGCCGCGGGCACGCGTCGCCTTGAACGAGGCCTGACCGGCCTTGTTCTCGAGCACCCAGTCACGCGCGAACTTGCCTGTCTGGATGTCGTCGAGTACGCGCTTCATTTCGGCCTTGGTCGCGGCAGTGATGATGCGCGGGCCGGTGACATACTCGCCATACTCGGCCGTGTTGGAGATCGAGTAGTTCATGTTCGCGATGCCGCCTTCATAGATCAGGTCGACGATCAGCTTCACTTCGTGCAGGCATTCGAAATAGGCCATTTCCGGCGCATAGCCGGCCTCGACCAGTGTCTCGAATCCGGCGCGGATGAGTTCGACAAGGCCGCCGCACAGAACGGACTGTTCGCCGAACAGGTCGGTCTCGCATTCCTCGCGGAAGCTCGTCTCGATCACGCCGGCGCGGCCGCCGCCGATCGCGGATGCATAGGCAAGGCCGAGGTCGTGCGCATTGCCGCTCGCATCCTGGTGGATCGCGATCAGGCACGGAACGCCGCCGCCTTTCAGATATTCGCCGCGCACGGTGTGCCCCGGACCCTTGGGCGCGACCATCAGCACGTCGAGATCGGCGCGCGGTTCGATCAGCTTGAAGTGCACGTTGAAGCCGTGCGCGAAGAGCAGCGCCGCGCCCTGCTTCATGTTCTTGGCGAGATCGTCCTTGTAGATGTCGGCCTGCAGCTCGTCCGGTGTGACCATCATCATGACGTCCGCCCATTTGGCGGCGTCGGCGTTCGACATCACCTTGAAGCCGGCGGCTTCCGCCTTCTTCGCCGATGCGCCGGGACGCGCCGCGATCACGACGTCCTTCACGCCGCTGTCGCGCATGTTCAGCGCATGGGCATGGCCCTGCGAACCGAATCCGATGATGGCGACCTTCTTGTTCTTGATGAAATTCAGATCGGCATCCCGATCGTAGTAGACGCGCATTTCAGTGCTCCTGGTGAAACTTGGACAAATTGACTACATCGCCTCCGGCCCGCGAGAGATCGCAGCGACGCCGGTACGCGACACATCGACCAGGCCCAATGGCCGCATCAGGTCGATGAACTGGTCGATCTTGAACGGGGCGCCGGTGATCTCGAACACAAAGCTGGTATGCGTCGTGTCGACGACATGGGCGCGGAAGATCTCGCCGATGCGCATCGCTTCGACGCGGCGGTCGCCGCTGCCGGAAACTTTCACGAGCGCCATTTCGCGTTCTATGCCGGGAGTCGATGTGGTCCAGTTGACGACGCGATGCACCGGGACCAGACGGCGCAGCTGCGCCTCGATCTGCTCGATCACCTCGGGCGTGCCGGAGGTGACGATGGTGACGCGCGACGTATGCGCGGCGTGATCGACTTCGGCAACCGTCAGCGATTCAATGTTGTAGCCGCGGCCTGAGAACAGTCCGATGACGCGCGCAAGGACGCCCGCCTCGTTGTCGACGAGAACGGCGATGGTGTGGCGCTCGATCCTCGGTGTTTTTGCTGCAACCGCCATCACACCAGCATCTTTCCTTCGTCGCTCACCTCGGCGCTGTCTTCGGCGTCGGAGAGGATCATCTCATTGTGCGCGGCGCCCGACGGGATCATCGGATAGCAGTTTTCCTTCTGGTCGACGCGGCAGTCGAACAGGACCGGCCGCCTGACATCGATCATTTCCAGGATCTTGGCGTCGAGCTCGTCGGGCTTGGAGGCGCGGAGCCCGACGCATCCGAACGCCTCGGCGAGCTTGACGAAGTCCGGCAACGCTTCCGAATAGGAATGCGAGTAGCGCCCGCCATGCAGCAGCTGCTGCCACTGGCGCACCATGCCCATATATTCGTTGTTGAGGATGAAGATCTTGATCGGCAGGTCGTACTGCACGGCCGTGGACATTTCCTGCATCGTCATCTGCACGCTCGCCTCGCCGGCGATGTCGATGACGAGCGAATCCGGATGCGCCATCTGCACACCGACCGCAGCGGGAAGGCCATAGCCCATGGTGCCGAGACCGCCTGACGTCATCCAGCGGTTCGGCTCTTCGAACTTGAAGCGTTGCGCGGCCCACATCTGGTGCTGGCCGACTTCGGTCGTGATGTAGACGTCGCGGCCCCTGGTCAGCGCATAGAGCCGGTCGACGGCATGCTGCGGCTTGATGATGGTTTCGGAGTTCCTGAAGTTGAGCGACTTCTTCTCGCGCCAGGCGTCGATCTGCTTCCACCAGTCCTTCAGCGCTGCGGCGTCGACCTTGCGGCGCTGCGTCTTCCAGAAATGCACCATCTCCTTCAGCGCCTTGGTCGCGTCGGCGACGATCGGCACGTCGACGCGGACATTCTTGTTGATCTGCGCCGCGTCGATGTCGAGGTGGATCTTCTTGGACTTGGGCGAGAACAGATCGATCTTGCCCGTGACGCGGTCGTCGAAGCGCGCGCCGAGGCAGATCATCAGGTCGCAATCATGCATCGCATGGTTGGACTCGTAGGTTCCATGCATGCCGACCAGCCCGAGCCATTGCGGATCCGAGGCGGGATACGCGCCAAGGCCCATGAGCGTCGACGTGATCGGAAAGCCGGTGAGCTTGACCAGCTCGCGCAGCAGCTTGCTCGCTTCGGGTCCCGAATTGATGATGCCGCCGCCCGTGTAGAACAGCGGTTTCTTCGCCGCCGCCATCAATTCGATTGCGCGCACGACGGCGCCGAGTTCCGGATCGGTCCTGGGCTTGTAGGTGCGATGACGCACGGAGTCCGGCATGATGTACGGACCCTTTTTGAACTGAACGTCTTTGGGGATGTCGACCACGACGGGTCCCGGGCGGCCCGTGGTCGCGATCTGGAAAGCTTCATGCAGCACGCGCGCGAGATCGTTGACGTCCTTCACCAGCCAATTGTGCTTGGTGCAGGCCCGCGTGATGCCGACCGTGTCGCATTCCTGGAACGCGTCGGTACCGATGAGGTGCGTCGCGACCTGGCCGGTGAGGACGACGATCGGAATAGAGTCCATCAGCGCATCGGTGAGGCCGGTAACGGCGTTCGTTGCGCCCGGACCGGACGTCACCAGAACGACGCCGGGCTTGCCGGTCGAACGGGCATAACCTTCCGCCGCGTGGGTCGCGCCCTGCTCATGGCGGCAGAGGACATGCGTAATGCCTTCGGCGGCAAAGAGCGCGTCGTAGATTGGAAGGACGGCGCCGCCGGGATAACCGAAAATGTGCCTTACGCCCTGATCCTTCAACGCGCGGATCACCATCTCGGCGCCCGATAGCTCGATCGCGCCCTCGCGCGAGCCGGTCAGTGCATTTCCATCCTTGTCCATGGCGGACATCCTTCGTCAGCAATACGTTGCGGCACAAAAGCGAAAGGGGCGTTGCCGCCCCTTGGTCTCAAGCCGCTGCGCCGGAATTCGGGGCCTATCCCCGTCCGTTCAGCGGCCATCCAATAAGTACCAGTGAGAATTTCACGTCAGTCCCCTTTTGGTGCGGCGCAAAATAAGGAAAGAGGGTTCGCCCGTCAAGCAATTTAATCACGCGCTCGATAGCATTTCAGTAACAATATTGCGGCCATCGGTCGCGTCGAGCCGGGTCCAGCCGGAGAGCTGGTTGCGGAACCATGTGTCCTGGCGCTTGGCATATTGCCTTGTGGCGATCACGGCCCGTTCGATCGCCCGCTCCTTCTCTATCGCGCCGTCATGGAGCGCGAGAAGCTCGCGCCTGCCGATGATCTTGGCGGCGGGCAGTTCCGGATCGAGATTCTCGAGCGCCAGCGCCTCTTCCATCGCGCCGCCTTCGAACATGGCGCGAAAGCGCGCCTCGATCCGCTCGCGCAGCATCGGACGCGGCACGTCGAGCACGAACCTGGCGAGCCTCAATCCGTCGAGAACAGCCTTGCCGGCATTCTTCTGCCAGAAGGACAAAGGCTTGCCGGACGCCTCGAATACCTCGAACGCGCGCAGCATGCGCTGGCTGTCGCCTGGATTGAGCTGCGCCGCGATCTCGGGATCGCGGAGCGCCAGAGCGGCATGAAAGGCTTCGTTGCCTATCCGCTCGAGATGCGCGCGCGCCGCTTCGCGCACGCCCAAAGGCACGACGGGCATTTCGGACAGCCCTTCGGTCAGCGCCGTGAAATAGAGGCCGGTGCCGCCGACAAAGATCGGAATGCGTCTGGTCTTGCGCACTTCGGCGAGCGCATGGCCGGCATCGCTCTGGAACCGGCCGGTGGAATAGGCTTCGCGCGCCGGGACATGGCCGTAGAGAAGGTGCGGCACGGTCGCCATGTCGGCATCGCTCGGCCGGGCTGTCAGTATGCGAGGCTCGCGGTAAACCTGCATGGAATCGGTGTTGATGATGACGCCGCCGACACGCTCGGCCAGCTCCAGCGCCGCACGCGACTTGCCGCTAGCGGTGGTGCCTGCGATAAGAATGGCGTCGGTGGTCAAAGGGTTCTCTTGGTGAGCGACACAGCAGAAATCGCACGGTTCGAGGCGCTGGCGGAAGAGGCCATGAGCGCCATCTATGACGCACGCGGCGCCGATGTGCGCGCTGCGCTCGAGGATGCACGTTATAATATCGAACGGGCGATTGATATCGCGCGCATGCGCGGTCTCACTGCCGAAATCGAGCGTCTCTCCAAGCGCCGCGACCGCATTCAGGCGATGTACGACGCCCGCTTCAAGAAGCGCCCCGCCAAGCCGTGACACGGGAACTGCCGCACGTCCTCAGCGTCATAGGCGATGCGGCGAATTCCGTGCACATGCCGCTGCCCGATGTCGGGCGCGAGATCTGGCTCTCCGCCGGCCGCGCCCTGGAGATCCCGTTCGATCATGATCCCGTGCAGGTCCTGCAGCGTGCACGCGCACACTTCGCCGGCCATCCGGTCGATGTGAACGTGCTGCCGTCCGCGAACCGGCGCAAAAAGCTTCTGATCGCGGACATGGATTCCACGATCATCAATTGCGAGTGCCTGGACGAGCTTGCCGACATGGCGGGCATCAAGGCGAAGGTTTCGGCGATCACCGAACGCGCGATGCGCGGCGAGCTCGACTTTGCCGCCGCCCTGCGCGAACGCGTCGCGATGCTCAAGGGGCTTTCGCTGTCCGCGCTGCATCGCGTCTATGTCGAGCGCATCCGCCTCAATCCGGGCGCAAGGAGTTCTGGTCGCCACCATGCGCAAGCACGGCGCGCACACGCTTCTGGTGTCGGGCGGTTTCACCTATTTCACCTCGCGCATCGCGCGCGACGCCGGCTTTCACAGCGACCAGGCGAACGATCTCGTCGATGACGGAACATCGCTGAGCGGAACGGTGCGCGAGCCGATCCTCGGGCGTGAAGCCAAGCTCGGCGCCCTCGAGGCCGGAGCGGCGCAGCTTCGGATCGACACCCAGGATGCGCTCGCCGTCGGAGATGGCGCCAATGATCTCGCCATGATCCAGCGCGCTGGCCTCGGCGTCGCCTATCACGCCAAGCCGATCGTCGCCGCCGCAGCCGGCGCGAGCATCACGCACGGCGACCTTACCGCCCTGCTCTATCTGCAGGGCTATCGCGACGACGAGATCGTGCGCGCCGATTGAACAAGTCGACGTCACGTCTTCAGGCCGCAATGTGGCAGACGAACGTCCGCTTTTGGTGGAAACCGGTCTTTGCCGCTTGCGCGCCAGGGTTTAGACTTTTTCGCGAGCAATGGATGGAACCTATGAGCGACGCTGTCGGACCTGGCGATCTCGTTCTTTGCGTCAATGCCGCGCCGAACCACGCCACGGGCAGGCCTGTGCCGCTGCAAGTCGGTGAGACTTACCGTGTTGTCGCGGTCATGGAATATGCCTGCCCATGCGGGCGTTCCGACGCTCTGTTGGATGTGGGCGTTGATTTCGCGTGGTGCCAGACGCGTTTCCGCCTCCTGCCCAAACCCAAAGCCGAGACGAGAACCCGCCGGGCTTCGGTGCCGAAAGTGAGGGAAAAGGCTCGTTGAGCAGCCGGCATCGAATCCGGCTGCGGCGCGATATCGTGAGACGCGGCCAAAGCCGAACGTCCGCTACGGGTCGAAAGCGGAGCCTTCACGACGCAATTTTCTGCGCGCCGCAAGCATCTCTGTCAGCATTGCGAATCTCGGCCTAGTTCAGCTTCACCGCGACATAGGCGAGATCGCCGCCGCGGTTGACGAGCAGAAGTTCGACCTTCTTGCCCGCCTTGCGGTCGGCGGCGATGCGGGCCGTCACGTCTTCCGGCGATCTCACGGGCACGCCCTGAACCTGCATGATGACGTCGCCGGGGCGGATGTTCTTGTCGGCCGCGGGACTGTCGGCGGCGACATCGATCACCAGGACGCCCTGCACATTGCCGGCGATCTTGAACTGGCTGCGGCCGTTGCTGTCGAGAACGCCGAGCGACAGGCCGAGCATGGAAACCCTGGGCGGCGGCGGCGCGGGCGTGCTGCGCGGCGCGGGCGTCGATTTTTCATTCAGCCTCAGCACGGCGATCCGCACCGTCATGTGCTTGCCCTTGCGCACCAGATCGACGGCGACACTCTTGTTGATCGGCGTGTCGGCGACGGCGCGCGACAGTGCGCGCGAGTCCGACACCGGCTTGCCGTCGAACGCCGTGATGAAGTCGCCGTTCTGGATCCCGCCGCGCGCCGCGGGACCATCCGGCGACACATCGGCGATCAGCGCGCCCGCCGTGCCCGGCAGGCCAAGCGCCTCGGCGAGGTCGTCGGTCACCTGCTGGATGCGCACGCCGATCCAGCCGCGCCGCGCCTGGCCGAACTGGCGCAACTGCGCGGTGACCTGGCGAACCAGATTGGACGGAATCGAGAAGGCGATCCCGACCGAGCCGCCGCTCGGCGAATAGATTTCCGAGTTCACGCCGACGACGTTGCCGTCCATGTCGAACAGCGGACCGCCGGAATTGCCCTTGTTGATCGGCGCATCGGTCTGGATGAAGTCGTCATAGGGCCCCGCCTCGATGTCGCGGTTGCGCGCCGAGACGATACCGGCCGTGACGGTCGAGCCGAGGCCGAACGGATTGCCGATCGCGATCACCCAATCACCGATGCGCGCATGATCGGAATCGCCGAACTTTGCCGCCGGAAGCGGTTTCTTCGATGTCACCTTGAGCAGCGCGAGATCGGTCTTCTCGTCCCGGCCGATCAGCTTGGCGGGAAGCGTCGTGCCGTCGTTCAGCGTCACGGAGATCTGGTCGGCGACGCGATCATCTTCGACGATCACATGGTTGTTGGTCACGATGTAGCCGGCCGGATCGATGATGAAGCCCGAACCGAGCGAGGTGACGTGGCGCGGCATGTTCCTGCCCGGCCCGAGGAAATCCTTGAACAGGTCGGAAAGCGGCGAGCCGGGCGGAATGTTCGGAAGGCCAGGTGCATTGGCATCCGGCTTGAGCGTCTGGGTCGTGGCGATATTCACCACCATCGGCAGCAGCCGCGCCGACAGATCGGCGAAGGATGCGGGCGCGCCGCGCACCGGAACGACGGCCTGCGCTGGCGCCGGCGCAGCGCAGGCGGCAGCGGGAACGAGAATCGAGAGCGATATGGCTGCGGCTGCGAGCCAGGACTGACGCATGTGAAAGAGAACCTCAACGGCGCGGCGATTTGCGAAGCGCCATCCTAAGCGAACGGTGTGCGAAGCCAATAAGGCGGAGGTTAAATTGGCCTCACTTTGCCTTGTGTGCGACGGAACGCCGAAGCGCGCCCTATTTCCCGCCCGGTCCGTGTCCGAAATACTTGAAGAAATCGCTGTTCGGCGACAGCACCACCGTCGTGTTTCCGCCCGGCATGGCCTCCTGATAGGCCTGCATGGAGCGATAGAAGCCGAAGAAGTCGGCGTCCTGGCTGTAGGCCTGGCCGAGGATGCGGGTTTTTTCCGCGTCGCCCTCGCCGCGCAGGATTTCGGATTCGCGCGTCGCCTCGGCAGTCAGCACCGTCACTTCGCGCGCCGCACGGGCGCGGATGCGCTGCGCGGTCTCATCGCCCTCGGCGCGGTATTCCGCCGCTTCGCGCTCGCGTTCCTTCTGCATGCGCTGGTAGATCGCAAGGCTGTTGGCCTGCGGCAGGTCGGCATGGCGGATGCGCACGTCCACGACCTTGATGCCGAAGCCGGCGACGTCCTGGTTCATCGCGTTCTTGATGTCGATCATCAGCTGCGCGCGGCGGCCCGAGAGCACCGCGGCGAAGGTCTGCGAACCGAGCACGCGGCGCACGCTCGACGACAGGATCGGCGTCAGGCGCATGATCGCGGTGTCGTGGTCGATCAGGCTTTGATAAAATAGCAGCGGATCGGTGATGCGCCAGCGGGCGAACGAATCCACCATCATCCGCTTCTTGTCGGATGCGATGACTTCTTCGGTCGGCGCATCGAGCAGGAGCACGCGCTTGTCGAAGAAGACGACATTCTGCGTCAGCGGCGTCTTGAAATGCAGGCCGGGATCGGTGACGACGGCCTGCGGCGCGCCGAACTGCAGCACGAGCGCTTCTTCGGTCTGGTTGACGAAATAGAAGCTCGAAAACAGCGCGATCACGACGATGACGCCGAGAAGTCCGAGGGCGAGCGTGACGGCGCGGGTCATTGTCCGCCTCCGCCCTGGCTTTGCTCAGATGGCGCCTGCTTGGCGCCGCCGTTGCCCAGCATGTTGGGAAGCTGGAAGTAGGGCACGACGCCCTTTGCGGAATCGTCGACGATCACCTTGTTCATCGGCGCAAGAATGCCCGCCATCGTCTCCAGATACATGCGCCGGCGCGTCACGTCCGGCGCGCTGCGATATTCGGCGAGCACCGACAGGAAGCGCTTGGCCTGGCCCGACGCTTCGGCGATCACCTGCTGGCGGTAGGCTTCGGCATCCTGCACGATCCGCGCCGCGCTGCCGCGCGCTTCGGGGATGACCTTGTTGGCATAGCCTTCGGCCTCGTTGCGCATGCGCTCCTGGTCGGCGCGCGCCGCCTGCACGTCGCGATAGGCGTCGATGACTTCGCTCGGCGGATCGGCCTTCTGCATATTGACGTTGGTGACAGTGACACCCGCGCCATACGCGTCGAGCGTCTTCTGCATCAGGTCCTTCACCTCGATCTGGATCGCCTCGCGGTCCTGGGTGAGGATGCTTTCGAACTGGCTGCGGCCGACGACCTCGCGCATGGCGCTCTCCGCCACGGCCTTGATGGAGGCGTCGGGATCTTCGACGTTGAAGAGATAGTCGCCCGCGTCCTTGACCACCCAGAACACGGTGAAGTTGATGTCGATGATGTTCTCGTCGCCGGTCAGCATGTCCGCTTCGGCGGGGATGTCTTCGCCCGTGGCGTTGTTGTCCTCGGTGTCCGCGGCGGTGCGATAGCCGATGTTGATCTGGCGCTGGCGCGTGACGTCGAGCGTGTAGGCAGTCTCGACCGGCCAGGGCAGGTGGTAGTTGATGCCGGGCGGCGTGCGGGCGACGAATTTTCCGAAGCGCAGCACGATGCCCTGCTCGAAGGCGCCGACGAAGTAGATGCCGCTCGCCAGCCACACGCCGACGACGATGAGCAGCAGCACGATCAGGCTGCCTGTGGTGAAATTCGATCCTGGCAGGAAACTCTTCAGCCGGTCCTGGCTGCGGCGGAGCATTTCCTCGATGTCGGGCGGACGCATTCCGCCGCCGCCGCCGGGCGTCGGCCCGCGATTCCACGGACCTTTCGATCCTGGTCCACCCGATCCGCTTCCGTCCGACGAATTGTTCCAAGGCATGCTGGAGAGCCCTCTTCCTTGGTTTCCCAAGGTCCGGCGGTTATATGAGCAACGCCGCCGGGGCGCAAACCTTGCTGCCCCTTCAAAGAGATGGCGTGGCGGCCTATCTGTTCAAGGTCATTTCAGGGGCAAATTCGCCTATGGCTCACGCGACACGTGACGATGTTCTGAAGGCGCTCGACCAGGTCATCGACCCGGTCAGCGGCCGCAGCGTTGTGCAGCAGGACATCATCCAGGGCCTCGTCCTGCGCGATGGCAATGTCGGATTCGCCGTCGAAGTCGATCCCAGACGCGGGCGCGAGGCCGAGCCGCTGCGCAAAGCCTGTGAAACAGCCGTGTCTGCCCTGCCCGGCGTGTTGTCCGTCACGGCCGTGCTGACAGCGCATCAGGAATCCGCCTCGCCGCAACGCGCTGCGCCCCAGCAGCAGCGCCAGGCGCCGCCGGCGCCCGCCGGCATTCCCGGCGTGAACGCAATCATCGCGGTCGCCAGCGGCAAAGGCGGTGTCGGCAAGTCGACGGTCGCTGCAAATCTCGCCATCGCGCTCGGCCAGCTCGGGCTGAAAGTCGGATTGATGGATGCCGATATCTATGGACCATCCGTACCGCGCCTGTTCGACATCCGCGAGAAGCCGAAGACGACCGGCAAGAAGATCATTCCGATCGAGAAGTACGGCATCAAGATCATGTCGCTTGGCTTTCTCGTGCGCGAGGACGAAGCGGTCGTGTGGCGCGGTCCGATGGTGCAGAGCGCGCTGACTCAGATGCTCAACGATTCCGAATGGGCGCCGCTCGACGTTCTTGTCATCGACATGCCGCCGGGCACGGGCGATGCGCAGCTCACGATCTCGCAGCGCGTGCCCCTGCGCGGCGCGGTGATCGTTTCGACTCCGCAGGACCTGGCGCTGATCGATGCGCGCAAGGGCCTTGCCATGTTCAACAAGACGCAGGTGCCCGTTTTGGGCATCATCGAGAATATGAGCATGTTCATCTGCCCGGCGTGCGGCCATGAGACCCACATATTCGGACATGGGGGCGCACGCGCCGAGGCGAAAAAACTGGCAGTGCCGTTTCTTGGCGAAATTCCTCTGGTTCCGGCCATTCGCGAGACGTCCGACGCAGGAATTCCCATCGTGGTGAAATCGCCGCACGGAAAAGAGGCAGAAGCCTTCCGCGCAATCGCGCAAGAAGTTGCCGCGAGTGTTGCCTCAGCGCCACGCCAGTTTCCCAGAATTGTGCTGGAATAGGGTATGGCCGCAACCAAGCCCCAGATCCGCAGCCTCTTCGCCACGCCCGTCGCGATCCACTTTCTTCCGGTGGCGCAGGAAGTGAACGCAGAGTTGCGTCCGCTCATTCTCGAGAAGGCGCAGGCGAGCACGAACGGCGAAGGCTGGAACTCCGGCGCCGATTTCGAAAAGTGGGGAGCTGAGCCGGCGCAGACCGTCTTTCGCGTGGCGCGCGATCTTGCCGACAACATGACCTCGACGCGCACCGGCGCGCGCGTGGCGCTCGACTGGAAGATCACGGCGGCGGCAGCCGTGCGCCAGAAGGGCGATTACCGCGCCTTCGCTTCGCAGCCCGGCGCCTACTGGTCCGGCGTCTATTATGTCGATGACGGCTACGCGAAGTCGGACGACGAAACGCTCGGCGGCGAGTGCGAGCTCGCCGATCCGCGCGGCGCACTGCCGATCATGGTCGCGCCGCATCTCGGCTTTCGGATTCCCGGCGGCCAGACCGCCGGCAGCCCTGAAGTCATCCGTCCGCAGAACGGCATGATCATCCTGCATCCGTCCTGGCTGGCGCGCGGCGAGCGGCGCTATGACGGCGACCATCAGCGCGTGATGATCGAGTTCGACCTGATGCCGCCCGAGGCCTAGCCCGCGGCGGAGACGCGCGATCTTTGGTGCGCCGATGGTTCTTCAGCCAAAACAATGCGCTCGGACGGCAGCACGACCGTGACGCAGGTGCCCTTGCCGGTCTCGCTCTGAAGTTCCACGCGGCCGCCATGCGCGCCGGCGAGACCCTTGACGATCGGTAGTCCCAATCCGGTGCCCTTGTCGGCGTGCACGGCATCGTGGCGGCCCTGGCCGAAGTTCTCGAACACGCGCGCCTGATCTTCCAGCGGAATGCCGACGCCGGTATCGGCGACGCCCAACGCAATCGCACCGCTCTGCTCGATGCGCGCAAAGACGCGCACACTTCCACCGTCCGGAGTGAACTTCAGCGCATTTGAGACGAGATTGAGCATGATCTGGCGCAGCGCGCGTTCGTCGCCGCGCAGTCTTGGCAACGCCGGGTCGATGTCGCTGCTCAATGACACGTGACCCGCGTCGGCCTTGGCCTGCATCATGTGCACGCAGTCGCGAATGATCGCCGAGATGTCCACTTTCTTTTCCTGCAGCTCCATCTTTCCGGCCTCGATCTTGGCGAGATCGAGAATGTCGTTGATCAGCATCAGCAGGTGCTGGCCGGACTCGTTGATGACCTGCGCATATTCGGCGCGGTTCTGGGTGAATTTGTCATTACCGAGCAACTCCGAGAAACCGAGGATCGCATTCAGAGGCGTTCGCAGCTCATGGCTCATGTTGGAGAGAAAGTTTGTCTTGGCCACATTTGCTGCATTGGCAGCTTCGGTGATGTGCCGGAGATTCTTTTGGGTCTCGACGAGGGTCTGGAGCATCCCGAAATTCACACGCGCCACATAGGCAGCATAGAGCACGGCGCCGGCCGAAACCGCGATCAAAGTCGCTTGGGCAGACACCGGAAAGTGGGACAGAAATGTCGGCATGGCGACGATGGCGATGGCCGGCGGCACACCGCATATGACGATGGAAATCCGATCGCGGTAAGCAAATGTCGACGCGTGAAAGAGCTGCACCGCCAGGATACTTTCGGCCGCAATCTGGAACGCCGCATTGTTCGTGGTCCAGAGCAGGATGGCTGGCGCCGTCCAGATGGTCGTGACGGTGAAGATCGCAATTCCCAGTGCGATGTGCGCTGTCCTGGACGGATTGCCGGACGCGAAGGCCGTGCGTCCGATAAGGCCGACGGTCAACTCACCAAGGAGAGCGGCGGCAAACCATGTCGCCGCCGCACCTGGCGCGACTCCCAAAGTCAGAAGCGCGGCGACACCGAACGCGCAAACGAGACGCGGGATGACGGTCGGATCTGGTCCCTGGAGATGGTCGTCCGGCGTGCCGGCGCCAGACGGCTCGGAAGGATTCACGTTGCGCGCCAATCGATTTGCAGCAGCCGATGTCACCACAGTTTACTTAAGAAATTCCACTTGGCTGCGAGCATGCTGACCTAGCGGCAGGTTTCACGCATAATCGGCGCTGCTGGCGTCATGGACAAGGCTCTTTCATTCGTCGCCAGCATAGTTCGTCATGCTCGAATACAAGTTGAGGTCTCTCGCCAATGACTGCAAAGCGCCTGATCAGAATTGCCATATGGTTCTTTGGCGTGGTCTTGGCCGCCGCATGCGCCTTGCTCTTGTGGCTGACATTCCCGGGAACACCGGGCGGCGCGAGCACGCTGAAATTCGAAGGCTTCATCACGCTGCCCAAGGGCAAGGGCGCGCGCATCCTGACGGTCCTCGACTATCTCACCATCGATGGCCGCAACCTTTTCGTGTCGAACGTCAGCACGGGAGCGATCTACAAGATCCCGCTCGGCGGCAAGGCCCTGCCCGCCACGAGCGATGTCTCGCTGTTCGAGCTTGAGCCCGCAGCGCACGGAATCGCGATCGATCCGGTTTCGCGCATGGGCTATGCGACGCACAGCGAGGCCAACACGGTGGACGTGTTCGATCCATCGAACATGCAGCTCATCAAGCGCATCGCGATCGGGGACGATCCCGACGCCATCTTCTATCTTCCCGGTCTGAAGCTCATCTACGCGGTGAGCGGCGATGCGAAACTTGCGACGCTGATCGATCCGGCGCGCCAAAGCGTTGTCGGGACAATTCCGCTGGGTGGGAAACCGGAGTTCGCGGCGTTCGATCAGCGCACTGGGCTCGTCTATCAAAACCTGCGGGACACCAGCCAACTCGCCCTGGTCGATGTGGCGGGCCGCAAGGTCGAAAGCCGCTGGCCGCTGCAGGGCTGCGAAGGGCCGACGGGCCTTGTGCTGGACGAAGCAAAAGACCGGCTCTTCATCGGCTGCTCGGGAAATTCCAAGCTCGCGGTGTTCGACCTCGCAACGCACCGTGTCACGAGAACGCTTGCGATCGGAAAGGGGCCCGATTCCGTCGGCTTCGACGAAAAGCTTGGCCGCGTCTATGCAACCGGCGTCGGCGGGACATTGTCGGTGGCACAAGCGCAGGAGGACGGCAGCCTAACGCTCGTCGACATGATCACGTTGCACATCGGCGCGCACACGCTGGCAGTCGATCCGCTGACACATCGGGTCTACGCCGGTTATGCGAGCCTTTTCCTGGCGCCGCGGGTCGCGGTGTTCTCGGCGGTTCCTGCGCCGGCGGGACGATGAAGGCGGCTACTGTACGCCGGCCTTCATCGTCATGTTGCGCGTCTGTCCGTTCACCGTGACCGTCCAGGTGTCGCCGGGCTTGTGCGCCTCGGCAGGAATGCAGAGCGGGTTCGGCATGCCCGGCGGCGCTGTCTCATAAGTCCGGCAGAGCTGGCCTTTATCATCGATCTTCCAGGTGCCCTTGCCATTGAAGGTCTGGCCCATCGCGGACGCCGTCAGGTCGAACGTGTGATCGGCGCGGTAATGCGTGTGGCTTTCGATCATGCCGCCGGCCGCAATGACGGTGTTGCCGTAATAGCCCGCCATCATGTCGTCAGACGCAAATGCAGGCGCTGCAGCCAACGTCAGAACCGACGCGACGATCAAACTTCTCTTCATAGAATTCTCCGATAGCTGCAGCCGTGATCCGGTTCGGACCCTAGCCGATTGTCTCAGGCGTTATAAGCCAGCCTCAGTCCGGGAGAGCGCCACTCGCACGAAACGAGCTTGCCAGTGGACGACAATGTGACGAAGGCCGTCTTCATATCCTTGCCTCCCCAGCAGATATTGGTGACGGCAATGTCGGGGAACGGCGTATGCTCGAACTTCGCCGTGCCGGGCCAGAAGGTGGAAATGCCGCCCGCGAGAATCGTCGCGACGCACACGCCGCCATCGGCCTGCACTCCGAGCGAGTTGAAGTAGCCAAGGCCGGGATAGGCTCCGACGAAATTGGCCGGCGTGAAGCCGCTGACGGCCTTTCCGACGCCGGGCTCCGACAAGGGCAGATCCCACAAGCGTCCCGGCATCGTTTCGGCGTAATAGACGTGCATGCCGTCCGGCGACAGGCCGACGCCGTTGGGCGACGTCAACTCGCGTAGCACTTTCGTGATTTTCGAGCCGTCCGTCCGGGCATAGTAGAGCGCGCCGTGCAGGCGGCGCTCGGAATTGTTGGCGCCATGATCTGTGAACCAGAAGCCACCCGCCGTGTCGAACACGATGTCGTTCGGCGCGATCAGGTTCTTGCCATCGCATTGCGAATAGAGAACTTCCACCTTTCCGGTTGCGATGTTGATGCGTTCGATGCGTCCGCCGGTATGCGTCGGCGGCGTATGGCCGGGAATCATCAGGCCGTTCACGATCGTGATCTCGAACGCGCCGCCATTGTTGCAGCAGTACAGATGTCCGTCGGGACCGATGGCGAGGCCATTCGGCCCGCCGCCTGGGGTCGCCACAGCATGGTGCTTGCCGTCGGGCGTCACGCGCGTGATGAGCCCCGCGCCCATCTCAACAACGATCACCGAGCCATCGTCCATGGCGACGGGCCCTTCGGGAAATTTCAGGCCGGTCGTGACTTCCTTCATGTCCATGAACGCGTCTCCCGAGTGTCGTGTTTTGCATAAGCTAGCGCGTCGTCACCATGGCCGAAAGCCGAACCGATCGGCAAGTTCCGCTAGCGCCGCACCAGCGTGACGTAGCTGTAACGCAGGCCTTCGGGCGTCACATGCGTTTCGCGTGCGGTTTCGCGCCAGGCGCTTTTTTCGAAAGCGGGAAAATGCGTGTCGCCGGCCGCGTTCGTGTGCACTTCGGTCAACTCGACGCGCGTCGCGTGGGCCAGGGCCTGTTCGTAAATCTGCGCACCCCCGACGATCGCGATCTCGGCCGGCTTCTCGCTGCGGGCGGTGGCGAGCGCTTCAGCCAGGGAATGAACGGCGACCGCGCCGTCCGCCTTCCAGCTTGGGTCGCGCGTGATCACGATGTTGGTGCGGCCCGGAAGCGGTTTCTTCGGAAACGAGTCCCAGGTCTTGCGGCCCATCACGATCGGCTTGCCCATGGTCAGCGCCTTGAAGCGCTTCATGTCCTCGGGAATGCGCCAGGGGATCGAGCCCGATGCGCCGATGACGCCGTTGTCCGCGACCGCCAGGACCAGAGTGATTGTCTCGCTCATCCGCCACCCAGTCTCTGCAATGCTTCGGCTTCGAGCCGATAGACGTACCAGCCGGTTACCGCGCGCGCGCCGATGCCTTCATAGAAGTCGATCGAGGGCTTGTTCCAGTCGAGCACCGACCAGTCGATGCGCTCTGCGCCGGCTTGGACGGCGGTCCTTGCCAGATGCGCCAGCAGCGACTTGCCGTATCCCTTGCCGCGAAACGCGGGGCGCACAAAAAGGTCCTCCAGATAGATCGCGCGTTTCGCCGCGAAGCTCGAATACATCCAGTACCAGCTCGCCATGCCCGCGGGCGCTTCGCCGTCGAACGCGAGATCGCAATTCAGCAGCGGCTGCTCGCCCAGATAATCGCGGCGGATCACGTCCAGCGTGATGTGAAATTTGTCGAGCAGCTTTTCGTAGTCGGCCAGCTCGGTGAGCAGCGAGAGGATGAGCGCTTCTTCACCTTTGCGCGCCGGCCGGATGGTGAGCGTCATGACGCCGATCCGGCGAGATGGGCGAGTGCGGCGTCGCTCAGACGATACTTGGTCCACTCGTCCAGCGCGACGGCGCCGAGCGACTTGTAGAATTCTATAGACGGGGTGTTCCAGTCTAGCACCGACCACTCGACACGCGCGCAATCCTGCGCGGTGGCGCGTTTTGCGAGATTGGCGAGGAGCGCCTTGCCAATTCCATGGCCGCGAAATTCCGGCTTCACGAACAAATCCTCGAGATAGATGCCGTGCCGTCCGCGGAATGTGGAGAAACTGTAAAACCACAGTGCAAATCCGGCCGGCGCACCGTTCCACTCCGCAATGTCGCAGAAGACGCGCGGGTTCGTGCCAAAGAGTGCCGATGCGATCTCGTCATCGTTCGTCACAACCTCATGCGCGAGCTTTTCGTAGACCGCGAGGTGGCGGATGAATTGCATGACAAGCGCCGCGTCCGCGCGCACCGCTTCACGCAGAACGAGTCCGCTCATTCCGCAGCCCCGTTTGCCGCCTGCAATTCAATGCCGAACATGATTCCCGGTCTCCCTGGACGACAGCATAGTCCGCGCGCATTGCGGGCGACACGGCGGCATTCCGGCCATTTGGCCCGAACGACGGCAAGCTTACAGAAAAATACTCAAATAGCGTTGCGCTGGCGTCCGTCAAACCGATTGTCGTTCCGCATCAATGTAGTAAACTCGCCCTCCAATAGAGTTTCCGACAAATTCGAAAGGGGTTTGGAAATGAAGCGTGGTCTTCTGCTCTCCGCCGCTGCCTTGATCTTGTTCGCCGCCTCGCCTGTTCTGGCGGACAGTCACGATCATCATGACGCGGGCACATCCGGCACACCTGCCGCCGGGGGCTCGAGCGGCGCCGGCCATGGCGATCACAAGGGTTCGACTGGCACCGTGCACACGCTTTCCGGCACCGGCACCATGTCCGGCACGACTGGTCATACCGGCCAGATGGGAACGGGCGGAAACAATCCCTTCAACGGCGCGGCGACCGGCGGCGCGATGACCGGCACGACGCACCATGAACATCACTTCAACACAGGCGGGACCAACCCGACTGTCCAGGGCGATCTGAACCGCCACACAAACAATGGTGTGAACGTATTCACGCCGAATACGCATGGCGGACAAAACGGCGCGCGCGGCTTTCACGAGCACAACGGCAATTTCGATTCATTGCGCCGCGTTCTGAACGCAGAGCACCGCTTCCACGTCGGCGGCTATCATCGTCCGCACGGCTGGTACGCGCACCGCTGGACGTATGGTGAGTTCCTGCCGAGCTTCTTCTTCACGCGGAACTATTGGATCGACGATTGGGACAATTACGGACTCTACGATCCGCCGCCCGGAACCGTGTGGGTGCGTGACGGCGACGACGCGCTTCTGATTGACGAGTATTCGGGCGAAGTCATCCAGGTGGTGTACGGAATTTTCTACTGACGCGGATGTCACGGCCCGCGATCGCGGGCCGTGACATGTCCAACGCTCAGACAGCGATCTCGGCCTTGATGGTCGGGTGCGCCTGGTAGTTCTCGAGTTTGAAGTCTTCGTACTTGAAATCGAAGATATTCTTCACATCCGCGTTCAGCCGCATCGCCGGCAGCGGATAAGGCTTGCGCGTGAGCTGCTCGCGCGCCTGGTCCAGATGATTGAGATAGAGGTGCGCATCGCCCAGCGTGTGCACGAACTCCCCCGGCACGAGACCCGTCACCTGCGCCAGCATCATCGTCAGCAGCGCGTAGCTCGCAATATTGAACGGCACACCGAGAAAGATGTCAGCCGAGCGCTGGTAAAGCTGGCACGAGAGCCTTCCGTTCGCGACATAGAACTGGAACAGGCAATGGCAGGGCGGCAGCGCCATCCTTGGCACGTCCGCCGGGTTCCAGGCGGTTACGATGAGGCGGCGTGAGTCCGGATTGCTCTTAAGGTCACGCACGAGATTGGCGATCTGGTCGATCGTGCTGCCGTCGGGCGCCGGCCAGGAGCGCCACTGGTGACCATAGACGGGGCCGAGCTCGCCATTCGCGTCCGCCCACTCGTCCCAGATCGTCACGCCGCGTTCCTGCAGCCAGCGCACGTTCGTGTCTCCGCGCAGGAACCAGAGCAGCTCCAGGATGATCGCCTTCGCGAACAGCTTCTTGGTCGTCATCAGCGGAAAGCCGTCGGCCAGGTCGTAACGCGCCTGGTGCCCGAAGATGGAAAGCGTGCCGGTGCCTGTGCGGTCGCGCTTCTCGACGCCCTTCTTGAGCACGAGTTCCATCAGGTCGTGATATTGGCGCATCGCTTCAGCTTTCAATTCCGTGGTCAGTGTAGCGCGCCGGCAAGCTCGCCGCGCAACAACTCACAGTCAATTTTTGGCCGCAACAAGGCCTTGAAAAATATAAGACTTTCCCGACCTTCAATTCTTAACTGCGAGCGCCTATATCTACTGGGTCGGCTTGTCCGACTATGGCGATAAACGACTGCGTAATAAGCGGCCCGGACCCGGGGGCGGTACCCGGCGCCTCCACCAAATGTCCTCGCGAAAGCGAGGATATCTGTGGGGGCGAAACAGGATCGACGGACGTGTAAAGGCTGTTCTTTTGCTCGGTATTGTTCCGCCGTTATCGGGCTACTCGTATAGGTGCCAACGATAATGAAATGGCCCTCGCTGCCTAACTACGGTTAGCCAAGCGCGGTTCGGGGGGCACCGGGCAACAGAAGCCCCCCACTGAATTCTCGCGATAAACGAAACCCGCACCCATTGTCGCCGTCGGACGTTGCCATTGCGCCATCGTCATCTTCTAGTGCGCGGCGATGGGGCAATCGAAGATCATGACCGATTCCGATCTCGCTGACCTCGCCGGCCGGACACAGGCCGAGTTGCAAGCGCCGCTGAACAAGCAGCTTGCACCCCTGGGCCATCGCGCGATGGCCGCTCTGGCGGCGCGGCCAGGCGAGCGTGTTCTCGATATCGGCTGCGGTACAGGCCAGACTTCGAACGAGCTTGGCCGCATCGTGGGCTCCGCGGGCGAAGTGCTCGGCATTGACCTTTCGCCAGGCGCGCTCGCCGCGGCGAAAAAGAATTCCGCAGATCTGGCACAAGTGCGCTTCGTGCAGGGAGACGCCCAGGCATTTCCCTTCGCGAACGGCGCCTACGACGCTGCGTTCTCGCGCTTCGGCGTCATGTTCTTCGTCGATCCCGTCGAAGCTTTTCGCAACATTCGCCGCGCGCTGAAGCCGATGGGGCGATTGGCCTTTGTTTGCTGGCGCGCGCTCGCAGAAAACGATCTCGACAGCGTGCCGCTGGGCGCAGCGGCGCCTTACTTGCCTCCGCTCGAACCGGATCCCGATTCCGCGCCGCCCTTCTCCTTCGCGGATCCGAATAGGGTGCACGGCATACTCGCGAAGGCCGGGTTCCAAGACATTGAGATCGCCGCCTATGACCACCTCGTCGGAACAGGCGACGCGCAGAGTATGCTGGAACTGGCTTTGCGCGTCGGATCGCTCGGCAAGATCGTACGCGAGGCAGCGCAATTGCGGCCGCTCGTCATTGAGCCGGTACGCAAAGCGCTGGCAGAATTCGATGGGCCGTCGGGACCCAGGTTGAACGCGGCGACATGGATCGTGACGGCCCGCTCCCTGTCGCGGAGTTAGTTGTCCGTGCCTGTAGCGAAAAGTGAGCCAAGCAAGGAGGGGAATCCCACATGAAGAAGAGCCCAATGACGAAAGCCGGAAACCCGTCCCGGCTGATCGACGCCAGGATCAAGGAACTGGGTGACTGGAGAGGCAAGACGCTCGCCCATGTGCGGGCTCTCATCAAACAGGCGGACCCCGAAGTCGTCGAGGAATGGAAGTGGAGAGGCGTTCCGGTCTGGGAAGACCAGGGAATCATCTGCACCGGAGAGACATACAAGAGCGTCGTGAAGCTGACCTTCGCCAAGGGCGCATCGCTCAAGGACCCTTCGCATCTGTTCAATGCAAGCCTGGATGGCAACGTCAGGCGCGCCATCGACCTGAGCGAGGGCGACGAACTGGACGCCGATGCGTTCAAGAGGCTTGTACGTGCTGCCGTCGCGTTGAACCGGTCATCGGCGCGATAGAGTCGACTTCCGCAGCTTGCGCATCGACGCCGATCACACTCCTGGCGCGCCCCTGACCGCTTCAAGGTGTTGGCGGACGCTCCTTCATGGGCTAGCGGGCTTGAGAACCGCGCCGTCATCGCCGGGCCAATATTTCGAGATCGTGGCGTGCGCGAACCAATAGACGCGCATCTGATAGCCTTCCTGCGTGTAGCCTACGAAGGCCAGCCTGGTGTCAGGATAGACGGCATAGGGACTGTGTTCGACCAGTGCGCGCGACTGAATCACGGCGCCAAGACCCATCACACCCTCGTCGAGATTGGCCTTGGACCAGCTTTCGAGAAGATCGCGCGAATACACGCCCAAGCGTGACGCCACCTGGCTGTTCCTCACGCTCGGCGCGACAAGACAGCGAAACATTGCGAGCTTGGTGCGCAGAAAGTCGATCGTACGGATCGACGCCGTCGCAACGCCGACAAGTTCCTCTCCGCGGTACGCTACGGCACAGAGCTCGGAGAGACGCGCGCCCGCATCGGTTCCCGACGGCAACGCCTTGTTCGCGCGCCAGAACAGTTCGGCGTCCCGCTCGATCGCAGGATCTCCCAACCGCCAGGCGTTTCTATAGACAATTTCGGACATGAAACGACTCCACCACCAGGCGCCATGCGCTCGCCTTGCAAAGGTGACACTGGCTGGAGGTGTCGGCAAGGCGTTGGACTCGCGACGTCAGCTTTAGACAGTTGGCTCAACTGCGCGCTCACTCGGCTGGCGGAATGTGCGGATGCAGCGCTGGGACGGACGGTGACCTGCGACACGCGCAAATGCGGCCGACAAGTTACCGCCCGCGTGTTCGATGCGACCAGTGCACCAATCCTAAAGATTCCCCGTTTCGTCCTCGCGCGTGGCAAGGTCGGTCGTCGAGGTTTCCGCGAGCACGGCGGCGCGCTCGGCTTCGAGCTGGAGGCGCTTCTTGCGCGGCTCCTCGACGAGCGCAACGAGCAGCACGAGCGCAATCGCCTCGCTCACGATCGCCACCCAGAACACCGCGTGATAGCCGAGACTTGCCGCGATGACGCCGCCGATCAGCGGACCCGCCGCGCTCATGATGCTTTCCGCGGTGTTGGAGAAGGCCAGCCGCATCGCCATGTCGTCGCGATGGCCGAACTCGAAGACGATGTTCTGCGCGCTCATCTGGTATCCGGAATTGCCGGCGCCCAGTCCGAAGAACGCGATGAACAGCCACAGGGGCGACGTCACGCTCATCAGCAGCACCGTCGACGAGATCCAGAACGCCAGCGCGATGATGAAGTTTGAGCGAAAGCCGTAGCGGTCGGCCAGATAACCCCAGCCGACGCTCATCACCGTATCGGCGCCGAGGAAGGCGAGCGAGAGCGAGCCGACGACGTCGCCGGAAAAGCCGATCTGCTTGCCGACATAGATGATGTAGAATGGCTGCGCCACGCGGCTCGCGATCGCAAAGGTCCGCGCGATCATGAAATACATGAAGCCGGGATTGCCGCGTAGCATCGGAACAAGATCGCGCAGCCGTTCGCGGATCGGCGTGCGCGGACGCACGGTCGGCGGCTCCGGCTCGCGCACCAGGAAGCGAAACGCCGTTAGGCCGAGACTCGTCAGGATGAAGGCAAGCGTGAACGTCGTCGAATAGCCGTTGCCGAAGACATTGTGGCCGATGAGGTACTTGCCGGCGAAAAAGGACAGCGAGGCGGCAATGATTCCGCCGGTGAGATTGCGCCAGCCCTGAAGCTGGCCGCGGCGCACGATCGGAATCATTTTCGCGAGAAGGAACTGGAACGCGACGCCCTGCGGTCCCGAGAACAGGCCGAGCAGGAACAGGAACATCAGCACGCTCACCAGCAGCGGCGTGCCGCCGAGAAACCAGCCGGCCAGCGCGATGCCCAGGATCTGCACGCGCATCATGGTGCCCAGGAACATCGAGACCGGCAGGATCTTGGTGCGGTGCTCGATCTGAGCCGCACCGGCGATGGGCGAAATCACGCCGCCAAGCTGCTGCAGGCTGGCGCCGAGGCTGACGAAGAAATCCGATCCGGAGATCAGATGCAGATAGGCCGGAATGAAGGTCGGTGCATTGACGAGGCGAAAGCCGGTCATGCCCAGCATGCCGTGGACGAAATGGCCGGCATAGTTGCGGCGCAGATTCTTCCACACAAAGCCCTCATAGACGGCTTCGCGTTCTGCTTCGTTTTCAATGCCTGCGTAGATGTCGGTCATTCTGCCGGTGCGTGCTGGATGGTGAAGCCTGTCGCACGGCGATAGTAGAATGCGAGCCCGGCCACAAGGATCACGACGATGCCGCCGATGCTGATCGCGTTGGTGACGCCAAGCCGGCTCGCCAGTGTTCCGAGCAGCAGCGCCCCCCACGGCATCATGCCCATGAAGCTCTGGGTGTAGTGCGAGATGACGCGGCCGCGATAATGCTCATGCGCCACGATCTGGATGATCGTGTTGGTCGTGCCGCCGAGCAGCATCAGGCTCGCCGATGTCGGCAGCAGCAGAAACGCCGACAACCAAAGAACATGCGAATGCGAAAACAGCACGAGGCCGAGGCCGAAACAGAAGCTGGCAAGCACTGGCGCGTAGACGAGCTGCTTTTCGGTGATGCGCGACAGCATGTATGCGCCGACGAGCGCGCCTGCGCCGGCCGCCGACATCAGCGCACCCTGTGTCGTGGAATCGCCGTGAATCAGATCGCGCGCCACAGCGGGCATCATCGTGACATAGGCCGCGCCGAACATGGACGACACCGCCACGAGCAGGAGCGACATGCGGATCTGCGGCGAGGCGAAGGAATAGCGATAGCCGTCAGCGACTTCGCGAAACGCGTTCTGGTTGATGCGCGGCGGGCGCTCCGCCAGCTTCATCATCAGAAGGCTGATCAGTACCGCGCCGAACGAAACGGCGTTCAAGGCAAAGCAAATCCCCTCGCCCACGAGCGCGATCAGCGCGCCGGCGATGGTGGGGCCGATGATGCGCGCACCGTTGAACATCATCGAGTTCAGCGAGATCGCGTGGCGCAGGTCGTCGCGGCCCACCATGTCGAGCGTCATCGACTGGCGAGACGGGATGTCGAACGAATTGATCAGACCCATGGTGAGCGCGAGGCAGATGATCTCCCACACCTTCACCGTGCCGCTCAGCGTCAATGCGGCGAGCACCGCGGCCTGGAGCATGGCTGCACTCTGCGTGAACAGCAGGAATTTTCGCCGGTCGACGCGGTCGGCAACCATGCCGCCGAACGGCGTCATCAGGAAGACGGGCACTGTCGAGCAGAAGGAAGTGACGCCGAGCAGCACCGTCGAATGCGTCAGGCTGTAGACAAGCCAGGGCTGTGCGGTGTTCTGCATCCACGAACCCATCAGCGAAATGAGCTGACCGGTGAAGAACAGGCGATAATTGCGATGCCGGAAGACTTTTAGCAGGCCGGATCGGCGCGGATGAACGATCTCGGCGATTTCCTGTTCGGAGGGCGGCTCGTCCGGCGGCGTGCCGACGATGTTTTCAGGTTCGACGCTCATGCGCGGCGCAGGATGCTTGTCAGCACCCGGCCCTTCATGCTCCCGTCGCGGTAACCGCCATCGATTTTCAAGGAAACGCACATGTCCGGTACCGAGGTACTCTTCAAGCCGTTCAGTCTCAAGTCTCTTTCGCTGCCTAACCGCATTGTCATGGCGCCCATGACGCGGTCAAAGTCGCCAGACCAAATCCCGAATGACCAAGTTGCCGCATATTATCGGGCGCGCGCCGAAGGCGGCGTTGGCCTGATCCTTACGGAAGGCACGGCGCCGGAACACAAATCAGCCACCAACGATGTGAACGTGCCTCACTTTCACGGCGAGGAATCGCTGAAAGGCTGGGGCAAGGTCGTCAAAGCGGTGAAGTCTGCGGGCGGCCACATCATGCCGCAGCTCTGGCACCAGGGCGTTGTAAGACATCCGGGAACCGGTCCCTACCCCGAACAGCCAAGCATGAGTCCTTCCGGTCTTGCCAAGCTGGACAAGAAAGTTGCCGAGCCGATGTCCGACGCGGATATCGCGGATGTCATTTCAGGTTTTGCGAAAAGCGCGCGCTACGCCAAGGATCTCGGCTTCGACGGCGTGGAGCTGCACGGCGCGCATGGCTATCTGATCGACCAGTTCTTCTGGGAAGGCACCAACCAGCGTGACGACAAGTATGGCGGATCGCTGCAGGCGCGCGTGAACTTCGCAGCCGAAATCACGCGTGCCGTGCGCAAGGAAACCGGTCCGGACTTCCCGATCCTGCTGCGCTTTTCGCAATGGAAACAGCAGGACTTCACGGCCCGCCTCGCGCACACGCCGCAGGAACTCGAAATCTTCCTCAAGCCGCTGGTCGATGCCGGCGTCGACATTTTCCATTGCTCGACGCGCCGCTTCTGGGAACCGGAGTTCCCCGAACTCAACGCCGATCTCAACCTCGCTGGCTGGACGAAGAAGATCACGGGCCTGCCGACGATCTCGGTCGGTTCGGTCAGCCTGAACGCCGACTTCATCACGGCGTTCCGCCAGGCCACCGCGGAAGTCTCGGGCATCGAGAAGCTGATCGAGATGATGGAACGCGGCGACTTCGATCTTATCGCGGTCGGACGCGCGCTGATCGTCAACCCGGACTGGGCCAACAAGGTGCGCGCCGGCAGGCTGAACGAGCTGACGCCCTATGATCCCAAATCGCTCGCAACCTTGGTGTGACGCGAACGTCGGCGGCCTCAGCGAAACACGAGGCCGTCGAATGTTCCGGCGCGGCGCCAGCCGTCGAGATATTTGAAGTAGGCGGAGGGCCCTGCGGGATATCCGACATTGTAGCGCGCGGCCGGGCCCATGGGCTGGCCCTCATTGTTGTAATAGCCGGGCGTGCAGTCGGGCGATCCCATCATGCGTCCGGGTCCGGTGAGCAGCATGTCGACCCAGGCCTTCTGCGCGTCCGCGGTCACCTCGACCTCCGTGGCGCCGCGCTTCTGCGTTTCGCGCACGATGAGCGCGATCGTCTTGCCGGTCTCGGTCAGGTTGTGCGGAATGTTGGAGATCAGGTTCGCACCCTGCGCCGGCTGCGAGAAGAACAGGTTCGGAAAGCCGTGCACATGGACGCCATGCTTGCTGCGCATGCCGTCGGCCCACGCCTTTGAGAGCGTCAGGCCGTCGCGGCCCGTGACTTCGAAACCTGCGCGGCGGGTATATTCGGTTCCGACTTCGAAGCCAGACGCGTAGATGATGCAGTCGACTTCGTATTCCTTGCCGGCGACGACGAAACCCTTTTCGGTGATGCGCTCCACGCCCTTGCCGTCCGTATCGACCAGCAGCGTATGCGGATCGTTGAAAGCCTGAAGATATTCGTCGTGGAAGCACGGGCGCTTGCAGAGCTGGCGATACCAGGCCTTGAGCTTCTCGGCCGTGTCGCGATCCTGGACGATCTCTTCGGCGCGGGCGCGGATCTCCTCCATCTTCTCGAAGTCGAGTTCCTCGAACGCGGCCATGATCATCTGCATCGTCAGCTTTTCGCGCGGCACGTCTGTCAGGCGCGCGCGGATGCGGCGCGACAGGTCGGTCCAGCCGTCCATGACGAGATCTTCTTTCGCGTTGCCGCCCGCCTGGTTGTCGGTGAAGTTTTCCAGCCAGCGCTGCTGCCAGCCAGGCGTCGCGATCTCGGCGAACCAATCGCGATCGATCGGCTTGTTGTCGCGCACATCGACGGAGGACGGCGTGCGCTGCACGACATAGAGCTGCTTGCACGCTCCGGCGAGGTGCGGCACGGCCTGTACCGACGTCGCGCCGGTGCCGATGATCGCGACGCGCTTGTCGGCGAGCTTGTCGAGCGGCGCGCCGTTCGGATTGCCGCCCGTATAGGCATAGTCCCAGCGGCTGGTGTGGAACGAGTGGCCCTTGAACGTCTCGATGCCGGGAATGCCCGGCAGCTTGGCGACGTGCAGCGGGCCGGTCCCAAGGCCGATGAACTGCGTCGTGAAGGCATCGCCGCGATTGGTCTTCACCAGCCAGCAATGCTTGTCTTCGAGCCAGACGACGTCCGATACCTCGGTGTGGAACAGCGCATTGTCGTAGAGGCCATACTGCTTTCCGATGCGCTGGCACTGTTCGAGTATCTCGGGCGCATGCGCATACTTCTCGGTCGGCATATGGCCGGTCTCTTCCAGCAGCGGCATGTAGACCATCGAAGCGGTGTCGCACATCGCGCCGGGATAGCGGTTCCAGTACCAGGTGCCTCCGAAGTCTCCGCCCTTCTCGACGATGCGCACGTCCTTGACGCCGCCTTCCACCAGACGTGCGCCGGTGACGAGGCCGGCGAAGCCGCCGCCGACAAAGGTGAACGTGACGTGATCTGTCTTGGGCGCTCGCTCCTTGAACGGCGTGTAGGGATCCTCGGCGTAGTGCGAGAACACGCCCTCCAGCCGCTGGTACTGGGCATTGCCGTCCGGACGCAGGCGCTTGTCGCGCTCGGCGCGGTACTTCTTCAGCAAGGCTTCCTTGTCGATCGGGCGGCGTGTTGCGGCGGCGGAGCTCATCGGTAAACCATCTTTTCGAATTTCGGGTATGGAGGCCATAGCAAAAGATCGGTGCCTTTTCCACTGGGCCGTTCGCCGGGCGCTGCGGCCGATCAGGCCCCCTGCAGCAAGCCCGGCGCGCGGTTCAGGATCGTTTCGCTGGCCAACTCATAGGCGAAGCCGAGCTCCAGACAGTCCCTGTCGTGATGTACCGGAGCCACGATCTGCAGGCCCATCGGCAGACCTGTGGAACCAAATCCGGCCGGAACGGCAAGCGAGGGGCAGCCCGACATGGTGACAAGGCAAACGCCTTTCATCCACTCATGATAGGTCCGCATCGGCTGCCCGGCGATTTGGCGCGGCCAGGTTTCGGCGACATCGAACGGAAACACCTGCGCCGTCGGCATGACGAGAAAGTCGTGCCGCTCGAAGAGCCGCCGCACCGATGCCGCCCACGCGGTGCGCACGACGGATGCAGCAGTCACGTCAAAGGCGGAAAGCCTGAGACCGTTTTCGACTTCCCAAACTGCTTCCGGCTTCATCAGCGCGCGCGTTGCGGGATCTTTGTAGTGCACAAGGAGATTGGCGCCTGCCTGCCAGTGGCGCAGCGTCATCAGGGCCTGCCACGCCGGCTCCGGCGGAGCGTCGGGAAGCGCCGGCTCGACGATGCAGCCGAGCGACTCGAACGTCCTCAGCGCACCGCGGCACACATCGAGCACGCCACGCTCGTACGGCAGGGCGCCGTCGAGATCGCCAAGCCAGCCGATCCGCTTGCCTTTGACGGCCGCGCCAAGCGGTGCAAGGAAGCGGTTGCCATCGCCCTCCAGCGAAAGCGGCGCGCGCGGGTCATAGCCCGCCTGCACCGAGAGCAACATGGCGAGATCAGATACGTTGCGCGCCATCGGCCCCGAGACGCCCATCGACGGCAGCCAGACATCTTCACCCGCAACCGGGACAACGCCCCAACTCGGGCGAAACCCGAAGACATTGTTCCATCCGGCGGGATTGCGCAGGCTGCCGCCGTAATCGCTGCCGTCGGCGACGGGCGACATGCGCAGGGCGAGCGCCACTGCCGCACCGCCGCTGCTGCCGCCCGCAGATTTGGACAGGTCATAGGCATTGCGCGTCGCGCCGTAGACCGGATTGTAGGTGTGCGAGCCGAGGCCGAACTCGGGCGTGTTGGTCTTGCCGATGATGATCGCGCCCGCCGCGCGCATCCGCTCGACCAGCAGCGAATCCGACGGCGGCACGAAATCCTTCAGGATCGGCGAACCCGATGTCGAGCGAATGCCCTTCACCCACTGCAGATCCTTTACCGCAAGCGGAAATCCGTGCAGGGGGCCCATGATCTCGCCGCGCGCCACCTGCGCGTCGCGCTCGCGTGCCTGCATCAGCAATGCGTCGCGGTCCTGCAGCGCGACGATGGCGTTGACCCGCGGATTGAAGGCGGCGATGTGATCGAGGTATGCGTCCATCACCTCGACACAGGAAATCCTGCGCGCCGCGATGGCTGCCGCGAGGCTTTTTGCGTCCATCAAAACGATGTCGGAAACCGATCGCGTCATGGCCGATCTATTTTTCATAGAAATAGTAGCAGCCCACCAGCGTCGACGTGCTTTTGGGGCTGTCCTCGGCCATCAAGGTAAGCGACTTCTGCTCGGCGATATCCAGCTCGCAGCTTTTCATGTTGTCTCCGGTCTCGCACTTGTCCAGCGTCTTGCCGAGCTTCTTTTCGAAGATGCGTTTGGTCTTGTCGAAATCCGCATCGACCATCACCGAAAAGCCGACGCCCATGCCGACATTTCCAGGCATCACCTGCAGCACGCGCAGGCCGGCTATCGTCGTCGTCGACCTGGGTACGAGGTAGGGATCATCGCCATGCGCGACGAAGGCGGTGCGGATATGTTCGCCGAAACTGTTCAGCAGCGCCGGCGCCGTCTTCTGCCACACGAACCAGGAATCCTGGCACGTCGCCATGCGCTCGACCTCGACGTCATCCGCGCCCCATGCCGGCATGACGGCGAGCGGCAGCAGGACGATCGCAGCGCCCAGGACATTTCGACGACTGAACAGGCTCGATGCCGTCATGAAAATGCTCCCCAGCGCTGAGTCCAGGCCGGACCTTAGCCGACCGGGCTGCAAAGTGGGACCTAGGTGAGCGGCGGATGGCCGACCGGCGTCACGACGAGTTCGAGCGCCAGATGCGCCTCATCCTGCGGCGGCGTGTGCAGCGCGGCGCGACGGCGATCCAGTTCCAGGCGCGTCGCGGCATGCCGTTCGCGCGTGATGCGATACCCGAAACCCATCACCAGCGGAATGATCAGCAACAGCGGAACGACGATGCCGGCGACGATGCCGAGTTCGACGACGATGTGCGGCCCGACCGTGTGCGGGTTCGCGCGGGCCGGCCAGTGCACGACTTCATCCAGCATGAAGCCGCCGATGATCGCGCCGACGCCGGCCGTCGCCTTGCCGGAGAATGCGAGCGCGGCGGCGAACACGCCCTCCTGGCGCTGGCTGGTTGCCAGCTCCTGCACATCGATCGTATCGGCGAGCATGGAGACGAACATGATGCCGAGCAGCGTGCCGAGATAGGTGCGGACGATTTCGTTGACGACCAGGATCACCAGCAACAGCGTCGATCCGTTTGCCGGCATGAGGTGCAGCAACCTGAGACCCGTCACGCCGATGCCGTCGATCAGCAGAAGCGCGAAGGTTCCCATCAGCACGGGCTTCTTGTCGAAGATGCGCTCCATGTAGCCCAGCGTGAAGAAGGCCGCGACGGCGCCGATGATGGCGAGCTGAAACCAGCGCAACTGCTCCGGCGCAAGTCCCCAGAAGAATGTCGACATGTAGGTGCCGAGCGTATCCGTGGTCCCGGTAATCCCGGCCGTGATCAGCGCGGCGGAAAACAGGATCAGGAAATCGCGGTTGGTGAAGGTGCTCGATACGTCGCGCCACACGCGCAGGAAGCTGAAGCGCGGCGTCGCGTTCACCGGCTGCAGCAGGAACGGAATCTCGCGCTGGGTCAAAAGCGTGGTGAGCAGCACCGAAAGAGTCACCACGACGGCAACGACGGGCGCGAACACGCCATAGGCGTGCGGATTGAGCTGTCCGGGCGTATAGGCGGGCGTGCTTGCGAAAATGAACGACCAGATCGAGACGATGAAGGCGATCGATCCGGTCCAGCCGATGGCATAGCGCCATGTCACGATCGAGGTACGCTCGGCATAGTCCTCCGTGAACTCCGCATAGAGCGCCGTCCAGGGCACGACGAACAGGCTCATCGAAACGTGGGTGATCACAACCGTCAGCGAACAGCCAAGCGAGCAGCAGATTCTCGCCGACGCCCGCGGGAGGCGAAAAGGTCAGATAGAGCCCGACGCCAATCGGAAATGCCGAGCAGTACATCAGCAAGTGCCGCCGCCCGAGCCGGTGCTTGAGCCCATCGGAGAAAGAGCCGATCAGCGGATCGAACACCGCATCGATGGTCAGCGCCACCGCGATGGCGACGGACGCCTTGAAGGCGTTCACGCCGAGTATCTGGTTGTAGAAAAAGAGCAGGAACGTGCTGAAGGCGAAATTCTTCAGCGCCTCGGGAAGCGCACCGATGCCCTGGTAGAACTTGGTGGAGATGCCGACCTTGCCGATTCGCTTCTGTTCACGGCTGTAGAGACCTTCAGTACCCGACAAACAAATCACTCCGGCTGAGTCGGAACCGATTAAGCGTTGTGGACGGCTCTGATGCAATCGCCCGGCTCGCCGGCCACGCGCGTCACGCGGCGGCGACTTTCTCGGCGAGCGCGAGGCGGCCGCGCACGAAGCGGATCGTCCAGATGATCAGGCCGATGTTCGCGCCCGTGTTGACGATGTTGTTGACCAGGAGATAGGTCGCGGGCGGCAGAGTCATCGCAAGCCCGAGCGCGAGCGCGCTGAGGAGTGCGATCGCAATCGCCCAAACTATCGTTGCGATGAAGAAGGTGCGTCCGTCATCCGCCTCGTCGACAGCGGCGAACCGTGCCCGGTGTTCGAGATCATTGCCCGCCACGAACTGGCGGACCATGAAGAACATGACCGGCCGGCGGACGACAGCGGAAACGAGGAACACCACGGCGATCACGAAACCCTGCGTCGAACCAAGGATGAGCGCGAGCCTGACTTCACCGGCCAGCAACGTCGTCGCCAGACTGTAGACAATGCCGAAGATGGCGAAGATCGCGATGGCGTCGATGACGCGGCTGCGGATGAAGCCGACGGTCAGCCCGATGACGGGAAAAGCACTGGCCCAAAGCAGCGGTATCACGCTGCCGGCGTGATAGTGCGGTGCGAGGATCTTGTAGACCGCGAACGGCAGGACGCCGTTGACGAAAATGCTGATGCCCACCGAGCGCAGAGCGGTCTTGGGATCATAGACATGCTGGTTGACGGCGACCGGTTCTTCTGCGGCAGGAATCAACACTTCGCTCATGGGGAACACCCTCCCGCGCCCGACAGTATATCGGGACTTCCGGCGCCGAGTTCAAGGAGCCGCGACAACGGTCCGGTGCGCAGAGGCGAACGGCGCACGCGCCGGACGGCCGGCGTTCCGGCGAGTCCCGCAGATTCCGGCAACGCTTGAACAAAAAATTAAATAGTACAGTTCGGAAGCGCCGCTGCTGCGTTGCAACCATTGATCGTCGGCATCTTGCGCTGCAGGGGGGCCATCATGTTCAGATGCTTCGCATCACCATGGGGGCTTCGGACCGGATGAAAGTGGTTACGGCAATCGCCGCAACGCTCCTGGCAGCCAACTGCGCGGCGGCGAGCGCAGGATGCGTGGGCCGCGACGACTTGCTTACGCTCCGCACCGCGGCGATCCAGCAGGAGCTGATGGTCGCGGCGCTCACGTGCCACGAGATCTCCCGGTACAACCACTTTGTGGTTTCGCATCAGCCCGAACTGTTCGCTTCGGACAACAGGCTGAAGTCCTTTTTCGTCCAGCGCAGCTCGCGGCGCAGCGAAGCGCGATACCACAGCTTCAAGACCGAGCTTGCAAACACGGCCTCGCTGCGCAGTGCACGCCGGGCCGGTTTTTTCTGCGCGCGTGCCGATGCGGCCTTCGATCTCGCCGAACAGAGTTCAAGCCTCGCGGACTTCGTCGCCACAGAACCGATTGCGGTGGGCGCGGCCTATCATGCGTGCCGCGGCGACGGGATGGACATGCCTGTGCTCACGGAACCGCGGCGCGCCCGCCGCCGCTTCAGCGCGCGCTAGCGCCGCTCTCCAAAAAGCGCGGTCTATCGCGCGGCGAGACGCGGAACCATGCGCGCCAGCACGCCGTCGCGCCAGGCATATTGGTGCACGATGGCGATGATGGCGTGCAGTCCGGCTGCGATCAGGATCACATTGGCCAGCAATTCGTGAATGCCATGGACGGATCGCAGGAAGGGCCGCGTCGCCGTGCCGATGGTCGGCAAGCTGAACAGATTGAAGAAGCTGAAGCTGCGCAGGCTGATCATGGTCAGGCCGAGACCCACCACGGCGAGGATCAGCAGATAGAGTCCCCAATGCATCGCCTTGGCGAGCAGCGGCAGGATTCCACTTCCGACATCGGGCAGCCGCGCGCCGTTCGTTGCGCGCCACCAGATCCGGGAAAGCACGAGAAGGCCGATCACGATACCCAGCGTGATGTGGGCCGAGATGGTATCGACCTGCAGCGGACCCTTGGGAAACAGGTCGAACGTCTTGGAGCCCAACCACTGCACGACGACGAGGATCGCCGTCAGCCAGTGAAAGACGATGGTCCGTTTGTCGTACTGCGTCGCGGAACTGTTCACAGGCTGCATCGGGCTGCTTTCGTTCGGGAAAGTCGGAAAATTGAATGGCAACTGGCGGAAGGATAGAGCACTACCAATCGCCGGGTGAATGTAATCTGAACATCAATAGATGACAGATTGATTCAGGCCAACATCGAACGCATGCCGTTCGACACCTTGCCCGGTCACCTGCGACAAAGCCGCATCCTTAGCCCGTCCCGCGGCCGCAGCGTGATGCGCGCCAGCGGGTGGACCGTCTGACCGGATTCAAGCTGCAGCCGGTAGCGGCGCATGATCGCGGTCAGAGCCACCATCGCCTCCTGCGTGGCGAACCCCATTCCGATGCAAATCCGCGGACCGGCACCGAATGGCAGATAGGCGAAGCGGTGGATGGCGTCGCGGCGCGGAGCCAGAAATCGTTCGGGCTCGAACTCATCGGGCCGCTCCCACAAAAGCGTATGGCGATGCAGGATCCAGGTCGAGATCAGCACCGATGTCCGCGGCGCGACCTGCTTATCCCCGACGAGATCGGCCCCCACCGCCTCGCGGCTGATGAAGGGCGCGGGCGGATAGAGCCGCATGGACTCTTCGAGCACGGCCTTGGTGAAGGCAAGCTCCGGCAGGTCGCCTGCCGCCATCGCCGCATCGTCCACGCCGCGGACTTCGCCCGCCACGTGCGCGTCGGCATCCGGAAACTGCGAAAGCAGATAGAGCGTCCAGGCGAGAGCGTTCGCGGTGGTCTCATGTCCGGCAAAGATGAATGTCATGACGTTGTCGAATACCTCGCGGCCGCTGAACAGAGTGCCGCCTTCCGGGTCATGCGCGGTGAGCAGCAGGGTGAGCAGGTCGTTCGGCGCCGCGGACGCATCGCGCGCGATCAACGCCTTGCGCCGCTCGATCAGCCCTTCCATCTCCCTGCGGAAGTATCGCAGCGCCGGAGCGGCGCGGATGCGGTCCGGTGTCGGTACCCACTGCGGCAGGCCAAGCAAGCCCAGCATGTCGATCCGGCCGATGGTTTCCAGATAGACGAGAATCGCCTTGGACATGCGCGCGTAATCCATCGTCACATCGCCGGAAAAGACGGTGCGGCAGATGATGTCGTAGGTCAGCCGCGTCATTTCGTCGGCGGCATCGACGGACGTGCCGTCGGGCATTGCATCCCAGCGCGCCAGCATATCGGCGCAGGCCGACGCCATGACCGCACCGAAGCTCGCCACATGCCGCATCTGGAACATGGGCGCTGCCGTCCGGCGCTGGAAACGCCAGCTTGCGCCTTCGGCATTCAACAACCCGTTTCCAAGCGCGGGCCGCGTTAGCCGCTGCACCTGATCGCTCTTGATGTAGTTCGCCGCGTTGTCCAGCATCACATGCTTGATCGCCTCCGGCTCGCTGACGAGCAGGAAATCGCGGATACGCGACCTGAGCTGGATGATCGGCAGCCGATACGCGCCTTCGCCGAACGCGGCGATCGGATTTTGCCGCAGTTCCCAAAGCACGCGCAGGAACGAGATCGGATGATCTCTCGGTACGGGAGCGGCGGGCCGGCGAACGCTGAAGGTCTGCGTCATGCCTTGTCCTTCAATCTCTCCACAGAACGCAGCGCCACTCGGCGATCGCAGAAGTCTGGCGTGGAATCACCGGTCCAAGTTGTGGCGATAACGCTCTGCGCTGCGGATTGGAAGCGTTATATATATCCTTAATAAAATAGGCGGGATTCAGGGCCCGCAGCACCCGACAGGCGCGCCGCATTGACTCCGAAAACGCCGCGCTTAGTCTCACGACATCACCCCGGACGATGTATGGCAAAAGACTTTATCGGCTATCAGGCATTGACGGACGCGGCCTTGCGCGGCGTCGTGCGCGATGCGTTGCGCCGGATCGAGAAGCAGGGCCTGATCGGCTCGCATCACTTCTATCTGACCTTCAAGACGAAATTTCCGGGCGTGGAGATTCCGGACTTTCTGCGCGAGCAGTATCCGGACGAGATGACGATCATCCTCCAGCATCAGTTCTGGGGCCTGAAGATCACCGAGGAGCGTTTCGAAGTCACGCTGACCTTCAAGAAGCTTCCCGCCACGCTCGTCATTCCGTTTCCCGCGCTCACCGCGTTCTTCGATCCCGGCGTTCAGTTCGGGCTGCAGTTCCGCGGGCCCGAAGGCGACGCGAAATCGGGCAATCCGCAGATGATGCCGCCGACGCCGGCACCCGAGCAAAATCGCGAAAAAACAGCCGATACGGCGCCGTCCAAGATCGCCGAAACAGCCGGTGAAAAACCGCCCGTGCCGCAGGCCGGCGAGGTGGTGAGCCTGGATTCCTTCCGCAAGAAATAACGACCCGCGCCAAGCCTTGTCGAACGGGTGCGAGCGCGGTACGCCTGCGCTTGGACAGCCCGGATAGAGCCATGACCAAAACCCGCATCGAGACCGACACGTTCGGACCCATCGAGGTCGCCGCCGACCGCTATTGGGGCGCGCAGGCGCAGCGCTCGCTCGGCAATTTCAAGATCGGTTGGGAAAAGCAGCCGCTGCCCATCGTGCGCGCCCTGGGCATCGTCAAGCGCGCGGCGGCCGAGACAAACATGGAGCTGGGAATTCTCGACAAGAAGATCGGCGAGACGATCGTCAAGGCGGCGCAGGAAGTGATCGACGGCAAGCTCGACGATCATTTTCCGCTGGTCGTGTGGCAGACCGGTTCGGGCACGCAATCGAATATGAATGCGAACGAGGTGATCTCCAACCGCGCCATCGAGATGCTGGGCGGCGAGATGGGCTCCAAGAAGCCCGTCCATCCCAACGACCACGTCAACATGAGCCAGTCGTCGAACGATACCTACCCGACCGCGATGCACATCGCCTGCGCGGAACAGATCGTCCACGATCTCTTGCCGGCGCTGAAAAAATTGCAGTCGGCGCTGGAAAAGAAGCAGGACGAGTTCAAGGACATCATCAAGATCGGGCGCACGCACACCCAGGATGCAACGCCGCTCACGCTCGGCCAGGAATTTTCCGGCTACGCCACGCAAGTGAAGAACGGCATCGAGCGGATCGAACTGACGCTGCCCAAGCTGATGCAGCTTGCGCAGGGCGGAACGGCGGTCGGCACCGGCCTCAATGCGCCGGTGGGCTTTGCGGAAAAAGTCGCGGCGAAGATCGCCAAGATCACGAACATGGCGTTCACGTCCGCGCCCAACAAGTTCGAAGCGCTCGCCGCGCACGACGCGATGGTCTTTTCGCATGGCGCGATCAACACCGTCGCGGCCTCGCTGTTCAAGATCGCGAACGACATCCGCCTGCTCGGAAGCGGTCCGCGCAGCGGCCTTGGCGAACTCTCGCTGCCGGAAAACGAGCCTGGCTCCTCGATCATGCCGGGCAAGGTGAACCCGACCCAGTGCGAGGCCCTCACACAGGTCTGCATCCAGATCTTCGGCAACCAGACGACGCTGAGCTTTGCCGGCAGCCAGGGCCATTTTGAACTCAACGTCTACAATCCGGTGATGGCCTACAATTTCCTGCAGTCGGTGCGGCTGATGGCCGACGCTGCGGTCAGCTTCACCGATCACTGCGTCATCGGAATCGAGGCGCGGCGCGACAATATCAAGGCGGGGCTCGAGCGTTCGCTGATGCTCGTCACCGCGCTTGCTCCCAAGATCGGCTACGACGCGGCGGCGAAGATCGCCAAGACCGCGCACAAGAACGGCACGACGCTGAAGGAAGAAGCGCTCAAGACCGGCCTTGTCACCGCCGCCGAGTTCGACGCCATCGTCCGCCCTGAGGACATGATCGGTCCGAAGTGAAGGTCCGAGATCGGACGACCTCGGACAGTGCGCATTCCGCTCACGCGCGAACGTCCGCTTTCGACCCGAAGCGGACACGCGCCAACGGGTGGGACGCACGGAGAATTCGTCTGACTTTTGCCCTGAACTTTACTCACGGACCACCTTGCTTGTTGACCTTTGACCCATCGGCAGTCTCGTCGGCGGGATTTCGGTCTCGATGTCATTGGTCCATCTTGGCTTGCAGCAGAAGCGGTCTGAGCGAAATCAGCGAGCGTCAATCAGACTGGGATCGGGCAAGCCAAGAATTGGTCGCATCGCCAAAACAGGCTTCCGCCCAATGCTCGAAAACGACTGAAGCACCTTGTCGGTGCGCGACTATTTTTCCGCGAACCATACGGCACATGTCCGACGACACTGCAAAGTACCGCGCACAAACTTTGATTGGTAATTCGACTCGCGCCGGCGGTTTGTTCTAAAGTTTGAGCGTGCGCACTCGCAAGCACGCGCAGACCCAGAGGGGAGACAATATGGGGTACGACAGGGACGCGATCGAAACATTTCGGGCTGAAGTGAAGACTTGGCTCGAGGCGAACTTCCCCAAGTCGCTCGCCTTCGATTTCGCGGCACAGCTCGCAAAGCTGCAAGCTCAACCCGAAAGTGCGCAGGCGACGGCTTGGCGAAAGGCCCTGGGCGAAAAGGGCTGGGGTGTGCCGACATGGCCCAGAGAAGCTGGCGGTGGCGGGCTTACGCGCGAGCAGGCCGGAGTGCTGGCCGAGGAAATGGCAAGAATTGGGGCCCGCAATCCAATTGGCGGGATGGGTGTCTCGTTTTTTGGCCCGACGCTCTTGGAGTACGGCTCTGACGCGCTGAAAAGGCAGCACCTTCCGGGCATCGTGAACGGTGATGTCTGGTGGTGCCAGGGTTACTCTGAACCCGGCGCTGGTTCCGACCTCGCGTCGCTTCGGACCTTTGCGGAAGACAAAGGCGACCACTTTCTCGTAAACGGCTCGAAAATCTGGACCTCGGGCGCACAGAATGCGGACCGCTGCTATTGCCTCGTGCGCACCGACCGGTCGAAGAAGCATGAAGGCATCAGTTTCCTTCTGATCGACATGAAGTCGCCGGGAGTTGAGGTGCGCCCGATCATCCTGATGAACGGAACCTCGCCATTCTGCGAGACATTTTTCACGGATGTGAAGGTACCGAAAGACCAGCTCTTCGGACCGCTCAACGGTGGCTGGACTGTGGCCAAGCGGCTGATGCAGTTCGAGCGCAGTTCCATCGCCAGCAGCCTGGCCGGCCCTGGAAACTTCGGTCAATCGGTTGCGTTGCCTAGCGCCGCGGATGCCGCGAAGACGTATGTAGGCGTCGACGAAAACGGCCGTATCGCAGATCGCGATCTGCGCCATCGCATCACGTTGCACATGATGGAGAGCAGGGCCTTCGCGCTCACCATAAAGCGGGCCGCCGGCGATGCGGGTCCCTCGAACACCGCGGCGATCATGAAATACATGGCCGCAAAGATCGCACAGGAGCGCGGTGAACTCTTGATCGAAGCGATGGGTCAGAACGGTCTCGGCTGGAGCGGCGACGAATTCTCGCAACAGGAACTTGCGGCGATGCGCTCGATGTTGCGCTCAAAGGCGAACTCAATTGAAGGTGGCACCTCGGAGATCAATCTGAACATCGTCGCCAAGCGCGTGCTCGGTCTGCCAGACCCCAAGTAGTTCTCCGCGCTTCTGACCACGTGCAAACGCCGTACTCTGGGTCCTGCTCCGCCCGACGACTTTCCTACGTTCGTCTCGTCGAAGAGCGTCATTCTGCGGCTTCTGCCAGATGACAAGGTGCGATCAGGAGAAGCACCAGGGTTGCCAAGCGGACGGCAGACCCGACGATCGGCGCGCTTTAGGCAAGACTGCAAGTGGGAGAGTTGGAGGGTTCGCTTCAAGTAGCGATTACGCTTGGCCGGCCTTTTGCGCGTTGTCGTAGTATCGGCTCAGGATGCCCATGTTCAACGCAACGCCGGATCAATTGAACAATCGACGTTTGACCGCCCACTCTCGGCAATATCCACTTTCCACCCACTGCGGCCTTCCGAAACGGGCCTGGAGCAAAAAAGCCTGCATGATTCGCACAAGGTTCTGAGGCGAGAATGCGGGGGCTCGAGCTCGTGACGCTCCCGCACTCCCCGTTCTCACATTGTCCGTAGAGTCGTGGTAGTGCCGCGGACGCGGAGCAAGTGACATCCTCTCTTTCTGCCCCTGTGGACGCTCGTGTAATCTTTCGCCGGGATCGTCATTCTCGGGGGATTTTGCATCGTGACAGAACACATCACTGTGCCGATGGTGGAGTTGCGGGCGCGCGACCTCGCTGCCATCAGCGTTAATCAAACTGTCTCTCTGTTAAAGGGCGGTATATTTGCGCTTGCCGCGGTCGTTCTCATCGAGATTGCTTTCGCGCCCGAGGACCGCGTCGTCCGCGTAGTTTTGTGGACAGCGACCCTGTTCATGGCGATGACCAGCTACAACGCGTGGCTGAGCAGTTCTGTGACCCTGTTTCGCGAAGGCCTACGCAACGTCGTCGCCATCGTTGCTCAGGGAATGATCGAGCTGATGATGTTCGCCGTGCTAACACCGCGTTCGATGCCCCAAGCATGGCGCTATTGGCTCCTCGTTCACGCGGCGTTCGCGCTTGTCACCGGCTTGCGAGCTCGCCGTCCCGATGAATGAAGGCGCATCTCCGGAACCGGCGCTCGTTCCGCTTTTCGACCACATGGCCAAGCACCGAAAAGACGCTTCGCGCGGCGTCCTCGTCAACTCGATTCTTTCACTTTTCATCGCGTTGCCTGCTGTAGCGCTTTCTCTGGCCTCACCCTGGCCGCGATGGCTGTGTCTAAGCTATGGTCTATTCAATATCGGCTATACTAGCTTCGCGATGTTCCAGCAGGAGCAGACGCGCGCGATGATGGAGCGCCTGCTAACCGAAGCAAGGCAGAACGGCCCGCCGGAGAACCGGCCCACCTCGAGCTAGTTCAGTATCCAAAATGCGAATGTCCGCTTTCCACCCACAGCGGACACTCTCTGCGCCATCAATGAGTTTGGGATGCTCAAGACGTGGCAGAGCCGTGTGTTATGTCTCTGGCCGATCCTCCATGGAATGAAATCCGTAGCCGCCATGTTGCTCCAAAAGAAATCCTTCACCCTCTCGGGCCACCGCACCAGCGTCGCGCTGGAGGCGGAATTCTGGGCTGTCCTTGAACGCGAGGCGCTGCGGGACGGGACCAGTCTGTCGGCCTATGTCGGACGGATCGACGGAGTGCGCGGCGAACGTCCCCTGGCGAGCGCCCTGCGCCTTCGGGCGCTGGCGGCCAGCCAGTCCTGACAGCAGGCTGGCAGCAGCCCTCGGCTAGGCTTTTCCCCGCATCCACATTCACGTGTATGTCGTAAATTCGTAATATCGCCTTCGAGGCCACACGGAGCATTCGCACATGATCACGCTGTATCACGCACCCCGCTCGCGCTCCTCGCGCATGATCTGGCTGCTCGAAGAACTTGGATGCGAATACAAGATCGAAATTGTCCCGATCGTGCGTGGCGACGGATCGGGCGAGCCAGCGCCCGACAGCTATCTGGCGATCCATCCGCTCAAGAAGGTTCCGGCGATCAAGATATTCGACGAGGTCGTGTTCGAGTCCGGCGCGATCTGCCTGTATCTGACCGACTCTCATCCCAAGAAGGACATCGGCCCCCTGCCCGGCCACAATGACCGCGCGGAATATGTCCGCTGGCTCTTCTTCTACAATGGCTCGCTCGAACCGGCGTCGGCTGCGCGCTTCCAGGGCTGGGACAAGGAGAAGCCGACAGGCTTCGGCAAGTTCGAGGACATTGAAGGCCTCATCTCACGGCAGCTCGAGAGCGCGCCCTACATGCTCGGCGACAATTTTTCGGCGGCCGACATCCTCTACGGTTCCGCGATCCAGTTCTTCAAGGGTTCGCTGTTTCCGGCGCGCAAGCATTATGACGACTATCTCGCCCGGCTCGCCGCGCGGCCGGCCTATATCCGCGCGCAGGCCCGCGAGAACGGCTAACCGCGCTCGATCCATTTCACCAGGGGCGTGAACGTCAGTCCCTGCACCGTGATCGAGAACGCGACCACCGCATAGGTGATCGACAGGATCAGCGCGCGCTCCGGCCCGGCCGGTATCGTCAACGCCAGCGCAAGCGAAAGCGCACCGTGCAGGCCGCCCCAACCCAGGATAAGCGTCGGCCGCTTCTCGCCATGGCGAAACCGGTAATAGGAGCCCCATGGCATGACGACGGCGAAGCGCGAGATCAGGACAAGGGGAATCGCCGCGAGCAAAAGTCCTGTCTGGTGGGCATAGAAGGGCACCGCGATCATCTCGACGCCCAGCAGGAGAAACAGCAGCGCGTTGAGTATCTCGTCCACCAGAGACCAGAACCCCATCAGGTAGGCCTCTGTCTGTCCCTGCATCGCCTCCTTGGCGCGCGCGCCCCCGAACAGCATGCCGGCGCCGACCACGGCAATCGCGCCGCTCAGATGCATCGCCTGCGCCGCCGCGTAGGTTCCCATCGCCAGGGCGATCGACATTGCGACCTCGACGGCGAAATCGTCCAGCGTCCCCATGAGGCGGATCACGAGCCAGCTTGCCGCCATGCCAAAGAACAGGCCGCCCAGCGCCTGGACGACGACATCGCTGACGACGCGTGCCGGACTGATGTCGCCCGCGCCCGTCGCCAGCGCGAGCAGCGCGGTGAAAGCGACGATGCCGACGCCGTCATTGTAGAGCGCCTCGCCCTGCAGGATGACCTGAAGGCTCGTGGACAATTTGACCTGCCGCACCGTCGCCAGCACCGCGACGGGATCGGTGGGACTGATCAGGGCTCCGAACACCAGCGCCCAGGCGAGCGGCAGCGGCAGGCCCAGCCCGCCGGCGATCAGCCACAGTCCGGTTCCGACGATGCCGATCGAGGCTGCGACACCGAAGGTGGCGAGCGCGCTGACCGGCATCCAGCGCTTTCGCATCTCCGCCAGGTCGACCTGCATCGCGCCGGCGAAGAGGAGAAACGCCAGCATGTAGCCGGTCACCGTCGAGACGAAATCGATTCGGTTGATGTAGTCCGAAACTTCCTTCCAGCCTTCGAACTGCGGGAACAGCCGCTGCAGCGCGAACAACAGACCCGCGCCGGCAAATCCGGCGATCAGCATGGCGACGCCGTTGGGCACGTGCAGCGTCTTGGCGTTCAGCCAGCCGGCGAGCGCAACGACGGTCATCAGGGCGGCTACGAGTTCGAACGGGGTCATGGCGGCTCGCGAAAATCAGCGCGATTTTCTCCGCGCCGTGCTACGAAAGCAAAGACAATCGGAGCCGGACGATCGATGGCTGAGATCATCAACCTCAGGCGCGCCAGGAAGGCGAAAGACCGCGACACGAAGGCCGCGCAGGCCGACGCGAACCGCACCAAACACGGTATCGCCAAGCCGGTGCGCGCGCTGGCCCAGGCGCGGCGCGACAAGGACAAGCGCAGGGTCGATTCGCACAAGCTCGAAGACTGAAGCTCTAGTGCTGCGCCGCTCGCGAACTCGCCGGCACGAGTGAGATCTTGAAATTGTAGCTCTGTTCGATCTCGCTGAGCGCCGACGCGTTGCGTTCGCGAATGTCCGCCGAGCAGAGCGGCCGGTCGATGGTGCTGTCGAAATCGCGGTGCACCGTCAGCTTGTTCGCGTCCATCACCCAGTGCGCCACGAAGTGCAGATAAGGCGTTTCGATATTGGCGTCGGGCGGAATGTGCGCGACCTGCATTCCGGACGGCAGCGCCAGGCTGAGGTCCTCGCTCATGTGCGCCGTCGCGCAAACGACCGGCTCGCTGTCGGCGAACTGGCCCGGCTTGAGCGGCCCCAGCGCGCCGTCGCCGGCAAGGCCGAATATGCGCAGGCCGCCCGGCATGTGGAAAGGCTGCGTTCCGCTTGCCTGGGCCTTCCAACCCGACGACGAGAAATGGCTCGTGATCGCATAGCTCGGCGCAAGATCGGTCGGAGCGCCGATGTCGAATGACCCCGTCGCGCCCGGATAACCCAGGACCGTGAGCTGATGCGCTGCCGCCGCTTCGGCGCCGGCGTTCTGGATTCCGAGGCCAATCATGCGCAGCATCACCGCATAGGGACCGGTGGCCGTCGATGTCGTCGAACCGGAAAGCTGTCCGTCTTCATCGAGCACCGTGTCGGATCGCGTCGACTGGGTGGCAAGTCCCGCAGGCACGACGGGAAGCGTGTCCGCGCCCGCCCCGGTCAGCGTGGCGCGGATGATCGGCTTGCCATATTCCTGCGCGCCGAGCACGCCGAACGGCGCTACCGTGATGCTGCTGTCGAGATAGAGGTTGAACTCCGGCACCCACGAAATGACGTGATCGAAGGACGAATAGGTCGGGACTTTCGGCAGCGTGTAGTTGTTGCCGCCGTTGATCAGGATGCTCTCGCTCTCGATACCTTTGGCCTTCAGCAACGCGCCGAGCACGACGACGTGATCCTTGCAGTCGCCATAACCGTTGGAAATTGATGGCGTCCGGATCGTGCGGCACGAACGAGCCGCGGCCCAGTTCGATCGCGACATAGCGGATGTTCTTGCTCACCCACTCGTAGATCGCCTTCGCCTGGTCGCGCCGGTCTGCGATGCCGGCGGTGATCTTGTCCGCCAGGGCGGTCACCTGCGGCGTCGGCGTCATCTTGGGTTTGGAGATCGCGGCATAGGCCTGGCCCAGTTCGGCGAAGTCCTTGAAACTGGTGACCAGAAAGCGCGGCTCGCTGTCCATCGGCGAAACGGGCTTGTACTCCATGGCCACGGGCGTCGGCGCCGAATAGTGCCAGCTATAGGTGATCGTCGCGCCCTTCTCCGTCTTGCGGAAATCCACGCCGTGACTTTCGACCTGCAGCGGCATGTTCCTGGGCGCGGTGATGCTTTCGCGCACATCGCCGAACGCCACCGAGCGCGGAAAGACCTGGCTGAACCAGAACTTGCCGGGGAAATAGGATGTCTTGGTCGCGACCGTCACCGTGTAGACCGCAACATCGCCCGCGGCGAATTGCGGGAACACGATCTCCTTGACGCGCAGATCCGTGATCATCGCGCCGGGGGCAAGTCCGCTGGGCATCTGGTCGTAGATCGCATCCGGATTGACGGGGATTGTCTTGCCGTCCGGCTTGAGGGTGTGCGCCTCGACGATGTGCACCTCCTGGCTCGACGAATCGTAGGGCAGACTCGTCTGTCCGACCCGCAACGCCGCGGAATCGTTGTTCGCCGTGATCTCGTAATGATTGGTCTGAGTGTAGGTGCCGTCGGCGGCAACTTGAATATCGGTCGTCAGCAGCTTTACGGTGGATGCGGGCTCGGCGGCCATCGCGGCACCCGCCAAGAACGCGGCTCCCGCCACTGCGAGGACGATTCGGTGAACGGCATTTCTGGCAACGCGTGGAAGCACCGATAGACCCCGGGACACTGCGGACTGGAAAAGCCGTGCAGCAAATTCGTCCGTGCAAGAGCCAATCACATAACAATACAGTGTAGCAAAAGATAGGAAGTCATGGCTAACGCGAACAAAGACCGCAGAATTGGTAAAGCATGACAGATCTTAGAAACGGCCCGCTTTCCGGCATCCTCGTCATCGATCTGACACGCGTGCTGGCAGGACCCTATGCGGCGCTGATGCTGAACGAGCTCGGCGCGCGCATCATCAAGGTCGAGCCGCCGCGCACCGGCGACGACAGCCGCCACATCGGACCATTCGTCAAGACGAAAGCCGGAAAGACCAAGTCGGGCTATTTCATGAGCGTCAACCGCGGCAAGGAATCCATCGCGCTCGATCTGAAGGCCGACGGCGACCGCAAGATTTTCGAAGCCCTGCTCGTCGCGCGCCGATATCCTGATCGAGAATTATCGTGGCGGGACGATGGAAAAGCTCGGCTACGGCTATGAGCAGTTGAAGGACAAGCATCCGGCTCTGATCTATTGCGGCGTCTCCGGCTTCGGCCACACCGGGCCCTACGCGAAACGCCCCGCCTACGACATGGTGGTGCAGGCGATGGGCGGGGTGATGAGCCTGACGGGTCATCCGGACTCGCCGCCGACGCGAGTCGGCACGTCGACCGGCGACCTCAGCGCCGGGCTCTTCGCGACCATCGGCATGATCGCGGCGCTCTACGACCGCAAGACGACGGGCCGCGGCCAGAAGGTCGACATCTCCATGCTCGACAGCCAGGTCGCGCTGCTCGAGAACGCGATCTCGCGCTATGTGGCAACGGGCGATGTGCCTGGCCGGCTCGGCTCGCGGCATCCCTCCATCGCGCCGTTCGCAGCGTTTGCGACGAAGGACGGACATATCGCCATCGCTGCGGGCAATGACGATCTGTTTGCGCGCACGGCCAGGGTCCTTGGCCGCGAGGATCTCATCGCCGACGAGCGCTTTACCTCGAACCCCAAGCGGGTCGTGAACCACGAACCGCTGCATGAGGAGATGGAGATCGCGCTGTCGGGCAAACCGTCGAAGGACTGGCTCGCATTGCTCGACGCGGCAGGCGTGCCGAGCGGTCCGCTCAACAATGTCGCGCAGGTGATGGCGGACCCGCAGGTGCTGTCGCGCAACATGATCATCGAAGCGCTCGACCCTGAACTCGGCCCCATCCGCATGCAGGGCAATCCGGTCAAGCTGTCGGCGCACGAGGATCCCAAGACGCGCCCAGGCGCGCCGGACCTCGATGCCGATCGCGCGGCGATTTTGAAGGAGCTGGGGTTGTAGGCGAAATGCGCGATTTTCCTCCCCCGTTTACGGGGAAGGAAAGCAGTGGGTGAATTTTCGGCCTACAAGTTCTACAATCGTTCCATGTTTCCAGAATCGAGTTCCGGTCCATGAGCGGGTATCGCGATCCGCTCGACGAAGCGTTCGGGGAAGAACCCCAACGCGACAACGCACCGGTTCACCGCGAGCCGCCCTATCTCGCCGGCCTCAATGCCGAGCAGCGCGAGGCCGTGCTGGCGACCGACGGGCCGGTGCTGGTGCTGGCGGGCGCGGGTACCGGCAAGACGCGCGTTCTGACGACGCGCCTCGCCCACATCCTCGCCACGCGCAAGGCGTGGCCGGGGCAGATCCTCTCGGTCACCTTCACCAACAAGGCGGCGCGCGAGATGAAGGAGCGCATCGGCGCCCTCATCGGCGGGGTGGTCGAGGGCATGCAGTGGCTCGGCACGTTCCACTCCATCGGCGCCAAGATGCTGCGCCGTCACGCCGAACTGGTCGGCCTCAAGTCCAATTTCACCATTCTCGATACCGACGACCAGCTTCGCCTGATGAAGCAGTTGATCGAGGCGGCGAGCATCGACGAGAAGCGCTGGCCGGCGCGAACGCTGGCCGCTCTGATCGACGGCTGGAAGAACCGCGGGCTGTCGCCGTCGGACGTGCCGGCGAGCGAGGGTCACGGCTATGCCTTCGGCAAGGGCGTCGAGCTCTATGCGCAGTACCAGCAGCGCCTGAAGGACCTGAACGCCGCCGATTTCGGAGACCTGCTGCTCCATGTGCTCAACATCCTGAAAGCGCATCCCGACATTCTCGCCGACTACCGCGACCGCTTCCGCTACATCCTGGTCGACGAGTACCAGGACACGAACGTCGTCCAGTATCTCTGGCTGAAGCTGCTTGCGACCGCATCGGGAAATGTCTGCGTCGTCGGAGACGACGACCAGTCGATCTATGGCTGGCGCGGCGCCGAGGTGGAAAACATCCTGCGCTTCGAACGCGATTTTCCGGGCGCCAAGGTCATCCGGCTCGAGCGCAACTACCGTTCGACCTCGGCGATCCTGGGCGCAGCGTCGGGCCTCATCGCGGCGAACAAGGGCCGTCTCGGCAAGACTTTGTGGACCGAGGGCGATCCGGGCGAGAAGATCAAGGTCCAGGGCGTCTGGGACGCCGAGGAAGAAGCGCGCAACATCGCGAGCGAGGCGGAGTCGCTGCATCGCGACGGCCAGCCCTTTTCGCAGATGGCAATCTTGGTGCGCGCCTCGTTCCAGATGCGCGAGTTTGAAGACCGGTTCATCGCGCTCGGCCTGCCCTATCGCGTGATCGGCGGCCCGCGCTTCTACGAACGCGCCGAAGTGCGCGATGCGATGGCCTATCTGCGACTGATCGCGCAGGGCGACGATGATCTCGCCTTCGAGCGCATCGTCAACAAGCCCAAGCGCGGCATCGGCGATGCGAGCGTGCAGGCCTTGCACCAGTTTGCGCGCGGACAGCAGATCCCGTTGCTCGCCGCCGCGCGCGAGATCGCGCAGACAGACGAGGTGCCGCCGAAGGCGCGCAAGGCGCTCGGCGAACTCGCGGCCAATATCGGGCGCTGGACGGATACGTCGCGCCATATCCCGCACACCGAACTCGCCGAGATGGTGCTCGACGAGAGCGGCTACACCGACATGCTCAAGGCCGACAAGTCGGCCGAGGCGCCGGGGCGGCTGGAGAACCTGAAGGAATTTGTCCGCTCGATGGAGTTGTTCGAGTCGCTCGCGGCGTTCCTCGAGCATGTCAGCCTCGTCATGGAGATCGCGCAGGACGAAAGCGGCGACCGCATCAACCTGATGACGCTGCACGCGGCCAAGGGCCTTGAGTTCAACACCGTCTTTCTGCCGGGCTGGGAGGAAGGCCTGTTTCCCTCGCAGCGCACGATGGACGAGAACGGCCTTGCCGGCCTGGAGGAGGAGCGCCGCCTCGCCTATGTCGGCCTCACGCGCGCACGCCAACGCATCCGCGTCAGCTTCGCCGCCAATCGCCGCGTGCACGGCAGTTGGCAGAGCGCCCTGCCTTCGCGCTTCATCACCGAGCTTCCGGAAGAACATGTCGATGCGGTGGTCGACGAGGGATTCTATGGCGGCTATGTCGGCTTTCGCGACAACGCGAACACCGGCGGCTTCGCCAGCACCTATGACTCGCCGGGCTGGAAACGCGCCCAGGCCAACCGCGCCGCATCCGGCGGCGTGCGCACGCGGCCGCCGCTGATCGAGGGCCAGGCGCATACGATCCAGACGAGCGATCCGGCCGCGTCGGAATATGCGCGCGGCGACCGCGTCTTTCACCAGAAGTTCGGCTATGGCCGGGTCGCTGCGGTCGAGGGAAACAAGCTCAGCGTCGATTTCGACAAGGCCGGCGAGAAGAAGGTCATAGACACGTTCGTTACGCGGGCGTGAGCGGGGAGATTGGCATGAGCACGCAAGACATCCTGGACGTTCGCAAGACCGGCGCGCTGGAGGAAGTGGTCCTCAACCGGCCGGATCGCCTCAATGCGCTCAACCAGCCGCTGACCGACGCGCTGCTCGCCTATTTCAACGGCAAGCGCCGCGATTCGGACACGCGCGTTATCATCGTCAGCGGAGCAGGCCGCGCCTTTTGTTCCGGCGCCGACCTCAAGGCTGCGGGCCAGCCTGACCGGTTGCGCGACGGGCCGAACGGAGACTGGGTCCTGCGCGACGTGCTCAAGACCATGCGCGCCTGCCCGCAACCGATCATCGCGCTCGTCCAGGGCGCGGCGGCGGGCGGCGGCCTCGCGATTGCGCTCGCCGCGGACGTGATCGTCGCGGGCGAGAGCGCGGCGTTCCATCCCGCCTTCATCAAGATCGGATTGTCGGGCAGCGAGCTCGGCGTCAGTTGGCGGCTGCAGCGGACGATCGGCCTGTCGCGCGCGCGCGAGATGCTGCTGACCGGTCGGCCGATGAACGCTGCGGACGCGCTGCAATGCGGACTGGTTTCGAAGGTGGTGCCGGATGCCGAGCTGCGCGCCTGCGGCGCCGCGATGGCGGACGAGATGCTGCGCGCCGCGCCCGATGCCTTGCGCATCTCCAAGCGCACGTTCGATGCGACGCTGGAGACCGGGAGCTACGATGCGGCGCTCGAGCTGGAGGAGCGCGGACAGATCCAGATGATCCGCGCCGGCCGCTCCCCGCAGCCCGACGCGAACAAGAAATAGACCTTCCCGGACGCTTCTAGAACGGGGAATAGCCCAGGATCTGCGCCAGCATGAAGCCGCAGACGGCGAACATCGGCGAGAGCATCGTCAGCATCGTGAGCGCGCCGAGACCTGCGGACGCTGCCGACGTCCGAGCCGGAGCCGAGCCGGCCGTGGCGAGTGCATATTGCGTACGCATGAAAGTCTCCTGGTTTCCCGTATCGAAAACTCGAAGTGAGTTCTCATAAAAATTGATTCAATAGGACCCGCGCTAATTCCGGCTGAAAAACGCCGCGCGCATTTTCGAAAAGTTAGATTTAAACTGTCGCGATTTTTCGCGGTAAACGCGCGTGCAAGTGGTGCACATCGCATTAGCCATCGCGTTTCGGACGCGATCTCTAAAATTTTTCAGATCGACTTGTCGAACACATATCCCGCCGTCACCGGCCCGTCTTTCAACAAAGACTGCACCGCGAACCGCGTGCTGTTGGATAAGTGTTGGATAGCGTTCTTGGCGGACGCTTGAACGCAGGCAGCCGCACCCCACCTCACGCTCATGACGAACGCATCGACATCTCCGGAGATTCCTTTCGTGATTGCGGCGGCGCTTTTGCGCGCACCGCGTAAGCGGCCCACGAGCACAAAACGCACGCGAATTTCGCCGAACAATTATGTTGCCGAACGACGGGCCGGGGCGCCGCCCGGAAACCGCAACGCTCTGAAGCACGGCCTCAAGGCCAGCGAATGGATCGAGCGCGCCAGGGCGACGCGCGACTTGGTGCGCGTCGTCAAAAGTTCCATCGCGCTCGCAGCGATCCTGCGGACGGAGCCCTGCAACGAGTTGGCCCGCCGCTTGCTGCTGCAGAATGCGCGGCTGTCGCGCCTCCTCACTCTCCGCTATATCGGGTCATGGGAATCGCATGACCGAAAATCCGCCGCTCTGGAAAGCCAATGTCGTGTTGGCAAAGGAACTGGCCGCAGACGTCGCGGCCGTGCTGGAACTCAGCCCGCCGGCGCCGCAGGCGGTGCTGATCGTCGACGAGCTGTTCAAGGAAACCGCGACGGTCGAGGCGCTCTACACCGAAGCGCCGGACGCGGCGCTGCTCTCGCACCTGACGGGCCACGCGGTGATCGTCGCGCCCTTGCCGGATCAGGACTGGATCAAGCTCAGCCAGGAAGGCCTGCCGCCGGTGCGCGCGGGACGGTTTTTCGTCTATGGCGCGCACGATGCGGGACAGGTGCCGCCCGCGGTGATCCCGATGCGGATCGAGGCGGGCCTCGCATTCGGAACGGGCCATCACGAAACGACGGCGCTGTGTCTTGGCGCGCTCAGCGATCTCGCCAGGCGGCGTTCCTTCAAGCGCGTGCTGGATCTGGGCTGCGGCACCGGCTTGCTCGCGATCGGTGCTGCGAAGTTGTGGCGCAAAACGGTCATCGCCTCCGACATCGATCCCGTGGCGGTCGAGGTGACGAAAGAAAATGCGCGGGCCAACGGCGCGGCGCCGTTCGTCCGCGCGGTGACGGCGGACGGGCTCACCCATCCGGCCATCCGCGAGCGAGCACCCTACGACCTGATCGTCGCCAACATCCTGGCCAGTCCGCTGACACAGCTTGCGCCGTCCATCGTTCGATCGCTGGCCAAGGGAGGAATGCTGGTTCTGTCGGGGTTGCTGCGGGGTCAGGAGAATCTTGTTATCAGTTTTTACACGCCGCATGGCCTGATCTTGCGCGACCGCCGCCGGGCCGGCCCCTGGAGCGCGCTGGTGCTCGAGCGTTCACAACCCTCCCCTTGAGGGACGGTCGAAAAATCACGCGCGAAGCGAGGGGCTTTTCGGGGTTGGGTTCGTCACCGGGCCAGGGCCCCTGCCCGAAATTCGTCGGGCAAATTTCGACCTTCCCTCAAGGGGAGGGTCGTTTTCCTGCTATGGTCGCTTGAGCTCACAATAGGGAAGCACACCGAACCCATGGACAAGACCGGCCCCTTCCAGACTTACGAAAACGAAACCGATGCCGCGACGTGCGCGCCGCGCCTGTCCGCCTTGCGCGCGGAACTGAAACGGCGCGGGCTTGACGGCTTTGTCGTGCCGCGCGCCGATGCGCATCAGGGCGAATATGTCCCCAAGCGCGACGAGCGCCTCGCCTGGCTCACCGCCTTCACCGGTTCCGCCGGAGCGGCGGTCGTTCTGAACGACAAGGCGGCGGTGTTCGTCGACGGTCGCTACACGCTGCAGATCCGCCAGCAGACGGATACGAGCCTGTTCGAACCGCGCGATCTTGTCGAAGAAGGACCGGCGGGCTGGATCGCCAAGGCGCTGCCGAAGGGCGCCAGGCTCGGCTACGACCCGTGGCTGCATACGGCGGCCGCCGTCGAAGGCTTGCGCGCCGCGGCCGAAAGGGCCGGTGGCACGATCGTTCCCTGCGACACCAATCCGATTGATGCGGTCTGGAAGGATCAGCCCGCCGCACCGACGGCGAAGGCGATCATCCAGTCGATGGACCTTGCGGGCGAAAGCGCGGAGTCCAAGCGAACCCGCATCGCCGAAGACGTCAAAGCGCAAAGTGCCGACGCGGCCGTCATCACCCTGCCCGACTCCATCTGCTGGCTGCTCAACATCCGCGGCGGCGACGTGCCTCACACGCCGTTCGCGCTTTCGTTCGCGATCCTGAATTCGGACGGCTCGACCGACCTGTTCATGGACGAGCGCAAATCCTCTCCCGAGCTGCTGCAGCACCTCGGCAATGCCGTTCGCCTGCGCGATCCGAAGGATTTCGCGCCGTCGCTCGATGCGCTGAAGGGCAAGACCGTCGTCGCCGATCCGGCGACGGCCTCGTCTGCGATCTTCGACCGCCTCACCAGGGCCGGCGCGAAGATCAAGCGCGCCGCCGATCCGGTTCAGTTGCCCAAGGCGTGCAAGAACCCGGTCGAGATCGAGGGCACGCGCAAGGCGCATATCCGGGACGGCGCTGCCCTGTCGAAATTCCTCTGCTGGCTGGCGCGCGAGGCGCCTGCGCGGACAGCTTACGGAAATCGATGCGGCCAAGGCGCTTGAAGGCTATCGCGCGCAGACCGGCGCGCTGCGCGATCTGTCGTTCGACTCGATTTCCGGCGCGGGTTCGAACGGCGCGGTGGTTCACTACCGCGTCACCAAGTCGACCAACCGGCCGATCAACAACAACGACATGTTCCTGATCGATTCCGGTGCGCAATATGCGGATGGGACGACGGACGTGACACGCACGGTGATCGTCGGCACGCCGACGGCCGAGATGAAGGACCGTTTCACGCGCGTGCTCAAGGGTCACATTTCGCTCGCCACCATTCGCTTTCCGGAAGGAACGACGGGCGCGGCGCTCGACGCTTTTGCGCGCCGGCCCCTGTGGGAAGCCGGCCTCGACTATGACCACGGCACCGGCCACGGCGTCGGCAGTTACCTGTCGGTGCATGAAGGACCGCAGAACATCTCCAAGCGCAACATCACCCAGCCGCTGAAGCCCGGCATGATCTGTTCGAACGAACCCGGCTTCTACAAGGCCGGCGAATTCGGCATCCGCATCGAGAACCTGATCGTGGTGACCGAAGCCAAGCCGGTGCCCGGCGGCGAACGCAAGATGATGGAATTCGAAACCATCACGCTGGCGCCGATCGATCTCGGGCTGGTCGAGCCGAAGCTTCTGACGGTTGATGAGCGGGCCTGGCTCAACGCCTATCATGCGCGCGTGCGCGAGACGCTGATGCCGCTGGTCGACGCCGACACGCGGCCCTGGCTTGAACAGGCGACGCGGGCGATCTGACATGCGCAAGGATCACGCCGCGCCGCACGGAACAGTTCACAGGCTCATCATCGACAGCAAGCTGCTTGACGGCAATCTGCTGGGCGATCCGTTCATGCGCCAGATCGACGTCTATGTGCCGCACGGCCATTTCGGCTCGGGCCTGCCGCTGCTCGTCGACCTTGTCGGCTTTACCGCCGGCGGTCCCGTTCACACCAACTGGAAGAATTTCGGCGAAAACTTGCCCGAGCGCCTTGACCGCCTCATCGCGTCCGGCGCGATGCCGCCCTGCGTCGTCGCGTTTCCGGACTGCTTCACCAAGCTTGGCGGCAATCAGTATGTGAACTCCCCGGCGATCGGCCGCTGGGACGATTTTCTGCTGCATGAAGCGGTCCCGTTCGTCGAAGCCAAGTTCGGCTGCGGCGGCGCGGGGCGACGCGGCGTGTTCGGAAAATCGAGCGGCGGATATGGCGCGATGGTGCACGCCCTGCTGCATCCCGATTTCTGGAGCGCGGCGGCGGTGCATTCCGGCGACATGGGATTCGAGCTGCTCTACCGCCACGAATTCGTTCCGGTGCTGCGCGCGCTGGCCAAGACCGAAGGCGGCATGCGCGCCTGGGTCGACAAGTTCTGGGAGTCCAGGAAGTTCAAGGACAGCGACATCCACATCATCATGATCCTCGCCCAGGCGGCGAGCTTTGATCCCGACATGACCGCGCCCTATGGCCTGAGGCTGCCGGTGACGATGGACACCTGCGAAATCATTGCCGAGCGCTGGAACAACTGGCTGGCCTGGGACCCGCTGACGCTCGTCGAGAAGCACGGGCCGGGGCTCAAGAAGCTCAAGGCGCTCTATATCGATTGCGGCGACATCGACCAGTACAACCTCGTCTATGGCGCGCGGCGCATGACGCGCCGGTTGAAGGCGATGGACGTGCCGCACACCTACGAGGAATTTCCCGACAACCATTCCTCCGTCGACTACCGGATGGACATCAGCCTGCCCATCTTGGGAAAAGCCTTGAGCGCTTAGGGTCCGCATTCTTCGGCAAGCCCGGGATGGGGCTCATCCCTCATGCCGAGCTTGTCGAAGCACGAGGGACTTGCGGTCAGAGCCCCTCGATCATCTTCAGCCAGGCGTCTTCGTCGATCACCCGGACGCCGTGCTTCTGGGCTTCCGTGAGCTTGGAGCCCGCGCCGGGGCCGGCGACGACGAGATCGGTCTTGGCGGAAACCGAGCCGGATACTTTGGCCCCTAAGGACTCGGCGCGCGCCTTGGCTTCCTGGCGCGTCATCTTCTCGAGCGAGCCGGTGAAGACCACGGTCTTGCCGGCGACGGGCGAACCTTCGATCTTGCGGGCGGCGAGCGGAACGACCGTCACCTCCTTCAGGAGATGATCGACCAGCTTTCGATTGTGCGGCTCGTCGAAGAAATCCTTGATCGCCTGCGCCAGCACCTCGCCGACGCCCTCGATCTCGTCGAGCTCTGCGGCGGCATTCCTGCCCTCCATCGCGGTGAGAAAGTCCTCGATGGTGCGGTAGTTGCGCGCGATCAGCCGCGCATTGGTCTCGCCGACATGGCGGATGCCCAGCGCGTTGATGAACCGGTCCATCGCGATCCTGCGCCGCGAGTTGATCGACGCGACGAGATTCTCGACGAGCTTGCTCTCGGCATCCTCGTCCTTCTTGGTCTTCTTCGCCTCGCCCTTGCCTTCCTTTGCCCGGCGTTCGGCGGCCAGTTCGGCGCGGCGGGCGGCGAGCGCGCGGTCCAGCGCATCGGGGTTCTTCGCAAGACGGAAGATGTCCGAGGGCTCCTTCAGCAGCCCCTTTTCGAACAGCGTCTCGATATAGACGCCGCCGAATCCTTCGATATCGAAGGCCTGGCGCGAGACGAAGTGCTTGAGCCGCTCCACCGCCTGCGCCGGACAGATGAGCCCGCCGGTGCAGCGCCGGTCGACATCTTCCTTGCCGGTCTTCTCGTCGACCTCGCGCACGGCATGGCTGCCGCAGGCCGGACATTTGTGCGGAAATTGGAACGGCTTGGCGCCGCGTGGGCGCTTGTCCATCACGACGCGAACGACCTGCGGAATGACGTCCCCGGCGCGCTGGATCACGACCGTGTCGCCGATGCGGACGTCGAGCCGCGCGATCTCGTCCTCGTTGTGCAGCGTCGCGTTCTGCACCACGACGCCGCCGACCGTGATCGCCTTCAGCTTGGCGACAGGCGCCAGCTTGCCCGTGCGGCCGACCTGGATGTCGATGTCTTCGAGAATCGTCTCGGCCTGTTCTGCCGGGAACTTGTGCGCGATGGCCCAGCGAGGCGAACGCGACACGAAGCCGAGGCGATCCTGCAAGTCGAGCCGGTCGACCTTGTAGACGACGCCGTCGATGTCGTAGCCGAGCTTGGCGCGCTTTGCTTCGATGTCGCGATAGAACTTCAACACGGCATCGACGGTCTCGACGCGCTTGGTGAGCGGATTGACCGTGAAGCCGAAGCCCTCGAACGCGCGCAGCATGCCCCATTGCGTGTCCGCCGGCATCTGGCTGACCTCGCCCCACGCATAGGCGAAGAAGTTGAGCGCCCGCGACGCGGTGATCGAGGGATCAAGCTGTCGCACCGAACCGGCGGCGGAGTTGCGCGGATTGGCGTAGACGGGCTTGCCGTCCTTCTCCTGGCGCTTGTTGAGCGCCGTGAACTCACGATGGCTCATATAGACCTCGCCGCGCACCTCAAGGACTTTCGGCGCTTTGCCGTGCAGGCGCAGCGGGATGTCCTTGATCGTCTTGAGGTTGGCGGTAATGTCCTCGCCCTCCGCCCCGTCGCCGCGCGTTGCCCCCTGCACGAAGATTCCGTTCTCATAGCGCAGAGACGCGGAAAGTCCGTCGATCTTCGGCTCGGCCGTCAGCGTCAGCTTGTCGTCTTCCCTGAGACCGAGGAAACGGCGGACGCGCACGGCAAAGTCGTGCACGTCCTCGTCCGTGAAGGCGTTGTCCAGCGACAGCATCGGCCGGGCGTGCACGACCTTGGCGAACTTCTCCGAAACCGACGCGCCGACGCGATGCGATGGACTGTCGGCGCGCACAAGCAGCGGAAAACGTTTCTCGATCGCGTCGTTGCGGCGGCGCAGTGCGTCATAGTCGGCATCGGAAATGACCGGTGCGTCTTCGGCATGGTAGTGCCGGTCGTGCTCGGCGATTTCCGAGGCAAGCCGATCAAGCTCCTTCTCGGCCTCCGACGAGGTCAGCTTGTCTACGGGTTTCTTTGCGAGTGCGGCGCTCATGCGCGTTTGCGCTTCTTGGGCGTCGGCGTACGCGCCTCGGCAATCAGCCGCCGAGCCGCGGCCCGGGCCTCTTCAGTCACGACGGCGCCGGAGAGCATGCGCGCCACTTCTTCCGTCCGCTCGTCGTCATTCAGCATGACGACCTTCGTCTTGTCACCGGACCGGGTGATGCGGAAATGCCGCTCGGCGCGCGCCGCGACCTGCGGCGAGTGCGTGACGAGCAGCACCTGGGTTGTCTGTGCAAGGCGTTGAAGCCGCTCGCCGACTGCGTCCGCAACCGCTCCACCGACCCCGCGATCCACTTCGTCGAACACCAATGCCGCCGGTGGCGACGCTTCGGCTAGCGCGACTTTCAACGCCAGCGAAAAGCGCGCCAATTCGCCACCGGACGCAATCTTGGCCAGCGATCCGAAGGCTGCGCCCTCCACGGTCGCCACTTCAAACGCGACGCGCTCCGTGCCACCTGCACCGGCCGCATCATCGCCCAGCGGTTCTAGTTTGACCTGGAATTTCGCATGCGCGAGCTTGAGAGGCGCAAGTTCGCCGGCTACGGCCGCTTCCAGCCTGCGCGCTGCGGCAGCGCGCGACTTGGAAAGACGGGACGCCGCTTCGTGATAGGCACCACGCGTCGCGGACACGGCAGCTTCTGCTTCCTTGGTGCGGCCCCCGCTCGAATCCATCGCGTCGCGCTTGAGCTCGAAATCCTTCAGTACGCGCGGCAGCGAGTTGGGTGTCACGCCGTACTTCCGTGCAGCGGTTCGCAGATCATGGATGCGGTCTTCGGTCTTTTCCAGTTGCCCCGGCTCGAAATCGAGGCGCGCGGACAGCGAGTCCAGCTCCCGCCGTGCGTCTTCGAGCGCGTTGTAGGCCTGGTCCAGCGCCTGCTCGGCGGAAGCCGATGCTCTACGCGCTTCCTCGCTCATGCGCGACAAACGCTTCAAGGCCGAGGAAATTTGCGCACCGGCGCCGCGATCACCGTTCAACAGCTCTGCCGCCGCCGACACATCTTCGGCGATGCGCGACGCGTTCATCAATAGCGCACGCTCGGCTGACAGCCGCGCTTCTTCGCCCTCCTCGGGACTGAGTGCAGCGAGTTCCCTGACCGCATGATGCACGTAATCGGCATCCGCGGCAGCGGCCGCCGCTGCGGCCCGCAAGAGAGAAAGATCGGTGCGGGCTCTGTCAAAGGCGGAGAACTTCTCCGCCGTCTCGCGCAGCAGTGCGTCGTGCCCGGCATACGCATCGAGCATGCCGCGATGAGTTGAAACATCGAACAGCCCGCGATCGTCGGCCTGTCCGTGTACTTCGAGAAGTGCCGAACCGACATCGCGCAACAGGGCCACACCGACCGGCTCATCGTTCACAAAGGCTCGCGTACGGCCATCGGCGGACAGCGTGCGCCGCAGTACGATTTCGCCTTCCACAAGTATCGATTGTGCCGCCAGCAGTGCGTGAGCGGGATTGGCTTTCGAGGGCTCGAACACGGCGGTAGCAGATCCCTGCGTCGCGCCCGGCCGCACCGAAGCGCGTCCGCGGCCGCCGGCTGCCAGACCAAGAGCATCAAGCAGGATGGATTTGCCGGCGCCGGTCTCGCCGGTCAGGACGTTGAGCCCCGCGGCGAACTCAAGCGCGGCCGACTCGATCAGAACGATGTCCCGGACCGTCAGCGCCGCGAGCATCGCTTTGCCCTTTGAGATTTTAGCCCAGGATTCTGGACATCCACGAGCCCTGGTCAATCTCCGGACGCATATGATGACCCTGCAAAAGCTCGTAGGCATCCTTGTACCATGGGCTGCCAGGATAATTGTGGCCGAGTACCGCGGCGGCCGTCTTTGCCTCGTTGTACACACCCAGCGCGTAATAGGCTTCCGTCAGCCGTTCGAGCGCTTCGGCGATCTGCGAGGTCCTCTGGTACTGTTCCACCACCGTCCGGAAGCGGTTGATCGCGCCGATATAGTCGCCCTTGTTGAGATAGTAGCGTCCGACCGCCATTTCCTTGCCGGCCAGATGGTCCAGCGTCAGATCGATCTTGAGCGTCGCGTCGCGGGCATACTCGGAATCCGGGAACCGCTGCACAACGTCCTGTAATGCCGTGAGTGCGCCTTCTGTGTTGGACTGGTCACGTCCCACGTCGACGATCTGCTCATAGAGCGACACGGCCTTCAGATAGAAGGCGTAGGCGACTTCCTTGCTGCCAGGATGCAGCGCGATGTACTGGTCGGCCGTGTTGATCGCGTCGTCATAGTGATTGGCATGATAGTAACAATAAGCCGACATAAGCATCGCGCGGCGTGCCCAGACCGAATAGGGATGCTGGCGCTCCACTTCGTCGAATTGTTTGGCGGCACCGACCCAGTCGCCTTGGTAAATCTTCTTCCAGGCATCGCTGTAGATCTGGTCGACGGGACGCTCGATATATTCCGGCTCCTTGGAATCATCTGAGGACTTGCCGGTCAGACTGTTGAGCGTGTCGCAGCCCGAGAGGCTGAAGCCGGCCAACAGGACGACGAACAAGGCCCGGACCACGTGTCGGGATGCTGAATTTCCAAGCGCCATCAAAGCTGTTCCGTCTGGCCGCGCATCACGCGTTTTTTGTTTTGGACCAAGACCTTATGACATCCGGGGCCGGGCCCGGTCCAGTCCATAAGGCGCCGGCAGCTTAGGGCCGCCGGTCAGTTCGGCCCGGCTTATAGCACGGCTTTCGACCGCTCACGCTAAATCGATTGTCATGTAGTTGGACGGGTCGGCAAACAGGGCTCGGAGCACGGCATTGTTGGTGGCATGGCCGGATTTAACGCCCTCGAAGCGGGCGATCAGCGGTGCGCCGGCCAAAGCCATGTCTCCAATCGCATCCAGTATTTTGTGGCGCACGAATTCGTCCGGAAACCGCATCAGGTCTTTGTTCACGACCGTATCGCCATCGATCGCGAGCGTGTTCTCCAGTGATGCACCCCGCCCGAGGCCCATCTTGTTGAGCATTTCCAGCTCATGCATGAAGCCGAATGTGCGGGCGGGCGCGATTTCCCTCGCGAAGGTCTCGCGTGTAAGGGTCATGCGATAGGTCTGCTTGCCGATCGCTTTGGTGTTGGAATAGTCGAGCGCATAGGAATAGTCGGGCACGTCCGACGGGCTCAGCGTGATGCTCGCATCCTTCATGGTGACCGAGACAGGTCGCGTGACTTTGATCGCTTTCCTGGCGCCAGCCTGTTCGCTGGTCCCTGCCTGCTCGAGCAATTTGAAATAGCTGAGCGCATCGCCATCGAGGATCGGCGGTTCGGGTCCGTCGAGCGTGACAAGCATGTCGTCGATCCCTGCGCCGGCGACCGCGGCCATCAGATGCTCGATCACACCGATCTTCACATCGCCTGCCGAAATGACTGTGCCGAGATTGGTCTCGGTCACGGAGTCGTAACGCGCGGGAACCGATGCACCAGCCTTGTCGCTGCGCCGAAAGACGACGCCGCTTCCCGAAGGAGCCGGTGATAATGTCATATGAACGTTGCCGCCCGCGTGAAGCGCCGTACCTTCGCAGCGGATCTCCCGCGCCAATGTTCTGCGTGTGCTCATGACCGTCAATATAGGCGAACGGCGCACAAAGGAAACCGTCTTCACTAACGCGGTTGCGAATCGAATGCCCGTGCCACTTCGGGCGACGATTCAAGCGACGGAATGTATTGCGGCGCTTGGCGCGCATGCGTTGCCTGTTCGAAGGCGTAACCGAAGCCCAGAAGACTTGCCTCAGACCAAGCCGGACCCATGAACGACAGGCCAACCGGCAATCCGTGCACATATCCCATTGGCACGGTCAGATGCGGATAGCCCGCAGTAGCGGGCAGGAATGAGGAGTTGCTGGTATCGTTGTCGCCCTTCACGACGTCGATCCGGAACGAGGCGTCGTCCGTGCTTCGGATCAACGCGTCGAGTTGATTTTCCTTAAACAGCTTGTCCAGCGTATCGCGCGACAGCGTGCGCAGATCGTCACGCGCCTTGGTGTAAACGGGATCAGTGAGATCGCCCATCCCTTGCGCGGTCTCGAAAATGTCCTGACCAAAGAGGGCGGTTTCACGTGGCGTCGCGGTGTTGAACGCTATGACGTCCGCCAGCGTTTTTACTTTCTGTTCCGTCGGAAGTCCCGCGAGATAGGCGTTCAGATCGTGCTTGAGTTCGAATTGCAGCACTTTCAATTCATTGGTTCCGGCTTCAGGCGGGGGCGGTGTGAAATTGTGGATCTCGACGATCTCGCCGCCGGATGCCTTCAAAATCGCCACTGCTTTGGCGAAGACCCCGTCTGTCTCCGAGGGAACGACGTCGGGTTCCGGCACGATGATTCCGAAGCGCTTGCCCTTCAGTGACCCTGCTTCCAGCGCCGCAGCATAGTCTGTCTTGCGAGTATCTGCCTCGGCGGTAGCTACGTCGTCCGCGTCACTTCCTGCCATGACCGAAAGTAGCAACGCCGCATCGGCAACAGAGCGGGTCATCGGACCTGGCGTGTCCTGACTGTGCGAGATCGGGATCACATGCGTTCTTGAGATCAGCCCGACAGTCGGCTTGAGCGATACGATTCCGTTCAGCGAGCCGGGACAAACCAATGAGCCGTCGGTCTCGGTTCCCAGCGCGGCAGCAGCCAGGCTTGCCGCCACCGCCGCACCGCTGCCCGAACTCGATCCACACGCGCTGCGGTCGAGCACATACGGATTCTTGACGAGCCCGCCGATCGCCGACCAGCCGCTGACGGAGTGCGAGCTACGAATATTGGCCCATTCGCTGAGGTTCGTTTTTCCGAGAATGATGACTCCCGCAGCCCTCAGTCGCGCAATGGAAGGTGAATCGCGGTGCGTGATATTGCCGGCCAGCGCGAGCGAACCCGCCGTCGTGGGCATTTCATCTGCTGTTTCGATGTTGTCCTTTACCAGAATTGGGATGCCATGCAGCGGGCCGCGCGCACCTTTCGATTGTCGCTCAGCATCCAGAGCGCGAGCCTCGGCTATAGCGTCCGGATTGACCGTGATCACACTATGCAGAGACGGGCCGCTGCGATCGATGGAGTCGATCCGAGCCAGATAGGCTCGAACAAGCTCTTGGGATGTCACGCGCCCCGCCGACAGATCTGCCTGCAGCGTGGCTATGTCCTTTTCGGTTACGTCATATGGCGCCGCTGCGGCGCTACCAAGTGTTGCAACCATGGCCAAGAGGCATAGCACATGCTTCATCGTCCTACTCCAAGGTTCTGGCGACCTTAGAGGAATTCGTCTTTGCCGTGACGCGTGGTAACGCTGAATTGAAAAAGCCTCTCCCGGCGAACCGGAAGAGGCTTTATCTTACTTCGAAAATTCTGAAATCAGTTCGTCTGCCGGCGAAGGAACGCTGGGATTTCGAACTGCTCGTCACGCTTGTGATCGGGAAACAAGTCCTCGGCAGAATTTTGCGGCGGCTGTTGCGGACGCGGTGGTTCCGCCGGCGCTGCAGCAGGCGGTCGCGCCATGGTCTGGGCAGCCGGGCGCTGCGCAGGACGCGACACCGGTTCCATGCGTGGCTCGTCTTTCTTTTTGCGGCCGAAAAGACCGAAGAAGCGTCCCGGTTCCGCCACGGGTTCCGGCGAGCGGATCGGCTCGGTCCGCGGGACAGCGGCCGCGCGCACTGGCGTCGGGATGGGAACAAGATCTTCATCGACCTGTGGCAATTCCTCGTCGCCAAGGATCATCGCCTCGATCGGCGTCTGTGCGCGCGCAGGCATTTGCGCACCGAGTTCGTCAGCTAGAGCTTCATGCTGCCGATGCACCGCGTTCGCGGCCACAGCCGGACGCTGTTCGATGCGCGGTTCCGGCTTCGGTTCTTGCTTCAGCGGCAGGGCTTTCAGATGCGGACGCAGCGGCTGAACCTTTTCGTTGGTCAGACGCAGCTGTTCGGCATCGATGCCGGTCGCGACGACCGAGACGCGGATGCGCCCCTCCATGTCGTCAAGGATCGTGTTGCCGAAGATGATGTTGGCATCGGGGTCGACTTCGGCGCGAATGCGGTTCGCCGCCTGCTCGACTTCGAACAGCATCAGGTCCGGCCCGCCGGTGATGTTGATGAGCACGCCCCGCGCGCCCTTCATCGAGACATCGTCGAGAAGAGGGTTCGAGATGGCCATGTCGGCCGCCTTCTGCGCACGATCCTCGCCTTCGGCTTCGCCCGTGCCCATCATCGCCTTGCCCATCTCCGAGATCACCGACTTGATGTCGGCGAAGTCGAGATTGATCAGGCCGGGCATGACGATCAGGTCGGTGACGCCGCGCACGCCGGCATGCAGCACTTCATCGGCCATGGCGAACGCCTGGGCGAAGGTGGTGCGGTCGTTGGCCACGCGGAAAAGATTCTGGTTCGGAATGACGATCAGCGTGTGCACGAATTGCTGAAGTTCGGCGATGCCGCGCTCGGCCGTGCGCATCCGCTTGTCGCCTTCGAACGCGAATGGTTTGGTCACAACGCCGACGCAGAGAATTCCCATCTCGCGCACAGCGCGCGCGATGACCGGCGCGGCGCCGGTGCCCGTTCCGCCACCCATGCCCGCGGTGATGAACACCATGTGCGAGCCGGCCAGTTGCTCCATGATCTCGTCGAGCGTTTCTTCGGCGCCATTGCGGCCGACATCGGGCGACGCGCCAGCGCCCAGACCTTCCGTCAGCTTGCCGCCGAGCTGAATTCTGCGTTCGGCCTTGGATTGCGCGAGCGCCTGCGCGTCGGTATTGGCGACCACGAATTCGACGCCTTCGAGCTTGGCCCCGATCATGTTGTTGACGGCATTGCCGCCGGCGCCGCCGACGCCGAGAACAGTGATTCGCGGACGTAGTTCTTTGAGTTCCGGTGCTTTGAGGTTGATCGCCATGTTATTCTCCTTGGCCTCGTTTCGTCATCACCACGTCACACCACGCCGCCCAACTGATTCGCGTACTTATTGTTAAATCATCCGAACAGGCTGCCGGTCAACCGGTTCAGCCATCCTTTTCCCGCCCTTGGCTCTGGTTCCGACGCAAGATCGGGGTTGAGAGCCTCGGGCGGCATGGACGCGCCGGCGATCAATAGACCGACGGCCGTGGCGTAATCTGGACCCAGCGAGGCTGCGGGCAGCCCCGGGAAACTTTGCGGCCGACCGATTCGGACCTGCTTGTTGAGCACGCGGCCCGCCAGCTCGCGAACGCCGGCGAGCTGACATGCGCCGCCGGTGAGAACGGCGCGCCGTCCTGCGGCCACATCGAAGCCGGAGGCACGCAAGCGCGTCTGAACCTGGCCGAAGATCTCTTCCAATCGCGCCTGGATGATCCGCGTCAGCATCGAACGCGGAACGCGCATTGCATTCTCGTCGCCGTCCTCGCCCATCTGGGCGAGCGGGATGACGTCGGCGCCCGCCTCCATGTCGCCGAGCGCGGCGCCATATAAAGTCTTAGCCCGTTCGGCGGCAGACAAAGGCGCCGCCAGCATGCGGGCCAGATCGGAGGTAACCTGCTGGCCTCCCATCGGAATTACGTCCGTGTGGACCAGATGGCCCTCCAGGAATACGGCGATCGAAGTGACGCCGCCGCCCATGTCGATGACGGTTGCACCAAGTTGCTTTTCGTCCTCGGTGAGGATCGAAAGTCCGCTCGCAAAAGGTGCAAAGAGCGAACCGGTGACGTTGAGGTGGCAGCGCTCGACCGCAAGCTTGAGGTTGTTCAGGGGCGAAGGCTTTACAGCCACTGCGTGCATCGCAACGCCAATTCGCTGACAGAACATGCCGGACGGATTGCGCACGCCGCGCGCTTCGTCGACCACATACGTCGTCGGCGCGCTCTGGATGATGTCATGACCTTCAAGCTGGCACCGCGAGCGGCCTTCGGCCAGCAGCGCGCGCAGATGCGCGTCCGACACCAGCGCGCCGTCGAGTGACATCGCGGCGCGCGAGGTCACGCTCACTGGCTGTCCACAATTGACGGAGATCAGAACATTCTGGATTCGCACATCGGCATGATTTTCCGCAGCCGCCACCGCGTCGCGGATCGACTCCTCGGCAAGGTCCATGCCGACCACGGTTCCGGCACGAATGCCCTGGCTCTCGCGCAGCGCGGCGCCCACGACGCGCAGGCTGCCGGGCTCAGCGCGCCCGATCAGGCACACGGTTTTCGAAGAACCGACGTCGAGAACGGCGACAAGTCCGGTTCGATAGGCCGGTATTTCGGTACCGGCGCGCAATCTGATTGTCTCACCCATTAAGCCGCATTCCCCCTAGGCTCGTTCTTCTTCTCGCCGCTGCGCAGCACGAAAAAATATTGCGCTGGCGAGCGAAGATCGATCTCACTCACGTCACGCTCCAGAATGCCCTTGTCGATAATGAGATGCTCGAGGGCGTCGAGCTCCTTCTGCCAGCCCGCTTCCGGCAGTTTCACGATGACTCCGTCATCGAGAATGAGATTCCAGCGCCTTTCCGAGACGCGCTGATAGGCCTTGATGCGCGCAACGATGGCGCGATGCTGCGCGACGGCATCGACGATGTCCGCCGCACTTGAGCCGCCTTCGCCGAGCAAGAGAGGCAGGCGGCGAAATTCCTCCACGCCTTTGTTCGTGATCGGCTTGCCGTTGCGCTCGACGACGTAGGCGCCGTTCGGAGATTGCCACAGGGCAAAGGGCAGCTTCTCCACGATGTGGACCGAGATGTCGTCGGGATATCGGCGCTTCACGTCCGCTGATGCCACCCAGTCGAGCTTCTCGAGCCGTGCGCGCGCCTCATGAACATCGGCGCCGAAGATAGACTGACCAGGCTCAAAGCCGAGCGCGGCAAGGATGGTTTCAGGCGCGACGCGGCGATTGCCCGCCAGATGAACCTGCGAGATGCCGAAGCCCGCGTCGTCGACAAGCGCGGCAACACCTGCATTCACCCGGTTTACTGCGCGGCCGACATAGCCGCCGATGAACAGTGCGGCGAGAAATGCCGCCGCGATGAGAAATGCAGTCAGGGCGAGCATCGGGCGGCGGAACGCGACCCACGCTTTTGCGGCGCGAAGCGCGCGCGCAAAGATGTTGTTCGAGGGCTGTTTGCGCTTGTCGAACGGCTGCTGCGCCGCCGGCGCTGCACGGGTGCTGCGCTGGGCGTTACGCCCCGCTTTTGCGGTGCGGCCGCGGCGTGGCGTGCGTTCGATCTTCACCGATCGCATGACGCATCCTCCACCATCCAGCGGCAAAGCTTCTGATAGCTCATGCCGGCATAGGCAGCTTGTTCCGGCACCAGAGAGGTCGGCGTCATGCCCGGCTGGGTGTTGGTTTCCAGCAGCACGAGGCGATGCTTTGCCTGCGTGTCGTCATAGCGGAAGTCGGTGCGCGATACGCCGCGGCAGCCAAGGGCCACGTGCGCGCGTTCGGCGAGACGCATGGTCTCGTCCGCCACCGACACAGGGATTTTGGCTGGCAGCACATGCGTGGAACCGCCGGTCGAATATTTGGCTTCGTAGTCATAGAATTCGAGATTGGTCGTGATCTCCGTCACACCGAGCGCCTTGCCGCCCATCACGGCGACGGTGAGTTCACGGCCCGGGACAAATTCCTCGACCATCATCTCGTTGCTGAGAGTCCATTTGTCACTGCCCAATTCCTGCGGCGGACGATTGTCACCCTTGCGGATGATGAAGACGCCGACGGACGAACCCTCATTCACGGGCTTCACAACATAGGGCGGGTCCATCAGGTGACGGGCCGCAGCTTCGCGGCGATCGACGACGATGGAATTCACGACCGGCAGACCGGCGGCGCGATAGACGTCCTTGGTGCGTTGCTTGTGCATCGCCAGCGCCGAAGCGAGGATTCCGGAGTGGGTATAAGGAATGCGCAACAATTCGAGCAGACCCTGAACTGAGCCATCCTCACCCCAGCGGCCATGCAGCGCGTTGAACACGGCGTCGGGTTTTGCGTCCAGAATCTGTCCGGCAAGATTGTCGCCCGGATCGATCTCGACCACGTCGTATCCTTCGGCGCGCAATGCGGCCGCGCAGCCTTTGCCGGAAGACAGGCTGACCTCGCGTTCCGCCGAACGCCCGCCGAGCAGGACTGCCACTCTCTTATACTGGGTCATGGCACGCCCACGCGCTTGATTTCCCATTCCAGCGGAACGCCGGACTTGGCCTTCACCCGCGCACGCACCTCTTCGCCGAGCGCTTCGATATCGGCGGCGCTCGCGTCGGCCGTGTTGATGAGGAAGTTGCAGTGCTTCTCGGAAACCTGCGCCTGGCCGTGCATCAGGCCCCGGCAACCGGCTTCATCGATAAGTTGCCAGGCCTTGTGACCGGGTGGATTCTTGAAGGTCGACCCCCCCGTGCGCGTCTTAACCGGCTGTGATGCTTCACGGTCCTCGACCAGCTTGTTCATGCGCGCGCGGATTGCGTCTGGCTCATCGCGCGTGCCTTCGAAAGTCGCGCTGACGAAGATGAAATCGTCCGGCACCTGCGCCTTGCGATAGACGAAGTCCATGTCGGACGGCTTCAGCGTAATGATATTGCCTTTGCCATCGATGGCTGTCGCCTCGACGAAGATGTCCTTGATCTCGCGGCCGTAGCATCCGGCATTCATCTTCAATGCGCCGCCGACCGTGCCCGGAATGCCGCGCAGGAACTCAAGTCCGGCGATGCCGGAATCCGCGGCCATGCGCGCGACATTGGCGTCGAGCGCCGCCGCACCTGCAACGATGCGCGAGCCATCGACGCTGAGCTTGCCGAACGAGGCGGGCAGGCGGACAACGACGCCGGGAATCCCGCCGTCGCGCACGAGCAGATTGGAACCGACGCCAATTACGCTAACTCTCACATCGGCGGGCTTGGCGAAAAGGAAGGTCGCGAGATCTTCGGTGTCCGCCGGACGAAACAGCACTTCCGCCGGACCGCCTGCCCGGAACCAGACAAGATCTTTAAGCGCCGCGCCTGGCGTATAGGTTCCACGCACGGGCGGCAGTGCATCGCAGGGGCATGTCATCATCATGCCCCTTCCCGCTTGGCCATGGCCGCTTCGAACCCATGCGCCCAGTTGGTGATCGAGCCCGCGCCCAGAAAGACAATCGCACCGCCTTCCAGCGTGTTTTCGAGTTCCGCCGATCAAGCCCGGCAGGTCGGCCTCCCCGTCGATGATGCGCACGTCGCGATGACCGTGGGCGCGCAGCGCTTCGGCATAGCTGTCGCGACTTGATGCCGTCGATGGGCTTCTCGCCCGCGGCATAGACGGGAGCGATCACGGCGACGTCGGCGTCATTGAGGCATTTGGCGAACTGCTCGAACGTGTCATGCAGGCGCGTGTAGCGATGCGGTTGAACGATAGCGATCACGGGACCGCTATATGCCTGCCGCGCCGCCTTGAGCGCCGCAGCGATCTTGAACGGATTGTGCGCGTAGTCGTCGATGATCGCCGCGCCTTTCCACTCACCGATGCGGGTGAAGCGGCGGCTGACACCGGCGAAACTGGCAAGCGCTTTCTTGATCGTGCCTTCTGGGACGCCGAGTTCGCGCGCCACCGTGATCGCGGCCAGCGCGTTCTGCACATTATGTTCACCGGGCATCGGAAGGCTCATGCCGTCAAGCCGCGTCTGTGTTCCCTTGCGGCGGTCGGTCATGACGACGTCGAAGTGCGAAGCTCCCTGCGAGAAGCTGACACTCACGGCCCGGATATCGGCTTGCGGCGACATGCCGTACGTGATGAGCCGTCGGTCTTCGATGCGGCCGACCATGGCCTGAACTTCGGGATGATCCAGGCACAGCACCGCGAAACCGTAGAACGGCACATTCTCGATGAAGCGTTGGAACGCGTCGCGCATCTTGTCGAAAGTGCCGTAGAAATCGAGATGATCCGGGTCGGCATTCGTCACGACCGCAACGGTCGCCGGAAGCTTCAAGAACGTTCCGTCGCTCTCGTCCGCCTCGACCACCACCCACTCGCCGGCGCCAAGCCGCGCATTCGTTCCATAGGCGTTGATGATACCGCCATTCACGACGGTCGGATCCATTCCGCCGGCATCGAGCAGTGCCGCAATCATGGTCGTTGTCGTCGTTTTGCCGTTGGTTCCGGCCACGGCCACGCAGGAGCGGAGGCGCATGATCTCGGCCAGCATCTCGGCCCGGCGCACGAGCGGCAGACTGAGAGCGCGCGCTGCATCGAATTCCTCGTTGCCGGGTTTCACGGCCGACGAATAAACGACGGCATGGGCGTCTTTCAGATTGTCCGCACTGTGGCCGATGAAGATGGGGATCCCCATCTTGCGCAAGCGCTTCACGTTTGCGCTCTCGGTGACGTCCGAGCCCTGAACCTTGTAGCCGAGATTGTGCATGATCTCGGCGATGCCGCTCATGCCGATGCCGCCGATCCCGATGAAGTGAATTGTTCCGACGTCGAGCGGAACGCGCGTCTTGTTCGGGCTCATGCGGCCCTCGCAAGCGCTTGAATAGCGTCGGCGACGCGCGCCGTGCCGTCGGGTTTGGCGATGCTGCGCGCCGCAGCCGCGCGCTTCGCAAGATCGTCGGGCGACGAAAATGCCGTCGTCAGCATCTCTGCCAGCTTCCTGGGCGTCAGCTCCGACTGGCGGATGCGCCAGCCGCCGCCGGCATTTGCCAGCGCATCGGCGTTGGGGGTCTGGTTGTCGTCGAGCGCATGCGGCAATGGCACCAGAATGGCAGGTCGGCCGATCAGCGCGAGCTCGCTCACGGTACCTGCGCCGGAGCGAGCGACGACGAGATGCGCCGCCGCCATGCGCGCCGGAAGATTGCTGAAAAAAGCCGCAAGTTCGGCCTTCACGCCGGACGCGATATAGGCTGCTTTCACCGCGTCGAGATCTTCTGCGCGGCATTGCTGCACGATTTCAAGCCGCGAGCGCAGATCCTTGGACAGCATGGCGATTGCCGGCGGCACAATCTCGCTGAAGACGCGCGCGCCCTGGCTGCCGCCGAATACAAGCAGGCGTAGCGGGCCGTTTGCGGCGGGCGTCTCGTAGGGAGCCGCAGCCAGAGCCACGACTTCGGGCCGCATCGGGTTGCCTGTGTATGCGACGCGGGACATGTCCTTGGGCAGAAAGCGGACGAGCGGGAGGTTGGCCGCGATCAGCTTCACATGGTTCATCACAAGCCGGTTGGCGCGGCCGAGCAACGCATCCGGCGTCAGGATCGCCGTCGGCAGACGCGTTGCGATCGCCGCTAGCATCACCGGCACGCTGGGATAGCCGCCAAAGCCGACCACAGCGGCTGGCCGAATGCGCGCCAGCTTGATGAGCGACATGGTGATTCCGCCGATGATCTCGAAAGGCGCGGCGAGGAGTCGAACGAACGTACGATCCGAGAAAGCCGCTGAGGGCACGGTCTCTATCACCGCGCCTGGAAACGTCGTCTCATAATTCTTGAAGCGCGCATCGGTTATCACGACGATTTTCTCGCCTCGGCGCATCAGTTCGCCTGCGAGCGCCTGAGCCGGGTAGAGATGACCGGCGCTGCCACCGGCGCAAAGCACGAACGTTCTCATGCGCGCGCGCCCCACAATTCGAGGAGTGAGGTTTCCTTGGCGCCCAACTGCGGCCGCTGGCGCGTGACAGCGAGAGCGAATCCCATCGTCAGTGCCACCGCGAACAGCGAGGAGCCGCCATAGGAGATGAAGGGCAGCGTCATGCCTTTTGCGGGCAACAGGCTGACGGCCACACCCATATTGATGAAGGCCTGGAACGCGGTGACGATGGCAAGGCCCGCACCGGCGAGTTGCGAGAACCGGTCCCGCTGGCTGGCGGCGCGCAGCAACAGACGGATCGTGAGGAAGCAGAACAACGCGGCGATGACCGCGCACAGAATGAGTCCGAACTCTTCACCAGCGACAGCGAAAATGAAGTCCGAATGCGCTTCCGGAATGCGGTACTTGATCGTGCCTGCGCCGGGCCCGACGCCAGTCAGCCCGCCATGCGCAAACGCTTTGAGCGCAAGACCAGTCTGATAGCCCGTTGTCGAGGGATTGAGGAACTGATCGATGCGGTGATGAACATGCGGGAAAAGAACATAGGCGAGTCCGCCCAGCGCTGCCGTTCCGCCGCCCAGCAATGCCATCCAGATCATGGATGCGCCCGAAAAAAACAGCAGCGCGCCCCATAGCGCCAGTAGCAACGTCGTCTGACCAACGTCGGGCTGCATCAGCAGTATGGCGATGGCCGGAAGAATGAGCAGGAACGTGATCACTGGCTTTGGCAAAGGCAGCGTGTGCCTGTCCGAGATGATCGCCGCGCCGAGCACAGCGAAGCCCGGTTTCAGGAATTCTGACGGCTGCAGCGAGAAAATTCCGAGCTCGATGGACCGTTTCGCGCCCAGCACTTCGGTTCCAGCGACAAGCACGAGGGCGCAGCCGATCAAGGCGAGGGCAAAGGTGATTGCCGCCGTGATCTTAAGCTGCTGCAGCGACAGCACGGATGCGCCGCCGAGAATCCCGGCAGCAATACCAGCAAAAAGGATCTGCTTGATCGTATAGCGGAAGTCACCGGCGGTCAGGGGTCCGCCGGTCGCAGCCGGACTTGCCGCGAAGGCTAGCATCAGTCCGATGGTGATCAGCGCGAGCATGAGCAGGAGCGCGGCGCGGTCGATGGTCCACCACCAGCTGGCGTAGGTGCTGCGGTCGGCGCGTGAACTCATGACGCCTCCCGCACCGGTTGGGAGCGCAGCTTGGCCACGAGTTCGCGGAAGACGTCTCCGCGCTGCTCGAAATCCTGGAACTGGTCGAACGAAGCGCAAGCAGGCGAAAGTAGAACCACCGGCGTTGCGATGCTTGCCGCCTGTGCGTCGCGCGAGGCTGACAGAACAGCTTCCTCAAGCGTGCGCGACACGTCGTGCGGTACCTGGCCGCCGAGCGTGGCGGCAAATTGCTCCGCAGCTTCGCCGATGAGATAGGCCTTGCGGACGCGCGCGAAGTACGGCGCGAGAGTTTCTATGCCGCCTTCCTTCGCCTTGCCGCCGGCGATCCAGAAAATATCCGGAAAGCACACCAGCGCGCGCGCTGCCGCGTCGGCGTTGGTGGCCTTGGAATCGTTGACGAAGCGCACCTTGCCGATGCGTCCGACATCTTCCATGCGGTGGGCAAGCCCGGGAAAGCTTGCGATGGCGTCGGCGACGATGCGCGGATCCTTCGCGAACGGCTTGGTTGCTGCGTAAGCCAGCGCAGCGTTCTGGAAGTTATGAGCACCCGGCAGATGGGACGCGGTGGCAAGATCCAGTACCTTGGTCGCGCGCTGTCCCTGCGCATCGTAGAGGACGCCGTCCACGACGAAGACGCCGCGCCCGAGCACCTTTCCGACCGACACCGGCACCGCAGCGGCGCCGCCATTCGAGGCAGAACGCGTGAAGATCGAAGTCGTCAGCGGATCATCGACGCCGATCACGATTTGACCTGCTTTCGAAGCCTGCGCCAGAAGCTTCGCCTTGACCGCTGCGTAGTTCTCTAGACTGCCGTGACGGTCGATGTGATCAGGCGTGATGTTGGTCAGGACCGCAACATCGGGGACCAGACCGGGTGAGAGATCGATCTGATACGATGACAGCTCCAGCACGTAGATTGTCTTGGCGGCTGGCGGCTCAAGCTCGAGCACGGCTTTGCCGATATTTCCGCCGACCTGAACATTGTAGCCGCATGCCGCGAGGATGTGGCCGATCAACGCCGTCGTCGTCGATTTGCCGTTCGTGCCCGTGACGGCGATCACAGGCGAGCGGCCGGGAACCAGCGCATCGGCACCGATCTCGCGCGCGAAGATCTCCATGTCGCCGATCACTTCGACGCGATGCAGCTTGGCGCGCAGCACGATGTCGTGTGGCTTGGGGTGCGTCAGCGGCACGCCGGGGGAAAGCACCAGCGTCTTCATCTTGGTCCACGGCCAGTCGACGAAGGGCGTCACGATCGCGCCCTCGGCCTCGGCCGCCTTGCGCGCGTCTTCCTGATCGTCCCAGGCGAAGACATTCGCGCCGCCCTGCTTAAGCGCGCGAACTGTCGCAATGCCGCTGCGCGCCAGCCCAAAAACGCCGACATCAGCCTGTTCGAAAGAGCGCGCGGCGATCATCTGAGCTTCAACGTTGCGAGGCCGACAAGAGCCAGCACGACAGCAACAATCCAGAAGCGGATGACGATGGTCGGCTCCTTCCAGCCCAGTTGTTCGAAATGGTGATGGATCGGCGCCATGCGAAAGACGCGTTTGCCCGTGGTCTTGAACGAGATCACCTGCACGATCACCGAGACCGTCTCGAGCACGAACAGGCCGCCGACGATGGCGAGCACGATCTCATGCTTGACCGCGACGGCGACGGCGCCGAGAGCGCCGCCGAGCGGCAGAGAACCTGTGTCGCCCATGAACACCATGGCCGGCGGTGCATTGTACCAGAGGAAACCAAGGCCGGCACCGATCAGCGCGGACAGGAACACGGCGAGTTCGCCGGTACCGTTGACATAGATGATCTCGAGATATTTGGAGAAGTTCACATTGCCGACGAGATAGGCGATGAGGATGAAGGTCGCAGCCGCGATCATCACCGGAACGATGGCAAGACCGTCTAGCCCGTCGGTGAAGTTCACCGCATTGGCGGCGCCGGCGATGACGCAGCCGCCGACCACGATGAAGAACAGGCCGAACGGAATCAGAAGCGATTTGAAGAACGGTACCGTCAGCGTGCCGATCAGTGTGGGATCTTCCAGCCGCATGATGGCAGCCGTGGCGGCAAACGCGACGCCGAACTCCACACCGAGGCGAATGATGCCGCTGACCCCATCCGATGACCGCTTGCTGACCTTCAGATAGTCGTCGGCAAAACCCAGCAGACCATAAGCAACCGTAACCGTGAGCGCGATCCACACATATTCGTTGGACAGGTTCGCCCACAGAATCGTGGAGATGACCCATGGAAGAAGGATCAGCAATCCGCCCATCGTCGGTGTGCCCTGTTTCTCCACGATGTGGCGTTGCGGTCCGTCGGTGCGGATCGGCTGGCCCTTCCCCTGCTTGATCTTCAACCAGCGGATCAGCCCGCCGTTCACGAAGAAGGCAAAGAACAGCGACGTAATCACAGCACCGCCGGACCGGAACGTGAGATATTTGAACAGCCGGAAGAAGGCGAGCTGATCGGTGTGCGTGAGCAGCGTCAGATAGTAAAGCATGATCTATGCACCCCGCGCTTTCAGCGCGTCGATGATGACCGCCATCTTGCTGCCCAGTGACCCTTTGACCAGAACCGTGTCGCCGTTCTTGAGCGCAGCCGTGAGAGTCGCTGCGAGCTCGGTGGATGTGGCCGCATAGCCGCCGCGCCGCGAAGCGGGAAGCGCATCCCACAGAGAGTGCATTTGCGCGCCGCACAGAAATACGAGATCGGTGCCCGCCTTCTCGATAGGCTCGGCTAGGCCGGTGTGGTGCGCGTTGCCGCCAGGACCCATTTCGAGCATGTCGCCGAGCACGGCGATGCGCCGTCCCTTCGCGCCGCCGAGCAGCGCAAGCGCCGCCGCCATCGAGGCTGGATTGGCGTTGTAGCTTTCGTCGATCACGGCGACTCCACCGGTCGTGAAGCGGGCGCCGCGGCCCTTGAGCGCGCTGAACTGGCGAAGCGCAGCGGCGGCATTGAGCACATCGCCATCCGCCATCGCGACGGCAAGAAGTGCGCCGATCGCATTTTCCGCGACATGTCTTCCAGGAGCGCCGATGCGGAATTCGACCGGCGTGCCGCAAATGTCGGCCTTGATATGTGCGCCGTCGTCGCTTTCGGCATAGTCGGTCAACCGCGCGTCGCTGTGGGCGTTCGCGCCGAATTTCAGGATGCGTGAAACATGCGCCTGACGCGCGCGGGCAACAAGTCGCTCGGCATAAGGGCTGTCACTCGGGATCAGCGCAGCGCCGCCGGGTGCGATACCTTCGAAGATTTCCGACTTTGCGTCAGCAATGGCTTCGCAGGTTCCGAAGAATTCCAGATGTGCCGGCGCGATGGTCGTGACCAGCGCTACGTGCGGCCGCACGAAGCCGACGAGCGAGCGGATCTCGCCGAAGTGGTTCATGCCGATCTCGAACACCCCGTAACGCGCATTGCGCGGCAGCGACGCCAGGCTCAAAGGCACGCCCCAATGATTGTTGTAGGACGCGGCCGAGGCATGCGTTGCACCCAGCGCACCCAAAGCGATGCGCAGGATTTCCTTGGTCGTGGTCTTTCCAGCGCTTCCCGTCACCGCGATGATCCTGGCGTCCGACCGCGCCCGCGCGGCTACCGCAAGATCTTCGAGGCCGCGTTGCGTGTTCGCGACGGTGAGAAGCGCGGCGTTCCCCGCAACGTCCGCTGGACGATGCGTCACCAGCGCTGCGCCTGCGCCAGCCTCGAAAGCCGACTTCACGAAATCATGGCCGTCTCGATTTTCACCCTTGAGAGCAACGAACAGGTCGTCTTTCTTCAAGGTGCGGGTGTCGATCGAAAGACCGTTCACCTCGAAGATGCGGGACGGGATGCCGAGCGTTGCGCCCTGCGCTTCCTCGGAGGTCCAGAGCGCTGTCATGCGGCGCGCCCTCCAAGCGATATTGCAGCCTTCACGGCTTCTTCGCGGTCGGAGAAAGGACGAACGTCGTTGCCGACGATTTGTCCCGTTTCGTGGCCTTTGCCGGCGATTATGAGGATGTCGCCGCTCTTCAGCGCCGCGATGCCCGTTCGGATCGCTTCGGCACGGTCGCCGATCTCGCGCGCACCCGGTGCACCGGCGAGGGCTTCCTTGCGAATGGTTGCTGCATCCTCGCTGCGCGGATTGTCGTCCGTGACGATGACGGCATCGGCATGCTTCGCCGCCGCCTCACCCATCAATGGACGCTTGCCTTTGTCGCGGTCGCCGCCGCAACCGAAGATCACGTGTAGTTTGCCCGTCGCATGCGGGCGGATCGCGTCGAGAACTTTCTCCAGCGAGTCCGGGGTGTGCGCGTAGTCGACATAGATCGGCGCTCCCGATACGGCGTAAGCGACCTTCTCCAGACGGCCTGGCGCGCCCTTGAGATGTTCGAGCGCTGCAAAAACTTTTGCCGGATCGTCTCCGAGTCCGATCACCAGACCGGCGGCAACGAGTGCGTTCGACGCCTGGAAACTTCCCGCCAGTGGCAGCGCGACCGTGTAGATATGTCCGTCATGGGCGAGTTTCAAGGTCTGGCCGTCGATACGGCCCGCGCGCGAGATGAGTTTTATCGTCTCACCCGTTTCGCCGACCGTGAGCACTCTCAATCCGCGCGCCTTCGCCGTCGCGAGAAAGCGATCTGCATGCGCCGCGTCGCTGTTGATCACCGCAATGCCACCGGAGCGCACCACTTCGCTGAATAGCCGCAACTTGGCGGCGAGGTAACTGCTCGAAGTCGGCGTGGTAGTCCATATGATCGCGGGTGATGTTGGTGAACCCCGCGGCGGCGATCTCGACGCCGTCAAGACGATATTGGTCGAGACCGTGGCTGGACGCTTCCAGCGCCAGGTGATCGATGCCGTCCTGCTTCAGTTGTGCGAGCAGGCGATGAATCTCGACCGGATCGGGCGTTGTGTGCTTGAGCGGGATCTCTCCCTTCGTCGTCACGACACCAACCGTGCCAAGGCTTGCCGCCGGTTTGCCGAGCGCGATCCAGATCTCGCGGACAAACGCCACGATCGACGACTTGCCCTTCGTGCCGGTGACGGCGGCCACGATTTTTGGCTGCGTCTTGAAGAACGCGGCGGCATGGCGTGCAAGCGCGAGACGCGGATTGTCTGCCGCGATAAAGCGCACGCCTTGCGCGTCGGCTTCGGGCTTGACGTCGGGACGGCCGAGCACGGCGATCGCGCCGCGCGCGACCGCATCCTTCACGAAGGCCGCGCCGTTGGCCTTCGATCCCGGAAGTGCAGCAAACAAGTAGCCGGGTTTTACCTCGCGGCTGTCGCTCGCGAGCCCGGCAAATTCGATCGACGCCTGCATGGCGCTCTTGACCACCTTACCCGCCGTGATACTCGCTCCAGATTGTGGTGCCATTATGTATTCTCACGCGCCACCGTCACCGGTTTTTGCGCAACGCCCAGCAATGGGGCAATGCGTGAGATCACACGTCCTGCGAGCGGCGCGGCCGTCGAACCGGCAAGCGCTATGCCGCCGGTCTCCTTGGTCCCATGCGGCTCGTCCAGCAGGACGAAGACAACATAGCGCGGATCCTCAATCGGGAAGGTGGCAAAAAACGACGTCACGAGGACATGCGACTGATAGCCGTGTTTGCCCGGTTTTTCGGCCGATCCGGTCTTTCCGCCGACATCGTAGCCTGCAATATCAGCCTTTCTGCCCGTGCCGTTCGTCACGACATAGCGCAGCAATCCGCGCAGCTCGGCACTCGTCTCGGGCGAAATGACTTGTGCCCCGCGGCGGTCCGCGCTGGTCTTGAGGAAAGTCGGGATGATGCGCCGGCCGCCATTCACGACCGAAGCGGCAGCGGAAACGTACGCTAGCGGCTCGACCGCGATGCCGTGACCGAAGCCGATCGTCGCCGTCTCGATGATGCCCCAGTGATCGGGATAAAGCGGACGGGCGAATTCTGGCAACTCGCTGTGAAGCGGGTTGAGCAGGCCGAGGCTGCCGAGGAACGCAGCCTGGCGCACCGGACCAGAGCGCAGCGCGATCTGTGCCGTGCCGATGTTGGAGGAATGCGCCAGCACATCGCGCGCCGTCAGCGTCGCGGGCATATGCTCGGCTTCGTGGATCGTGAACTTGCCGATGCGATATCCGTTGCCGATGGCGAAGACTTCGTCGGGGCGTGTCGTGTGGTCCTGCAGTGCCAGAGCGAACGACAGCACCTTGAACACCGAGCCGAGCTCATAGCGATCGGCCGCCATGATGTTGTGGTCGGTGTCGTCGCCCGTGAACTTGCGGAAGTTGGGATCGAAGTCGGGCAGCGAGACCATTCCGATGATCTCACCCGTGCGCACATCCATGACGATGCCGCCCGCCTTCTTGGCGTGGAACATCTGCCGGCTGGCTTCGACTTCAGACGCAAGAATGTACTGCACACGCATGTCGACGGAGAGTTGAACCGGCGCGCCGGATTCACTCAGGCGCGGTTCAAGACCTTGCTCGAGGCCCGACACACCCTTGCCGTCGGGATCGGTTACGCCGAGAAGCTGTGCCGTCGCACGGCCATCCGGATAGAAACGCTTTGCTGCCGGTTCGAACTCAAGCCCCGGCAGTCCCAGGTGCATGACATTGTCCTGCACGTCGGGCGACAGGCGGCGCGCGACGAGCACGTAGGGGTGCTTGGTATTGTTGAAGCCGTCGATCAGGCGGGCATATTCCGCGCCGGTGACACGGGCAAGATCGCGCGCGGCGCCTTCCTTGTCCTCCAGCGTATGCGGCCGCGCATAGAGATCGACGACCGGCAGATCGCGGGCCAGAAGTTCGCCATTGCGGTCGAAGATATCGCCGCGTGCGATCACAGGCTGACCGGTGGGATCGATGCTCTCAGAATGCGGCTTGAAGAGCGTCACATCCACGAGCCGCACGCCGACCAGGGCAAACGCCGCCGCACAGAACACTGCGCCGATGACGATGCGCCGCTGGTAGATCGTGGTGCCCTGGATCATCCGGCCTAGAGCCCGCTGCGTCCGGCTGGGGGTTCCGCCGCCTGCGCGCTTGCCTGCGCGATCGGACTGTTGTTCAGCGGCGCATCGTCGCCACGGCGCGGCAGAGAGTCGAAGGACGACATCTGCACCGCCGGCGTTCCGGTGAGGCCGAGATGGCTCGCCGCCAGTTCCTGGATGCGCGCGGGGCCCGCAACACGTTCCCATTCGGTCTGCAGCACGCTGATCGTGGAATGTTCCTGAACGATCTGGCGGCTGACCCGGCTGAGTTCGACGCTGGCGACGCGCGTCTGTTCCGAGACGTGATAGAGCGCAAGGATCGAAAGCCCCATGAGGGCGACGCAGACGGTGTTGAGGATGCGAACCATGTTGGACTCCTAGGCCGCGATACGAACAGCCGCGCGAAGCCGGGCAGACCTGGCGCGGGGATTGGATTCGATTTCACGCGCGTCCGGGGTGAGCGGACGGTGCGTGAGAAGCTGAAAGTCGGCGTCGCGGCGGCTGTCAGGCGCATGACGCGAGGCGCGCGGCGCGGTCGTGCTGCGCGCATTGAGAAACTGCTTGACGATGCGGTCTTCCAGCGAATGGAAGGCGACGACCACGAGGCGTCCGCCGGGCAGCAACGCCCGTCTGGAGGCTTCGAGGCCGCGTGTCAGTTCGCCGAGCTCATCGTTCACATGGATGCGAAGCGCCTGGAAGGTACGCGTCGCAGGATGAATGGCGAGGCGCGCCGCGGCGGGCCCCTGCGCGGTCTTCACGATGTCGGCGAGCTGCGCTGTCGTCGTGACGGGACGCGCCGCGATGATGGCGCGTGCGATGCGGCGGGCGTTGTGTTCTTCGCCGAGTCGCGAGATCACCTGCGTCAGCGTCTTCTCGTCGGTCGTGTTGACGAAGTCGGCCGCGCTCTGGCCTTCGCGGCTCATGCGCATGTCGAGCGGACCGTCGGCGCGGAAGGAGAAGCCGCGTTCCGGCTCGTCGAACTGGAACGACGACACGCCAAGATCGAGCACGACGCCGTTGGTGCGTTCGCCGCCGAGCAGCGTATCGAGCTGCGAGAACTCGCCCTGCACCAAAGTCAGGCGGCCGCCGAACTGAGACACAAGCTGCTGACCGCGGGCAATCGCATCGGGATCGCGGTCGATGCCGAGCACGCGGCAGTCTGCGGCTTCGAGAATGGCGCGCGTGTAGCCGCCGCCGCCGAAAGTGCCGTCGACATAATGCTCGCCGGCCTTGGGCGAAAGCATCGCAAGCACTTCTTTCAACATCACGGGAAGATGGCCGCTCATGCGCCGCCTCCCGCAAGCTTGGCGATTTCGCGTTCACGCGCCGCCTTCATCCGGGCAATGCGTTCGGCGTCGATGGGTGCGAAACGTTCCGCATCCCAGATCTGGAATTTCTGCGACATGCCGACGAAGACGATTTTATCCTTGAGCCCTGCATGTTCGATCATCGCGTCGGGAAGGCGCACGCGGCCCGGCTCGTCCATCGGCAGCAGATGAGAGCGCGATATGATCGCGTAGGCGGTGTCGTCATGCGCAACCGACAGGAACGGATCCAGCGAGGACAGCCGCGCATGCAGCGCATCGAGCACGCTTTGTCCGAAACCTTCGAGTGCGCCTTCGAAAAAGGATGGGCAGATGTAGACGCCGTTGGTGTTCTGCGTCGCGAGGATCTGGCGATAGGGCGCAGGAATGCAGACCCGCCCTTTGCTATCGAGCGTACCCATCACCGTCGACATGAACGGCTGGATGGACATGGATTGCGTCTAACCCCCTCGCGTCCCAAGGGGCTTTGGGGTGGTACAACCACCCCGGCGAGAACCACCCTGGTTCAAGCCACTGGGACGGCATGGGATAGCATGGGAAATTACGACGGGTCAACCAAAAAGCATAGGAAATTGAGGGGCTTGGGACGTCTACCTCTAGAATCGACTCGTCTAACTGTGGTGGTCGCGGAACAAATCCGCAACGCGTCAACATTGCCTTTACCTCGGTAAAAATTGTCTTAACAACCGGCATCGGAATTTGTTCCTACACCTGGAGGGCTGACTTCTTTCCTGCACGCCAAGGTTGTAGCGATTCGGGCCATGCGATGCCTTGCCCTGGCCCATGCGTAACTGTGTCTGGCGAACAACGCTTTGCGGGCGCATGCAGCGGCGAAATTTTTCGGAGCACGCCATGCCCGACACCATCACGCTCATCGCCATCGGCCATGTCGCCGGCGGTCGCAGCGAACCGATCGACGATGATTGGGACTCCGTCGAGGCGGCGATCTTGCTCGATCCCGGACAGTTCAAAGCCGACGCGACGGCGAGCCTTTCGGAATTCTCCCATATCGAAGTCGTGTTCCACTTCAACCAGGTACCGGACGAGGAGATCAACAAGGGCGCGCGCCATCCGCGCGGCCGCAAGGACTGGCCGCTCGTCGGCATCTTTGCGCAGCGCGGCAAGGGCCGTCCCAACAGGATCGGCGTTACGGTGTGCCGACTTCTTTCCGCCGACGGCCTCACCCTTCGCGTGAAGGGCCTCGACGCCATCGACGGAACGCCCGTGATTGACATAAAGCCCGTCATGAAAGGCTTTCTGCCACGCGGCGAGGTCCGTGAACCCGCCTGGTCGAAGGAGCTGATGGACGGTTATTGGTGACCAAGTTCTGGTGTGATTTCACGGCGTCACCACATCGTACTGTTTTCGACTTCTCGCTCTCTGCCCATCCTTCGAGAAACTCAGGATGAAACATGAATGTCGGACGTCGGATGGCGCAAATTCCAAAAGATGACCTCATCCTGAGCCCGTCGAAGGATGAGGACGGCCAAGCCCTTGAGTTCATTCGACCTGCGTACATTCGAATGTCGTTTTTCACGGCACACGATCCAAGTCCTCTGCAAAAAATCACCGAAGTGTGCGTACGCAGTTCCGCCGCATCGCGCCGGTTGAAAAAGGGGTGGCGCGGGACGCCTCGGCGTCGCGATATCCATGTTTTGCTGCTCTTTGGGAGCAACAGGATTGGGATGCGAGTCATCCCGCGCCCGTCGGCCTCGGGAATGGTCGCCCGCGATTGTCCAACCTTTGCGCACTGCGCGGATCGTTAGCCCGCACGTTCACAAACGCCGATCTGCACCCGCGGGGCCGGGCGGTCCGGACCGCCTCTGATGAGTGAGACAGAGTGTGATCTAGGAAAAATGACCTTGTATTCAAGACACCGACAAAAACTTACGAGAGAAATGTCTGCAACGAGCTGCTTCATTCCTTTTTTGTAATCAATTGTCGCTCAAATCGCGTGCCGATTCCCATCGTGACAATTCATGACTCCGTGCGGGACTCTTTTGCGACATCGCACGCCTAGCCTAGCCGATCGGCTGGTGAGCGGGCAGTAATGGCATTCGAACTCGACAGCAACGCACTCAATGCGGTGTTCCGGCTCCCCTCTCCGGACGGCACGTTCGACGAAACGCTTGCCGATTATCTGGGGCGCCTGGGCCAGCGGCGAAAGTCCGTGATATTCGCCTTCCCGCCGAAAGCGGCCGGAACGTTCTTGCGCTCCGCCGCGCTCGAGGCTGTGGACGGACAACTCATGCGCATCGTTCATGCCTATGGCGGGCGGGACGGCACGCCCTATCTGCCTATATTCATACTCTATCTGGCAGGCGGATTTCCCAGCGACACGCTCGTTACGCACATCCATATGCAAGCGCTGCCGGCCAACTGTTCTCTTCATCGAAGCGCTCGACCTCAAGCCGGTCATCATGCTGCGCAGCATCCCCGACATGCTGCTCTCCTATATCGACATGCTCACGAACGAACCCATCGTCCCGGATCGCTGGCTGAACGGATTTATCCCGCCAAAATTCGCCGATCTGGACGATGAGGCCAAGGCCGACTTCGTCGTCGACATGCTCGCCCCCTGGTACGCCAGCTACTATGCCACCTGGTTCGACTTTTCCGCACGCGTGCCGGGCCGCGTCTGCACGATCCGCTACAAGGAGTTCAAGCGTGACCCCGCCGCAGCTCTTGAAGAGGCACTCAGACATTCGGGCCTGGAGCGGACCCGGCAAGAATGTGAAAAAGCGATCGCTGCGACATGGCCCGACCGCCATTCCCTGCGCTTCAATGTCGGCGAGGCGGGCCGCGGCACCGCGCATTTCAATGACCGTCAGCGGAACAAACTCGAGACGATGCTCTTTCGCCACTACGACCTTGAACCCTACCGGCACGAGCTGATGCCAGAGACTGTGTAGTCGCCGTTCGCCCGAAAGGTGAAACAGCAATATGTTCCTGCTCGTTGTTGCGACGCTTCTGGCGCTGCTGATTCCGCTGCTGACGGCCGGCGCCTGGCTCTCCGATGTTTGGCGCGCGCGCAAAGCGGCCCGCGCGCGCAGTCGCGGCAGCGTCAGTCGTCCGGAGCCCAGACGATGATGCTCGCGGTCAGGCTTGCGAGAGTTCCGGAACGGCCTATTCGTTGCCGCCGTTACGCCAGCGCGTGACGATGGCGTCGAGCGCGTTGCGTTCGAGCTTCTGTGTCTTCCAGGCCTTGGAGAAGCCGGCATTCATGTTCTTGGGAACGTTGCCGCGTCCCAGCGCATCGAACTTGATGCGCATCGGCATCGAGACTCCCTGCCCCAGCACGATCGCCTCGCGGTCGCCCAGGAGCGCGAGAAAATCGAGCATGTCGATCATGCCTTCATAAGTGTTGGCGCGGATCACCTGCTGGTCGCGCTCGCTCGACAAGCGCAGCGCGATCGCCGTGCCGCATTGCGACAGGATCGTGGGATCGAGATCCGACGGGCGCTGCGTGACGAGCGCGAGCGAGAGAGAATATTTGCGCCCTTCTTTGGCGATGCGCGACAGGGCCTGGCGCGTCGGGGCAAATGTCTCGGCGTCGCCGCTCGGCGCATAGCGGTGCGCTTCTTCGCAGACCAGCAGCATGGGAACAGCCCCGTTGCTCCACACCGCCAGATCGAATGCGAGGCGCGAGATGACGGAGATGATGACGTCGAGAATTTCCGCCGGCGCGGTCGACAGGTCGACGACGGTGATCGGCCGGCCTTCGTTCGGGATGCGGAAGAGCTGGCTAAGGACATCGGTCATCGTGTCCCTCACCGTCAGGCTGCCGAACATGAAATTGTAGCGCTGGTCGGACACCAGGGACTCGATCTGCGTTTTCAGCCGGCGGAAGGGAAGCGTGAGGCGCGTGCGGTCGAGCTTGCCGAGTTCGTCGTCGATGTAGGCCGTGACGTCCGACAGGCGGAACGGAATGGGCGTGTCCACCGTGATCGTGCGCTGGACTTCGGCGGTCTTGCGCACGCGGTTGGCCGAAGCCTGGGCGTAGCGGCGCTTGGCGTGCACGACGGCCTCGCCGAGAATCTCGACTTCGGCATCGTGGTGCGCGTCCTTGTTGGTCAGCGCAGCGCACAGTTCGGCGAAGTTCAGCAGCCAGAAGGGAAGACTGAAATGGTTCAGGTTGACCTTTTCCACCAACCCTTCGAAGGCGGTGGAATATTCGTTGTGCACGTCGAGAATGACGACATGCGCGCCGCTATGCTCCGAGAGAACGCGCTGCAGGATCGCGGTCAGCGCGCAGGATTTTCCCGATCCCGTGCTTCCCACAATGATGAAATGCTTGGCGAGCAGATCGTCGATCAGCAGCCGGGCGGGAACCTTGGGATCCTGGAACAGCGTGCCGACCTTGACGCTGGCGACGCCCGGCGGCGCATAGACGCGCGTCAGGTCGTGCCGGTCGGCGAACAGCACCTGGTCGCCGATGCTGGGGAGCGCGGTGACGCCGCGGCGAAAGCTCAGGCGCCGCGTATTCTCGTCGACGACGATTTCCCCGGCCAGGATGATCTCGATCAGCCCCATCTCTTCGACCTGGCCGTGCGCATTGGGCATCGGCGAAGTCACCGCCGACACCAGGCCCATGACCGCGGACGCCGGCGTGATGATCTTGACCAGCGCGCCGATCTCCACGCGCGGATCCGCATCGTCGATGGCGCCGGGCGCCTGTTTCTCCAGCACGGCAACGGCATGCGATCCCGCAACCGAAACGATGTGCGCGATCTGGATCGGCGGTGACGCGGGAACGCCTCTGCGCTCCTTCAGCGGCACGCCGTTGGGACCGGGGCGGACGATCTCGTTCATGACACCGAACGCTTCGGTGGCGGCAGCGTGAGAATGGCGCGCGTGCCGACGTCAGGCTCGCTCTCGAGGTGCAGATTGCCGCCGTGAATTTGCGCGAGACCCAAAGCGATCGGAAGGCCAAGGCCCGCGCCTTCCTGTGTGCGCGAAAGATAGGACTGCACCTGGCCGAACGGACGCAGCGCCGTCGCCGTCTGCTCCGCTGACATGCCCGAGCCGGTATCAGTGACCGTGAGGATAGCGCCGCCGTTCGGCGACGGCTCCGCCGAAAGTACGATGCTGCCCTTGTCGGGCGTGAACTTGATCGCATTGGAGAGCAGGTTCACCAGGATCTGCTTGATGCGCTTGTAGTCGATGGTGAGGAGCGGAAGCTCGCCGTTCACGCGCATGTCCAGAGTCTGCGACTTGGCTTCGGCATCGGCCTGGACCGCATCGACGCTGGCGTCGATGACATCGTTGAGACTGCAAGGCTGCAGGCTGAGCTTCAGCGTGCCGCCTTCAAGCTTGGACATGTCGAGAATGTCGGACACGACGTTGAGCATGCGCCGGCCCGCCTTGGAAATGTGCTCGGCATATTCCGCATGGGCGCTCGCGTCGCTGTTGGTCGCCTGGATCACATCGGAAAAGCCGATGATCGCGTTGAGCGGCGTGCGCAGCTCATGGCTCATCGTGGCGAGAAACGCCGACTTGGAGCGGTTGGCGAGATCGGACTCCGCCTTGCCGGCCCGCATCGCCTCTTCGCTGTATCGGCGCATCATCAGCTCGCCCAGCGTCTCGGTGTAGCGGGCGAGCAGCGAATCGCGCATCGCAATTTTCTGCAGGCGTCTCATGCCCATCGGAATCCCAAATAGGGATACGTTGTACGAGTTGACCTATTCATCGCTGGTTAACGGAACGTCGCGGCGGAACGGACGCGACATCCAGGCGCAATAAATTCGTAGCGTCCGGTACGAAGCAGCACAAAAAAACGGCACCGCCGAATGTCTGTTACCGAATCCTGAATGGCGTACCCGGACCGGAGCTCGCGCAGGTTCACCCCGGCGATGCGAATTGCGCGGCGACGCGATCATGCGCCTGCTGCCACTCCGCGAAGAGCGGCCGCTGGTAGAACGCCTTCCACTCGGCGCTGGCGAAGAAGGCGGGTGGAACGGTCTTTTCGTTGACGAACAGAACGAGCCAGAATTCCTTCGCATCATAGGCGCGATTGAGCCAGCGCATGGCTTCTTTGCGGTCGCCGATATTGGCGTAGAGCTCGGCAATGTCCGTCGCGCCCGGCCCGCCATGCAGGAAGGTCTGCGCGATCTGGTCGAGGATGGCGCGCGCATCCGCCGTCCGCCCCTGCGCCGCCGCGATACGGAAGCGGCAGAACTGCAGGTCGCCCGCATCGCCGACCGCGGCGAGCCGCGCCTCTGCATCATGCGCCGTCTTGGCATCGCCGCCGAGCGCCGCCGCCGCGCAGAGCAGCAGCAACCCCAGCGTCTCGTCATCGTGCACCTCGAGCGCGGCGCGCGCGGCAACCATCGCATCGCCATAGCGCCCATCGTGCAACAGCACGCTGGCCTGGTTCACGCGATCGACGAAGGACAAGGGGTCGAGCTGGGCCGCGCCGCTCGCGGCCGCGTAGGCGGAATCGGGAAAGCCGAGAAAGACATAGAAGCGGAACATCTCGTGCTGGACCGCCCAGCTGTTCGGGTTGATCGACTGCATGAGCTGGGCATCCGCGATGGCCGCCGGCCAGTCGAGCTTGTGCAGCGAAATGTCGAGATGCGAACTGAGAGCGCCCGTATTCCTGGGATCGAGCTCCAGCGCGCGCTTGAGCGCCACCTCGGCCGACGGGATCAGGTCGCTGCGCTCGGGATGGTATTCGGCGACATTGATCTGGGCGAGAGCCAGCGCGGCGAAACCGTCCGCAAAGTCGGGCGCGGCGACGGTCGCCTGCTTGAAGAGAAGTTCGGCGGCTTCCGATCCTGCCTTGGTGCGCGGCCCGAGCTCATGCTTGCCCAGCAGATAGGTGCGATAGGCCATCGGATCGATCATGCGCGGCGCGATTCCGCGCGCCGGCTGCGGCAGAAGCTTGTGCGTCAGGGCGGTGGTGATCGACTGCGCGATCTTGTCCTGGATGACGAGGACGTCCGTCAGGTCGCTGTCATAGCTCTCAGACCACAGGTGATAGCCGTCGATCGCGTTGATGAGCTGGGCCGTGATCCGAAAATGGCTGCCGCTCTCGCGCACACTGCCTTCCAGGACCGAACGCACCGCGAGGATGCGCGCGATGTCGCGGACATTCTCGCTCTTGCCCTTGAACGCGAACGACGATGTGCGCGCCGCGACGCGCAGCTCGGGAATGTTGGAGAGATCGTTCTGCAGTTCCTCGGAAATGCCGTCGGAGAAATATTCCTTCGCCGGATCGCCGCTCATGTTCACGAACGGCAGCACGGCGATGGAATTCTTTGCCGGTGCCTGCGCCGGCGCCGCGATGGCGACAGCAGGCGGCGCGCTCATCGAGGCACGCGAGAGAAGATAGGCGAGATCGGCGGCGACCAGGACGATCAGCGCCGCGATCAGCCCGAGCGCGAGATGGGAGCGCGTCAGTTGAACGAGTTGCTGCTCATCGTCGTACAGATGCGGCGCCGCGAACCAGCCGACCGACAGCGCGATCGGGAAACCCAAAATGGTGAAGATGATGAGAGCCCTGAGCGCCCAATCGGGCGCATCGAACGTCGGCAGCGCGATCGACGCCGCCTGCACCACGAGCCAGCCGGCGACCGCATAACCGACCGCGATGCGGTCGAGGCGTCTTTCACGCAATGCCTTGATGAAGCCTTCCATGCGTTCCTTCGCGGCGACAATCGGGCATCAGTTCTGATTGGAGTAAGTCTTCTGCTTCCGCGTGGCGTCCGCGGCGGGCGGAGGTGACACACTCCGGGATGTTCTATAGCATTTTGCCGACAAATCCGGGGGACTCATCGATGACGAGAAGTATTGCAACCTTGGCGCTGGCCGGCGCCTTCGTGCTGGTCCAGTCAACGTGTGTATTCGCGCAGGTTTCGGGCGGCAAGCCTCACCCCGGCAGCCTCAGCAACGTCACGCCGATGCTGGGATCAAGTCCGCCGCTGGCCTGCAAGGTCGGCGTGGTCAATACCGCAGCGAACGCCTTCAGCTGCACTTCTGCCGACGGCGTGAAGACCTTCACGGTCTATGCAACGACTACGTACAAGCTGTCGTCCGGTGGGACGGGCCTCGCCGGCCTCAAAACGGGTATGCCAGTGGCTGTCGGCTACCATGGTGCGGGCACCGCGCTGATCGCGGACTCCGTGGAGAGCACGCCCTGAACGAAGGCCCGCGCCGGCGCGACCTTGCCGGCGCATCCATCATACCCGATTTGTGGTGAAGCAACGCCTTGCCGCGCCAAGGAAAAATGGCGTTCGCACGGCGTTTACCCTCGCGGGCTAGAATTGGTGTGTCGCTCTCGTTGGAACGCGGCATGACCGACGCACCGAACACACAAGCGCCTGCGGACAACAGCACGTTGTGCCTGGACTTCAAGCTGTTCGCGACCTGGCAGCTTTCGCTTGTCGCGATCCGCATCCTTGCGCTCCAGCATCTGCTCGATGACGTGCCCGCGCTGATCTACTACGGCGCCCTGCTCGCGATGCTGGCCGCCTTCGTCCTTGCCGCCGTCGAGCATCGCCGCACGCACAATTGGCGCTGGCCCGGCCTCGACCAGGACGCAGTGCAACGCTCGCTGATCGTCGCGGGCGGAATCTTCGCATTTCTCCTTCTTGCGTCCCGCGCCATGCCGCCCTTCACGCGCGCGGGCGTCCCGGAAATTGCCTTCGCCTTTTCGATGTTCGCCTTTGCCCTGCTCTACGCGACGAAGATCGCCCAGTGGAGCCGTGCGGAGTTCGAAGCCTGCTGCACAACTCCGGCGGCGGCGACGCAGGACGATGACGGCGAGCCCGGCTGGATGCGATTCGTGCGCGGCGCCTATCTCACGGCGGCGCCCCTGGTCGTGCTCGAAGCCATCGCCGCGTTCGCGGTGAACATCGACGTCAAGCAGAATGCGACGCCGGTCCGCACCGCATCGCACATCGTCCTGCTCAACGATCATGGCCGTCACTACTGGCTGACGCCCGGCCAGTGGGAAATGTTTCATGGCCTCATGCAGCCGCTCGGCTACACGGTGCCGGCGATCGTTCTAGGCGGCCTGTTCCTGAGCCATGTGCTGAACGTGAAACTGTTTCCGTTCCTGGGCGGCATGGGCGCATTGTTTTCGCGAAACGATTCCCCATAGATTCGATCCATGGACGATCCGTTCGATCTGGAACGTTTTGTGTCCGCACAATCGCGCGTGATCGCCAATGTGCTGGCGGAGTTGCGCGAGGGCCGCAAGCGAAGCCACTGGATGTGGTTCGTCTTTCCGCAGTTCGCCGGTCTCGGCAACAGCATGATGGCGGCGCGCTATGCGATTGCTTCGCTCGGCGAAGCGCGCGCCTATCTCTCCCATCCGGTTCTTGGTCCGACACTGAGGGAATGCACCGAGCTCGTACTGGCCGTCGAGAACCGCACGGCGCATCAGATCTTCGGCTCGCCCGACGATCTCAAGTTCCGTTCGTCGATGACGCTGTTCGCCGCCGCATCGCCCGCTGATGGCCCATTTGTCGCAGCGCTGGAGAAATACTTCGGCGGCGAACCCGACGCGGCAACGCTGGAAAAACTCGCCTGAGTTTTCAATCGCCTACGTAGTCCCACGGATCGGCGGGCGAGGCGGGTTCCAGACGAACTCTTAAGTATTGAAGAATAATGTCGGCGGTCAGGAAACCGGATGCCATGTGTGCGTTGAGTAGCAATACGGCGGCAAAGATCGTCGCCTCGCTCGAGCTGGAACCCGCCAACCGGGCGGTGGCCGACGTCTGGCTGTCGCTCTGGGACGCCGGCGCGCTGCCGTCGCGCGACAGGCTCAGTCCGTTCAAGTTCAAGGCGTTCCTGCCCGGCATTCTCGTCTTCGATGTCGTGCCGGACCACAGCGTCACGGTCCGTCTGGCCGGCACGCGCTTCTCAACGATCCTCGGCACCGAACTGACCGGCATGGACTGGATCGCATCGGCGCCGGCCGATTACCGCGCCCAGCGCCTCAAGATCATTTCCGAGATCGCACGCGGCGGCATCGGCGTCGGACATCGCCGCATCGGCATGACGCTTGGCGAGAGTTATGTCTGCGAGGAAATCATGCTGCCGTTTGCGCCAGCACAGGCCGGCGCGCCGTTCCAGGTTCTGACACACGTCAACTGGCAGGCGGACAAGTTTCTCCAGATCAAGTCGGCGCGACAGGCCACCGGCACGCCGCTTGACTTCAAGGTCTATCCCTTCGCCTAGCCGCGGGCCGGAATTGTCTTCTCGACGAATCGCTCGATCAGCCGCGCAAGTTCCTGCGGGCAATCGATGTTGGGGGAATGACTGACGCCGTGCCAGAAGTGCAGCCCGCTGCCCGGTGGAAGTTTCGCCCAGGTAGCAAGCATGTTGGCGACCGGAATCAGTTCGTCCTGATCGCCGCCGGCAAGAAGCATCGGCATCGCAAGCGCCTTGAGTTTCGCGCCGAGCCGCACGCTGAACATCGATCGCAGCGAGCCGCGAAGCCGTTGTTCGGGCGCGGCACGCATGTCGGCAGCGACCTGGCGCATCCATTCGCCATCCGTGCCGGTGACGCGAACGCCGTCGCCGGCGACGCCTCCGGCCTGTTGCGCGCGGCGCGCGGTCATGATGCCGTCGATCACCGCATCCATATTGCCGCCGGGAAATTCGCGGCCGTCGGGGTCGGCCGGATCGAGCAGCACGACGCCCTTCAGGACCTCTGGGTGATCGACAGCGAACTGCGCCGCCGTCGCGCCGCCGAGCGAATGTCCGACCAGCGTGAAACGATCCCAGCCAAGCTGCGTTGCGAGCTCGAATGCATCCGATGCGAAGACCGGGACGCCATAGTCGCTTTCATCGGGCGGCGCCTCGGACGCGCCCGCGCCGCGATTGTTGATCGCGACCGACGTGTACCGGTCGGCCGGCAGCGCTTCCTGCACCTTCTGCCAGATGCGCGCGGACGCCTGGAAGCCGTGGATCAGAAGCACCCGCTCCGGCCCATGACCGTGCGCGAAATATTCGAGGCGGACGTTGGACAATTGCGCAAAGGCCATGGCTCGACTCCGAGGGGATCGTTCAATCCTAGCAGATGGGCGAAAGCCGGGCGCGCCCGACGGTGCGGTGCGTGCGCCCAGAGCCACCGGTTCCAGCTATTTCCCCGAAGAATCCTCGGCATGGCGCCGCACCAGAAATCGTCGCGTCGCGACCGCGCCCGCCTGCATCGCCAGCATCGCCAGAATGAAATTCGGCAGCCGGAATGAGCCAAAGTAGAGCGCACCGATGATGAAGGTGGACAAACCCACCGGATATCCTATCGAAAGCCGCGCGAGCCAAATGCCTGGCTTGGCGCGCTCAAGCGCATCGTTCAGGTCCTTCGATTGCCTGGTCCTGAAGTACAACAGCGCAGCGATGATCGTTCCGATGTATGTGCCGGCGATAAACTCCACAGACGCCATGTCGCCATGCCGAAGCATTGCGGCGAGCGTCGCAGCAAGCGCGGCGTGCGCGCTGACGAACGAGAGTTGGCCGAGTCTTGTCTGGTTCATCCCGGCCTCGCGTCAACGCACACTAGCGCAGCGGGCGCCGGCGAAAACCCGACGGGCGGAAGCGAACACGATAAAGTCTTCGCAAAGTCTGGCGTGCTGAGCGTGCCGAACGCTCGCGACAGTGAAGATGCGTCAGATGGCCTGTAAGCCGGGTTCTGTCCCCGCAGGTTTCCCCGCGATGGATGGCCATTCCTCTGGGATGTGTGTCGCCACACACCTCACGCGACCTACCCGGGCGGCTATCCGGAAACGGATTACGTGCCGCCCCTATTTGGTCTTGCTCCCGGTGGGGCTTGCCTTGCCACTCCTGTTGCCAGGAACGCGGTGCGCTCTTACCGCACCATTTCAACCTTGCCGCGGCTTTAGGCCGGTAGGCGGTGTCATTTCTGTGGCGCTATCCCTGGGGTCGCCCCCGCCGGACGTTATCCGGCACCGTGTCTCCGTGGAGCCCGGACTTTCCTCGACGCCCTGCTTTCGCAAGACGCCGCAGCCATCCAGCCATCTGACGCACACATAGTATAGTGCAGCGATGCGCCAAATCACAATTCGCCCTGCGTTAACCTCTGAAGCCGATGCGCTGAGCAGACTGTGTTTCCGCTCCAAGGCGCATTGGGGCTATGACGCCGATTTCATGGCCAAGTCGCGCGCGTCCCTGACCGTCGCGCCTGACCTGATTGCGAGCGGATCGGTGCTGGTGGCGCACGACGGCGATGGAGCGCTGCTCGGCATGGCGTCCATCGCGCCCCTGCCGCAGGAAGGCCACTTCGACCTGCTCCATCTGTTCGTCGAGCCCGGCGTCATCGGCACCGGCGCGGGCCGCGCGCTCTTTCACGCCGCGGCCGAAGTCGCGAGAGCGCGCGGCGGATGCGTTCTTGTCATACAGGCCGATCCGAACGCGGTGAACTTCTATCGCAAGATGGGTGCCGTTGGCGCAGGCGAAGCGCCCTCCGATGCCATTCCGGGCCGGATGCTGCCGGTTCTGCACTACCGCCTTGGCTGACTCAGCTCAGCGCCATCTCGACTGCCGACGTGGTGTGCAGCGCCGTGGTGTCGAACAGCGGCACGGAGGAGTCTTCCGGCCTTATCAGAAGCGGCAATTCGGTGCAGCCCAGGATGATGCCTTCCGCGCCCTCAGCGACGAGTCTTGCGATGACATCGCGATAGCGCGCGCGCGAGCTCTCCAGAAACTGGCCGCGGACGAGCTCTTCATAGATCACGCGGTCGACCTCCTGCGCATCGGCGCCTTCGGGCGTGATGACGCCGACGCCGAAGCGGTCCTTCAGACGTCCGCGCAGGATGTCCTCGTTCGTCATGGTGAAGCGCGAGCCGAGCAATCCGACGCGCGTCATGCCGGCGCGATTCATCGCGGCGCCGAGCGGATCGGCGATGTGCAGCAGCGGGATTCGCGTCGCCCGTTCGATCTCGCGCGTCGCGATGTGCATGGTGTTGCAGGCGATGAGCAGGAAATCGGCGCCCGCCTTTTCGAGATTGGCGGAGACATCGGCCATCTGCCCGTTGGCTTCGTTCCACTTGCCGGCATGCTGCAGCGGCGCCATCTCGCCGAAGTCGAACGAGTAGATGAGGAATTTCGCGGAATGCACGCCACCGAGGCGCCTCTGCACCTCGCGATTGATGAGCTGATAGTAGGTCGTGGAGGATTCCCAGCTCATTCCTCCGATCATGCCGATGGTCTTCATGCGCGAAAGCTAGCAGGCAAACGTGCGGGCGGAACCATCATATTTGCATGACGGTCCTGCAGGTCGGCCCTCGTCCCGAGCGCGTCGAAGGATGAGCCTGCCGAGGACGCCAAGGACTCCACGTTGCAACCTGGGACCGATCTAACGTTGTAGAACAACACCCGGCGCCAACAACGCGGCCAGCGCGCTGTCGCATTCGCCGTCCCACACGCCGTTCACTTCGCTGGGGCGAAAGTGACGCTGGAAAGCGGTGACGGCCGCCTCCAGAGAAACATCCGTATGCGGAGTAAGTCCGTAGCCGTAGCGCGACAGCGCCGCAGCGACCGGTTCGCGCAGGCTGCCGTGACTCGACTGCGGCCACACGCCGATGCCGAACTCGGCCAGGTGCTTCCAGGGAAAAAGTTCGCCCGGATCCGTCTTGCGCGCCGGCGCCACATCGGAATGTCCGACCACGCGATTGGGAGGGATCGGATGGCGCGCGAGGATGCCTCTCGAAAGGTCGATCAGCGCGGCGATCTGGCTTTGCGTGAACGGCACATAGCCGAACTCATGTCCGGGGTTGACGAGTTCGATGCCGATGGAGCGCGCATTGACGTTCGTCTCGCCCGCCCAGTACGAAACGCCAGCATGCCAGGCGCGCCGCTGCTCCTGAACATGCGCGAAAACGCGGCCGTCACGGCCGATCGTGTAGTGTGCGGAGACTTTCGCCTCCGGATCGCACAGCCGCGCCAGCGCTTCGTCGGCCGTCTTCATCCCGGTGTAATGCAGCACCAGCATGTCGATGACGGCGCCCGGCGGGCGTTCGTCATGGTTCGGCGAACGGCACTCAACGATCTTCAGCGTCATCAGCGGCTCAAGCGTGGTCATGACCGCCGACGCGGCCAGGACGCCAGTAACCTTCTGCCGAACACTGGTCCTTGCCAAGGCCGCGCGCGATCAGGCGCTGGCGGACGGCCCGGACATTGTGGGTTTCGCCGATGACATAGGCGTGGCCGAGGCCCTGCGGAAAGACGAAGCCGTCAACGGCATCAAGGAGAATGTTGTTGGGACCGGGCGCCGCGCCGTTGCGCGGCAGCCAGACGAGTTGTACTGCCGCCGCGCTTTCGAACGCCTGACGCTCGGCATCGTTGGCAACTTCAAGAAAGACGAAGGCGCGGTCGGTACGCGACAGGCCTTCGAGCATCGCGAAGATCGCCGGGATGCAGGTTTCATCGCCGATCATCAGGTGCCAGTCGGCGGGGCGCACATAGGTGTGCCCGCGCGGCCCGGCGGCATCGATGCGGTCGCCGGTCTTCGCGCCGCGCACCCACTCGCCGGCCGGGCTTGCGCCATGCAGCACGAAGTCGATGGCGAGACTTGTCCCGTCAAAGTTGCGGATCGTGTAATGCCGCCGGCCTTGCGGAAATTCGAGAACCAGGTCCTGGCCGCGCCGCCACATCAGCTCCTGGAGGTCATCGCCGGTGAACGTCACGCGCACCATGTTCGGCGTCAGTTGCCGCTTGCCGCTGACGGTCAGCGCCCAGACGCGGCGGCCCTTGCGCGCAAGGAACCGCGCGACCTGGGCGAGCGGGCCGGATGATCGCTGTTCGGTGATGCTCATCAGACGAATATCTTGTAGCTGACCGTTTCGCCATTCGCCCGCTTGAGCGAAAATTCCGCGCCGGCTTCGTGTTCCTGCAGCAGCGCTTCGAACACGCGCACCGCGTTGCGGATCACTTCGGCATAGGATGCCGCTTCGGTTTTTTCCTTCAGGCGCTGCAGCCGTTCCATCGCCTGGGGCGGCATTTCAAGCTGAACGCGCGTCGTGGTGCGCTCGCCGCCGGCTTCGACCGCATCGGCTGCCGCGCGCATAGCTTCGGCCGCGCGATGACGGCCATGTCTGTGATGTCTGTGCATACCCATGTTCCTTATTGCGCCGTGTCGTGCGGGGCGGACGGCGGTTGCGGCGCCGGCGGCGGTGTGGCTGGCCGTGAATAGTCGGCGGCAGGCTCCAGATCGAAAGGATCGAATCCGCGGTGGTAGGCTGCGAAGAGCGCCAGCACCGCGATGACCCCGACCACGATGAAGATGTGCGAGAACAGGAAGCTGATCACCGCGATCGTGGCAATGATTCCGAGCACAACCCACAGGATGCCGTAGTTCCAGAACGCAGGATGCCCGTAGTGCCGGTAGTCGCGGCGCGGGTCATAGCCGGCATTCTCATAGATGCTCTGGTGCACCTGCTGGCGAAACGCCCGTTTGCGGGCGCGCCACTCGTCGCGCCATTGGCGCTTCCATTCACGGCGCTGCTCGCGCCACTTGCGGTAGGCTTCGCGGCGCGCGGCGTATTCCGCATCATAGCGCGCATCGTCGCGGCCATCGTACCGGCGGTCGCCGCGGGCGGTTTCGCCTGGCGCCTCTGCCGGTTTGCTGTCGTCGGCCGGAAAATCCTCGCCGATGCCGACACCGATCTTTGTCATTCGTTCTACTCCATTGTCTCGGGCCCTCATGGACCCTTGATCATATAATCATCATTATATCATCAATCGTCAAGTCCGATCATCAAAAAATCATCAGCAGCCAAATCAGGCCCCGTTAACCATGACAGCCACGAATTTCGGTCACATACCCATGCTCTGATGAGGGGCAGGGACCGCGTACCGATGACAGTCACGCTCCAAGACTTCGATGCGTTTTTCGAAGCGATGCGAAACGGCAGCTACCGATGCGCCTTTTGCGGCAGCGTGACGTTCAAGAGCAATGCGCTTGAGTGCGCGCCGGGGCAACTCGTCGAGGCAAAGCTGATGATCGCGGCGGCGGCAGACAAGCTCGCGACGGGCACGCACGACTTCTACTCCAGCTCCTGCGCCAGGTGCGGGCGCACCGATTTCTTCCACGCCAACCAGGTCGAGCAATGGCTCCTGGCGCGCGGGCAGAGCGCCGATGCTTAGGCCGCAAAGCGATCTTCCGGCCTTGCCTGCTGCCGATCCGCCGGACTGCGGCAGTGCTGCGGCCATGCCGTCGAGCAGTGGGCCGTCACGCGACGAGATCGACGCGAAAATCGCGCTGTCGAAGGCCGAAGGCCGCAACGACGTCGTGCGGCTCGAAGCCAAGTTCGACATGCTGGAGCGCTCGCTGTCCGTGCAACTGAATGCTCTGTCGAACGATATCCGGCGAACGCGGGACGAAACGCGCGACGCACGCACAATGCTCGTCGTGACGATTATCGCGTCCGCACTCTTTATCGCCGCGATTTTGATCGTGATGATGAATGCGCAGGACGCGGGGTATCGCCGCGGGCTCGCCGTACGCGACGCCGTGCCGGAAATGCGCGAGCATGACAGTCTCAGGTCCCCGGCAACGGTCAAGCCGTCCGCGCGCTGAAGCGCCGCCCCGCCGCAAAAAAGCCCAAATCCGGCCTGAAGCCTTGCGGTAGTGAACGGTGCCGGGGTTTCAAGACCTGTTCCGAATAAAAAGCCGGCCTATGCTCTTGCCGTTCGGCTTTGGGGAATCATCGCGATGGCGGTCTTCTATCTCAGCATACGAATCGGCGACGAAGTGATCCGAGATCCGCACACCTACGATTTTCCAACCGCGCAGGACGCGCGCGACGGCGCCATTCACGCGGTGCATGAACTGATCGTCGCCAATCCCGACGACATCGAAATCGAACAGCGCGAAATCGAGATCGCCGATGCGACGGGTCACGCGGTCACCGTGGTCAGCCTGCGCGAAGTCGCTCCCTGGCGCGGCTGAAGCGCGGCATCACCCGTTCCAGCCGCGTTCTTTCTCGATCTTGTCGTAGGCCGCGTTGATCACGGCGAGCTTGTCGGTCGCGAGGCGCACGAATTCCTCGGGAACACCGCGCGCCATCAGCTTGTCGGGATGATTTTCGCGCACGAGGAGCCGATAGGTGCGCTTGATCTCGTCATCGCCCGCGTCATGCGCAACGCCGAGCACGACATAAGGATCGCCCTTGTCCGGCCCGATATGCGCGGCGCGGATGCGGCGATATTCCGCCGGCGTGAAGCCGAAGATGTCGGCGACGCGTTCCAGGAAAGCGGCTTCTCCGGGGTGAAACACGCCGTCGGATTTGGCGATCTCGAACAGGCCGTCGAGGATGTCTTCGAGCAGGGCGGGATTTCCGACCAGCATCTTGGCGATCTGTGTCGCATAGGCCTCGAATCCCGCGGTGTCCTGCTGCGCCAGGCGAAAGATGCGGTCGACGCTCGCCTGCTCGTTCGGCGCGACGCGGAACAGGCGGTGAAAGGTCTCGACTTCGTCGTCGGTCACCGTTCCGTCTGCCTTGGCCATTTTGGCGGCGAGCGCGATCATGGCGATGGTGAAGACGACGCCCGGCGCCTCGCCCGGCTCAAGCGATGGCATCTCCCTGTCGATCAGGAAATGTCCCGCCAGCGCGCCGATCAGAGCGCCGACCGGCCCGCCGCCCAGCATAAATCCGGCCGCCGCGCCGCCAAGTTTTCCCAAGATGGACATGGAGGAAAGCAATAGGACAATCTGGGTGCCATGTCAGCACGCTGGAACTTCTACATTGATCGCGGCGGAACGTTTACCGACGTGGTGGCGCAGGCGCCGGACGGCACGCTTTCGACACTGAAGCTCCTTTCGGAAAGTTCACGATATGATGACGCCGCGCTGGAGGGCATTCGCCGCGCGCTGGGCGTCACAAGCGGAACCGCCATTCCATCGGAGCGCATCGGCGAAGTCCGCATGGGCACCACCGTTGCAACCAACGCATTGCTGACCCGCGCAGGCGAACGGGTCGCGCTGGTCACCACGCGCGGCTTTCGAGACCAGTTGCGCATCGGCTACCAGAACCGTCCCAGGCTCTTTGCGCTGCGCATCGACCTGCCGGACATGCTTTATGAAACGGTGATCGAGGCGGATGAGCGCCTCACATCCGACGGCGAAGTTCTGCGCGCGCTGGATGAAGACGCGTTGCGACACTCGCTCGATGCCGCGCGCGCACAAGGACTCACCGCCTGCGCCATCGTCTTCCTGCACGGCTACAAATATCCGGCTCATGAGCTGCATGCGGCCGCCATCGCGCGTGATGCGGGATTCACGCAGATATCGCTGAGTCACGAATGCGTGCCGCTGATGAAGTTCGTTTCGCGCGGTGACACGACTGTCGCAGACGCCTATCTCTCGCCCGTCCTGGCGCGTTACACGCAGCGCATCGCCGGCGCGCTTGGCGAAACGAAGCTTTTCTTCATGACCTCGAACGGCGGCCTTGCTGCGCCGGAGTTTTTTCGCGGCAAGGACGCGATCGTCTCGGGTCCCGCCGGCGGCGTGGTCGGGATGGCGGAGACGGCGCGCGAGGCGGGTTTTGCGCACGTCATCGGCTTCGACATGGGCGGCACCTCGACCGACGTCGCGCGGTTCGACGGCACGTTCGAACGCATCTATGAAACAGAAGTCGCCGGCGTCCGCCTGCGCACGCCGATGCTCGCGATCCACACGGTCGCTGCGGGCGGCGGTTCGATCCTGCACTATGACGGCGCGCGCTTCCGTGTCGGGCCGGATTCCGCCGGCGCCAATCCCGGACCGAAGAGCTATGCGCGCGGCGGCCCGCTCACCGTCACCGACGCAAACGTCATGGTCGGCAAGCTGCAGGGTGCCTGCTTTCCCAGGCTGTTCGGCGCCAACGGCGATTCTCCGCTCGACGAAGACGCCGTGCGCGCGGCGTTTGCGGAGCTCTCGCGCGAGATCGGCAAGCCGCCGGAAGAGGTCGCCGACGGCTTCATCCGCATCGCCGTCGAGAACATGGCCAACGCCATCCGCAAGATCTCCGTCGCCAGGGGCTATGACGCGCGCTCTTACGTCCTGAATTGTTTCGGCGGCGCGGGCGGACAGCATGCCTGCCTGGTCGCCGACGCGCTTGGCATGAAGACGGTGTTCATCCATCCGCTTTCGGGTTTGCTCAGCGCCTATGGCATGAAACTGGCCGCGTTGCGCGCGGTTCGCCAGCGCTTCGTCGGTGCGCCGCTTTGCGACGCTTTGCCCGAGCTTGAAATCGCCGTGGACGAACTGCGCGGTCAGGCCGAAGACGAACTGAAGGCGCAAGGTGCGGCTGCGATCACCGCGACTGCGCGCGTACACATCCGCTATGACGGCAGCGACACGACTTTGCCGATTGCGCTCTCTTCGCTTGCGGAGATGTCGCAGACGTTCACCCGGGATCACGCCCGCCAGTTCGGCTTCGGCTTTGAAGGCCGCGCCCTGATCGCCGAATCGGTCGAGGTGGAGGCGCAGAGCGGTTTTCCTTCCCCGCGCGCGCGGGAGTTGTCCGCGTTGGCGGACGGAGCCGGAAGCTCCCCAAAAGCGCGACCATCGCCCGCCTTCGGCGGCCGCTCGCCCACGCGAGCAGGGGGAGAACAACAAAGTTCTTCTCCCATGGCGCGTGGCACAGCGCGCCTGTGCTGCGGACGCTGACCCGTCCCGTCATCGGTCCCGCGCTCATCGTCGAACCGCACCAGACGATCGTCGTCGAACCCGGCTGGCGCGCGGAGCAGAACGAACACGGCATCATCCTCACGCGCATCGCGGAACGTGGCGCGGTGATCGCGAAGGACGCAGTCGATCCGGTCCTGCTCGAAGTATTTGCCAACCTCTTCATGGCGATCGCGGAGGAGATGGGCGTGGTGCTGCAGAACACTGCGACCAGCGTGAACATCAAGGAGAGGCTCGATTTCTCCTGCGCGGTGTTCGATGCGGATGGCGGGCTCGTCGCCAATGCGCCGCACATGCCGGTGCATCTGGGTTCGATGGGCGATTGCGTCACCGCGATCATGAAGAGGCACCCCGGCATGCGCGAGGGCGAGGTGTTCGTCACCAACGCGCCCTATGACGGCGGCACGCACCTGCCCGACGTCACCGTCGTCATGCCGGTATTCATTGACGGCACGCTCTCCTTCTACGTCGCCTCGCGCGGCCATCACGCCGATATCGGCGGCATCACGCCGGGATCCATGCCGCCCTTTTCGAAGGACATTAGCGAGGAAGGCGCGCTGTTCGACGGCATCCGCATGGTCGCCGATGGCCGCTTCGAGGAGGACGCCGTGCGCGCCGTGCTGCTGCGCGGCCCATTCCCGGCACGCAATCCGCAGCAGAACATCGCCGACCTGAAGGCGCAGGCCGCCGCCTGCGCAAAGGGAGCCGAGGGCCTGCGCCATGCCTGCTCCGTATACGGACTTTCCGTCGTGAACGCCTATATGCGCCATGTTCAGGACAATGCCGAGGAATCGGTGCGCCAGGTGATCGGCAAGCTGTCGGACGGCGCATTCGAGATGCCGATGGACGGCGGCGCGACTATTCGCGTCAAAGTGAGCGTCGACCGCACAGCTCGTTCCGCGCGCATCGACTTCACCGGCACCAGCGCGCAGGCGGCCAACAACTTCAACGCGCCGGGCTCGGTGACGAAAGCGGCGGTGCTTTATGTCTTTCGCTGCCTTGTCGACAGCGACATTCCCATGAATGCAGGCTGCCTCAAGCCGCTCGACATCGTGGTGCCCGAAAGCTGCCTGCTTCGTCCGCATCCGCCCGGCGCGGTGGCGGCCGGCAATGTCGAGACCAGCCAGGCGGTGGTCGACGCGCTGTTCGGCGCGCTCGGCGTCCTCGCCGCATCGCAGGGAACGATGAACAACCTCACCTTCGGCAACGCGCAGCACCAATATTACGAGACGATCTGCGGCGGCGCCGGCGCGGGCTGGAGCTTCGACGGACAATCTGCTGTTCATACCCACATGACCAATTCGCGCCTCACCGATCCTGAAGTCCTGGAGACACGCTATCCGGTTCTGGTCGAAGAGTTTTTCATCCGCAAAGGCTCCGGCGGGCGCGGCGCACACCCTGGCGGCGACGGCACGACGCGCCGCATCCGCTTCCGCGAAGCGATGACCGCGGCGATCCTCTCGATCCGGCGCGAGACCGAGCCGTTCGGCCTTGCCGGCGGCGAAGCGGGCGAAAAAGGCCGCAACACGGTCATCCGTAAGGACGGGACTCGCGTTAAGCTCAAAGGCTGCGATGAGATCGATGTTGCTGCGGGCGATGCCATCCAGATCGAAACGCCGGGCGGCGGCGGATATGGGAGAATCACATGACGACAGTCCTCATCACCGGCGCCAATCGCGGCATCGGGCTCGAATTCGCCAAGCAATACGCCGCCGAAGGCGCAGACGTGATCGCCTGCTGCCGCAATCCGGCGACCGCCGATGCACTGAACACGCTCGCCAAGGCGGCGCAGTTCACGGTCATGGCGCTGGACGTCACCTCGCCGGCATCGGTCACCGCGCTGAAAACCGCCCTGAACGGCAAGCCGATCGACATCCTCATCAACAATGCGGGCGTCGGAGGACCGCGCAACGAGCCGCGCGGCGGAATCGATTTCGATGGTTGGGTCGAAACGCTGAAGACCAATTCCATCGCGCCGATGCTCGTCTCCCTGGCGCTGCACGACAATCTGAAGGCGAGCAAGCTGAAGAAACTCGTGGCCATCACCAGCATGATGGGATCCATCGCCGGCCATGGCGGCGGCGCCTACGCCTACCGCGCCTCGAAAGCGGCGGTGAACAGCGTGATGCATGGCCTCTCCAAGGAATGGGCGAAGGACGGCATCTCGATCGGCATCTATCACCCCGGCTGGGTGAAGACCGATATGGGCGGCTCAAGCGCCCCGGTCACGCCGCAGGACAGCGTGAAGGGACTGCGCGCCCAGATTGCAAAGCTCAGCCCGGCCAACAGCGGCGCCTATCTCGATTTCCAGGGCAAGGAAATTGCCTGGTGATCCACCGGTAGCACCGTGTGGATTGAGTTGCGCACCCTTTGACGATAAGTCACAAATTTTTCGCAGGCGATTCACACAGCAATATCAACAATGGCCGAGTCGCGCCGGATTGACGGGGCGGCGCCGTGGCGAGAGCCTAATCGCGTCTCAGGACAGGAGAATGTCCATGGTCCGTGAGTTGCAAATCATGACTGTCGGATTGGTGTTTCTGTTTCTAGGGGCAATCGTGTTCGGCGTGTTCTAGAGGCGCCGGGCGGGGGAATTGAGAGGCCGCGATGAGTCAGCACATCGCGGCCTCTTTTATTTGTAACCGTCAGCTAGTCGTGTCGGTCAGCCGCCCATATCGATGACGGCACGGCGGTTCTGCGGCTCGCGAACGCCGGGTCCGGTCGGAACAAGCGGATCATGGAAGCTCTTGCCGTCGACCGCGATGCCCGAGCCGTCCATTCCTTCGCGGACCATCTCGTCCTTCACGCTGTCAGCCCGGCGCAGCGAGAGCGCCTGGTTGTAGTCGTCGGATCCGACCGTGTCGGTATGACCCGTGACCATGACTTTCACAAAGCCGTTCGCCTTGGCCGAGTGCACCGCTTCGCCGATCACGTCCATCGCCTTGTCGGACAGAGTGGACTGATTGAAGTCGAAGAAGACGATGAACGTCTTCACCGGCGGCGGTGGCGGCGGGGGCGGAGGAGGAGCCGAGGCTTCCGCATGAAGGCTGATGGCACCGATACCGGCCGCCACGTTGAGGCCTGTATTTCCTTCGACGCTCAGTGGCTGAAGTGCGATGGATTTGTCGCCGCCGCCGATCAGAGCATTGGCTCCGACGCCGACGCCGACTGTCGCGTTCGCCGTCGCGCCGACATAGTCGCCATCCAGGGCGCCGGCACGAACGTCGGAAGAAGGCGCGAACACGGCCCAGACCATGACGCCGCCATCCGTATATCCGATGTCGACGCCGAACTTGGAGATCGTGCCGGTGTAGTGCTCCGCAGTCATGTTATTCGGAACGAACGTGCAGTGAAGATCGCGCGAGGATCCGAAGACGAAGCCCCAGCCGCTCGCGACATCGCAAGTCAAGGTACCGACCTTTACGCCACTGGAATCCGCGCTCGCGGCACCTGCATAGCCCAACACAGCCGCGCCCAGCGCAGCGCCGACTATCATTGTTCTAAATTGCTTTCGCATTCTGAAATACTCCGGTTTTTCACGGAAAATTTAGCAGGACCGCCGGTCCCATAGTTAATCCAGATCAATCGGGCGCGCTGCGGCAAGCTGCCCGGCGCCGTGGCGGACGACCAAGCTGCGGCGCCGGTTTTCAGAGCAAGTCAGGTTTTCAACTCAACCTTGCGTGCTCCTGCCGGCCGGCGCCATGCAACCCTGCATTGTCCGACGTCATACAGAGCGGAATGGCGTGTATCTAAGCCGCGTCCTTCGTGCGCGGATCGTAGTTGAGCAGCGGTGCGAGCCAGCGTTCGGCAGTCGCGATGTCCCAGCCCTTGCGCCGCGCATAGTCGGCCACCTGGTCGCGCTCGATCTTGCCGACGCCGAAATAGCGGCTGTCGGGATGCGAGTAGTAAAAGCCGCTGACGGATGAGCCGGGCCACATCGCATAGCTCTCCGTCAGCTTCACGCCGATCTTGTCTTCGGCGTCGAGCAGCTTGAAGAGTGCCGCCTTCTCGCTGTGCTCGGGCTGCGCGGGATATCCGGGAGCGGGCCGGATGCCGCGATATTTCTCCGAGATCAGATCTTCGTTCGACAACGACTCGTCCGGCGCATAGCCCCAGAAGTCGCGGCGCACGCGTTCGTGCAGATGCTCGGCAAAGGCCTCTGCCAGCCGGTCTGCGAGCGCGCTCAGCAGGATCGCGGAATAATCGTCATGCGCGTCCTTGAAGCGCTTGATGTGCGCTTCCTCGCCGATGCCGGCCGTGACGACGAAGGCGCCGATATAGTCGTCGGTTCCCTTTGGCGCGATGAAATCGGCGAGAGCCATGTTCGGCCGGTTGTTCTCACGGGACATCTGCTGGCGCAGCGTATGCAGAGTTTGAATCGGAAATTTGCGGGCCTTGTCGCCGTAAACGGCGATGTCGTCGTCGCCGACGGAATTCGCGGGGAAGAATCCGACGGCGGCGCGCGCAGTCAGCCACTTTTCGTCGATGATCTTCCTCAGCATCGCCTGCGCATCGGCGAACAGATTGCGAGCGGCCTCGCCCACCTTCTCGTCCGTCAGGATCGCGGGATATTTGCCGACCAGCTCCCAGGTCTGGAAAAATGGCGTCCAGTCGATGTATTTCGCGAGCGTTCCAAGATCGTATTCGTCGTAGATGCGCGTGCCGAAGAATTTCGGCACGGGCGGCGTGTAGGCCGACCAGTCGATCCTCTGCTTGTTGGCGCGCGCCTGTGCAAGCGTGAGGCGTCGGCCCGGCGCACGCTGCGCGGCGTGGCCGCGTGCGATTTCTTCGTATTCCTTGCGGATATCGGCGACGAACCCTTCCTTCGCGGTCTTGCTGAGCAGGTTCGAGGCGACGCCAACGGCACGGCTGGCGTCGGTCACGTAAACGGTTTGCCCGCGGCGATAGCCGGGATCGATCTTCACCGCCGTGTGCACGCGGCTGGTCGTCGCGCCGCCGATGAGAAGCGGAATGTCGAAGCCCTGCCGTTCCATCTCGGCGGCGACATGGACCATCTCGTCGAGCGAGGGCGTGATGAGGCCCGAGAGGCCGATGATGTTCGCCTTGTGCTCGCGCGCGGCGTCGAGAATCTTCTGCGTCGGCGTCATAACGCCCAGATCGATGACTTCATAGCCGTTGCACTGCAGCACGACGCCGACGATGTTCTTGCCGATATCGTGCACGTCGCCCTTGACGGTCGCCATGACGATCCTGCCCGCGGGCTCCTTGGTCTTGTTCCTGGCCTGCTCCGCATCCATGAACGGGAGGAGGTAGGCGACGGCCTTCTTCATCACGCGCGCGCTTTTCACGACCTGGGGCAGGAACATCTTGCCCGAGCCGAACAGATCGCCGACCACGTTCATGCCGGCCATCAGCGGGCCTTCGATGACGTCGAGCGGACGCGCCGCCGCAGCGCGCGCTTCCTCGGTGTCCTCGTTCACGAAGGAGTCGATGCCGTGCACCAGCGCATGCGTGATGCGCTCCTGCACCGGCAGCGAGCGCCACGCCGCGTCCGCCACTTCGGCGACGGAACCGTCACCCTTGTAGCGCTGCGCCAGCGTCAGGAGGTTCTCGGTCGCGTCGGTCCGCCGGTTGAACAGAACGTCCTCGATCCCCTCGCGCAACGGCGTTGGAATGTCCTGGTAGACGGTTAGCTGGCCGGCATTGACGATGCCCATGTCCATGCCCGCCTTGATGGCGTGGAACAGGAACACCGAATGCATCGCCTCGCGCACCGGCTCGTTGCCGCGGAACGAGAAGGAGAAGTTGGACACGCCGCCGGAGATGTGGCTGTGCGGGCATTCCCTGCGGATCACCTCGGTCGCCTCGATGAAGGCGCGGCCATAGTCGTTGTGCTCCTCGATGCCGGTCGCAACCGCGAAGATGTTCGGATCGAAGATGATGTCTTCCGGCGGAAAGCCGACCGTGTTGACGAGGACGTCATAGGCGCGCTTGCAGATCTGGACCTTGCGTTCCTTCGTGTCGGCCTGTCCCTGCTCGTCGAACGCCATCACGACGACGGCGGCGCCGAACAGCATCACCTCGCGCGCGCGTTCGATGAAGGCCGCCTCGCCTTCCTTCAGGCTGATCGAATTGACGATGGGCTTGCCCTGGCAGCTCTTGAGTCCGGCCGAGATCACGCTCCATTTGGAGCTGTCGATCATCAGCGGCACGCGCGCAATGTCCGGCTCGCCGGCGATGAGATTGACGAAGCGCGTCATCGCGGCCTCGGAGTCGATCAGCCCCTCGTCCATGTTGATGTCGATGATCTGCGCGCCATTCTCGACCTGGCTGCGCGCCACTTCGAGCGCGCCCTCATAGTCATTGGCCGCGATCAGCTTTCTGAACCTGGCCGAGCCGGTGATGTTGGTGCGCTCGCCGACATTCACGAAATTGAGTTCCGGCGTGAGCGTGAACGGCTCGAGACCCGAGAGGCGCATATATTTCGGCTTTTCCGGAATCTGGCGCGGCGGCACATCGCGGATGGCGCGGCCGAATTCTGAGATATGCTCCGGCCGCGTGCCGCAGCAGCCGCCGACGATGTTGACGAGGCCGGAGCGCGCGAACTCCCCGATCATCGCGCTCATGCTCTCGGGCGTTTCGTCATAGCCGCCGAATTCGTTGGGCAGGCCCGCATTGGGATGCGCGCTGACCAGCGTGTCGGCGACGCCCGACAGGTCGGAGATATAGGGCCGCAGCTCCTTGGCGCCGAGCGCGCAGTTGAGGCCGACCGCGAACGGCTTGGCATGGCGGATCGAATGCCAGAAGGCTTCCGGCGTCTGGCCAGTCAGCGTGCGGCCGGACAGATCGGTAATCGTGCCCGATATCCATATCGGAAGTCGCACGCCGCTTTCGGCGAAGGCTTCCTCGATCGCATAGATCGCGGCCTTGGCATTGAGCGTGTCGAAGATCGTTTCGATCATCAGCACGTCCGAGCCGCCCCTTATCAGGCCAAGCGCAGCTTCCCTGTAGGTGCGGCGCAGGTCGTCGAAGGTGATATTGCGGAACGCGGGATCGTTCACGTCGGGCGAGATTCCGGCCGAGCGGTTCGTCGGCCCCAGCACGCCGGCGACGAGGCGCGGTCGCGATGAGGTCGACGCCTCGTCGCAGATCTCGCGCGCGATCCTTGCGCCTTCGAAATTGAGCTCGCCGACCAGGTGCTGCAAGCCGTAGTCGGCCTGCGAGCTTTCCGTCGAGGTGAACGTATTGGTCTCCAGGAAGTCGACACCCGCCTTCAGATATTCGTGGCCGACGGCGCGGATGATGTCCGGGCGCGTCAGCGTCAACAGGTCGTTGTTGCCCTTCAGCTCCTGGCCGTGATTGCCGAAGCGTGCGCCGCGAAAATCGTCTTCGCCGAGCCTGTAGCCCTGGATCAGCACACCCCACGAGCCGTCGAGCAGAAGGATGCGCTTCCGCGCCTCTTCCTTCATCCAGCGGATGCGTGATTGACGGTCAAAGCTCATGTCAGGTCCTTTGGCTGCAAGCCCATGATGCGGCACGCGGCATAGGTGAGGTTCGCCTGGTTGAGCGGATAGAAATGGATTTGCGGGAAACCGCGCGCGCGCAGTTCCTGCAGCTGTTCGGCGAGAACGGCAGCGGCCACGAAGCGCCGGGTCTCGACGTCTTCGTCAAGACCGGCATAGGCGCGCGTCAGCCAGGCCGGAATCTTCGTGCCGCATTTGGCGGCCATGCGCTCCACGCCGCGAAACGCCGTCGTCGGCATGATGCCGGGAATGATCTGGACGGCGATGCCGGCGCTCGCGGCCTTGTCGCGAAAACGCGTCACAGCGTCGATGTCGAAGCAGAATTGTCCGAGCGCGCGCGTCGCGCCTGCATCGACCTTTTTCCTGAGCAGAGCGACATCGTGCTCGAGTGTCGGCGAGTTCGGGGTGCTTTTCCGGATAGAACGAAACGCTGATCTCGAACGGCGCGATGCTGCGCACGCCTTCGATCAGTTCCGGCGTCGAGGCATAGCCAAGTTCGTGCGGACGATACGGTCCGGACATTTCCGGCATGTCGCCGCGCAGCGCGACAATATGGCGGATGCCGCAGTCCCAGTAGCCGCGAACGATCTCCTCGATCTCGCGCCTCGTGTGGCCGACGCAGGTGAGATGGGCGGCAGGCTTGAGCGTCGTCTCGTCCACAATGCGTTTCACCGTGGCGTGCGTCCGCTCGCGCGTCGAGCCGCCCGCGCCATAGGTGACCGAAACGAAGGACGGCGCCAGAGGTTCAAGGCGGCGGATCGCCTTCCACAGGTTCTCTTCGGCCTCTACCGTCTTGGGTGGTGAGAATTCGAAGGAAACCCCGATCGGCCTTGTGTCGGAGAGGAGTTCGGAGAGGCTCATGCAGCCTCCGCACGCGCCTTGGCGTTCGCCTGGGCGAGCCAGATCTTGACCGTGAGTTTGTCCTTGCCAGCCGTGATCGCTTCGCTCGCAAGCGCCTTCAACCCGGCGGCCTGGAACCAGCCCTGCACTTCACGGTCGGAAAAGCCGAGGCGGCGATGCGCAAAGTCGGTCCGCAGGAATTCGAGTTCATGCGGCGCGAAGTCCGCGATCAGGACGCGCCCGCCCGGCCGCATCACGCGCGCGGCTTCCATCACCGCCGCGCCGGGATCATCCAGATAGTGCAGCACCTGGTGGAAGAGGACGGCATCGAAGCCCTGCAGCGCCGTGCCGCTCGGGAACGGCAGGCGATAGGTATCGCCGAGGCGAACCTGCGCATGCTGGACATGCGCGCGGGCGAGACGGTCGCGCGCGATCGCGAGCATCTCCGGGCTGACATCCACGCCGACGGCGCGCTTCACATGGGGCGCGAGCAGTTCGAGCATCCGGCCCGTTCCGGTCCCGGCATCGAGCAGCGTGTCCATCGGCTGCGCCGCGATATGGCGCACGATGGCGGCTTCGACGTCCTTGTCGGGCGCGTGTAGCGCACGAATGCGTTCCCATTCCGCGGCGTTCGCCTTGAAATACGCGGCCGCTTCGGCGGCGCGCGCCTCGCGCACGGCAGCAAGCCGCTTCAGGTCGGATTCAAGAACGGCGGACTCGGATGTGGCGATGCCGGCGATGGCTTCGCCGAATGCTGCGCCGTTGCCTTCCTCGCTGGCACGATAGAACACCCAACTGCCTTCCTTGAAGCGTTCGAGCAGATGCGCTTCGCACAGCAGCTTAAGATGTCGCGAGACTCGCGGCTGGCTTTGCCCCACGATCTCGATCAGTTCGCTGACCGTCAGCTCCGCCTGCCGCAGAAGCAGCAGGAGTCGCAGGCGGGTCGGGTCGCCGGCGGCACGGAGCATGGCAATCAGGTTGTTCAAGACGGTCTCCAGTTTGGCGAGGACATAAACATATCTTTATATCATTATGCAATAGTTACACGCATCCTTGTATCGATGAATTCGCGGGAATCTCTCTATAAAAGCCGGCAATGATGGGGATTTGGGCACGGACGGGGTTGCGGTTGGCGCTGGTCGGCCTGGTGGCCGGCTGGCTGGCAGGATGCACGACGCCGACGCCTGAGATGCTCGCGGCGAACGACCCGTGGGAACCGACCAATCGCGACACGCTGAAGTTGAACGGGAAGATCGACAAATACTTCGTCATCCCGACCGTTGGCATCTATTTCTACCTGGTTCCGGATTCAGGCCGCCGCCTGGTGCACAATTTCCTGCAGAACGTCTCGCTTCCGGTCGTGTTCGTGAACGACGTACTGCAGGGGGAGGCCAAGCGCGCCGGACAGACGCTGTCGAGACTGACGATCAACACGACTCTCGGACTGGGCGGCTTGCTCGATCCGGCCACCACGAAATTTCACATTCCCGGTCATGGCGAGGATTTCGGCCAGACCCTAGCGGTGTGGGGCGTCGGCGAAGGACCTTATCTGGTGCTGCCGCTTTTCGGCCCGCAGCCGCCGCGCGACGCCGTCGGACAGATCGTCGACGCCTATATCGATCCGACAAACCAGATCCGGTTCCGGCAGCATGTCTGGTGGAACGCCGGACGCTACTATTTCACGTTGCTGGACCTGCGCGGACAAACATACTCGACCGTACAGGGAATCCAGCGCAGCTCGGTCGACTATTACGCTTCGTTGCGCAGCCTTTACAGACAGATGCGGAACAATGAAATTCGCAACGGGCGCCCGGACACGCAGAATTTACCGGAGTTTTGAGTACACCCTGCCACGAACTTGCCACAAGGCGACCTGACCATCGCCGCGCACAAGAGGAAGACTGAGACATGCCAGCTTCGGAACTTACGTCTGCAATACCGGCAATGGCGCGCCGCGCAATCCTTGCCCTGTTCGTCGCGTCCGCAGCGATTGTTGCAGCCGGCCAGTCCGCGGCCGCAAACGCCCCACCCCCTGCCGAAGCCTTTGTGCAGCAGAACGTGCAGGCCGGCCTCACGATCCTGAACAATCACGGCGCCTCGACCGAACAGAAGCGCGAACAGTTCGAGCACTTCATCCTCGGCCTGACCGATATGAAGCGGATCGCGAATTTCACTCTGGGCCAATACCGGCGCTCCGCCACGCCGCAGGAACAGGACGCATTTGCACAAGCCTTTCAGGGTTATGCCATCGCCGTCTATCAGTCTTACTTCTCGAAATATTCGGGCCAGACTCTGAAAGTGACCGGATCGCAGGAGCGTCAGCCGGGCGACACGATCGTGCAGACCGTCATGATCGATCCCAACGACAAGAGCGGGCAGCAGCCGCTTGAAGTCGACTTCCGCGTGCTGGGCGACAGCGGCAAATTCGTCGTCATCGATTTCAGCGTCGCCGGAATATGGCTGGCGCTGGAGGAACGCGACCAGTTCAGCGCCTTCCTCGGCCAGAACAATGGCAGCATCGCGACGCTGATCTCGCACCTGAAAGATTTGGCGAAGAGCTACAAATAGGCGACTTTGCCGCGCTGCGAATCCGAAGGCCAAGTGTTGCGGCCCGCAAGAGTGGGCCGCGCAGGTGACAAGGCGCGAACGTGACCGCTAAGTGGAGCGCCCCGACTGGATGGCCGGATTTGCGGGCCATGACAGTTGTTCGCTGCAGGCTACGCCCGCGCGAACCGCTTGTACTTGATCCGGTGCGGCTGGTCGGCGTCGATGCCAAGGCGGCGCTTCTTGTCGGCCTCGTAGTCCTGGTAGTTGCCCTCGAACCATTCGACATGGCTGTCGCCTTCGAAGGCGAGCATGTGCGTGGCGATGCGGTCGAGGAACCAGCGGTCATGGCTGATGATCATGGCGCAGCCGGCGAATTCCTCGAGCGCGGATTCCAGCGCGCGCAGCGTATCGACGTCGAGATCGTTGGTCGGCTCGTCGAGCAGCAGCAGATTGGCGCCGGACTTCAGCATCTTGGCGAGGTGAACGCGGTTGCGCTCGCCGCCGGAGAGCTGGCCGACCTTTTTCTGCTGGTCGCCGCCCTTGAAGTTGAAGGCGCCGACATAGGCGCGTGACGGCATGGTGCGCTTGCCGAGCTCGAGGATGTCGAGCCCGCCGGAAATTTCCTCCCACACCGTCTTCTTGGGATCGAGCGAGTCGCGCGACTGGTCGACATAGCCCATCTGGACCGTCGGGCCGACGCGCAGTTCGCCTGCGTCGGGCTTTTCCAAACCCGTCAGCATACGGAACAAAGTCGTCTTGCCCGCGCCGTTGGGGCCGATCACGCCGACGATGCCGCCGGGCGGCAGTTTGAAGTTGACGTTCTCGTACAGGAGACGGTCGCCATAACCCTTGGCGAGACCCTCGGCCTCGACCACGACGGAGCCGAGTCGTTCGGCGACGGGAATGACGATCTGCGCCGTGCCGCCGCGCTGTTCCTGCGACTTGGCGAGCAGTTCCTCATAGGCGTTGATGCGCGCCTTGGACTTGGCCTGCCGCGCCTTGGGCGATTGCTGGATCCATTCGCGTTCGCGCGCGATGGAGCGTTCGCGCGCCGCTTCCTCCGCGCCTTCCTGGTGCAGGCGCTTTTCCTGCACGACGAGGAACGAGGAATAGTTGCCCTCGTGCGGAATGCCCTTGCCGCGGTCGAGCTCGAGAATCCATCCGGTCACATTGTCGAGGAAGTAGCGGTCATGGGTAACGAGTATGATGCAGCCCTTGTATTCGCGCAGCGTATGCTCGAGCCATTCCACCGATTCCGCGTCGAGATGGTTGGTCGGTTCGTCGAGAAGAAGGATGTCCGGCGCGTCGAGCAACAGCTTGCACAACGCAACGCGGCGGCGCTCGCCGCCCGAAAGCGTCGACACTTCGGCATCACCCTCGGGGCAACGCAGCGCGTCCATCGCCTGATCGACCTGGCTGTCGAGATCCCAAAGGCCCTGCGCCTCGATCTCGTCCTGGAGCTTTCCCATCTCGTCCGCGGTCTCGTCGGAGTAGTTCGACGCGATCTCGTTGTAGCGGTCGACCAGAGCCTTCTTCTTGGCCACGCCTTCCATGACGTTGTCGCGCACGTTCTTCGTCGCATCGAGCTGCGGTTCCTGCGGCAGGTAGCCCATGCGCACGCCGTCGGCGGCCCAGGCTTCGCCGGTAAACTCGGTGTCGAGGCCCGCCATGATCTTCATCAGCGTGGATTTGCCCGCGCCGTTGACGCCGACGATGCCGATCTTGGCGCCCGGATAGAAGGACAGCCAGATATCCTTCAGCACCTGCTTGCCGCCGGGATAGGTCTTGGACAGACCCTTCATCACATAAACATATTGCGGCCCGGCCATGCGAGATCCTTACGGTAATGGCTTGAGATGCTGGGCTTGTAGCGAAGCGCAGGGTTCGGGGCAACGCTTAGATGCGCGCCGTCGCGCCGCTAGAACTTGATGCGCGCCCGCGACAGCAGCGACACCGAGGTTGCGCCGTTCTGGCCCGCAAAGTTCATCTGGTAAGAGGCGTTCGTCTGGAGCGCCAGCGAGCCGTCGAGGAAGGTCGTGACATAGCCGACTTCGATGTCGGTTTCGGGAGTCGCGCTGTTCATCAGGTTGTTGCGCGAGAAGAACTGCGAAGCGCCCTGTCCGGACGGAGTCGTCAGGAACACGCTGCCGTCGGCGCCGAACGCCGGACGCGAGACCGCAAGGCCAAGCGCGTCATCGCCGAACAGACCGTTCTTGGCGATCGAGATGCCGTAGGAACGCGTGCGCAGGCTGTCGGCCAGCGACGGCGTGAATCCCGGCTTGATGTCGAGCTGCGTGATGCCTTCGTTGTAGGAGGCCGTTGTCACCCAGCCATTGCCGAACGCGACATGCGCGGTGACGCCGAGCGCGGTCGTGTTGGCGTTCACGCCAGCCACCGGCGTTCCGAGCACGCCGCCATGCTCGGAGGTCTGGGATGCGGTGACGCCGATGCCCGCCCATTTGCCGATATCCCATGTCAGGCCGCCCAGCAGCGATGTCGCCGCGCGCAGGCTGAATGGATTTTCTCCGCTTCCGATACGCGCAAGCGCAGATGCGGCGTCGGCGGAATAGGTCGAGTAACCCGGCGCAAGACTGGCGCCGCCGAATGTCAGATGCAGGTCGTTCGCCAATGCCGCCGTCGCGCCGACAAAGTCGCCGCCGCTCGCGAGCGATGCGTAGGGCGCGTCGAGCGCCGATGCGCTGAGGAACAGTCCGTTGTAGGCGGGCGCATCGAGCGATGCGACGCGGCCCGTCAGATCGACCTTGTAACCGACCTGAAGATCCAGACCGTTGAGCAGCGCAACGCTGGTCGCAAAGTTCGAAATCGTTTCACGGCTGGTATCCGGCGGACCGTAGGACAGCGACGGGAGCGCGAGCGACTGGCTGAGATCGACCGGCGCACCGCCGCGGCTGGACGAATCCGGCATGGAGAGTGACGTGACGTCAAAAGACGTCGCCACAGGACCGGCCGCATGGGCCGCTCCCGCGATAGCGAGAGACCCCGCGACGGCGCACAATGCGCTGCGGATTCTTCCCCTCATTTTCAATCCCACTCTAACCTTTTAAGCCAACCCAACCCTAACAGTCCGACGGGTCAAATCCAAGATTTCCCGCTGAATCTACTATCCTTTTTAGGTCAGATAGGCCTCTGCTGTTGCACTTTCGTGACGGCGTCCTTAACAACTCGCTGGCAAGAAAACACCAAACATTGTCAACAAAACGACCGCTAATTTCGTCAGTTTACCACCAAAACCCTAACCAAGGTTGGACGGACGCGGCTGTTACCACTATTTGAGATGGCATGGATATGACCCCGATCAAGGCCGCAATCCTACCGGTCACCCCGTATCAGCAAAATTGTTCGCTGGTGTGGTGTACGCGCACCAAAAAAGGAGCCGTTATCGACCCTGGCGGGGACTTGGACCGGATCAAGCAGGCCCTCGAGCTTGAAGGGGTGACCCTGGAGAAGGTCCTGCTGACGCACGGGCATCTCGACCACGCCGGGGGTGCGGCCAAGCTGGCCCGCGAGTTCGGCGTCCCGGTAGAAGGCCCGCACAGGGATGACGCCTATCTGCTGGACGAGATGGGCCGCAACGCAAAGCGCCCCGGTTTCGGCGACTCGGAGAATTGCACGCCCAACCGCTGGCTCGAGGACGGGGACACGGTGACGGTCGGCGAGGCGGAACTCGGCGTGCGCCACTGCCCCGGCCACACGCCGGGCCATGTCGTCTTCTTCAACAAAGACGCCAAGGTGGCATTCGTCGGCGATGTGCTTTTCGCGGGCTCGGTCGGACGCACGGATTTTCCCAAGGGCAACCACCAGCAGCTGGTCAACTCGATCACCGGACGGCTGTGGCCGCTCGGCGACGACATGCACTTCGTGCCCGGCCACGGACAGATGTCGAACTTCGGCTGGGAACGAAAGACCAATCCGTATGTCTGCGATCTCGCGCTGCAGATCCAGAAGGATCTGGGCTAGCGCGGCGCGGGCTTGTAGCCGGCGGGCATGTTCTTGGAGACCTTGCCGGGGAATTTCGGTTTGCGCTTCTCAAGGAACGCCGAAACGCCCTCCTTCACGTCCGGCCCTGCGCCGAGTTCGACCGACAGCGGTCCGTCGATCTTCATCAGCTCGAACGGATGCGACATGGCGGAGTAGCCCCACAGCATCTGGCGCGTGAGTGCGAGCGACACGGGCGCGGTGTTCTCGACCATCTCCATCGCGATTTCCCTGGCGCGCGCGAGCAACCGCTCCGGTGCAACAACTTCGGAAACAAGGCCGCCTTCTTTCGCCTCGTCTGCGCCGAACACGCGGCCCGACAGGCACCAGCGCAGAGCCTGGTTGAGCCCCACAAGCCGTGGCAGGAACCAGGCGCTGCCGGCTTCCGGCACAAGTCCGCGCCGCGCGAAGACGAAGCCGAACTTGGCTTCGCTTGACGCGATCTTGATGTCCATCGGCAGCGCGAGCGTGACGCCGACACCGACAGCGGCGCCATTGAAGGCCGCGATCGAGGGCTTCCGGCAATTGAAGATCGCTTCGACGAATCCGCCGCGCGATGTTCTGGCTCTTGTGCCGGCGAACATGGCGGTGCCGCCCGACTTCGTGTCGAACGCATTGGCGCCGCCGGAAATATCTGCGCCCGCGCAGAAGCCGCGGCCCGCGCCGGTGACGATGATCACGCGCACCGCGTCGTCTTCATCGGCGCGCAGGAACGCGTCCTCGATTTCCTGGCCCATGATCGCGGTATAGGCGTTGAGCTTGTCCGGGCGGTTGAGCGTGATCGTCAGGATCGAACCGTCCAGTTCGTATTTGATGTGCTCGTAGCTCATGGCGTCCTCCGCATTTTGGAGAACGATAGACCTTGCACGACGCAAGCCAAGCGTGACGCAAGGGCATGAAGCGAGGATTTCCGGCATTCCGCTGAAACACGCCCTAAGTGGTCATGGCCGGGCTCGACCCGGCCTTCGATCCGGCGTGCGTCCTCGCACCAAAGAGACTCATCTGCGCTCGCAGACGTGAGCGCGATGGATGGGCGGCTCAAGGCAGTCCATGACGACGAATTCAAGGGAACTGCACGCCTGTCAGCTTCTCCGACACATCCCAGAGGCGCGCAGCGACGTCCTTGTCCAGCGCGCGTTTCGAGGCGCGTGCTTTTCCGGGCGGCCCGATCAGTTCGAAAGTTCCAGTCGGCCCGCAATAGGCGCCGGGCCGCGCATCGATCGACATGGCGCCGTAGAGCGTCGGCAGCGCGCCGGCAGCCGCGGAATGGGCCAGGAACTTGGCGAGGACCTTGCTGAAGCGATAGTTCAGCCCCTTCGTACCGGGGCCATTGGCGATGAGGTCGGTGAGCGCGTAACCGGGATGGGCAGCGTTCGACATCAGGCCCCAGCCCTTTGCGTCGCTGCGCCGCTGCAACTCGAACGCGAACATCAGGTTGGCCAGCTTGGATTGGCCGTACGCGGCGGCTGGACGGTATTTCTTCTCGAACTGCAGGTCATCGAAATGGATCCTGCCGATATGATGCATCCCGCTGCTCACGGTGGTGACGCGCGGGCGGTCGGCGGCGCGAAGCAGCGGCAGCAAGCGGCCGGTGAGCGCAAAATGGCCCAGATGGTTGGTGCCGAACTGCAGCTCGAATCCGTCAGCCGTCGTTCGCCGCACAGGCGGCGTCATCACGCCGGCGTTGTTCACCAGCACGTGCAGCGCACCGTGCGAAGCCTTTATGCGCTCGGCGAAGACGGCGATCGAGCCGAGGCTGGCGAGATCGAGTTCCTCGAAGCGGATTTTCGCGTCGGGCACCTCGGCCCGAATTTTGGCGATCGAAGTCCGCACCCTTGCGCGCGTTGCGGCCAGCCAGGATGACGTCGGCTCCCCGGCTGGCGATTTCCAGCGCCGTTTCGTAGCCGAGCCCACCGGTGCCGGTGACGATGGCAAGCTTGCCCGTCTGGTCGGGGATATTGACGGTGGACCAGTCCTTCATGGAATGCCTCCTTAAACCGGACTCTAAACGGGTTCGGCGTCAGGAAGCATTAATTTGGCGCGACGCTGCGGCAGGACGGGCTTTGGGAATACGACTCAACTCTTGGCCCCAAGGCTGATTTTTTGTCGGCCAAATATCCACAAAAGTGTCGAGGGAGCCCGCCATGACGGCCATCAATCCGGTTACCGATTTCTCCAAGGACGGCGAGATCGGAATCATCACGCTGAATTCACCGCCGGTGAACGCGTTGTCATCGGGCGTGCGCGACGGCCTGTATGAGGGCTTCAAGGCGGCGATCGCCGATCCTTCCGTAAAGGCCATCGTTCTGATCTGCGAGGGACGCACCTTTATTGCCGGCGCCGACATCTCCGAATTCGGCGGCGCCCAGAAGGGCGCGAGCCTGTTCGACGTGCAAGCGATGATGGAAGACTCGCCCAAGCCTGTCGTTGCCGCCATTCACGGCACCGCGCTAGGCGGCGGACTCGAAGTTGCGCTCTGCGCCCATTACCGCGTGGCGGTGCCCAGCGCGCGCTGCGGTCTGCCCGAAGTGAATCTCGGTCTACTCCCGGGCGCGGGCGGAACGCAGCGACTGCCGCGCATCGCCGGCGTCGAGAAGGCGCTCGAGATGGTGACGAGCGGCATGCACGTACCGGCCAAGGAATGCCTCGAAATGGGGCTCGTCGATGCGCTGGCCGACGAAGGCAAGCTGAAGGAGAAGGCCGTCGCCTTCGCCCGCCAGATCCTTGCCGAGAAAAAGCCGCTCAAAAAGGTGCGCGAGAACAACGCCAAGCTCGAAGCCGCCAAGGGCCATCCGGAAATCTTCGCCAACTTCCGCAAGGCGAACGCGCGCAAGTTCCGCGGCTTCAAGGCGCCGGAAGCCAACATCCAGTGCATCGAAGCGGCGGTGAACCAGAGCTTCGAAGAAGGCCTGAAGACCGAACGCAAGCTGTTCATGGACGTCATGATGAGCCCACATTCGGCGGCGCAGCGCTACTACTTCTTCGCCGAGCGCCTGGCGAACAAGATTCCGGACGTGCCGGACGACACCAAGCTGATCCCCATCAAGAAGGTCGGCATCATCGGCGCCGGCACGATGGGCGGCGGCATTGCGATGAACTTCGTCAATGCCGGCATTGCGGTGACCATCGTCGAAGTGAAGCAGGAGGCTCTGGACCGCGGTCTGAAAGTCGTGCGCGGAAATTACGAGCGCAGCGCCAAGAACGGCCGCTTCCCGATGTCCGAAGTCGACAAGCGCATGGGCCTCATCACCGGCTCGCTCAACATGGAAGACTTCAAGGACTGCGATCTCGTGATCGAGGCCGTGTTCGAACGCATGGACGTGAAGAAGGATATCTTCACCAAGCTCGATGCGATCTGCAAACCGGGTGCAATTCTCGCGACGAACACCTCGGGCCTGAACATCGACGAGATCGCGAGCGTGACGAAGCGTCCGGAGTCAGTCATCGGCCTGCACTTCTTCTCGCCGGCCAACGTCATGAAGCTGCTCGAGATCGTGCGCGCCGATCATACCTCCAAGGAAGTGATCGCGACATCCATGAAGCTCGCCAAGACCATCGGCAAGATCGCCGTTCTCGTGGGCGTCTGCCCGGGCTTTGTCGGCAACCGCATTCTGGGAGCACGCGGCCGCGAGGCGCAGAAGATGGTGCTCGAAGGTGCGATGCCTTGGGATGTCGACCGCGTGCTCTACGATTTCGGCTTCCCGATGGGACCGTTCGCGATGAGCGACCTGGCCGGCCTCGACATCGGCTGGGTGAAGGAAAAGTCGCACGGCGAGACGATCCGCGACGTGCTGTGCGAAGCGGACCGCCGCGGCCAGAAGACCGGCGCCGGCTATTACGACTATGACGAGAACCGCAACGCCAAGCCGTCGCCCGTCACCGAAAAGATCATCAAGGACTTCGTCAGCAAGTCGGGAAAGAACCCGCGCACGATCGGCGACGACGAAATCCTGGAACGCTGCATCTATCCGATGATCAACGAGGCGGCGAAGATCCTGGAAGAGAAAAAGGCGATCCGTCCGTCCGACATCGATGTGGTGTGGGTGAACGGCTATGGCTGGCCGGTCTATCGCGGCGGCCCGATGCACTTCGCCGACAGCGTCGGCCTCGACAAGGTGTCGCCAAGCTGAAGGAGTTCCAGGCGACGATGGGCGATGCGTTCAAGCCTGCCGCGCTGCTGGAAAAACTCGCGGCAGAGGGCAAGAAGTTCGCGGATATGCGGTAGGCGGCGAAGCGGATCGCCGCCCGGCGCACCGGGTCAATATTTCTCGGTGTCGACCAGTCCGATCCGCTTGAGGCCGCGGCGCTGCGCATCCGCCATCACCGCGACGACCGCTCCATAGCGCGCGAGCCGGTTCGCCATCATGTGCATCTCGGGCTGCGGATCCAGGTGAGCTGCGGCATCGAGCTTGCGTTCCAGCATCGCGTGATCAATCCGCCGGCCGTTCCACATCGTCGTGCCGTCGAAGTCGATTTCGAGCATGACGACAGGAATCGGCGGCGGCTCCGGCGCGCCCGCCGGCATGTTCAGCGTCACTGCGTGAGTCTGCATTGGCAGGGTGATGATTAGCAGCGTCAGCAGGACCAGCATGACGTCGATCATCGGCGTGACGTTGATCTCCGAAAGGATATCGCCGCTGAGGCTCTGAGTGGTTGCGGCCATGGCCTGTCCCTCCCCTTAAGCGAGTCCCAGAGTGCGCGCAGATTGTGGCCAATTGGGGCGGATGCGTTGCATACTGCCAAAAATATCTGACAGCTTGTCATCGGTGTCCGTGAACGGCACGATAAGTTTGCTCCGAAGAGTAACCGCGAAATGCCATTCGCACGCATTGCCGATCTCGACTTCTACTACGAGCGTGCGGGCTCCGGTCCGCCGCTGTTGTTCATTTCCGGCTCCGGCGCGGACCTGCGCATCAAGCCCAACCAGATGGACGGGCCTCTGCCCAAGGCGTTCGACATTCTCAGCTACGACCAGCGCGGGCTTGGCCAGACGTCCAAGCCAGACATGCCCTACACGATGGCGGATTATGCCGACGATGCGGCACGGCTGATGGATTTCATCGGCTGGAAGAGCGCCAAGGTGCTCGGCGTTTCGTTCGGCGGCATGGTGGCGCAGGAATTCGTGCTGCGGCATCCGGACAAGGTAGAGCGGCTCGTCCTCGCCTGCACCTCGCCCGGCGGTGCGGGCGGTGCGTCCTATCCGTTCCACGAGATCGAGCATATGGGCCGCGAGGAACGCGCGCGCCACATGATGCCGATCAACGACACGCGCCGCGACGCGGCGTGGCAGGCGGCAAATCCGCAGATGTACGAGCAGTTCGTCGCGATGGCCGCGGCAGATCCCTTTGCCGATGAGCCGGGCCGCGCGATGGGTTATCGCCGCCAGCTCGCGGCGCGCGCAGGACTCGACACCTATGACCGGCTGCACCAGATCGATTGTCCGGTGATGATTGCCGCGGGTCGCTTCGACGGCATCGCGCTGCCCGCGACGCAGGAAAAAATGGCGGCGCGGATCAAGGGATCGAAGCTGCAATTCTTCGACGGCGGCCACATGTTCATGATACAGGACCGCAGCGCCATACCGGCGATGATCTCATTCCTCAAGGACTGACGTGTTCCACATCTTCCCGACCGCACTGGCCACGCTGTTCGTTGCGGTAGGGCCGGTGGAAGTGGCGTCCATGTTCCTGGCGCTCACCACGGGCTTCACGCCCAAGCATCGGCGCCTTCTCGCCTTCACGGCGGCCGCGGTTGCGACGGTGGTCCTTCTCGCGTTCGGGCTCGGCGGGATTCAGCTTCTCAATCTCATCGGCGTCGGCCTGCCGGCGTTCCGCACCGCAGGCGGCGTGCTTCTGCTGATGGTGGCGGCCGATCTTCTGCTCGCGCAGCACTCTGCCATCTCGTCCATCACGAGCACGGAGGCGAGCGAAGCGCAGAGCCATGAGACGGACATCGCGGTTTTTCCGCTCGCAATCCCGCTGACGGCCGGGCCGGGCAGCATGACGGCCATCGTCCTTCTGATGAGCAAGTCCAAGAACCCTGTCGATTCCGCCATGGTGCTGGCGGCACTGGGCGCAGTCATGCTGATCACGCTGGTCTCGATGCTGGCGTCCGAACCTCTCATGCGGCTGCTGCGCAAAACCGGCACCAACGTCATCGCGCGCGTTTCGGGCGTTTTGCTGGCCGCCCTCGCCATGCAGTTCATTTTCGACGGCCTCGGCGACAGCGGTCTGTTCCGTTAACACCGCCCTGGTTGCCCCGGGCCGTTTGACTCGCGCGGCGCGTCTCGCAACGATGGCATCCGAGGACGCTTCAGACGTCCCATTTCAGGCGGGGTAGGAATACATGTCGCAACCGGCAACAAATCCGATTTCCATCAGCGCGGCGCTGGCGCGCGTAGCGGCCGAAAAACCCGATGCACCCGCGGTGACCTGCGAGGGCACCACGTTGACTTGGCGTGAGCTGCATACCCGCACCAACCGCATGGCGCGCGGCATGGCGCAGAAGGGCGTCAAGTTCGGCGACTTCGTCACCATCGCGCTGCCCAACTCCGTCGCCTTCATCGAAGCCTGCTACGCCGCGTGGAAACTCGGCGCCGTGCCGCAGCCGGTTTCGTCGCGCCTGCCGCTGGCCGAGCTCAATGCCATCGTGGAGTTGGCCGAGACGCCGATCGTCGTCAGCAATGTGCCGTTCGACTGCGAACGGCCCGTCGTGTCCTCGAACGAACTGCTCGAAGCCTCGAGCGACGACAGCGATCTGCCCGATACGGTTTCGCCGTCTTGGAAGGCGCCTACCTCCGGCGGTTCGACGGGACGGCCAAAGCTGATCGTGTCGGGTACGCCAGGTCTGGTCGACGGCCTATCGCCAGCCTTCTGGCGCATCCAGAGCGACGACATCGTTCTGATGCCCGGGCCGATGTATCACAACGGTCCGTTCATCACCGCGTTCGGCGGGCTTCAGATCGGCGCACAGCTCGTGCTGATGCCGAAATTCGATGCCGAAGCGACGTTGCGCGAGGCCGAACGCAATCGCGCGAGCTGGCTCTATCTCGTTCCGACCATGATGGGCCGCATCTGGCGCCTGCCCGAAGACGTGCGCGCCAAGTATGACGTCTCGACGCTTCGCACCGTCTGGCATCTCGCTGCGCCCTGCCCCGCATGGCTCAAGGAAGAATGGATCAACTGGCTCGGACCAGAAGTGATCTGGGAGCTGTACGGCGGCACCGAAGGGCTTGCTTCGACGACGTTGTCGGGCAGCGAATGGCTCAAGCATCGCGGTTCGGTCGGGCGCGTGGCTGCCGGCGGCATCATGAAGGCATTCGGTCCGGACGGCGAGGAGTTGCCCGCGGGCCAGACGGGCGAGATTTACATGAAGCGCGAGGCCGGACTGCCGCCGACCTATCGCTATGTCGGAGCGACGCCGCGCGTGATCAACGGCGACTGGGAATCGATCGGCGACATCGGTTGGTTCGACGAAGACGGCTATCTCTATCTCGCCGATCGCCGCACCGACATGATCCTGGTCGGCGGCGCGAACGTCTATCCGGCAGAGATAGAGTCTGCGCTGGAGGAACATCCGCTCGTGGCTTCGAGCGCGGTGATCGGTCTTCCGGACGACGATCTCGGCAATCGCGTGCATGCCATCATCCAGCCGCGCGAGGGCCTCGATCTGGAGGAGCTGAAACGCCATCTGGGCGAGCGGCTCGTCACCTACAAGCGGCCGCGCAGCTTCGAGCTGGTCGAGGAGAATGTACGCGACGATGCCGGAAAGGTGCGCCGCACCGCGCTGCGCGACGAACGCATCGCCAAGATGAAGACGGGAAGCTGATCATGTCGTCTCTGGGTGCGCCACCGGTGGAATTCCTGTCGATCGGACGAAATCTGTCGCGGCTCGCGGCGGAAAAGCCCGATGCGCCTGCGCTGACGGTAGACGGTCAGACGCTCACCTTCGGCCAGTTGCATACCCGAACCAACCGGATGGCGCGAGGACTGCTTGCGCACGGCGCCAAGCATGGCGATTTCGTCACGATCGCGCTTCCCAATTCCATCGGCTTCATCGAAGCGGAATTTGCGTGCTGGAAGATCGGTGCCACGCCGCAGCCCGTGTCCTGGCGTCTGCCCGCGCATGAAATGAAGGCGATCATCGAACTGGCCAATTCCCCGCTCGTGATCGGCAATGACGCATCGGTCCAGGCCGGGAGGCCGATCGTCTCACCTGATGCATTGCTCGCCGCGTCGACGGATGAGAGCGATCTGCCTGACGCGATTGCGCCGCACTGGAAAGCGCCGACGAGCGGCGGCTCGACCGGCAGGCCAAAGCTGATCGTCGCCGGCACACCCGGCGTCGTCGCCGTCGGCGCGGGCGAAGGTGCTTTGTGGCGCTACAGCGGCAGCGACACGGTTGTGATGACGGGCCCGCTTTATCACAACGCCCCGTTCGGCCTGACGGCATCGGCCCTTCACGCCGGGGCGCACGTCGTCCTGATGGTCAAGTTCGACGCCGAGGAAACGCTGCGTCTCGTCGAGCGGCATCGCGCGACCTGGCTTTATCTTGTTCCGACGATGATGAGCCGCATCTGGCGGCTCGCGAACCGCGAAGGGTTCGACGTCTCCTCGCTGCACACCGTCTGGCACATGGCGGCGCCATGCCCACCCTGGCTGAAGGAAGAATGGATCGGGTGGCTGGGCGGCGAGAAGCTGCTCGAACTCTATGGCGGCACCGAAGCACAGACGATCACCGTAATCGATGGCAACGAGTGGATGGCGCACAAGGGCTCGGTCGGAAAACCGCTGGCGCTCGGCGAGATGAAAGCGTTCGGTCCCGACGGCAAGATGCTCGGGCCGCGCGAGACCGGCGAGATCTATCTGAGGCGCGATCCCTCGCTGCCGCCGAGCTATCGCTATGTCGGCGCCGAGGCGCGGACTTTGCCCGGCGGCTGGGAGAGTCTCGGCGACATCGGATGGTTTGACGAGGACGGCTATCTCTATCTCGCTGACCGGCGCACCGACATGATCCTGGTCGGCGGCGCAAATGTGTATCCGGCGGAAATCGAAGCGGCGCTCGACGAGCACCCGCTTGTCGCCTCAAGCGCCGTCATCGGCCTGCCGCATGAGGAACTCGGCAACCAGATCCACGCCATCATCCAGCCGCGCGAAGGGCTCGACCTCGACGACCTGCATCGGCATCTGGCGGAGCGCTTGTTGATTTACAAGCGCCCGCGAACTTTTGAGCTGGTGCAGGAAAATGTTCGTGATGATGCGGGCAAGGTTCGCCGCACAGCTTTACGAGACGAACGCATCAAGAAGAGCTAGTCTGTCGGCCTCAACAATGGGGACGAAACATGCGGGGCATTTTCAACATCGTGATGCGGATCGTCAGCAGCCTGCTTGGCGTGCTGATGGTGGTTGGCGGAAGCTTCTGGGCACTGCAGGGGCTGCACCTGACGGGACCAAACGACAAGTCGTTCATGGTCGGCGATCACCACTGGATTCTCTACGGCGCGATCTTCGCGCTTCTCGGCATCGGGCAAGTGATCTGGAGCAACACGCGGCAGGGGTAGAAACCCTCACGCGTACTGCCTGGCAGCTTTTGCGATCGTGTCGTGGAATTCGGCGATCGTCTCCCTGATCACCTGCGCCACCGGCTTGATCGAATCTGATGCGACCGGCCACCTGCCCGGACAGAGCGATCGAGGCTTCCATATCGCCGCCGAAATACAGATCCGTCGCCTTGCCGAACTCCGCCATGATGTTCGGCGGCGGTTCTTTTTCAATGCGCGTCGTCTTTTCCGTGCGCAGTGCGCGCAGCGCCGGCCCCGGGCCGAAGCGGTTGAGAAACACCGTATCGGTTTCCTGAGCCGAGAGAATCGCGTTCTTCCAGTTCATGTGCACCGGCGACTCCGCCGACGAGACCATGCGCGTGCCCATCTGGATGCCCTCGGCGCCAAGCATGAAGGCCGCCGCCATGGTGCGGCCGTCGACCATGCCGCCCGCAGCAATTACAGGAACCTTCACCTTCTCGCAGACGAGCGGCAGCAGAACCATCGTCGCCACGTCGCGCGGATTCTTGAAGCCGCCGCCTTCGCCGCCCTCGACCACCAACCCATCGACGCCGCATTCGATTGCGCGCAATGCGGTCTTCAGCGAGGGCACGACGTGAAACACGGTGAGGCCGGCTTCCTTCAACGGCCCCACGATCTTCTGCGGATCGCCAGCCGACGTGGTGACGAACTTGACGCCCTGGTCGATGATGAACTTCACGATGCCGGGATCGCGCACGAAGGCGAGTGCGACGTTCACGCCGAAAGGCTTCTTCGTCAGCTCGCGCATCCTGGCGATTTCGACCTTGATGACGTCGAGTTCGCCTGACGAAGTCTCGATGATGCCCATGCCGCCGGCGTTCGAGACGGCGGAGGCGAGCTGGGAGCGCGCGATCCAGCCCATCGGCGCCTGGACGATGGGATATTCGACGCCGAGCATCTCGGTGATGCGGTTCTTGATGGGCATGTCAGTTCTCCGGTGGCGATAAGCCAACTGTGATTTCCGTGCGGCGCACGATGAGGTCGGCCTGGATGCTCGCATGCGCCTTGCGGTCGATGCGATAGAACATGGTGAGCACGATGCAGGCGCAGGTCATCGCAGCCGGGACGATGCCGTAAATAAAGCCCAGATCGTTCACGGTCGAGAGCGCGAGATGCGCCTTGTCGCCGCCCTTCGAGGCGAGGTCGGCGGGAAAAGCGATGGCATCGAGCGCGAGGCCCGCGATGAAGCCGCCAAGTCCGCTCGCGGCCTTGGTCGAAAAGCTGAGCCCCGCGAAATAGAGCCCCTCGCGGCGGGCGCCGAACAGAAGTTCATGTTCGTCTGCCGCATCGGCCATCATCGACTGGAAACCGACAGTCAGAAAGGTGATGGCGATTCCGGCGAAGAAGGAGTTTGTGGTCAGCGCGATGATCGTGATCGGTCCCGGCGGCAGGATGCCCGCAATGCGCAGGATCGGCCAGCCGGCCTGCGTCACGACGATATAGACCAGGCTCCAGATCACCATCGTCCTCTTTTCGACGTGCGCACCGAGCAAACCCGTCAGAGGAATGCCGGCCATGACGCCAACCAGCATGGCGATGGCCAGCAACTGGATCTCGCCGACTGTCAGCCTCCAGAAGAACTTGCCGCCGTGCAGGCCGAGCGCGGTGGCCGTTCCCTGCGCGATGAAGAAAATCAGCACGCTGGAGAAGAGCAAGCGGAACGACGGGTTCTTGAACACCTCGACGACTTCGTTGAAGAGACGCCGCAGCGGATGATCGATGCCCGGCGTCGCCTTGTGCAGGCGGCCGCGCGCCGAAAGCGTTCCGAACGCAGCAACGGCGCCCAGCACGCCCATGATGAACGCACACGTCCAGCCGAACGGGATATAGGCCGCTCGATTGTAGAGGTTGGTCCCGGAGAGAAAGACGCTGTAGCCGAGGATGATCGGCGTGAGCGATGCGAACACGCCAAAGAACATGCGCCAGCCGACAACAGACGAACGCTCGACATAATTGTCGGTGAGTTCGGCGCCCAACGCGATGTAGGGAACAATGTAGCCCGACAGTCCGATGCGAAGCAGAAGCGCCATCGCCGTCGCATACACAAACAGCAACGGTGCGCTCAGCCCCTTGGGAATTGAAAACAGAAGGCCGAGTCCAAGCACGATGGGAATGATGCTGAGGATCATGTATCCGTGACGCCGGCCCCAGGCCGATGTCGTATTGTCCGAGATCGATCCCATGAGCGGATCGATGAAGGCATCGACGACCAGAGCAAGGAATAACGATGCGCCTGCGAGCGCGCCGGGCATGCCGCAGACCTGGTTCAGATAGAAGAGAAGAAACGTGCTCAGAACGCCGGCGCTCACCGCGTCGACGAACTGGCCTGTGCCGTAAACCGCCTTCGTTCCCATTGTGAGATGGGATTCGTGCCTGCCTGAGCTCATGGTTCAGATGACTTCCAGGTAGTCGCGGTCGGGGAGCGCCGGGAACGGCGCGGTCGGAAGCGTCTGGTACCAGTAGGCGACGGAGGCGATGTCGTCCTGCAGCGGCAGATATTGCCGATCCTTGTGCGTGCGCCAGCCGAGCGCCTGGATCGTGATGCGCAGATCGCTTTCGAAACGCACCGGGTCCATCACGTGGAAGCGGTACATGCCGAAACGCGTCTGCGATTTGTAGACGCCGTCGGGCCGGATCACCTGCGGCAGTCCGGCGAACGGCGTGGTGAACTCGACATAGGCCGAGCCGCCGGGTCGATCACGCTCGACGACGCCGGGATCAAAATCGAAGGCGCCGCAGAAATAGTCTTCCGTGCCGGTGCCGCAGATGGTCGGAAACTCCTGGTCGCCATCCATGAAGAACTTGATCTCGCCTTCGCCCCACCAGCCGGAATTGTTCACGCCCCAGGCCATGTAGGTGCCCGCATAGTGGCCGCGTCCCTTCACGCCGTCGAGGATCGTGAAGACCTCCTTGTAGGGAAGCGGATTGGCGCGGCGGAACTGGGCGTGGAAATAGGCGCAGTCGTCGGGCACGTCGGTCAGCGCGTAGTTGATCTGGTAATAGAGGATGATCCGCTCGTCGCTGAGGTTCGTCATCGTGAAGCGCGCACGCTTGCGGAACGGCATCTCCCAGTAGCAGTTGAAGGCGCGGCCCGGATTGACGCAGACGGGCAGAGCGGAGACCTGTGCAAAGCGTTCCCAGCCGACGCAGAAAAAGTCGCCCGTCGGACACTCGATCGACGGCTGCTCCTGATTGTCCCAATAGGCGCGCAGGATCGCATGGCGCCATTTGCCGCCGGCCATCGTCATCCAGATCTGCTGGATCGCACCCATGCCTTCGATGTTCGCAAGCTCGCGCGTCTCGCCCGGCGCGATGATGATGTACGGCGAGATCTTCCAGCCGATGCCGAGTCCGCGCGCGGCGTTCGCCGCCGGACCGTCGGTCGACATGCCGCCCTTGCCCTTTTCTCCGGTGAAATTTTCGGGACTGATGGAACGCGTCTTGGCGCGCGACAAGCGCGACAGATTTCCCAAATGCAGTCCCAGGCCGTTGAATTCGGTCATTTCCTGCTCCGTGATATCCGATTCAGAATTTCTTGCGGCCTTCGATCAGCTCGCGCGGCACGCCGCCGGACGTCGGCACTATGCGCTCGCCCGTGCGCTGATTGACATAGACCTTCCAGGGGTAGTGGCCGCCTTCGCCACCGGCGCCCATGGCCTGCATGTGATTGCTGACCGCCTTGCGCCAGCCTTGCGAAACATTGGCGGGCGTCATGTGCGGAGTGTCTTGGAATGATGGAAGGTCACGCTGCCGCGCGCAATCGGGCACGCGACGGCGCGGCTTTCGTCGGGATCGCAGGTGAGAAGATCGCTCTGCACGCCCTCGACACTGCGATGGACGAGCACGCCGTCCTTGTGGCCGGCGTCGATGAAATGCATGCAGCCGTTCTCGACCGTCACGTCCTGGAGCGGAATCCAGCAGGTCGCGCCCTTGTCATTCAGGTTGGTGCCCCAATAACCCTCGTCCTGATGCCAGAAAGTCGGCGAGCTGTTTCCCGGCGGCTTGGCGAGGAATTGGTCATACCAGAATTCGAGCTTCTGGTGCATCAGCGCCGAGCCGAACTCCACGAGCCACTTGCGGTATGGCGCGTCCTTGATGTCCTTCCATACAAAGCTTGGCGAGGACTGCACGATGCGGAAGGAACGATGGTCTTTATCCTCGTCCTTCGACCAGGCCCAGTCATAGGCGAGCTTTTCCTTGTCCGCGAGGATCCGGTCGCAGTGGCGTTCGATCTCATCCAGATGTTCGCCGGGAATCGCATTGTCGATGACGAGCCAGCCATGCGCGTTGAAGAAATCGATCTCGTCCTGCGTGGCAGTCGGATAGCTCATGCGTCGAGTCCGTAAAATCGCGACGCCGTGCCGCCGAAGATCTGCTCGCGCTCGGCGGGTGTGAGGTGTCCTGTCAGTTCCTCGGCCGCGGCGAGCCAGGACGCATAGTCCCCCACTTCATTGAGCACCGGCCAGTCGCTGCCCCACATGATGCGTGAAGGCCCGAAACTCTCCAGCAGATCGTCGACATAGAGCTTGAGCATTTTTGCGTTCCAGCCGGGGCCGGCTTCCGATGCAAGTCCGGAGAGCTTGCACACGGCGTTTGTGCTACGGCCGATGTGAGTCATGTAGACGGCCCACAATTCATGGCCATGTCCGGCGATATCCGGCTTGGCGCATGATCGATGACGACGGGAAGATCGGGATGGCGATCGAGAAACTCGCTGAGAGCGGGAAGATGACGCGGCTTGACGAGCGCATCGAGGCAAAGATGGCCACGCTGCATCGCGTCGAGCGCCGGAGCGAGTTCGGGACGCAGCATCCAGTCGGGATCCTCGATGTCCTGGATCATCGGCCGAAGCCCGACCAGCTTGGCGTCCGCGGACAGGCGCGCGATCTGGCTCGCCGCATCGCCGGCGTCGAAGTCGACCCAGCCGACGACGCCGGCAACGAAGGGCGTCGCATGCGCGAGTTCCAGAAGGAACGCCGTTTCCGCCGTGGTCGGCGCGGCCTGCACCAGAACTGTCTTATCGATGTTTGCCGCATGCAGCAGCGAGGCGAGATCGCCGGGAAGAAAGTCGCGGGCGATCTTGGGAAAGTCCGCCGCATTCAGCCAGCCATAGTCGCCGCGCGAGGGGCGCCAGAAATGCTGATGCGAGTCGATGCGCGTCACGTCGAACCGGGCAGTGCGCGCGCGTACGGTTGCGTCTTCATTCCCTGCCGTTTCCCGGTTTTGCCGCCTTGGCGGCGGTCTCGCAATAGGTCCAATTGCAGTTAGAATAGTAAGTATCTTGCGCCTGCCGCCGCAAGCGCGGGCATTGTCCGCGCCCCACGCCGTCATGGGGCGCAGATTGGGCTATCCCGCCGACAAATTTGACCGCCACTCTTGACGATTGCCCACACCACGGGTGCGGCAGGTCCGCGGCCCAATTTACCTTTCGACAGGCGAAGGCATCGATGCAGGTGACGAGCGGGCTTGCACCCTGTTTACCGAGACAATGTGTCCCTGCGCGAAGTTTTTGTACATCAAACCACTCGTTTCCCAGCCATAGACGGGAACCCGAAAGTGTCGCTAGTGTTGGCTCGAGCGAGCCTGGTGGGCCAAGTTTTGGGGAAGTTCTTGAACATTGTCCGTCTGGCGGCGGTGGTTGCGGTTGGCGCGTGGGTCGCAGCATGTTCGACATCGCCCGAAGCGATCGAGCAGAACGATCCGCTGGAGCCCCTGAACCGAGACGTCTTCTCGCTCAATCACGCCCTGGACAATCAAGTCGCTCTGCCGGTGGCGACCTTCTACCACAGCATCACACCGGGCCCGATCCGCGAGCATCTGCACTATTTTCTCACCAACCTGCACCTGCCGGTGACATTCGCCAACGACGTCCTGCAGGGCAATTTCGAACGCGGGGGCGAGGCGATCGGACGCTTTGCGGCGAACTCGACGCTGGGCTTCGCGGGCGTATTCGATGTCGCCACAGGGTGGGGCATGCCGTACCACCAGGAAGATTTCGGCCAGACGATGGGATGGTATGGCGTCGGTGAGGGGCCCTATCTCGTCCTGCCGCTCCTGGGACCGGCAGTGCCGCGCGATATAGCGGGCGGTTTCGTCGATCACTATCTGGATCCGCTCGGCTACGTCCATTGGCATCATAAGTTCTACTATTCCTGGGGCCGCAACGCACTGGCGTTCGTGGACGCAAGATCCCAGAGCGTGAATGCCCTGCGCGAGATTCAGAGGTCGTCGATCGACCTTTACGCGACGACGCGCAGCCTTTACCGCCAGTCCCGCGACGCGGAAATCCGCAACGGCGAGCCGGACGTGCAGGGTTTGCCGGACTTCTAGCCGTCCGCTACACAAAGGTATGACAATCGTCGAACGCATTGTTGCAGTATGCAGCGGCATGCCCGTGCGGATAGCCGCGCTCTGCATCGCCCTCGGCATCGCCGCCGGCTTCTACACAGCCGCCAACTTCAACATGGACACGGACAGCACCAAGTTGATCTCGGACAAGGTCGATTGGCGCGTGCGCGAGAACCATTTCGACAAGCTGTTCCCGCAACAGGTCAACCTGATCCTCGTCGTGGTCGATGGTGCCACACCGGAGCTGGCCGAGGCCGGCACCGCCGCATTGACCGAAGCCCTTTCGGGACAGAAGAAGTTCTTCACGCTCGTGCGCCGTCCGGATGGCGGAGCCTTTTTCAATCAGAACGGACTTCTCTTTCTTCCCTACGAGGATGTGAAAGCATCGACGGAACAGATGATCGCGGCGCAGCCTTTTCTGGGTCCGCTCGCCGCCGACCCGTCCCTGCGCGGCATCATGAACAGCCTGAAGACCGCGCTGGACGGCGTGGCGCGCGGACAGGCGAAGCTCTCCGATCTGCAGCGGCCCATTTCTGGTTTCGGCGATACGCTCGGCAGAATCGCGGACGGGCAGACATCGTTACTGTCGTGGCGCTCGCTGATCACGGGTGCGAAATCGTCGCCGCAGGAAACGCGCCGTTTCATCGAGGTCAAGCCGGTGCTGAACTTCGGCGCGCTCGAACCCGGAGAGGCTGCGACGAACGCCATTCGCGCCGCCGCCGCGTCGCTGCACCTGACGCCCGAAAACGGCGTGCGCGTGCGGCTGACCGGGCCCGTACCGCTGTCGGACGAAGAGTTCGGCACGCTCGCCGATCGCGCGGGACTCATGGTCAGCGCCATGCTCCTGGCTGTGCTGCTGACGTTGTGGCTGGCGGTGCGCTCGTTCCGCATCATCGCCTGCATCCTGATCACGCTGGTCGCCGGACTGATGATCACCATGGCGCTCGGGCTGATGGCCGCACATGTCTTCAACATCATTTCGATTGCGTTCGTCGCGCTGTTTGTGGGCATCGGCGTCGATTTCGGCATTCAGTTCTGCGTGCGTTATCGCGCGGAACGGCACGCCGAAGACGATCTGCGCCCGGCCCTGATCCGCGCCGGACGCGGCGTCGGCACGCCGCTCGCCCTTGCCGCAGCCGCTACCGCGGCGGGTTTTTTCTCGTTCCTACCGACCAGCTACGTCGGGGTCGCTGAACTCGGTCTCGTCGCCGGCATCGGCATGATCGTGGCGTTCATTCTATGCATCACGCTGCTGCCTGCACTGCTCATGATCGTGAAACCGAGCGGCGAGGCCGAGGGCATCGGCTTTGCCTTCTTCGAGACCGTGGACCGCATCATGGTCTCGCATCGCCGGCAGGTGATGGCTGTCGCCGCCCTTGCGGCGGTCGTGGCGCTGATCCTCGTCACCTTCGTGAAGTTCGATTTCAACCCGCTCGACCTGCGCAGCGCCAGGACGGAGTTGGTTTCGACGATTCTCGACCTGATGAAGGATCCGCAGACTTCGCCCAATACGATCGATGTCCTCGCGCCCAATCTGGATGCGGCCAAGGCGCTGTCACAGAAGCTGTCGGACATTCCCTCGGTTGGCCAGGCGATCACGCTGGCCGATTTCGTGCCCACCGATCAGACGCGCAAGCTGGCGCTGATCAGCGATGCGAACATGCTGCTAGATGCCACAATCAACCCGTTCACGACCAAGCCCGAACCAAGTGACGCCGAAATCGTTACGAGTTTGACCGCTACGGCCGCCGCGTTGCGCGACGCCGCGAAGTCCGGTGGGGTGGCGGCGGCAGCAGCCGGCCGTCTCGCAGACGTTCTGACGCATCTGGCGCAGGGCTCGCCGGCCCTGCGCGCGCGCGCGGCGGCGGCTCTGGTGCCGGGAATGAAGATCATGCTGGCTCAGATGAGCGCGTCTCTGCAGGCCGCGCCCGTCACGATCGCATCCATGCCGCCCGATATGGTGCAGGACTGGATCGCCGCCGACGGCTCGGCGCGCATTCAGGTGTTCCCCAGGGATACGTCGGGCAGCAACACCTCGCTCGCCCAGTTCAGCAAGGCCGTGCTCAAGCTCGTGCCGTCGGCCACGGGCGCACCGATTTCCATTCGCGAATCCGGAACCACGATCGTCGATGCCTTTATCGAGGCAGGCGTCTTGTCCTTCGTCGTGATCACGCTGCTGCTCATCGCCGTCCTGCGGCGCGCCAAGGACGTCATGATGACGATCATCCCGCTGGTATTGACGGGCCTGCTCACCCTGGGGACCTCGGTCGCCATCGGGCTGCAATTAAATTTTGCCAATGTGATCGCCCTGCCGCTCCTGTTCGGCATCGGCGTCGCTTTCAACATTTATTTCGTGATGGCCTGGCGCGCCGGCCAGATCGACCTGTTGCAGTCGAGCCTGACGCGGGCCGTGATCTTCAGCGCGCTGACCACGGCATCGGGCTTTGGCAGTCTGTGGCTGTCGAGCCACCCCGGCACCGCCAGCATGGGCGAGTTATTGATGATCTCGCTTGCCTGGACGCTGGTGACGACCTTGTTCTTCCTGCCGGCCCTGATGGGCCCGCCACCGCAGAAAGCGTGAACTAGCCCTTCAGCGCCTTGTCCGCGAGCGTGTTGATCTTCTTGACGAGCGCCGCAGCGCCGCCAGTCTTGAGCGTGGCGGCGAAATCCGAGCGATAGACGGACAGTTGGCTGATCGAACCTTCGAGCAGGATGTCGATGATCTTCCAGTCATTGCCGAACTGGCGCATGCGGTAGATGAACTGCACGGTCTGGTCCTTCGCGACGAGCGAAGTCTTCACATAGTGGTCCGTGCCGCGAATGTCCGCCTTGGGTTCGACGACGAACTTCTCGCCGTCGAAGTTCGAGAAATTGCCGGCGTACTGGGCGATGGTCATGCGCGCGAATGCATCGGAAAGCGCTTTCTGGTCGTCCGCTGAAGCTGTGGTCCAGGTCGGCCCGACGGCATATTTGATCATCGTGCCGAGATCGAAGGTCTGCTCGATCACGGGCTTTAGCTTGTCATACCGCCCCTGGTTGCCGAGCGTCTTGCCGCCCTTCATGCCGTCCAGCAGCGCGGCGTAGAACGTCTGCACCGCAGGCGTCGCCGGATCGGCGGCGTCGGCCTGCGCGGCGGGCGCAAAAAGCGTGAGGGCCAGCGCCAATGCGAGTGAAAGCTTGATCATCAAATTGTGCATCAGGGTCTCCATGAACCTGCCGGGAACTGACGCGCATACGCGGCAATCGCGGCGAAATTTTGCCGGCTAGCCTCGCGCGGATGCCTTCTTGACGAAGTGCGCGCCGATGATGCGCGCGATGTCCGCGGCGGCAAGGCCGGCTGTTTCATATTGGCGCGCCGGATCGTCATGTTCCTGGAAGATGTCCGGAAGCGTCATGGTGCGGACTTCCAGGCCGGGACGCAGCAAGCCTTCGTTCGCAAGGAAATGCAGGACATGCGAGCCGAACCCGCCGACAGAACCTTCCTCGATGGTGACGAGCATGCCGTGGTTGCGCACCAGACGGCGGACAAGATCTTCGTCGACAGGCTTGGCGAAACGGGCATCGGCAACGGTGCAGGAAATGCCCTGCGCACGGAGCTGGTCGGCAGCCTGCAGCGCAGCGCCAAGGCGGGTGCCCAGACTGAGAATGGCGACCTCTTTGCCTTCGCGAACGATGCGGCCCTTTCCGATGGGCAAGACCTCGCCCCGCGCCGGCAATGCGACCCCGGTGCCCTCGCCGCGCGGATAGCGCAGCGCGATCGGGCCTTCATCGTAAGCGGCGGCGGTTGCCACCATGTGCATCAGCTCGGCTTCGTCCGCGGCGGCCATCACGACAAAGTTCGGCAGGCAGCAGAGGTAGGCGAGATCAAAGCTTCCCGCATGCGTCGCGCCATCTGCGCCGACAAGGCCGGCGCGGTCCATCGCGAAACGCACCGGCAGGTTCTGGATGGCCACGTCATGGACGACCTGGTCATAGGCGCGCTGCAGGAACGTCGAATAGATCACGGCGAAAGGTTTCAGCCCTTCGGTCGCGAGCCCGGCAGCGAATGTCACGGCGTGCTGTTCGGCGATGCCGACGTCGAAGGTGCGTTCGGGAAACGCCTTGCCGAACGCGTCCAGGCCGGTGCCGGACGGCATCGCAGCGGTGATTGCGACAACCCGCGGATCGGCCTTGGCTTCGGCGATCAAGGCGTCTGCAAAGACCTTGGTGTAGGTCGGCGCTCCCGGCTTGCCCTTCGCCTGAACGCCGGTCGCGACATCGAACTTGGCCACGGCATGACCCTTGTCCGAAGCGGCCTCGGCCGGCGCGTAGCCATGGCCCTTGCGCGTGACGATATGGAGCAGCACGGGGCTGCCTTCCTTGTCGTCCCGGATTTCCTCGAGCACATGCACCAGTGCGTCCACATCATGTCCGTCGATCGGCCCGATGTGGCGCATGCCGAGTTTCTCGAACATCGTGTTCGAGCCCGACTTGGTCACCGTGAGCTCGTTGAGATGCTTGTTCAGCGCACCGGTCGCGGGCGCAATCGACATGTCGTTGTCGTTCAGAATCACGAGCAGCCGGCTACCCAGCGCACCCGCATTGTTGATCGCCTCATAGGCCATGCCGGCGCTCATCGCACCATCGCCGATCACGGCGATCACGTGATTGTCCTTGCCGAGGAGATCGCGCCCGACGGCCATGCCGAGACCGGCGGACACCGACGTCGAAGAATGCGCTGCGCCGAACGGGTCATATTCGCTTTCGCTGCGGCGGGTGAACCCGGAAAGGCCGCCGGGCTTGCGGATGGTGCGAATGCGGTCGCGGCGTCCAGTGAGGATCTTGTGCGGATAGGCCTGATGGCCGACGTCCCAGATCACGCGATCGTCCGGAGTGCTGAACACATAGTGCAGCGCGACGGTGAGCTCGACCACACCGAGACCGGCGCCAAAATGGCCGCCGGTTTCGGAGACCGCGTGAATCAGCTCGGTGCGCAGTTCGTCGGACACTTGCCGAAGGCTCGACGATGCGAGGCGCCGCAGATCTGCTGGTACCTTGATCTCGTCGAGCAGCGGCGTCCTCGAAATGTCTGACATCAGGATTCCCTGTCGAGCAAGAAGAGCGGAAGTTCGCACAGTTCGGGCGCGGCGTTGCCGTAGGGGGCAAGCGTGGCGGCGGCACGGCGGGCGAGCTTTTCGGCTTCCGCGCGGGCGCCGTCAATCCCCATGATCGAGACCAGGGTCGCCTTGCCCTGGTCCTTGTCCTTGCCGACGGCCTTGCCCGTTTTTTCCGCCGTGCTCGTGACATCGAGCAGATCGTCGGTGATCTGAAACACCAGACCCATGTCGCGCGCATAGGCACGCAGGCGGTCGCGGTCTTCCTGCCCGGCCTGGCCGAGGATTGCGCCTGCTTCGCAGGAGAATTCAAAGAGCTGTCCCGTCTTGAGCCTTTGCAACAGGATGATCTCGTCAGCGCCGAACGCGTTCTGCGCCGCCTGCATGTCGATCATCTGTCCGCCGATCATCCCATCGCTGCCCGAGGCTTCCGCGAGGCGCAGAACCAGCGCGCTGCGCACGTCGCCCGAAGGGTGCGTCTCGGGGTGGGCCAGAATTTCGAACGCGACCGTCAGCAGCGCGTCGCCGGCAAGGACGGCCGTCATCTCGTCGAACGCAATGTGCGTCGTCGGCCGGCCGCGGCGCAGATCGTCATCGTCCATGCAGGGTAGATCGTCGTGGACCAGCGAATAGGTGTGCAGCACTTCGATGGCTGCGGCGGCACGGGCCGCCCGCGCAACCTCGACGCCGAAGAGCCTGGCGGAGTTCAGGACAAGAAACGGACGCAACCGCTTGCCACCCGCGAACGTCGCGTAGCGCATTGCCTCCTGGACCCGGGCGTGCAGGCCGTGCGGCTTGGGCAGGACGCGATCCAGCATGGCGTCGACGATCCGTGCGGCGTCCTGCATGGCACTTGGCAACGCGATGGAGGGAGAGCTTGCCGACAGTCGCGGCGCCCCGCCTTGAGAACTCACCATGAATACCCCGTGCTACCCGCCGGACCTATTCCCCCAATCTCGGCAGGGGTAATTTCGAGGTACCCAGCGTAACATATTCGACTTGCTTCGAGGGCAGCCCTAACTGCCAAACGGGGTAAATGCTAGTCGCACTGTTGTAATCTTGTGCCGGTTGCACCGCACCCAGATGCTGGCTATAGGCACCGATCCGGGCAAAGATTGCCCCACGACAGGAGTTCTTGATGCGAGTCGTTCTCGCCCAACCCCGTGGATTCTGCGCCGGCGTGGTGCGGGCGATCGACATCGTCGAGCGCGCGCTCGAAAAGTATGGCGAACCCGTCTACGTCCGCCACGAGATCGTCCACAACAAGCACGTCGTCGACACGCTGAAGAACAAGGGCGCCCGCTTCGTCGAGGAGCTCAACGAAGTTCCCGATGGAGCCGTAACCGTGTTCAGCGCGCATGGCGTGCCGCAGGCGGTCGTGAAAGACGCGCAGGCCCGCGGGCTTCCCGTTCTCGACGCAACCTGCCCGCTGGTTTCCAAGGTTCACAACCAGGGCAAGCGCTACGCCGGCAGCGGACGCAAGCTGATTCTCATCGGCCATGCGGGCCATCCAGAAGTCGAAGGCACGATGGGTCAGGTCGGGGCGCCGGTGCATCTGGTGCAGTCCGAATCCGACGTCGCTGCGCTCGACATTCCGGTCGAGACGCCGGTCGCCTATATCACCCAGACAACGCTCTCGATCGACGACACCAAGAACGTCATCCTGGCGCTGAAAGCCAAGTTCAGGGACATCGTCGGACCCGAGACGACCGACATCTGCTACGCCACGCAGAACCGCCAGACCTCGGTGCGCGAATTGGCCAAAATCGCCGATGTGATCCTCGTCGTCGGCGCCAAGAACAGCTCGAACTCGAATTGGCTGTGCGAAATCGGCCGCGAGGAGGGAATTGCGAGCTACCTGATTGCGGACGGCAGCGAGCTGGATCCGCAATGGGTCCTCGGCAAGAAGGTCGTCGGCCTGACCGCAGGCGCTTCGGCACCCGAAAGACTGGTCGAGGACGTGATCGCGGCGTTGGGCCGGATCGAGCCCGTCGAAGTGACGCAAATGGACGGCAAGAAAGAACATATCGAGTTCCGCCTGCCGGCAGAGCTCAGGAACGATCGCGCCCCCGCGGCGTAGGAACGGAGAACATCGTGGGAATTCCGGTTCAACAGGCCGCGCGCATCGGCGCTTATGTGATGAAGCAACATCTGACCGGCAGGAAGCGCTATCCGCTCGTGCTGATGCTGGAGCCGCTGTTCCGCTGCAACCTCGCCTGTGCCGGTTGCGGCAAGATCGATTACCCCGATGCGATCCTCAACCAGCGCCTGTCGTACCAGGAATGCATGGACGCGATGGACGAGTGCGGCGCGCCAGCCGTCTCGATCGCCGGCGGCGAACCGCTCCTGCACCGCGAGATGCCGCAGATTGTTCAGGGCATGCTCGACCGCAACAAGTTCGTCATCCTGTGCACGAATGCGCTGCTGATGACCAAGAAGATCGACCAGTACAAGCCGCACCCGAACTTCACCTGGTCCATCCATCTGGACGGCGACAAGGCCATGCACGATCACTCGGTGTGCCTGGACGGCGTCTATGAGAAGGCGATCGAGGCGATCAAGCTTGCCAAGTCCAAGGGCTTCCGCACGCAGATCAACTGCACGCTGTTCTCCAACGCCATTCCCGAGCGTGTCGCCAAGTTCTTCGACACGATGATGGAAATGAAGCTGGACGGCATCACGATCTCGCCGGGCTATGCCTATGAGCGCGCGCCCGACCAGGACAGCTTCCTCAACCGCGAGCGCACCAAGAACCTGTTCCGCGACATCCTTTCGCGCGGCAATGGCGGCAAGAACTGGGAGTTCACGCAGTCCTCGCTGTTCCTGGACTTCCTTGCCGGCAACCAGACCTATGAGTGCACGCCCTGGTCGATGCCGCTGCGTTGCGTGTTCGGCTGGCAGAAGCCCTGCTACCTGCTCGGCGAAGGCTATGTGAAGACGTTCAAGGAACTGATCGACGGCACCGACTGGGACAAATACGGCGTCGGCAAGTACGAGAAGTGCAAGGACTGCATGGTCCATTGCGGGTTCGAAGGCACTGCCGTGATCGATTCGATCAAGCATCCGCACAAGCTGATCCCGCTCGCCGTCCGCGGCGTGAAAACCTCAGGCCCGATGAAACCGGACATCGACACGTCGAACCAGCGTCCGGCGGAATATGTGTTCTCGAGCCATGTCGAGAACAAGCTAGCCGAGATAGGGGCAGCCAAGGCCAAGCCCGAGAGCGTTGCGGCAGCGGAGTAGCGCGCGGAACGCCCTGCCTGTCTCGCGGCCTGTGGTCATCAGGTCCGGAATTTGCAGCGGCTCGCTCGCGACCGACTTCAACACGCCGGCAAACTGAATTCGCCCGTTCGGCTTGAGCGGAATAAGCGCCGCCGGCGGCAATCCGCGCGCGGCCGCATCAGAGATGGTACGGATCGCGACGAACGGGATGTTGTGCCGCTTGGCGATGCGCGCGGCGATATGGGATTCCATATCGACAGCATGCGCGCCCGACAGCGCAAACAGGCGGCGCTTGCCGTCGATATGCGAGACGATCTCGCCATGGCCGACGATGATTGCAGGCGTTGCGAGCGGCAGTTTCTGGCGAAGAATGGCCGTCCATTTGGGATCGGTGGCGTAGCGTTCCTCCCCATGCACGACGTGCGTCGCGATCACGACGTCACCCGGCTTCAGCAGCGGCGCCAGCGCGCCCGCGATGCCGAAACTGACGATGCCTTTCGCGCCGGCGCGGATCGCCTCTTCTAGGCGGTTTGTCAGAAGCTGCGCGTCGCCTGCGCTGATGACCGGCACCGCGCGCGCGCGTCGCGCGATGCGGGCTTCACGCGCCAGCCCTGTGACGGCGATTACCGACATCACAGACCGTAGGAAACATGCCGCGAATTGCCGGCCTTGAGATTTCGGTAGCGCGCGACGGCCCAGAGCGGGAAGAACTTCGGATAGCCGTGATAACGCAGGTAGAAGACGCGCGGGAAACCGCCGCCGGTGTAGTGCTCCTGCGGCCACAGACCGTCATCCGCCTGCGTCGCCGCGAGATAGCGGATGCCGCGCGCGACGGCCGGCGAATCGACCTCGCCCGCAGCCATCAGTCCGAGCAAGGCCCAGGCAGTCTGTGAGGCCGTCGAAGGCGCGTGGTGATAGCCGCTATAGTCGAGCCGATAGCTGTCGCAATCCTCGCCCCAACCGCCATCCTTGTTCTGGATCTCAGTCAGCCATCTGGCGGCATGTCGCATCATCGGATCGTCAGCTCCAACACCAGCTGCATTGAGACCGGCGAGTGCGGACCACGTGCCATAGACGTAATTCACGCCCCAGCGTCCGAACCAGCTGCCGTCCGGTAGCTGGGAGCGGCGCAGAAATTCCACGCCCCGCGCAACATGCGGATCGTCCGGCGTCGCGCCGAGCTGCATCAACATGCCAATACAGCGCCCGCTGACATCGTCGGTCGGCGGGTCGAGAAGCGCACCGTGATCGGCAAAGGGAATGTTGTTCAGGTAGTAATAGGCATTGTCGGCATCGAACGCGCCCCAGCCGCCATTCTTGCTCTGCAGGCCTTCGACCCATTCGCGGCCGCGCGCGATCTCCATCTTGTAGTCGGCGTTGGGCGCTGTGCGCTCGCGTGCGCGATCGAGCGCCATGACGACGACGGCTGTGTCGTCCAGGTCCGGGTAATAGGCGTTGTTGTACTGAAAGGCCCAGCCGCCCGGACGCACATTCGGCCGCTCCTCCGCCCAGTCGCCCTTCACGTCCAGGACCTGGCGCGTCCTTAGCCACTCGAGGCTGCGCGCAACGGCGGAATCGGCGGCGTCGTTCTTTGCCTCCATCAACGCATGGGCAGCCAGGGCCGTGTCCCACACTGGTGAAACGCAAGGCTGGCAATAGGCCTCGTCATCCTTGACGACGAGCAGAAGTTCGACCGATTTGCGCGCGACGGCCCGATTGGGGTCGCTTTCCGGCACGCCCATCACGTCATACATCATCACGCTGTTGGCCATCGCGGGATAGATCGCGCCGAGGCCATCTTCGCCGTTGAGCCGTTCGGTGGTCCAGCTCACGCATTTTTCGATCGCGCGCTTGCGCAAACTCCTGGGCCAGAGCGGTTCGACGCGCTTCAGGATCCAATCCAGCGCTCCAAAGAAAGCAGACCAGCCGCGGCTTTGATGAGGTGCGCGCGGCGAGACTACCGGAACGCCTGGCACGAAAAGCTCCGGCACATGGATGCCGCGGGGATTGCGCGCGATCGGTTTCAAGGCCGCGAGAACGAGCAGCGGCACGATCACGGTGCGCGCCCAATAGCTCATCTTGGACAGATGAATGGGGAACCAGCGCGGCAGCAGAATGAGCTCGACCGGAACCGTCGGCACGTTCATCCAGGACGTCTCGCCATAAAGGGCGAGCAGGATGCGCGTGAAGACGTTCGCCTTGATCGCGCCGCCCTTGGCATGGATCGCCTCGCGCGCGCGCTTCATGTGCGGCGCATCGATATCGTCGCCGATCATCTTGAGCGCGAAATACGCCTTGACCGTCGCGGAAATGTCGAACGGACCGCCATGGAACAGTGGCCAGCCGCCGTGATCCGCCTGGATGCGGCGAAGGTAGTTGCCGATCTTTCTCTCCAGTTCGAGATTCGGAGTTTCGGCGAGATAGTGAACCAGCAGGACATATTCCGAAGGGATCGTCGCATCGGCTTCGAGCTCGAACACCCAATGGCCGTCGGCGCGCTGCTGTTTGAGCAGCGCCGCGGTCGCGCCGCCGAGCATCTTGTCGACGGCGATTGTTCCTTCGCGTTCGAGAATGATCTGGTTCATGGGCGAAATTCAGGTCCTGGACAGCACCAATCGGGCCGCTTTTTGCCCCGAACGGATCGCGCCTTCAATGGTGGCTGGAAGGCCTGTATCCGTCCAGTCGCCCGCCAGCAACAGGTTGGGCCAGCGGGTCACCGTTTTGGGGCGTAAAGCGGCCTGCTCGGGCGTCGCCGCGAACGTCGCACGGCGTTCCTTGACGATCTGCCAGGGCGGCAGGCCCGTGGTCAGGTTGAAGACCTTCGATACCTCTGACCAGAACGTCCTGGCCAGTTCCTCACGGCCTTGTCGACGATCGCGTCCGCTCCGCTGACGGTGATCGAGATTCGGTCCGGAAAGGCGAATATCCACTCCGCCAGGCCGCCGATAACGCCGGTCATGAGAGGCGCGCCGGCAGGTGGAGCGATGCGGAAGTGCGCGTTGACGATGGAACAGAACTCTGTCGGCGCGGTCAGACCTGGCACAAGTTCCGTCGCAACCCAGGGCGGCACAGCAAGGATGACTGTGTCGCCTTGATCGACTCCAATCGCCCCTTCTGGCAATTGCAACGCCGAGAGGCGCGAATTGTCGAACGTCACCGCGCGGACGCGTTGACCGATCCGCACGCTCGCACCCTTGCGCTTGAGAAATTCGAGTGCGGGATCCACGAACGCCGCCGCCAGTGTCGGATGCGCGATGCGCGGGTGATAGGCATGTCCGCCCTTCGCCAGGGACTCGCGGATCACCGCACCGGCCAGCGCCGCTGATGCATTCCTGGGGTCAGAGTTCAGAACGGCGAGAAGGAACGGTTGCAGCAGCCTGTCCCACAACGGCCCCTCGCAGCGGATAACATCGCTGATGCGCTTGTCGGGACCAGCAAGCAGCAAACTGAGAAGCGCGAGATAGTCAAAGGGGCCGGTATCGGGAACGCGCCGCGCGGATGAAAGAATCCACCACGCAATCGCGCTTTCGTTCGGCCTGATCGTCCACTTTGCGCCACTCGAGAGATCGGCGAAATTGAACTCCGCGCGATCCGGTCCGACGAGCGCGGAATCGGCGCCGACGCTGTGCAGATAGGACCGCACGCAGTGGTTGCCCGACAGAACAAGATGGTTGCCGTTGTCGATCAGCTGCCCGAGCACGGGATCGAAATAGGAGCGGCACCGCCCGCCGGCCTGAGGCGCGCCTTCGATCAACTCGACCTTGCGGCCGTTTTCAGCCAGCAAGACAGCGGCCGAAAGGCCCGCGAGGCCGCCGCCGACGACATAGGCCGTGCTCATCCGAACAGGCCGTGCCGCAACACGATGGCAAGCAATTTGGACTTGCTGAGGCTGACGCGCGTGCGCGGCGGCTTCCAGCCGACGGCTTCGGTCTGGCGAAGGATTTCGCCATAGACCGCGCCCATCAGGCGCGGCGTGCCGATGCGCCCCTTGGGTCGTTTTGCGAGAACCGCTGCCGCCTTTTCATAGTGAGCGTGCGCATCGCGCGCGACGCGCCTGCAGACCTCGTCGATTCGCGGATCGGCGATCGCGGCTTTCGGATCCGTCGACGTAATGCCCGCTTCGATGAGATATTCGCGCGGAAGATAGAGACGACCGATGGCGGCATCCTCGTCGATGTCGCGCAGGATGTTCGTCAGCTGCAGCGCGCGTCCAAGGTCGTGGGCCAACGCGAAGCCCGGCCCCTCGTCCATGCCGAAGACCTTGATGGACAGACGGCCCACCGCACTCGCCACACGTTCGCAGTAGAGGTCGAGCGTTTTCAGGTCCGGCGCGACGATGTCCTCGGCGACATCCATGTCCATGCCGTCGATGACGGTCAGGAAGTCTTCCTTGCGCAGGCCATAGCGCTTGACCGGGTCGACGAGGAAGTTCGCGCGCTCCGGCGGGTGACCGGCGTAGAGCTCATCGAGGTCGACACGCCACTTGACCAACTGTGCATTGCGCTCGCCGCGCGTACCGATGCCGTCATCGGCGATGTCGTCGACCAGCCGGCAGAAGCCGTAGATCGCGAACATCGCCTCGCGCTCGGCCTTTGGCATCAGGCGCATCGCCGAATAGAACGAGCTGTTGGACGCCTTCTGCTGGGCGGCCTGAACGACGGTTTCGGATGCGGCGAGGGTCATGGACGGGACACAGATTCGAGGTCCGTTCTTTTAGGCCCAAGCCGCGCCGAGACAAAATGGCGAACGCTGCGCAGGAGCAATCCGGGCATTTCGCCGCGCGTATGATGTACACGTTCGGACAAAGGATCACGGTTCATCAGACGCTGGGTCAGGTCCTCCGCCAGGGTCTGGATGACGCTAACCTCAAGGCTCAGGCGGTGATCACGAATTTGCCCCGCGAAAGGCCGCGATGCAGCCAGGAGTCCCTGCGTCCTGCGCGCCAATTCGCCGATCACGCCGCGCAATGCGAGAGAAGCCTTGTCCTTGGCCAGCGCCAGCGTCGAAAGACCTGCCTGTTCGAGCATGTCCATCGGGATATAGACGCGGTCGATCTCACTATAGTCCTTGGCGCAGTCCTGCAGGTGGTTGATGATCTGCAGCGCAGCACAGAGCGCATCGTTCGCCGGCCAAAGATCCCGGCTCTCGCCGTGGACGTCGAGAACGAACCTGCCGACCGGCATGGCGGAATAGCGGCAATAGTCGAGCAACTCGTTCCAGTTGGAGTAGCGTTGCTTGGTCACGTCCTGACGAAAGGCCCTGAGCAGATCGAGCGCGTGCTCGCTCGACAATCCCCTGTCCGCGAGCGCCTTGCGCAATCCTACGGCTTCAACCGCATCATCGGCTTCGCCGACCAAGTTGGCACGCAAGTCTTCCAGCAGTGCGAGCTTTGCGGTCGGCGTGGCGGCGGGGTTGTCCGCGATATCGTCCGCGAGGCGGGCAAAACGATAGAATGCCATGATCACCGGCCGGTGTTTTCGCGCGATGAGAATCGATGCGACGGGAAAGTTCTCGTCCTTGTGGCCTTTGCCCGATGAGAGACCTGCAGCCTTCATGCTTGACCCATCGCCTGCGCCCGGCCCTTCCACATGCCGCCACGGCCGCGCCAATGCTGTATCGCCGAGTTGAGCGTGAACAGCGCATAGACCGCGCCGATCAGCGGCAGGGCAAATCCCCACAGCGGCGACAGCCTGTAGAATCTCAGGATCGGCTGAAACGCAAGCGTCATCGCCGCCCAGACGAGAATGCCAGACGCCTGAGCAGAGTCGTGCGCAAAGACGGCGAGCAGCGGCGCGGCCGCATAGACGACGATCATTCCGGCGAACGTTCCGGCAAGCAGCAGCGGCGAGTAGCCGAGCTGGGCATAGGCTGAGCGCGCGACCATCGAGCGGATTTCTCCCATGCCCTGATAAGGGCGCACGCTTCTGGCGCGTTCCGTCAGTCCGAGCCAGATCGGCCCCTGCGCCTTCATCGCGCGGCCAAGCGCGCAATCATCGATGATCTGCGACCGGATCGCGTCGATGTTCCCGGCGCGTTCGAGCGCATCACGCTTCACGAGCATGCAGCCGCCGGCGGCCGCCGCCAGCTTGCGCTTGGGATTGTTCACCCAGGCGAACGGATAGAGCATATCGAAAAAGAACACGAAGGCCGGAATGAGATAGCGCTCCGGCCAGCTCCTGCAGTGCAGCTTGGCCATGAGCGAGGTGAGGACCAGCTTGCCGGATTCTGCCCGCGCCACGAGGCGGCGAAGATTGTCCGGCGTATGCGCAATATCGGCGTCGGTGAGCCAGAGGTAGTCCGGCGAGCCTGCTCGCGTAATGCCTTGGCGCACTGCCCAGAGTTTGCCGGTCCAGCCGGGCGGACGTGGCGCACCGGACAGCAGGGTCAACCGGTCAGCACCCTCCAACGCGTGCGCCGCGTCTGCGGTGCCGTCCGTGCTCTGATCGTCGACGAGTACGACGCGGAATGAGCCGGGATAGTCCTGCTTCAGCAGACTCCCGATCGTCTCGGAGATCACATCGGCTTCGTTCCGGGCAGGAACGACCGCCACCACGGACGGCCATGTCTTGGGCGACGCCGGCTCGTTGCGATCATCACGTTCCTGCATCACCCAGAACATGCCGCGCCCTGCCAGCAGATAGAGCCAGATCGCTACCGGAATGAGAGCGAGAAGCGCGATCATCGGATGTAGCCGTTGGCGCGAAACCACGTCACCGCATCCTCGATGCCTTTTACATAGGGTCGCGCCGTGAAGCCGAGTTCGGCCTTCGCCTTCGCCGACGAGAAGAACATGTGATACTTCGACATCTTCAGAGCATCTGCCGTCAGGAACGGCTCCTTGCCGGTGACGCGCGCGACGGCTTCCGCGCCATAGGCCAGAGGATAGAGCGGGCCGCGGGGTAGTTGCACACGCGGCGGCTTGCGGCCGACGAGCGGCGCGATCACGCCGAGCATGTCCTTCAGCCGCACGTCTTCTCCACCGAGAATATAGTTCTCGCCGATGCGTCCTTTTTCCAGCGCGCGCAAGTGGCCCTGCGCAACATCGTCGACATGTACGAGATTGAGTCCGGTATCGACAAAAGCAGGCATGCCGCCGCTTGCCGCCTGCACGATGATGCGGCCGGTCGGCGTCGGCTTGACGTCGCGCGGACCGATCGGCGTCGATGGGCTGACGATAACGACGGGAAGCCCCTCTTCCGCCATGCGTTCCACCAGGCGCTCGGCGACGAGCTTGCTCTTCTTGTACGCTCCGATGACCGTTTCCTCGCTGTGCCGCGAGGTTTCATCGACGGCGACACCGGCCATGGGCTTCAGTGCGGCGACGCTGGAAGTGTACACGATGCGCTCCACGCCCGTCATTCGCGCAGCTTCCATCACGGCGCGCGCACCTTCCAGATTGTTGCGCACGATTTCTTCGGGATCGCGCGCCCAGAGGCGATAGTCCGCGGCGACATGGAAAACGTACTGCGCGCCGTCCATCGCCTTCAGCATCGATTTTGAATCGCGCATGTCGCCCATCACCACACGGCAATCGATGCCTGCGATGTTGGTATGCGGGCTCGATTCACGCATCAGGACGCTGACATCGTCACCCCTGGCGGCAAGCGCACGCGCGACGGCCGAGCCGACAAAGCCCGACGCGCCCGTGACAAGAACGCGGTCGCCCATCAGGTTTCGACCGGGCGGGCCAGAGCGCGACGGCTTTCCATCGCCTGCCAGGCGAGCAGCACGGGGACGCCGATGACGATGTCGCGCGCGCGGCGCAGCAGCGACACTGCCAGACCGATCTCCGGTCCAAGCCCAAAAAGCGGCATGAGAGCCGCATAGCCGGCTTCCTGTACGCCGATGGCGGATGGCACAAACACCGTGGCGCTGCGCAAACCGGCCAGCAGTGCTTCGATGGCGATGGCGGAGAAAAGCTCATATGCCCGCCGATGAGACGCACGGAAAGCCAGACGACTCCGGAACTCGCCAGCCAGGACAGAAGGTGGATGGTGGACGATGTCGGCCAGCCGGGCGGGCGATTCGTACATTTGCTTCATCGCCGCACCGAATGCCGCTGTCTGCTTGACCGCGGCAGGCAAAAAGCGCGCTGCAAGGCTTTCAGCGAACGCGCTGCCGCGCTTCTGCAGGAACACGAAGGCGGCAATTCCAGGAACCAGAAGGGCAGTGCCAAGCATCAGCGCATCGACATAGGGCGCCATTGTGGCCGAGGCGCGCAATTGCGAAATGCACAAAGCGATGCCGATTGCGATGAAGGCGATCTGGCCCATCAGTTCCGTTGTGACGTCCGCGACCATCGACGCGTAGGCAAGCGAGGCCGCCACGCCGCGCAGGATGAGGACGCGCCCACCGATCACCATGCCGCCAAACTGAGAGAAGGGCAGCACGTCGCCCGCGCTGTCGCGCGTCTGGCGCCCGATGATGCAGGTGACGAGGTTGCGCAAGTGGTGATCGGGCATCAAGGCGAACCAGCCGCAGCCCATCAGGGCGACGACGCACAGTCCGTACAGGCAGATCAGCGCAAAGCCGCCCACGCCAACAGATGCCACGGCCGCCAACACTGCGCCGATGCCGACATGCAGCAGCAGCCAGACCGCGACTGCCAGACCGACCAAAGCGGCGATGACGACTCCGATTTTCATCGCCGGGTCAGACCGTGGCGGCGGCTTGTTTCGGCCCAAAAAACCGCCGGAACGTGCGGATCATGAACGGAACAAATCGCGGGCGCTTGAGGCGCTTGTCATAGATGCCGAGACGACGCTCATTCTCGGCGAGACACACATCCATCAGTTTGAAGACGTCGATATTGTCAGCGAGCCGGCTCGCTCCGGTGACCGTGAAGTTGTTGTCCTGAACGCCGTTGGATACGTCCGAAGCGATGCCGATGCGTTCCCAGGCAAGGAACACCCAGACCGCGCACACCTTCAGCTCGAACCAAGGCCGGCGCCAAAGCGGCATGTTGCGTCGATGCCAGGCCACCCAGTTGACAAAAAACAGAATGTGCCGGCCCTCCTCATGGATCACGGGTTCAAATGTTTCGACGAGTTCGGCCGGAAAGTAGCCCGACTGCCTCGCGGTCTCGAACAGGCCGAAGGCGAAGAAGCTGTCGATGCACTCACTATAGCCTGTCACAAGAAATGCCCACTCCGGATTCTTTGGCCGCGGATATGCAGGCTCAGGAGCCAGCTCGATGCCATACGCCTCGACCAGATTCGATAGAACGTAACGGTGACGGCGTTCTTCAAAACCATTGAGCTCAACTGCCTTGCGTAACAGCGGATCGTTTATCCCTTCGGCATAGGTGCAAACGTTGAGGCTGGCGCGGTTTTCGGTCTGGACTGCGATATCCCAGATGGGCAGCGAGGTAATGCGCGCGGTGGCCGCAGCATCCAGTCTCGGCCAGTCGATGACCGCAGGTCGGTAGGGGTTAAAGGTCTCCAGCAGCGTCCTGCAGAACAGGCGCTTATGCGCCTCGCTCCCGACGCGGATTGGTCCCTCCACCACCTCTGGGCTGGTGCCGGTTAGCTCTGGAAAAGTGAGTGCGGACATGGACTTATCCGAAAAAAGGTCGGCAATCGCTGGCGGCGCAGGGGCCGCGGTCGAGGCCGGTTCGGTTACTCACGCCATATATGTTCTCGGACAATAATCGCCCATAGCAGACGGATCAAAAATCCGCAAAACCGCCGCGGGCAATCGCCGAGTTGCGCGAAGCCTCCACGATGCGTGGAGCCACCAGGGCGGCCAACTCCTCGGAGTAACGGTAGCCCGGTGCCGAGCCGCGATACGGGCCGGTTGCAGGGTGGAGGTAAATCTCCGACAGGCCGTCCGGCAAATTCTCGAGCAGCCCCGCCACCCTGGCTGCCGTCATCGCTCCCGACCACGCCAGACCAAAGACCTGATCCGGTACCTTGAGACCGGCCGCGCGGAATCGCGCGCGCGATAACAAGGCCCAGGGCGTGGTGACATAGGCCGGCGAGAGCTTCGCCGCGGGATCCGCCCTGGCGAGCACGTCATGGGGCTCGAGCGGGACGCGAATTGCTCTCAGTCCATATCGCTTGCCGACGCGCAGGATGGCCGAGGCGATCGTGGGATGCAGATGGAAATGCTTGTGCGTGTTGACGTGGTCAAGGTCGAGGCCCGTTGCGCGGAACGCATCGAATTGCGCCTCGATCTCGGCTTCCAGTTGCCGGCGAACACGCGGCAGAAAAAACATCCGTATCGCGGCTGACGTCATGTCGGCACGGAACATGCCATCGGCATCGACCAGATCCGGCACCGATGACGGCGGAAGCGTCGGCCTGCCCTCGACGAGCACCAGGTGCAGCCCGACGCGCAATCGCGGCATTTCCCTTGCGCGCGCCACTGCATCGCCCGCCGCCGGCGCCGAGACCATGAGGCTTGCGGCCGTGAGAATCCCTTCGCGATGGGCCTGTTCGACCGCATCGTTGACCTCTTCGGCGGCACCAAAATCGTCCGCTGTGACGATGAGGCCCTTCACGAAGCTATGAAACGATCGCGTCTTCGCGGGTGCGCAGGAACTGGAAGAACTCCACGCCCTCACGCAGGCGGCGCACCATCATCTCGGGCGAGGTCAGCATCTCGCCCACGATCGAAGCGATCTTCGAGGGCCGGAAGTAGAACTTCTTGTAGAAATCCTCGACCGACTCGAAGATCTCCGTGTGCCCGAGATGGGGATAGTTGAGCGGCGCGATCTGCGTTCCGTCTTCGGTCAGAAGATCGGTATCGTCCGCGAACCAGCCATTTTCCTTGGCCTGCTTGTAGAGGAAGGTACCCGGATAGGGCGCAGCCAGCGAAACCTGGATCGTGTGCGGGTTCACTTCCTTAGCAAAAGCCAGAGTCTCCTGGATCGTTTCACGCGTTTCGCCCGGCAGTCCGAGAATGAAGGTTCCGTGCACCACTATGCCGAGCTCGTGGCAATCCTTGGAGAATTTCCTGGCGACCTCGACGAGCAGGCCCTTCTTGATGTTGTGCAGGATCTTCTGGTTGCCGGACTCATAGCCGACGAGCAGCAGGCGAAGGCCGTTGGCCTTCATCACTTCCAGAGTCTTGCGCGGCACGTTCGCCTTGGCGTTGCACGACCACACCACGCCGAGCTTGCCGAGTTCTTTCGCCAGCGCTTCGACGCGGGCGTGGTCATCGGTCAGCGTGTCGTCGTCGAAGAAAATTTCCTTCACCTGCGGAAACTCCTTCTGCAGGTATTTCACTTCCTCGATCACCTTGGGGATCGAGCGATAGCGGTATTTGTGCCCGCCGATCGTCTGCGGCCACAGGCAGAATGTGCAGCGCGATTTGCAGCCGCGGCCGGTGTACCAGGACATGTAGGGGTGCTTGAGGTAGCCGCCGAAATATTTCTCGACCTTGAGCTGCTTGTAGATCGGCAACACGGACGGAAGCTTGTCCATGTCCATGAGGATTTCGCGTTCCTCATTCTGGATGATCTTGCCATCCTTGTCGCGGTACGAAAGACCCTTGATCGTCGACCAGTCGTTTCCGTTGGCCAGTTCCTGGATCGTGAATTCATATTCATTGCGGCAGACAAAATCGATCGCCGGGCAATCTTGCAGACTCTTCTCCGGCTCGACGGCAACCTTGGCACCGATGAAACCGATCTTGGCCGTCGGATTGAGCGCACGGATCATCTCGGCCGTCTTGCAGTCGGAACGGAAGGACGGGGTGGACGTATGGATGACGATGAAGTCGTGCGACTTCACGTCTTCCTCGATGTCCTTGAACGACAGGTTGTGCGGCGGCGCGTCGATGATCTTGGATCCCGGTACCATCGCGGCGGCCTGCGCCAGCCAGGTCGGAAACCAGAACGACTTCACCTCGCGCTTCATCTGATAGCGCGCGCCGGCACCGCCGTCATAGCCATCGAAGGATGGGGCTTGAAGGAAAAGCGACCGCATTCGAAAACCTCACAATTGCGACATGGCCCCGCTCGGCCGGACCTGGTAGCGCGCGCCGCGCCACGCAACCTTCTGACCGAAAAACGAGAGCAAGAAAACAGCCATGGATATAGTGTCCCTGACCGGCAGGAGCCAGAGCGGTCCGGCGAAAGTTCCAAATGCCCGCTCGACCGAGGTTTTCAGCACGATCCTTGCTCCCAGCGCGAACAAAAGCGCTCCAGCGCCATAAAACCCGCCACCAAGTAAGGCTATTGCGGCAAGCGCCAGGGGAAATGGATAAGTGATGAGCGTGCCGACATGTTCGGATGGACGCAGAACGCGAATGGTGCGGCTCCAGCGCAGTTCATGACTGAACAGCTCGCGAACACCCTCCTCCGTGCAGCGATGACTGACCGCAAGCGGCATCATCGTGATGCGCAAACCGCGCTGACGCACCGCACGGCCGATCTCATAATCGTCGGCGAGAAAATCGCGGAACGCTTCGAAGCCGCCGATCTGCTTCAAGGTGGAATGCCGCAGAGCAATCGTCGAGCCGAGGCACGCGCGCGCAATGCCCCAGAAAGTTCCGAACACGACGCTCGGCAGGAAATCGTAGCTCGTTCCCATCGCGGCGAGCGTCGACCAGGCGCTTTGACCCGCGAGGCCGGTATAGGGGCAGGTCACGGCGCCGACGCCGGGCTGCAGCAACGCGCCTACAACTTTTGACAGCCAGTCCGGCGCAACCGAAATGTCGCTGTCGCTCAGCACGAGGATTTCGTGCTTTGCCTGTTCGGCCATGTTGATGAGATTGGAGACCTTGGCGTTGTGGCCGTAGGCGCGCTCGTCGACGACGAGCTCGATGTCGACGTCCGGATGACGCGCCTGCAGATGCTTGACGATGGTGATCGCCGGATCGCTGGTGCTTTGAACGCCGAAGACGATTTGAACCGGCGCGTCGTAGTTCTGTGCGAGGAATGTATCCAGATCCTCTTCAAGGCCCGGCGAATTGAAATGCAGGGGCTTGAGCAGCGTGACGGGCGGATGTTCCGCCGCATGTGGCGCACGGAGGGCCATGAAACGCGTCACGACACTAGATGCCAGAAGCAGATAGACCGACCCCGCCAGCGACAAGGCGAGAAAGGTCAGGCCCAAGAAATGCGCAAGAAGATGCAAGTCGTGCTCCGGCTGCCCCCGCCCCGAACGGACCTCCTAACATCGCATTTTCTGCAAGGTTAGTGAAATCGGCCCAATATAGCCGTTAACGAATAGCCGAAAATGCGCGCTCCCCGGGGTACCTAACCCGGGGAGATTGCCTTTACTCAGTATTCAGGCATCGAACATGATCACCGAGCGCGCGATTTCGCCGCGCTTGAGTTCGTCGAATGCGGCATTGATGTCCTCAAGCTTGATGCGGCGCGAGATCATCTCGTCCAGCTTCAGCTTGCCCGACATATAGAAGTCGACGAGCCGGGGCATATCGACCGGGAAGCGGTTAGAGCCCATCAGCGAACCCTGGATGCGGCGCTCGCCCAGGAAGTCAAAGCCGTGTAGCTCGATCTTGGTGCCCAGCGGGATCATGCCGATGATGTTGGCCGTACCGCCCCGCGCCAGCATCCGAAACGCCTGCTCGGCGGTGTTTTTGAGGCCGATGGCTTCGAAGGAGTGATGCACGCCGCCCTTTGTCATCTCCATGACCTGGGCTACCGGATCGCCATCCTTCGCATTGACGACATCCGTCGCGCCGAAATGCTTGGCGAGATTGAGCTTGGTGCCGTTCATGTCGATGGCGATGATGCGGCCGGCGCCGGCAATCGCCGCCCCGTTGATCGCCGCAAGACCGACGCCGCCGCATCCGATAACGGCCACCGTCTCGCCAGGACGAACCTGCGAGGTGTGGATCACCGCGCCGACGCCCGTGGTCACGCCGCATCCGATCAACGCCGCGCGGTCGAGCGGCATGTCCTTGCGCACTCTGACGCAGGCATGTTGATGGATCAGCATCTGCTCGGCGAAGGATGAGAGATTGAGGAACTGGTTCATCGTGCCGCCGTCCTTGGAAAGCCGCGGTTCTTCACCGGCCTGGCGCTTGGTCTCGGGACTCTGGCAGCGCGACATGTGGCCGGTGAGGCAGTGTTCGCAATGACCGCAATAGGCCGAGAGGCATGTAATGACATGATCGCCCGGCGCGACCGTTCGCACTTCGCTGCCGACCTGCTCGACGATGCCTGCCAACTCATGGCCGAGCACCACCGGAACCTGCGCGGGATATGAGCCTTCGATGAAATGAAGGTCGGAATGGCATACGCCGGCCGACACGGTGCGGATGAGCACTTCGTTCGGGCCCGGCTTGTTGATCTGGACATTTTCAATGACGAGAGGTTTTCCGACCTCGCGCAGGACTGCCGCTTTCATGGTGTCTTCCCTTGGTGAGTTATTTTTCTGAAGCCTAATGCGGTCAAACGCCGCCGTCGATATTGACCTTTTGCCCGTTTGCATAGGGATTGGCGTCGGAGACGAGGAACGTGACGACCGCCGCCACGTCCTGCGGAACCGAGACGCGGCCAAAGGGCGACGTCGCATCGAGCTTGTGGATGTCGCCGCCCGTGCGCGCCTTTGTCAGGCGCATGCCCATTTCCGTGACAGTCAGGCTCGGCGCCACGATGTTGGTGCGGATGCCGTTCTTCATCTCTTCCTTGGCGAGGGTGAGCGCCAGCGCCTCCATCGCGGACTTTCCCATATTGTAGGGCGCGCCGTTGGCGCCCATGAAGCGCGTCGCGACCGAAGATATCATGACGATGTCGCCGCGTTTCTCCTTGCGCATGTGCGGGATGACGAGCTTGCACAGATAATGCGGCGCAAAAGCGTGGACGCGCACGACGCGCTCCATCTCCGCCGGGTCGGTATCGGCGACCGACTGGCCGCGCGACGCGATACCAGCATTGTTGACGAGGATGCCGATCGATCCGAAGTCCCGGATCACGTCCGCCACCATGGCGACATCTTCGTCCCAATTCTCGACCGACGCCGAATAGGCGCGCGCCTTGCGGCCGAGCTTTTCAATTTCGGCGACCGTTTCCTTTGCAGCGCCTTCGTCGCGGCGATAGTTCACAGCGATATCCGCTCCGGCCTCGGCCAGGCTGAGCGCAATAGCACGGCCTATGCCGCGGCTGCCGCCGGTGACGAGCGCGACGCGCCCCTTGAGTGAAACCTGCATCGTCCGCTCCTATGTGTTGGTGTATTTGGGTTTGCGCTTCTCCAGAAAGGCCGTCATGCCTTCGCGCACATCGTTGGTCTGCGAGCACAGGATCTGGTTGCGATCTTCCATGTTGATCGCGGCTTCCAGGCTCTGCGCATCGACGCTCATGTTCAGGCATTCCTTGGTCAGGCGCAGGCCGAGCGGCGAAGTCGTGATCATCTCCTCGATATAGGGCTCGGCGGCGCGCGCGAGAAATTCGTCCGGTACGACCTCCGAGACGAGGCCGACACGCAGCGCCCGCTCCGCATTGATGAAGCGTCCGGTGAGCATCAGCTCCGAAGCCACCGACACGCCGACAAGGCGCGGCAGGAAATAGGAGACGCCGATGTCGCACGCCGACAAACCGATGCGGATGAACGCGGCATTCATGCGCGCGCTCTGGCCCGCGATGCGGATGTCCGAAGCCAGCGCCAGCGCGAAACCGCCGCCACAGGCCGGGCCCTGCACCAGCGAGATGATCGGCTGGCCGCAGCGGCGCATGCGCATGACGATCTCGCTGATGCGCCGCTGGCTCAGCAGCCCGGCCGCCGGGCCACCCATATTGGCGCCCTCGGTGTTGCGCCGCGCGCCCGACTGCTTGAGATCGAGGCCGGCGCAAAAAGCCCGTCCGGCGCCGCGCAGCACGACGATGCGCGTGGTGCGGTTGAAATACAGCTTCTCGAAGTAGTCGAGCAGTTCGTCGACCAGCGTATTGTTGAGCGAATTGAGCGCTTCGGGGCGGTTCATTGTGACCCAGTCAACAGCACCTTTCTTCTCGATCAGGAGAGTTTCGTAGTGCGTGGCAGCATCGGACATGGCGTTCTCCTGCAAGGAACTGGGACGCAACATTACATCCCCGACGGCGCGCGCAAACATGCTGAAATAACCCTCCGCTAGGACAGCTTTTTTTCACCGCGCCGGGGTGTTACGAACGCACGGAGACCTCAGAAGACACGGCATTCCCATGCGAACCATCGGCCATTTTCTGAACGGCGCGAATGTGGCAGGCACGTCTGGCCGCTTCGGCGACATCTATAATCCGGCGACAGGCGAAGTGCAGGCGAGGGTCTCGTTCGCAACGCGCGCCGAGATGCGCAAGGCGGTTGAGAACGCGCAGAAGGCGTTCTTCGAATGGTCCGCCGTCAATCCGCAGCGACGTGCGCGCGTGATGTTCAACTTCAAGGCGCTGGTCGAGAAGAACATGGACGCGCTTGCGCTCATGCTTTCGAACGAACATGGCAAGGTGATCGCCGACTCCAGGGGCGACATTCAGCGCGGTCTCGAAGTCATCGAATTCGCCTGCGGCATCCCGCATCTGATGAAGGGAGAGTACACAGAAGGCGCCGGCCCCTCGATCGACATCTACTCCATGCGCCAGCCGCTGGGCGTCGTAGCGGGTATCACGCCCTTCAACTTCCCGGCGATGATCCCGATGTGGATGTTCGGTGTCGCCATCGCCTGCGGCAACACCTTCATCTGCAAGCCGAGCGAGAAGGATCCGTCCGTCCCCATGCGTCTCGCCGAACTGATGATGGAAGCGGGCGCCCCGTCCGGCGTGCTGCAGGTCGTCAACGGCGACAAGGAAGCGGTCGACGCCATTCTCCAGGATCCGGACATCCAGGCGGTGAGCTTTGTCGGCTCATCCGCCATCGCACATTATGTCTACAGCCAGGGTACGGCGCACGGTAAGCGCGTGCAGGCCATGGGCGGGGCCAAGAACCACGCCATCATTATGCCGGACGCTGACCTGGACCAGGTGACGAACGAACTGATCGGCGCGGGGTACGGCTCTGCTGGCGAACGCTGCATGGCAATCTCGGTCGCCGTACCGGTGGGCGAGAAGACGGCAGACGCGCTCGTGGCCAGGCTGAAGCCGCGCGTCGAGGCGTTGCGCGTCGGCATTCCAACCGATCCCGATGCGGACTATGGCCCGCTAGTCACGGCCGCGCATCGCGAGAAGGTGAAGGCTTATATCGACCAGGGCGTCGCGGAAGGCGCCAAGCTGCTCGTCGACGGACGCGATTTCAAGCTTCAGGGCTATGAGAACGGCTACTACCTCGGCGGCTCGCTGTTCGATCACGTCAAGCCGGAAATGAAGACCTACCAGGACGAGATCTTCGGTCCCGTGCTCCAGATCGCGCGCGCCAACGACTTTGACGAGGCGTTGTCGCTGCCCAGCAATCACCAGTACGGCAATGGCGTTGCGATCTTCACGCGCGACGGCGATGCGGCGCGCGAATTCGCTTCGAGGGTAAAAGTCGGCATGGTCGGCATCAACGTGCCGATCCCGGTGCCGCTCGCCTATCACACCTTCGGCGGCTGGAAGCGCTCGGCCTTCGGCGACGTCAACCAGCATGGCCCGGAAGGCGTGCGGTTCTATACCCGCGTCAAGACGGTGACGGCGCGCTGGCCCAAAGGTGGCGTGCGCGAGAATGCGAGCTTTGTCATCCCGACGATGAAATGAGCGACGAAGCCGAGATCATCTTTGAGAAGCGCGGCGCCGCCGGGCTCATCACGCTCAACCGGCCCAAAGCGCTGAATGCGCTGACGCACGGCATGTGCGTCTCGATGCAGGCCAAGCTCAAGCAGTGGGCCAGTGATGCGTCCGTCGCCTGCGTAGTCATTCAGGGTGAGGGTGAGCGTGCGTTCTGCGCCGGTGGCGACATCCGCACGCTGTACGACTCCGGCAAGGCCGGCACGCCCTACGCGGTCGAATTCTATCGCGACGAGTATCTGCTCAACGCCTATATCAAGCATTTCCCGAAACCTTATATCGCGCTGCTGCGCGGCTTCGTGATGGGCGGCGGCGTCGGCGTGTCGCTGCACGGCAGCCATCGCGTCGCCGATGAGTTGATGCAATTCGCGATGCCCGAAACCGGCATCGGCCTATTCCCGGATGTCGGCGGCAGCTTCTTCCTGCCGCGCCTGCCCGGCGAGATCGGCATGTACCTTGGACTGACCGGAACGCGCCTGAAGACCGCAGACGCGATCTATGCCGGAGTTGCCACGCATTTCGTTCCGGCGATCCGGCGCGAAGCCCTGATCGATGCGCTGGCCGATGGAATGGAAATCGGCCAAGCACTGGGCGCAATGTCGGAGCCGACTGCGGAAGCAACCCTCGATGCCCAACGCGCCATGATCGACCGTATATTCGGCGTCGCGAACGTCGAGTCCATCCTCGCCGCGCTGGACGCCGGGGACGGCGAGTGGGCCCGAACGACAGCCTTGGCGATACGCACGAAGTCGCCGACAGCGACGAAACTTGCTTTCCGCCAGATCCGAAACGGCAAGTCACTGAGCTTCGATGACTGCATGCGCATGGAGTTCCGCATGGTGAACCGGGTCATTGCCGGTCACGACTTTTACGAAGGCGTGCGCGCCACGATCATCGACAAGGACGGCGCGCCACGCTGGAAACCGGCATCGCTCGCCGAAGTCAGCGACGCCGACATCGACGCCTATTTCGAGTCGCTGGGAAACAAGGAGTTGCCGCTATGAGCACGATCGCATTCATCGGCGTCGGAAACATGGGCGGGCCGATGGCGCGCAATCTGCTGAAAGCACAGGACCAGGTTCGCGCGTTCGACGTGAGCCCCGCCGCGATCAAGCCGATCGTCGACGCCGGCGCCAAACAGGCCAAGACTGCGCTGGAAGCGGTGTCCGGTGCGGACGTCGTCGTCACGATGCTTCCCGCCGGTTCGCATGTCCGTTCTGTCTATCTGGAGGACGCCAGCATCCTGACCGCGGCGCGCAAGGACGCGCTGCTCATCGACTGTTCGACCATCGACATCGACTCCGCGCGCGCGGTGCACGCGGCGGCCGCAAAAGCCGGGTTCGACTTCCTGGACGCGCCGGTTTCCGGCGGCGTCGGCGGCGCAGAAGCCGGAACGCTCGCCTTCATGTGCGGCGGCAGCGACAAGGCTTTCGAGCGGGCAAAGCCCATCCTGGAAAAGATGGGCAAGCGCATCGTGCATGCCGGCGGACCAGGAGCGGGGCAGGCCGCCAAGATCTGCAACAACATGCTGCTGGCAATCTCGATGATCGGAACGTGCGAAGCGTTCGCGCTCGGCGAAAAGCTCGGCCTCGAACACCAGAAGCTGTTCGAGATCATGTCGGCCGCGTCCGGCCAATGCTGGTCGCTGACGACCTATTGTCCGGTGCCCGGCCCGGTGCCGACCGCGCCGTCCAACCGCGACTACTCTGGCGGCTTTGCGACTGCGCTGATGCTGAAGGACCTTAAGCTCGCGCAGAACGCCGCGCAGGGCGCGGGCGCGACAACGCCGCTGGGCGCGGAAGCCGCGCAGCTCTATTCGCTGTTCGCGGCGCAGGGCAACGCCGGGTTGGATTTCTCTGGCATCATCCAGATGCTGCGCGGAAATGTCTGACGCTAAGGCGTCTGTCCCACATCTCCGCCGCCGTCACCCGATGGTTCGGTCGTGCCGCTCGGGGGTTGTGTGGCCGGTGCCTCTCCGCCTGAGCCGCCCTGCGGCGAGGCGCCGGTCGTCTGTCCATTGCCGGCTGGTGGCGCACCAACGGACCAGTAGACGGCAAGCTTGAATGGCACCGGCGTGTCGTCCGGCTTGCCCTGGCTCCCCGCCTCGGAAATCACCGCGATCTTCACGTTGCCCGGCGATCCCGCCGGAATCTCCAGCACAGTCAGCGGGCCGTCGGCAACATACACCGTCGTGTCGATGATCGAGGTCGGATCATCGGCGTTGTACACCACGACACGCAGCGGACTCTTGGTCGACGTGTAGGCGGTGACGAGGTAGTTCTTGTCGCCGGCAACGGAGAAGTCGTAGGTCTGCGCCGAGCGCTTCTCGAACAGGGGGTCCGCCCGTCCTGTCTGTCCGTCGCGCGTGAACGTGGTCAGCTTTCCTTCCGTGGTCTCGAACTGCTTAGCGTAGAGCGCCGCAATCGTGTCCGGCGGACGGCTCCAGCGGGCCACCGCCTCCGCCCACATTTTCTTGTCGCTGTCGAGCTGGCTATCCGCCTTGCCGTTCGCGAGATCGCGCAACAGGTCGACACGCTGCGCAAAATTGACGAGCGCCGCGTTCGGAATGCGGCCATCCTTGCTGGTGATGTTGTTGCCGCCGCTGAGCAGCGCAATCACTTCGCCATGCGAATCGAAGATCGGGCTGCCGCTGGCGCCGCCAGCGGACGGCAAAGAGTGCTCGATGAGCTGTGCCGGACCGCCGTCCGCCGTCAGGAAGAAATTGCGGACGGACGTAATGATGCCGACCTGCGACGTCGGCGTCGGCGCATTGACGTCGAAGCTGACGAGATTCTCTGCCGGGTAACCGATGAATGCTATCGGCTCTCCCGAATGCAGTTTGGCGAGCGTTGCATCCTTTGCCAGGGGCAAAGGATCCGGAATCCCGTCCTGCTTGTCGGGAATGAGGATCGCAACGTCATAGGCAGGCGACAGGCCGACCTCGCGGATCATGCCCGAACTCGCCTTCTTGTCGGCCTCGGCCAGCATGGCGTTGAACGCCGCATAGGCTGGATGAATGATCGCATCGACGATCGTGTATTCGCGGTGCGCGGTGTCGGGCGAGCGCACGAGCAGCCGGAAGTGGTTCTTGCGAGCGTCGGCCAGCATGCCGCCGACATGCGCATTGGTGGCAAACGCCTTGCGGCCGTCGGGCAGTGCAATGACCCAGGCTGTGGCGCCGCTCTGGGTATTGCCGCCGGCATCGACCTCATCCACCAGGAAAACGGACTTCTGGTATTTCGCGATGATCGCCGAAAAGTCCGTTCCCGATCCGGCGTTGGCGTAGATCGGCTGCACTTCGCCACTCAGCTTCCAATAGGCGAAGATGCCGCCGAGAATTGCGATGGCGACGATGAAACCGAGGCGATGGGTCCAGCGCGCGCTCGACCGTGCAATTTCCGGCAGGGCCACGCTTTTTCCCTGCGGCTCGGTCGCAATGTAGTTCGTGCCACCCGCCCTGCTCGGCTCCAGCAACAGACGCGGACCGTCCTGGGTTCCAAGACGCACTTCGGTTGCAGAGGCGAGCTCTTCGCCGTCCATCACATCCTTGCCGCTGGCATAAACGCGATGGTGAGGATTGATGACGAATTTGTAGGTGCCCGCCTGGCGCACGATGGCGAAGTGATCGTGGCCCACCGAGGCCATGTCTTCCGGATATTCGACTTCCGAGCCGGCGGTGCGGCCGATCCGGATCTCTTCGAGCGTGTCCGGGAATGAAAGAACCTTGTCGCGATAAGGCGGCGATTTGTACGTGATCTTGAGCGGCATGCGTTCCCCCTGCGCACGCCTACTCTAGGTGATCGGTTCGCCACCCAGCAAGGCGATGGAGCGATTCGCCTGCGTCCTTGTGCCTTCGATGTCGCCCTTGCGCGCCGCGAAGCGGGCAAAGGCGCTCGCGTAGAGGTCGCGGGCCCGGGCACCCTCGCCCGCCAGCAGCAAGGCCTCGGCTTCCGTCACCATGTCGTAATAATCGCGCTGACCGTCCACGGAGATGCCGGACTCGGCAAGTTGGGCATTGCGCTTGGCGAATATGTCCGCGACGTGCGCACCGTGCTCCCGCGCGCGGGGATTTCCCTGCCACAGTTCGATCGCCGCACCGTTGACGCCAAGATAGAGATTGCGTTCGCGCGAAACCTGGAAACCCTTGGCATAAAGCTTCAGCGCCCTGGAAAGGGCGTCGTTCGGACCCTGCCCCTTTTCCCAGCTCGACTTCAGCGCGCCGGCCGTAATGCCGAGCGTTTCCTCATCCTCCGAATATTTGCCTGTCAGCGTCTGCAGCCGCGCCAGCGCTTCCTCCGGATGGCCAGCACGACGAAACCCGAGCGCATAGAGCTGGTTGAGTCGCAGGTCTTCCGGCACATGCGCCAGCGCCGCCTTGAGCACCGATTGCGCGTCGTCCGCACGTCCGTCAGAGATCAAGACCTCCGCAACCATCGACGCCAGTGCGGGCAACTTCAGAACTTCATCGTTCACAAGTGTGAGCAGGCGATCCGAAACATCCTGGTCTTCCGCCCGGTTGAGAAGTTCGAGCGTGTCGGCCACCGCACCTGTCGCAAGCGCAGAGCGAATGCCGAAGCTGCGGTCGGCCACCTGCGACTGCGGACCACGGAAGTACTCTGTCATGTACCATTGCAGCCATGGGCCAAGGCACAGCGCCGCGAAGTCGGCGTCATAGCCGGTCAGCGGCCGCAGGATGTGCCGCGCATCGTTGGCAAGGCGGCGCAGCGAATGGCCCAGATAGAGGGCCGGGCGCGAAATGCAGGACAACCGTTCCAGCATGTCGAGATTGGCGAAGACCTGCGCGCCTGGGTCAAGATTGAGAGCGGAAACCGCGCGCGCGGATGTGACTTCGAGCGCGCGGCCGCAATAGAAAATAGCGGCCTCCGGCATGTCGCCGTTGAGCGCGCGATTGATTGCGGCGAGATCGCGATTGAGGTCGTAGCCGTCGATCATGCCGCGAAGCTCCGCAGGAGCGCGGCAGTCTCGTCGGCGCTTGGTCGGTTCGCCGCCTTGGTATCGAGGAGTGCCGCCGCCAGTTCCTCCGGCGTCTTGGGCGTGCCGCGTCCGCCGAAGAGGGACGATTTTCGCGCCGGCGAGCGCGCATCCGGACGGGCGCCGCTCAGCCACTCCCAGGCAATGACGCCGAAGGAATACATGTCGTCCGCGGGAGTTGAGGGTTCGCCTCTCGCCTGCTCGGGCGAGAAATATTCCGGAGTGCCGCGCGAAACTTCGCCGTTCTTCTGCTGGCCGCCGGACATGTGCGCGATACCGAAGTCGACGATCACGGGCGAGCCGTCCGCGCGCATCATGATGTTTTCGGGCTTGAGATCGCGATGCACGACACCATGGGCATGCAGTGCCGCCAGCGCCTCGGCGACATCGGCGAGCGTCGAGCAGACGATTTTCGGATCGCGCGCGGGCTTACCGTCCAGCACGTCTCGCAGCGCTTTTCCGGCAATGTACTCGACTGCGAGATAGGCGTTTCCGCGCGCATCGCGGCCAATGGCGAAGACCTTGACGAGTCCGGGATGTTGCGCGCGATTTGCGGCTTCCATATCCAGCCGCGCGGAATCCATGATCCGGTCGCGCTCCGCCTTGGCATAGCGCGATTCCAGATCCAGGACCTTCAGTGCAACCTCGCGCGCGCGTTCCACATCGAAGGCGCGGTAGACCGTCGCAAATGTTCCCCCGCCCAGACGTCCGCGCACGAGATAGCCGTCGACGGCGCCTGCCGGCTTGTCGTCGATAGTCTTGCCGGTCTCCTCCGCCACGCCTTCGGCGAGAGACAACCGCTCCATCAGTTCGCCGATCCGCACGCGATATCGCGGCAGGTTGCGTTCGCGCGCACGTTTGAGCGCGACGAGTGTTTCGCGCTCCGCGGCGCTTTTCTTGGAATCGGCGAGCAGAAGTTCGGCCAGAGCCAGGCGCGCCTCGATCTCCAGCGATGGAATATCGGAATCCCGAAAACCGGACACCGCTTCGGTCATCAGCGAAATGGCGCGCGCGCGATCCTTTGCCGCGACCAGCTTGGCCTCGGTCCAGTCGAGCAGCAGCGCGTCGAACGCAGATGGCGAAGAACCGGCAATGTTCCGAGCGTTTCCGAGATGGGTGGCCGCCTGCGGCGCGTCGCCGGATGCCAGAGCGGTCGTCGCAAGATTGAGCTGAATCTCGAATTCGAGCTGTTTTAGCCCCGCTTCACACGATATCGAGAGCGCCCGCTGCAGTTTTTCGTTTGCACCCGCAAACTCGCCTGTGTCGCGTGCAATCTCGGCCAGGTCGCTCAGCACGCGTGCCTGTCCGCGCAAGTCGCCGGTCTCTTCGGCGATTTTGAGATCGAGACCGAGAAAGCCCGCAGCCTCAGCCGGCCGGCCCAGCAATGCGCAATAGCGGCCGAGATTTCCCAGCGTGATCGCAGAACCGTATCGATCGCCAAGCCGGTTTTTCAACGCAAGCGAGTGTGCGTAACACACAAGCGCGGCCGTTTCGTTGCCCATCCATTGATGCACCATGCCGAGCGTGTCGAAGACCTGGGCCTCACCCGCCTCGCAGCCGCGGGCCTGATAGGTCGATTGGGCCAATGTCAGCGCATCGATTGCATCGCCAGCCTGCATGAGGCGGAACTGCGCCACACCGAGCAGGTGATTGGCACGTGCGACAAGCACTGTCTTGCCCGCATTCGCTTTGAGAAATTCCGTCATGCGCTTGGCAACCGACGAAAGGCCGTCGGGCATGTTCAGATCGAGAAATCCGATCTCGACCTGTGCGGGCCCCGACAACGATGGATCGGTCGCCGCCTTTTCAAGCGCCTCGCGCGCCTCGCGCATGCGGCCGAGATTGGAGAGGGCGATCCCACGCGCGAAACTCACGGCCGCGCCGTCGCCAGCGAGCTCGGTTAGTGCGGCGAACCTGCCCTCCGCCAAATCGCTTGCGAGTTCGACTGGCAGGGTTGCCGTCGCGATCCACATGAGACCTGCTCAGCGCGCCGGCATGGCATGCACCGCGCGCCAGACCTTTTCCGGCGTCGCCGGCATGTCGAATGTCTTGACGCCGAGAGCATCGGTGATCGCATTCATAACAGCGGCGGGCGCGGCGATGGCGCCAGCTTCGCCGCAACCCTTTACGCCCAGAGGGTTGGATGGACAGGGCGTGATCGTCATGCCGACATCGAAATTCGGTACATCGTCGGCGCGCGGCATGCAGTAATCGTTGAACGACCCGGTGACGAGCTGACCCGTCTCGCGGTCATAGATGCCGTGTTCGAGGATCGCCTGGCCGATACCCTGCGTGATGCCGCCATGCACCTGCCCTTCCACGATCATCGGATTGATCACCGTGCCGAAATCATCAATCGCGGTGAACTTCACGATTCGGATGTGGCCGGTATCCTTGTCAATCTCGACTTCGCAGATGTGGCAACCTGCCGGGAAAGTGAAGTTCTTGGGATCGTAGAAGGCGGTTTCCTTCAATCCGGGCTCGATCTCGTCCGTCGGGAATTTGTGGCCGACATAGGCGGCGAGCGCCACTTCGGCGAACTTCATCGTCTTGTTCGTGTGGATGCCCGCGAACTGGCCGTTCTCGAACGTCACTTCGTTGGCCGGTACTTCCATCACGTGCGCCGCGATGCGTTTGGCCTTCTCAACGACCTTGTCGAGCGCATTTGAGATTGCGGACATGCCGACGGCGGCCGAACGCGAGCCATAAGTGCCCATGCCGAACTGAACCTTGTCGGTGTCGCCATGCACAATCTCGACGGTATCGATCGGAACGCCCAACCGGTCGGCCACCAACTGGGCGAACGTCGTCTCGTGGCCCTGGCCATGGCTGTGGCTGCCGGTCAGAACTTCCACCGAGCCGGTCGGATTGACGCGCACCTCGGCGGATTCCCACAAACCCACGCCGGCGCCGAGCGAGCCGACCGCCTGCGACGGCGCGATCCCGCACGCCTCGATATAGGTCGCGTAGCCGAGACCGCGCAGCTTGCCAGTTTTCGCGGCGGCGGCCTTGCGGGCGGGAAATCCTGCCACATCGGCGCGCTTCATCGCCTCGGTCAGCGAAGCATCATAGTCGCCGATGTCATAATTCATGATGACGGGTGTCTGGTGCGGGAATTCGTTGATGAAATTTCGCCGGCGCAGTTCAGCCGGATCCATCTTCAACTGGCGCGCCGCTTCCTCCACAAGACGCTCAACGACATAGGTCGCTTCCGGGCGTCCGGCACCGCGATATGCGTCGACCGGCGAGGTATTGGTGAAGACCGCGTCGACTTCAGCATAGATGGCAGCGATGTTGTACTGTCCCGACAGCAGCGTCGCATACAGATAGGTCGGCACCGAAGACGAAAAGGTCGACATGTAGGCGCCGATATTGGCGATCGTCTTCACGCGCAGACCGAGAATCTTGCCGTTTCGATCGAGCGCGAGCGACGCCTTGCTGAAATGGTCGCGGCCATGCGCGTCGGTCAGGAAGCTTTCCGAACGATCCGCGGTCCATCTTACCGGCCGGCCCACTTTCCTGGCCGCCCAGATGCAGACGGTTTCCTCCGGATAGATGAAAATCTTGGAGCCGAAGCCGCCGCCGACGTCGGGCGCAATCACGCGCAATTTGTGCTCCGGAGCAATTTGCACGAACGCGGAAAGGACCAGCCTCGCGACGTGTGGATTCTGGCTTGTGGTCGTCAGTGTGAAGATGCCCGAACCGGCATCATATTCGCCGATCGCCGCGCGCGGCTCCATCGCGTTGGGAATGAGACGGTTGTTGACGATATCGAGCTCGACCACATGTGCTGCGGCTGCGAACGCAGCCTTCGTCTTGGCCTCGTCGCCGAGATGCCAATCAAAGATCGTGTTGCGCGGCGCGTCGTCGTGAAGCTGCGGCGCACCGGCGGCCTGCGCGTCCTGCGGCGCCAGTACGGCCGGCAAGACTTCATAATCGACCACGACCTTCTCGGCACCTGCTGCGGCGGCGGCCTGCGTCTCGCCGATGACGACGGCAAGCTGATCGCCCACGTGGCGGACTTTGTGCAGTGCAAGAGCGGGATGCAGGCCAGCCTTCATGGGGCTGCCGTCCTTGGAGTGGATCATCCAGCCGCAGATCAGGCCCTTGGCGCCATCAGCCTCCAGATCGGCGCCGGTCAATATGGTTACGACGCCCGGAACAGCCAGAGCCGCTCTGGTGTCGACATTCTTGATGACCGCATGGGGATAGGGGCTGCGGACAAAGGCTGCGTACGTCTGCCCAGGCTTCGCGAAATCGTCTGTGTAGCGGCCCTGGCCGGTGATAAAACGGAAATCTTCTTTCCGTTTGACGGATGTTCCGACGAGCGCAGTCATAGGGATGCCTTTCGTTCCGCCACCAAAACTGTAGTCGAATTGCGCCGGACATCACAAGATTTGCGGCGCGCCGCCGCCACTTATGGGACTTTTATTTGCTGCTTAAGGCACTATGCATTATCCACGGTAGCGGCGCCTGTCGAAAGGGGAACAGATGGGCCACGAAACGGCTCTCGTCCTGTGGGCGCTCCTGGCGCTCGAGATAAAGCACTTTCTCTGCGACTTCGTATTCCAGACGGAATATCAGGTGCGGACGAAGGGCATCTATGGCCACGTAGGCGGCTTTATCCACTCCGGCTACCACATGATCGGCACGATCCCGGCGCTGCTGATCATGCAGGCGCCCCTGCGCGCCATCGTCATCATCATGATCGGGGAATTTCTGGTCCACTATCACACGGACTGGACCAAATCGAACGTCGATTCCTATTTCGACTGGGGCCAGTCCGACGCGCGCTACTGGATGGTGTTCGGCACCGATCAGTTGATTCACCAACTGACCTACCTCGCGATCGTGACGCTTCTCACGCTGGGTACGCTCAGTTAGGCCTGACAGGGTCCGACCACAGCACGCTGCGGAAGAACGACTTCATGCGCGCCATCAAATCGTTCTCGACGGTTGAAACCTGAATGGTGCGCTGTGCGATCTGGGCACGCTCCTGCTCGCGCTTGGCGAGCACATGGCTGAAGCGTTGCAGCAGTTCCGGTGATTTCCGCAACAGCGCCTCTATCGGTTCCTTGGTGATCTCCAGCACGCGCATACGCGTGAGTGCGGTGACCGTCGCATTGCGCGGCGCACCTGTCATAAGGGACATTTCGCCGAACACGTCTCCCGCAGCAAGCACCGCGACTTCGCGCGCGTCGCCCCCCTGCCCGAGCACGCTGACGCGCGCCGCGCCTTCCAGGATGATGAACATCGACTCTCCGGGCTCACCTTGCCGGATTAGGTCGGTGCTGCGCGGAAATTCGACATTGCGGCTGCGTTTGGCAAGTTCCCTGGCCTGCTCTTCGTTAAGAACGTTCGCAAACAGATTGGCGTGGTGAAGCGCGCCGCGCACTTCGTCTTCTCCCAGAAGGAGATCGAGGTCGGGCGGCTGGGTGAGTTCAACCTGCGTGACCGGCGCCGGCATGCGGTTCTGAAGGATCACATCCTGAAGAACGTTGATGACCGCGGACTTTGCCTGCACGGGCTCGATCTGGTCCGGAAAAAAGTAGAAGCGAACCTCGTAGTACATGGCTTCCTGGGTCAGCCGGCTCAGGATCACCGAGGGCTCGGGTGTGCGCGCCAGGCCCGGCTTGCGGACAGCCTTGAACGCTTCGCCCAGAAGCATGTCGATCACGCGGTCGGCCGGCATGCGGCTGTCTATGCTCACTTCCACGGTGAGCCGCTTTGCATCGGCAGGGCGGCTGTGATTCATCACCGGGTTGGCCGTGACGATATGGTTCGGAACCATCAGGCGGCGGCCATCGTCAAGCGTCAGGAACGTCGAACGCCACGATATGTGTGTCACGCGGCCGTAAACGGGTTGATCGAGCTGCTCGGAATAGATCGTGAGCCAGTCGCCCAACGAATAGGAACCGTCTAGGTTGATCGCGATTCCGCTGAAAAGGTCCTGAATGACAGCCTGCAGGGCGATACCCAGAACGATGGCCGCTGCGCCCGAGGCGGTAAAGAAACCCGTCAGCGAGAAGCCTTCTTCCCACCACAGCCCGATCGACAGGCCGAGCAGCACCAGTGCGATCGTCAGGATGTCCTGGATGAGCGCCGGTGTTTCACGGTTGCGGCGGCGCTGAAGATAGCGATGCCAAAAATAGTGCCGGATGAGGCCGTCTATAAGCAGGGAAACGGCGATGAACGCGCCGAGCATGATGATGTGGTCGAGCTCCGAGGCGAATGCCGGAGTCATCCTGTCGGAGAGCGCGGGAACGCCCCAGAAGCGGGCGGCAAGCAGCAGGAAGAGGAGAATTGCAGACCAGACGATCATTTTTCGGTCATCTTGATTTCTATGCCGACTTCACCGTCGCGCAGACGCTCCAGATAAAAACGCACCAGAGGGTCTTGCGGCGACTCGGCGGCAAGTTTTGAAAATAGGTCGATGGCTTCAGGCTTTTTGTCCCTGACCGCCGCAAAGGCTTCTTCGTAGCGGACGAGGTAGTCCGCGCTCCACGCATCGTCGTGCAGCGGTTCCCAGACATCCGTTGCTGTCGTCTTGCCCTTCAAGATCACCGAGCCGATTGGTCTGAATGCGACGCCCTTGCATAGCATACGCGCATTGTTGCCGACGCATAGCCGGGTGTCGAAGTGCTTGTTCAGGCCTTCCAGTCGCGATGCCGCGTTCACCGCATCGCCCGACGCGGTGTAACTGAAGCGGTCGGACGACCCGAAATTGCCGACCGCGGCAATGCCCGTGTTGACCCCGATGCGGGTCTCTCCCAGCGGCACCCCTTCGTCATGAATTTGCCGGCGGAACGTCTCGGTGAAGCGATCCATTTCGAGCATGCAGCGGATGGCTTTGGTGGCATGATCTTCCACGTCCAGCGGGGCGTTGAAGATTGCAAAGACGAAGTCGCCAATGAACTTGTCGACCGTTCCGTCGTACTTTTTGACGGTGCTCGTCATGCCGTCGAGATAGCGATTGAGGATGTGGCCGACATCGCGCGAGTCGAGGCCCTCGGACATAGTCGTGAAGTTCGCGATGTCGGTGAACAGGAATGTCATCTCGCGGCGCTCGCCACCGAGTTTCAGCTTGCTGGGGTCGTCGACCAACTGCTGGACGAAACTCGGCGACACATAGAGCGAAAACGTGTTGTGGATGAACTCGCGCTGACGGCGCGCATCCAGACCCGTGACGGAATCGACGGCGGCGAACGCGCCGGCCACGGCAATGGTCGGCGAAATCAGGCCTATCAGGATACCGAACCGCTCATAGAGCACGAACACGCCGATCGCCCACAGCGCCACGATCAATCCCAGCACGGCGCCGCCGCGAATCCACAGAGAATGGTCGAGAAGCCCAAGCGCGGCGCCGACGAACGCCAGCAGAAGGGCGATAATGAAATTGTTCCACCACGACAATTGCGGCGGATCGCGGCCTTCCAGCAACTGCGCGATGGAATAGGCCTGAATGTAAATTCCGGGCATGGTCGCATGCGGATTGCCCGGCGAGGTGGCGAACGGCGTGCGGTGCTGATCCACGAGCGTCAGATCTGAACCGATCAGCACGATCTTGTTCTTGAAGTAGGCATCCGGATAGAGGCTGAGCGGCAGGCAACCTGCAAATCCTTCTACGCAGGCCGACACTTCACGAAACGCGGATTCGTTCACGCCGGGGTCTGCACGCCAGACGATCGGGACCTGCTCGTCGGGCGTGTCCACGCCGGCGATCTGTGCCACGCGGCGCGCTACGCTCGGCAGGTATTCTCCGTTGGCGACCGTTTGGCCGGGAACGATCCAGCGCGCCGTGTCCGTCTGATCGGTTCCGATATTGGCTACGGCGCGAGCCTTCGGCGGCACGAAGGCGTTGAGGTAGGCCGTCTGATCCGCGCTGACTTTGCTACCCGCCTCGAAATAGCTCACGACCAGTGGTGTTTTCATCGCATGCAGCGCGCTGCGCAGGGCGTCGTCCTTCGCCTTTTCGGTCGGCTGGTCGAAGAGATAGTCGAGAACGATCGCGCGCGGGCCCTTGCCGTCCAATGCCGTCAGGACCTTGGCCAGGAAACTTCGATCAAGCGGCGAGCGGTAGGGAAAATTCTGCATCACCGGCTCGGTGACGCCGACAATGACGATGTTCGGGTCCTGTGGCTCAAACGGAGAACGCGTGGCGATCTCATAGTCCTGCACGAAGCGATCGGCGCTCGTCAGGAACGAAATATGGTCGACGGCGAGCATCGAGAGCGCCGCAACCACGACGGCGATCGCGGCTGCCACCGCGCCGTTGAAGACAGTCTTGTTGCGCGCCAGCCCTCGGAGCCGGCCGATGAACTCATTCATTGGCGCGGGGACGCAGAAGCGCCTCCGCCTGCGCCTCGCAACCCTTTTGCAGCATCCATGCCGCCCGCATGGAGTCGTTGGCCAGACTTGCGGGAATGGTGTTCACCGACAGCGAATAGTCCGAGCCGTTGAACTTGATCACGTAGGACGCGCCGCCATGGATCGGAACATCGGTTGTGACCTTGAGACGGTCGACGCCGGCAGGCCAGGGCGCCTGAGACTTCCAGCTATGGTCTGCGGGCATCACGGTCAGCGACGAAGCCGACGTGGCGTCAGGACGCCAGAACTCCGGCTGATGGTTTTCCTGCAGGCAGACGCTGCCGCTATGGGTCACATCGACCAGCCATGCGGCCGGCAGCGTGTTCAACGTTGTGCCGCGCGTAACGCCGGCTTCGCCGGTACGCGCCGTGCGCTCAGTCGCAAGACCGGCGAGCGTTGCACCGACGCTCCTGCCCTGGCCGCCCGCGGCCGGCGGCTTGTCATAGGGACCGTCGATGGTGAGCGTGGCGCCGTCCTGTGAAATCAGCGTCACGTGCTGGCCCTGCTTCAGCGTCAGCGGCTTGGTAGAGTCGATACTTGCACCCGGCTTTATCCCGACGCCGCGCGCCTCGACGACGATGAAATTCTCGGCCCGCGCCGAGGTGCCCGCCAGCAGTACGGCCGCCAGCGCGCAGATGCCTAGTGCCTGTCTGTTCGCCATGGTTATTCTCCAGTTGCCAGAGTGACACGGCTGACATGGGTGTCCGCCGTGTGTGTTGCGGTGCCGCTGTCACCGATAAGAGTGAACGCGGCCCAGTTGAAAGGATGCGCCGTCGCCGGCTGCGCAATCAGCGCAAGCTGCGATTCGCGAAGTGCTTCGGCCAGATCACGCGACGGATCCTTTGCATATCGCGCGAAAACGCCTGTCATGAGCTTTTGCGTGGCGGCCGAAGGAACTTCCCAATGGCTCGCCAGGACGGCGCGCGCTCCCGCGGCGAAGAATGAGTCCGCAAGGCCTTCCAGCGCGCCGCCGCCCAGAGCCGTGCCACCTGAAGCCGCCGTGTTGCAGGCCGAAAGGACCACGAGATCGGCATTCAGCCTCAACTCCGAGATTTCACTGGCCGTGAGCAGTCCGTCAGTCGCGGTGCTTGTCGCCGGAGAAGATGGCGGCGAAAGGACAAGGCCCGGCTGCGCCTCGCAATGGAGTTCGCCCGGCAGCAATCCGTGGGTTGCGAAATACAGCACCTGATACTGATCCAGTTTTGCCGCACGTACCGCTCCCTCATTGGCAGCAGCGCCGAGCAGGATCGAGCCGGGTTGCGCGTTCAGCATCCGTCCGACCATTTGTACTTCATCAGCCGTATCGGGAAGCGGTGGCAAGGCGCGCAGGAGCGCCGGATCCGCAGGGCCATTCTGCTGGCACGCCGACGCGAGTGCGCCCAGGGCCCTGGTGCTCGCCCCGCCGCCGGAGAATGCGGGATTGCCTACGCCGAAGAACGGGCGCGCCGCTTCCATCCGCCCGGCGCGCGCATCGCGCAGTTCCAAGAATGCGCGCGGCGACGGAACCTGCGTCACGGCCATGCGGCGAATGAGCCAGGCTGCATTGCCGTATCCACCTGCCGGCTCCGACGTCACCAGCAGAGACAGAGGCAAGTTTGCGAGATCGCCGTCAGGCGCCACGATCAGGTGATTGACGTCCTTCAAGGCCGGTTCAAGCGGCGCCAGCAGCTCCTTATAGAGCGTGTACGAGGTTTGAAGGCTGAAATCTCCGAGGCGTCCGAGCTTGGGCACGAAGGCGGCGCGCAAAGCGGCAACATCGCCCGAAAGACCCTGCGCGTCGGCCTGAAGCGGGCGCACAGTCATCCCGTCGTGCGAAACAAGCAGCGCAAAGCTGCGCTTGATACCGATGACGAAACCGAGGAAGGCCTCGCCGTTGGCCAGATGAGCCTGAACGGATGCAAGATCGGCGGGACCCGGATCTTCCAGTCGCGCATAGTCCGGAAAGTTCTGCCGCACTTTTGCGAGCAGCGCATCGGCGTTCGCAGCAGCCGACTTCAGGGCGGCGTCGAGTTGTTGCACGCGCTCGGGCTTGCGCTCGTCATTCGGCTTGGCGTTCTCGGCGGCGAGATCGATGCGCGCATTGTCGCGAACGCTCAACGCGTCCTGATATTGTCGAACGAGATCGGCGAGCGCCGGGTTGCCCGCGGCCCTGCGCACCGCGACGCGCGCGATCGTCTTGTCGGCGACGCCCGAATTCACCAGCTGAACTGCGTGGAACATGTCCGCGTCGAGCGCGGCATGCTGGGCCGGATCCAGTTGCTCCTGCGCGCTCGCGGCAATGAGGAAGGGTACGATTTGATCCGAGACGATCTGCGAACGTGCGACCGGATCCTTGGCAAGGATGGCAAAAGCAGACCGGTAACTTGCGATCGAAGCGGCATAAACCTGCTGGTCGGAGTAAAATTGGGCAAGACGCATCTGCGCCCGTGCGGTAGGCGCCGTATCGCCGAAGAGCTTCTGATCCATATTCAGCGCGTCAGTGAAGTCCCGCTCTGCCACCGTGACTCGACCCTGCGCGGCGTTGACTTCACCCATCAGCGCGATCATCTCGGGCCGCCACCAGATCGGCAGACCGGGTTCTTCGGTGATAATCCAGAGCGCCTCTTCGGCAGCGGCCTGCGCCGTGCCGGCATCGCCGAGGCGCAAAGCCATTTCCGCCTCGATTCGCAGTCCGTGGGCGAGTTCACCTTCCAGCGTCGCCGGCGCAGTCAATTCGGCACCCGTATTATCGCCGGACGCCGCCTTGGCGGCGTCGACTTCCGCACGCCGCAGCTCGGTCGCTTCGCGGGCATACTTCAGGGCGTCTGCGAAATCGCGCTGGTTGGCTGCGTCAAGGGCCTGATAGGAGGCAAGCCGCGCGCGCGCCGTTGCACTCGATGAAGCTTCGATGATCGGAGACGCACGGCGAAAGAGGGCTGCTGCTTCATCGAAGCGTCCCTGGTTGCTGACCTGCAATGCAAGTTCGGCGACCGTTTCACCCACCGCAACAGAATCGGCGCCAAAGACGCGCGTTTCGATTTCGAGCGCCTGGCGATATGCGTCTTCCGCACCCGCGAAATTGTCCGAGCCGCCATACAGGCGCGCTGCTTCCACCAACTTCTTGTAGGCTGCAAAATCGTCGCTGTGCAGATGGAGAGAATCCGACGCGTATTTTTCCCGGAGCAGCGCTTGCGCGGCTTGCGTTTCCGCGGCGTTCAGTGCTGATCCGCCTTTTGCGACGGCCGCTTCCAGGACGGGAAGCATGTCCGGCAAGCCTTCGGCCGTGACCAGCAAGTTGCCGGTTCCCGAACTCAGAATTAGGCGCGGCCAGTCGTTGCTCCGCAGCGTGCAGAAATAGAGGACAGAGTTGTTGCCCTGCGCCAGCCATTGACCGGCGCCGCACGAAACGTCTTCGGAAGAACTGAGCCCGCCGGTCAGTCCTTTGGCGGCTGTGACGATCGCATCGCGCCGCGCGGCAGGATCGGCAGGAAGCGCCGCTCCGAACTGCGTCACGCGCAGCGAGCCGGCGGCTGAGTTGCCATCGCCGCACAGAATGTCCGTGGCGCCGGAGAGCTGGCAGCTTTCACCGGACAGTGTCTGGCCCAGCGGAACGCCGTTGCCGGCGGCGTAGGCGGCTGCACCCGCTATGACTGCAAATGCAGCCACGGCGAGCGACGATGTTAGTGTTTTCGCGGTCACTGCCATAACGCCTCGTTACCCCAGCTCGAGAAATCCTGATCGACGGACCGGATGCCGTGGACCGATAGCCCGCCAGCCGCCGGGATTATCTGGGTCAGATATCCACCCAGGATTTGTTGTGTGATGGCCGCTTTGGTCGATCCATCCAGTGAATCTGCGACGATAACCGTGGCGCTGTCCGACGTGTTGGGCGTGTCGCCTTCATTGTCGCTGAGTTGTGCGATCGGCCCCTGCGCGGCCGGCGTCTGCACATCCGGCGCGCCGGCGGTAACTGGTACGATGGGCCCGGCCGGCACGACGTCGGTCTCGATCGTCGTGATCGGGCTTGCTGGTGGGGTCGCCGTCTGGCTGACGATCACACCTTGCGTGACCGGATCGTTGATGACGGTCGAACCCGGAGGCGCCACGCCGCCCACTGTTCCGGACACTGTTCCATTGCCGGTGAAGTTTCCGATTTCTGCGGGCGAGTGCGCCGCCGAGCCATTCGCCAGGACGATATTTCCGTTGGCATCGACGAGAATATTACCGCCGACATTGCCATAGCTCGCAAGCGCGGCGTCGCCATTGCCGATCTGTGCGTAGGCGTTGCCGCCGCTGTTGCCGCCTCCAAGCGCAAGGTCGGTAACCGAGACATTGCCCGAGACGGTGAAGTTCGCGATCGTCGCGTTCGCCCCGGCATTGACCGAATAGCCGCCATTGCCGATTTGGGCATAGGCATTTGCTCCGGCGCCTGCGGTCAGCGTCACCGCGCCAGCCGAACCGTTGGGCGCGTGAACGACGATATTTCCCGAATCGACGCCGCCGGCCGCGGCTGCGGGATTGAGATTGCTCTGACTGCCGCCGTTTCCGATCTGTGCGTATGCGTCGGCGCCGTTGCCCTGCAGGCCTACCGCATGGCCAGAGGTGATCGTGATGTCGCCGCCGTTCGTGGCTGTGCCTGCCGTGAGGCCGGCGCCCGACTTGTACCCGCCGTTGCCGATCTGGGCGTATCCGGCCTGACCCGAACCCGCATTGAGCAAAACGTTCGCCGCGCTGATCGTAATGGGTGCGACATTGCTGTAGCCGCTACCATTGCTGTTGGATTCCGCGCCGCCATGACCGATCTGGGCGTACGCTTCGGATCCAGCGCCGCCCGATAATACGAGATCGCCGCCGGCCGCTATGCCGATGTTGCCACCGTTGTTGCCGGTCGTGCTGCGCCCGCCATTTCCGATCTGCGCAAACTGTCCTGCGGCCGAACCACCAGTAACGGTCACGCCGCCCGTCACATCGACCATGAGGGCACCGGTGCCGGCTCCGCTGTACCCAAGCTGGGCAAACCCGTTCGTCGCCGTTACTGCCAGGCTGGCGGCGTATACCGACGTTGTTCCTCCGGCACTGCCGACAGCAGATCCTGCCGTCGCATTGCCGCCGCCAATGAGGACCGTATGTCCGTTATTGCCGAACACACCGGAATTTCCGAACGAGGATGGCGTGAGCGTGTGTCCGTCCCACCCGGCGACGAGATTGATGGCGCCTGTGCCGCTGTTCTGCAGTTCACCTTCGACAGTCACATCCCCTGCGGACAGGATGCTGAGCGTATGTGCGCTGCTGACGCTGTAGTCGTGCTGGATGCCGTTGCCCAGACTTGTCGTAAATCCGATCGTCACATCGCCACCGACAATGTCGGCCGTGACGGAACTTCCGATCGTATCGGACGACGTGCCGTCCTCGCTCGCCATGACAAATGTCAGATTTCCGGTCGCCGTGCCTTCGGAAGTGGCGTTGCCATAGAAGATGGCGGGACTGGAGGGTGCGTTGTCGTGCACAATTCCTGCGACATGAATATTGATGTCGCCTGTGACATTGCCGCTTACGTCATTATTGAGGGACCCATTGCCCACCATTGCGTAGCCGGACGTGGTCGTCATGCTGAGGTCGTGAGACGACGTCAGATTGATCGCGCCACCGCCTGCACCATGGTAGCCGAGCTGCGCATAGCCGTTCGAGCCCAGCAACGAAACGCCAGACGCGAGTACCGACGTCGGGCCACCGGCGCTGCCTATCGCGACGTTGCCGAGCGCACCGCTGCCTCCGATGATTACCGTGCCGCCATTGTTGCCGAACACGCCGGCGTTGGCGAAACTCCCTGGACTTACTGTCGTGCCGTCCCAGCCGGCGACGATGTTGATGGCGCCGCTGCCGGCATTTTGCTACGGATGCTGCGAATACCAGATTGCCGCCGTGGAGCACGCTGAACGTATGCGCACTATTGTAGATAACGTTCTGGTCGATCGTACCCGTGGCGAGAGGATCGGTGACGCCGATGGTCACGTCGCCGCCACCTAGATCCGCGACGACATTCTGGTTGAACGCGCTTCCACCATCCAGATCGCCCGAGACCAGCAGTACGGTTCCCGATTCAATTCCCGCTCCATCCGCAATATTGCCGATCCACGCCGTTCCGGCGCCGGAGTTCAGTGTCGTCATACCGGTGACATGGACATTTATGTTGCCGCTGACGTTGCCGTTGCTGGCGCCCGTGTGGAGCGCGTCTCCATTTCCAATCTGAACGAACGAGCCCTCTCCACCGGCGACGAGATCAAGAGTACCGCTAGCGGTCACGGAAACGTCGCCGCCCGCATTGCCGCTGAGCAGAGGGCCGCCATTGCCGATCTGGACGAGCGAAGCGCTTCCATCGGCTGTCATCGCGATATTGGCGGCCGACACCGTCACATTTCCGGACACGTCGCCCACGTCTCCGCCATTGCCGATGATTGCATCAGCACCCGCGCCGCCAGCCTCGAGCGTGAGAAGTCCGTTCGATGCAGAAACCGTCACCGTGCCGCTGGTCGGCGATCCGCCACTATTTCCAATTGAAGCGGTCGATTGGTCTTCACCGGCAAGCAGGCTGATCGCGCCGTTGGTCGATGTGACCGAGACGTTTCCGCCAATGGCAAGGGATGCGTTTCCATAAAAGTCGCCGATGAAGGCTTTCGCCCCCGTGAACACCGTGTCGCTGTCGTCCACCGACGTGGCAAGCGTGATGTCGCCCGTGGCCGTGACGCTGATATTGCTGTTGGAAGCGGCGGCGGCCGCAATGCGCGCCTCTCCGGCCCCCGTTGCGGCCAACGTGATCGCGCCACCAGATTGCACGACAATATTGCCGCTGGTCGTCGCCGAGCCATTCTCCCCGTTGCCGATCTCAACGAGGCTGCCGTCACCGGCAGTCTCATAGATGTTGCCGCTCGCAACGACGCTGATGTCGCCAGTCACCGAACCGCGACCGCGATTTGTGATCCGAGCCTGCGCCACTCGGCTCGAACTCGTCGGCGCCAACATATCCAGCGTGCCGGTCGTGATGGCGATGTTGCCGCCGGTGGCTCCGCCATTTGTAAAGTTGCCACCGTCGCCGATGACCGCCCGCCCATTGTCACCGAGATCTTCGATCGTCAGTGCCGCTGAATGCGCAGTTATGTTGCCCGTCGCTCCGCCGGTTGTATTCGCGTAGGCCATGTTGCCGATATTGGCCAATCCGCCTGCGCCAGACACATCGACGGTCAGCGCCTGCCCGGCTGTTACGGAGATGTTGCCGGACTGAGAACTCGTGCCTCCGCCGCCCATGTTGCCGATGAGTGCGGCTACGGGGTTGTCGCCGGAATCGGCGCGCTCGTCGATCGTCACATTACCAGCGGCATTGACGGTGATCGCGCCGCCCACATTTCCGGCGACGCTGCTGCCGCCGTTGCCGATCATCGCGAACTGGGTTGCGCCGGTCTGATTGATCACATTGACATCACCTGCGGCTACGAGATTGATCGCTCCGCCGCCGCTGCCGTTGTAGCCGAGCTGCGCGTAAGAATTCGTGCCAACGATCGAGACGTTGTCGGCGTAGACGTTCGTTGCGCCGGCATTCGAGCCGACTGCCGCGCCGGTCGCGCCGCCTGTGATGGAGAACGTCGAGTTGTTGTTGCCGTAGACTCCTGTATCGCCGAAATGTGCCGAATTCGTGGTCGTGCCGTTCCACCCGGAAACGATGTTGATGACGCCGCTGCCGGCATTCTGGATTGACGCGTTATCGACCTGGATATCGCCGACATCGAGCAATGTCAGCGTGTGGGCGCTCGAATAGTCGACATTGGTCGCAATCGAGAAGGTCGCAGGACCGGTAATCTCGATTAGGACGTCGCCGTTCGAGATGTCGTTCGGAAGGCTCAAGTCGATGCCGGTAAGGCTGCGCGCTATGACCGTAAGGTTGCCTGACGAAGTCTTGATATTGCTGAAGGTTCCGATATAGGCCGACGCGTTTGTGCCGGAATTGAATTGAACATCGCCGTCGGCGGTCAAAGCGATGTTCCCCGTCACGTTTCCAAAACTAAGATTTCCGATGCCAGCCAGATCGAATGTTGGGCCGGCAGTCGAGACCGCCGTGAGGTCGACCGTGGCTCCGTGATTCGATCCGCCTAGTACAGTCACCGCAATATCGCCGGTTGCACTGATGCCCTGAGAGGCCGTCGAGCCTTGTCCGGTGCCGGGGCCACCGTTTCCGATCATGCTCACATCGTTCGTGGTAGAGGTCGCACCGCTTCCTGTCAGCAGCAATGCTCCGGCCTGGCTCACTGTGCCGATGTTGAGCGTTATGTTGCCTGAGAATGAAATGCTGCCGCCGGTCAAAGTCACTCCGGATGCGGCGGCGGCGCCGCCATTGCCGATCTGGGCGAAGGAATTGCCGAACGAGGTCGAAATACTGATCGATTGCGATGCGTTGATCAGAATATTGCCGCCAAAGGCAATCGACCCGGACGTAGAACCGCCCGTGGAAAGTCCGGCGAGGGCGCCGCCATTGCCGATCTGCTCCGAGGACGCCGCAGTCGTCGACGAGACCAAGCTGACATCGGCTGCATTGATTGTAATGTCGCCGGTGTCGCTGAAGCCGGCCGAAGGCGTCAGATTTGTCTGATACCCGCCATTGCCGATCTGGACGAACCCGCCGCCAGATCCATCGAGCAAGATTGCGGTCGACGCGTTCACGCCGATTGTACCCGACGCGCTTCCCACCGTCCGCGAGCCACCATTGCCAATCATGGCATAGGCGTTAGACGGCGCACTCAAATCGATGACGCCTGCCGTGGCGGTCACGAGAACATTTCCGCCAAAGCTGCCCGTTGCGTTCGGGCCGCCATTGCCAATCTGGACGTAAGTCGTGCCTGCGCCTGCGGCCGCGAGAACCGACTGACCGGAAACCGTCACGTTGCCAGTGACATTGCCAGATTGACCATACGCGCCATTTCCGATCTGCGCCGATCCACTTGCATTCAGCGTGCTCAGAAGGACGATACCGTTCGGCGCGCTGACCGAAATGTTGCCGCTGCTGTTTGCGGCCGTGTTGAAGACTCCGTTGCCGATTTTCGCCGTGTCGTTGCCTTCGTCGATGAGCGACACGCCGGTCAGTCCTACGACAGTGACGGCACCGCCACCGGAGCCCGAAAAACCGATCTGGGCATCACCAACGGAGGCGTCCAAAGTGACGGCGCTGCCAAAAACCTGCGTGGCGCCACCGGCGCTGCCGATCGTGGCTGAACCCGTTGCGCTCGCACTGCCAACGATGACCGAGCCGCCATTGTTGCCGAACACGCCCGTGTCCGCGAAGTGCGCAGGATTAAGAGTGGTGCCATCCCAGCCGGCAACCAGATTGATTGCCCCGTTGCCGCTATTTTGAACTGTCGACCAGATTCCGAAACTGCCTTCGATGAGAATGTTCAGCGCATGCGGCGAGTTATAGACGAAAGGCTTGTCGATTTTGCTGTCTGCGGTCGGATCAGTTTGGCCATACGTGAAGTCTCCACCGTTCAAATCGGCGCGGATGTTGGTGCCAAAATCAGTCGCCGAATTGTCGTTATTCGTGGAGTAGGCCACATACACGACGTTGCCGGTCTCTGTCGCAGGTGATTGTGCGATGTTGCCGACCCAGACGATGCTGCCTGTATCGGACGTGCTGGTGAAAGTCGCGACGCCAACGGCTTTTACATTGATGTTGCCGGTGATGTTGCCTGCAACATCGCTGAGTGGCGAACCGTTTCCGATCATCGCGAAGTCGGTCGAGCCCGTGCCCGCCGACAAATCCAATGTCCCGGAAGAGACGATGTTGATGTCACCTCCGCCGGCTCCGTGATATCCGATCTGGGCGTAGCCATTCGTCGCGGAAAGCGAGATGCTTGCGCCATACAGCGACGTGGTGCCGCCCGCGCTTCCGACTGCAGCGTTTCCAACGGCGTCGACGCCGCCGACCGTAAGTCCACCTGCGTTGTTGCCGTAGACGCCCGCGTTGCCGAACGAAGCTGGCGTCAGCGTATGGCCATCCCAGCCGGTGACGATGTTGATCGCTCCGTTGCCTGAGTTTTGCAGCGGCGCGTTGATCGCAAAGGATCCGGAACTAAGAATATTGAGCGTATGCGCACTGTTGTAGTCGGTCGGCGTGTTTAAGGAGTTGGTGCTTGTCGGATCCGTGATGCCAACCGTGTAGTCACCGCCGGACAGACCAGACTCGACAACCGCGTTAAAAGTCGGGCCGTTTCCGTCGCTGTGGATTCGGCTTGAGATGAAGACCACGTTGCCCGTCTCACTGTAGGCGTTTTCGGCTTGGTTCCCGATCCAGGCCACGTTGCCGGCGGAGGACGAACTGGTGAGGGTCGCGGCGCCCTGAACGTTAATGTTGATATTGCCGGTAATATTTCCAGCCACGTCTGCGATCGTCGATCCGTTGCCGATGAGCGCGAAGTCTGTTGCCCCCGTACCGGCGGTCAGCGTGAGAGCGCCTGTCGCGAGCACATTGATGTCGCCGCCACCCGCTGCGTGATAGCCGAGCTGCGCAAAACCGTTCGTGCCATCCAGCGTAACGTTCGCCGCATAGACGTTCGTCGCTCCGCCGTGTGATCCAAGTGCGACGCCGGTTCCGCTGCCGACGATCGATAGGTCTCCGCCGGCATTGCCGTAAACTCCGGCACTACCGAATTGTGCCGGGGTAAGTGTGCTCCCGTCCCACCCTGCGACCAGGTTGATCGCACCGGTCCCGCCGTTCTGAACGCTGGCGGAAATGACGATCGTGCCCTGCGAAAGCAGGTTCAGTGTCGTCGGCTTCGAGTAGGCCACGCTGCTGAGGACGTTGATCGCAGACGTAGCCTGGAGCGTGACATCGGAAAGCTGCAGCGCGTTGACAAGAGTTGTCGGAGAGATATTCGATCCACTGATCGGATCCGTGCCGGCGCTCTCGATGTTGATCGTCGGCGGATCAAGCAGCCAGTCTCCGGTGACGCCCTTGGGCGCCAGCGTATCGACCGTGGCGCTTGGCGCGATGTTCAAGATGTGTCCCGACGTTTCGAGCGAACCGCCATTGCCGCCCGACGCGCCCCCCGTGGCGCTGAACCGTCCTGAAACATTCGTTGTTCCGTTCGACCACACGACAAGCGAACCGCCGTTGCCGCTGTTGATGGCATCGGCCTTGATCGTCGCAGCACCGACCGTCGTGTTGTCGGCGTTCTGCAGTGGACCTGCGCCGTGCGCATCGCCGCCAATCCGCACGCTGCCGCCGCCGGCATCGCCGGAAACGTTGATCTGCGTATCGTCGGCGACGTTGACGTTCGCTCCCGTGATTGCAACGGAACCGCCGGTCTCGCCGCTGGCCGTACCAGACGCATTGATGCTGCCAGATACGCTGGCCGTGCCGCCGCCGGCGTCGAGAACGACTTCGCCGTTCTGAACGCTCGCGCTCGTCGCCGTGATCATTCCGGAATTGTTGACGACGGCATCCGCAATGTTGGCTGCGGCACGCACGGTCATCAGCACATGTCCGCCGCTGGCCTGGATCGTTCCGGAGTTCGAAACCCCTGTCGGTCCGCCAGAAGCCTGCCCGGCAGGCGAGGTGATCGCGTAACGAAGCAGATTGTCGCCGTCGAAGTCGACCGTGAATGCTCCTGCGCCACCAAGCACGACGGTTCCCGAATCCGCTGCGATGATTCCTTCGTTGGCGACGCGCGCGCCTGACAAAATCGCTGATCCGCCATTTGAAGTGCGGATGGAACCCTGATTGACAACCGCCGCGCCCGACGCCGAACTGAAACTATAGTTTCCGGACATGAAATCGCGGTCGGCGATGTCCGCCGTCGTTGCGATCAGTCCGCCGACATTTGTCTTCGATCCTTTGCCGAACAGAATGCCGTTCGAGTTGATCAACCAGACCTGTCCGTTGGCGAAAAGGTTTCCGAAGATGGCAGACGGATCGGAACCGAGCACACGATTGAGGGTGATTGCACTGGAGCCTGGTTGAACGAACTGTACCGTCTCACCTGCGGCGACCGAGAAACTCTGCCAGTTGATCAGCGCTTTGGCCGTTGTCTGACGGACAGTTGTCAGGTTGCCGGACGAATTCGTGATGGAGGCCTGACCGGCCGCGATCACGCTACCAGCCGGTTGACCGTGCGCTGGCGCCGCCAATGCGACCGCGAGCGAAAGACAGCTCGTTCCCAGAAGCACCGTGCGTAGGAAAGCGTAGCTGGTTGAGGTCATAGCGGGTTCGCCTAAAAGCGTACGGCAAGATCAACGAGCAGTTTGGTCGCGCGCTTGCCACCGTCACTTCCGATAACCGGACTGAGCGTGCGTGCGACTTCGGTCGATGCCGTGAAATTGTACGGAAGCCAGATGCGAATTCCGCCGCCAACCGAGCCGATGGATTGATCGAGCAGACTCTTGCTGGCGGCCGGGCCTCGCTGGATGTACCAAGACTCCGCGCCATCGGCGAAGACATAGGGCTCCAGTGCGCGCACGAATGAGTTCGCAAAATGGAAGTCGTAGCGGAATTCGGCCGAGCCGCCCAAGCCGTCGTCGCCGGTGATCGCGCCGGGATCATAGCCGCGGCCGATCTGACTTCCGCCGAACGTGACCTGCTCGCCGGTAATAAGCGGCACAAATGCATATTGTCCTTGCACCGTGAGCACGGTGCTGAACGCGCCGATCAGCGGTACCGCAAGCCGGGTGAAGCCAGTCACCTTGGTGAAGTCGGTCAGTCCGCCGACACGCGAAAGAATAGGATTTGGCACGGGTCCCGAGGGCGATGGGACGCGGTTCGGGGTCTCTCCGAGAATGGGAAGACCCTGGGCGATGTCCAAAGTGGACGTCCATGACCCCCCGAGAACATTCGCCAGTTGATAGCTGCCGCCGATGTCCAGCACCCGCCACTGGTCATGGCTGAAACCTGTACCCAGCAGTCCGACGCGTGCGTCCTGAACCGTGATCCCGCCATCGAGAATCAGCGTTTCCGCGCGGCTGCGGATCAGCGGAAAGGTGAGCCGCGGACCGACTGCCCAACTATCGGTCAGGACGTTGAACGCTGTCAGCGTCGAGCCTGGTTGTCCGTGCGTCACGCTGCCGATGACGCTGCCGATCAATCCTTCGCTGCCGATTGCCGTGCGATAGCGCAATTGCCCGGCGACCTGATCAATCGAACTCGGCGAGAGAGTGACGTTTCCGGAAAGCTGATCGGCGCCGAAGATCGAGTTCAGCTCGACGTCCGCGTTGATCGTCCACAGGCCGGAAAAGCGCGAACCGCGGTTGTCGGCGGCGACTCCGCCTTCAATCCAGGGCTGCGATGTATCGACGACCAGATCGGATGCTCCTGGTGCGTCGGGCGCGGGACGCAGAACGCCTGTCGCCACGACGCCTGGAATGTCGTTGGACATAAGAAGTCCGCGCTCCATCGCCAACAGCGTCAGCGGACGCGCACTGCGTGCAGGATCGAGGTATTCGCCAATCAGGCGTCTTGTTCTGTTGTCCGCGCCCTGGACTGTGACGCTCGCCAGATAGCCTTCGACGACATTGATCGTGAACACGCCATCTTTGACGCGTTGAGGCGGCACGAACGCACGGACAAGCAGGTAGCCCCGGGCACGGTAACGCGCTTCGATCTGATCGGCGACGTTCAGAATGTCGGCAAGCGTGATGTCCTTGCCAAGCAGAGGTGCGTAGAGGTCATGAAATTCAGGCGCCGGAATCGTAACTGCGCCTTCAATTCTTATATCGGCCAGCTTGAAGTGGACTTCGTCGACGGCTCGGGGCACCGGTGAGCGGTGCGGGGCAACAATACTGAAATCGAAATCGGGCTGAGCGGGTATGGTCGGGCCGGCGCGATCACGCCCCGGCGGCACGGGCTGAACGACGTTCGGTAGAGGCTGCGCTTCAGCTTGGCTTGTAAATAGAACGAGAGCAGCTGCGGCCAGAACACTTGGCCCCGCACCCGCGGTTCGTTCCCGCTGTGAAAAATAACTCGATTTCGGCAACTGAAACGTCCCCCATCCCACCCAATTCCAAACTGGCCTCCGCGCTCCCCCGAGCAGCCGAAGCCCCCAAATAAAAAAGTTATATAAAAAGGACTGTGCCCCTTTTTTTACGCCGCAACAATTACCTGCGGGGGAAATCGCCAGTTCGTAGCTAATTCGACGGTATAAATATGTGAAATTATTCCTAGTACGTCAAACCGATGCGCCCAAAGTTTGTTCTGGGTCTGGGGAATTCAAACCGGGCGGAATTTCGACTTTTCGGATCGACGCCCGTGCGATGCGCCAATCTCGCGTTCAGGAGGCAGCAGGCTCGGCCTTCGCGCCTGCGATGACCGCCGAGAGAATCTCGGCGACCTCCAGAGCTGGCTCCCCCTGAATCATGCTTCGGTGGTCACCGCCGACCAGGCGCACCGTGAGTGAACCCACGTTGCCCTGCCAGATCTGCTCCACGGGAGCCATCAACTCGTCTTTGATTTGCGGAACGATGAGCGTGACGGGCCCATCGTATCGCGCAGGCCGATAGTCCGCGACGGCGGCAAGAGTTGAATCGTGCACCAGCCTCAGTGCCTGCGGAACACGAACCGGCGCAGGTTCGATCGGCGTGGAGCCAGCGCCGAAGCGCCAGAGGATTCGATTGAACAGCGAGGCGGCGATCCGCGCGGCCAGATGCAAATTCTCCAGCAACGTTTGATCCTTCGCGGTCGCTGCGTGGTGCCTCGCACGCTGCAGCATCAGCATGGACCAGATGCGAAGTGGCCACTGCCTTGCGTTCGTCTGCGTATCGATGAGCGTGAGTGAGGCGGCGCTTTCACCACCGCGACGCAGCATCTGCGCCATTTCGAGCGCGATGAGACCGCCGGAGGAGTAGCCGGCGAGATGATACGGGCCTTCGGGAAAGACTTCCCGGATCGAAGTCAGATAATAGTCCGCCATGTCTGTGATGCTGCGGTAGGGCTCCGCCTGGCCATCAAGTCCCTTCGCCTGGATCGCATAAACGGGACCCGCTGAAACAATCTGGCGTCCAACGCCAACGAGTTCCATGACGTTTCCGCCAACGCCGTGCACGATGAAAAGCGGCGCGCCCTCCGTTCCTTTGCGAACAAGAATGAGAGGCGAAAATTCGTGCTTCGTCCGGGCGTCGAGCGCCGCGGAGAGCGAAGCAATCGTCGGCGTCTGATAGATCATCGTGACTGGCAGATCGACACCGAGCACATCCTCGATCTCGAACATGAGATTGAGGGTCATCAGCGAGTCGCCGCCAAGATCGAAGAAATCGGCGTTGCGATCGACGGCATCGAGTTCGAGCACGCGCTTCCAGATTTCGGCAACAGCCAGTTCTGTTTTGCCGCGTGGCGCTTCGCCGATGCTCTGCGGCAGCTGCATTGTTTCGATGCGTTGAAATTCTTCGTCGAGTGACTGCAGCGCCTTCATGTCGAGCTTGGCGCTTGCAAGGCGCGGAATTGCCTCGATCAGATGAATGCGTTGCGGCTGAAACGGAGCCGGCAGCAAGCGGCGAACATCATTTTTCAGACGCGTGGCCACGTCGTCGGATCTGTCGTCCGACACGACATAGGCGATGAGCCACCAGTTTCTGCCGACTTGTCGCGGCAACACGGCGGCGTCGCGCACGCCTGGCTGCAGCCGCAACTGGGCTTCAAGCTCGCCCGGTTCGACGCGTTGGCCGCGAATCTTGATCTGTCGATCCTTGCGGCCGACAAGATCGATCAAACCGTCGGACCGCAGGCGCACCAGATCGCCGGTCCGAAGAATGCGGCAGGCCGGATCGTTGGGATCGGTTGGAAAATCCTCACCCGAACAACGCCCATCGACCCAGCGGCCCAGCGCGACATAGGGACTGCGAACGACAAGCTCGCCCACTTCGCCTGGCGCGACGCCGGCGCCGTGCTCATCGACGATGGCGAGCGCGTTGCCGGACAACGGATAGCCGAGCGGCACCCGGCTTCCTTCCTGCGGAAAATCTTTCGGCACGAACCATTGCATGATGGGCGCTTCGGTCGAGCTGTAGCCAAGCTGGATCCGGCAGTCCGCAGGCAGCCAGTGGCGCAATCTCTCCACATCGCTCCACAACACGGCTTCGCCGCCGACGCGCACGATGCGCAAAGATGGCGGCGCACTCTCGTCGCCCAATTGCATCAGAGTACGCAGTAGCGCGGGAACGGCATAGATGATGGAAATTTCGGAGTTGCGCAGACGACTTAGAATCTCACGCCCACCGGCGAGCTGCACATCCGCCAGATGCAAGGTGCCGCCGGTGAGCAATGCGGTCAGTCGCTCGCGCAATCCGGCGATCGTGCATTCCGAGCTGAGCGGAAGGAAGCGGTCGGTCTCATTGATGTGACCGGCTCCGGCATATTGCGCCACGCGGCGGAGCAGATTGCGCTGGCTGTTGACAATTCCTTTCGGCCGTCCCGTGCTGCCGGATGTGAACAGCAGAAATGCCGGATCATCGAGTCCCGCAGGCTGAGGGCTACTGCCGCCGCCGCCCACGCCGCAAACATCTATGCGGCGAATATGAGCAGAAATCGACGCGATTTGCGGATCGTCCGAACGGCAGATGACCGCCACCATCGCAGACTGCTCCACAACGTCGGAAATCCACGTTTGCGGATAGTGCGTATCCAGCGGCACGAACATCCGGCCGCAAGCAAGACAGGCCAGCATGGCTGCTGGATACTCTACCGATGACGGCAACAGGATTCCGACCAGATCGCCGGCCTTCGTCTGCTCTGCGATCACTTCCGCCAGTTGCCGGATTGATTTTTGAAGCTGGCCGTATGTCAGTTGGCATGACCCATCATCAACCGCGATGCGATCAGCATATGTGCCGGCAATCCGGTCGAAGCGCAGGGCAATGGGCTCGTTCATGTCGGCGTCGGTGAAGGGCGCAAAATCGCGATCGGCCGGACCGTTCCAGTCCAGCGGATAGTTCGACTCGTTCAGCCAGGGCGCAGTGAATCGATGCAGCACGTGGTTTCGCCAGCGATGGCCGTGCAGCCCAATGATGCACGGAAAACATTTTCTAAGCAGACCCTGTCTCAATGCGGGACAGGCATGGCTTATGCAAAGACCCTGTGCAGGAAGCATTCCCGACTTGTGCGAGAGCCGGGATGCTCATTTCGAACCAGGGGGAAACCCGAGATGCTCCACGTTGATACATCCAAACTGCCCTTGCTCGCCGCCAACGACAGCGAGGCGACTCCTGCCAAGAAGCCGACTCCGATGGACTATCCGTTTCCCAAACTGATCGGCGCGGAAATCATCGAAGCCACGCCGACGCGTGTGCGCGCCAGGCTGCATGCCCGCAACGAGTTGTGCCGGTCCGGTTTCGTCATGCATGGCGGCGCGATCATGGCGTTTGCAGACATGACGGCTTCGGTGGGCGCGTTCCTCAATCTCCCTGCTGGTTCGGCCACCACGACCATCGAAAGCAAGACAAACTTCATCGGTGCGGCCAAGGAAGACTCGGTCATCGAGGCCGAGGCGGTTCCGCTGCATGTCGGCAAGCGTTCCTCGGTTTGGCAGACCAGCGTCCGCCGCGAAGACGGCAAGCTTGTTGCCGTTGTAATTCAAACCCAGATGGTCATCTGAACGGCCTGACGGCGCGAAGAATCTTCGTTAGTGTCGGCCCCGTTTCAACAGCGGGGCCGATTTATGCCACCTTCGACACAACAAGCTGATCCCTACGCCCGCGCTGCGGCCAAATTCGCGCTCGCGTGCAAGCTCGAAAGCATCGAGTCGCTCCTGATGTGGGATGCGCAAACCAACATGCCCAAGGGCGGAGCCTGGGCCCGCGGCGAGCAGGTCGGTGCGATTGCCGAAGTTACCTCCGATCTAACGGGTACCAAGGAGATCGGCGAACTGCTCGACGAAGCGCAGAGCTATGCCAACGTGCTGGATGCCGGCGAGCGCGCAAACCTCGCCGAGATGCGCCGGCTGTGGATACATCGCGCGGCGGTGCCGAAGGAATTACTGATCGAACGCGCCCGCGTTTCGCAGGCGTTACAGTCGGTCTGGATAGATTCCAAGGCGAACAGCGACTTCGATGCGTTCGCGCCAGGTTTCAAGAAACTCATGGCGATCCACAAGGAAGTCGCCGCCGCCAAGGGCGCCGCGCTGGGGCTCGAACCTTACGATGCGATGATGGACGAACAGGATCCCGGGCTGACTACCGCGATCATCGATCCGATCTTTGACGATCTCGCGGCCGAATTGCCCGGCATCATGGGGGAAGTCAGGGAGCGACAGGCACGTTGGCCCGATGTCGTGCCTTTCACGGGCGACTTCTCGGTCGAACGCCAGACCGCGTTGTCGGAACGGCTCGCCCGCATCCTCGGTCACTCGCCCGAGAACAGCCGCATCGACGTCGCCCCGCATCCCTTTTCGATGCCGCACTCGCCGGGCGATGTGCGCTTCACGACTCGCTACAACGTCGACAAGTTCCGTTACTCCGTAACGGCGACGCTGCACGAAGCCGGCCATTCCATGTACGAACTGAATCTGCCGCGGGTTCACGCATTTTCCCCGGCGGGCTTTGCGCGCGGTGCTTCCGCGCATGAAAGCCAATCCTTGATGCTCGAAATGATGGCGGGCCGCAGCAAGGACTTCCTCGCCTTCCTCGCGCCCCTTCTGAACGAGTATTTCGGCGGTGATGTGGAATGCTGGACCGCAAAGAACGTCCTCAACTATTTTCGCCGCGTCGACGATGACTATATCCGCGTCGAGGCCGATGAGATTTCATATCCTCTGCACGTCATCCTGCGCTACCGGCTCGAGCGCGCGCTGCTCGCGGGCGATCTTTCGGTCGACGACGTGCCGGGCGCATGGAACGAATTGTTCAAAAATTTGTTCGGCCGCGTTCCGCCGAACCATGCCAAGGGCTGCCTGCAGGACATTCATTGGGCCGCGGCTCTGTTCGGCTATTTCCCGAACTATGCCCTCGGCGAGTCGTTGGCCGCGCAATTGTTCGAGCGGGCGCAGGCGGACGATGGCGCAATCGTTCCCGCGCTGCGCAACGGGGATTTCAAGCCCTATTTCAACTGGGTGAAGCCGCGCATCCACGAACAGGCAAGCCTCAAATCCTTCGACGACATCGTCGTTGAGGCAACCGGCAGCAAGCTATCTGGCGCCGCGCTCAAGCGTCACCTACGCAGGCGATATCGCGACGAGCCGTTTGACTGAAGTGGACGGGATCAGATTCTCCAGTCGGTTCCCTTCACCAGTGCTTCGTAGAACGCCGGCGTGTATGCGTCTTCGGGCGCGGCGCGAACGCTGCGGTCCAGAAACTCGGCATCCTTGCCGACAAGGATGCGCCAGTGATCCGCTTTCACGCCGTCGAGGATGATTTTCGCCGCCTGTGCCGCAGTCGTCGGCGCATTGTCGCGAAAGCCCGCCGCCTGGGCGTGCACCATCGCACGCACCTGGTCATCGGACATCTGAACCAGACTGACGCCTTGCGCCGCAAGCGCCTTGCGCACCGCCGGAACATCGATCGCGTCGCCGCTGAGAATCTTGCGGGAGTTGGCGACGATCTCGGTTCCGATGTGCCCCGGCATGACGACGGAGCATTTGATGTGCGGCGCATTGACGGCGAGATCGGTCATCAACGCCTCGGTGAAGCCCTTCACCGCAAACTTCGCCGCACAATAGGCGGTGTGCGGCCGACCCGGACCAATCGACGCCCAAAAGCCGTTCACGCTGCTGGTGTTGACGATGTGCCCTTCGCGCGCCTTCATCAGCATCGGCAGGAATGCGCGCGTTCCGTAGTAGACCCCGCCCCAGCAGACATTGAACGTTTTTTCCCATTGCGCCCGATCGCCATTGACGATGCTGCCGCCTCCGCCGATGCCGGCGTTGTTGATGAGAAGATGGATGTGATCGGTGTCGAGTTCCCGCGCGACGGCACCCGCCCAATCATTCACCTGCGTCTCGACTGAGACATCTGCGACGTAGGTTGCGACCCGGGTTCCCTGGGGCGCCTGCGCTTCGCAGCGCTTCTTGGTTTCGGCCATATTCGCGGCGGAGACGTCGCACATGGCGACGTTGCAGCCTTCAGCGACAAGCTGAAGTGCAAGCTCGCGTCCCATTCCCGTTCCGCCGCCCGTAATGACCGCCGTCTTTCCAGCAAAGTCCTTCATCGTCGTTTCCCTCCCGATTTTGTGTCGAGCATTGCAGAACATTTGGCGCGCACAAATGCCCGGACGAGCATTTTTTGCCGCTGGCTCTGCCGGCCGTTTACCCTAGGATAGGGCGGCCGGCAGATTTCAGGGGACAGCATGAACGACCGCGGCGAATTTCAGCGGCTGCGCGGCCGCTATGCCGGCTATACGCGCACCAGACTGGCGCAGTTTGCGCGGCGCTTGAAGCGCAACATCTATCCTCAGCGCGAAAAGGTCGAGCAGATCGAACTCAGCGGGCCGACCGACCGGATTTCGTACCAGGACGCCCAAAAGCTTCGCTATCATAACGTGCAACTCGGCGAACCGCTTGGTCCGCTCTGGTCGACCTATTGGGCCCGCGTTACTGCGCACATTCCGGCCGGCTGGCGTGGCTCGCGCGTGGATCTGTACTGGGACTCGCGATCCGAAGCGCTGCTCTGGCTGAATGGACGCTCGAGCCAGGGACTCAATCCGGGACGAAACTTTGCCCGACTGACGACGTCAGCAGAAGGTGGCGAGACAATCACATTTTTTGTCGAAGTGGCGTGCAACCGCGCTTTCGGCAACGCCGAAGCCGGTCATCCACCGAGCGAACCTTATGAACTTGCGGGGTGCGAGCTTCGACGCTTTGACGCCGATGCATGGGCTCTCTTTCATGACTTTGATGTGCTGCGCCAGCTTGAGGCTGATCGCGAACCGCCGCAGGCGCCCAGATCCACAGGCGGCGTTGCGCCGAAGATCGTCCGGCCGGCGCTGGACACGACATGGGCGGGCACGCTGCTGCATGAGCTGAACGAGGTTTGCAACACCCTTGATCCGGACGACAAATCGACCTGGGCCGATGGCCGCGCGATCCTGAATTCTCTGCTGGCCGTGCGCAATGGAGACGTCGTGCACGAACTTTCCGCCATCGGTCATGCGCATATCGACACGGCGTGGCTATGGCCGATCGAGGAGACGCGACGCAAATGTCAGCGCAGTTTCGCCAACGTCATCGCATTGATGGACGAATATCCGGAGTTCAAATTCGCCTGTTCGCAGGCGTACCAATATGCCGTCATCGAGGAAACCGATCCGGATCTCTTCGCGCGCATTCGCGCCAAGGTCGCGAATGGCCAATGGATACCTATCGGGGGAAGCTGGGTCGAGCCGGACTGCAATCTGCCGTCCGGTGAATCGCTGTCGCGCCAGTTTCTCTATGGCCAGCGATATTTCGAGCGCACTTTCGGCAAACGTTCGCGAATCTTCTGGAACCCGGACGTGTTCGGTTATGCCGGGCAGTTGCCGCAGTTGATGCGCGAGGCGGGCATGGACCGCTTCCTCACCCAAAAACTCTCCTGGAACCGTTTCACGACACCGCCGCATCACAGTTTCTTCTGGCGCGGAATTGATGGCAGCGAAGTATTGACTCATTTTCCGCCGGTCGACACCTATAACGGCATGGCGACAATGGAAGAGCTGCGCTACCACGCCGCCAACTACAAGGATGCGGACCGCTCGGCCCAAGCGCTCTATCTGTTCGGCTATGGCGATGGAGGCGGCGGTCCCGATGCGATGATGGTTGAGGCGCTGCGCCGCACCAAGGACCTGCTCGGCGTCCCGCGCAGCACTTCGCGCGATCCTAACGAATTTTACGATCGACTCCAGCGCGACTCCGGCAAGTTCGCGACGATCGAAGGCGAACTCTATTTCGAATATCACCGCGGCACATACACCAGCCAGTCGGAAGTCAAACGGTTGAATCGCAAGCTTGAGGGTCAACTGCAGACGTTGGAGTTTCTGGCAGCCGCATGCCTGCTTTCGAACAAGACGGCGCCAACACGAAGCGAGGTCGAAGATCTGTGGCGCGTTTTGCTGACCAACCAGTTCCACGACATTCTGCCAGGCAGCAGCATCAACGAAGTTTATGTCCGCACGCGCAAGGAACTGACCGAGACGTCGGACAATGTTGCGGCAATCAGCCAACAACTGGCCAATCAGCTCTCGCTGCCTGGAACATCGGCGATTCCGCTCAATCCGGTTGGTTTCTCTCGCGCCGAAGTCGCGCTCGTCTCGGACGGCGCTCTGCAATTTGTGGAGGCCGCGCCATACTCGGCGGGCCGCGTGACCGTTTCGGCCGATGAGGTGCGTGTCAGCGAAAATGCTGACGGTTCAATCAGTTTACAAAACGCTGCGATCTCGGCGGTTGTTTCGACCGATGGCAGCTTGCGTTCACTGGTTCATCGCTCGACCGGCCGGGAGGCGCTGGCCGGCGCTGCAAACCGGTTCGTGTTGTTCGACGATCGGCCCGACCGAATATGAGGCCTGGGACATTGACCCCTTTGCGCTTGAAACCGGCATCGAAGCAGCCCCTGCGGAGTCCTGCACGATCACGATGCGCGGCCCGTTGCGCGCTGAGATCAAGTTCGCGCGCAAGCTCGGCAAGCAGAGCCGCATGATCCAGTCGGTTCGCCTTGACGCCGGGTCAAAGCATCTCGAGTTCGACAGCGAAATAGACTGGCATGAGCGTCGCACGCTCGCGAAAGTGATGTTTCCGTTTGCTTGCAAGTCGGGGAATGCGACCTATGAGACCATGTTCGGCGCGGTCGAAAGGCCGACGCACGACAATACCGACGCGGATCTTGCGCAGTTTGAAGTGCCGGGACATCGCTGGGCCGATCTGTCGGAGCCCGGGTTTGGAGTCTCGCTGCTGAGCGACGCACGGTACGGCTTCTCTACCTTCGGAAACGTCATGAGCCTGAGTTTGCTGCGCGGAACAACGTCGCCGGACGCGCTGGCAGACGTCGGTGTGCACCATCTGCGCTATGCCCTCTATCCACACGCCGGCGACTGGCGCGATGCCGGTACCGTCGGCGAGGCTGCCTGTTTCAATCGCCCGCTTCTGTGGGTTCAAGGCGAGCCCGCACCGATCCTGTCGCGGCCCCTGGTGTCGACGAGCGAGGTAAACGCAGTGGTCGACACGATCAAACCCACCGAAGACGGCAACGGATATGTCGTCAGGCTGTATGAGGCGCATGGCAGCGCGTCGAACGTTCAGCTCACGTTCGGAACGCCCATAAGCGCCGTCCAACTCAGCAACACATTGGAAGACAAATTGTCGCCGATTGCGACGGATGGACGCTCGTGCGCACTCACGCTGCGGCCGTTTCAAATCCTCACCCTGCGCATTTCCTAGTCACCGGCTTTTGACGTTTTCAGCGGCCGTCGGCGCACCTTTGTTGCGAACGCAACGTAGGGTGCTAACGTGGTCGCAAAGACAAAATGTGAGGAAGCCCATGGGTGCCATCGAAGAGGTCCGCCAGCTTGTGGCAGCGGACGACCGGCTTGATTTCGAGTTTGCCGAGCGCGGCTTCGTCGGTACACGAAAGGATCCGATCATCAAGCGCCCCGATGGACGCGCGGCGTACGATCTCTCTTCATACGGATTTCTGAAGGGTGACGCGCCCGACACGACAAATCCCAGCCTGTGGCGACAGGCTCAGATTCTGACCAAGCACGGACTATTTCGTGTCGCTGAGAAGATTTATCAGGTGCGCGGGTTCGACGTTTCGACCGTGTCGTTCATCGACGCGGGAGCAGGCTGGATCGTCGTCGATCCACTCACGTCAGTCGAAGTGGCGCGCGCCGCATTCGAGCTGCTCACGGAGCATGCTGGCTCGAAGCCGGTTCTCGCGGTGATCTATTCCCACAGTCATGTCGACCATTATGGCGGCGTGGGCGGAGTGACCAACGCGGCAGATGCGGCTTCGGGAGCAGTGAAGATTATCGCGCCGGAAGGATTCCTCGAACACGCCGTTTCCGAAAACATCATCGCAGGACCTGCGATGCTCCGCCGAGCGCGCTTTCAGTTCGGATTGACGCTGCCGCGCAACAGCGAAGGCGAGATGACATCCGGCCTTGGCCCCTGCCCGTCCATGGGATCGCTTTCGCTGATCGCGCCGAACCTGCTCATTACGCATACGGGGCAGGAAGTCACCGTCGGAGACGTGAAGATGGTCTTCCAGCTCACGCCGGGCACGGAGGCGCCGGCAGAGATGAATTTCTACATGCCGCAGTTCCGCGCGGTTTTCATGGCGGAGAACGCGAACCTCACCATGCACAATCTCTTGCCGGCGCGCGGCGCGCTTGTGCGCGATGCCAAGGCCTGGGCGGACTATCTCACGGAATCCATCCGGCTGTTCGCCGGCCAGAGCGACGTCATGTTCGCCGCGCACGGCATTCCGCGTTTTGGCCAGAGCGAGATCGTTGCCTTCCTCACGAGCCATCGCGACGCCTACAAGTTCCTGCACGATCAAACCGTCCGGCTGATGAACAGCGGCCTCACCGCGACCGAGATCGCCGAAGTGCTCGCTTTGCCCGACGTTCTAGCCAGGCAATGGTACAATCGCGGTTACTACGGAACTATGAGCCACAACTCGAAGGCCGTGTATCAGCGCTATCTCGGCTGGTACGATGCAAATCCCGCCAATCTTAACCCGCTGCCGCCGGAACCGGCCGCCAAGCGCTATGTCGAAGCGATGGGCGGCGCAGCCTCCGTTCTCGCACAGGCTGAAAAGGCCGAAGCCGGCGGCGAACTGCGCTGGGCGGCGATGCTGCTCAATCATCTGGTATTTTCCGACGACACCAACAAAGCCGCGCGCGACAGGCTGGCAAGCGTTTACACGAAGCTCGGATTTGAAGCCGAGGCGGGAACCTGGCGGAACATCTATCTCACGGGCGCTCAGGAACTTCGCCACGGCGTCGCGAGTCTTCCGCCAGGCGGGATGAGCGTCGATGTTCTGACGGCGACCACCACGCCGATGCTGCTTGACTTCGCCTCCGTGCGCGTGAACCCCAGGAAGGCCTCGGAGCGCGCGTTCAGGATCAACATCGAGCTGACGGACCGCAATGAAAAACATCTTCTCACCGTCGAGAACGGTGTGCTGATTCACGAAGCGGGGATCAGCGATGCGACGGCCGGCGCGACGGCGCGCATGAAGCGGCCGGAATTTCTGATGACACTTCTTGCGGGCATTCCGCCGGGACCGCGCATCGCTTCGGGCGATATCGTGATCACAGGAGATGGGTCGCTCTACGAAGCGCTGACCGGGTTGATTGAACCCATCGTGGCTAACTTCCCAGTCGTGACGCCATAGGCCGAGATTGAAACTCAGCGCAGATGTGCTGCGCTCAACTCGGCCGCCGCTGCATCGTACTCGACGCGGAATTGAGCGTTCTGCAACAGGTCCAATCCGATGACGGTGCCGAACGCTTCACCGGCGGCAATGTCGCTGCGGAAATGCACGCCGCATACCAGGCGGTTCTCGGCGAATTGCGATGAGCGCGCGAGAATAGCCTGAGCCTTGTCGGGAATGAGCGACGCCAGCACGACACCCATCGCATAGGCCACGGTTGCGTGACCGCTGGGATAAGATGTGGGCGCCGGACCCGACTTGTGTTCTGTGCACGTCACCAGAGAAGGCTCGACAATCCACGGCCGGTCGCGGTGAAAGAATTCCTTCGCCGGCTTTGAGACCGCGTCTTCCGTATCATGAATGTCGCTGAGCATCTTTTTCGTCGCCGGCAGCTTTGCGAAGTCGAAGCCCGGGCCGATCGCGTCGGCGAAGATGTCGCCCGTCTCGTCCTTGGCGTCATGCGCGGCAGCCGCGAAAGCCTCGGGCGTCCGTGCGGCCGCTATGGATTTGAGTTCGGCCAATTCGGCCAGCGCCTGCGCTGAACCTGGCGCAGGCGGCGGCGGCAACAAATGCGTGGCGTCAACCTGTTCCGGCGTGAGAATATCCGCTGCTTGCGCGGTACCGAACGCGAGCGTCAGCGCCACGGCTAGAAGAAATCTGTTCATCGTACCCCTCGACCAGCAAGGCCACGGCGCCAATTGCGCCGTGGCTTCACCTTGAAATCAAAAATGCGCCTTGATGTTGAATTGGAAGCTTCGCTCCGGCATGAAATAGTATTGATCAAGGCTGTTCGGCCGATTGACGATGTCTTCGGCAGACGCGCCACCCAGCGGGTGCTTATCGTTGATCTTCAATGCGACAATATCGCGACTGTTGAGGACATTGTAGATTCCGCCCCCAACCTCGATGTCCGATCCTTCGATCAGATCGCCAAGATCGTAGGTACCGGTGAAATCGAGATTGTCGTAGGCGCCCAGTTTGTAGAAGCGGGAGTCGGCATTGTCCGAATATTGCTGTCCGACGACTTTGTCGATCAGCGACAGCTTGAAGCTGTGCGCCTTGTAGATGAGACCTCCCGCACCCGTCCACAACGGCGCCTGCTGAAGCTGAAGTCCGCCGGACTTTGCAGAGTTCAGTGAACCGTTCGCAAAGACTGCAAGGCCATCCAGCAGACCGCTAAAGTCGTCGTCACCGAACGCGTAGGTGGCTTCCCCTTCGAGGCCTTTGAACGTCGCCTTGCCGATATTGGTTGCGCACGTGTCTCCGGAAGGGCCCGGCGGCGTCAGTGTTGAACACGCAACAAACTGAATCGTGTTGGCGCTTGCGACATAGTAGTAGTCGCCATCGAAGGTGAAGTTGTCGGCGTAGTAGACGGTCCCGAATTGATAGTTGGTGGTCGTCTGCGGCTTGGGGAAAGTCAGCACCGCATTCTGTTCGAACGCCGTGATATCGGGCACATAGATGCCGTTCGCATATTGGAAGTATGTGCTCCAATTCTGCCGAATTTTATAGTTCGCTTCGGCAAAGGTCAGCATTCGCGACGTCGTGAAAGATGGCGGGCCGACATAGGGTCCGAGCGGCGACGTTCCGGCGATGATCGGCGCGTTCACCGTGTGCTTCCAATAGACGTATTTCACGCCGGGCGTGATCGTCAGGCCGTCGATCGGATGCAGGTCGATCTCGGCAAACGGCTGATACTGATCCCATCCGGTATGCTCGATGAATCCGACACCCGGAACGCCGTTGAGAACCGTGCCCTTTTTCTGGTTGGCATCGGCGAATGTGCCCAAGCGCTCAGTGCCGAACGCATCACACTGCACGCTGTTGGCCTGGTTGAAGCATCGGGTAATGTCGATATACCAGCGTTCCCGCTGGGTTGCCGCGCCTTCCCACCAGAAACCGAGCCGGGCTTCACCTGTGAACCCCAAGATCGAATAGTCCAGCGAAGTGCGGAAAATGTTGCCCCATACGCGATAAGCATTGAGCTTGGTGTAGCCCGGAATATCAGTTGGGAATTTTACACCTGCAACCTTGGTTCCGAGTTCCTCCGCCGTGTCGTTCGTGATATCGGCTGCGGTCTGCGCAACCGTCACCGGCGAGACGGTCTTGTTGATGTAGGCGTAGGTATAAAACTGCTCATCGAGCCGGAATGTCGGCGAGATCGCCCCGTGCAAGCGGACATAATCCATGTCCGTCTGCTTCCATTCCGGATTGTAATCGACGAAGGTCGGCAGCTTGCGGTCGGTGTCCTGGAGGGCAAACTGCTTGCCGAACGCCACGACTTGAGCCGCCGTAGCACCGTTGCTGTCGTTGATCCGCTGGTACAAGCCATTGCCGTTGGAGAACAGAGTGAGCGTCCAACCCGGCGCCACATCGGCCTCAACCTTGACCAGACCGTTGTAGCGATGAGTGGACTGCTCCGTGAGATACCCTGCCGAGGCGATTTCCTGGAGGTTCACCAGCACGCGCGTATCGAGGCCATAGGCATTGAAGGTACCGGTCTGGAGATTCGCGTTGCCGTCGAAGGTGCCCCAACTTCCGTACCCAGCCTTCAGGGTCAGGTGCGTTTCATCGGCCAGCGGTTCGGAGAACATGTTGATCGAACCACCGAACGTCGATGCGCCAAGTGTACCGGCGTTGCCCGGTCCGCGGTCGACATCGACCGAACCGATTGTGGAGGCCGGAAAGTAGGACTCGGAGTGGTGCGTCGGGCCGTTCGTGTCGCCGAACGGGATACCGTCATAGCTGATCACGAAATTGCCGTCCGGCTGTCCGCGCAGCGTGTTTTTCACGTTTCCGTCTGACAGGCCGGGTCCGTTGATGTCGATTCCGGTCAGCGAGGGCACAATCGCCAAGAGCGTCGTGTAGTCCGCGGTCGAGGCGACCGAATCTTCGATATAGGAACGGTTGATGATGGTCTGGGGCTCGGTGGTGTTCAGTGACGCCTTCGCCGGCGCAACATCGGGATTGAACCGAGAACCCGTCACGACGACGGTTTCGATCGGCCCGCGGCTCGAATCCAAAGATGCGACGGTCGTGTCCGCCGCATAGCCTGCGTGGCTGAACATGAGAATCGTCGAACTCATCAACGTCACGGTCAGGATCGCCCGTTTACGATCCGTGAGCATTTTCTTGAACATTAAGGTCATTGCCCCTTTTGATTTTAATGGGGCATGAAGGATGGTCGCGCTGAAACGCGACTACGCGCCGTTTACTACGGCGTGCATCCAGCGTTTTCGAAATCCGCGCGACTGTTGTTGAACCTTTGCAACCCCGCCACAACGTGCGTGAGCTAGCAATGACGAATTACGGATCGATGACAGAGAAAGTAAATTACCGAATAAACAATCCGCAGCCCCGCCATGCGCTTTTGCGCCGGAAATCTTGCGCGAAACGCACGAGCAATAGGCCGCTTAAGTCAATGGTGTAAGCGACCAGATCTGGCGCCGCGGCTCAAAGATGCGCTTTGATCGTGATCTCAAACATGCGTTCCGGCTGGAAGAAATATTGGTCAAGGCTGCACGTCGGGTTGGGCGGGCCGGCCGGCGCCGCAGGTGGGCAGTAGACGCGGCTGCGGTAGTCCGAAACTGATGTTCCCGTTCCCAATGGTGTCCCGTCGTTAATGGTGACAGAGACAACGTTTCTGCTATTCAACAGATTGTAGATACCGCCGCCGATCTCGAAGTCGGCGCCGACGCCCGGATCGCCAAGATCATAACTTCCGGTCAGATCGAGTGTGTTGAACGCCGGCAGCCGGTAGAAGCGGCCATCGGCCAGACGCTTGGTTGTCGGGTCGACGTACTGCTGTCCAGTGATCTTGTCGATAAGCGAGATCTTCCAGCCATACGATTTGTAAATTAGGCCGGTCGCCGCGGTCCAATAGGGCGCCTGCTGAGCTTCAACTGACGGGGTCGTCGGATCAAGCGGGTTGGTATGCCCCTTGGCCGAGTTTAGCGAGCCGTTCGCAAAAACAGCGAGGCCGTCGAGCGCGCCGTTGAATGTATCGTCAGTGAATGCGTAGGTGCTTTCGCCTTCGACGCCCTTGTAGATGACGGTGCCCGCATTGAAATTGCACGTGTCAGACGGCGGTCCTGGCGGTGTCGCCAAATTGCAGGGCTGCTGCTGGATCGTGTTGTCGCTGGCGATGTAATAGATGTCGGCATCGAACGAGAAATTGTCGCCGTAGTAGACGGTTCCAAGCTGATAATTCGTGGTCGTTTGCGGCTTGGGGAAGGTCAGGATGGGCGTCGTGACCTCGAATGCCGTAATGTCAGGAACGTACATGCCGTTCGCGTATTGGCCATAAACGCTCCAGTTCGGCTGGATCTTATAGTTCACGGTCGCGAAGGGCAGCGTACGGGTTGTCGTGAAGCTCGTCGCGTTGCCGAGATTTCCATAGATCAATGGCGGTTTGCCCTTGATGAGTGAACCGGACGCGATTGTGTGATCCCAATTAACATATTTCACGCCGGGCGTAATCGTCAGATCGGGAAGCGGGCGAATCTCAAGTTCGAGAAATGGCTCGACCTGGTTCCAGCCGGTGTGCTCGTGGTAGCCGACGCCGGAAATGCCGTTGAACACGGTTCCGCTGGAAGTCTTCTGGTCCGCGAAAGTTCCGAGCAGTTCCGACTTGAACGCATTGCACGGACCCGGATTATTGCAGAGCGTAACGTCGAAATAGTAGCGCTCGCGTTCGGTCGCTGATCCTTCCCACCAGAAACCGGCCCGGACCTGACCCGTCACCGAGCCCATCGTGTAATCGTAGGATGCACGGAAAATGTCGCCCCACACGCGATAGGCATTGAGCTTGGTGTAACCCGGAATATCTGCTCCATGCGTCACGCCAGCGACTTTGGTTCCGGGCTTCTCAAATCCGCCCGCCAGAATATCGGCCTCGGTTTGTGTAATATTCGTGGTTGTTACCGTCTTGTTTTGATAGGCATATGTATAAGCCTCATCGTCAAGATGGAAGACGGGGGATATGTCACCGCGCAGGCGCAGATATTCCATGTCCGTCTGCTTGAATTCAGGACTGTAGGCTGCGTAGGTAGACAGGTTCGGATTGGTGTTCTGTAACGCAAACGCCAAGCCGTAATTGACGACCTGTGCTGGCGTCGCGCCATTATTGTCGTTCAGCGTCTGAACCAAGCCATTGCGATTGGCAAATGCCGTCAAGGTCCAGTTCGGCGCGACGTCCATCTCGACTTTAACCAGCTCGTTGTCGTGGTGTGTGCTCTGCAATGTCAGATAACCTGCGGACTCTGTATCCTGGAAGTTCGCAAGGACGCGTGTATCGATGCCCTCGGCGTTGAAGGTACCCGTCTGCACGTTCGTATTGAAATTCCAAGTGCCCCAACTGCCGATCGTCGCGGTCTGCCGAGCATGAAAATCCGTACTGAGTGGTTCGGAAAACAGATTGATCGTTCCGCCATAGGTCGCCGCCCCAAGAGTTCCGGCGTTGCCGGGGCCGCGGTCGACGTCGACGGATCCAATAGTCGATGCGGGAAAATAGGACTCCGAATGGTGCGTCGGTCCGTTGGTGTCACCAAAGGGGATGCCGTCATATGACATGCCGAATTGTCCGTCCGGCAAGCCGCGCAGCGTGTTCTTTACGTTGCCATCCGAAAGGCCGGGGCCATTTATGCTGAGACCGCTAAGCGACGGAACAATGGCGAGCAACGTGACATAATCGGCGGTCGGCGCAATGGAGTCTTCAATATAGGACTTGTTGATGATGGTCTGGGGTTGGGTCGTTTCCAGCCGAGCCTTCGACGGCGCAATGTCCGGGTTGAATCGCGAACCCGTTACGACGACCGTTTCGATAGGGCCTTGGCCTGTATCGAGAGCGGCCAGTGTCATTGAGTCTGCCGCGACAGCCTGGGAAGTCGCGAATAGTGCGCCCGTTCCCAGCAACGCAACTGCGAAATGGATTGGGCGGGTTCGCGGCTTTTGCGTAAACATCTGAAATGACTACCCCTCTGAAATTGAACACCCCGTCGCGCAGCACGAATTGCCGCGCCGCGCCACAAAAGCGCGCCGCCCTGTCGAAGGACCTCCGACAGTTCGCAACCAAGCGTGTTAGCTTTGGAAAAACCCCCGCCACGCAGTCAGGTGCGTAGCAAGAGACAATGACGAGTGCGTGACGTCATAAATTAAAATATTGTGAGAAAGTTCAGACCAAATGCGTGACGCTAAAGTGACTGTCGAATGACAACTCCAGACGCACCGATCGTCTCCGGACCGCTCCGCGGCATCCGCGTGCTCGACCTCACCTCTGTGGTCCTCGGACCAATCGCCACGCAAATTCTCGGCGACTACGGCGCCGACATCATCAAGGTGGAAGGTCCGGCTGGAGACATGATGCGTGCGAACGGTGTGTCGTTGCATCCGGGAATGAGTTCGATTTTTCTCGCCTTGAACCGCAACAAGCGGTCGCTGTGCCTGAACCTGGCTTTGCCAGATGGCGCCGCGGTTTTGAAGCGCATGATTTCTTCCGTCGATGTGTTCGTCCATAATATGCGCGTGGAAGCGATTGAGCGGCTCGGCTTCGGCTACGCCGCCGTCGCGGCGATCAATCCGAAGATCATATATTGCGCCGCGACGGGCTTCGATCAGGACGGGCCGGATCGCGATAAGCCGGCCTTCGATGACATCATCCAGGCGGCGTGCGGTCTGGCATCTGTCGCCAGCACCGGTCGCGAACAACCCGACTATGTTCCGACACTGGTCGCCGACAAGACAACCGGCATGGCCGTTGTCAATGCAGTGCTTGCCGCGCTGTTCCACCGCGAACGGACCGGAGAGGGCCAGCATGTTGAAGTTCCGATGCTGGAGACCATGACCGCATTCGTTCTTGCCGAGCATCTCGGCGGGCTCACCTTCGATCCGTCGCCAACGAAAGCAGGGTACGCCCGGCTTCTCGCCGGCGGGAGAAAACCTGCGCCCACCAAGGACGGCTATATCGGAATTCTTCCCTACACGACCGACCAGTGGCTGGCGTTCCTGAAGGTTGCCGATCGCTCCGATCTTGCAGAGACGCTTGGCGTTGCGGACCGCATGACGCGCAATGCGAACATTCAAAAACTCTACGCGGCGCTCGCCGAGATCACGCGAACGCGCACCACGGAGGAATGGATGCGCATCTGCGGGGAACTCGATATTCCGGCCACGCCGATCTACAGCCTCGACCAATTGCCCGACCATCCACAGATCGTCGCGACGAAACTCTTCCAGCGCATGGAACATCCGACGGAAGGTATAATTCGCACGATCCGTCCGCCCACGAAATTCTCGGCGTCACCTGCGAGCGTGCGCTACCCGGCGCCGCTGCTGGGCCAGAACAGCCGCGAGCTGCTGCGCGAAGCCGGTTTTGCGCAAAGCGAAATCGCTGCGCTGCTGGACGCAAAAATCGTCACGCAACGATCTGTCGAACACTCTTCCTAGAAGGCACGGGACCATGGAATTCGAACTGGCCGAAGAACATCGCATGCTCAAGGAACTCGTCCATCGATTCGTCGAGGACGAGCTCATTCCCCTTGAAGCCGGCGTTTTGGCGCGCGAAGCAGCCGGACAGGGATTGACGATCCCAAAGAAAGAGCATGACAGGATCGACGAGGTTTCGCGCTCGCTCGGACTATGGGGACTCGACGCACCCGCCGATGTCGGCGGCTCGGACCTTCCGGCGGTCGCACTTGTCGGCGTCAACGAAGAGCTTGGCCGCACGATCACGCCCTATACGCTGCCGCCAGACTCTCCAAACCTGCGCATGCTGATGGCGACGGTCAACGAGCGTCAGCGCGAAGCGTACCTTGCGCCCTATGTGCGCGGCGAAACAGTTTCAGCCATCGGCATATCGGAGCCGGGCGCAGGATCGGATCCCTCGGCGATGATTACGCGTGCGGAGCGGCAGGGCGACGACTGGGTGCTGAACGGCCGCAAGATCTGGATCAGCCGTGCCGATCACGCCGACTTCACGATCGTCATGGCTCTGACCAACAAGGAGAAGCGCGCGCGCGGCGGCATCTCGGCGTTTCTGGTCGACAAGGGCACGCCCGGTTTCAATGTCCTGCGCCGTATTCCGATGGTCGGCGGCGCGTCGACTTACGAGATCGCGCTCGAGGATTGCCGCGTCGAGGGCTGGAAGCTGCTCGGAACCGAAGGCGCTGGATTCGCCCCGATGCAGATTCGTCTGGGGACAAGGCGCCTAGAGATGGCCGCATGGTCGATCGGTATGGCGCAGCGTGCGCTCGACATGATCTGCGCATTCGCGCCGCAACGCGTCGTATTCGGTCAGCCTTTGTCGGAACGCCAGGCGATCCAATGGTGGGTTGCCGACGCAGCGACAAAGATTCATGCGGCACGGCTGATGACCTATGACTGCGCCTGGAAGCTCGATACGGGGCGCGATGTGCGGCTCGAAATCTCCATGATCAAGGCGTTTGCGACCGAGATGGCTTACGAGGTCGTCGATCACGCCATGCAGGCGCATGGCGCGATGGGCATGACCAAGGAATTGCCGCTGCAGATGATGTCGACGAAGCTGCGCACGATGCGCATCTATGACGGACCGACCGAAGTGCACAAATGGGTCGTCGCCCGCAATCTTCTGGGAGCGAAACGCTGATGAAAAGCCAATATGGAGAAGTCTCCGTCTCGCGTGACGGTTTTGTCGCGTTCCTCGAGATCAACCGACCGCCCAACAATCACGTCACGGTCGATTTGATGCGCGACCTCGCCGATGCGCTGGTCGACATCGACGCGGAGCGCGATTTGCGTGCCAGTGTACTTGCTTCCGCCGGCAAAGCGTTCTGCGCGGGTGCCGATCTGACTGCGCCGACAGGCATCGTCAGCCCGGGCGCCGGTCCAGGCATCAATGCGCTCTACGTTGAAGCCGTGCGGCTCTTTTCCAACAAGAAGCCCATTGTTGCCGCAGTTCAGGGCGCGGCGGTCGGAGCCGGGCTCGGTCTGGCGCTGGTCGCCGATTTCCGCGTGGCGGCGCCCGAAGCGCGCTTCACGGCGAACTTCGTCAAGCTCGGCTTTCATCCCGGCTTCGGCATAACGCACACCCTGCCCCGCCTGATCGGCGAGCAGCGTGCCGCGCTGATGTGCCTGACCGGACGCCGGATCAAGGCGGACGAAGCGCTTTCCTGGGGCCTTGTCGACGAAGTGACGCCCCTCGAGGAATTGCGCGGCACGGCGCTCAGGCTCGCGCGCGAGATCGCCGAGAATGCGCCGCTTGCAGTGCAGTCGACGCGAGCCACGCTTCGCAAGGAGCTTGCCGCTGCCGTGAAGGCGCAAACGGATCACGAATTCGTCGAGCAGACGGCCCTGCGCAAGACGAAGGACTTCGCCGAAGGCGTCCGCGCCGTGGCCGAGCGCCGGGCGGGACGGTTCACCGGCACGTAGCCGGCTGTTTACGAAACTGCGGCAGGCGGCTTAGCATTCGCGCAACGACGGGAGCCACGCATGGAAGTTGGCGAATGGACGGCGGACGGCGAATGGTCTGCCACGCCAGAACTGAACAAGATCTATCGGGAAATCCGGTCGCTCGGCCTTGAGACAAATCTGGCTGAGTTGGAAGCGTTCGGCTTCACCGTCATTCGCGATGCATTGTCGCCTGATTTGACCTTAAGGCTGCGCGATGCGGTGTTGAATTCGGCGGAAGCGAACTTCGACAGAAAACTCGATCTCGAAAACGAAAAGGAGCTGCATGAGGTCCAACTCGCGCCATACCTGCTCTACAAGGATGAACTGTTCGAGCAGGCGCTGCTCAACCCCAAGCCTCTGGCTCTTATCACCTATCTTCTCGGATATAGCTGCTGGCTGAGCAGCATGACGAGCCATGTCAAAGGACCTGGTGAAGTCGGCTTGCTGCTGCATAGTGATACGGCCAACGGAATGCCCGGACCGTTCTCACCCTACTCGCACGTGGCCAACTGCAATTACGCGCTTACCGACTACACCGAAGATGGCGGATCGCTCGCCATGGTGCCGGGCAGTCATCGGCACTTCCGTCAGCCGACGATTTTCGAGAACAAGCTGGCCGGAAACGAGCGCAATCCGCACGTCATCCCCATCGAAGTGCCGGCGGGCACTGCCATCGTATGGCACGGCAACACCTGGCATGGCTCATTCCCGCGCAAGATACCTGGTCTGCGCATCAATCTGTCGATGTATTTCTGCCGGCAATACATGGCGCCACAAGAACTGTATGCCGATTGTGTGCCCGCGGATTTGCTTAAACGCCACGGGCGCGATTCCCGGATGGCGCAGCTTCTCGGACTTAATCACTTCAATGGTTGGCGCGATGAAGGACCGCAGATGCGCGATCTGCGCACCATGCGGGCCGGACGGAACTGGCAGTCCTGACGTCGCACGCATCGCCGGTCCCGTAGACGGCAGACAGATTGGCATCGCGATGCCGCGGGTCTAGTCTCGATGCAGAGGCAGTGCAGAAGGCAAGCCGCTCATGACGACGTGGAAGAATCCCATCCGCCATATCCTAGTAGTTCCCCTGCTGGCCCTCGCTACACCATGCGTGGCAGCGAATGCCGTTCCGCCCTCGCGCGAACCGGTCGTGCTGAATGGCCAGTTGAACACGCGTGATTTTACGGGCGGAGTTGGGAATGAAGCTTCAGACGGCGGCTACTACAACGCTGCGTCGGTCTACGGTTCGTCGCCGAACAATGAATTCAACCGTACACTTGCCTTCATCGCAGCCGTGCGCAGCAGGGCACTCCATGGCGCTTCCATGAATGGACGCAGTTTCGGCCATCGATGAGTCCCCTGTCGCATATCAAATGCGGTGGCGTCATCATCGCCGGCGGACGCGCGGCACGCATGGGCGGTGCAGAGAAACCATTCTTGAAATTGAGTGGCAGGCCGATCATCGAGCGGCTGGTTGAGCGCGTCCGGCCTCAAGTCGATGCGTTGGCGATCGACGTTAGAGAGGCGTCACGCGACCGCTACCAGGCGTGGCGGGCGATTGGCATTTCGATACTGTCGGATCCCTTCCGGGGTGAAGCCGGACCTCTCGGCGGCATCATCGGTGGCCTGCGCTGGCTTGAAACGCTCGGCAGCGATTTCGAATGGCTTGCGACATTTCCTGGCGACACGCCATTGCTACCGCGCGATCTGGTCACCCGGATGCGCGCGTCGGCGCGAGAGGGTGCGCGCAATCCGGTCGTCGCGGTCGACGGCGGAGGTGTGCAGAGCCTGTGCGCCTTGTGGCCCCGTAGCTGCCTGACGGGACTGACCGGACTATGTCATGGAAAAGGGCGTCAGAAGCGTTCGCGCCGCGCTGCAACTGTTCGACACAATTTCGTGCGAATTTCTCTCGCAACACGCGTTCACAAACATCAACACCGAAGGCGATCTCGCTGATGCCGAACAGCTCTTGCAGATGGAATCCGGTTTCCGCTAGCGCGATCCGATCGAAATGATCAGCCTTTCGATCAACGGTCGGTCCGTCGAGGCCGCAGAATCGGAAACGGTTCTGCAGGCGGCTGCGCGCGCCGGAATCGTCATACCGACCCTTTGTTTCGATCCGCGCATCAGTCCGGTCGGTAGCTGCAGAATTTGCAGTGTCGAAATAGAAGGCGAACCGCATCCGCAGATTGCCTGCCGAACACAGGTTCAGGATGGCATGCAGGTCATCACGCACTCGCCGGCCCTCGAGGACTTTCGGCGGACATTGCTCTCCTGGGAAGCCAAACGAGTGCTCCCGTCCAGCTTCAGTGCCGAACCCGACAAAGACCTTCATCGGCTTCTACGTCACTATGGCATCGCGCCGAGCGGCAAGCGCACGCAGCCGCGTGATCTTTCCCATCCGCTCATCCAGGTCGACATGTCGCAGTGCATTGACTGTCTGCGCTGTGTCCATATCTGCGAAGACCTGCAAGGGCAGTTCGTCTGGCACGCGCTCGACCGTGGTGCGGACATGCACATCGTCCCCGATTCCGCTACGACCCTCGCCACAAGTTCCTGCGTCGCTTGCGGCGCATGCGTCGACACCTGTCCGACATCTGCACTGACCGATCGCAACAGCGGCCGTGGCGCGGACATAGAAAACTGGACGCGAACGACCTGCGTCTATTGTGGCGTTGGCTGCGAAATGAACGTTGGCAGCTCGAAAGGAAAGATCACGCGCATTCGACCCGTGATCGATGCCCCCGTGAACAAAGGCCATTTGTGCGTAAAGGGCCGGTACGCCTTCTCGTTCAATCATGCGCGGGACCGGCAAACCCGACCACTTGCACGCTCGGGCCGCAAATGGGTGCCGCAGAGCTGGGACGCAGCGCTCGATCAAACTGCCGCGGAGTTCACACGCATCGCGGCAACCTACGGGTCCGACAGTATCGGCGTCCTGGGCTCCGCCCGCGCAACCAACGAAGAGAACTATCTCGCGCAAAAGTTCGCGCGCATCGTCCTGGGCACAAACAACGTTGATTGCTGCGCCCGTGTCTGTCATACGCCAAGCGCGGCTGCTCTCAAGGCCATGCTGGGAGCCGGCGCGGCGACCAACTCCTTCGATGACCTCGAACTGGCGCGCACGATTTTTGTGTTCGGCGCCAACCCGCTCGAGAATCATCCCGTCGTCGGCGCACGTATCCGCCAGCATGTCCTCAAAACGGGAGCCAATCTCATCGTGGCCGATCCGCGTGAGACGGAACTGGCGCGGATGGCGAGCGTTCATCTGCGACTTCGTCCCGGCACGAACATCGCACTCCTGAACGGGCTGGCGCACGTCATCGCGACAGAACAACTGTTCGACCGAAAATTTCTTCACGAGCGTGTCACGGCATGGGATGAGTTTTCGGACTTCATAAAGGATTGGACGCCCGAACGCGCGGAAGTCATCTGCGGTGTATCAGCAGATACAATTCGCAAGGCGGCCAGGCTCTACGCAAGGGTCAAGCCATCTATGTCCTTCCACGGACTTGGCCTGACCGAGCACACGCAGGGCACCGAAGGCGTGATGGCCCTGATCAACCTTGCGTTGATGACGGGCAGCCTTGGCAAGCCCGGCGCCGGCATCAATCCGCTGCGCGGCCAGAACAATGTTCAGGGTGCTGCACATATGGGTTGCGACCCTGCGACACTGACGGGTTCGGTGCCCATCGACGAACGGCGCGCAGCATTCGAGACTGTCTGGAAGACGCCGATCCCCCACTCGCGCGGCCGAGATCTTCTGTCGATGATGGATGAGGCCGAAGCCGGACGGCTGAAAGCCCTCTACGTCATCGGCTACGATGTCCTGCCCACATTGGCCAACATGACGGCCACGAAGCGCGCGTTCCGCAATCTCGAATTCGTCGTGGTTCAGGACCTGTTCATTACCGAGACGGCCAAAGTGGCCGGGCATGTGTTCCTTCCGGCCGCATCCGTATTCGAAAAAGACGGCACCTTCATGAACGCGGAGCGGAGAATTCAGCGTGTTCGCAAGGCGACAGCGCCGCCGGGCGAATGCCGCACCGATTGGCAGATCATTTGTGCGCTCGCGGATCGAATGGGACACGGCGAACAGTTTCGCTACGAATGTGCCGAAGACATCTGGAACGAAGTTCGGCAAGTCTGGCCCGAAGGTGCCGGCATATCCTATTCGCGCCTGGAAATGGGCGGCCTGCAATGGCCCTGCCGGACGCAGGACGATCCAGGAACCACAATCCTGCATAAGGAAAGTTTTGGCCACGACAAGCGTGCGGCACTCAGGAAAATCGAATATTCGCCGACGCCGGAGCAGACTTCGGAAGACTTTCCGTTCCTGCTCTCCACCGGCCGGACACTTTATCAGTTCAACTCCGGCACTATGACCATGCGCACGGCGAACTCCAAGCTGCGCCCGACGGACACTCTGGACATGTCTCCCGCGGACGCCGAACGGCTGGGCGCCGCGAACGGAGGCCGGGTTCGCGTGTCGAGCCGATACGGTTCGGTCTCAATTGAAGTTCGCGTCACGCCGTTGGTGACGTCGGGCGAGTTGTTCGCCACGTTTCACGACAGACGTGTGGGACTCAACAGCCTGACCGGGCCATTTCGCGACAACCGCGTTCAAGCCCCCGAATATAAGGTGACGGCCGTGCGGGTCGAACGAATGCGCTAGAGCAACCGGGTGTCTTGCCGATGGCCGCTCGCCGGTTCAAAAATGCGCGACCCAAATTCACACAGGCGAGTTGCTGCAATGCCCGAATTTCCAGCCGACATTTATACCGAGCCCTCGAATATCGACACCGACACACTGGCCAATCTAGGGCCTTTGCGCGGCATGGCCGGAATTTGGGAAGGCACCAAGGGCATGGACACCAACCCCAAGGCAGAGGGGCCGCTCCAGCAGTCGTACGTGGAGAGGATCGAATTGCAGCCGATCGACCCGCAGGCCAATGGTCCGCAACTGTTCTACGGGCTTCGCTATTGGACCCACATCGTCAAACCGGGCGAAGTAGAGACCTATCATGACCAAGTTGGGTACTGGTTGTGGGAACCGGCGACCGGCACCGTCATTCACACTCTCGCCATTCCGCGAGCGCAGGTGGCGCTGGCAGCCGGAATCGCGTCCGCCGATGCGACAAGCTTTGAAGTCTCCGCAAGACGCGGCGCAACGGACTATGGAATCTGTTCCACCACATTTCTCGAGCAGGCTTTCCGCACGGATTCCTTCAGCATCAAAGTCACGATCAACTCTGACGGAACCTGGTCCTATTTCGAGGACACGGTGATGACGATTCCCGGCTACAAGGAGCCTTTTCATCATACCGACCGGAACACGCTGAGCCGCGTTGCGCAGCCAACGCCAAATCCGCTGGCGCGCGGCTGACCCAATCTCAGCGCAGTTCAGTTTGCGCATGAGACGCAAGACCTGAAATCGTCAGATAACTAACCAATAATTCGCCAGTTGATGAACAGGCGGTGCCTCCGTGCGACGAAGGGCCGATTGCCGCAGCCTCACAATTTTGCAAGGTTTTCGGCGCAAAAAGCCGGCATGCCGCAGCGACGATAGGAATTCGCCTCATGGGTCTCGAAACCAAGATCAACACACTGAACCTAGCCGCCGAAGAGGCCGCGAATACGCCGATCGAGAAAATCGACGTCTCTGACCCGGAGAGATTCCGCAACGACACGCACTGGCCGTTCTTCGCGCGGCTGCGCAAAGAGGCGCCGATCCATTACTGCGCGGAAAGCCGCTTCGGCCCCTATTGGTCCGTCACGCGGTTCAAGGACATCATGGCGGTCGACACGAACTACAAGCAGTTCTCGTCCGATTGGACCTATGGCGGCATCACGATCAACGATCCCGACGCCGATTTTCAGTTGCCGATGTTCATCGCCATGGATCCGCCCAAGCATGACGCCCAGCGCAAGGTCGTCAGCCCGATCGTGGCTCCGGAAAATCTACACCGGATGGAGAGCCTGATCCGCGGCCGCGTCGGCAAGATATTCGACGAATTGCCGCGCAACGAAGAGTTCAACTGGGTCGATCGCGTATCGATCGAACTGACAACTCAGATGCTGGCCACGCTGTTCGATTTTCCCTGGGAAGAGCGCCGCAAGCTGACCCGCTGGTCCGATGTCGCGACGGCGGACGAAAATTCCGGCATTGTCGAGTCCGAAGACCAGCGCCGCGCCGAGCTATTCGAATGCGCGGACTATTTCATGCGCCTGTGGAACGAGCGCGTGAACGCGCCGGAGGTCGGCGGCGATCTCATCTCGATGCTCGCCCATGGCGAATCGACCCGCAACATGGACCGCATGGAGTATCTGGGAAACCTGATCCTGCTGATAGTCGGCGGCAACGACACGACCCGTAACTCGATGACCGGGGGCCTCTACGCGCTTTCGCAGCATCCGGCCGAGTGGGCCAAGCTGAAAGCAAACCATGGTCTCGTCGAGAACATGGTGTCGGAAATCATCCGCTGGCAGACGCCGCTTGCCCATATGCGCCGCACCGCGACGGAAGATGTCGAGATGCATGGCCAGACGATCAAGAAGGGCGACAAAGTTGTGATGTGGTACGTCTCGGGCAACCGCGACGACGAAGTGATCCCCAACGCGAACCAGTTCATCATTGACCGTGAGAACGCCCGCCGACACCTGTCATTCGGCTTCGGCATTCACCGCTGCGTCGGTAACCGTCTCGCCGAAATGCAGCTTAAGATCGTGTGGGAGGAAATCCTGAAGCGAAATCTGGACATCGAAGTGCTTGGTGAGCCCAAGCGTGTGCTGTCGAGTTTCGTGAAGGGCTTCGAGACTTTGCCGGTCCGCATCAACGCCTGAGCAACGCATCAGCTCCGCCAGACCGGACCGTTCGGAAAAGCATATTCCGCACGGCTTTCGGGTTTCATCTCGACACTAAATCCTGGCTTGCCGGGCGCCAGATAGCGACCGCGCGCAACCTGGATCGGATCGACGAAGTGCTCGTGGAGGTGCGCCGCATGTTCGATCATGCGTCCTTCTGGGCTGGACGCTACACAGGCGGCATCGAAGAAACTTACATGCTGGACATACTCGCACAGGCCGACCCCCCCGGCGTGCGGACAAACGGGCTTGTCGAATTTGGCGGCCAGCAAAAGCACGGCAAGCACTTCATTCATCCCGCCTAACCTGCAGGCATCTACCTGGACCACGTCGATCGCGTCGGCCTGGAGGAACTGCTTGAACATGATGCGGTTGTGGCAATGCTCTCCGGTCGCGACGCGCACGGGACGTACACCCTGTCGCACGCGGGCGTGACCCAGAATGTCATCCGGGCTGACCGGCTCCTCGATCCAATAGAGATCGAACGGCTTTAGCGCCCGGACCCACTCGACCGCCTGTTCGACCTCCCAGACCTGGTTGGCGTCCGTCATCAGGAGCCGCTCTGGACCTAGGATTTCGCGCAGGATGCCGGCCCGCCGAATGTCGTCCGGGAGCGAACCGCCGACTTTCATCTTGATTCCCGTCCATCCTTCGGCGACTGCGGCGCGGCACAGGTCTCGAATTTTGTCGTCCGGATAGCCGAGCCACCCAGCAGAAGTCGTGTACGCCGCATGCCCGTCACGTCGCAGACGTTCAATGCGCTCCGCTTTTCCCGGAAGGCGCGCGCGAAGAATCCCGAGTGCCTGGTCGGGCGTCAGCGCATCGCTGATGTGTCGAAAGTCAATCGCGCTGACGATTTGTTCCGGCGACATGGCAGCCAGATAGAGCCACAATGGTTGATGTGCGTTCTTGGCAAGTAGGTCCCAGACGCCGTTTACCAGCGCCGCGGCAGCCATGTGGATGATGCCCTTTTCTGGCCCCAGCCAGCGCAGTTGGGTGTCGCGCGACCATGCTGCGCCAAAACCCGCCCAGGTCGTTGGCGATTCCATCGAGCGAACGGCCGATCAGCTTTGGTGCAAGTGCTTCGATGGCATGGACGCAGAGCTCGGTACCACGCCCGAGCGTGAATGCGAGCCCGTGACCTTCGGGGCCGCCGCCAGAAGTCTCGACGATGCAGTAGGCGGCCGAGTAGTCCGGGTCGGGATTCATCGCATCCGAACCATCGAGCTGTCGGGACGTCGGAAAGCGGATGTCGAAAGCGCGAACGCCGGTGATCGTTATTGTCATGATGGCGCTCTTGCGGTTCGCGGCTTCCGAACATTTACTTTATCCACGAACATCGCCTTATGTCAGGGGAGAACTCGATGCAGCGCATCGCCATGGTCATCAACGTCAGGCCGGAAAAGCTGGACGAATATAAGCGGCTTCACGCTGCCGCATGGCCCGATGTTCTGGCGGCGCTACGCCGGGCGCATGTCCGCAATTACTCGATCTTCCTGAAGGACAACACGCTATTCGGCTATCTCGAATATCACGGCAAGAATTGGGATGCGGACATGGCTGAGGTCGCCGCCGATCCCGCGACCAGACGATGGTGGGCCGAGACCGATCCCTGCCAGGAGCCCTGGCCGACGCGCGCGACCGGCGAATGGTGGGCCCGCATGGAACCGGTCTTTCTGATGGAATAGCCGGAGCACCGGACAGTCCGCCTCGCATTTCCAGACGCGTGGTCCATCGCTATCATTATAGCTTCCCAAGGGGTGCCACCATGCCGGAATCGTTGCTCAAAGACCTGCTCGTTCTGGACTGCGCGAGTTTTGTTGCAGGCCCAGCCGCGGCAACGATCATGTCCGACTTCGGGGCGCGTGTGATCAAGATCGAACCGCCCGGCGCCGGCGATTCATACCGCCAGTTGATCAAGCTTCCCGGCGCACCGATCGCAGAGCACGACTATTTCTGGATGCTCGACAATCGCAACAAGGAGAGTCTGGCGCTGGATCTCAAGCAGGAATCGGCGCGGGCGGTTCTTGAGATGCTGATCAAGCGCGCGGACGTTTTCATCACCAACTTTCCCGGTCCGATTCGTGAGCGCCTGCGTCTGCGATCGGACGACATCATTCCACTGAACGAAAAAATCATCTACGCCTCTCTCACGCCGTATGGTGAGAAGGGTCCGGAAAAAGACCGGACGGGATACGATTCGACGGCCTGGTGGGCACGCTCGGGCCTCATGAGTTCGGTGCGGCCTACGCTCGATGCCGAACCTGCGCGTTCCATTCCGGCGATGGGGGACCACCCGACTGCCGTTGCCCTGTTCGGTGCGATCATGACCGGCCTCTACCGGCGGCAGATAACAGGAAAGGGCGGCGTCGTTTCGACCTCGCTGCTGGCCAACGGCTTGTGGTCGATGGGCTGCTATCTGCAGGCGGCGCTGGTCGATGCCACGTTTCAGCCGCGGACGGAGCGCTATCACAGAAGTGCGCTGCTCGAAGTCTACCGCTGCAGGGACCATCGCTGGTTCATGCTGTCGATGGTCAATCAAGCGCGTGAATGGCCGCTGCTGGCGGACTGCATCGGCCGGCCGGAGTGGGCGACAGATCCTCGTTTCTCTACGCCCGAGGCCCGCGCTTCGAACGCCGATCAGCTGACGCGAGGGCTTGAACAGATTTTCCTGGAGCAGGACTGGCACGACTGGCGCGAACGCCTCACCGCTGCGGGCATCACATTCGGGCCGATCGCCGAACCGCAGGACCATCGTGATTGCCCCCAGGTAGCTGCGAACGACTTGCTGCCTCTGTTCGAAGGCCCCAGCAGAATTCGCACGATCGATAGCCCGATCCGGATCGGCGACGACAGCAAGGTTACACCGCGCATGGCGCCCAGAGTTGGAGAGCACTCGCTGGCCATACTCGAGGAATTCGGACTCTCCTCACGCGATATCGAGAACATGAAGGAGTCCGGCGCAATCGGAACCGAAGGTTGAGCGACAGCGGCCGGCCCTACAGCATTGGCTGGCTTCGCAGCTTTCGCGCATCGCGGAATGAGATAAGAAGCTGAGCCGTCTCGTCCCACAGTGCGAGCGGCACGCACCGCAGGCTATCACCGATCGTGACGCGTCCAATTTGTCTAAGCTCCGGACGGTCCCGCAAAATCTGGGGAAAGCGATAGTAAGGAATTCGGCTGCTGAGATGATGGATGTGATGCAGCCCGATATTGGCGGTGAACCAACGCAGCATGCCGGGCAGATCGTAGTGCGAGCTTCCGTGAAGCGCTGCTTCGTGCAGGTTCCACTTCTCGTCAGATGCCCAACGTGCGCCCTCAAACTGGTGCTGCACATAGAACAACCATACGCCCATGGAAGCGGCCAGAAGCACGATCGGGACGTGCACCAGCAAAAAGCGGGTCGGACCGACAAACCACATCATCAGGCCGACTGCGGCGGCTATCGCCACATTCGTCGCGATGGAGCTTACCCAGGGACGCCAGCCTTCACGCATCATGCCAACCGGCAAGCGATGCTGCAGCAGGAAGAGATAGGCGGGGCCCAAGCCGAACATGACGGCTGGATGGCGATAAAGGCGATAGCCGAGGCGACCAAGCCATGAGCGCGCAAAATATTCACGCACGGTCAGCGTCTCGATGTCGCCAATGCCCCGCCGGCCGAGGTTTCCTGTCGTTGCATGGTGAATTGCATGTGCACGGCGCCACACGTCATAGGGTGTGAACGTCAGAACGCCGAGCACGCGGCCGATCCAGTCGTTCGCAAAGCGATGACGGAAGAACGCGCCATGACCGCAATCGTGCTGAATCAGAAACAGCCGAACAAGAAAACCCGCGGCGGGAACAGCGATGAGCAGTGTCAGCCAATATCCGACGCTCAAGGAAAACCACATTGCGACCCACAAAAGCACCAAAGCGCCCGCACTGATCGCCAATTCGAAGACGCTGCGCGTGAGGCTTATTTCCCTGTACGCGCCCAAGAATTGAGCCAGGGCCCGCGCGTTGTCCGCAACTTGGTCGTCACGATCATACAAATCACTGCTCAAAGTTGCACCATGGCGAATGCGCTGAAGCCACAAAGATCATTCCAGTCTCTCGCTGAATCTCGCGCGAGCCTCATCAAGGCTCTGTCACGTCTGGCCTGCACAAACCGCCAACGCGCCACAACTAGGCGCCGACTCCCCGGGTCCCGATTGTCAGGCACTCTGTGCATGGAAGTGGGGTGCTTGCATACATCGGACATCCCCTTACGCGACCGCTGCAGAAAATTCCACTCCCCCCGCAGACCCTGTGCGCCAACGCGATCTAGGCAACCGGCGGGCACTTTTGACTGCGGCAAATTGGAAGGATTGGTCCGTTCAGCGGTGATTCTCGCGGTTTGGACCGCCGAACTTGATCTCGATCAAACCGCCTTCCGGCCGAAGCTAAAAAACTTCGGAACGAGGAATTAGCCAGGAAGCAGACGATTGTAGCGGGGCGGCATGCCGTGATCCAAGGCAAGCAGCCTTCGCTCTTTCAGTCGGCCACAGAGCAGAAAGAAGACGGAAACGATGAGCGCCTCAGGTACACTTGAAAGAACAACAGTTCAAAAGGCCGAACATTTCGATGTTCTGGTGGTTGGAGCGGGAATTTCCGGGGTTGGCGGAGCCTATCATCTTTCGAAGCAGTGCCCGGACAAGAGTTTTGTCGTGCTCGAAGGCCTCGAAAGCTTTGGCGGCACATGGCTGATGCACAAATATCCCGGCGTCCGCTCGGATAGCGATCTGTACACTTTCGGCTATCGCTTCAAGCCGTGGACCGGTACGCCGATCGCGACCGCCGACGAAATTCTCAAATACATGGGTGAGGTGATCAGCGAGAACGATCTCGCCAAGCACATCCGCTACAAGCACCAGATCAACTCGGCGACCTGGTCAAGCAGAGACAATATCTGGACCATTGAAGCGACGCGGAAAGATACGGGCGAGAATCTTCGCTTCACGGCCAATTTTCTCTGGATGTGCCAAGGCTACTATCGCCACTCCGAAGGTTACACGCCGCAGTGGAAGGGCATGAGCCGCTTCAAAGGCAAGATCGTCCACCCTCAGACCTGGCCTGAAGATCTGGATTACAAGGGCAAAAAGGTCATCTGCATCGGCTCCGGAGCGACGACCGCGACTGTGGTGCCGGCGATCGCGGGCGACTGCGAACATGTCACGGTTCTGCAGCGCTCGCCGACCTACTTCATTCCCGGACGCAATGAGAACGATCTTGCCAACACGCTTCGCGAGATCGGAATCCAGGAAGAGTGGATTCACGAGATCACGCGCCGCAAAATCCTCCATGATCAGGAGGTCTTCACGCAGCGCGCGATCAAAGAGCCTGAGGTTGTCAAGCAAGAACTTCTTGCAGGTGTGCGCGCCTATCTCGGCCCGGACTATGACATCGACACGCACTTCACTCCGAAATACCGGCCGTGGCGTCAACGCATCGCCTTTGTCCCCGACGGCGACATCTTCAAGGGACTGACTGCCGGCAAGGCATCGATGGTCACCGACGAGATCGAAACATTCACCGAGAAGGGCATTTTGCTGAAATCGGGCAAAGAGCTGGAAGCTGACATTATAATCACCGCAACCGGATTCAACCTCAGCGTTCTGGGTGACATCAAGTTCGTCGTCGACGGAAAGCCGCTCGATTTTGCGCAGACCGTTACCTACCGCGGAATGATGTTCACCGGCGTCCCCAACATGGTCTGGATCTTCGGCTATTTCCGCGCGAGTTGGACGTTGCGCGCGGATCTGATCGGCGACTTTGTTTGCAGACTTCTGAACCACATGAAGAAAAAGGGCGCAAAGAGAGTAACCGTTGCACTGCGTCCGCAAGACAAGGATATGCCGCTTTTGCCGTGGATGGATCCGGAGAACTTCAATCCCGGCTATCTGATGCGCAGCATGCATTTGCTGCCTAAGCGCGGCGACAAGCCGGAGTGGCAGCACAGCCAGGATTATTGGGCGGAAAAGGATGCCTTGCCGAAGATCGATCTGGACGAGGCGGCATTCAAATACGAGTAACCTGTTGCAGCGGCGCGGCGGACCGAATTTGGTTCGCCGCGCTGCATTTTCTAGTGTGAGCCAGCCGGGCCTGGTGTCGCAGCCACGGCTGGCGCTGGTTTCAGGAAAGTATTGAAGACCCAGCCATCATGTTTCTTGGCATCGCCTGTCGAGAACTCGATGTGAACCCAGTTTCCCTTTTTCTCGATCGTCCAGACTGCGACGTCGCGGTCGAGCGTCGCGACGACCGACGCCGTCTTTGCCGGTCCAGATCGGACGTTCGCGGCGTGAGCGACGATGTCCGTCGGCGGGACCGCGGCAGGTGCAGGTGCAGGCCGATGCGGTGCCGCATCGGGCGTGCTGTCATCCGAATAGGAGCTTGCCGGCCACCAATCATCGGGTACAAGCGCCACGATACGAGGATAGAGCAGAATGCCGAACGCCGCGACGGCAGCGACCAGGGCGATGTCTCGCCAAATCGGCCGCTTGCCGGTCTCGTCACGTTCAGTCCCACGGGCTCTGTCGGACATTCTGCGGCCGCGATTGAGACCTGGCAGGATTTCTTCATTTTCCAGGTCCAGTCGCTTGCGCATCTGCTCAGCCGTGGCGTGCGCCTGAGACAGCTCGACGTCACGGATTGCGACAGTCGATTTGAGATTCTCCACCTCTTCGCGCAGGCGCAGTATTTCGACTTTGTCCCGCGGGCTGCGCCCTTCGCCCCCGCGGGCGAGAGTTTCCGTGAGTTCGGCCTCGGCCTGCTTGTAGCGCTGGATTGCGGTTGCGAGCTCAGCCTGCGCCTGTTCGCGCCAGGACTCCTCGGCAGCAGCAAGTCTTGCCGCCTCGGCAGCGGCCCATGCAGTTCTGGCTTCCGCGAGAGCGTCTTCATAGTTCACCAGTGCTGTGTCGCTCGCCGTTGAATGCTCCAGTTGCGCCCGTGCCAGATCGCCGTCGCGCTCGCCGAGAGTCTGCCGCAGCGACTCAAGCTCACTACGCAACCTGACAAGTTCGGCACCGTCATCGGGAACGGCAGAAGCCGACGCACGCGCCTCGGAAACTTCTTTCTCGGTCCGTTCGCGCCATTTCGACTCGCCCTCTGCGAAACGGACGCTTTCTTCCCTTGCCCAGATCTTCTGGGCATCTGACAAGGCGATCGCAATCTGTTGCGGCAATCGATCGCTGGCTTCGCTGGCGGCCCGGCGGAGCTGAACAAGATCATTGTCGCGCTCAGTGAGTGTCCTGCTGATGCTTGTCAGTTCTTCCCGAAGCTGACTGATTTGGCTGCTCTCGTCCGCCTTGCCTGTCGCCAACGCCTGCGCACGCGCTTCGGCCACATTACTGGCGACCCGTTCGTGCCAAACGCGTTCCGCCGCAGCGGTTCGCGCCGCCTCGTCCGCGGACCACTTCTCTCGAGCGTGCGAGAGCGCGGCCTCCGCGTCTCGCTGCAAACGAAGCTGAGTGGCCGCGGCTTCCTGCCGGGCATTCGCCAACTCGCTGTCACGATCCGTGGCTCGATTGTTCGCTGCCGCCAAGTCTTCACGCAGCTGTTTGAGAAGCCGTTCTGCATCGGTCCTGGCGGCTGACTCACGTTGAAGACGAAGTTCGGCATCCTCAAGCTTGCGACGAGTGCCTGCCAGCTCGTCACCGCGATCCTTGAGAACTTTGCTTGCGTTAGCGAGTTCGGCGCGCAGCTGGCTCAGCCGGCCCGCCTCATCCGCCTGGCCGGCGATCGAGGCCTTGGCACGCGTCTCGGCAACAAGCCGGTCGGTCTGTTCCTGCCACCGGGACTCCGCAGCAGCCAGCCGAGTTGCTTCGTCGCTCTTCCAGGCTGCTTGTGCCTGCGCGAGCTGGTTATTTGTGTCCTGATTAGCGCGCGCGAGCGCATCGGCCAGCGTGCGTTCCATAGTCGCTTGCCATTCGGCTTTCGCCGCGGAATGCCGTGCGGCCTCCTCAGACTTCCATGCACTCTCGGCTTTTGTCCGAAGCTCGGCAGCTTCTTTTGCGGCACGCGCCTGCCAATGGGTTTCAGCGTCCAGCAGTCGCTTCGCTTCGCCGTCTTTCCAACCTTTCTCGGCTTTGGCGAGAAGCGCTTCAAAGTCCTTCTGCGAGCGGTCCTTCGCATCAAGTTGCGCCGATAACAAGCGAGATCTTTCTTCTGCGGCCTTCCAGTTCTTGTCCGCTATCGCTAGAGCCGCTTCCGATTCCTTCTGCCAGCGCTGTCGTTCCTCTTGCAGCTTTGAGGCGGCCAGTTTTTCGGCTTGCGCCGATCGTGCGTCGCGCTCCTCGGCTGCTTCCTCGCGCAACTGTTTAATTTCCGCCGACGACCGCTTAGCCGCTTCCGCCAGCTTCTTCTTGAGCTCGTCTTCCCAGTTGCGGCGGGCGGCCTTCAGCTCCGTGTCCAGCAAAAGCTGGGCTTTCGCCTCCCACTCGCTTTCAGTCGATTGGCGTAGCTGCGTCAGTGCGGCTTCCTGTGCGGCATTGGCGGCCTTGAGCTTGTCCAGTTCTTCACGAAGCCGGACCGCCAGCTTGTCATCAACGGTCGCGCTGGACGAAGACACCACCTTCGGTGAGGCCGCCGGCGCTGTGCCATCGCCCGCCGGAATGGAATGTTCGAGAACGGCGACCGTGGCGCCATCGCCGCCATCCAGGCTGACGACGCGGATGGAGAGCGTCTGCGTGCCGCGCAGGTCTTGCGGCGCAAGATAGTTCAGTCCGTCCAGATCGTCGAGCGACAGCGACCAGGAGCGATCGCCATTGTTCTGTCCGCGCGAGAGCCGTGTGCGATGAGGCAAGCGTTCAACGCGAAGTGAAATTCTTCCATGTCCACGGTAGGGCGATACCAATGCTGAGAGATCAAGCGGAACCGTTCTGGTCGCGGTCTCTGCTTCGGACAGAGCGCGCGCAGAGCCGCCGGCCTGGGTGGCCGCCGTTCCTGCAGCTCGCTTGGCATAACCTGTCCCACGCAACGCCATTCGGCAGAACTCCGTCGACGCCGCTCTGTCCGGCAGCGTTCGCACTTCTTTCCCAACGGCGGCCAGTGTTTCTCATTTTGGGTAAAGCAATCGTTCGTCAACGTCTCGCTTTCGGACAACAGTTCGAACAACATTGAGCGAACGGAATTTAGTTCAAGTTGTAGGTAACTGTGACGAAAAGTGGCCCGTTGGAATTTTTCGTTGCGCGCAAGGCCGCTACGCCCGTTTCAACTCTTGCTTGCAGATGAAGGCGGAGAATCAAGCACAAATTTGACCGTTTGACGCAATAAGCCGGAAGTGCCGACCGGCTAACCTTAGTCGCGTGTGTGTTTGTCGCAGGAGGCACTGTTGCCGAATTATCCAGGCGTCGCGGCCTCAGCAAACGATAGCCGTTCACCGTCGAACGCCGATCTGCTCGCCTGCAAGTGTGCGGGCGTCGCATTCCCGGCAAAACTTTTCCTTCCCTCGACACAAGCCGAGATCGACTGCATCGTGACGGAGCTCACGCCGTATGGCGCAGTCGTTGAAGGTGCACAGGTTCCCGACAGTGGCGCGGACATCGTGCTCTATGTCGAAGGTTTTGATCGGTTTTCGGCTTTCGTGCACGCGGGAACGAAAAGCGGGGCAAGTCTCAAATTCAACTGTTCGGACAACAAGCGGCTCAAGACGGCGGAAAAAATCCGACAGTATCTCGCCGGCGAACCGGTCGCTCAGACCTTTTCACGAAGCGCCACGCGATCTGAAATGCCCGCCGTTCGCCAGTTCGGAAGAGCCAACGGTGAGGTCGTCGAATTTGAGGTTGTCGATGTATCACTCACCGGCGCGTTGCTGCGAACGCGCTGCCGTCCGACAATCGGAGAGACAATCACGATCGGGAACACCGAAGGTCGCGTCACGCGGCACGTCGTCGGCGGCATCGCAGTGGAATTTATCCGCCGCCCCGCACATCGTCCGCTCGCCCGGCGTAGAGATTCCGGCAAAGGCGGGCCGGCCTGATCGAGCCCTTAACCGGCGATTGCCGCAAGCACATCGGCGCGCATCGCACGCTTTATTCTCCTGGCAGTCGCAATCCCCACGGCAGCCACAGCGAGCGGTCCGGCGGGGAGAACAAAAAACAGAATCGCGATAAAGCAAACGATGGAAAAGGCGATTGCCCAATATTCGTACTTGTCGAACCGATCGTCGCGGTACAGGAACGCAATCGCGATCGTGAGCGTCGGAAGATCATAGGCAAATGCGTAGGGCGTGGCCAGCAAAACGCCGGCGCAAAGACTGGTAGCCTTCAGGGGATAGGAGAGCTCGCTGCGCCAGAGCCACGCGATTGTACCTGCGATGACGAGCGTGAAGGCAATCTGCGCTGACCATGCCGCATCGAGCGATCCACCTGCCCAACGGACAATGCCCCAGACGCTCTGCAATTTGCTCGGGCTCACACCGCCCTGAGTCAAAACCGTGTCCGATGTGAACGGAAGATTGTGCGCGAACGCCACGAGGGCTCCGCCGCCGAATACCAGGCACGACAACGCAAGCGCAAGACAAGCCGTCACACTAGCCCAAGCAATCGGGCGCCAATATCCTCCTGCAGCCAACGCGATGGGAAAGAGCAAGCCGAATTGAGGCTTGTACGTCAGCAAACCAAGTACGATGCCGGCGAGAACGGGTCGCGTCTCGAGATTCAACAGGATGACCCCGACGAGTGCCGCGGTGAGAAACCCATTTTGTCCGACCTGGAGATCGGCCAGGATCCAAGGCGCGGCGAGAGCGATCAGGACAGCTTCACGCGTGTTCGCAACCGCCGCCGTAGTGAGACCATAAAGCGCTAGCGAAAGCGCAACCCACGTAAGAAATGCTATCGTGTAAGGAAGTTTCGCGAGCGCGGCGACGACAAAGAAATAGGTCGGCGGATATGCCCAGTCCAGATAGCCCTTAAACTCATGGCCCACGACATGGGCGTCGGCGATGTGCCGAAGAACAGGATCGTAAGCGGAAGCCGCGTGGCCGTGCAGGGCCAGCTGACCCGCTGTCCAGAAAGACACAAAGTCATTCACGATCGGCTGGCTGTTGCTGTCGAGTATCCAGATGTGCGTGGCAAAGAACATCGCAAAGCATGCGGCGTATCCCGCGATGCACCCGGCTGCGACGACATAGGCCAGGTGACCCGATGAATGAGAACGTTCGGCGAGCATTGATCTGCACGTCCCGGCAGGTGGCCAACGAAGCTAGTGCAGAGCCCCTTTTTGCGGTGTTAAGGCACAACGGTCTATTGGTGCCGATCACAAAACCCTTGGAGGCTGCTACACCGCCTCTCTGTCATTCGTAGAATAGGTAGTGAATTCATGTATTTAGAGATAATGATAAATTGTCATGTCGGGCGCGATCGGTCGCCGACTTAATCTGTCGTTTGCGACTAGCGTGTAGTTTTTTGGCGAGACCCTGAAACCGCGGATGCTCCGTGCTTGAAGCCGTCAGCCGCCATATCCACGAAACACCCGCACGACAATCGGCAAAGCCTCCCATCTTTGTCGACCTCGACGGGACCTTGATCCGCACGGATATCTTCGCGGAATCGGCCCTGCGCCTTCTGAAGGCCAACCCTCTTCGCGTCATTTCGTTGTTCGGCTGGCTCTTACGCGGCCGTTCGGTGGCCAAGACGATGACCGCACGCAAGACCCGACTTGATCCCGGCACGTTACCCTACAATGCCGAATTGATCGCAATGCTGACTCTGCGAACGGCTCGCCGGGCGCAGAATTTACCTAGCGACAGCGACACATTGGAAGCCTGCGCGCGCGATCGCGCGCCATCTGGGAATATTCGACGACGTGCTGGCGTCAAGCGCGCACCGAAATCTGATTGGAGGCGCCAAACTCGCCAGCATCCAGAATACGGCCCAAGAGAACGCTTTTACATACGGCGGAGACAGCCAATCGGACCGTCCCATTTGGCGTGCCGCAGAGTCCGTCATACTCGTTGACGCTCCCAAACTCGATGTCGCGGACGCCACCGCACGCGGGGCAATTGAAGCCACGTTTCCTCGTCAAAATTCACCCTGGCGGGAACTCCTCCGGGCAATGCGGCCGCATCAGTGGTCGAAAAACGCCTTACTCGCGGTCCCGCTGTTCACGTCGCACAGCTATTCCTCTCTGAGCGCGACGGTAGCGGCTGCAATTGCCATTTTCTGCTTCAGCCTTTGCGCCTCCGGTGTGTATCTGCTGAACGACATGCTCGATATCGAGAGCGATCGGCGCCACCCCACAAAACGCCTTCGCCCTTTTGCGCGAGGGAGTTTGGGACTTCGCCTAGGCGTCGTGGCCGCGGTCACTCTGCCGATCACCGCGCTGGTAATTTCGCTGGCCGCGCTTCCCAACCGATTTTCGCTGCTGTTGTTGGTCTATTATGTGCTGACGAACGGCTACTCTCTCAAAATAAAGTCCATCTCGACACTCGATGTCTTTACGCTCTCCGGACTGTACACGTTACGCATTGCAGCCGGAGCCGTCGCGATCGGAGTCGCGCTGTCGTCTTGGCTCGCCCTTTTCTCCGTCTTCTTCTTTCTCAGCCTCGCGTACCTGAAACGCTACTGCGAGCTCTACAGCGCGGGGGATGCCACCACGCCAGGCCGCGACTACAGTGGCAATGACAAATCTTCAGTGCATGCCCTGGGCATTGCGAGCGGTTTCGCGTCGACCATCGTGCTGGCGCTCTTCGTCCAGAGTCCCGAGGTGCCGAAACTCTATGTCTCGCCAAATCTGTTGCTTCTGGTCTGCGTCGGCGTCCTTTACTGGCTCAACCGCGCCTGGGTAAGGGCCGGACGAGGGAAAATTCACGAAGACCCGGTAGTATTCGCGTTTCGTGACCGGACGAGCCGATGGGTCGGAGCCGCCCTTGTCATCGTGGTGCTGGCCGCCAAGAACCTGCATCTTTGAGAGACGCCAATGAATTTTCCGATGCTGATGCTGATCCTTGCGACCGTCGCCCTGACGGCGTTCGGTCAGTTCGCCTTGAAGCTCGGCGTCATGGGTGCGCCGGTTCGGTCGGCCGCGGAACGAGGCGTCTTCGCATTTCTGTTCGCAGCGGCCGCTTCGCCGGCAGTTTGGGCCGGTCTGGCAATCTACACCGCCGGTGTTGTGCTGTGGCTGTGGATACTCTCAAAAACCGAACTCTCGCTCGCGTATCCCTTCCTCGGTATCGGCTTCCTGATCACGATGATCCTCGGCGTGGTTGTTCTTCAGGAGGGCGTGACGCCCCTTCGCATTGCGGGAACCGTACTCATCTCTGTCGGTTGCGTGCTCGTGGCCCGCTCCGTCTGACCTTTTGCGCTCGGCTTAGACACGCCCAAAGTTTGCACGCCTCTTCAAGCCGCGAAGATCGGAACACAGGGGCACCTGTGACGTCGAGCCCGCGCGCTGATCCAAGCTATGGCTTGTACGCGCTGATCAGGTAGTGCGAATACCACAGCGTGTTGATGAGGATCGGTGAATCGACGCGAGCGCTGACGGCATCAAGCGCAGCAACAACGTCACGCGGCCTCATTGGGTGCACCCAGTCGCGGTTCAGTACGAGGTCGTGAATCTGATTGCACATGGCGGGAACGATGCGATCTGCATTGATGTCCAAAATCACGAGTTTTGCGCCGGTGTCCATCGCATGAACGATTTGCGCGAGAAAACCCGTCTGCCTTTCCGGTGGAATGTGATGCAGCACGTCAACGAGCGTTACCACGTCATAGCCGGAAAGGTCGGGAAAATCGCTGACTGGCAGAAACTTGGCGCAGACCAAGTCCGAGCGACGCGCAAACGTCCCGGCAGCCTTGATGGCGTCGTGCGAAACATCATAGCCATGCGCACTTTTTGCCGCACGAAGCCTCACCGCAAGGTAGAGCAGCGAGCCGCTGCCACAACCGATATCGAAGATGCGCGCGCCCATGGGAATCTGTTCCAAGACTACATGGAGCGGGCACACAAGGGGACGAAGACGCGTTTTGAGCCCCGAAAGTCCCCCCATTTCGGAGCTAGGTTCGCGCAATTCCTGCAACAGTTCGGTCGGCGTCATGCTGGATCGCGGCGTCGCATTTGAATTCATCCAAAGGGTCCGAGTCGCACAATAGCTTACTGGATTTAGCGTGGCCGAAGGGGCGATACGCGTTCTCGGCACAGAAGGCTGCCGGCTATATATGGGCGGTACGTCAAATACTTACATTTTGAGCAGGGAGTGAGCGCATTCCCGATTCGGCCGTTAAATCCTTCTCGGCTTTTGGTGCGACATCACTTTCCGCGACCGAACTGGGGAGCGACCGTGACCAACCCGGTGGAGGGCGTCATTGGTGTGACATACCCATCGTCACAAATACTTTATGACGGATTGGTTTCATCCGCCGGACCAAATTTGGTGCCGGCCCATCGCCAAAATTCTTGTCATTGAAGACGATCCGCGCGCCGCCCTCTACGTCACTGAGGGACTGCAGGATGTGGGACACGTCGTCCATTGGGCGACGACGGGAACGGACGGATTTCACCAGGCGTCGCAGGGTGATTTTGCGCTTTTGGTCATCGACCGGATGTTGCCCGGGCTGGACGGCCTGACCCTCGTGCGCAGGTTGAGGAGCGCGGACGTCGAGACACCCATTCTCTTCCTGACCACGTTGGATGATCTGGACGCGCGCGTGGAAGGACTCGATGGCGGTGGTGACGACTACATGACAAAACCGTTCGCCATGCCGGAGTTGATTGCGCGCAGCGGTGCGCTTCTACGCCGGGCACACAAAAACGACGCCGCTCCGCTGACCAGGCTTCGGATCGGTGAACTCGAGATCGATCTGCTGACGCGTACGGTCTCTCGCCGCGGCATTGCGATCGATCTTCAACCGCAGGAATTCAAATTGCTTGAATACCTTGCGCAAAACAGTGGTCGCGTAGCGACGCGCACCATGCTTCTTGAGCAGGTATGGGGTCTCGATTTCGACCCCGGAACCACAGTGATCGAGTCGCATATCAGCCGTCTTCGCTCAAAAATCGACCGCGGCTTCCGAGATGAGATGATTCATACGATACGCGGCGCCGGATATCTTCTTCGTGCGCCTTAGACTCCTTCAGACAGAAAGCTTTCGCCTGGCCGCAATCTACGCGGGCTTGTTTCTCGTTTCGACGCTCTTCTTGATGGCGCTCGTATTCCTGGCTGTCAGCCATGCCTTCGAGGCGGATCTTCTGCGTGCTTCGACCGACGATTTGGCAGCGATAGGCAAGGCCTACACCGAAGCAGAGCCTCGCGGAAAGGCGCTGCACGAAGCAAAGGAAATGATCGACGACCGCCTCCTCGCGACAGATTCAGCGGACGTTTTTCTGCTTCAGTCCGGCAAGGAAGAAAGTCGCCGGCAATCTGCCGTTCATGTCGCTAAAGAGCGGCGAGTTGCGATTCCCCTATCCGATTGCTCTAGGGGGAAACGCAATGGCTGGACACACGATACTTGGCCGCGGCATGACGCTCGGTCATGGCGACTACGCCTTTGTCGGGCGCGATCTTCAGGCAGCCCGCGATGCCGAAAAAGATGTCTTTGCCGCATTTGCCGTCGTGCTAGCCGCCGGACTTCTGGTCGCCGCCGCGGGCGGTACGCTGCTCAGCCGCAGCTTCGTAAAACGCGTCGACGCGATTACGGCCACCTGCCGCAGCATCATGACCGGCAATCTTGGCGAACGAATTCCGGTTTCAGGCTCACGCAATGAGCTCGATCAGCTGGGCGCGACCATCAATGAAATGCTCGATCGGATCAATGCGCTCATGGAGAGCCTGAGACAGGTGTCGAACGACATCGCGCACGATCTGCGCACACCACTGACCCATCTGCGGCAAAAGCTGGAACGTGCGCGTCTGGCGGCCCCCAGCCTTGACCAATATGGAGAGGCGGTCGACGGAGCCATCGGCGATTGCGACGAGTTGATCGCAATGTTTGGGGCGCTGCTGAGGATCGCACAGATCGAAGCCGGCGTCAGGCGCTCTGCAATGCGGCTAGTGGATCTGAGCGAAATTCTGAGGAACGTGTTGAGCTTGTACACTCCCCTTTTGGATGACAGCGGTCACCCGTTCAGGGTTGAATTGGATGAAAATCTTTGGATCAATGGGGATCGTCAGCTGCTGCTGCGAATGTTCGCCAATTTGCTGGACAATGCCATTCGCCACACGTCATCAGGTACCCCTATTGCGATTTCCACTTTGCGCAGTGCAGAAAAGACTGTCGTCACGATTGCCGACAAAGGCGCCGGCATTCCCCCTTCCGACCGCGAAAAAGTCTTTCAACGTTTCTTCCGCCGTGAGTCGAGCCGCACGACGCCGGGTAGCGGTCTTGGACTTTCACTGGTCGGCGCCATCGCTGAATTGCACGAATGTCGCATTGTTCTCAGCGACAATGCGCCCGGGCTCCGCGTGTCGATCGAATTTAGCGCCGTAAAGCTCCAGGAAGTGCCTCGCGCGGCCGAATAAACCGATGCGTCGTCAACCTTGTGAATTCGTAAGGATAGTTGTCCGAACGATCACAAAACCGATCACAAACGGTGACCGTTCTACCGCAATGCTCTGGCCACGGAGGGGCGGCACGCCGGCAGGCGCGCCCCGGCGATCAACATCTTGAGGGTGAGACGAACGACTATGCAACTTTCAAAGAAATGCGCACGCCTTCTGAAGTCCGGCGCCTCTGTCATGTGCCTTATGGCCGTTGCCGCTCCGGCGCTTGCGGACGGAGACGGTTCGACGATTGAAACGGTCGTCGTCACCGGCTCGCGCATGCAGGCGACAACACTCAAAAAGGACGCCCCCAACGTCGAGGACGTGCAGTCCTTGCAGGCCATTCGCGCATTGCCCGACGTTACGGCCGCCGAAGCGCTCGAGCGCATTCCCGGCGTGTCCATGGAATCGGACAGCGGCGAGGGCCGCTTCATCAATATTCGCGGTCTCGACGCAGACCTGAACGGCACAACCTATGACGGCGTCCATCTGACGGCCTCAAATCCGGCCACGCCGCAAGGCGGTGCGCGCGCAGTCGCATTCGATGCGTTTCCGTCCGGAATCCTGGGCGGTCTCGAAGTCGTCAAATCGCTGACGCCGGAGCTGGACGCGGAAGCACTGGGCGGCGCGGTGAACATCCTGCCGCGCACGATGCCGACCGGTAGCAGCTACATCGTCGATGCGTCCCTGGGAACCGGCATCGAGCCGCTGCGGGGCACGCCCATCTATCAGGGAGATCTCACGGCTGGCACGCGCTTTGGCTTAACGGACGGCGATCAGCGCTTCAGCGTCATCGGCTCCTACGCCTACTACGACGACCAGCGCGGCATCGATGACATCGAAGAAGATTATTTGAACGATCCGACGCTTCCGCCCAAAACATTCGATGACCTGCAACTGCGCTACTACAAGTATCATCGCACGCGCCAGGGATTTGGCGGTGGTCTGACTTACGATCTGGACGACAACACGAGCGTCTTTCTGCGGGGCATCCATGCCGGCTACACGGAGCTCTCGTTCAAGCACCGTCTGCAATTGAATGGATTGGGGGACGGCACGCCCGTCACGTCAGGGGATGGCACGATTTCCGTCTCGACGGCATCTGCGCGCGTCAATCTCACGGACGCCAAGGAGACTGTTGGCAATGATCTGCTTGAATTCGGCGGACACACGCTGATCGGCAGCGTGGTCAAAGCCGACTTCCGCGCATCGTGGACCCGCGGCAGCGACCATTTCCCATTCAGCGACAGCCTGACTTTCAAGGGACCGACCAATGTTGCGCTCTCCTACAACAACAGCGACCCAAGATATCCGACCTTCCTCGCGACGGACGGCACCAATCTGATTGATCCGGCCCTCTACAATAATTTCGGCGCCAGCCAGGGTCAGAGCAAAAACTCCGATACGGAATGGGGAGGCAAGACCGATTTCTCGTTCCCGCTGACGTTCGACAACAATGATGGCGTGTTCGCCTTCGGCGGCAGCGTGCGTGAGCGCACGCGCAAGGCGATGGCATCGTCCGCCGACTTCAATGCCATTGCAGGTTCCTATGCCGACTTCTCGACGGGCGTGAACCAGATCTACTACAACGGACACTACAATATCGGACCAAAGCCGAACTTCCCGGCCCTGGCCGCTTTGCCGACCGGCCCACAGGTTGTCGACCCAACGGCCTTCGAGGACGACAATGAGAACGTCTATGCCGGGTACGGCGAATATAAAGCGACATTCGGAGCGTTGAGCGTCAATGGTGGCGTACGCGTCGAAGCGACCGACGCCACGTACCGTGCCAATACGGTCGATGACAGTGGCGACGTCCTTCCCAACAGTTCCAGCCGCAGCTACACAAACGTGTTCCCAGATCTGAACCTGAAATATCAGCTGGCGGACGATACGATCCTGCGCGCAGCTTACTCAACTGGCATCGCGCGGCCGGGCTTCAACCAGATCACCGCGGCCGTCAATGTCGACGTCGGAAACGATGTGGTCAGTCTGGGAAATCCGAATCTCAAGCCGACCACGGCCAACGCATTCGACCTGTCGGCCGAATACTACATGCCGGAGGGCGGCATTGCTTCGATCGGGCTCTTTTACAAAGACTTCAGCGACTACATCATTCCGACGATTCAGAAGAACGTGAACTTCATTACTCCCCTCGCCCCTGGCGGCGTCCTGATGAATGCCGAGGTCGATAGCTTCTCGAACATTGGTTCAGCACGCGCCGAAGGTATCGAGCTGAACCTGATCAAGAAGTTCACGTTCCTGCCCGATCCGATCGATGGCCTTGGCTTTGAAGGCAATATCACGCTCGTCGGCTCCAGCGGCCAGATCCGCGCTGGTGAGAAGCACACCCTGCCGCAGACCTCGCCGTTCAACTACAATGCGGCGCTGTTCTACGAGAAGGGGCCGTTCAACCTGCGTCTCGCAGCATCCTTTGTGTCGCGTAACCTGTTTGCGGTGTCTGGCGGAGACTCGACAGACGTGTTTTCACAGGCTCGCTTTCGCCTCGATTTCGGTGGCAGCTACCAGATCACGGACGATATCCAGTACTATGTGGACGTGAAGGACATCACCGACACCAAACTCGAATTCACGCAGACCGCGGACAAGAATTTCCCGATACAGCGTGAATTCTACGGGCCAACCTATACAACGGGCATTCGTATTTCGCTCGGACACTGAGAGGCTCTATGAACTGGACGACGGCACTGTTTTCTTCGGTTGTGCTGCTGGCGCTCGGCCTGGGACCCGTACAAGGGGCCCAGGCCATGCCGCACTATGCGCACATCTTCGTGATCATCGAAGAGAACCACACGACGGACCAAGTCATCGGCAATCCAGCCGCGCCGACTCTCACTAGGTTGGCGAAGGAATACGGCTTCGCGTCGAACTATTTCGCCATCAGTCATCCCAGCGAGCCCAATTACGTCTCGCTCGCAGGTGGCGATACGTTCGGAATCACGGATGATGATGCCTTCTACTGCGGCCCGGGCGCGCAGAAGTGGGGTTGTGAGAAATCCGGCAGGGCTGGATATGTCAACCACACCGTCGCAGGCGCAACCTTGGCGAGTCAGATCGAATCTGCCGGCCTGAGCTGGAAAGGTTACTTCGAAGACATTCCCGAGCCCGGCTCGCTCGCATATCGGTGGCCCTCGCCGCAGCAGCCCGTGGCGGGCAAGCCGGACTCGCTCTATGCCGTCAAGCACAATGGCTTCATGACGTTCAAGAGCGTGCAGGATGATCCGAAACGCGCCGAAAAGATCGTCGGCTTCGATGTCCTGGATCACGACATCGATTCTGGCACACTACCCAATTTCGCGCACATCGTTCCCAACCAATGCAACGACATGCACGGACTGAACGGTCACGACGTCCCCGACGACTGTACCGGAAAAACTTCCGGCGGCCTTATCGGCCGCGCCGACCGCACGCTTGCGCAGATCGTCGACAAGATCATGCACACGCCAATGTGGCTAAGTGCTGACAACAACGCCATTGTCGTGACCTTCGATGAGAATGACGACGACGTCGCATCGACGCATCCGAATGGATGCTGCGGGTTCGATCCAAAAAATCCGTCACATCCGGGCGGAGGTTGGATATCGACGATTGTCATCACCAGCCACGGTCCGCGGCGGCTCACCGATTCGACGCCCTACAACCATTTCTCTCTCGTGCGGACGATCGAAGAAGCGTTCGGCATACATGAGCATCTGCGGCACGCCGACGATCTCGCCAAGGGCGTCGTGACCATGACACCGTTGTTCGCCGTCAAACAGTGACAAAACCTCAACAGGGACAATCAGGAATGAGATCATCGCCTATCGTGGCCGCGCTGTGCGCAGCCGCTCTTGCCACCGGTTCGCAAGCTCTCGAGACAGCGCCCCGCTACACGATCGTCAAGGAAATCCCGCTTGGCGGACCGGACAAGTGGGACTTTCTGTATTTCGATGGATCGGCGCGGCGCGTCTATGTCTCGCACGGCACGCAGGTCGACGTTGTCGATGTGAAATCCGAAAAGGTCATCGGCACGATCCCGGGTTTCGACACCAGCCACGGGATCGTCACGGTTCCAGCGCTCGGCCGCGGCTACGCCGACTCCGGCAACACCAAGACCGTCATTGTTTTCGACCTGAAAACTCTCAAGCCTATCAGCGACACTGGCGGCGGGTGAGGACGCCGACGCCATGACCTACGATGGCTACGACAAAGCGGATCTTCGTCATGGACGCGGATGGCGCCGCGTTCACGGTCATCGATGCCGTAAACAACAAGACTCTCTCGACGATCGCGCTGGGCGGCAAGCCGGAAACGGCCGTCGGCAACGGCACGGGCAGCATCTTCATCAACATTGCGAGTACCAACGAAGTCGTGCGCGTCAATGCCGCTACCCTCGCCATCGAGGCGCGCTGGCCCGTACCGGCATGTATAAGTCCGCACGGGCTCGACATCGACACGGCCACGCATCGCCTGTTCCTTAGCTGCAAGAACGATGTCATGCTCATCATCTCGAGCGATGACGGAAGGACCGTCGCGACACTTCCCATCGGTCATGGCACGGACGCAGACGCATTCGACCCCAGGCGCAATCTAGCGTTCAGTTCGAACGGCGATGGCACGCTGTCGATCATCTCCGAACTCGGTCCCGACAAGTTCGAGAAACTGGAGGAAATGCCCACCCGGAAAGGCGCGCGCACCATGACGCTCGATCCCGAGACGGGACGGATCTACCTCATGACCGGTGACATTGCGGCGCCGGCGGATCCAACGGCGCAACCGCCCGCGCGCGCGCGCTTCGTGCCCGGATCGCTCAATCTCATCGTGCTCGAACCAGCCGGTCCGAACGGCCACTGACGATTTGATCACACCGGGCTGCTTGCTAACCGGTGAACACTTCTTCAAACAGTGCGTGAGGAAGTGACCGCCGGCTGGCCGCGGCGGTCGTGAGAGGTCGCATATGGACGACAAGGTTTCGACTTTGAGCAAAGTGCCGGCCGTCACTCTGGGCTTCTGGATTATCAAGATCGCCGCGACGACATTGGGCGAAACCGGTGGCGACACCGTCACTATGACGATGAACTACGGATACCTCGCCGGCACGATCATATTCCTCGCGCTGTTGGCCGCCCTCGTCGTGGCCCAGATTGCGGCCAGGAAATTTCATCCCGCCCTCTATTGGGCGACCATTGTCGCTTCAACGACGGCCGGCACGACGATGGCGGACTTCGCCGATCGTTCGCTCGGGATTGGTTATACCGGCGGCTCTTCCGTCCTGTTGTTTTGTGTTCTGGCCACGCTCGCGCTCTGGTACTGGTCGGAAGGGACCGTATCGGTCGAGACGGTCCGAACGCCCAAAGTCGAAGTGTTCTATTGGGCGACGATCACATTCTCGCAGACTCTCGGCACTGCGCTAGGCGACTGGATGGCGGATACGTCCGGTTTTGGCTATCTGGGCGGCGCGATGGTTTTTCTCGCTGCGCTTGGCCTGGTTGCCGGCGCTTACTATTGGACCCGGATCTCCCACGTCCTGCTGTTCTGGGCGGCTTTTATTCTGACACGACCCCTCGGTGCGACGGTCGGCGACTTCTTCGACAAGCCATTGAGCCAGGGCGGCCTCAATGTTAGCCGGCCACTCGCGACCGCGATCATCACGGCGTTTATGATTGGCTGCATCTTACTGATACCGCAAAGGGCCGGTACGCATCCCCGAGCTGAAACACCCACATGAAATCAGCGTGAAACATCATCAGTACACTGACTAATATTGAGTGGCCCCGACGCAGGGCTGCGCTGCGGCCGATCAGTTCGAAGCCGGCGGCGTCATCGCCGCCCTGCGGCCAATGAACTCGGCGGTGGAATTCTCCGAGGGAAACGGCTCCTTGGGCACCGGCACACCGAGAAATTTGCACAGCCGGTCCCAGCCCTCGCCGGTCTCGAATATCAAAAGCCTGTCGGGCGGGATCGCAGCCTTCACCTCTTCGGAGTGGCGGCGGAAATAGGCGGTCATGAACGCGCGATCATGAATATGTTCGCGAAACGGCCCCATGAAGCTGTTGAAGAATTGGGACATCGGACCTTCGCTCACGGTCGGCGAGCCCGGAGCGAAGATGGTCGCTTGCGTCGAGTTGAACCACTTGTCGGGATCCCGAAACGTATGAAGGACTTTTGCGTTCGGATAATGGGCGGAGAGCTGACGCCAGAAGGCCGCGCCCGGGTAGTCCACCATGGATTTGTAACCCGAAAATATCGCGTCCCAATCCGGGCGTCCTGCGCCCGCTTCGATCCACAGGGCCATGCTCTCAGGGTGTTTGAAGACCTCGACCATGTGATGACAGGGGCCAAAACCGAGCATGTTCAGCGCCGTTTGCATCGACTTCGTTCCTGTACGCCCCAGGCCGGAACCCACTATCTCCAGAGCCATCCAGATATCCCCCACTTTCTTCCAATTTAATTCGGCGAATTTCGCCGGGCTTGTCGCCTTACCACCGGGCCTGGTCGAATGTTCTCACAATGTATCCCGGTCAGGAAAGGTTCGGCGAACGTCAATTTTTATCGAACATGGGCGAGAACACTCATCTCCACAGATCGAGCTTACAACTTTGCGGCGGCCAGCATCCGGTCGCCAAACAGGTTGGACCACTGCTCCGGTGTGAGCTCCATCCGCTTCTTCCCGTAGCTGGTAGGCGACGCAAGTTCCTGGGAGCCGGTACCGGCGAGAACGGCGGGGCGCGCGCCGATCTTTTCCCACCAGATTTTGGTGTGCGGATAGTCGGAAAGATCAACGTCGATCAGCCGCGTCGCGCGCACCCAGGGCCAGGATGCGATGTCGGCGATCGAATACTCCTCGGCGAGGTATTCAGCCTCGGTCAGGCGATATTCGAGCACATCCAGCAACCGTCGCGCTTCATTCATGTAGCGGGTCGTTGGATAGGTCTGTCCAACAGGCGCATAACGAACGAAGTGGTGCGCCTGTCCATGCATCGGTCCAAGCCCTGCCATTTGCCACATCAGCCACTGCATGGCCAAGCTACGGCGGCGAAAGTCTGCCGGTATAAGCTTGCCCGACTTCTCTGCCAGATAGACCAAAATCGCGCCCGTCTCGAAAACGGCAAAAGGAGCTCCCCCGTCGGCAGGCTCATGATCGACAATGGCGGGCAATTTGTTGTTTGGGTTGATCTTGCGAAATGCCGGCGTGAAGTGATCGCCGTTCAAGAGGTTGTAGGTGATCGTGCGATAGGGAATGCCCATTTCCTCAAGCGCGATCGTCACCTTGTGTCCGTTCGGCGTTCCGACATGGTGCAGATCGATCATCGATTGAATCCAGCGTTGGTTGAAATGAAATTTTCCCGTTTTCGCGTGTGCCGACTCCGAGGCTGGCATCTAAGCTAGGTTACGCTCAATGAATGTAGCGAACGGCAAAAGACGCTAAATCCAATTTCTCACCGTGGCAAACGGCTTGCCATGCTATCGCGCGACGAGCCCGCCATCAATTACAAGCTCTGCGCCGGTGACGTAGCGAGATTCATCACTTGCGAGATAAAGAACGCCGGCTGCAATGTCGGCTGGCTCACCCTTGGTTCCAAGCGGCACAAACATTGCGGCCAGCGCGTCGGGATCGCGAGAAAGGTGTTTGCTGTTTGCACCGCCGGAGCCATGGGTCGGAGCTCCTTCAAGCGTGTTGTAGATCGGAGTTTCTATAATGCCCGGGTAAATGGAATTGACTCGAATGCCGTCCTTAAGACTTGCGCACTGGAGCGCCATGGATTTCGTGAGGGCACGCACGCCGCCCTTGGTCGCCGAATAGGAGACGAGGTTGCTGGAGCCCACGAGCGCCGCCGTCGAAGCAATGTTGACGATCGCGCCTCCACCGCCTTCACGCATCAACGGCAGAGCATGCTTAAAGCCGAGAAACACGCCGTCAAGGTTGATGGCTTGCTGACGACGCCAGTCCGCCAAACTCAGTTCGGTAATCAGTCCCGCAATGGCGATTCCCGCATTGTTCACTAGAATATCAAGACGGCCGTAGGTCTGCCTCGTCCCAGCAATCACACTTCGCCAATCGTCTTCGTTGGCGACGTCGTGATGAAAATAGCAGGCCCTGTCGCCCGACGCTTCGACCTCGGCAACGCAGTCATTCCCCATCCTGTCTTGAATGTCCGTTACGACCACCGACGCGCCTTCTTGTGCAAGCAGCCGCGCACACGCGCGGCCAATGCCGCTGGCGCCGCCGGTGACAAGTGCGACTTTGCCATCGAGCTTTCGGATACGCTTTTCAGACATCAGTCGTCGTCCTGAAGGCACTCTCTGACGCACCGGCGCCGGCCGCTTCACTCCAGATCATTTTCTTGCGGACCTTCCATTTTGACGCAATGCCCTTTGGAAACACTGAGCAAGGCAGTGTGCGTATCGGGCTCTTGGAGAGCTCGGAGAGATATCCGCATGCTGGACCACCAAGGTCGTGCCACCCGGGAGCACTCGGTTGAGCAATGTGGGAACTGAAAGCTGCCGGCCTGGTCGAATTCGTTCGAAGCGACTTTCAGTCTGGCAGAGTGTGAAGCTTTTTGTCGACTGGAAAATGCTTTGAATTCGAAGTAGTTTGACTTTGAATGAATGGGCGCACCTGACGATGACGGAGGATTTGTTCACCTGGAAGGAGTTGGCCTCACACGCGCTATGCGTGGCAGACTTTCGCGTCGAAGGCGCGATCATGTCGATGGGCCGCAGCCCGTTCACGGATCGCCGCGTGGGCTACATTACGGGAGGTCAATTTAAGGGGCCAAAACTTGCTGGGGAGATCCTGCCGGGTGGCGGGAATTGGTCTTTGAGCGGCGAAGCCCGAGGCGGCCGGACGTTTGGTGCGTTCGATGCGCGTACCGTTTGGCGTACGAGCGACGGCGCGCTTATATACGTCTCCTATTCGGGCCGCAGCGTCGTCCCCGACGATGTTGCCAAGGAATTTCGCGATACAAACGCCGCGCCTGTTGATCCCTCTCGCTACTATATTCGAATTGCGCCGGTGTTCGAAACCAGTGACGCCCGCTACGAATGGTTGAACGGAGTGCTCGCCGTGGGATGCGGCCAACGCATGGACTGGGGCATCCGGCATTGGATGTTCCAAATCGGCTGAACGCTGCATGGCCTAGCGCGCCAGATAATTTGACAAGAAACTAACAAGACAAACGAGGAGAACCTTTCGATGCCCAGACTACGTCAGATCTCACGTTCAGACGCGACCAACGCAACCATACTGACCTACTATGATCGCCTGTTCGGATCCCGCGATCCGGTCAGCCAGCCCGGCACCGCAACTGGTACGCGCGGCGATTGGTGGACCGTCTTCGCGCTCGTACCCGACATCTTTGAGCATGCGGTAGCCGGATTTGGAATCTATCGCGCGCCGGTGCGCAAGCTCGACCCAGTCCTGCGAGAACTTGGCCAGACCCGTGCGGGCTGGGCACGGGGGTGCCAGTTTGTTTTTTCCCAGCATTGCAAATCGCTTCGCGGCCTCAAAGTATCCGAAGAGAAGATCGATGCCATTCGATTTTGGACGGTTTCGAAACTCTTTGATGAACGGGAACGTACGGTTCTCGCCTACACCGATTGCCTTGTCTTGGCGGGCGGCAGGGTTCCCGAAGAAGTCATGCAGGCGCTGAAGTCGTTCCTGTCTGACGAAGAGGTTCTTGAGCTGACCTACATCACCTGCCTTTACGACATGCATGCTGTGATGACCAAGGCATTGCGGCTCGAGTTCGACGATCGAGACGATCCGATCGTTGAAGTGGCGGCGCCGGAAAATTTCGGCGGCGCGGACTTTCTCGATTTCGGCCGCAAGAAGACCTGACGCGACCCGCTCGAGGAACGCCTTCTGGGCGTTCCGCGGCGCCGGACAAAGCACTGCGGCGGGCTGCGCACGGCGCTCGCAGATTGCCGCTTCACATGCTGTCGCCGGCGCGTCAGAATTCGGCGGCACCGGAGCGGTCCGTCTGGACATCCACAAACCGCTGTCGATAGTATTACTTTGATATCTAAGAGTTTACCGCAGCGTGCGAAGACATTGAACGTCGCTGCGTCGCACAAGAGGGGAATGCCGCAAATGTCCGATACCGATCTGCTGGCCAAAGTCGACTCGCAGTTCATTGGAATGGTCTCGCCGACTGCGCCGAGGATCCAGGCCGGCGGTCATCCCTGTCAGGGCATCTATTGGACCCCGAAAGGTCAGCGACCCAAGATCGCGCTCATTGCAACGCACTACAATGTCGACTTCACAGAGCACTATATAGCGCCCCACTTCGCGGCGCGCGGCATGGGTTTTCTCGGCTGGAACACGCGCTACCGCGGCGCCGAGGACCAGTTCCTGCTAGAACACGCACTGATCGATATCGGCGTCGGCGTGCGCTGGCTGAAGGAGAAGGCTGGCGTCGAACGTGTGGTCATCCTGGGCAATTCCGGCGGTGGCTCACTGATGGGTGCCTACCAAGCGGAAGCCATCGCACCGACGTTAGTGCATGAGGCCAAGGGTCCGACCAAAGAAGCGCTCCAGGCTATCCAGAAGGCCGACCTCTACATCTCGCTCAATGCACATCAGGGCCGACCTGAGGTCCTGACCGACTGGATGGATGCGTCTGTGGTCGATGAATTTGACCCGACCAAAACCGATGAATCGCTCAACCCGTTTAATCCCGACAATGGACCGCCTTACACTGCGGCGTTCGTCGAGAGATACCGAGCCGCTCAGCGTGCGCGAAACCAGCGCATCACCGACTGGGCCAAGAAGGAACTCGCCCGCGTGAATGCCGCCGGCATTCCCGACATTCTGTTTCCGCTTTATCGCACATGGGCCGATCTTCGCTTCATGGATCCGGCGATCGATCCGTCGGACCGCCCTTGCCCCGGCTGTTATCGCGGCCATCCGGCGCAAGCGAACAAGGTGCCCGGCATCGGCCGGGCCAATACGCTCCGGACATGGCTGTCCATGTGGAGTTCTCGGAATCCAAGTGCCAGGGTCGCGATCACCTGGCGAAGTTCACGGCACCGGCTCTGGTCGTGCAAAGCACTGGTGACATGGGCGTGTTCCCGTCCGACGCCAGGAAAATCTTCGATTTCATCGGCGCCAAGGACAAGAAGCTCGAAATGGTGAAGGGCGCGCACTATTTCGAAAACTTGTTGTCCTATCGCGAGGACGCGGCCGACCTCATGGTCGAGTGGATAAAGAGCAAGAGTTGATCAGTTAGCTTTCCGCGTCCGACGCCCTTGAGTGGAATTTGGCGTCCCGGTACGAATCGCCGTCGTCGTGACTGAGATTGTCGATGATTTTGAACAGCGCCCTGCGAAGGGTAGTCGCCTGTCGCGGTGTCAGGCCTTTTAGTCCCAGCGCGTTCACCTCGGCGACATAAGGGATCAATTTAACTTTGAGACGTTTTGCGCGCGCCGTCAGGTAAACATGGACCTTGCGCCGGTCCTTAGCGCTTTTGCGACGTACGACGTAGCCCGCCCGTTCCAGCCCATTTACAGCCGTCACTGTAGTCGGCTCGCGCATGCCTACGCGGCGACTCAACTCGATCTGCGTCAGGCCATCCTCGACCCATAGTACGCGCAGGAAGCGCCATTGGCCGCTGGTGATTCCGACCGGTAACGTTCGTTTTTCGAGCGCCCGCGAAAAAGAGCGGAATGCAATCCGAAGCAGATACCCGACGCTGTTAAGGGGTATCTCGAAGTGCTTGATGGAGGAAGCCTTTTTTCGACTTGCCATTGCAAGTGACCGTAGTTGTACGCCGCACGCCATCGTTATGGGTGTGCGCGCAAAAAGGCAAACCCCAACGGCAAAGCAGGCACTGAAGCCCTTGCCCGGGAAAGAGGGGAAAATACCCATAGATTCCTAAGTAAATTGACAAGTTCCGCAAAATCACAAATCGTCACTCTCAAGCCCGCTCGCGAGGACATCGCCGCCATGAATCTACCCCTCCTGCCGACGGCCATCGTGGGCAGCTATCCCCAACCCGAGTGGCTCATTGATCGCGAACAATTAAAGAGCCGTCTGCCGCCGCGCATCCGTGCGCAGGAGCTTTGGCGCGTACCTGCCCCGCTTCTCGCGCAGGCCCAGGACGACGCCACAATCATCGCCCTCGTCGATCAGGAACTTGCTGGAATCGACATCGTCGGCGACGGCGAAATGCGCCGTGAAAGCTATTCCAACCGGCTGGCGACTTCCTTAAGCGGCATCGACATCGACAATCCCGGCACAGCAATGGACAGGACAGGCGCCCTCAATCCGGTTCCCCGCGTCAGCGGTCCTGTTCGACGTCTTGGGCCGATCGAAGCGCAAGATGTACCGCTGCTAAAACGGTACACGAAGCACCCGATCAAGATGACGATCCCGGGGCCGTTTACAATGACGCAACAGGCGCAGAACGACCACTACCATGACGATGAAGCACTCGCACTCGACTACGCGGACGCCGTCAATGCAGAAATGCACGATCTCTTTGCTGCGGGCGTGGATATTGTCCAGCTAGATGAGCCCTATCTTCAGGCCCGTGCCGACACGGCGCGCGCCTACGCGATCAAAGCCCTCAATCGCGCGATCAGGGGTGTGAAGGGCAAGACAGCTCTGCACATCTGCTTCGGTTATGCACATGTGCACAAAGGCGCGGCAAAGCCCAATGGCTACGCTTATCTCGCAGAGTTGGAAGAGTCCGGGATCGACATCATTTCGGTTGAAGCTGCACAACCCAATCTGGACACCGCCGTCCTGCGCGACCTGCCGAGTAAAACGATCATGCTCGGCGTCATCGACCTGAATGATCCAAATATTGAAACTCCGGAAAAAGTTGCATCGCGCATCCGCGCCGCGCTACGGAACGTGCCTGCAGAAAGGCTGATGATCGCACCCGATTGCGGCATGAAATATCTCTCGCGTGAGACGGCGTTCGGCAAGCTGAAGGCAATGGTCGACGGCACCAAAATCGTTCGTGCCGAACTTCGCTGAGATTTAGTTCGCGCCGATCCAGTCGGCCAGGGCTTTGCTGACGAGTTCTGGACGTTCCAGCGTCATCAGGTGACCGCAATCCTCGATGATCTCGAGACGCGAACCTGCAATCCCTTCATGCATTTCTCTTTGATGTTCCATCGTCACGATTCCATCCTGCCGCGCAAAGAGTATCAGCGTCGGACATGTGATCGCCGACAATCCTGGTCGGCTGTCCGGTCGCGTCATGATTGCGCGCTGCTGGCGTAGAAAGACCTCGGGACCCGTGTCCTCTGCCATTTTGCGCACTATCGAAACGAGCGCGCTGTCCTCGCGTCCCGCGGGTCGAAGAAGGATTGGAATTCGTTCTCCAACGACATCAGCGAATTTTCCCGCCTCGACCAGACGCAGATAGCCTTGGCGGCGCGCGGTCTGCGGCGGCGTGTCGTTGGGGGCGAGCGTGCTCAGCAGAGCAACACTTACGACACGCTCAGGCGCGCGCCGCAGAATTTCGAACGCAACGAAGCCGCCCATCGCATGGGCGATGATCGAAAACCGTTCCGGCAGAGAATCGAGCACCGCCTTGGCGATTTCGCCGACTGTGTCGTGTTCGCGCGGCACGAAGACCCACACGCTGGTCAACTCTTCAAGTGCTCGAATCTGGTCACGCCACACCTGCTCGGTGCACAGTTGTCCTGTCAGAAGAGCGACCGGAGCATGTTTGCTCGCCATCTCAGATCACCCTGTGCAGGAGGGTTTCGCCGGCCGCCACGCGGCGACAATTCTCCATCGCCACCGTCACGCTGCGCGTCAGCGTTTCTGGCGTGAGCCAGGCGACATGCGGCGCCAGAACGACATTTGGTAGTTGGAACAATGGGTTATCTCGTAAGGCTGGCTCTCGCGCGAAGACATCGAGCCCGGCAGCAGCGAAGTGTCCACTCTTGAGCGCGCTGAACAGCGCTGCTTCGTCCACAAGATCGCCACGTGCTGTGTTGATCAGGATCGCACCCTTTTTCATGCGCGCGATCGCGCTCGCGCCGATCATTCCGCGCGTCTCTGGCGTCGAGGGAACATGGAGCGAGATGATGTCCGATTGTGTCAGCAGCTCATCCAGAGAAACAAAGCGCGCCGTAGACTCGGCTTTTTCTGTTCGTGCGGTGTAGAGCGTTTCTGAACCGAGTGCACGCAAGGCTGGTGCCAAAAAATTCGGAACCGCTCCGAATCCGACGAACCCGACTGTACGGCCACCAATTTCACCTACCTGATCGAGTTCTCGCAGGTCGGGCCTCCAACCTTCGCCGCGTCTTGTGAGCGGATCGAACACCATTATGCGGCGCAGGGCCGCAAGCATGAGCATCAGCGTCATCTCTGCCACTGCGCGGCTGTTGGTGCCCGGCATGTTGCAGACGGCGACGCCGTGCGCCCTGGCCGCATCCAGATCGATTGTATTGACGCCGACGCCGATTTTCTGAATCAGCTTGAGTTGCGATGCGGCTCCAATGTCGGCGGCGGTAACGGGGCGCAGCACATGCAGGAGCACGTCTGCACTTCGCATTGCATTTGTGAAGGCGTTGTCGTCTGCCTCGTCAACGATCGCAAGCGTTGCGTCCTTGGGTTTAGCCGCCTCCAGAATGGAGCGGAATCCAGCGCTGGCGCGATAGTGCAGTACAAGATTCATTTCGTGCGACTCGGACGATTCGTCATTGTTGAAGGAAACGCATCCCAGCCGGCGAATTTCGCGTCCGCACCCACAGCTTCCTCGATTCTAAGCAACTCATTCCACTTCGCCATGCGCTCCGAACGCGCAAAGGATCCGACCTTGATCTGGCCGGCGTCCCAGCCCACCGACAGATCGACGATAGACGTGTCTTCCGTCTCCCCCGAGCGCGCCGAAACGATGGTTGCCCAGCCCTTGGCCTTAGCGGTTTGCAATGCGTGCTTTGCCTTACTGACCGTGCCTGCCTGATTGACCTTGATCAAGCACAGCAGAACAGGCCCCAATTTCGGCGGCCTCCTCGACGCGTGCCGCGTCCGTCACCAAAAAATCGTCACCGACAATTTGCGAATTGCTCGAGAGCGCCTTGGTGACCCGTACCATGGTGAGAGCATCATCCTGCGCTGCAGGATCTTCGATTGAGATGATTGGAAATCGGCGCGCCCAATCCACGACAAGATTTGCCATCGCATCCTTCTCAAGTTTTGAGCCGTCAAGCGCCAGGTGATAGCGCCCATCGCGAAAAAATTCGCTGGCTGCAATGTCGAGCGAGATGAACACATCGTGCCCGGGGCGATGGCCAGAATGCTCGATCGCGCGCATGAGCATTTCAAGCGCTTCCTCGTTGGAAGAAAAGCTCGGCCACCAGCCACCTTCATCCGCCGTACCCGCGAGGGAGCCCGCCTTCGTCATGAGTTCGCCCGCAGCGCGATACACGTCGCTGGTGATCTCCAATGCTTCACGCACACTGTCGGCGTTGGGCGCCATGATCATCAGATCCTGGATGTCGATGCGACGTCCGGCGTGTGCTCCGCCGCCGAAAATCTGAACCTCAGGCAGCGGAAGCCGGGGCGTGGTCCCTTGTGCGAGATGTCGCCATAGAGGAATGCACTCTGACGCGGCGGCGGCGTGCAGCACCGCGAGAGAAACGGCAACGCAAGCATTGCCACCAAGTTTTGAAAAGTTGGATGTGCCGTCGAGTTCTAACAGGCACAGGTCAATGGCGGCCTGATCTGTTGCGTCCAGTCCCACCAATGCGCTGGCGATCGGGCCGTTTACATTGGCGACGGCTCGCTCCACGCCATATCCGCCGTACCGCGATCCACCGTCGCGAAGGTCAATAGCCTCGAACCGGCCGCGTGACGCTCCTGCCGGGGCTGCGGCTCGACCGACAGCACTTCCCGCAAGCGTCACTTGCGCTTCCACCGTCGGTCGGCCGCGCGAATCCCAGATCTGACGACCAACTATGGACACAATACTTGTCTTCATTGGATGCGGAGCCTTTCCGGCGATGCACGTCGGGGACTGGCCAAATCCAGCTCGGTGTCGGCCAGAAATGCACGCGCCGCCCGGCGCGCAGACTTGCACCGACGATCTTCGGAGAAACATCCAACTGGCGACTTGCCACTTGCACGTGACGGCCAGAGTTTACCTGGACGGCGGACGGGGCGGGCATCAAGCAGCTTCCCCTCCCCGCAGCTTAAGTCAGGCAAATAGGCATCAAGCAGCCTATCAAACGCCTCAACGTACGCGCGCACATGCAACAGATGCCAGACGTACTTCGACAGAAATCGATTGAGACATAAGGCTTTGGGGCTCATGTCTCTGCGCACAGAAGTTATTCGCACTAGGGTGAGGCCAGTTGCCGTTCCAGGGGTGACTTCTATGAGCTCGAGGTGAAGATTGGTGGTGCTGACCAGATATGGATCAATCCGCAAGGCATCAGAGAACGCGCTTTTGCCGGGCCGATTCAAGAAATGGATCGAACGTGAAGTCTGTGCGTGTTCGCAATCGAGGGCGCAATCAACAGCCGCCACGAAATTGGCACCGATCGCGCCAGCATGAGGCATGCCGGGTAAAATTGTGTTGTCAAGCCGTACGACCGTCTGGATCCAGGCGATTTCATCCAGCAAGAGTCCGAGTGGTGCCCTCCAAACGGCGGCAACCTTCAACTGCGCGACGGACCGCTTCGCGTAAGCCTGCCCCCTGGTCAAGTCGACGCGGTAGACTGCCGACGACGCGTCGCCCGAAATGGAAGACATACGTGGTGCTTCTCCGAGCTTCGCCAATCCGGATTCCTGCGGTGCTTCGACAATCCTCGTTTCAGTCGCGAGAGTCTCGCTCGGGATGTCCCGCACGGCCTGCGCCAAGTTCGGCATGGCAAATCAGCGCCTTGACGGGTTGGAGTCCAACATTGGGCAACTTTCTTAGAATTCGAATGACGCGCGCCTTCGTCAGAACCAGATGAAATTGTATGGACGAATGGTGCAACGGTCCAGTGCTGCCGCAAACTCTGAACCGGCCGACATGCTGCCTCAGCCGTTCGCGACGGGCGGAAACGCCGTAACGCAACTCACCATTGCAGGAAGTTGATTCAATTGAAGCCGCTCAGCCAACCAGGGAATCATTGCAACCAAGCTGCCAAGGTCGTATCCGGTGCGATAACCCGAGCGCTCGAGCATGTAGACAAGGTCTTCAGTTGCGATATTCCCGGTTGCTGCTGGCGCAAACGGGCAGCCGCCGATGCCACCGACGCTTGAATCGAGCCTGTGCACTCCGGCCTCGACTGCGGCGAAGGCGTTAGCAAGCCCAGTATTTCGAGTGTTGTGAAAGTGGCACCGCAGCGGAATTCGCGGAATTGCCTGGCGCAAGTTGGCCAGGAGTGTTTTGACCTGGAGGGGAACCGCGACGCCCACGGTATCGGCCAAGGCGATTTCGAGTGGAGAGGCTTCAGCGAGTCTTTCCGCCATGGCTGTGACGCGCTCCTGCGGCACTTCGCCTTCAAAGGGACAGCCGAACGCGACCGCGATCGTCACTTGCGCGCGGCGGCCCGCGGCGCGCGCCCGAGTGATGACTTTGATCGCCATCTCGACGGATTCTGCAGACGTCTGTTTCTGGTTTCGCATGCCGAATGTATCTGACGCGACAACGACGACGCCGATCTCGTCGATTCCGGTTGCAAGAGCGCGATCAAGGCCGCGTTCGTTCAGAACCAGTCCGATGCGAGTTACGTCCTTTCGGGGCGGCAGCGCGGCTATCACCGCCTCCGCATCGGCCATCTGGGGCACACGCGCAGCGTTCACAAAGCTTGCCACCTCGATGCGTCGCGCTCCCGCAGCGACGAGCTTATCGATCATGGCGATCTTGTCTGCGGTCGAAAGCGCCACGTCCTGATTCTGCAAGCCATCGCGTGGTCCAACTTCGATGATCTCCAGCGGCGCCGTCATTGTTAGATCCCGATCGTGCCCTGTTTGGCGAGACGTTCGATTGCGGCTTCGTTCAGCATGAGGAACTCGCTGAGAACCTTGTGCGTGTGCTGGCCCAGCAATGGCGGCGGCGCGAACACATCTTCATAAGTGTCGGAGAGTTTCACAGGGTTGCCCGGTTCCTCGACTGCACTCCCGTCCGGGAGCGGCACGGTCACGGTCATGTGGCGCGCCACGGCCTGTGGATCGGACAGCGCATGACTGAGATCATTCACGGGCGCAGCCGGAATGCGGTACTTGGCAAGCGCCTCGAGCCAGTATTCACACGTCTGGGTCTCGAACGCCTTTTGCACGCGCGTTTCGATGAAGCTCTTGTGCGCGAGGCGACCCGGCTGGAAAGAAAATTCGGTGCGCCGCAATTCGTCGTCGCCCAGAAGTTCGACCAGACTGGACCAGAAATTGTCGGTGATCACCGCAATGATCAAATGGCGCGTTTTTGTGCGAAAGGTATTGTAGGGAACATGCACGAAGTGCCCGTTGCCCGAGCGCTCCGGCGCCACGCCAGACATCAGGAACATTGTTCCCATATAGTTGAGAAGCGAGAGCTGGCAATCGAACATGGAGATGTCTACGTGCTGGCCTCGACCAGTGCGCTGGCGCGCCTGAAGCGCCGAGAGAATACCGATCGCGCCAAACATCCCGCCCGCCAGATCTCCGATTGGTATGCCTGCACGCAAAGGCTCGCCATCCGCATAACCGGTGAGAGCCATGCCGCCGCCCATTCCTTGCGCCACGAGATCGAACGCCGGTCGGTTCGGCATTGGACCGGTCTCGCCGAAGCCCGAGATTGCGCACGTGATGATGCGCGGATTGACTTCCTTGAGACACGAATAGTCGATCCGCAGGCGCTCCAGAACACCGGCGCCGAAATTGCTGACGACAATGTCGGCGTGGCGCACAAGGCCAAGGAAAAGTTCACGGCCTTCGGCGGACTTAAGATCGATCGCGACGCTCTCCTTGTTGCGGCAAAGCGTAAGAAAATAGGCGCCCATGCCGGACTGCGAGTAGAGCTGCGAACCTTCGAGAAGGCGGCGCGTGCCCTCGCCTCGCTCGGGCGGTTCGATCTTGATCGTGCGGGCGCCCATGTCTGCCAGAAGCATGGTGCCGTAGGGACCCGAGAGCATGTGCGTCAGGTCCAGAATGGTGATGCCTTCAAGTGCGCGTGACATTATGCGGTCCCGGGTAGATCGGTGGGTGCCGCCCATGCTGCCGCACGCGCAAGACTTTCGCGGTACGGCGCAAGACCGAGCCAGACGAGGATGGCAACGATCGGTGTAATGATGGCGACGGCAGTCGCGAGCGAATAGCCCACGGCCATCTCATCCCGATAAAAGTAGTCGGTGATCGCCGCGACGATTGTCGGCCCCAAACCAACTCCAAAGATGTTGGCGAGGAAGAAGTATAGCGCCACCACCTGGGCACGCATCTGGTTGGGTGTGATCACCTGCAGCGCGGCAATGATCACCGCGACCGGAAAGCTGCTAAGGAACGTGGAGAAAATGAGAAAGAAAAAGGATTCCTGCGCGCTCGGCATAAGCGTCGCGAGCGCTGCCGGAATGCCTGCGACGATAACGGTAATCAGAGGGGCCCGCAGATACGCGTCCTGATGGCCGCGCGCCGCCAGCCAGTCCGCAAACCGAGCGCCAACCAGAACGCCGGCGCAGCCCAGAATCGCGAGCATCAGGCCGTAGACGTAACCGATATCGTGGGCGGCCCAGTGATGCACGCGAACGAAATAGGTAGGAACCCAGGCTACGGTGCCGAAGCCTGCCGCCGAGCTGATCGAAAAGGCGGCATATATCGCCCCGAGAGTTTTCCAGTTGAGACGCATGAAAGCGAGTGTGTGCGAAAGCGGCAATGCGGATCTTTGCGATGCGACGCGGCCGTGGCGCGGCGGTTCCCTGACGAACAGCATTGGCACGAGCACGAGCATGCCGACGGCTCCAACGACGAGAAACGTCGTTTGCCACGGGTGCAACGTGCCCACGAGGGGCAGGTGCGGCTGCGGCAACGCGCTAACCGCCTGGATGGCCAGCCCCCCGATCACCAGCGCAAAACCAGCGCCGAGATATTGCGCGCCCGTATAGACGCTGAGCGCCGCTGCGAGTCTGTCGCGTGGAAAGTAGTCGCTGAGCAGCGAGACCGCCGAAGGTCCCAGTGTTGCTTCACCCACGCCGACCATCATGCGGCCGAAAAACAGCCGCACAAAGCTTTGCGCCATGCCACAGGATATCGTGGCCATGCTCCAAAGGACGATGCCGACAGTGATGATCCGCTTGCGATTGGCGTGGTCGGCGAGGCGGCCGATGAAGAGGCCACAACCAACATAGAAGAGCACGAACGCGAAGCCTGCCAAGAGACTGACTTGGGTGTCGCTGAGGTGAAAGTCATGCTTTATGGGAGCGAACATGAGCGTCGGAATCTGGCGCTCGACGTAGGACATCATGTTGGTGAGCGCGAGGGCACCGACGACAAACCAAGCCTGGCTTCGCACAGGATAGAGTTCCTGCGCCTCAGGCAATGCACTGTCTGCTGCCAACCTCGACAGGACCACAGGTTGCACGTCGGTGCCTAGCGTCATGAGCTGGTGTGGGCGACGGACCGTTTGGCGACAGACTTGGCCGCCTCATCGTTCACGGAAACGCGCTTGCCGTCCGCGTTGACCGGGTCGTGGCGAACATCGTCGGCGCGCCACGCGCGCGTCAGGGCGGCAAGCTCCATATGAATGCCATTGGGATCGGTAAAGTACATGGATCGGATCCAGGTCTTGTCGGTCACCACGGGCGACGAATGTTGCTCGGAGTCTTCGTGGTTGATAACCCGCATCGAAACGCCGCGTGCCTTCAACCGCTCGGCATATTCGTCAAACTTTTCGATTGGGATGCTGATCGCAAGGTGGTTCATCGAGGCATGCGCGGTCTGCGTGCCCTTGTTGATGTAGTCCGGATGCATGGACGCGATGCCGGGGGCCGCTTTAGGTGCATTGGGAAACCAGAAGAAGGCAACGGTGCCTCCCATTCCGCAATCGAAGAAGAAATGCTGGCCTCGGCCGTTGGGCAGATCGAGCGTTTTGACCAGCTTCATGCCGAGCACGCCGTCATAGAAGGCCACGGTCTCGGCCATGTCACGGCACACAAGCGCCACATGATTGACTCCGAGATATTGGAACGCCTCACTCTTCTCGTTGTTTGTCTTGGTCTCCGTCATGATGTCCTCCGTCTTCACTAGATGCGGTAGGGCAGTCTCGGCGCACTCCTTGGCTGCACTTCACATCGTACAGCTCGCGGCTCGAACGGAACAGGAGCGCGCAAGGCTTGTACCGCTGCGCGCTCCATCAAGGTTTCAGAACAGAGCGCCCTTTTTCCGTCAGATCTTCAGACTCAGATCAATTCCATAAGTTGCCGGATTGCCGAAATAGAGCTGCGTGAAGTAACCCGAGCTCGGAACAGCCGACAACCTGTATTTCGCATCGTTGATATTCTTGCCCCAGAGCGCCACCTGCCAGCGATTGCTCGGATCGACATAGGTCAAATTGGCGTCGAACAGCGCATAGGCCTTCTGGAAGCCGACTGGATTGTTGGTCAGATCGGTATAATGCGAAGTTTCATATTCGACCGACATTGCCGGAGTCAGAGTTCCGTAGTCGCCGAGCGAGAAGTCATATGAGCCGCCGAAGCGCATCGTCCATTTCGGTGTCCGTGTCGGGCGCAGGAATGAATAGTCAAACGTTCCGCTTCCGAAGACGTTGGACGTGAAGCTGGTATAGTTCGCATCCAGCAAGCCGACCGACGCTGTGAGGTTGAGGTGATCGATCGGGAGGGCCGTGACCTCCAGTTCGAGGCCTTGGGCACGTTCATATGCGTTGTTCACAATCGCCTGCTGTAGCCCACCGCCCGGAATGAAGGCGCCCACCTGAAGATTGGAATACTTATTCAGGAATGCCGCCGCGTTGATGCGGAGGTGGTGATCATACCAGTCCGACTTGAGGCCAATTTCCCAAGCCACCGCCGTCTCGGGATTGTAGGCCAATCCTGTCAAATACGCCGAGTCGACGCGCGTATTGAAGCCGCCAGCGACGAAGCCCGTCGACCAACTCGCATAGACCATCTTATCCTCGTCAATCTGGTAGTTTAGACCGACATGGTAAGTCGCGTTCGACCAGGACTTCGAAAAGTGGAATGTGCAGGCCATCCCTGGCGCGCCCGCGGCGGCCGGGGAAAGACCGTAATTTGGCGAGAGTGGATTGAGGAAACTGGGGTCACACGGAACGACAGCAGATGCCAAGTGCGAATTTACGCGCGTGACATCCTTGCGTTCGTCTGTATAGCGGACACCGGCCGTCAATTGCAGGTTGGTCAGGATGTTGTAGTCGACCTGGCCGAAAACCGCCCACGAATTGTCATTTTGCTTGGCGTAGTCGATGTAATCGTTAAGAGTCGGAAACGCCGAGTAGAAAAGCTGCTGGCCGTGCCAGACTTTGCCGATATACAACGCACCAACAACCCACTTGAGCGGCGAGTCGCTCTCGTTCAATTCCAAGCGGAATTCTTGACTCCACTGCCGGTTGTCGAGACCGAAAATCGACTGGAAAAAGTTCAACTCCGTGTCGTCATAGTCGCTATAGCTGAGATTGCCGTCGCGCACATAGCCGGTCACGGACACGACATCGAACATGCCGGCGTGATAGCGCATGTTCAGCGAGAGGTTCGTCGTATCCTGAAAGTCGCCGCTCGGGAAATTGCGGTAGACTACGGACGTCGGATTAGGTCCGAGCGGATAAGGCTGGCCAGGCGTGCGATAGTCGAATCCGGGATGCCCATAGAACGTAGCCAAGTAGTCCCAGTAGCCGTTGCTTGTGATGTCCGCGAGAGGAATCGAGCCGTTCTGCCCGCCCACTGCTGAACTACGATCCTTGGAGTAGCTGGCGACGAGATCAGCTTCGAAATCAGCTGTTGGCTTCCAGACGATCGTGCCGCGCCCTGTTTTGATGTTGTCGCCTCCCTCATGCGTCCGCACCGGCGGCGCGTTTGCGGGAAGCGCCAACGTCAGCCCCATCGGACCGGTATAGGCGTTGTTGTAGGGGCCGTATGAGTATTGACTCTGAAAGGAGAGACGCATCGACAAAGTGTCCGTTATCGGCACATCGCCTCCCAGCGAGTAGTCGAAGCGACCAAAGCTTCCGAATCGCGTCATCGCCTGAAAGTCGAGCTGATCACCGGGCAGCTTGGTCGTGATATTGACGACGCCGCCCACGGTGTTTTTGCCGAACAACGTTCCTTGCGGCCCCCGCAATATTTGAATGTTGTCGACGTCGAACGTATTGCTGAGCATGCCGATGTTGCTCGGCTCGTAGATGCCGTTGATCGAAACACCGACCGCTGGATCTTGCCCCATATCGACGCCGGAATAGCCGACGCCGCGCGAATAGATCACGGCTGCGTTGCGGTGGATGGCGCCGACACCTTCGATCGTGAAGTTCGGGGCTTGGTGATCGATGTCGGCCAGATTTTGCACGAAAAGCTTGGCGATCATGTCGGCGTCCAGAGCCGTCACCGAAACCGGCGCAGTCTGAATCGATTCGGAATATTGGCGCGCTGTGACGGTCACGGTCTCGATTCCGCCACCGCCCTGATCGGCAGCCGCGGCGGTTACCGTGTCTATGTTCGCCACGCTCGAATCGTCTGCGAACGCCATTCCAGGCGCCGCGGATACCGCGCAGCAAACGGCCGTCATCATCAACGCTGAACGAATATGCATTTTATGCCCCTCTGAGTTTCCCCCGCTGCCAGCGCACGGCGCCGGCAACGCTCATTCTTGCGGCTTTATGCCGTCTAGCAAGAATCCTAAGGTTCCTAAGTGTTACAGTGCAACGAAAAAAAGTTTCGAAGCCAAGCAAATTCAATTCACTGCGCGGTGCTGCGCTGCGGCATCAGCAGTCGGACGTCTGTGGTCCCGGCGAGGCACGGCGTTCCGCTCGGCCAGATTTGGGACGACTGCGAGCCTTGGTGTAGGCTGGCTAGCTCGCGCGGAGAGTTGGGCAATGTATCGCATACCTTCCCTTACGGCGCTGCGCACTTTCGAAGCGGTCGGCCGGCTTGGAAGCATCAAGGCCGCGGCGCAGGAGCTGAACGTGACACCGGCGGCAGTGACCTATCAGCTGCGTCTGCTCGAAGAGGAATTGCACACCGACGTCATCAACCGCGCCGCCAAGGGTGTGACCCTCACCAAAGTGGGCAACGAGCTTTTTCAAGCCGTTTCGGGCGCCTTCGGTTCGATCAATGAGACGGTGCGCAAAATCCGCGAAGGCTCCGGCAAGAAGCTGCTGGTGATCGACAGCCTGCCAAGCTTTGCCAGCTGCTGGCTTCTGCCGCGCCTGTCGAGCTTTTACGCCGAGAACCCGGAAGTCGAAGTCGAGATCAACACCGTTGGCGATCTCGGCTATCCGGAGACCGTGGCCAGAACGGCAAACTCGGTGGCAATTCGCGTCGGGGTCAATGATTTGCAATGGCCGAGCCTCATGGCGGAAGAACTCGTTCACGAGGAAATGTTCCCGGTTTGCGCTCCATCGCTTCTGGCCGGTTCGGTTCCTTTGCGAGAGCCAAGCGACCTTGCTGCCCACACTTTGCTCATCGTATCGCGCCGTCCCGAAGGATGGCCGGAATGGCTCGCAGCAGCGCGCCAATACGGCGACGTGACGGATGGTGTCGATCCAAACCACGGCCGCAAGTTCGACACCATCCAAATGGCCACGACCGCTGCGATCGAAGGCATGGGCGTGGTGATCGGGCGAAAGCCGCTGATCGATCTTTATCTCAAGGCCGGGCTTCTAGTCGAACCGTTCCGCCTGCGGATTCCGAGCAAGACTTCTTATTGGCTGGTCACCCAGCCCGCATCTGCAGACGCGCCGCTCGTGCAGGCGTTTCGCTGCTGGCTGCGGCGCGAACTCGGCCTGCCGGTCACCGCGCGGGCGGTGACCGCCTAGCGTTTCGCGTTCAGATCGGCGCTATTCTGCCGGTTCGAGCGCGACGTGATGCTTCTTGCCTTCGGCGTCGACCGGATCGTGGCGAACTTCGACCTTGGGATCGAGCACGCGTGTCCATGCGGCGATTTCCAGACAAATCCCGTCCGGATCGAAGAAGTAGATCGAACGCACGAAGGTCGAAGGCGAAATATCATCGCTGATCTGTCGCGGCGAGTTGTCGTGGTTGACGACCTTGGTGCACTCAACGCCCCTGGCGAGCAGCCTTTCGTGATACTCGTCGATCTTGTCCTCCGGCACATTGAAGGCGACATGGTTCATCGAGCCGTGGCCCGAGGCGATGCTCTTTCCGGTACCGGGCAGATGGCCGGCAGCCGCAACGCCCGGCGTGGCCTCGGGGGCGTTCGGGAACCAGAAGAAGGCGAGTGAGTCGCCGTTTCCGATGTCAAAGAAGAAGTGCTGACCCATGCCGTTGGGCAGATCGATCGTCTTGACCAGCGGCATACCAAGAGTGTTGCTGTAGAAATCGACCGTGCGCGCCATGTCCTTGCAGACCAGCGCCAGATGATTGATGCCGCGGAAATCGAAAACCCGATTGTGCACTTCTGTCATGTCAGCGTCCTCCCGGAGGTTATTTGCCGCAAAATATAGCATCGTCGCGGCGTCCCCGACCAGATAGACGTCTAAGTAATTTTTCTTGTTTCGCGGAAAATTCGCCTTGTTGAGAGTCCGTTGCGATCAGACTTCCGGAACGGCAACCGGAATTCTGGACTCTTGAGGTGCCCGCAAATACGCTCACGGCCTGGCTGACGCTTCAGTCGCCGCGCAACTGCCAATCGCAACGAGGAGAGAACGCACCGTGGACGCAATGACCGAGTTGGCGACAAATTTCTTCAACGCCGTCGAGCGCGGCGACGTAGACGCACTCAAAGGATACTACGCGCCGGCCGCCAAGATTTGGCACAACACGGACGAACTTGAACAGACGCCTGGCGACAATGTCGAAACACTTAAGGGCTTCGTTACGCGCATCCGCGACCGCAAATACGGCGAACGCCGTCTGCACGTTTTTCCGGGCGGATTTGTTCATCAGCATACGTTGAGCGGGGTGCGCACCAAAGACGGGGTCGCGGTGCGTCTGACAGCCTGCATCGTTTGCCTCGTCGAGAATGGCCGCATCACCAGGCTTGACGAATATTTCGACTCCGAGGGCGTTGCGCGCTTCCGCGCGTGACGTCTGTCTCGAGAAAAGGCGTCCCTCCAACGATAAAACATCTCTGTATACGGACGGTATCAGGCCGGAAGAGCGGCAAACGCCTGCGCACTCCATCTGTTTGCGGTGCCAATCATTCCCTCACAGTGTAGCCGACTGGAATGTTTGCCTGTCGGGCGCCGCCGCACTACGCTGCCCATTCACTTCACGTCAAACTGCGCTACGTCGGCAAGCAGGGGAGTCCGCATGCGAATTCACAACATCTACGCGGACGCGAACGGCGAGTCTCACATTCGCGATCTTCACATCGAATGGTCGCGCAGCGGCCCCACCGGCAAAATCTCTGATCCCGTACCGGTCTCGAGCATGGCTTTCCGGGTGACCGACGGAAGCTACAATCTGGAATGGCACAACGCGCCCAGGCGCCAATACATCATCAACCTTGAGGGTTCCGTTGAAATTACCACCAGTGACGGCGAGAGCCGGGTGATCGGCCCTGGCGAGATAATCCTGGCTGAGGACACGTCGGGAAAGGGTCACCTCTCCAAAGCCGTCGCCAGCGGAGCCAGGCGTTCGCTCATCATCCCGATCGAATGAGGATCGAAGCGGCCACCGTGTGATCACAACCAAAGCCAATGTCCGCTTGGGATGAAAAATGGACATCCGTTTTCGCGCCAAATGGAAGTGCGCAACCAGATGCCCGACTGACAATGTGGTGGGCCCGGCAGCTACCATAATACGGTTTAACTATTTGAAATATATGGATATTTCTAGAATTGGCTCGTTTGATACCAACAGATGTACCAACAAACCTCGTGCCGAGGTTTGGGCCACTTTCCAGGTGTCCGCTGACCAATCCTTTTCGTGTGCGGACGCCAGTTGAACTACGTCGACCGATCGCTCATCTGGTATCTCTAGGTTCTCGGGGCGTCGAGCGCCGCATCGACTAAGCGCGCCGATTCCACCATGTTGGGCACCTCGCAGGCCGCGACGTATTCACGTCGCAATCGGATGACCAGCTCGGCAACTGTCGGGATGTCCTCAATCAGGTCTACTCCCTGACCGGCGCTCCACAGGTTCTTCCACGGTACGACGCCTTCCGGGAGATGGTCGTGACGCATGCCCCGCCCTAAGGGCCTGGGCAAATCGTCAGGGTCGAGACCAACACGCCGGATAGACTTGATCATCCAATTTGCCGGGACACCCGCGATGTCACCGGTGTAGACGAGATCGGCTGACGTTTGGCTCACCAGAAGCTGCTTGTATTCCTCCGGTGCTTCCGACTCCCGAGTAGCGATGAAACGCGTTCCCAGATAAGCCAGATCGGCGCCAAGCACCTCGGCCGCGCGTATCGCAGCGCCGGAGGAAACCGCCCCAGCCATAACGATAGTCCCATCATAAATGGCGCGAATTCGCGGGATGAGCGCCAGATGACTTATTGTGCCGGAGTGGCCCCCGCCGCCCGCGCCGATGCAGTTTAAGCCATCAGCACCGGCAGCGATCGCCTTCTCGGCAAAGCGCATGCTGGTGATGTCGTGGAACACCTTGCCTCCAAAGTCATGCACCCGCTTGATGAGTTCGGTGGGGTCGCCGCCAACGCTGATGATGATCTCGACGCCGTGCTTAGCGCAGAGCGCCATGTTTGCCGCGAGCTCATCAGGAGGCATACGGGTGGGATAGTTGACCGCGATGGGGCCGATGCGGGCCTCAGGATACCGTACCGCGGTAGTCGGCAAGGGAGCTTTGTATGTCGGACAGCCAAGCCTCGAATTCCTCGAGACTGCGGGCGTTCTGGCGCGGCAGACCACCGATCACGCCGGCGCGACACGCCTCGCGCACTAGCGCAGGCCCTGTGACCAAGAACATTGGCGCGCAAATAGCGGGCAGCGTCAAACAGGACCTGACCTTCTCATCAAGGCTCATCGATTGTTCCTCCGAGCCCATTGAGACATGCAGAAAGCCACGGAGCAACAAGTGCAGGAAAGCAGGATTGGTCCAAGGTCCGCTTTGGGTGGAAAGCGGACATCGGGGCGCTGGGCGAACCCGCGCCCAGTGACCTAGATATTCACTCACGTTATAATGAATATTGACTGAGGCAAGGGCGGCCTGCATGGTTTGAGAGAAGCCTGGGCTCACGATCGCACCGGAAGGAGGCATGCCACTGTCCGAGAACGCTGCGACGCGCACGCAATTTGGCGGCTTCACGTGGGCGTTTGCCCCCCAGCCCCAACACGTCGAGAGCCGCTGATCGTGGAAGAACGCAAACTCTCGACGATCGTAGGCAGCGTCGCCCGGGTTGGGCCGGATGTCGGATCAGTTTCACTCGCCCCGGGGACACGAAGATGGATCGTGCTTCTCTGTCTATGCTTCGTCTATGTCTTGAATTTCTTGGATCGCCAGTTGCTTTCGATCCTCGCGAAGCCCATTCAGGACACTCTGCATGTCTCTGACGGCCAGCTCGGCCTGATCGGCGGCCTCTATTTTGCGGTCTTCTACTGCTTCATCTCTATTCCGGTGGGTTGGATCGCCGACAAAACCAATCGTGTGCGCATACTTTCGCTCGCCTGCGCGCTCTGGAGTGCAGCCACGATGGCGTGCGGCATTGCCACGAATTTTCCCCAGCTTGTCGCGGCGCGAATGGCCGTTGGCGTCGGTGAGGCCGGAGGCGTTCCGCCATCTTACTCGATCATCTCCGACTACTTCCCCAGCGGCCGCCGCGGCACGGCTCTCGGCATTTTCAACCTTGGACCCAGTATCGGCGCCGCGCTCGGGGTCGCGTTCGGCGCATCCATCGCGGCAGCGTACAGTTGGCGCGATGCATTCATTGTCCTCGGTTCGGTCGGGTTGCTTGCGGCGCTCGCCATACTTCTGATTGTCCGCGAACCAACCCGTGGGGGACTCGATCATTCGTCGCTTAGAGGTGACAACCTGACCGAATCGTCCGCATCCGGCTTCGGAAAAACGATCGCAATGTTCTTCTCGAGGCCGGAATTTGTTCTTGCTTCGCTCGCGAGCGGCGCGACGCAAATCATCACCTACGGCGCGGGCAATTTTACGACTCTCTTTCTGATGCGCGAGAAAGCGATGACCCTTGGACAAATTGCAATTTTCTACGCTCTTGTCCTGGGCATCGGGATGAGCGCCGGCATCGTCGTTTCTGGCCGCCTGGTCGACCGGTTTAGCCGCCGCTCGAAGCGAGCATACGCGTTGGTTCCTGCAGCGTCGCTCGCCTGTGCACTTCCTCTCTATATAGGTTTTGTCTGGGCACCATCGTGGCAGATTGCTCTTGTTTTTCTGGTCGGTCCGACTTTTCTCAACTATTTCTATTTGTCTTCGTCGGTTACCCTCGTGCAGGAGTCCGTGCGTCCGGACCAGCGAGTCACGTCGGGCGCCCTGTTGCTGCTGATCATGAATCTGATCGGAATGGGAATCGGACCAACGCTTGTCGGTGAGATCAGCGATTTCGTTCATCACGGAAACCCGCATCACTCTCTCCAGTTCGCCTTCTACGCACTTGTGCCTTTCTACGCTTTGGCCATTGGGCTGTTCCTGTGGCTGGCGCAGGTTCTCAAAGGTCTACAGTCAACCGCTGGAGCGTCATCGTGATGGCCCTCTTTCATCGCCGCATTCTCTGCCTGGCAGCGTTTGCGCTCTTCACCGCGACGGCTTCCGCGCACGATGAACCGGGACCGATCGTCGACGCCCCGGCTGGCCAGCTTCAGGGACGCAGTGACGGCGGATTGAACATTTTCGAAGGTATTCCGTACGCGCTCCCTCCCGTCGGCAATGCACGCTGGACCCCGCCCATGCCGATGCCCCGATGGCAGGACGTGAAGAGTGCGGATCGATTTGGCCCCGCCTGCTACCAACCGGTGGCGACGCTCGCGAACATCTACGCAGATCGGCCCGCATCGATGAGTGAGGACTGCTTAACGCTCAATATATGGGCACCGACTAACGCGCACGGCGCACCTGTACTTGTCTGGATTTACGGCGGCGCATTTCTGACCGGGTGGAGCGGCCAGGCGATCTACGACGGGGCAAATCTGGCGGCGCGCGGCGTGGTTGTGGTGTCGATCAACTACAGGCTCGGCGTACTGGGATGGCTGGCGCATCCAGAACTTAGCGCAGAGTCACCACTTAAAATATCGGGCAACTACGGCTTACTCGATCAGATCGAGGCTCTGCGCTGGATCAAGCGGAACATCGGCGCGTTTGGTGGCGACCCATCGAACGTGACGATCGCGGGCGAATCGGCTGGGGGACTCAGCGTCGTATATCTGATGACCTCGCCCGCGGCGCGAGGACTATTTGCCAAGGCCATTGTGCAAAGCGCCTATACAATCTCCACTCCGGAACTGCGGCAGCAGAAATTTGGCCTGCCATCGGCTGAGGACCTTGGCTCTCAATTCGCTGCGAAGGTTCATAAAAAGAATATTGCGGAACTGCGCGCAATGGATCCAGCAACACTCGTCGCGGACGGCTCGAGCTATGCCCCGTTCCCGACGGTCGACGGCAGTATCGTGCCGCGCCAACCCGTGGAGACGTTCGATCGAGGGGAACAGGCACCAGTGCCAGTGCTTGCCGGTTTCAACAGCGGCGAAATCCGCTCACTGCCAATCCTGGCTCCGCCGACTCCGGTTTGGCAGAGCGACTACGAGAAGACCATTCGCGAACGCTATCTGGATCTCTCAGACGCCTTTCTGAAGCTCTACCCCGCAGATCGTATGCACGAAAGCATCCTGGCGACGACGCGGGATGCGCTATACGGGTGGACTGCCGAACGGCTCGTCCGGAAACAGACCGCACTTGGTCTTCCATCCTTTCTATATGCCTTCGATCACGGTTACCCGGCTTCGGATACTGCCGGACTGCATGCGTTTCATGGCAGCGAACTTCCGTTTGTTTTCGGAACACTGAACCGCACGCCGCTGTATTGGCCTCGGCCCCCGATGTCTGGCGATGAAACAAATCTTTCCGACGCCATGATCGACTACTGGACAAGCTTTGCGCGTAGCGGCCAGCCCGAGTCGAAGGGCGCTGCTGCATGGCCAACCTATGGCGCCAACGCGGCTTACATGGACTTCGCCGATACCTCTCGCCCGTCGGAGCACCTCCTGCCCGGCATGTACGAACTCCATGAGGAGGTCGTTTGCCGGAGGCGGTTAAACGGACAGATTCCGTGGAACTGGAATGTGGGCCTCGCCTCGCCACCGCTTCCGGACAAGGATCCGCGTTGCCGTTGAACGAGACGAGAATATCAACTGCGCGATCGCCTTAACCCCTCGAGGCCGGCGATCGATTGAATGCGCAGTTCCGGGATCGGACGGTCGATCAGGCCTTCAAGGTCAGAAAGCCTGCAGCCATGAAATCGGCCATCCGCGCCTTGACGGCCTTGAAGTCATCGGATTTGCAAAGACCACTCGAAAGACGGTCGATCCGGCCGCTTCGGGCGAGGGAGTGCATGAGGCTGCCCGTCACGAAATGGTAGCCCCAGAAAATGTTCCTCTTGGACACGCCTGGCAGCGCCTTTTGCAGGATTTCCACCAGCCGCAATACGACCGGATCGAAATATTCATCGAACAGCGCCGCGCCTTCTGGCGTGTTCGCCAGCTGGGCGCAGAACGCTGCATAGTTTCGCCAGCCCTCGCCGCCCTCGATATACAGATCGAAGTCGGTATCGAGGAAAGTGTGCAGAGCGCCTTCTACGGTAGGCTTTCCTGCTGCGCGCTTCTCATACGCACTCAGCGCCTTCATCCGGCGCTCGCTCGTCACATTGGCGCGTCGTGCGAATACAGCTTTGAACAGTGCTAGCTTGTCCTCGAAGTAGTAGTGCATCAACGAGGTGTGGACGCCGACTTCCCGGGCCACGTCCCGCAATGTCACGCCATATAGGCCGTGTTTGGAAAACAAGAGCTCAGCTGCATCGAGCATGTCTTCCAGCCTGTCGGCGCGCTGTTCAGCCTTTGTCCGGCCTACCGTCTTTGTCTTGCTCGGCTTTGATTTCGGCTTCGTTCGCTTCATCCACGAGACTTTCATAACGCGCACTGCAGAACTGCTCCAAGCGGTAGGACCTATCTTTCCGGTTTAGCCCGTTGGCTGTTCTGCGCGAAACGATTTTCGACGATCTCCCTGCGTGCCGCTAGCGACAAATGCGTCAGCAGAATCACTAGGTCTGGATTACGCCTGCCGGCGATTAGGCAATGAAGCACTTCGAACTACCGATCGGTCCGTGCGTCAGAATGCCTGCATCAGACGTATTCCGAACTGGCGAGGCGGCCCGGCGAAGTCGAGATTGCTGTTGAGCGCCCCAACGTAATGCTGATCCGTCAGATTGGTGCCATACAGCGTCACGACTATGTCGTTGTGGGTCCATGCCAATTGCGCGCCAAAAATATTGCGTTCAGCAAGCCTGTCGCCCAAACCGGGGTTCTCGAACAGTGTCGCCCACTGCCCGGACGAGTGTCCAAAATTGAGTCTGGGCGTTAGCGTGTCGCCGCCGTCGAGTTTGAAATCGTACGCCGCACTTAAGTTGAACGTGAAGTCAGGTGCATAAGTTTGCGCATGCCCCGTCACATTGAGGCAGTTGGCGCTTGCGGGACCAGAGGTGGGACTGCAGGCGGCTGAAAAGCCCCCAATTCGCGGATCAGCAGCAAAGAAGGTCCCAAGCTCACTGTGCATCAAACCGAGCCCAGCATCGAACGAGAACGCGCCAAACGCGGCTTGGACTTCCGCTTCGAAACCGTAGATCTGCGTCGTATTGGGAACATTGACTTCAAAGGGGAACGTCGGAAATGCCGGATATCCGACGGTTACCTGGAAGTTTTTGAAGTTGTTGTAATAGCCATCAACCTGCGTGAGCACATGGCCATCGAGGAAACTCGATTTCCATCCCGCTTCATAGTTCCTCACAGTTTCCGGCAGGAATGGAGCTGGAAGGCCAAGGCCTACCGGAACATTGAGACCACCGGGCTTAAATCCTGTCGCCATGAACGCGTAAAGGAAGTTGGCGTCGTTGACGGTCCAGTTCAGAGAGGCTTTGTAGGAGAAGTTGTGGGACGAGAGTCCCTGGTTGTCCAGGATCGGTGTTCCGTACTGCAGAATCAGAACGTTTTTGTTGACGGTGCTTGTCGCTGAGTAGCGGCCGCCCAGCTGAATCTCAAAACCGGCCGGTAGCTCGTAGCTGCCCTGCGCGAACACGGAGAGATCAGATTCCGGGTTGTTGCCCTGAAGATCGTACTGAAACGCCAGAGAATTGATGGGTGAATACAAATTGATGACGAAATTCTTCGTCGCGGGAGCAAGGAAATCGTATCTGTCGGACTGCGCAAACAACCCGACAATCCATTTGAAGTTTCCGGTATTGGGAGAGATCAGATTGACCTCTTCAGACAAGATGGTTTCGTCAACACTGTCTACAAACGTGGCAAAATCGGTGCTGAAGGGCCCAGTTGTCGGGAAAACTCCCGCATATGGTCCGGACGTATTTGGACCCGTCGAGTAAAGGTCGCCCTTGTAGGCGGTATTGCCGAATTGATAAGCCGTGATGGATTGCAGTGTAATGCCGTTTTCAAACACATAGTCGGCCTTGACCGACGACCTGACGAACTCATCCGCCGCCATCTGATTTGGATCGTTGGCCGAAATTTTGAAGAGATCGGTGTAGAATGGGTTTGGCGTGTTCGTGCCGGGAATGAACTTGAAGCGATCCGTGTACGGGTCTGCCGGGTAAGCGCCGTTATCCAGGTAGTCGAGGTCGGTCTTGAACAGCACAGTGAGCGACTGCGTGGGCTGCCAAAGAAGGCTGACGCGTATGGCGCCCCAATGAGCGTCTCCGGGATTGCCGGCGTATTTTGCACCGCTAGGCGTCGTTATGCTGTAGAAACTGTCCCGCGTTTCGCCGTAGAACGCCACGCGCGCCGCGAGAGTGTCGTCTATTGGTATATTACTCGCGCCTTGCAGACCAAAATCGGTGTAGTTGCCAACCTGCGCCTGAACGTAGCCGCCATAACCGCCGCCGATAACGGGGTTCTGTGTCGTGACAAAAACCGCTCCGCCGATGGCATTCTGGCCCGCGAACGTTCCCTGGGGCCCGCGCAACAACTGGACGTTCGCGATGTCGTAATAAGGTTCTTCAGTGAAATAGCCTGGAAAGGTGGCGACTCCATCACGATAGGTGATCACACCAGGAGTTGTTTGCGAGTTGTGCTCGCCCTTGCCGATGCCGCGAATGTCGAAATCTATACCCTGGCCGAAGTTGTCAACCGTCACCGAAGGCGCGATGAATTGCAGCTGATCGACAAAGTTTACGCCTTTATTGGCGAGGTCAGAACCGCTCAGCACGGTCGCGGAGATCGCGGTTTTCTGAAGAGGCGTTGCCCGGCGCTCGGCCGTCACCACGACGAGTTCGATGCCGCCAGTCGACGCGCCACCTTCAGACGATCCGGTTGCCGCAGTTGCAGTCTGCGCATGAGCGCTGCCGCAGCAGGCGAGCGCCAGAATTGAAGCCGTCAGGCTAAGCTTGCCCCGCATGGTAACCTCTCCCCTTTCGCCCGCAGGCGATAACAGGCGCTCTTCGGCGCGTTTCAAAAGGCTGGCAGGAAACTGACTACCGGTCAACATTCATTCACACGCGGGTGAATATCTTCGTCGAGTGGTGCATTCACGACACGCGTGCGCTGCAACATCGATGCATTAGCGCTCGCCAGCGCATTGAGCAGCTCGAAAGGCGCCCTAACACGACAGCGATCGACTAGCCTGAGCCACGAATCGTACCTTCAAATGAGGGCGGGGATTGCTTCCGACTCTTGAAATGATGAGTCGTTGGAGTTGGACACCGGCTACGTTTGCTAACCGTCCAAGATCCGCCTTGGGTCGAAAGCGGTGATTTGGCTCGACATACATTATCGCTCGACCCGAGCTCCCCTTTTGAGGGGAGAGCCGAACGTCGGCCGTCCTGATCGATGGCGTCCCGCCAGCAACAGCGCCAAGCTGCGATGAAATGTGTTGTCGTCGCTTGGCAATTCAGACGATCATTGTGAATAGCTTTTGTCGACACTTTGTCTTTGGAATATGCGTTGCTCTTATGGCAAGCCCCGCTACTTCGGACGGCTACACCGAAACGAACGTGTCGCTGACTTTTGGAAGCGGAACGCTCGGCGGCACGTTGGCGATGCCGAGGGGTGGAAAGCCGTTTGCAGCCGCGCTCCTTCTGGCGGGATCCGGTCCGACCGACAGAAATGGCAACTCGCTCGCAATGGGTGTTCAGCCGAATACACTGAAGCTCCTCGCGGAAGGACTTTCGCCCGTGGGGATCGCAACATTGCGCGCTGACAAGCGAGGCGTCGCAGCAAGCCGGTCAGCACTTGCCTCGGAAGCAGACATCACAGTTCAAACTTATGTAGCTGACGCCCGCGCCTGGGCCGCGGATCTCAAACGACGGACCGGCTTCGCGTGCGTCTGGCTAGTCGGCCACAGTGAAGGTGCACTGATTGCTGAACTCGCGGCGCAGGACAGTTCCGACATCTGTGGAATGGTGCTGTTATCTGGTTCTGGCCGCAAGCTCGGACACGTCATGCGTGAGCAAGTCGATGCCACCCCGGGAAATCCGCCCGAGATCAAGAAAGTGGTCTCCAATATTTTGGAATCGCTCGAAGCCGGAAACATCGTCGCCAATGTTCCGCCTGTGCTGCAGCCGTTGTTTCGTCCGAGCGTGCAGCCCTATCTGATCTCAGAGTTGGCGCTCGATCCGGCAGCGATTCTCTCCCAAATGAAGATCCCCGCTCTCATCCTGCAGGGCGACAACGACATTCAGACCTCCGTAGCCGACGCACAGTTGCTCGCCGCCGCCCGGCGCGATGCCACGCTCAAAATTTTTGCGGGCGTCAATCACGTTCTGAAGATAGCGCCGCTGGACCGCGCCGCGAATATAGCGGCATACGCTGATCCAGACCTTCCGCTGGCGCCGGGAATTGTCGACGCAGTCTCGGCATTCATTCAGGCACACAGGCCTTAGTACGGGCCGCTGTACGGATATGAGCACCAATGCGGGCCGCGGGAGCGGTGCTTGGGCGCCATGTCGAGCTAGCGAATTTGACTAACACAGCTTTGCCGGCTGGATAATGGTCGATCGTGGAGTCCACTATGGCTATGTCCACTTTGGGTCGAAAGCGGACGCTCGGCTCCGTTAGGCGCTGCTGGTCTGAGCGAGCGACTCAAGAGCGGTTCTCCAAGTGTCGGCCGAGCGACTTGATGCGGTTCGATTTATGTCACCATTTATTTCGTCCATGAACGCACGATACTTCGGCTCGTACATATCGCGGGTCAGTATCCATGCGGCGGCCAATCCGGATGAACCCATCCCCGTGCGGAGGCTCGCCTTGTAGCTTTCATAGGCAGTGCGAGCTAGCAGGCCCTCCTCACCCTGGAGAAAAGAGGCCTCCGAGCTGAAAAACACGGCGCGCGCTACGTTGAGAAAGCGCGAGACATCCTTCGCACTCGCCTCGGGCACTCCTTCGAAGCAACTGTTCAGCCCGTCTTCGGCACGAAGTTCTGCGAGACGAAGGGCGGTATCGGCAATGCGCGCAGCTCGGCCCTGTTGTATCAACGCTTGCGAGTGCTTGGTGTTCTGCCGAATCTGCAACGATAGATAGACGAGTGAAAACAACACGGCGATGCCGCTGATAAGGCTGCCGATGGACGCCAAATCCGAAAGTGACATGTGATGCCCCTGAATTGAATTCAGGACAGACGATAGCCGATTTCGTTGGGCGGCCCAGGCCAAGTGAGAATGCCCGCTTTGGGTCGATAGCGGCCATTCAGGATCGCTCTGCGACCAATTTCCAGTTCGCAGTACGTATGGACTGACGCGTCCGGCTGACCGCAACTATCGCGCCATGCCGTCAAGTGCTCGCGGCAGCGGGTGCGTCCATGGCCCGGGAGACAAGAACGGTCAAAATGTCGGCCGCGGTCTGACCAGATTGCTGACAGATTTGACAGGAATCTGTGCTTCAATCCGCAGCGTGGCGGAGACGACGGCAGAGGAAAATCTCATGCTCGAAGGTTCATGCGATTGTGGCGCGGTGCGCTACTCCGTGGAGGGCACGCTCGACGAAGTGACGGAGTGCAATTGCGGCATCTGCCGGCGCTCCGGCGGGCTGTGGGCGTATTACTCGCCCAAGAATGTGACGATGACGGGGCCGACGGACATCTATATGCGCGGCGACCGCATGCTGGAAATGCACCACTGCAAGACATGCCGCTGCCTGATGTGGTGGGTGCCCGTGGACAAGGGCCACGACCGCATGGGCGTGAACGCCCGCATGCTGCCGCTGGGCGCGTGGGACGACACGCCGGTAAAGAAGTGCGACGGCGCAAGCTGGTAGAAGACGGCACGGATTGAGATCCATACGTTGGAGCAGGAAACAATGCTGAAGTGGAAAGTGGGAAGGGTGGCGATCACGCGCATCGTCGAGCTTGAGGTGCCGATCGGTTACGACCCATCGACCCCTTTCATGCGTGACGCGAAGCCTGAGGCGCTTTCGACAATGCCTTGGCTATATCCACACTTCGTTACCGCCGATGGCGCACTTCTGCTGTCTATTCACGCGCTGCTGGTTGAAGCACCGGGACTGCGGCTTGTCGTGGACACCTGCATCGGAAACGACCGGCCGCGCGCGTTGACCGGCGGAGTTGCGCTGCAAACGCCGTTCCTCGAGCAATTGGCTGAGGCGGGCTGGTCGCGCGAACGTGTCGACGCGGTTGTTTGCACGCATCTTCACGTTGATCATGTTGGTTGGAACACCATGCTGGAAAACGGCAGGTGGGTACCGACATTTCCCAACGCTCGCTACTTGATCGGTCGTGAGGAACTCGGCCATTGGCGGGCTGAGGGCGACGACGCTCAACAAATTATTCTTGGAGACGCCATTCAACCGGTCTTTGATGCGGGACTTGCGCAGCTGGTCGAGACCGACCACCGACTTTCGCCAGAGGTCTGGTTGGAACCAACTCCTGGCCACACGCCGGGTCACGTCAGCGTGATGATCGAATCCGAAGGTGCTCGCGCCATGATCAGTGGAGACTTTCTCCATCACCCCTGCCAAATAGCCCACCCAGAGTGGCCGTCAGGGTCCGATAACAATCCAGAGTTGGCGGTGGCCACGCGACGCTCGGCCTTGGACCGCGTAACTGATCGACCGGTATTGTTTATCGGAACTCATTTTGCCTCGCCGACAGCGGGATATATCCGCGGTGTCGGCGCATCGCGTCATCTCCAGATTTGACGCAACGCCTGGGCCGCGTTTGTCGCTTTTCTAAACCGCGTTGCTCACACTGATTCGAACCGCGGGCGCCGCTGGCTCGTTGAGATTGTTGAGTGTCACGACGGCTGCATTGCGGATGTCCGCTACGGGTGGAAAGTGGTCACTTCACGCGCCCCGTCTTTTTTTGGGCGCTCGTGCACTGCGCAATCCGCGTACAAGCCCAAACACCGCGCCGACGACCGCGAATGCCATCGTCAGCAGGAGCGCGGCCTTTAACAATTCCATGTGTCCTGTGCGGGCGAAGACCTCGCCAGAGATCCAGAGGAACAAAATCAAAAAGAGGCTGAGCCCGAACAAAAGTGAACCGAAAGGGTCGCGAGTTAGGATTGAGGCGACCGGGTCGCGATTTTCGGGCTCATCCATGACGCATCTCCTTGCGATGCAGTTTCAGCGTCTCATGGAAGACCAGTGTCCGCAATGGGTCGGAAGCAGACCTTCGGTCGAACGTGCCAATCGCCTCAGGCGTAGGTGGCGTTCCATGCGACCAATGCTGACTGTGCTCCACTAACCTTAGCGTCGATGGCGAGTCTATCGACGTATGCCCGGAACGCAGGAACATAACTCAGGCGAGAAATCTTCCATGCCTTCCGAAAGCCGGGACTTGCTGCCAACCCGGCGCGCATCGATCCCTCAAAGCCATCAAAAACCTGACTATCCATCAAGCCCTCTTGGTGCTGTAGAAACGAGTTTTTCTGCACTGACAAAATACGTGCGGGCAATGAAGTTAAACCTGCGCAGATCTTTGGGATCTACATTCGCTGCGCCCGCGAAGCAGGCGTCCATCCCGTCTGTCCAATCGAGTTCAGCCATGTCGGTCAAGGACTGGCAAATTCGAGCCGCACGACCTTGCTGGATCAGGGCGCGGGAGTGCTTGGTATTCTGTTGTATCTGTAAGCTGAGATAAATAAGGGACACGAGAACAGCGAAGCCGCTGACGAAATTACCGATCGATGCAAGGTCCGAAAGTGCCATGTTGATGCCCCCTGAGTTGAGTTCGGGGCAGACGATAGCCGATATTGTTGGGTTGCCCAGTCAAGTGCGAAGGTCCCCTTTGGGTCGATCTGTACAAGTGGGGGTTCACGTCTCTTGTCGTATTTTTTTCAGAATTCCCGAGAAGTTCATTATTGGACGGCTCTGAGTTTCGATAATACCTCGCAAAAAGATGAGACTCCCGCCCATTTTCATGACTTCGCCGCTCGACTCGATAAGGTCGCCTTCGTGTGCCGAACCCGCGAAGTCGCCTGTGAGACTGACGGTCACAGTTCGGTCCTGCCCGAGATATGGCAGCGCTATCGTAAACAGAGTGTAGTCGGCGAACGTAAGTATGCAGCCACCGTGCACTGCTTTGCTGCCGTTCATGTGCTTTTGTTCCGCCCGAAACGCGCACCTGACCCGACCATCGGAATCAGACCGATAGTAAAATGGTCCGGACTGGGCTTCGTACGCGTCCCCTTGCCAAAAGGTCCATCCGCTCCATTCACCCTCCGCAATCTGGATCGGTCCTCGAAAATTATTCAGGGGATCTTTCATACAAAAGTTATAGCGTGGGGCTGATCGCGATCAAAGCCATGCGCTCGACTAGCAGCGTTTATCGTGCCGCTGTGAAAGGAACAGCGGAGGTCCGCTTCGGTTGGAAAGCGGACATACGTCCCACCGTGTTCATCCGCACACTTACGACGCCATGGCGATGGGCGAGCGGGATTTTACGCGTTCCTTCGGCAACCAGACAGACAGTCGTGTACCTCGACCGAGGTGACTATCCATTCCAACGCGCCCGCCATGCGCTTCAACCAAACCCTTGACGATAGGTAGCCCGAGGCCCGTACCTTTTTCCGGCGACACGATGTCGTGGCGCGCCTGACCAAAGCGCTCGAACACATGGGCTTGATCTTCTTCGGCGATGCCAACTCCGTCGTCGTTGACGCCGAAGCAGAGTTCTCCCGTCGAGGCCATCCCGGCGAACACTTCGACCTTGCCTCCTGGATTGGTAAACTTGATTGCGTTGGTGAGAAGGTTCAGCAAGATCTGTTTAAGCGCGCGCCGGTCCGCAGTGATGCCAGGAAGATTGGCGTCGATAGTTCTGACGAGTTGAAGTCCGGCGGTGCTGGCTCGCGGTTCGACGGTACGAACGCACTCTTCGATCATTGTGTCCAACTCGAACACTTCGTCTCTCAGCTCAAGCTTTCCCGCCTCGATCCGTGACAGATCGAGTAAGTCGTCGACCAACAAAAGAAGATGTTGGCCAGAGCTGTGCACGATGCGGGCGTATTCAATGCGCCGCTCGGAAAATCCTTCCATTTGCAAAAGTTCCGAAAATCCGAGGATTGCGTTGAGCGGTGTGCGCAATTCATGGCTCATGTTTGCAAAGAACTGCGACTTCGCCTGATCGGCCTGTAGCGCTGCGTCACGGGCAGCCGACAGTGCTTCACCGGCGTTTCTGAGGTTTATACGACCGTTGACGAGCGCATAGGTTGTCGGAAGAGTTACAATTGTGGCGATGCTGAACGTAACCAGAGGCGTATAGGCCTGCCAGTCGTGCAGAAGCTGGATCGTGATGAGATAGTCCACTAGCATTGCCGCGGACACGGAGATTGATCCCCAAAAGAGGGTCGCAAGTACCTTTTCCCGTGTCATCTTCGCCTGACCCAGAGCTCTGTTGTACGAGTTCGTTTGGCTTTGGGACCAGCTTACGATTGCTTAATTACCTAAGGGTTTATGGCGCTATCAGTGCGGTTGCCGACCGACCGCGTCGAGCATGGCGAAACGGAGTAATTCACCGGTTGGTAATACGGCGGGTCGACAATGACCTTTATGACCCTGCAGCCGAACAATTCTGTGGGAATTGCCGAACCTCCGGTGACGTTCGACTGGTCTCTGGCGTTCGAGCATCGTGTCGCCCAGTTGGCCCTGGCCTACTGGAAATCCCGTTGCGCGGGTCGTTCGATGCCGCAGCGTTCCGATCTGACGCCCGGTGGTATGTCGGAGTTTCTGGCAAATGTCGCCCTCATCGAATCACTGCGAGTTGGCCAAACAAAACGCCAATATCGGGTCCGAACTCGCTGGAACGCGGGTCGAGCAGATATTTGGGCCGATTGGCGGAAAGTCCATCTCGGAAGTTCTGACTGAAGAGATTGAGGCTCGCTGGCGCAGCTACTTCGACGCTGTCTGCGATGCTGTTCGTCCTCTGCGTATCAGCGGGCGTGTTGCTTTTGAAAACAAAATCTGGCTCGAGAGCGAGGCGCTTATCGCTCCGCTTGGGCAAGCAGGCGAGCCAGTCACAATGCTGTTCGCGGCACTTGCAGCGTGGCCTGCGGAGTTGGTGTCAAAAGCGTCTAATGACTAGAAAACATACGCTGGCTACGGTTTGGTCCCGACGAGTGCCCGCTTCAGGTGCGCCGGGTCCTCGGGCAGACGAGCCACACCAAAGCATTAGGGAAGAATTAGCCAGTGACGAGCCATGTTCATAGACCAATTGCAAGCCAAACCGCGGTAAGCATAGCGGGACTGACATGACGATTTTGGTGCCCGAAAACGTTCAACCCACGCCGCATCTTATCCCGGCGAACGAAATCACCTTTCAGAAGGTGCAATCCGGTCTGGACTACTGGCAAGACGAGTGCGGCGGGCGTCAATATCCGGCTCGATCCGACATCGATCCGTCGCGGATTAAAGCGTTGCTGCCGAATATCATGTTGCTCCGCGTATTGAACGAGGGAGCCGATTACGAGTTCCGAATTGTGGGACAGCGCACCATCGAAGAGCATGGTTTCAATCCATTGAATTGGCGCATACGTCAGCTTGATGCTGTCGTGCCAGGATATTCGGACTTTCTGTTTCAACTGCTTGATCGCATCCGCACGACAGGAAAACCGCTCGCACTTAGAGGCACCCTCCGACATGTCGAGCGCGGGCATCGGAGCTACCAGAGCATTTACCTCCCGCTCGGGGGTGAAACAGTCGACCACATTCTCAATGTTACTGACTATTCGCGTCGCGTTTCGAGCTAGGCCGGCACGCGAATGTCTGCTTTGGGTCGGAAGCGGTTACTCCTGTCACGGAATTTGACCGACCCTGCCCGCTCGCGGTTTCGTGCGATACCTCCCTTACAGTTCGACTGACGAATAGCGGATGCCGGAGCGGCGGCAGTCAAACTTGGTTTCACCCAAGCGCGCCGCTATTGTATCATACTGTTGCCGTCCAAGTCTCGGTCGCGCGTGGGGGAACATGATTCGAAACACACTTCTTTCAATTCACATTCTCGCCATCATCACGTGGATTGGCGCAGGCTTCTTTGAGCTCTATCTCGGCAGACGCTTTCTCGCTGCGAAAGGAACAGTTCTCGAGGCACCGTTCATTCGCATCGTTTACGGTTCCGATTTGGTTGTTTTCATCGCCACTATCGTCGCCCTCCTCGCTGGAGTCGCAATGGCGATCTATGAGGGCTATTGGTTCTTTACGGTGCTGTGGCTAGGAATCAAGCAGGCGATCATGCTGCTTATCATCGTCATTGTGGTCTTCATCTTTCCGACGGCGATGAAGCTGAACGTGGCCATCAATCTACTTCCTGCTGGCCCTGGTCCGGCAAACGACGATATCCGAGAACTCTATCGAAAGTTGGAGCCTTGGTACTGGGTGATGCGGATCCTCGCTGTGATAGCCGTTCTCCTCGCAGTCTGGCGGCCAACTGTTTTCTAAACTACCTCGCGCTGGCTCAAATTGGTCAGACGCTGGACGCAGGCTTCGTATAGTAACGTTGGATCCCCTTCGGGTCGTTAGCGGTCATGCAGGCTGTCGGTCGTGACTCTTAGAATGCGAAGGTCCGGTGTGGGTGGAAAGCGGGTATAGGGATCAAACCCGATTTCCGTCAGCTCCGCCGGTCAGTGTCGTAGAGGAATTTGATTGAGCCCTCGAAATACCTCTGCTGATCATCGAACATCGCCATGTGGCTGCCGTCGGGACAGTCAAGGTATTGGCCGTTCTGGACTGCTCGCGCCATGTTTGCCATGTGCGTGGGATCCATCGTGTCGTGACGTGCCCCAATGGTCAGTGTTGGGGCTGTGATCCGGCCGAGGTCGCCTGTTCGGTCCCATGTGAGAAGTTTTCCGCTGGCTCCTAGTTCGCTTGGTCCTTGCAACGGAACGTACACGCTTTGATTGAGGTGCTTGAACCCGCGCTGGGCGGGTTCAGGCCAGTCGGCAAGAGGCATCCGCAGCACGTGATGAACGTAATGGTGATGCATCAACAGCTCCATGTAGCGCGGATTTTGATAGTCTTGCGCTGCCTCCAGAGACTTGATCTCGGCGAGAACGTCAGGATCGATCATGGTCATCAGCACGCGCTCGGCGTAGACATTGTACGCGGGAATGCTCGCCATCATGTTCGAAATGATGAGGCCCTTCACATGTCGCTGGTACTTCAGGGCGTATTCAATCGCCAGGATCCCACCCCAGGAGTGGCCGAGCAAAAAGAAGTTGGATGCATTGAGACCCAGCGCAATACGGACTTGCTCGACTTCCTCCACGAAGCGTGGAAGCTCCCACAGAGCGGGAATATCGGGTTGGTCGGAATAATAGGAGCCGAGTTGATCGTAGTAAAAGTACTCGACACCCGCGGCTGGAAGATAAGAATCGCATGGCTCAAAGTATTCGTGGGTGCCGCCAGGGCCGCCGTGCAGCAGCAGCAGCTTGATGCGGGGGTTATTGCCAAAGCGTTTGGTCCACACATTGAACGTACCGAAGGCCGTCGTCACCGGTATCCGGCGGACTCCTCCGGAGAGGCGATCTTCGTATGCAGAGTTATCGAGATATGCCGAGTAAGCGGCTTGGTCCAAATTTGCCATACGCTGTTCCCCCAGAGATTGGCTTGGCTAAAACCATAGCCGATTTTAGTCACGCTGAGGCCTGATAAGGCTCAATGGCAGGAGCTGCTTTGGGTCGGGAGCGGACGGTTGCACTTGGTCACACGGGCGCTTGAGCCCAGTAACCGCGTCGGGTGGAGAGCGGACATTCGACTTTCCACGAGAGCTGGATTTAGGGCGGACGATAACCGACTTCCCCGCGCCTGCGCGCTGGCGGCCCCGCTTTCGGCGTTCGGCGCTTTTACGAGCCCAAGAAAAATGCAATTGTCTGCTCCACCTCGAGGTCACTCGGGATTTGGGATTGCTGGCAGAGCACCAAGTGGGAGACGCGCGTGATCTTCCACTCCGAGGGTCAATCCGGCTTCTGAAAAGTCCTCGGCTAACATTGCGAACTCGATCCGTGGAAAGAAGAACGCTACAGCTGACAGAAGTTCGATGATGGAGGCGCTCTGGCATGCTGGCCAACGCGTAACACTCCGCTTCGTGCAGCGCGGTGTGGTGCGGTCTGCACAAGCTTCGTTGGTCGTCGAAGACGGTCCGAAGCGGACTGTTCTCTACATGCCAATGGGTACATTGGCGCAAAATAGCCAGATCGACTTTGAAACCGGCGCGATCGACGGCCCGCGCGCGGCTGTTTGGCACTCCACCGACGTCCTGCGCCTCATCGAACCTGGCGCAATGCACATGATTTCGTTGATGTTCCAGGGCGGCGGCGGGCCGTTGCTCTGCTGGTATGTGGACTTTATCGACCCGGTGCGCCGGACTGGCGACGGGTTCGTAACCTGGGATCTGTCCCTCGATATAGTCGTCGCGCCAAATATGCGTTGGCAGTGGAAGGACGAAGACCATTTCGCCCACATTCAGCGCCTGGGGTGGGTCTCGCCGGAAAAGGCGACCGCCATCCGCCGCGAAGGCGAACGCGTTATCGAAAGAATAGAGCGCAAGTCTCGGCCGTTTGACGAGCCGTGGCCGTCCTGGCGGATTAACCCGCCTTGGCCCAAACCTGCGCTTCCCGACGATTGGGCGACGGTGCCGGCTTAATCGTTACTCCAATTCGCTGGCATTGCCGCTTGGTTCGTCAGAAGCTGTCTTGAAGGAGTTCAAAGTGTCGCCAGTACGCTGGGAGGCGCTCCGGCAGTGGGGTGACGATGTGGTTCGCATCGAACCGCTCGCTGGCGGAGTCGCCAATGACGTCTGGAGCATGCGCATTCAGGGACGCCTCGCGGTCGCTCGTCTCGGCAATAGGAGTGATCCTGATCTCGCGTGGGAGACTGAACTCCTTCAATACCTCGACGGTCATGGTCTGACCGTACCCGTGCCGATCCCGACGACAGACGGACGGCTGTTCGCGAACGGTCTAGTAGTGATGACCTACGTGGAAGGCGGATCGCCCGAGACGGAGGCCGACTGGCGGCGCGTGGCCGCAGCGCTCCGCCGGTTGCATCAGTTGACAGAGGGGTGGCCGCAGCGTCCCGGTTGGCGATCATCCACCGACCTCTTGCACGCCGAGACCGGGACCAGGATCAACCTCTGCGCGATGCCGCCGGAGGGAGTTGCTCGATGTCGAGGCGGCGTGGGCGCGGCTCGTCGGACGTCAGACCTGCGTCGTCCACGGGGACCCCAACCCGCGCAACATCCGCATGACTGCCGATCGGGTGGCGTTGATAGACTGGGACGAGTCACATGCCGACGTCCCAGACCTTGACCTAGCACTCCCTCACAACGCCGCCGGTCTCGACAGCGACGCGTACGACATCGCCGCTCAAGCATCGGCGGCCTGGGAAGCCGCGGTCTGCTGGGACGATGAGTACGCAATCAAGCGGCTTGCCGAAGTTCGCCCGGTCTAAGCGCGGCGAAGCGCAGACCGTCTCGAATGCCGGAATTTCCAACGCCATAGCCCGGGAGCGCCTCGGTTTCCCGTGACCTAGGTCTGTCAGAGAAAATATCGCCCAGCAACCGAAGCCGATGTCCACAGATGGTCGAAAGCCGACATTCCGCCGTGTCAGGCACTCTTGTTCTGAGCGAGCGACTTGAGAGCACTTTGCCACGTGTCTGCAGAGCGACTTGATGCAGTTCGATTTATGTCACCATTTATTTCGTCCATGAACGCACGATACTTCGGTTCGTACATATCGCGGGTTAGTATCCATGCGGCAGCCAATCCGGATGAACCCATTCCCGTGCGGAGACTTGCCTTGTAACTTTCATAGGCCGTGGGAGCCAGCAGGCCCTCCTCACCCTGAAGAAAAGAGTCTTCCGAGCTTATGAACACGGCGCGCGCCACGTTGAGAAAGCGTGAGACGTCCTTCGCACTCGCCTGGGGCGCTCCTTCGAAACAGCTGTTCAGCCCGTCGTCGGCCCGAAGTTCTGCGAGACGAAGGGCGGTATCGGCGATGCGCGCAGCTCGGCCCTGTTGTATCAGCGCTTGCGAGTGCTTGGTGTTCTGCCGAATCTGCAACGATAGATAGACTAGTGAAAACAACACGGCGATGCCGCTGATAAGGCTGCCGATGGACGCCAAATCCGAAAGTGACATGTGATGCCCCCTGAATTGAGTTCAGAGCAGACGATAGCCGATTTCGTTGGGCGGCCCAGCCACGTGCGAAGGCCCACTTCGTGTCGATAGCGGCATTCAGCCGGTCGAGCCAGAGCTCGCTCGATCAACAGTCAAATCGATTCCATGTCGAAAGGGCCGGTGCTAGGAATTTGTGATTTTCCGGACGCGGCGCGTTCGTCCGCCCAGTGCGTCAGGGTTGTTCAGCTCTCGCCGGAACTCATCTCGCCGCTCGTGGATTGAAGCGATGACCAATCCCATCGGCACGCCGATTTCGACGAGCAACGCCTCCGAGAGTTGTAGCGAAGCTTCGAAGGTTTCTGGGACAGCATCGGTGGCACCCAATCCGTAGAGTCTCTTCGCCTGCCGCGCGTCGCGCGCCCGCACCACAATCGTAAGGTTCCGGCGCGCCTCACGGGCGGTGGTCACCACCGCTTCTGCGCCCTCCGGCGAATCCATCGTCACGACGACGGCGAGCGCGGCATCAAGGCCGAGGCGGCGGAGCAAGTCCGGTCGCGACGCGTCGCCAAAGAAGACGTTTCGACCCTCCCGACGAGCCGCTTCGACCAGGGCCGGTTCGCGTTCAATGGCAATCCAGCTCGACTCTGTGGCGTGTGAGCATGTCGGCGACGAGTTTTCCTACCCTGCCGTATCCGACCACTAGAACCCGCGGTTCCTCGGCATCCGGCAGCGACTCGGGGAGTGCTTCAGCTACTCGCAATGAAACTCGGCTTCGCAGCTTGGATCCCAGGGTTGCCAGCAATGGAATGCAGAACATCGACAGAGTCGAGGAGACAAGAAGCGCTTGACCAACCGCTTTCGCAAGTATGCCGGCGCCCATAGCCGAGTTAAGAATGACGAAAGCGAACTCTCCGCCGGCCGCGAGCAGCAATGCGGTCTCCAGCGCGACGATACCCTTCAGGCCGAACAGGCGCCCCAGAGCGAAGATGACGATTTCGTTGAGCAGCATCAGTCCCAGCATCGACCCCAAGATCGTTGCCGGCTCGGCGATCACCACTGAAAGGTCGAGACTGATGCCGACCGATACGAAGAATAGACCGAGCAACAAGCCCTTGAATGGCTCGACCGTCGCCTCAATCTCGTGTCGGTACTCCGTCTCAGCCAGAAGCAATCCGGCGACAAACGCACCCAACGCCATCGACAGACCGCTCACCGCCGCTATCAATCCCGATCCGAGGACGACGAGCAGGCACGCTGCCACGAACAGTTCGTGACTTTTTGCTCTGGCGACCGACTTCATCATGGGTCGCAGCACTAGCCGGCCAAGCGCGACCAGACCGAGCAGGCCCAGCGCTGCCGGTGCGAATGCCAGCAGAAGCCGCGGCGAGAAACTTTCTCCGTTATTGTCTCCCAGTATCGCGATCGTCACGAGGATCGGCGCGACCGCAAGATCCTGAAGCAGGAGGATCGAAAACGCGGCCCGACCGGTGTTCGAATATTGTCGCTTCTGCTCGCCGAGCAGAGGCATGACAATTGCGGTTGACGAAAGCGACAGCGCGGTCCCGACGGTAGTCGCCGCGACTGGGCTCAGCCCGAGCAGAAAACCCACACCTGCGATGCTTGCTGCGCAAACTACCACCTGGAGCCCGCCCAGGCCGAAAACCAGCCGGCGTAATGTGCGCAATCGCTCCCAGGACAGTTCCAGTCCGATCGTGAACAACAGGAACACGACGCCGAATTCCGCCAACTGCGCGATCTGCTCGGGACGATCGACCGTGAAGTAGTGTAGCCAGGGAAAGCTCTGTTCGAGAGCGCTTAATCCAAACGGGCCGAGCGCAACGCCCGCCCCGAGAAAGCCGAGGATCGGACTGACGCGCCAGCGACGAAAGATCGGCACGACAACGCCGGCCGTGGCCAGAAACAGCACTAGGTCCTTGTATTCGCCGCCCGGGGGCACGCCCGCCATCGAATTGTTTCCTCAAACAAATGGGATCACTTGTGTCTTGAGAGGAACTACACGAACCGTTGCCTCACACCTAGCCAAACAAAATTTGGAGGCGTGGCGAGACTAACAAGCAGCAAAACTAGCTAGGGAGACCCTGTGGGATACGCGTCTACGCGCACACAGCGTCATGAACCATGAACGACCGCTTCGGGTCGAGAGCGGACATCCAGCCAGGCGCTTACGCTCCCGGCTAATGAGTGTCTCCTCTGGCTGGAAAGCGGGCATTTTTTTCATCGAATTCATTAACACACATGACTCGCCCCAGCTCCAAGCGGGTCATGGGTCGATGCCCGTTACACAGACACAAGATCGTGCTTAGCTCTTCTTGGGTGGTCTGACGAACGGCGAAGCACAGAATGACTATCAGACGCATCGGCCTCCTGACAGGTGGAGGCGACGTTCCGGGCCTGAACGCCTGCATCAAAGCCATAACGTTGCGCGCGACGCAGTCAGGTTGGGACGTGCTGGGCTTTCGACGGGGATTTGCCGGGCCCCTGAACTACGATCCGGATGAAGCCGAGTTGGGCCACTCGCATCTGATCCATCTTGACCCAGAAAATGTCAGGACGATCGACCGGACTGGCGGCACAATTCTCCACACCTCACGAACCAGCCCCGACCGCATGCGTTTGAACGAGCTTCCGGTATTTCTCCGGTCCCGCCTTACCGCGGGCCCGGACGGGTATTTCGATTGCACTCCGCATCTCCTGCGCGTGTTCGACAGTCTGGCGATCGATGCACTCATCGCTGTCGGTGGAGACGGAACGCTCAATTACGCATCGCGCCTGGCGCGCGAGGGAATCAAGATGATGATGGTGCCGAAAACCATGGACAATGACGTGTTCGGCACGGACTACAGCATTGGCTTTTCGACGGCCGTGTCGCGGTCGGTGGAGTTGGTCAGCGCGTTGCGCACGACAACGGGCAGCCACGAGCGGATCGGCGTCGTCGAATTGTTCGGCCGCAATTCAGGCGAAACCGCGCTCATGACCGGCTATCTTGCCGACGTCGACAGGGTATTGATCGCGGAAGTTCCGTTTGAACTAGATAGGCTATGTGAGCTCGTGCTCGAAGATCGCGTCGCCAACACATCAAACTACGCGATGGTGGTCGTATCAGAAGGCGCGCATATCGCTGAACGCGAGACGCAGCAACATGGTCCGGCCAATGCGCATGGCAATCGCAAGCTCGGTGGCATTGGCGAACTCATCAGCGAAGAAATCCAGCGCCGCACCGGCGTTGGGACAATTTCACAAAATCTGGGTTATCTGATGCGCTCCGGCGCCCCGGACGCGCTCGACCTGATGGTGGCCAAGAGCTACGGTGCGATGGCGGCACAGTTGCTATCAGAAGACAGGCACGGCCTGATGATGGCGGTGCGCGATGGGAAGTATACGACTGTGCCGGGCGATACCTGCACACGGGGTGAGCGACGCGTCGATGTCGAGTCGCTCTATGACGCGAGCCGGTATCGGCCGCGCATCGCGCATCTTCCAGGCCGACCCATGTTCCTCGACTGACGCTTAGCCGAGCACAACAAGCACGCGATGTAGCGCGCCATCATCGACAAGTGATATGAGATTCTTGCGGCTGCCCGTAAGCGACTCGCCGTCCAACTTGACCGCGAGGACTCCGGTGCAGACTCCGAGCGGGTTTTCGACGACGATCTCATAGTGCGCTGAACCAAAGCGATAGCTGATAGAGAAACCCGGCCAGCCGCGCGGAATGCAGGGATCGATCAAAAGCTGCTTGCCCTGCAGTCGGAATCCGAGCACGCGCTCCAGCGCGACGCGATAGAACCAGGCGGCCGATCCGGTGTACCAGGTCCAACCGCCCCTGCCTGCGTGCGGCGAGATCGAGTAAACGTCCGCCGCAATTGCGTAGGGCTCGACTTTGTATCTCTGTGTTGCCGCCGGCGAGTTCGCGTGACGAATCGGATTCATCAACGAAATCAGCTCGTAGGCTTTGTCACCATCGCCAAGCATCGTGTACGCCAACGCGGCCCAGACAGCGGCGTGCGTATATTGACCTCCATTTTCCCGAATTCCCGGAGGATAGCCTTTGATGTAGCCGGGATCCCGCGCCGGATTGTCGAACGGCGGCGCGAACAACAGAGCCAACTTCTGATCGCGTTGCATCAGATATTTGTCGAACGCCGCCATCGCGCGCGCTGCACGAATCCGGTCAGCCGCATGAGAAATCACCGCCCAGGACTGAGCTATGGAGTCGATTCGGCACTCGCTATTCGAAACGGAGCCAAGCGCCGACCCATCGTCAAAAAATGCTCGACGGTACCAGTCGCCGTCCCAAGCTTCGCGATCGAGAGATTGTTTGAGATGAGCTGCGTGTTCTTGCCAGTCCATCGAGCGGTCGGTCGCACCGCGAATGTCGGCGAGCTTCGAAAATGTGTTCAACGTTGAAAAAAGGAACCACCCAAGCCAGACGCTCTCGCCGGATCCTTCTGCGCCGACACGATCCATGCCGTCGTTCCAGTCTCCAGCTCCCATCAACGGCAAGCCATGCACGCCGATTCCCAGACTGCTGTCGAGCGAGAGCGCGCAGTGGTCGAAGAGCGATGCACTTTCCTGCGACATGCCTGGCTGCGAGAACGCGTCATGCTGGTTCGGCTGCAAACGCGGCGCATCCAGGAACGGCACATTTTCGTCGAGAATAGAGGTATCACCGGTGCTTTCGACATAGTGCGCCGTTGCGAACGCCAGCCAAATGCGATCGTCGGATACCCGCGTCCGGATTCCCCGTCCACTTTCGGGAAGCCACCAATGCTGCACGTCGCCTTCGACGAACTGCCGGCCGGCTGCGCGAACAAGATGTTCCCGGGCAATATCCGGCCTCGAGATGCACAGCGACATCACGTCCTGCAACTGGTCGCGAAAACCAAATGCACCGCTGGCCTGATAAGATCCCGCGCGAGCCCATACGCGGCAGCTAAGTGCCTGGTACAAAAGCCAACGGTTCGTCAGAACGTCGAACGCTCGGTCGGGCGTTTTCACCTGCACGACGCCTAAAATGCGGTCCCACTGTTCGAGAACTTTTGCAAAGATCTGATTGAGATCCGACCGGCGATATTTGAGAATGAGATCGGTTGCCTGCTGTCGCGATGCGCCTTGACCAAGGAATATGTCTAGCTCCACGGTCTCGACGGGCCCAAGCCGGACATTCGTCTTGAGGCCGCCGCACGGGTCCATGCCTGCACCCACCCGATTTGAGAATTGCGCACCCTCACTGAGCGCCGCGGGCCTGTCGAGTGAGCCATCGCGACCGATAAATTCGGCGCGGTCGCCGGTCCAACTTGATTGAAGACCATTCATATCCAAGAAGGCGATACGCTCGCCGAAATCGTTGCTCCACGGGTTTTGTGCGAATAGCGCACCGGATTTGGGGTCGATCTCTGTGACGATTAGCGATCGCCCCGCGCGCTGAGACGATCCGAGGACCCACTCGACATAAGCCGTCACGGACAGCTTGCGCGGCCTACCGGACTGATTGGTGATCTTTAGCCGAGAAATCTTGATGGAGTTGTCGGGGGGAACAAATTGCAGCAGTTCCAGCGCGATGCCGCGTGACGCATGTTCGAAACGCGTGTAGCCCTGCCCGTGCGACGTCGAATAACGCGCACCTTTCACACGTATCGGCCGCAGGGTCGGCGTCCACACCGCGCCGGTCTCTTCATCTCGAATGTAGACGACCTCTCCAGCAGCGTCCCCCACCGGATCGTTTGACCAGGGCGTCAATTGATTTTGCTGGCTGTTGACCGACCACGTAAATCCGCCTCCCTCGGTCGAGACCTGGAAGCCAAACGACGGATTGGCGACGACGTTGATCCAGGGCGCAGGCGTGTGATCGTCGCCGTCATGAACTGTCAGATATTCGCGGCCCGCCGCCGCAAACCCTCCAAGCCCATTGAAGAATTCCATTTCGGGCAAGGGCAAATTCGCATCCGGAGTCGGTGACGGCAAGGCTTTGCGAGCAGGCGGCGCCGTACCCGATCGACGTTCGCGTGCCAGATTGATCTGGTCGGCGAGGCTTCCACGTTGTCCGTACAAAACAACCCGCGCCGCGGCTTGAAGCGCATCACGCAATTCACCGGAAATCACGTCGCCGCGCAGAACGAAGACGTTTCCGCGCATGCCGCCTTGCGATATTTTCGGCATCGACCTGTTCATGCGCGCGATCGCGTCGACGGCATTCTGAAAATCCTGCACATATGACGTGGCGCGTTCGTTCATGATGACCAGGTCGACATCCAGCCGCTTGAGCTGCCAATATTCCTGGGCACGAAGAACTTGACGAACCAGTTGAAGGTCGTCGTCGCTTTCGACGCGCACCAGAACGATCGGCAAGTCGCCGGAAATGCCTTGCGGCCACAGCGTCGAAGCATTTCGTGCGGCGCGTCTTAGAAAATCGGACGACGGTCGAAGGGTGCTGTCGGAAAAAATCACGTGGTTCGCAAGGCGCTGGTAGAGATGGGCTTCGTCAATCGAGATGCCCAAATGGTGAAGCTGCATCTGAGCCTGCGTCCAGGAAAGAGTCATGGCGCGTTCGAAGGCACCGGCGTCCTGGTGTTTTTCAACCAGTTCCATGAGGTCCTCGCGCCTCTCCGCCACCAAGGTCCAGAACGAGACATGCACCGTGGCGCCGCGTGGAACGCTGATGCGCCGGCGAAGACTGAAGATGGGGTCCAGAACCGCCCCGACCGTATTCGATAGGGGCCAACTTTCGGCGATTGCGAGCGAATTGCGGACGTCATGACCGCGCCCGACGAACCTGGCACGGTCCGTTTCGAACTGAATATCGTCCTTGGCGTCTCCATCTACGATTGCAAGGTGCGCCGCCCAAACCGATGGATCATTGTCGGACCGCTGTCGCCGTGTCGCCAGAAGCGCGCCCAAATGTGGGACATACTCTGTCTGCACGAAGAGTTTGGCAAAAGCAGGGTGCGCGAGATCGTCAGGCTGCCGGCATAATGCCAACTCGCTGAATGAGGTGAGCTCGATCTCGCGGGCTCTCGTGCCGTGATTCGTAATCGAGACACGGCGAACTTCGGCGTCGTCTTCAGGCGAAACCACGATGGTGAGTTTGGTCGCAATGACTCCATCTCGTCTCGAGATGTCGACATGATCTTCGGTGAAGCTGGCAGCGTAGCTGTCCGGCTCGACGATGGTCGGCTGGTATCCCGCAGACCAGACATCGCCACTCTGGGTATCACGGACGAAGATGTAGCTCCCCCAATTGTCGCACGTCACATCCTCGCGCCAGCGCGTGATTGCGATGTCGTGCCAGCGGCTGTAGCCGGAGCCGGCGGCAGTCACCATCATTGCATAGTCGCCGTTCGACAACAGATTGGTGCGCGGTAATCGGCTATACGGAGACGTATACCGCCGCTGCACTTCGGGGATGAGGCTGCCGACGACCACCGTTTCCGCAACCAGTTCAGGCGGCGGTCGTGCCACGGCAACGTCACGCGGCATGCGTTCCTGCAGCAAGAGCTCCGCCGCCTGGATGATCGGTTCGGCGTGAAAGCGCGAGCGCATTACTCCGTCATTCAGCGCGTTGTCGATCGCAAGCAAACTCATTCCCTGGTGATGAGCCATGTAGCAGCGCACGATGAGCACGCCGGTACCGTCAGGCAGTCTAGATTTCGTATAGTCGAGCGCCTCAAAATAGCCGTAGGTGCCCCGCCCGCCAACCCGCGCAAGACGATCGAGATTGCGGACGGCTGCGTCTGGATCGATCATCGCCGCGAGCGCGCTGGCGTATGGCGCAATCACTACATTTTCGCCCAGTCCGCGTTTGTAGCCGAGATCGGGTACGCCGAAGCTCGAATATTGGTATGTCCGCTCGATATCACGGGCGCCATAGGCCGATTCTGAGATGCCCCAAGGTGTGCCGAGATCAGCGCCATAGGCTTCCTGGCGGCGCACCACCAGTCGGTTTGTCTCCGCCAGCAAGCTGCCGTCCGGCGCGCGCATGATGAGCGAAGGCATGAGATATTCGAACATCGAACCAGACCATGAAATCAGCGCCGAGCCGCCCGGTAGAGGCGTAAGCGTGCGTCCCAGGTGGAACCAGTGCTTCGCTGAAACATCGCCCTTGGCGATCGCTACAAAGCTCGCGAGTCGCGCCTCCGAAGCGAGCAGATCGTAAGAGTTCGGATCCAGGCCCGCATCGGCACTGCGATAGCCGATAGAAAGTAGCTGCCGCCCGCTGTCGAGCAGAAATCCAAACTCCATCGACTCAAACATCGCGGACGCCTGGTCGGCGAGGCTGCAGCAGCGAAGACACAACTGCCTTGCAGCCGACCGGGTTCGCTCGATCATTTCTTGCGGTGGATTCTCGTGTGCACAAGACGCCGGTCCCGATCCGGTATTGAGCGAAATTGCATCGTCGAGCCGCAGAAGGTCCGATATCGTCGCGTCTGGACCCAACATTGTCGCGGCATGATTGCGCCCGACAGTCAACTCATCCCGCAGCTCCCAGTGTGCGATTAGGGTGAGGTCCTTCCGATGAGACTGCACGGATGCTTTCAAGGACGCAGCCCACGCGTTCAATTCGGAAATGGACCTTCCGGCGTCGTTCTTCAACGCGAGCGCAATGACGTTCGCGAGCGATTCAGCGCTGTCTTCCAGTTCCCTCAACTGGTTCGCCAGTCCGAACAGGGAATTAGATTGTTGTTCCAGCACGCCCTCGAATTCGTCGAGCTCCTCGCTGACGATTGCGCGTACGGCCCGGCTTCCCTCGCCCAAACCGAACACCGCGCGGGCCTGTTCACGGAGAAGCTCGAGCATGTCCCCAAGCCCCGCCTTCCAGGCAGGATGAAGTACAGGTCCCTTCGAAAATTCACGGCACGCGTTGGACAGGGTAATGAGATGTCCACACAGGTTCCCGCTGTCGACAGTCGAGATATATCGAGGTTCCAGCGGTCGAATGTCGCGCGTGTCGTACCAGTTGAAAATATGTCCGCGAAATCGTTCGAGCTTGTCCAGCGTCGAAAATGTACTCTCTAAACGCTCTATCGTGTCCAGTGTACCGATCCAGCCAAAGTCTCGCGCCGCAACAATGGAGAGCAGGTACAGACCGATGTTGGTCGGCGATGTCCGGTGCGCGACTATTGGTTCTGGTTCCTCCTGAAAGTTGTCCGGAGGCAGGAAATTGTCGTCCTTCCCGACGAACTTTTCGAAAAACCTCCATGTGCGCCGCGCCGTCATTCGCAAATAGCGTGCGTCTTTCGTGGAGATCGACAGGTGGCCGAGCGATTTGGGTGGCCGGCCCGCCCATGCTGCAACTAGTGGCGACAGAGCCCATACCAGTCCGAAAGGTAGAGCAATCACCCAGCCGCCTCGCCCGACTTCCCCGATCACAAAAGTGGCAAGGCTCACGACCACGGCGCTCGCCATGATCTGGAGTGCCATGCTCTGTTTGGAGCGCGACCCCATTTCACTGGATTGAGCCGTCGTCACCCACTGCAGCAGGTGCCGGCGCGTAAACAGAAGTCGGAACAGGGTCCGGCCGATCGCATCAACCATCAGCCACGATTGGTGTGCAAGAAAGGTTATTGTGAACGCGATTTGGATGAGCGCCGACTCAAGATCGCGCCAGACGCTTCGCCAATGGCTCCGCTGTGAGATTCCGACACGCCGCGGGGCAATTGCCGAAAGGGCGGGAAGCAGCGGCGGCAACGAAAGCATGAATATGACGAACGCGGTCCACACGGATGCAGCGCCAATCGGCAAGAGCCAGCCAGCAAGCAATCCGATCATTGTCGCCGGCGCGACGAGCGATCGGCGCAAATTGTCGAGCAGCTTCCATCGGCCTGACGCCGGGATCACTGACCGTTGGATCGAGCCTCGCGGACCACTGGAGAATATCCAGGGCAAAAGCTGCCAATCTCCGCGAACCCATCTTTGTTGGCGGGCAGCCGCCACATCATAGCGTGACGGAAACTCCTCGACGACTTCAATATCCGATGCGAGTCCCGCGCGCGCAAAGATTCCTTCGAGCAAGTCATGACTGAGTACGGTATTGATAGGAATGCGGCCGTGAAGCGCGGCTTCAAACGCATCGACGTCGTAGATTCCTTTGCCGACGTAGGAACCCTCACCATAGAGATCCTGATAGACGTCAGAAACGACGATTGCGTATGGATCTGTTCCGCCTGGGCCCGAAAAGACGCGCTGAAAAAGCGATCCTTCAGCGCCAAGTGGCAAAGACGGCGTGACGCGCGGCTGCAGGATGGCGTGGCCTTCGACAACGCGGCACGCGCGGGCGTCGAACCTCGGGGTGTTGAGTGGGTGGGCCATTTTTCCCACAAGACGTCTTGCAGCTCCGATCGGCAGGCGCGTGTCCGAATCCAGAGTGATGACGTATCGAATTTCGGAAGGAACAGAGGCCGCCGGCCCTTTTGGCGTGACAAAAGTTGTGTCGGTCGCACCACGCAATAGCCGATTTAACTCATGCAGTTTGCCGCGCTTTCGCTCCCATCCCATCCACTTGTTTTCGCAAGAATTCCAGGTGCGCCGGCGATGAAGGAGCAGAAACCGGTCGCCGGACGGCGTTGCACCGTGTCGGGTGTTCAAGGCATCGATTCCGCGTTGTGCCGTTTCGACCAGCGTATCGTCGCCCGCGACGCACTCTTGGTCGGCGTCGATCCAATCGGAAAGAAGCGCGAATGTGAAGTTGTCATCCGGATTGGCCAAATAATGCACTTCAAGACGCTCGACATGTTCGCCGATCGAACCAGACGATGTCAGGAGCGTTGGCATGACGACAATGGTGCGCAAAGTATCAGGAATGCCTAAAGCCAATTCGAGCCCCGGGAGTTGCATCGCGCCGACGCATTGCGTGACCAGACGATTGATGACGGCAATTGCAAGCTCGGAAGCGGGCAACACTCCTGCAAGCCCCAACGCAAGCAAGAGCCGATCAGAAAGACCAATCTGCGACACGGCCACAAGGCCCGCGACAAGGGTGAGCGCAGTTGCCGCGCCGACGAGCAACGCGTAGCTGACGACCCCCATTTCCGAGGCGAAGCGATAAAGGGACGTCTTGGGCGGAACCCGGCATCCAAGCTGCTTTTCAAGCGATCGCCGGCCTTCCGCGATCAGATAGTAGCCGAGGTCGCAATCCCTTCCGGGATCAAAATCCGTCGCGCGCCGGCGAGTGGCCGCGCGTTTTGCGGCTGTTACCGCAAGCTCGGCCACGTCGAGCTCCTCTGCGCCCGATTGTTCGCTCAGAACTTCGACCGACCTGCGATACTGATCGCGTGTCGAGAAATCGAGGTCAGAGAAATTCGTCCCCACACGCAGCGTTGCGTCGACGAGACTGACGCTTTCGAAGAACTCGAGCCAGTTGATCGATGATATGAGGCGCATACTCGTCACGATGTTTCGCACCGTTACGTTCATAGCGCTCTGGATTTGGAGTTCTTCGCGAACGATGGAGTTGGTCGATATTCCTTCGCCTGCCAAGCGCTCCTCGAGCCAGCGCAGCGCCGGCGTCACGCTTGGGTCGCGATCGCGCAGGCGTTGCGCGAGCTGCACGGCGAACGCCATGGACCACTCAACTTTTTCGAGTTTGCCGATAAGTTCGGCGCTCGACGGCCTGGTATCGCCTTCGAGCAAACTGTCCGCGAGTGCGTCGGCGCGGCGGCTGGCGGCCAGCCGCAGGGTAATTCCTTCTGCAACCCGACGCATATTTTCAACCAAAGTCACTCTCAGCGTAATGGCAACAGCCCAAAGCTCGCCGATTGTGAGCGGCTGCACGCGTTGATAGGCGTCGATGAAGCGCTTGAGCTTTTGCAGGTCTAGCGCACTGTCCGTGTGCGCCACGATCGCCCACGCGATTCCGAACACGCGCGGATAGCCCTGGAGCGGACCTTCTGCCAACTTTGGAAGTCTGTGGTAGTAGCCAGCAGGTAGGTCGTCGTTGATTTCGCGGATTTGCTCATCGACAACGTGATAGTTGTCCAGCAGCCATTCTGCAGCTGGCGGTATCGGCTGGTGTTCCCGCGTCGCTTGGACAACCGCACGGTACGCAGCGACCAGGACTTTGGTGTTTTCGGCGAGCCGCGTCGAAAGCAGCCGACCCTTTTCCTGGCCCGCGTGGACGCGCTGCGCGACTGCAAGACTGGCCGCGTGCTGCTCCAATCGCTCTAAGCCGAAAAGCTCCGAGCGAATTGCCGTCTCTGGCGCCTCGGGCCCACTCGAACGTCGTCTCTCCGGGTGGGTCGCGTAATAATTCATGAAGCTGGGCACCACATCGTTGGCTCTTGGACGACAGACAGCGCGCGCGACGCTGATTTCAACGGCCCGCGCCCCGGAAAATGCCAAGAGAAATTAGGCTCACGAGCTAAACGTGCCAAAGGCGTCAAAGTTCCGCTCTTTGAAAAAGTAGGTGAAGGCGGAACCGGAGAGCTCTGCACATCGTGCGCCGACATCCGACTGCATGGTCTCTAACCATCAGTCCGGAGGCTTGAATGTCTGCTTTGGTTATAAGCAGACATTCAATCGGGCATGCGCGGCTGCGGGTCGCGAGCGTCCGCAATGGGTGGAAGGCGGACGTTCGCGAGCCGGATATCCGTTTTCACTGCAGCTTAGGTCTATGTCTGGAGGCGGACATTGCAATCGCTAATGCGAGCGCGATCTGATAATCTCCGCCTGAAATGGCTAAAAACGGCAATGTCATGCACGAGCCTCCAGATAAAGTAGTTTCTGAGGGAGCGTTGCACCCAAAGTTTGACCCGAAAGACTTTCTCAGCAAGGTCGGCGTTGGACGAGCGATTGCGACGTACGGGGTGAAGGCGGCACTTTTCTCGCAAGGCGACGCGGCCAGCTCTGTCTTCTACATTCTAAAGGGCAAGGTCAAAGTTACTGTCGTTTCCGAGCAGGGCAAGGAAGCGATTGTCGCAATCCTGGACAAGGGCGAGTTTCTCGGAGAGGGATGCCTGACCGGTCAGAAGGTTCGATTGGCGACCGCAACTGCCATCGGTGAATGTCAGATCATGGAAATCGACAAAGGCGCCATGGCCCTCTGCCTCCAAACTGAGCCGGCCTTTTCTGAAGTGTTTGTAGCTCACTTGCTCTCCCGCACCCTGCGCGTAGAAGCAGACTTGGTCGATCAACTCTTCAATTCGAGCGAAAGGCGCTTGGCAAGGGCCCTTCTGTTGCTGGCGAATTTCGGCAGCGAAGGAAACCCGGAACACGTTATCGCCAACGTCAGTCAGGAGATGCTCGCCGAAATGATTGGAACAACGCGTTCACGCGTGAGCTTCTTTATGAACAAGTTCAGAAAGTTAGGTTTCATAAGCTACAACGGCCACATTGAGGTCCATCGCTCATTGCTGAATCTCGTTCTACATGAGCAGCCGCATATCGAGACGTAGAAAAACCAGCCCAGAGCACAGCAGGCAGTTTCTCGAGCGACATTAGCCGCAAACAAGCACGGATCGCGTCGGACCTCTGCGACGGGCCAAGCGTCCGCTTTGGGTCGAAGGTGGTCGTCCAGCTAAGCCGGTGCAGGCGCGCGGAGCTGAGTCCACTAGGAGTGGAGAGCGAATTGTCGTGCAAAGTGAGCAATATTGAACAGCCACCGAGCCAGCCTGCGCTCATCGTCAAACTATGAACGCAGAAGATCTTGGGCAGAGATCGATTGCTGACCATATCCTCTGGTGCCGCGACAAGCGCGACGCCCTTGCTATCGAGCTTACCCAATACCAATCGGGTAGCTTGAGTATCGGTACCCGAAAGACAGGCGAGCCCGTTACTCAAGGCACCGTGACTCACGTCAGCTATCTTCAACGGACCATCGAACAACTGGGCCGTGTGATCGCGGCCTACTCACCCCCGGAGGATCAGACGCCCACATAGGTCGCTGCCCCAAATGCCCCCCGCATGCCCCGGGGCAGCTGCCAGTTTGATTGCCGGTGTGACAGGCCGCTGCGCCGAAGTGCTTATGACTTGAGGTTCAGCGGCCTGCCCTTTTTTCAACAAGTTGAGGATGAAGCACGTGAGTTCGAAGCGACCATCCCCAAGAGGTATTCAATTTGCCGGCGGTGTTACGCTGCCTCGTCAGTCCGTTCGCTACTTCAAACGCCATGTGTGGCCCAACATCCTGACGCCTTTCGGATGGGTCGCGATTCTAGCAATTGTCGGCGCTCTGATGCTTGGTGCAGCCATGGGGTTCGCCAATTGAGAAGCCGTCGCGAAATTCTAGTCCGCAACGAGCGCGCTCTGAGAAGCCATTCTGTGCTTGTCGACGTCGCGCGCATCCGCAACGGGAATGCGAACGAGCTAAGCGGCAATTCTCCGCGGTTGGTGAAAGAACAGAGCTTGCGCGACTGTTGTCCGAATACTTTCCGGCAAAAAGGGTTTGGCAACAAGATATGCCGGCTCGGGTCGCTCTCCCGTGAGGAGCTTTTCGGGATAAGCAGTAACAAAAACGATCGGAATGTCGAAGCTGCCCAGGATACGCGTCACCGCATCTATGCCTGAACCGCCTTGGCCAAGATTGACATCGGCCAAAACTAGACCTGGCCGTTTTTCCAAGGCCGTTTCTACCGCTTGGTCATGAGTTGCTGCAATTCCGACAACTTCGTGACCCATATCGGCGACGAGATTGTGCAGATCCATTGCGATGATCGGTTCGTCTTCGATGATCAGAACGCGTGCTTTGGTTTGCTTGTCAATTGACTTCTGTGTCTCGACGATTGCCATCTCGACATCATCCGATGTGCCTCCCACGATCATAGCCGCCTCGTCCGCCGTAAATCCCTCCACGGCAGTGAGGAGCAACACTGCTCGTTGCTCCATGTCGAGCATGGCCAGGCGTTCATCAACCGTTATCGTTCCGGCGCCGTGCCCGCTGAGATTGTTGTTTTCAACTTGGACCGATGTACTCGACCAAATCGTATGAAACAGCTGATAGAGTGCTACTCGAAGCGGGATTGCTGATGTCAAACTGTGCTCTCCAGTCAAGATGACATTGAGAGCGGCACGGACGTAGCTATCCCCACTCGCTTGGGAACCCGTCAAGGCGCGAGCGTAGCGACGAAGGTATGGAAGATGCGGAGCCAGCAATTCGGTATTTGACATAGACGCTCCTAAACGTGGCACAGCTAGCGGCGGACGCTTGCTCTTCGGCCAGGATCCAAGGCGTTATGCCCGTCGGTCAGCAAGCCGTCTTTCCAGCTACAATATGTAGCCCGCATTTTTTGGCTGTTTAGGCGGCCTCCTGGCCGGCTGTGTGAAAGAACAACGCCTGACCGACGGTTGCCTGCACCGTTTCGGGCAAGAATGGCTTGGCGACCAGATAGGTTGGCTCTGGTCGTTCGCCGGTGAGCAGTTTCTCCGGGTAGGCCGTGATGAAGATCACTGGAATATCGAAACTATCCAGAATGTCCGAAACCGCATCGATCCCCGAACCGCCCTCACCCAGATTAATGTCCGCAAGAACCAGTCCGGGTTTTTCCGAAAGAGCCTTGGCGACGGCTTCCTTCCTCGAGACGGCGACACCGACGACTTTGTGCCCCAGTTCGGTTACCAGATTTTCGAGGTCGAGCGCGATGATCGGCTCGTCTTCGATGATGAGGACGCGCGACGCGAGCTCCCGATCAATCACTCTCTGCGCATCGAGAATTGCGCGTTCGACGTCGTCGGCCGTCTCATCCACGATTAACGCTGCGTCTTCAAGACTGAAGGACTCCACCGCGGTGAGGAGCAGTGCGGCGCGCTTCCGAGAGTCGAGCATCGCCAGACGCGCCTCGGGAGCCCTCGGTCTCTTTCCCTGGGCCGCGATTTGCGGTGCATCGTCTGCCGGGACCGCTGCTGACGACCAGATGGCATGAAAAATTCTGTAAAGACCGACTCGGACCGAGACTCCTGCGGGGACCGCTTGGCTTCCCTCGAGCAGTGCCGAAAGCGCCGCGCGAACATAGGCATCGCCACTATCTTGAGAGCCCGTTAAGGCACGCGCGTGACGACGGAGGTACGGAAGGTGTGGAGCGTAGGATTGAGTCATACTCATGGTCTATCGGCTCCCAAGTCCGGCGGAATGGCCAGCAACCTAAGAGTAAATGCAGCGGAAGGAATAAAGTTCCAGATATTTTCGGAACTATTGCCGCGATGAGCCGTTGGTGTTCGTCGGGGATCAAAGACGCTTGACAGAGCCGTCGAAGGGACCCGCGCCTATCATGCTGATTGCATGGTTGAATTTCCAGAGTCGATTTTTCGGGTAAAAATTTTGTCCAAAGTTGAACCTCGTAATCGTGAAAAGAGCCGCATTGCGCAGGCGCGCCTGCAAGTCATTGGACGAGAGCTTCGGCGCATATTCGACACCGTTGTGCAGGAGCCAGTGCCGGACGAGTTTATGAACCTCCTGACGAAGATGGACGCGGCGACCAAAAATCCTCCAACGACGGTGCCAAATTGACGCTACCGAGCCAAACCGCGGCGGCAACCATGAGTCGCTCTCCCGACTCGGAATCTTTCAAGTCCGAATTGCTGGAACTTGTGCCGTTCCTGCGCGCGTTCGCGCGCTCGCTCAGCGGTCGGCGCGACAGCGCAGACGATCTTGCGCAGGAAGCCCTTGTTAAAGCGTGGCAATCGCGCGCTTCGTTCATTCCCGGCACAAATCTGAAGGCGTGGCTATTCACGATTTTGCGCAATCACTTCTACTCCGAGCGCCGTCGCGCCTGGAGGCAAACCCCGTGGGATGCCGAAGCTGCAGAGCGGATTCCAGGGAACAACGGCGGGCAGGCATGGGCTGCCGAACTCTCGGATGTAGCCCGTGCGCTCAAGTCCTTGCCGATCGAACAACGCGAGGCGCTTATTTTGATTGGAGCTGGTGGCTTTGCTTATCAAGAGGCGGCCCGGATCAGCAATTGCGCGGTTGGCACTGTCAAGAGCCGCGTCGCGCGGGCCCGTAGCGCGGTGTTGGCCACTCTGGACAGTGATCAGTCCCTTCCCCCGTCTGACCGACCTGCCCTTGGAGAAGCTGCTCGTGAAATCATGGCGCAACTCGATCGCCTCACGGCTGGAGACGCGTCGGTCTCGACACAAACCAGGCTCAAGGGCGCCGCCGATTGACCGCAACTGGTCGCTGCGTTTTGGGTCGTTGGTCGTCGTCAGCGTTGCTCTGTCACCCATCGCGACATTCAGCGCCCTACAGGGACTCGAACGCGCTCGCTCGGACGTCACTAGCATTCATGAGCGACTTACAAAGTCGGCCCGAAGTGCGGCGAGCGGCGAAGAGAGTGTTCTCGCCTCTGCGGAGCAGGTCACGCGCGCACTTTCCAACCTCCCCGCTGTGCGCGACGGCAGCCCCGCATGCGATTCTGAACTCAGCGAGGCGTTGTTTGGAGTAACCAATTTCAGCAATCTTGCGCGCCTTAACAAAAAGGGTGTCGTCGTGTGTTCCGCAGTTGCGACGGCAAAAGGCGTCAGCTCGGCGCGGCAGCCAATTTTTCAGCAGGTTCGCCGTTCCAGTAAATTTCTCGTCAGCGGCGAAATCGAGAGCGCGATTCTTAGCCGGCCTGTCATCGCGGGCATGCTTCCCCTATTCAATTCGTCCGGCACATTCGACGGCGCGCTCGTCATTGTGCTCGACGTCAAGCGGCTGGAACTACTGGTTCGATCGCGCGATTTGGCCAATGGCGCGGTATTGTTCATCTATGACGCAAATGGCCACATCCTGGCAGCCAGCAATCCTGTGATCGCAACGGCTCTCATAGCGCACTCCGCCGCGAGCGCCAGAGCCGAAAATTGCGCGAAACTACCGATTCACGCGGCGAAAGCTGGACGTTTGCGATTGCACCGCTGCGCGGCGGAGCCATAACGGTCGCTTTCGCAATGCCTCAAGCGGCACTTTTTGACTCAACCTACCTCAATGTGGGGGCGGATTTTCTGATGCCAATCATGATGATCAGCTTCGCATGGCTCGGCGTTTGGTTCGCAGCAGAGAGGGTGGTCACGCGCTGGATATTATACCTACGCCGTCTTTCGGCGGTTTACCGGAGAGGCCGCTATGGCATTCGGCCCCAGCTTGACGGCGCGCCGAGTGAGTTTCGGTCGCTTGGCGAGGGCATGGCCGAGATGGCTTTATCGATCCAGGACCGCGACCGGCGTCTGCATGATGCATTGGAGCAGAAGTCGATCCTGATTCGTGAGATTCATCATCGTGTAAAGAACAACCTTCAAATCGTCATGAGTTTGTTGAGCCTGCAAGCTGGACAGCTGCGCGATACCTCGGCGCGGGAAGCACTTACGCAGGCACAGATCCGCATCAATGCGCTCGCGTTAGTACACCGCATTCTCCACGACGCCGAGGAGTTGGCCACAATCGATCTCAAGCAACTCTTGCACGAACTCTCATTGCAGATCGCAGAAGGCATGGGCCACGAAAACGCGAGCGTCCGAATCCAGGAAAATGTCGCCTCGCGCCGCGTGTCGGGCGATGTGGCGGTCCCGGTGGCCTTATTTGTGGCAGAAGCGCTGACGAACATCTTCAAATACGCTTTTGCTCCGGGCACCGATGGCCTAATTGTCATGTCGTTGCTGCCCGAAGCGACGGGCAAGCTGCACCTCTCGATTGCAGACAATGGTGCCGGTTTCGATGCATCCCTTGCGTCGTCCGGCCTTGGCTGTCGTCTGATCAACACATTCGGCATACAGATGGGCGGAGTGTCGAAAATCTGCTCGGAAAAGGGCAAAGGCACCCGGGTTGAGCTCGTGTTCGATGATCCAGACTGCCGTTAAGTCGCCTCAGAGGCGATAGGCATCAATGTATCCAGACCCTTAGCTCCCAATGCGTCTTCCGGAGCCAACGTCATCAAGATGGAACTTTTTGCAGTCTAGCGGGTTACCTCACTTGCCCCGATAGCGATAGGCGGGCTCTGCTGGTTATTAATTCCGGCAGCGAAGAAGCCGGCCATAGGCGCCGCCAACCGTCGTACTGGAGTGGCTTCTTATGGCCGTAATACTTGTGGTGGAAGACGATGTGTTCATTCGCGAAATCGCTGAATTCATGCTGTTGGATTGGGGACATGAAATTCTCTCGGCGAGTGATGTGGACGAGGGACTACAGCAACTGCGCAGACCTCAGCACATTGATGCACTTTTCACCGACATATATCTGAAATCTGCGGTGCTTGGTGGCTGCGAACTAGCGCGGCAGGCGATCAGCCTTCGTCCGGAGCTTAGGGTTCTTTACACAACCGGCAATGCCATTACCGATGCGATGAAGTCCATGTTTGTCGCGGGCACGGAGTGCCTGCGCAAGCCATATTCCGAACGCCAGTTGCAAAATTCGGTAGAGCACTTGTTGGCACCGCAATCTTGAAGCGGCTCAACTTGTTGGAAAGTTGGTATGATGTCCGATCTATTGCCTGGAAGAAACGGTCAACGTGACCTTGACGCCAGCGACATCGTCGAAATTGTCCCCAGCGCGCTGCTTATCCTCGACGGCAATCTCAACATCGTTTCGGCGAATGGTGCATTCTATCACGACTTCCGCACCAGCCCCGAAAACACGCTGGGACGTCAGCTGTACGAACTTGGCAGCAGGCAGTGGGATATTCCTGCCTTGCACGGTCTCCTTGAGGACGTAATTCGGCTTGGGACGCCGCTCGTAGGTTTTGAAGTTGCGCACGAGTTTCCCGCAGTCGGCCGGCGAACAATCTTGTTGAGCGCGCGGAAAGTTCTGAGGCCAGGAGACCAAACCGGATTCATCGTGTTGGCGTTCGAGGATGTAAGCACCGAGCGCGCTGCCCGCGAAGACAGCCGTAGAAACTGGCAACTGACGCAGAGCATCGTCGATACCATTCGAGATCCGTTGGTTGTCCTCGAACAGGACATGACTGTCGTGACCGCGAGCAAGGCATTTCTCACAATGTTCGGCATCACGCAGGAAGATGCGAGAGGTCGTCGCGTATCGGAACTTGGCCAGCATCAATGGGACGTGCCGGCCCTCCGTCACCTAATGGAAAAGGTTCTGCCTGAGAACAAGCCCTTCGACAGCTTCGAAATCGAAGACGATTTTCCGAATCTTGGACGACGGATTTTCAATCTAAACGCGCGGAAAATCACACAGCCCGGCAACCACTCGCATCGCATGCTTCTTGTATTCGAGGACGTCACGGACCGAAAACAGCGCGAACGCGACGCTCTTTTGCTCACAAACGAGATTTCGCATCGGATCAAGAACAATCTGCAGATCATCGTCGGCCTGATCGCCTTCGAAGCCAAGCAGACTGCGGCTCCGTGCGTTCAAGGCTATCGGGCGATGCAGTCGCGAATCGCCGCAATTGCACAACTCTACGATCTTATCTCGCAGTCCAGTCGCGGCAGCACAATCGCGGTCGACGACTACTTGCGGGAGATCGCCAAGACCATGTCATCAAGTCTGCTGGCGCCAGGATCAGATATTACAATCGAAGTTCGGGCGGCAGCTCTCGAAATCGATCCGGACCGTGCCGTACCGTTCGGACTGCTCGTGAATGAACTCGCGACCAACGCCATCAAACACGCATTTCCTGGCGGAGCGGGCCACGTGATATTGAGCGTTCGGCGCACCGGCGACCAGGTGGAATTGACAGTCGCCGACAATGGGATCGGCATGCAGCCCAAGAGTGCGGCGGAAGTGCCGGAGAAGCGAGGTTCGGACTATGTCGCCATCTTTGTCCGCCAGCTTGGCGGCACCATCGTGCCAGCTTCGAATCGTGAACCCGGCACGGTCGTCACCATACTGCTGCCGGGACTTTTGGACCGTCGTGCCGCGTAAGTACGAGCGGCTTCGCGACTTCGACGGCCGGTCGACCAGGGAACGGTAGCCATCGGCTGTCGTAATCTGGCTGCGATTGACGCTCCTGGAACGCTCGGCTTCACGCCGCCTGCAACCAAGATGGCTCAACTCCGGTTTTGCCATCGTGAACGGCCGCGTCTCGTTTGGCCCGGCTTCGTTGACGCGTTCGAATTTCGCGATGCGATCGGCCGCGCTATTGGGTGCGGCGCAACATTTCGAATAGGAACCCAGCGCTGCTTCCAGTCAGGGTCTGCAATCAATCGACGCAGCAGTGAACCTTTGGCGCGCCGACGCGTTGCCCTTGTGAGTTTGACATCGGAGCATTCCATGAACTTTCAATTTACAAATCTTGAACTTGTTGCCATTGCCATCGTCGTGGCCCTCTTCGTCGCCGCCTTCGTGCTGTTATATATCCAAAGACACAGAACAACGGTCGCGCTGCACAAGCGATTTGGCCCGGAATATGATCGCGCCGTGACCGAACATGGTTCGGAATGGAAGGCGGAGAAGAAGCTGCTCGAGCGCGAGAAGCGAGTCGAAAGCTTGATTCTCCGTGAATTGGAGCCGGCAGAACGGGACGGCTTTGTCGAGCAGTGGAAAGGCGTGCAAATGCGCTTTGTCGATTCGCCGACGGGCGCCGTCGCGGAGGCTGACGATTTGGTTTCAGCGATCATGCTGCGTCGCGGGTACCCGGTTTCGGAATTTGCGCAGCGTGCCGCGGATATTTCCGTTGATCATCCGCAAGTAGCTGAGAACTATCGAGTAGCGCACGCAATCGCAGTGCGGTTGGGTAAAAGCGAGACGAGTACAGAAGAACTGCGTGGTGCGATGGTGCACTACCACACCCTGTTCGATGAACTGGTTAAACTGGGTACTGTCGCGCACAAGGCCGCCGCTTAACCCTATTCACGTTTTGCCGTGGCCAAAAAAGGAACGAGGCACCTGTCATGTCAGTCAATCCAGAGCCGCATAGCTTCGAAGGTCGGATGAATGAACGTCTGGAGGCTGCCATTCGAGTCGACGAAACGACTCGGCGACCGCGGGACGAGAGCGAGGCTTTTTCCGTAGCGACATCCAGCCTAGGCATGCGGGGAGTTGGCTGGGTCGTGTCGCACAGTCACTGGCCGCGTTGACGACGCTCGAAAGGCCAATAGGCACACAAAAGAACGGCCCGAAGCCGAAGGCTTCGGGCCGTTAGCAGCGCCGAACCAGGAAAAGATGGGCGGGATCCTGAGGTTCGCGTGCGAAGATATCATTTCCCGTCCTCGTAGCCCCCGTCTGTCTCATATTGACCACTTTACGAAAGATTGGCCGCGCTTTCTCGGACCCGCCCCATCTTGACGGAGCCAGGCTCAAATGGGTCGAACGCGGCCATGCGGCGCGCAGCCGTTGTGCTCGAGTGTTCAATTTGGATGGAACGCCCACCACCGCGTCGATGTCGAGGCTTCGTTTCGAATGTCCGAACAGCAGATCTAGGACTGCAGCATCGTTGCTCCGACGGACGTCAGACACTCAGTGATCGCCAGGAGCAACACGCCCCAACACATCACCCAGAAGAACGGCCGCGCCCACGCGTCGGAGTTGACCCGCCGTAGCGCAAGTGTGTCCAGCAGTACGACAATGTCGATGTTTTGACTAAAGGACCGCATGATGAAAACAGCTCAGGTGAATTCGTGAATCGTTGCATGATGAACATTAGTTCGATTGGGTGAATAAGAGAAATCCAAAGGTTCCAACTAGCACCACTAGGAAAACCAATGAGAGATATCTAACAGGTGAAATACCCTCCGGTTCTTGCGTCGCCAGATCAGTCATGCGCTAGTTCTCCTCGATGCCGGCAGAACCATTCGTCTGCTTGATGATTTCGAGGTAACAAGTAGGCCGCTGCGTTCTAAAGTCGCTTTTTCTCTGCTCTTCTAGATGAACCACGCGACGCGCTTTAGCCCACCTACAAACGACCGCCGCCAAGCTCCAACGTCCGCTTTGGGTCAAAAGCGGACACTCGAGCCGTAGCGCGCTACGGCTCTCGCTTTCCATCTATCCGAACCTTCACGCAACCTATTGTCACTTCGCGAGTTCCTATGACAGGGCATTTACGCCCGGAGAACAATCATGAAGAGAATCAGTAAGTTCATCGCATCCACTGCGGTGGTGGCGATGGTTGCGATGGGCGCCGTTGTTTCGGGCACAACCGCTGCGTCCGCGCATGTGGTTTGCAATCGTGATGGCGACTGCTGGAACACCAGCCAACGCTACCAGTATCCAGCCGCAGTCCACGTTCGGTATTACAACAATCGCTACATGAACGACACTTACAGGCAGCGCCATTGGCATGACAGCCGCACATGGCGCGACGAACATCACGACAATGACCGTGGCTACTATCGCCAAGGCGTCTGGATCGGTTTCTGAACTGAGTTTCGTTCCTACAAAGCTCGGTGGAGTGATGAAGGAGTTGAGTTCGCGCTCGACTCTTTCTTCATTTTGTACTGATGATGCCGAAGAGTTCAATCTGACGGCCGGCTAAAACCAGCCGAATGTCTGCTTTACGTCGGAAGTGAATGCTTCCGTTTCACAAAAAGTTCCCCTGACGTCGCGTGTTGTGCGACACTTGCCATTCAAAAAGGGGTGACTGGCTTGGGCGGAATCCGCACACACAGAGAACGGCATCTTGTCGAAAGAATCGGCTGGCTGAGAGCCGCAGTTCTGGGAGCCAACGACGGAATCATATCCACGGCGAGCCTAATTGTCGGCGTGGCCGCATCTGCGGCGTCGCGTGGTGAGGTGCTCGTAGCGGGAATGGCAGCGCTCGTTGCCGGAGCCATGTCGATGGCGGCTGGCGAGTACGTTTCAGTCAGTTCGCAGTCCGACACCGAGCAAGCGGATTTGAACCGAGAGCGTTCCGAGTTGCGGGCGAATGTTGAATTTGAGCGTGACGAGCTAGCCAGCATTTACGTGAAGCGTGGCGTGCAGCCCGCGCTTGCGCGAGAGGTTGCCCTGCAATTGATGGCAAAGGATCCGCTTGGGGCCCACGCGCACGATGAATTGGGAATCTCCGAGGTTACGACGGCGCGCCCAGTCCAAGCCGCACTCACGTCTGCAATCACGTTCTCTGTTGGAGCCGCAATGCCGCTGCTGTTGGCTGTTGTGTCCCCGACGGCGTCCTTGGTTCCAACCGTATCGATTGCGTCACTGGGATTTCTTGCCGTTTTGGGCGCGATCGGCGCAAGAACGGGCGGCGCAAACGTCGTTCGAGCTACGGCACGCGTAACCTTCTGGGGTGCAATGGCAATGGCCGTCACCGCTGGAATAGGACGCCTCTTCGGCGCGGTGATCTAAACCGAGCAATAAACTCGCTTTTTTGTTGCGAGTGATGCAGCTGTTTCGGAACCTCCCACTACTGTGTGCGTTCCCTTCGTGCCGACTTGCATCGAAACGCGGCGGTAGTCTGAAAGTCAGAAGGAAGAGCGATTATGTATATCGGTGGCGGTGTAGTTGGCACGATTGTGATTGTGCTACTTGTCCTGTTTGTACTGGGGCGTCTCTAGCTCGGCCGGATGGACGAAAACAGGCCGGCCAAGGACCTATTGGTGGGTCAAGGCTAACTAACAAATGTCCCGTCTAGTTCGTACCGCAACTTCACCATCGTGTCGCGTAACTCCAATAGTCTCGGCACTGTTAGGGCGGGAAACTCCCGATAGAGTCCGCTCGGGAGGGACACGCAAAAAATATGCGAACGCATAAATTGCTACTTCAAGCCAAGAATTTGACGCCGCCCGGCTGGATGTTCTTGTTGGCTGTGTTTGGTTCAGTCTTTCTGGGAGCAGCCATCGCCCTTGCGACCTAGGCGAATCTCCGCTTTAGATCGAAAATGGACATCTGGGTGCGAATTTGGGACCAGATTTCCGAAGCGCTCAACTAACCTGTGATGAGACTCGTAACGACCATTGCGACCAGCGCCGGCGCGAGGAAAAAGGTCGAGTAACCGTCTGGTATCGGACCTTGTCTCTCTGCGGCCGCGGGAACCAAAGTGCGAACTCAACAGTTGAAACAAGGTCAGCGGGGATGGAGCAGTGCGATCCGAGCCCCCAAATTGCCCGTCGGGCTGAACCTTCCCGCTGATACTGATTTTTCGGCTCAAACTGTCGACACTTGAAAAAACTCAAGCAGTTCAGAGATGGGATTTGGTTATCCGAGGCAGGAGGAAGTTGCGCATGGCGACGAAGTTTGCAGTATTTAGACGCGACAGTTTCCGCGGCTATTCAACGCGCGGTCCTGTCGTTCCAGAAATGACGCTTGAGGAAGCGCGCAAAGAGATTACGCGTCTCAAAACTGCGTATCCCCAGCAAGACTTTGTCATAATGGCCGAGATGGGGACAGTATCACGCAGTGAGCGTGTGACGGTCAGAATTGAAGCTCCCGACATTTCGAAACGAGTTCGTAAGCGACCAAAATCGGCGGTCGCCCCCAATGTCATTCCGATACGCAAAGGGGAAAGCGGGTGATCTTTCGAATTCAATTTCAGATCCGGTCGCTTCGGACATCCTCGTTCTCTAGGGAGCGAGATGTTTAAGTACCGCTGCTACCTACTGGACAACACTGGTCGTTTTTCGGACACGAAAGTTTTCACTGCGCCCGATGACGGCAATGCAGCGTCGTTCGCATTTGCGTTGTTTCTTCGCTCCTCAAGCCAGTATGACAGATTTGAGGTCTGGAGGCAGAATTCACTGGTTCATGCGTATAGCCGAGACACGACGCACTTCAATTCATGCCAAGACGTACGCGAAGAAGTTTCGAATGCGTCGGAGATCGCGAATTTGCGCCCTCTCAATCTAGACGCCGAAAGCGCAACGCAGCCAATATCGACAATAAGCCCGTTCGAAGCTTCAAGAAAGTCGAACGCCTGGATAGCCGCTCTTCGGGGGCTGGCGATTGTTGTCGCGCTCACGCTCAGTTGGATAATTCTGTTTGACTCAGGTTTTTTGAAATCGATTTCAATCGCTTCTACACAATCGGCAAGTCACGAGCTCACGTCTCAACTCCCATAATGCCGTCGTCAGTACCCGCGAAAAGGCTCATCGCGGATGTCTACTTTGGGTCGTCAGCGGACACTGACGAGACGGCCGATGTGTAGCCGCTCCGTCTGTTCGCATGCACGGAGGCTTCGATTGTCGAAGGTCCCGCTACCCGTCCTACGAGCGCAGAAATTCCTCGATGCGTTGGATCAGGCGATCCCGCTGGCCAGGTGCCACACCTGCGAGGAGGTGGACACGGGCGACGGTCAGATAAGGCTCCATGGCCGATGTCAGTGCCGCGGGTGACGTGCCAGCCAGCCGCGCATACTCGGACTGCAAGGCCACATTGACCGCACGCGGCCGCGCCGGATTATCGACGACCTCTGGAGCGAGCTCGGAAAGGCTGATGTGACAACACGCAATGTCCAAGGCGGCGGGCGCTCGGACAGCACCGTCCCAGTCGATGACCCTCGGACCATCCGTCGTCATAATCACGTTGCCGGGGTGAAGGTCGCAATGGCACAGGCCGTCCCCCGGCGGCAGGCGCTCAATCAGGGAGAGGATAGCAGGGGTGATGTGCTTCGGAAGCATTCCGCCGAAGAGCTGCAAGGTGCCGTCCATCCAGTCGCGCAACGAAGGTACGTCCGGTGGCGGGGGCGTCTTGTGAACGGAGACGCAGACAGTCGCGAGGATCGCCCCCGTCTGCTCGAACGTTGTGGCGCCGCTCCGCGATAGCTGCAGCAGCGTCGGTCCGTCGAAGCGCGCCAGCACGATGCCGAAGCGTCCCTCGAGGTTCACCTCGTCAAACACCTCCGGCGCCGGGCCGCCGGCGGCGAAGACGGCGCGGGTCATTCGCGCCTCGTGTCGACCAACCTGCCGCGGGACGCCGGCTTTAAAGAGTTTCAGGACTTGACCCGGCGCCCAGGCGTGTACGTCAGCAAAGGCGCCTTCACCGATCTTCTCTCCCAGAGATGCCGCCACGCCCTTCCTCCACCACGCCCTCGACGCTATCCCTGCCTCAAGAAGCGGGCTTGACGTAAGCCATCGTAGTTGATCGAGAATAGCTGCGCCCGACGCCGAAGGTCCGCTGTGGGTGGAAAGCGGACATCAATCCAGTAGTCAGCCAGTTTGCGGACCAATTAAAGTGCGGAGGGCTCCGACCACCAGCAGAATACTGGCACCGGCCAGCGAAAGAACCAGCAACACGCCTCCCCAGAAAGGACTTAAGCTTGGCGTCAACAGAACAAGACTACTCACTCCCCACATTGTCGCCAAACCACCCAGCCAGGGCTGGTGAGCCTGAACCCGGAGCGGATGGACGAAATGAATCGGTGCGAATGTTAGCAACGCGAACACGGCAATGATGGCGGCACTCGCCGATTGCCCCGGCTGCAGCACTAAGAGGTAGTAGGCGACGATATTCCATAGAGCCGGAAAACCCAGAAAGAAATTGTCCGAGGATTTCATGTCCGTCCGCGCGAACGTGTAAAGTGCAGACACCAGAATGACGGCGACGGCAGCCAGTGCAAACGACGACGGTAGAAGACCCGCACGGTAGATCAAAACCGCAGGCACAAACACGTAAGTCAGGTAGTCGACAACCAGGTCGAGTGTCGCGCCGCTAATTCCGGGTGACCGCTCAACCACGCCCGCTAGTCGCGCCAAAGGTCCATCGATTCCATCGACAACGAGTGCGGCGCCGAGCCAAAGGAGCGCCGAGTTCCAGTGTCGTTGCTCCACTTGCAGCAGGGCGAACAACGCCAGCACCGCTCCGCTCGCGGTCAAAACATGAACCGCCCATGCGAGGACGACGGGCAAGTAGCTCTGATTTTTCGGCGATACACTATTCATGGTCGCGATGCCCCCCAGCGCTCACGAGCCACCAATCTTGCACGGCGTCAGATCGACGTCGAGATTCCGCGTCCCGCAAAATTGCCTTGCTCGCTTGAGACCCAAGTTAGATCCTGATGTCGACACCTGTGAAAGTGTTCGGCAACAATTAAACGAGCGAAGGTCGCATGCGCGTGGACATCAGCAATCACCCCAGCCGCCGGGCGCAAATCTTCCGCACCGCCTTTCAAAGGGCCACGCGATCGGAGGCAAGTCTGCGCGGCCACAATTTTGGCCGCGCAGCACATGCATCAGTGTGTGAAATGCAGACTGATCGCGCCGACGCCTGCAGCGACGTTGAGACCCTCGTTGCCCGAAACGCTGAGTGGCTGCAGCGCGAAGGACTTGTCAAAGCCGCCGACTAGAACATTCGCTCCGACTCCGACGCCGACGGTCGCGCTGGCAGACGCTCCGACATAGTCGCCATCAAGAGAACCGGGCCGCACGTCCGAACTCGGAGCGACGACGCCCCACACAAGGACACCGCCTTCAGTGTAGCCAACATCCACACCAAACTTGGATATCGAACCTGTGTAGTGCTCGGTGCGCCTGTCGTTCTGGCGGAATGTGCAGTGAAGGTCTTTTGAAGATCCGAATACGAAGCCCCAACCGCTTGCGACATTGCACGTTAGCGTACCGACATTGACGCCATGCGGAGCTGCTTGGGCCGGTACAGCGATCGACATTGCGCCAAGCGCGGCAGCACTCAGCAGAACGCGAGATAAATTGTTCATTTCGTCTAAATCCTTTGTTTGGATGGAGTGTGTAGGAAACCCTCGTCAATTTATCCGGACGAAGGTCCGCGCCACGACTGGTAACGCACGCTCAGGGAGTTGGTTGCGCGGAACTCTGCTTGGGGGACTAACCCTTCTTCAGGAAGGCGAACAACTGCATTTCTTGGGGTTGAATCTGGAACAGATGAAAGACAACGAGAGATATGGGCACGACATGTTAGTCGGGCGCGGATGTCTGCTTTGGGGCGCAAGCGGACGTTCATTTGCAACCTGAATGCGATGCGCCGCCCAACCGCTTCCTAGTGCGATTTGGACGGCGCATCGATCTATATGAGACAGTGCCGATTGCCGTTAGTGGCGGTCACGGTCACCGCCTCCATCGTGGCGATCGCCATCACCGCGCCCATAGCCTCCGTTGTAATCACGGCTCCGGTCGTAGTCATAACCTCCGTTGTGTCCATAGTCGCCGTTGTAACCGTAGCTACCATTGTAGGCGTAGCCATCGTTGTAACCGTAGCCACCGTTGTACCCGTAGCTGTACCCATCATTCCCGTACCAGCCACGGTGCCAGTGGTGATGATGCTGAGAGGCCAGGATGGCTGCCAAGGCCACGAGGCCGACGCCAGCGACTATCGCTGCACCATTGCCATCGCTGTGGCCACGATAGTTGTCTCGGTTTCCATAGCCCCCATAGCTGGATGGAGCGGCCACCGCCGCCGTCGTGCCCAAGAGGCTCAGAGCCAGCACTGCACTTACCAGACGTTTCATGACCTTCACTCCTTCGCGTTCAGGTGCTTGATGCACCGTCGCCGAGAGAATGGACCTTGAAGGGTGAATGGGGTCTGGGGGTGGTGTTTATCTGGCGTTCATGTGCGAAGCGTTCCGCGTCGATTCGAGGTGAGGTGCAATAAGCGCCGCCGGCCGCTCGTTGAAAGCGCCCGGCGGATAGCGGAAGCTTTAGTGGCCGTTAGCCGCGCATTGCAGCGTGACCGTACTGCCCAATCCCGCTTCGGCAGGAAGCACGGCTGACCCGCCCTGACCCAACGAACAAGTCCACTGGACGGCAAAATCCTTCGCGCAGCCCGGCGACGGATCACCGATGGTCTGGTAGCGCACGACATAGTCACAAGTGCCTTTTCCGTTGCAACTGTCGGCTACGAACTTCGTCACATTGCCTGTCGTTTGATGACAGGTTGCGCCACCATAAGTCGCCGCGGTGACGCGAATGACGTTTCCGGCCGCTGGTTGTCCGTTCTGGTCACGTCCGCCGTGTTGGTCGTTTCCTGCGGGCATTTGGTCATTGTTCGAGGCGTGCCAATCGCCACCATTGTTGTATGGTCCACGATGATCGCCGCCGCTCGTGTCGCGATTGTCCGCACCGTTCCCGTTGTATCGATCGCCATGATCTCCATGGTCGCCACGATCCCCATGGTCATGGTTGTCACCATTGTTCCAGTTGTTGTCGCCGTCGTGCTCATGGCGCCAATGGTCACCAACCCGGAACCCGTGATCGGCATAGAATTCGAAAGCGAGTGCCGGGCCGTCGTGCGCATTGCGTGCCCAGGAGGGACGGTGTCCACGCCATTCGTCGCGATGCCAGCCGCCATTCACCCAGTACTCGCGGCCATAGCGATCGCCACGATAGTAGACGGGGCCTCGATACCACTGGCCGTCAGCAAACACTGCGCCATAGTGGATCGGATATTTCCAGAAATGGTCGGGACAACCCGCATTGTCGCAATAGCCGCCTGTCTCAGTCGAATAGCTTACGGCGCGACTGCGATCGTCATATCCGTGATAACGCGCACTCGCCGCGGTCGCCGCTAGAACGGACGCTCCTGCAACGGTCGAGACTAGCAGAACAAGCTTCAATGACGGTCGCATAGGACCTCCTAAGGTGAGCAGAGATGAGAATCGCGGTCGATGGCGCGAAGTACGCCCGATGCCGCATACGCCTACTTGGGGGTTAAACGCTCGTGACGCCGTCTGGTTCCAGAGTGCTTTTCATGCCATCTGAACCATTTGTCCGCTTTGGACTGGATGAGGGCGCCAAATTGCCACTCGTCCGTCCTGTCCACCTTTCAGGCGTCGCTGGAGCTAATCTTTTTGACGACGGTGGAATCGCCTTGATATTGGGCGAGGTGAACAACAACCAAAATGGAGTCGGCTGGTTCTTGGCTGTTTCCCATGGGGGCCAATAGCGTTTCGGCATTCAGAAACGTCATGTCTCGATATCCGACGCGCCCCCACGTTCGGACTGGCGCATTCAACTGGACTGGCAGTTCGAAAGTTTTCTGCCAACGTGATCTGGATGGTTCGGCCAGAACCTCGTCAAAGATACTTCCGTGCTTTATGCCGTAGGTTTGATCAAGGAGCGTACCTGACAGTCGTGCGCGGAACCGAATTCTTGACGGCTCCCGGATCTACGTCGACCACGGCGACTTTGGGAAGGAAGTTCTTCATCGCGAGCGGCGTTAACGCGGAGCGAGTCGGAATTGGTTGCTCGCTCCTTGCCGTGCGCCAGACGTTCAGGGCTTCGATGAGTTCTCGCGCTTCGAACGCCAGGCTAGAGTCTGCGCGAATGAGCCAGCCCTCGCGCTCCGCCAGTCGGTTGAACTCGCAAATCGCTTCCGCTTCTTCTGCCATGGTCAGATCCTAGGTGCACCCACTTTAAGTGGCGTTAATGCGCGAAAGTATCCGCTCGCACTAACGCGCCGAAAACGCGTGAATAGGGTTGACGCCGATGCGGTGCGCCAACGCGCCATCTCGAAAGTGAAAACGGCGGCTGAATAGCCGCCGTTCCCAGGATCAAAGTCAGTGGGTGTCGGAAGCCCATTACAGAACTGGGAGAGACAGGCTCCACATCCTTTCGAGGTGATGCACCCACCAACCCGTGTCTATTGGCACAAATTTGCTCGGGCTCGTTTGATCTGCGTCAACGTCCCGAGAAACCCTTTGGAGAACCGCCAAGCGCGTGAGGCATCATCGCTTTTCATTTTGCAGGCGCGTTCGATTGATTGATCAGTGTCAGGCTCGTACGTGGTTGAGGGGAATAGACCTGACCGCCAAACCGCCCGGAGGTCGAAATTGGAAGCCCACGCGCAAGACCGGCCGGAAGGACTTACCTCTGCGCAGGCCAGGGCTCGCCTCGCCGCCGACGGATTCAACGAACTGCCGTCGCCGGACCGCCGCGATCTTCTGCGGATCCTGTGGGAAGTCGTGCGCCAGCCCATGTTCGCGCTGCTGCTCGTTGGCGGTATTGTGTATCTGTTGCTGGGCGACCGGACCGAAGCGGTTCTCTTGCTCCTGTTCGCAACGCTTTCGGTCGGCATCACGATCGTCCAGGAATCACGCAGCGAACGTGTGCTTGAGACTTTGCGAAACCTTGCCAGCCCACGCGCGCTGGTTATCCGCGATGGCGCAAGGACCATCATCCCCGGGCGGGAGGTTGTGCGCGATGACCTCGTTGTGGTCACCGAAGGCGATCGCGTAGCTGCAGATGCCGCCTTGTTGGCTTCGCACGATCTACTGCTGGATGAGTCTCTCCTAACGGGCGAATCCGTTCCGGTCAGGAAACTGTCCATGACGTCGGTGCCAATGAGCGCTGCGCCATCACCAGGCGGAGAAGACACGCCCTACATCTTTGCAGGAACACTTGTGGTGCGCGGCACCGGCCAGGCGCGAGTCACGGCTACCGGCCTTCGAAGTGAAATGGGCAAAATCGGTCGGGCGCTACAATCTATTGAGATGGAGCAGCCGCACTTGCAGAAACAGATGCAGTGGCTGGTTCGCGATTTCGCACTATTTGGCGCTGTCGCCGGCGGGCTGGTCGTGCTGCTCTTTGGTCTGCTGCGTGGTTCCTGGCTGGAAGCAATGCTTGGGGGGATCGCAATCGGCATGTCGCTCCTGCCGGAAGAATTTCCGCTCGTGACGGCCGTTTTTATGGCTATGGGTGCGTGGCGGATCTCGCGCGCCAAAGTGCTCACGCGGCGTGCCTCAGCGATCGAAACGCTGGGTTCGACCACCGTGCTTTGTACCGACAAAACCGGCACTCTGACGGAAAACCGAATGTCGGTGGTTGCGGTGTTGGACGACGACGTCAGCTGGAATGTCGCCGACAAGGCGCAACCTTCACCCAACGCAGAGACAATTCTCGAAGCGGGGCTGTTGGCTTGCCAACGCGACGCTTCTGATCCGATGGACATAGCCATTCACAAGAGAGCGGCAGCGTCGCACGGAGAGCGCACGCTAGAGCGCGCCTACGGATTACGATCGGACCTGTTCGTTGTGGCGAACGCATACAGCCAGGACGGTGGCTATTCGGCATACGCCAAGGGTGCGTTAGAAGCGGTCGTGGAGATTTGTCATTTGTCGCCCGAGCGCCTCGCAGCATTGCGCGCGCAGGCCGACACATTGGCTGCCGACGGTGTTCGCGTCCTCGCTGTTGCAAAGACGAAGACGTTTGAAGCGCCGGACGAGTGGCCAGAAACGCCACGCGGATTTCGCCTTCGAATATGTGGGACTACTCGGCTTCGCCGACCCCCTGCGCCCTGAGGTTCCTGCCGCCGTGGCCGAATGTCGATCGGCGGGAATACGTGTCCTGATGGTCACGGGAGATTATCCAGCCACGGCCCGCGCCATCGGCCGCCAGGCCGGTATCGGTACTGACGTTCTCTCGGGCGACGAAATCGATGCAATGTCTGACGAACTTCTCGCGATCAAGCTCAAGACCGTCACGATCCTCGCGCGCATCCGCCCCGAACAGAAGTTGCGCATCGTGCAATGCCTGAAGGCTGACGGCGAAGTTGTTGCCATGACCGGAGACGGAGTGAACGATGCGCCCGCCATAAAGGCCGCGCACATCGGAATTGCCATGGGTGGGCGAGGCACCGACGTCGCTCGCGAAGCGTCTGCGCTCGTGCTCCTAAACGATGACTTCGGCTCCATCGTGCAGACAATCCGATTGGGGCGACGCATTTACGACAATTTGCGCAAAGCGATCGAATACATAGTTGCCGTCCACATTCCGATCGCAGGAACTCGCTATCCTTCCGCTTCTGTTAGGAATGCCGCTGATCCTGACGCCGATTCACATCGCCTTTCTGGAGATGGTCATCGATCCTGCCTGCTCAATCGTGCTGGAAGCTGAGACCGAAGAAGACGACGTCATGCGGCGTCCGCCGCGAGATCCCGCCAGTCCACTCCTGCTACCGAGGCGAGTGCTCTGGGGGGTTACTCAGGGGCTGGCCGTTCTGACCGTTCTGGCGGGCACCATGTTGGTAGCTGCGCGCATGGGCATGCCCGAACCGGACTTGCGCGCCCTGGTGTTCACTTCGCTCATTTTCGCAAACGTTGGATTAATCCTCGTCAACCGTTCATTCAGCTCTTCGATTGTCGGTGCGCTGGTGCGCCCTAACCCGGCCCTGCGCGCCCTGCTCGTGGGCGCAGCAATCGTGCTTGCCACAGCGCTCTATTTTCCGCCTGCGAGGATGCTCTTCCACTTCGGGCGACTGCACTGGGATGATCTCGGCGCGTGCCTGACGGTTGGAACATTCAGTCTCGTAGTTCTGGAAACTCTAAAGGCACACTGGTTTCGTCTTGATCCTACGATCGCAAGACAGAGAGGAATTTGAAACCCTTGATCTCTGGCGCTCCGAGTGTCCGCGTTGGGTCGAACCCGGACATTCGGTCGACTATGGCCGCACCCGGCCCGTCGGAAAAAATGACTTAGCAGACGAAGTCTGCCATGTGGCGAACACGAAATGTGACATCAATTTTGATCAGTGGGGAACGAAATCGCAGTTACTAGCGTTATCAGGTTGGCTCTGGGAGTGTCAGGACATGTCGGCATTTGTGCTCTATATTTCGGGGTTCGTTCTGCTTCTGGGTGGACTAGTTTACGGCGCGGTTTTGCTTCACGTCCCACAGTCCTGGATCATCGTAGGGGCGCTTGTCTTGATTGGACTGGGCGTAATGTCGGCGGTGGCGCACACCAAGCGTCGAGATCCGCCGGCGGACACGCCTCATCTTTGATGCGGGGGCTTGTTGGCGAAGCTGCATACAATTCGAGAAACGGCTGATATCAATGCATCGGACGATGTGAATAACACCAATCAAAAGGTGTCATAGGTGGGCGTCGTCCAACGGCGCGCGCAGATGCCCGCCCGTGTTTCATCTCGATTGCCGACTGAAACACGGATGCAGGGCGGATGGGAGGGTAACGTTGTTCTGGCTAATTCTATTTAGTCTTGTCTTTGGAGCAGGTCCTGTCATCGGAGTCGCTGTACTACTCCGTGAAAAGTCCGCCGCGCCGGACGCCCACAACAACTACAAGCGGTCATTCGAGTTCGCATCACGGCCCCAGAGCCAAGTGAATGCCCCTTCCGGTAGCAAGCTCCAGGGCCAACCGGATTGTGTGCCGGGCCGAACTGCTGGATAAGGTCTGGAAGTCCTCCCAGCTGCCCACTTGCCGAGACCGCTCGACTTCTGTTCTCCAAATGGAACCGAGGGCGTCTGCCCGCGTTTACGCTGGGCACATCGTGTCTTGCGACCGCAGGACCGTATGTCCGCAGCCTCGGAGAATCCCAATAAATCTCTCGTTTCGCGCCAGTCTATTCGCGAGCGCAATCGCACTAAGCGTTCTGCCGCTGGTCGTCTCGATGACGCCCTCCATCGCTCAGGAAGAAGTTGTCAGCTTTCGCGCATTTCATCGAGCGCTGGCCGACCATGGCGACTGGGTCTACAGCGACCGCTGGGGAGAAGTCTGGGTTCCCTCTGATGTGCCGGACGACTTTCATCCGTACTACACCGGCGGACATTGGGCGGACACGGACGAGTATGGCTGGCTATGGGTCTCGGATTACGACTGGGGCGACATTGCATTTCACTATGGCCGATGGGTGAACGACCCCGACGATGGCTGGATGTGGATTCCGGGATACGTCTGGAGTCCTGGCTGGGTCGTTTGGCGTTCTAACGGACATTACACCGGCTGGATGCCGATGCCGCCCGACGAGGGCTTTTTGAACGGAAATGGCGATACCAGTTCATTTGGCGTTTCTATCAATTTCAACCGCACCAACGACTATTACGGATATTCTCGCTGGTATGGGCGTGGATATGACGAAAACCGCTTTGCCCTGAACTGGGTATTCATTGGAACGGGCAACCTGTCGGATCGCGACTATCGTTCGCATGCCGTTAGCCGCACCAACATCGTCAACGTCATTCACTCCACCCGAAACGTTACGAACTACACTGTCGTGAACAACTATGTTGTGAATCGCAGTATCGACGTGAAGATCGTCGAACATGCAGGTGGCCGTCCTGTCCACGCAGTGCCAGCTGCAACAGTGATAAAGACTCCTGCACTGATCACAACCGCGAACACCGGACGCGGCGTTCAGGTTCGGATGCGCGAAACGCAACCGCGAGGAACCGGCATCGCAAATAGCGCACCTCGACCCTCTCAGGAGATCGTAGGCACGCTGTCCACGCGCCCGGTTGAACATAACGGTCGCCCGCCGGTTCACCTCTTCACACAGACGACCGTGGTCAACGCTCCGCTCAAGCCGGCAACAACAACGCCTACGACACCGGCGACCGTTCCTGCAGTCGGTGCAACGCCTAGCGGTTCCAACGTGACGCCACATCGTGGAACAACGGGTCCAAACACTCCAGTCGTGGCACCACTCAAACCCGCAACGACACTGCCTCCGACAACGGCGACGATGCCCGCGGCAAGTCCGCCATCTGGTGGCTCAGAAATGAAGCCCCGACACGGAGGCACGATGCCAACCGCTCCGGTCAACGGAACGACGACTGTCACGCCACCAGGCGCCGCTGTTGTTCCCTTGGAACATAAACCGGGCGGTGGGGGAACGCAGGCTGGTCCGAACGCGAGCCAGCCAGCCAATTCACCGAACGTCGTGCCGAAAAGTGCTGAGCCACATGTGGTGCCGCCGAGCACGATGTCCCCTGCGGCGACGAATCCAGAAACGGCGAACCCCGGTTCTCCCGGAGACCTCAATCGAAACCGACACAAGACAAACCAGGAGGGCGAAGGAGCAAGCGGCCAGCAGGGCGGTTCCGCAACACCGCCTGCTCAGGCCGGCCCATCTTTCACCCAACCGCCTGCCGCAAACTCGTCGAACAACAATAGCGGAAGTAACCGCGACAGACTTAAAGGTGGTCAAGGCAACCAGGGCCTGCCGTCAGGCGCCGCCGCTCCATCCTCCACTCAGATGGCTCCAGCAGCGACGCCATCTGCGGTCACCACTCCGCACCTTGAAAAGGGCGTTCACGATCGCGGTGTCGGATCACCGGTCGGAACCGGAAGCCCACTTCCAGTGAAGGCTTCGCCAACGACCGCGCCGGCCCAAGTCAGTCCGGCGCCCGACAAGGGCAAGGACCACACCAAAAAGAAGGATGTGCAGGATAATCAGGTGCCCGCGCCCAGTACGCCATAACCGCGACACGCAGAATGGCCGCCGCGATAGTCGTCGGCGGCCGCACCTTTCCGGGGCGCGTGAATGTCCGCTTTGGCTCGAATCCGGACGATCGATTTCCCCGCAAATCGCGATGTGGTGGGCTAGG